>NZ_JAVDSG010000001.1:4947500-6147500 GCF_031455225.1 Saccharothrix longispora
TCATCTCCGGGTCGAGCCACACGTTGCCGCCCCCGGTGGACTTGCCGAACTTGCGGCCCTCGGCGTCGGTCACCAGCGGCGCGGTCAGGGCGTGCGCGGTCTTGCCGTCGACCCGGCGGATGAGGTCCACGCCGCCGATGATGTTGCCCCACTGGTCGGAGCCGCCGACCTGGAGCTTCGTCCCGTGCGCGCGGTGGAGGTGGAGGTAGTCGTGGGACTGGAGCAGCAGGTAGCTGAACTCGGTGTAGGACATGCCGTCGGCTTCGAGGCGGCGCTTGACCGTCTCGCGGGCGAGCATGACGTTGACCGAGAAGTGCTTGCCGACGTCGCGCAGGAACTCCAGGGCGGACATCGGGCCGGTCCAGTCGAGGTTGTTGACGACGAGCGCGCCGGTGGGGCCGTCGTCGAACTCCACGAACCGCTCCAGCTGGCCGCGGATGCGCCCGACCCACTCGGCGACGGTGTCGAGCGGGTTGAGGGTGCGCTCGGAGGTGTCGCGCGGGTCGCCGATCATGCCGGTCGCGCCGCCCGCCAGGACCAGGGGCCGGTGCCCGGCGCGCTGGAAGCGGCGCAGCATGAGCAGGGGCACGAGGTTGCCGGCGTGGAGGCTGGGCGCGGACGGGTCGAACCCGGCGTAGAGGGTGAGCGGTCCCGCGTCGAGGTCCTTCCGCAGCGCGTCGAGGTCGGTGGATTGCGCGATCAGGCCGCGCCAGGTCAGCTCGTCGAGGATGTGCTCGCTCACCTGGCCATTGTCCGACACCTGGTCAACGCGGTTTGAGGCGGTGTCCGCTCCGGGTAGTCGGGGGCGGGCTCTAGTGAGAGGACCGCAGCGATGACCTACCCGGATCGCGATCCACGTCCCACTGATCGCCCCACCGAGATCGCGCCCCGCCCCGGGGTGCCGCACCAGCAGCACGTCCCTCCGCAGGAGGTCGCGTACCAGCGGGAAGAGGTCGTCGAGCGCGGCGACGGACGGGTGCGCGGGGTGCGCGTGGCGTGCGCGGTGATCGACGTGCTGTGCTGGCTGTTCGCCGTCGTGCTGGCGATCCACATCTTCCTGGTGATCGGCGGCGCGAACCCGGCGAACGGGTTCGCGCGGATGATCGAGTCGTGGTCGGCGGGGGTGTCGCTGGGCCTGCGCGACCTGTTCACGCCCGCGAGCGCCGGGCTGCGGACGCTGCTCAACGACGGCCTGGCCGCGCTGCTGTGGCTGCTGATCGGGGCGGTGCTGACGAACGTGATCACCCGGGTCGCGCTGCCCTCCGGTGAACGGCGGGTCTGGTACCGGAGGACCGTGCGCTGACCGGCCGGCCGGGCCGGGTCATCGGCCCGGCCGGTCCTGCCCGGTGATCAGGTGGACCTCGTCGGCCCGCTCGACGGCGGCGAGGTCGTCGGGGGTGATGCCGCGCCCGGTGTAGCGGGCGACGGCGGTGAGCCCCCGGGCGACCTCGTGGCGCGAGCCGACCAGGTCGTCGAGCAGTCGGGCGACGTCGGCGGGCAGGTCGTCGGCGCACCAGGGTTCGAAGGCGGCGACGACCCGGCCGCGCTCGGCGAAGCCCAGCCCGGTGAGCGCGTTGACGTTCCAGAACATGCTCGCGGCGCGGCCGTGCGCGGACAGCGCGGCGAGGACGCCGCGGTCGGCGCCCCGGCAGCCGTCGGGCTCGACGGCGAGGACCGCCCCGTCGGTCTCGTGGACGGCGACCCACGGGGCGGTGCCGTGCCCGTGGTCGACGTCCCTCCGGGAGGCGGGCGCGGTGGCGCCGAACGCGCGCAGCACCCCGTCGCGGGTGGAGCCGGTGACGACGGTGACGCACGCCGCCTCGGAGAGGGCGCTGCGGTTGATCCAGCGGTGGGCGGCGTACGGGGGTTCGGTGGTGTCCGCCGTCTTGAGCACCCGTTCGGGCGCGGGCGGGGCCGGCCAGGCGGCGAGTTCGTACCACTCGGTGTCGTTGCCGTCGCGGCCCCTGGCGTGCACGCGGACGCGGAGGTCGCCGGGCCACGGCGGGGTGGTGTCGGAGACGCCGGGGATGGCCGCGTCACCGCGGCGGGCGTGCCAGGAGACCTCGACGACGTCGTCCCACCATTCGAGGTCGGGCGGTGGTGGCGCGGTCTCGGTGGTGGTGAGGCGGACGGGCACGCCGGCCACGTCGGTGGTGCGCACGGCGATGCCGTTGTCGACGACGGCGACGAGGCCGTTGGCGGAGAAGTCGACGTTCCCGGGGGTGGGTCCCTCGGCGAGGGTGAAGTGGCCGTCGTGGACCCGGGCGTGCCCGGAGGCGTACCGGGGGAAGAGGTACTCGGCGCGGCGGCGGGCCAGGACGGCCTCGGTGTGGTCGGCGGGTGGGGGCAGGGCGGGGAGCAGTCGCGCGGTGACGCCGAGGGCGGTGCCGACGACGGCGGCCGGCGTGGCGACGCCGAGGTGGTGCAGGACGGCGTGGGCGGTGATCACGGCGAGCGCGAGGTGCGGTGCGGCGTGGCGGGCCGCGGCGGCGGTCTCGGCGCGGGTCTCCGGGGTGTCGGCGATCGGCGGTGACGGCTGCGCGTACCGGATCGCGCGGGGGCGCGGGTGGACGGGCTGCGGCGTGGCCGCGGCCGACCGCGCGCGCGCCGCGCGGAGGTTGGCTTCGAGGGCGGCGCGGTGGGCCGGGTCCTCGGCGGCGTCCGACGGGTGCACGGCCCGGCCGGCCGGGGTGCCCCGGCCGGGCAGGTGGCGGAGCCGGTGCCCGGCGAGCGCGGCGTGAGCGGCCTGGACGGTCCGGGTGGTCTCGGCGGCCGGTGGTCCGACGGGCGCGGCCGGCGTTCCGGGCGGCACGCCGAGCACCTCGGCCAGCGCCGGGTGGTGGGTGAGCCGGCGTACGAGGTCGTGCACGCGGGCGGTCGCGCCGGGGTGCGTGGCGTCCAGCACGGTCAGGGCGCCCTGTGTCTCGCTCGTCGCGCCCCCGCTCAGCGTGGTGAACGTGGCGTGCTCGACGGGCCGCAGGTCCTCCACCAGGCCGGGCGCGGCACCGGGCAGGTCGTCGAGGTGGAGTTCCAGGGCGCCGAGGAGGCGTTCGGCGAGCAGGCCGCCCGCGTGGCGCAGGCCGCCGGCGACGTCGACCACCTCCGGGTCCCCGGGCAGGCCCGCCACGAGTGCCGCCGGTGTCCGGGGTATCCGTGCCGCGACGACCGGGACGTGCCGGGCCGCGATCACCGCGAAGTCGTCGATCTCCCCCACCACGCCATGATGGCACTACCGACGGTCACGGCGCGTTCACCCTGCCGCACGCGGGTATGCCCCGGCTGGTCAATTGCCCGCGCCGCGTTCGACCGCCAAGTTCGTTCACGTGGCCAGCGACTTGCAGCGGGAGAAGACCTCCATCGTGTTCGCCGCGATGGACGTGAACGGCGACGGTTACCTGGAGCGCGCCGATTTCGAGGCGTTGACGGACAGGTGGGTGCACCTCCGCGACGGGTACCAGCCGGAGCGGTTGCGGGAGATCATGATGGGCTGGTGGGAGGCCCTGCACGCGGCGTCCGACCAGGACAGCGACGAGAAGGTGTCGCACGACGAGGTGCTCAGGATGGTGGACAACCTCGGCACCGCGCTGGACCTGGTGGTGGCCACGGCCGAGTCGATGTTCGAGGCGGTGGACGAGGACGGCGACGGCGCGGTGTCGGCGCCCGAGTACAGCCGCATGATCCACGCGTGGACCGGTGACGAGACGCCGACGGACGGGGTGTTCGCGCTGCTGGACCTCGACGGCGACGGCACGATCTCCAAGTCGGAGTTCGTGCGGCACTGGGTCGAGTTCTGGGCCGGTGACGACCCGGAGGCGCCGGGCACGCACGTGTTCGGCGAGGTCCGGGCCGGCCGGCAGGTCTAGCGCTCCGGCGGTGGTGCGGCGCGGGTGCGGCGCGTGCCCCGGCGGTAGGCGCTGACCGCCGGGGAGTCGACCCAGAAGCGCCACGGCACGTCGACCGCCACGGCGACGCCGACGCGCGGGCCGGTGCGGATGGCGGCCGGGTCGACGGGGTCGCCCGCGAGCAGCCGCACGGAGGCGTCCGGGGCGGTCAGGTCCGTGCCGTTGTGGGCGCGGTCGAGGCCGAGGACGCCGGTGAGGCGGGCCGGTCCCTTGGCGAGCTCGGCGTCGCTGCGGGCGGCGGGGCGGCGGGCGCGGGCCAGTTCCAGGCCGGTCACGACCTCGCCCGCGCGCAGCAGCACGGCGCCGGGCACGCCGTCGGTCAGCGACACGACGTTGGCGCAGAAGTGCATGCCGTAGACGAAGTACACGTACAACCGGCCGGCCGGGCCGAACATGACGTCGTTGCGCGGCGTCCGCCCCCGGTAGCAGTGGGACGCCGGGTCGTCGCCGCCCCGGTAGGCCTCGACCTCGACGATCCGCACGCCCACGACGCCCTCGGGGGTGGTGGACTCGATGGTGCCGCCGAGCAGGAGCCGGGCCGCGTCGACCGGGTCGACGGCCAGCTCCCGCTCGGTGAGCTGCCTAGGCGAGGCGGGCAAGGGAGACCTTGTCCCGGAGCCTCGCGAGCTGCTCGGCGACCCGATCGGGCGCGGTGCCGCCGTGGGCGTCGCGGGAGGCGATGGAGCCCTCCACGGTGAGCACGTCGCGCACCGCGGGGGTGAGGGCGGGCGAGATGGCGGCGAACTCGTCGTCGGTCAGCTCGTCCAGGCCGACGCCGCGGGTCTCGGCGGCGCGCACGCACTCCCCCGCCGCCTCGTGCGCGACGCGGAACGGCACGCCCTGCCGGACCAGCCACTCGGCGATGTCGGTGGCCAGGGTGAACCCGGCGGGCGCGAGGGCGGCCATGCGGTCGGTGTCGAAGCGCATGGTGCCGATCATCCCGGCCAGGGCGGGCAGCAGCAGCTCCAGCTGCTCGACGGAGTCGAACAGGGGCTCCTTGTCCTCCTGGAGGTCCCGGTTGTAGGCCAGCGGCTGGGCCTTGAGGGTGGCCAGCAGGCCGGTGAGGTTGCCGATGAGCCGGCCGGACTTGCCGCGGGTCAGCTCGGCGACGTCGGGGTTCTTCTTCTGCGGCATGATCGAGCTGCCGGTGGCCCACGCGTCGTCGAGGACGGCGAAGCGGAACTCGGCGGTCGTCCAGATGATCACCTCCTCGGCGATCCGGGACAGGTCGACGCCGATCATGGCGAGCACGAACGCCATCTCGGCGGCGAAGTCGCGCGAGGCGGTGCCGTCGATGGAGTTCTCCACGGGCGCGTCGAAGCCCAGCTCGGCGGCGACCGCGGCGGGGTCGAGGCCCAGCGAGGACCCGGCGAGCGCGCCGGAGCCGTAGGGGGACACGGCGGCGCGCTTGTCCCAGTCGCGCAGCCGCTCGACGTCGCGCAGCAGGGCCTGGCCGTGCGCGAGGAGGTGGTGCGCGAGGAGCACGGGCTGCGCGGACTGGAGGTGCGTGCGGCCGGGCATGACGGCGGTGGCGTGCGCGGCGGCCTGGCCGGCGAGCGCGTCGACCACGTCGAGCACGCCCTCGGAGACGCGCTCGGCGGCGTCGCGCAGCCACATCCGGAACAGCGTGGCGACCTGGTCGTTGCGGGAGCGGCCGGCGCGCAGCTTGCCGCCCAGCTCGGGCCCGGCCCGGTCGATGAGGCCGCGTTCCAGCGCGGTGTGCACGTCCTCGTCTTCGACGACCGGCGTGAACGCGCCGGAGGCCACGTCGGCCTCCAGGGCGTCCAGCGCGGCGAGCATGCGCGTCAGCTCGTCGTCGGTGAGCAGGCCCGCGCGGTTGAGCACGCGGGCGTGCGCCCGTGAACCGCGGATGTCGTAGGGGGCGAGTCGCCAGTCGAAGTGCGTCGACAGCGACAGCATCGCCATCGCCTCGGCCGGTCCACTGGCGAAACGCCCGCCCCACAGAGAACTCATCTACCCCTGATCCCTCTTCGACTGGTCGTGCGGGTGGCCCCAGCCGCGGCCGGCGGGGGCGTGGTCGTGCGGTGCCTGCTCGCGGCGCAGGCCGGTGACGGTGGCGCGGCCGTCGTGCAGCAGGAGCCGGACCTCGCCGGTCACGTGCCGCCGGGTGGTCTCCAGGAAGCCGTCCAGCGCGTGCCGCAGCGGTGAGGACCACTGCCCGTCGCGCACCAGTTCACCCCACCGGCGGTCGACCTGCCGCTTGAAGCGGGCCGTCTCGTGCTCCAGGGTGACGGTCTCCAGCTCCCGGTGCGCGGTGGTCAGGGCGAGGGCGCCGAGCGCCTGCCGGGCCCCGCGCACAGTGTGCCGGCCCGCGTTGAGGTCGAGTTCGCGGATGGCCTGGAAGGCGGTGACGGTCTCGCCGTCGAGGGCGACCGGGACGCCCCGGTCGAAGGCGACGACGACCTCGCAGGTGTCCGCCGGCACCGAGTGCGCCCGCCCGGTCGGCGGCCCGCACGAGGTGCTCGGCGAACTCGTCGCGGGCGTCCACGACCAGCGCCTCGGCCGCGCCGCAGGCCAGTGCGCGTTCGCGGACGGTCGCCAGGGCCTCGTCCCGGCCGACGTCGACGGTCACCGCGATCACCTCGGTGCCGGTGCCGGCGAGGCGGCGCAGCGCGACGGACGAGGCGAGGGCGCCGGAGCAGGCCAGGACGCCCGCCCGTTCACGGCCCCTCGTCCCCCGCCTCGCCGGCGGCGAGCGCGGCGACCCGCGCCGCCAGCTCGGCGCCGGTGACCGGTTCGCGCGCCACGACGAGGATGGTGTCGTCGCCGGCTATGGTACCGACGATGTCCTGGAGCGCGGCCCGGTCCAGCGCGCTGGCCAGGAACTGGGCCGCGCCGGGCGGGGTGCGCAGGACGGCGAGGTTGCCGGAGTGGTCGACGGACACCAGCAGCTCGTTGAGCACCCGGACGAGCCGGGTGGTGCCGCCCTGCACGCCGCGCACCGGGCTGCCGTCCTCGGGGATGACGTAGACGGGCGCGCCGCCGTCCGGTCCGCGCAGCTTGACCGCGCCCAGCTCGTCCAGGTCGCGCGACAGGGTGGCCTGGGTGACCTCGATGCCCTCCACCGCAAGCGTTTTCGCCAGTTCGGACTGGCTGCGGATCGCGCGCTGGGCGATCAGTTCGACGATGCGGGCCTGCCGCGCGGTGCGGGTCACGCCGACTGCTCCAGCAGCCACACGAGGAGCGCCTTCTGGGCGTGCAGGCGGTTCTCGGCCTCGTCCCAGACCGCGCTGTCCGGCCCGTCGAGGACGTCGTCGGTGATCTCCTGGCCGCGGTGCGCGGGCAGGCAGTGCAGCACCGTCGTCTTCACCCCGGTGGCCGCGACCAGCTCGGCGTTGACCTGGTAGGGCCGGAACGGGCGCGCCCGGTCACGGCCGTCGTTCTCCTGCCCCATCGACGTCCACGTGTCGGTGACCAGCACGTCCGCGCCGTCGACGGCCTCGCGCGGGTCGCTGAGCACCCGCACCGAGCCGCCGGTGTCGGCGGCGCGCTCGCGGGCGGCGTCGAGGACCCACGGCGCGGGCTGGAAGTGCTCGGGGGCGGCGACGCGGACGTGCATGCCCGCGGTGACGCCGCCGAGCAGCATCGAGTGGGACATGTTGTTGGCGCCGTCACCGAGGTAGGTGACGGTGAGGCCGGGCAGCGCGCCGTGCCGGAGCCGGATCGTCTGGAGGTCCGCGAGCACCTGGCACGGGTGGAACTCGTCGGTCAGCGCGTTGATCACCGGGATGCGCGAGACGGACGCCATGGCGTCCATCCGCTTCTGGGCGAACGTGCGCCACACGACCGCGTCCACGTAGCCGGACAGGATGCGGGAGGTGTCCTCGATGGTCTCCTCGCGGCCGAGCTGCATGGACCGGCCGTCGATGATCACCGGGTTGCCGCCGAGCTGGGCGATGCCCACCTCGAACGACAGGCGGGTGCGGGTCGAGTTCTTCTCGAAGATGACCGCGACCGACCTGGGCCCGGCCAGCGGCTTGGCGCCGAGCCGGTCCACCCGGTAGGTGTCGGCGAGGTCGAGGACCTCGGCCTGCTCGGCGGGTGTCAGGTCGTCGTCGCGCAGGAAGTGGCGGACCACGTCACGCCTCCAGCCAGGTCGGCAGCCCCGCCACGAACCGCTGCGCGTCGGCCTCGTCGAGGACGAGCGGCGGGGCGATCCTGATGACGTCGGGCTGGATGGGGTTGATCAGGTAGCCGGCCCGCTGCGCGGCCGCCGCGGCCTTCGCCGAGACCGCCTCGCGCAGCGTGATGCCGAGCAGCAGGCCGGCGCCCCGCACCCCGGAGACGAGCGGGTGGTCGAGGGCCTCGACGCCCGCGGCGATCTCCTTGCCGACGGCGGAGGCGTGCTCCAGCAGCCCGTCGGCGGCGATCGTGTCGAGCACGGCGAGGGCGGCGGCGCAGCACACCGGGTTGCCGCCGAACGTGGTGCCGTGCTGGCCGGGTTCGAACAGGTCCTTGGCCGGGCCGAGCGCGACGCACGCGCCCAGCGGCAGGCCGCCGCCGAGGCCCTTGGCCAGGGTGAACACGTCCGGCACGACACCGGCCTGCTGGAAGGCGAACCACGTGCCGAGGCGGCCGACGCCGGTCTGCACCTCGTCGAGGACGAGCAGCGCGCCGTGCTCGGCGGTGATGCGGCGGGCGGCTCCCAGGTAGCCCTCGGGCGGCACGACGACGCCGTTCTCGCCCTGGACGGGCTCCACGACGAACGCGGCGGTCTCGTCGTCGATCGCGGCTTCGAGGGCGTCGACGTCGCCGAACGGGATGTGCACGACACCGGGCACGAGCGGCTCGAACGGGGCGCGCTTGGCGGGCTGGCCGGTGAGCGCGAGGGCGCCCATGGTGCGGCCGTGGAAGCCGCCGTCGGTGGCCACGACCTTGGTGCGGCCGGTGCGGCGGCTCAGCTTGAACGCGGCCTCGTTGGCCTCGGCGCCGGAGTTGCAGAACAGCACCCGGCCGTCGCCGTCCGCGCCCGCCAGGTCCAGCAGGCGCTCGGCGAGCGTGAGCGCGGGCTCGTTGATGTAGAGGTTGGAGGTGTGGGCGATCCTGCCGATCTGCCCGGTGACGGCGGCGACCACGGCCGGGTGGGCGTGGCCCAGGGCGTTGACCGCGATGCCGGCGAGCAGGTCGAGGTAGCGGTTGCCGTCCGCGTCCCACACGTGCGCGCCCTCGCCGCGGACGAGCGTCAGGCCCGGCGTGCCGTAGTTGTCCATCATCGCGGCCTGCCACCGCTGCTGGTCGTTCATGCCCGTTCCCCGGTCCCCTCGGTCACCATGGTCCCGACGCCCTCGGAGGTGAAGACCTCCAACAACAGGGAGTGCGCCGATCGTCCGTCGATCACGTGCGCCTCGGGGACGCCGCCGCGCACCGCGCGCAGGCACGCCTCCATCTTGGGCACCATCCCGCTGTCCAGGTCGGGCAGCATCTCCTCCAGCCGCGCGGCGTCGACCCGGTGCAGCAGGGAGCCCCTGTCCGGCCAGTCCGCGTAGAGGCCCTCCACGTCGGTGAGGACCACGAGCTTCGCGGCGTCCAGCGCCACCGCCACGGCGCCCGCCGCGGTGTCGGCGTTCACGTTGTGCACGACGCCGTCGACGTCCGGGGCGACCGTGGAGATCACCGGGATGCGGCCGGCGCGCACGACGTCGAGCACCACGTCCGGGTCGACGTCGACGATGTCGCCGACGAGGCCGATGTCGACCGGTTCGCCGTCCACGATCGCCGGGCGGCGCGCGGCGGTGAACAGGCGGGCGTCCTCGCCGGACAGGCCGACCGCGTACGGGCCGTGGCGGTTGATCAGGCCGACCAGCTCGCGCTGCACCTGGCCGACGAGCACCATGCGGACCACGTCCGCGGCCTCGGGCGTGGTGACGCGCAGGCCGCCGCGGAACTCGCTGTGGATGCCGAGCCTGGTCAGCATCGCGGCGATCTGCGGGCCGCCGCCGTGCACCACGACCGGGTGCAGACCGGCGACCTTGAGGAACACCACGTCCTGGGCGAACGCGCGCTTGAGCTCGTCGTCGACCATGGCGTTGCCGCCGTACTTGACGACGACGATCGCGCCGCGGAAGCGCTGGAGCCAGGGCAGCGCCTCGATGAGGACGGCGGCCTTGTCCTGTGCGGGGATCGTCACGAGCTGTACGCGCTGTTCTCTTCGACGTAGGCGTGCGACAGGTCGGTGGTGAGCACGGTGGCCGTGCCGTCGCCGAGGCCGAGGCCCACCACGATGTCGACGTCGCGACCGGACAGGTCGGCTTCGGCGCGGTCGGCGGCCTTGTGGCCGTCGGCGAACAGGGTGACGCCGTTGATGGCGATGCTCAGCCTGTGCTGGTCGACGGTGGCGCGGGAGCGGCCGACGGCCATGGCGATGCGGCCCCAGTTGGGGTCGGAGCCGAACAGGGCGGTCTTCACCAGGTTGTCCTCGGCCACGGTCTTGGCGACCTCGACGGCCTCGGCCTCGGTGAGCGCGCCGGTGACCGTGACGGCCACCTCCTTGGTGACGCCCTCCGCGTCGCCCTGGAGCTGCTTGACCAGGTCGCCCGCGACGGCTTCGAGGGTCTTCGCGAACTCCTCGGGGTCGGGGGTGACGCCGGAGGCGCCGGAGGCGAGCAGCAGCACGGTGTCGTTGGTGGACGTGCCGCCGTCGACGTCGAGCCGGTCGTAGGTGCGGGCGGTGACCCGGCGCAGGGCCGCGTCGAGCGCGTCGCCGTCGAGGGCCGCGTCGGTGGTGATGACGCTGAGCATGGTGGCCATGTTCGGCGACAGCATGCCCGCGCCCTTGACGAACCCGCCGACGGACCAGCCGTCGGGGTGGGCCTGGAACGACTGCTTGGGGTGGGTGTCGGTGGTCATCACGGCGGTGGCGGCGTCCAGCCCGGCCCGGTCCGTGGCGGCCAGCTCGGCGGCGGCCTTGTCGACGCCCGCGGTGAGGGCGTCCATCGGCAGGCGCTCGCCGATCAGGCCGGTGGAGCACACGGCGACCTCGATCGCGCCGACGTCCAGCACGGCGGCGACCTTCTCGGCGGTCGCGTGGGTGTCCTGGAAGCCCTCGGGGCCGGTGCACGCGTTCGCGCCACCCGAGTTGAGCACGACGGCGCGCAGCCGGCGCTCCTTGAGCACCTGCTGCGACCACAGCACGGGCGCGGCCTTGACCTGGTTGGTGGTGAAGACGCCCGCGGCGGCCTGGCCCGGCCCTTCGTTGACGACCAGCGCGAGGTCCAGCGCGCCGGACTCCTTGATGCCGGCGGCGACCCCCGCCGCCGTGAAGCCGGACGGGCCGGTCACGCCCCTGTCGCGGTTCACGGGGTCGCGGTTCACGGGCTCGCGGTTCACGGTGCCACTCCCACGGTGGACAGGCCGGTGGTCTCCGGCAGGCCGAGTGCCAGGTTCATGCACTGCACCGCGGCGCCCGCGGTGCCCTTCGCCAGGTTGTCGATCGCGGCGACGACGACGAGCCTGCCCAGGTCGCGGTCGACGGTGACCTGGAGCTGCACGGCGTTCGAGCCGAGCACCGCGCCCGTGGTGGGCCAGTGGCCCTCCGGCAGCAGGTGCACGAACGGCTCGTCGGCGTAGGCCTTCGCGTAGACCTCGCGGACGTCCGCGTCGGGGTCGGTGAGCGCGGCCGAGCAGGTGGCCAGGATGCCGCGCGGCAGCGGGGCCAGGACCGGGGTGAACGAGACCTTCACGTCGTGGCCGGCGACCCCGGTCAGGTTCTGCGCGATCTCGGGGGTGTGCCGGTGCGCGCCGCCGACGCCGTAGGCGGACAGCGAGCCCATCACCTCGGAGCCCAGCAGGTTCGTCTTGGCCGCCTTGCCCGCGCCGGACGTGCCGGAGACGGCGACCACGGTGACCTCGGGCTCGACCAGCCCCATCGCGGGGGCCAGGGCCAGCGAGGACACCGTCGGGTAGCAGCCGGGCACGGCGACGCGCTTCGCGTTCCGCAGCTCGTCGCGCTTGCCGGGCAGCTCGGGCAGGCCGTAGGGCCAGCTGCCCGCGTGCTCCCCGCCGTACCAGCGCTCCCAGGCCGCGGCGCTGGTGAGCCGGTGGTCCGCGCCGCAGTCGACGACGAGGGTGTCGTCGCCGAGTTCGGCGGCGATCGCGGCCGACTTGCCGTGCGGGAGGGCGAGGAAGACCACGTCGTGGCCGCGCAGCCGCTCGGCGGTGGTCTCCTCCAGGACGCGGTCGGCGAGCGGCAGCAGGTGCGGCTGGTGGGCGAGCAGCGGCGTGCCCGCGTTGCCGCCGGCCGTGAGCGCCCCCATCTCCACGTCCGGGTGCCCGAGCAGCAGCCGGAGCACCTCACCGCCGGCGTAGCCACTGGCCCCGGCCACCGCGATCCGAACCGTCATACGGATAAGTATGCACTCCGGTGCATCATCACTCAAATTTCTTTCCACGTCGTGGGAGCCGCCCCACCACGCCGCGGGCAGCCCTCACCAGGTCACGGGCAGCGACGACAGCCCGTAGACGACCTGCGTCGGTCGGAACTCCGGCTCTCCCGCCAAGCGGAGGGCCGGGAAGCGGCGCAGCAGCGCGGGGAAGGCGGCGCGCATCTCCAGCCGGGCCAGGGGTGCGCCGAGGCAGTGGTGCGCGCCGTGGCCGAACGCGACGTGGCCGGTCGGCCGGCGGGTCAGGTCCAGCTCGTCGGCGTCGGGCAGCAGGTCGGGGTCGCGGTTGGCGGCGGGCAGGGAGCAGACCACGAGGTCGCCCTCGGCCAGTTCACGGCCACCCAGCTCGACGTCGGCGGTCACGACCCGCGGCACGCCGGTGTGCACGACGGTGAGCCAGCGCAGCAGCTCCTCCACCGCCCCGTCGACGAGGTCGGGCCGTTCGCGCAGCAGGCGGAGCTGGTCGGGGTGGCGCAGCAGGGCGTGCACGCCCAGGCCCAGCATGTTGGCCGTCGTCTCGTGGCCCGCGAGCAGCAGCAGGTCGGCGACGCCCACCAGCTCGTCGCCGTCCAGTTCGCCGGCGCGGACGAGCACGCCCAGCAGGTCGTCGCCGGGGTCGACCCGGGCGCGGTCGACCAGCCCGGCCAGGTAGGCGCGGGACCGCAGCGCGACGTCCATCCGCTGCTCCGGGGTCAGGGACACGTCGAAGAAGTCCGCGGCGCGCTGCTGGAACTCGGCGCGCTCCGCGTACGGCACGCCCAGCAGTTCGCAGATCACCAACGACGGCACGGGCAGCGCGAACGCGGGTACGAGGTCGGCGGGCGGCCCGGCGTCGGCCATCGCGTCGAGGTGGTCGCGCACGATCCCGTGCACCCCGGCTTCGAGGAGGCGCACCCGGCGTGCGGTGAAGCCGGGCGCGAGCAGCCGCCGCAGCCTGGTGTGCTCGGGCGGGTCGTAGCCGAGCACGTTGCCGGGCCGCACGCGGGCCAGCTCCTCGTCGGACAGGGCGGGCGCGCCGGGCACGAGGTGGCGCGCGGAGTTGCCGAACCGGGCCGGGTCGCCGAGGACGCGGCGGACGTCGGCGACGCGCGTCACCAGCCACACCCGGTCGCCGATCGGCGTCTCGAACAGCCGGACCCCCTCCTCGTCGCGCGCCGCGGCCAGCTCGGCCGCCGGGGCGAACCCGTCGCGGCGCATGTGCAGGGGCAGGGTCATGGCGGGGCCTCCGACCGTCGGCGGCGCGGGAGGTGCGGTGGGGAGAAGGTAGCGACGGGGCGGAGTGATGCGACAGGGTCGGGCGAGTGAGACACCTGAACACGAACGGTGACCGACGACTGCGCACCGTGATCTTCGACTGGCGGGGCACGCTCGTGCTCGCGCCGACGTTCACCGGCTGGGCGACCGAGGCGCTGCGCAGGCTCGGCCGCGACCCGTCCGGCGCGGCGGGGGTGGCGGCGCTGCTGCGCGGGTGTGCGCTGGACGTGCCGGGCATGGACGCGGACGCCGACCTGCACCGCGAGACCTGCCACCGGGCGTTCCGGGACGCCGGGATCGACGACGGGCTGGCCGCCTCGCTGTACGCGGTGGAGTGCGACCCGGCGGCGAACCCGTTCGCGGTGGACGTCGAGCCGGTGCTGCGGGCGCTGCGCGGGCACGGCGTGCGCATCGGGGTGCTCAGCGACATCCACTTCGACATCCGGCCCGCGTTCCGGGACCTGCCGGTGGACTCGTTCACGCTGTCGTTCGAGCACGGCGTGGTCAAGCCCGACCCGGCGGTCTTCCGCCTCGCGCTCGACGACCTGGGCGCCGAGCCGGACCGGACGCTCGTGGTGGGCGACCGCTCCACGCACGACGGCGCGGCCGTGGAGTCCGGCCTCACGACCCTGCTCGTCCCGCCCCTGCGGGACGTCCACGACGCGCGCCTGCACCACGTCGCCGCCCTGGTGGGGGCGGCGTGACGCCTACCGGCCGAACCGCTCCAGGGCGCGGATCTTGTTCGTGGCGTCCAGGGCGGCGACCTTGTACGCCTCGGACAGCGTCGGGTAGTTGAAGACGGTGTCCACCAGGTAGTCCACCGTGCCGCCGCACGCCATCACGGCCTGCCCGATGTGCACGAGGTCCGTCGCGCCGGTGCCGAACAGGTGCACGCCGAGCAGCCTGCGGTCCACGGTGGACACCAGCAGCTTGAGCATGCCGTAGGCGTCGCCGACGATCGAGCCGCGCGCCAACTCCCGGTACCGCGCCAAGCCCACCTCGTACGGCGTGGCGGACGAGGTCAGCTCGGCCTCCGTGGCGCCGCAGTACGAGATCTCCGGGATGGTGTAGATGCCGATGGGCTGGAGCGCGGACAGCTCGCGCGCCTCCTCGCCGAACGCGTGGTAGGCCGCGAGCCTGCCCTGGTCCATCGACGTGGCGGCCAGCGCGGGGAAGCCGATGACGTCGCCCACCGCGTAGATGTGCTCGACGGGCGTGCGGTAGTGCTCGTCCACGCTGAGCCGGCCTCGCCGGTCGGCCTCCAGGCCCGCCTTGTCCAGGTCGAGCGCCTCGGTGTTGCCCTGCCGGCCCGCCGAGTACATCACCGCGGCGGCCGGGATGCGCTTGCCGCTGGCCAGCGTCGTGACCGTGCCCGTCTCGGCCACGTCGACGTTGACGACCTTCTCGCCGAACCGGAACGTCACCGCCAGGTCGCGCAGGTGGAACTTGAGCGACTCGACGATCTCCGGGTCGCAGAAGTCGAGCATCCGGTCGCGCTGCTCGACCACCGTGACGCGGGTGCCGAGCGCGGCGAACATGGAGGCGTACTCGATGCCGATGACACCCGCGCCCACCACGACCAGCGACGACGGGATCTCCTCCAGCGCCAGCACCTCGTCGGAGTCGAGCACCCGGGCCTCGTCGAAGTCCACCTGGTCCGGTCGCGCGGGGCGGGTGCCGGTGGCGATGACGATCTTCTCCGCGGTGACGGAGTGGTGCTCGCCGCGGTGCGCGCCCCGCACGGAGACGGTGTGCGGGTCGAGGAAGGTCGCGGTGCCGCTGAGCAGGTCGACGTGGTTGCGGTGCAGCTGGGCACGCACGACCTGCACCTCGCGCCCGATGACGTGCTGGGCGCGGGAGAGCAGGTCCGAGATGGAGATGTCGCTCTTGACCCGGTAGCTCGCGCCGTACAGGTCGCGCTGGCTCATCCCGGTCAGGTACATCACCGCCTCGCGCAGCGTCTTCGACGGGATCGTCCCGGTGTTGACGCACACGCCGCCCACCATGTCGGCGCGGTCCACGACGGCGACGCGCTTGCCGAGCTTGGCGCCCGCGATGGCCGCCTTCTGGCCGCCGGGGCCCGATCCGATGACGACCAGGTCGTAGTCGTACTCGCTCATGCCGGAAGCCTCGCACACGAACCTGCCCTACGGTGTTCGGGTGAACGGACTCGCCGGGGTGATCCGACGTGGACTGGCCGCCGCGGCCTCACCGGGGGAGGCGCCGGGGATGCGGCGGTACATGAAGTCCGACATGCCGTTCCTCGGCGTGCCGAAACCGGAGCGCGTCCGCGTGCTGCGCGCCGCGCTGGCCGAGCACCCCCTCACCTCGCGCGGCGAGTGGCTGGCCACCGCGCTGGAGCTGTGGCGCGACGCCCGCTTCCGCGAGGAGCGCTACGCGGCGGTCGACCTCACGGGCCGCCGGCGCGACTGGCAGGACGTGGACCTGCTGCCCGTCTACGACGAGTTCGTCGTCACCGGGGCGTGGTGGGACTTCGTGGACGAGGTCGCCGCCAACCGGGTCGGTCCGCTGCTGCGCGCCCACCCGGCGCACGTGACGCCCCTGGTGCGCGCGTGGGCGACCGACGAGGACCGGTGGCGCCGCCGCACGGCCGTGATCTGCCAGCTCGCCTCGAAGGATGCGACCGACCGGGACCTGCTGCGCGACGTGGTCGAGGCCAACGCCGCCGATCCCGACTTCTTCCTGCGCAAGGCGGTCGGCTGGGCGCTGCGGCAGCACTCCCGCACGGACCCGGACTGGGTCCGCGCGTTCGTCGACGACCACCCGGGCCTGTCCGCGCTGTCCCGGCGCGAGGCCCTCAAGCACCTCTAGCCGAGGGCGGCGCGCCCCGAGTAGGTGAGCGGGAAGACCAGGTCCCGGCACGCGTCCGGCACGTCGTGCGCGATCTGCACGACCATCTCCACCTCGACCGCGCCGGCGGGCGGGATGGTGACCGGCTCCCCCATCGGGACCACGGTGAGCACCCCGGACGGGCACTCGGGCACGTGGTTCCGCGCCTCGTCCAGCGGCAGGCCCGGCTGGGCCTGGAGGGTCAGCACGACGATGTCGACGCCGTTCGGGTTGGACAGCCGCACCAGGCGGGCGCCCTCACTGCCCGGGGTCAGCTCGACCGGCGCGCCCGAGATGTCGTCGATCTCGAACGGCTGGAGGTCGGCCACCCCCGCCTCGGCCCCGCTCACGGAGTACGCCATGGCGGGCAACTCCGGTTCGGGCCAGGTCAGGTGCATGGCGGCCACGACGGCAGCCCCCACACCGAGGATGGTCGCGGCGACGGCGGCTTCCATCCGGGGACCCAGACTGCGCATGAGGCAACCTCACTAGATTGCTGCTCCAGGCGGTGGGTTCGCCGCTAGCTCCCCGTCGGACCGGCGACCAGACACGCCCGGCGGTTCATCGCTTCGCCCCTCGGCCCAGCGGGCCGCACAGCCAATCTTGGAGAACGTTCAACATCCGCGCAAGGACCCAGCGTGCCCGGAAACACAGGCCTTTGGACCCCTTGACACCGGACGACACCCTTCCGACCTGCCCGTTCACCGCGCACGGGCACCGGGAGGACCACTCAACCGGCCCAGTCCCGGACCCGCGGCGACGCGGGTCCGGGACCGCGATCAGCCCCTGAGCACCGCGCCGAAGCGCTCCGCGGCGGCGGCCACGGCCGCGTCGCGCGCCGCCGTCGCCTCCTCCACCGTCAGGGTGCGGTCCGGCGCCCGGAAGCGCAGGGAGTAGGCCAGCGACCGCTTGCCCTCGCCCACCTGGTCACCGGTGTAGACGTCGAACAGCCGGATGTCCTCCAGCAGCGCCCCGCCGCCCGCGCGCAGCACCCGGGCCACCCGGTCGGCGGGCACGTCCGCGCCCACCACCACGGCCACGTCCAGCAGCACCGGCGGGTACGGCGACACCACGGGCGCGGGCCGGTCGTCGGTCAGCGGCAGCGCGTCGAGGTCCAGCTCCAGCGCGACCGTGCGCTTCGGCAGGCCCAGCGCCTCCACGACCTTCGGGTGCAGTTCCCCCGCGTGCCCCACGGGCCAGTCGCCGACGCGCAGCTCCGCGCACCGGCCGGGGTGCCACGGGGCCAGGTCGGAGGCGACCACCGTCAGCTCCACGCCGTACGCCTCGCCCACGAGCCGCGCGGCCCCCACCGCGTCCGCCCAGTCGGCCGGGCGGCCCTTGCCCCACCAGCCGGCCTGCTCGCGGTTACCCGCCAGCACGGCGGCCACGTGCACCGGCTGCTGCGGCAGCGACGCCAGCAGCGACGCCACGTCGGCGTCCGACGGGCGGGCTCCCACGCCCACCGCGGGCACCGGCACCTGCTGCGCGCGCGGCAGCGTCACCTGGGCGATCGCGTAGACCGCCAGGTCCTTCTGCCCGCGCGCCAGGTTGCGCTGCACGGTCTCCAGCAGCCCCGGCACCAGCGTGGTGGCCAGCGCGTGCTTGTCGGCCTCCAGCGGGTTGAGCACGCTCAGCGCGTTGCGGCGCACGTCGCCCTCGGGCAGGCCGAGCGCGTCGAACACCGCCGGCGCGACGAACGGGAACGGCTTGACCTCGACGAACCCGTTCTCGGCCAGCGCGCGGGACACCGTGCGGCGGCGGCGCTGCTGCTCGGTCAGGCCGCGACCGGCGGGTGCGGGCGGCAACGTGGACGGGATCGTGTCGTAGCCCTCCAGCCGCAGCACCTCCTCCACCAGGTCCGCGGGCTGGGTGAGGTCCGCGCGCCACGTGGGCGGCACCGCGGTGACCATGGTCGCGCCGTCGTCACCGGTGGTGACCTCGACCTGGCAGCCGATCTGGCCCAGCCGCCGCGCCGTCACGCCGCGCGCGTAGCGCACCCCGGCGACCCGGTCGGGCAGGTCGATCGGCATCGTCACCGGGCCGGACGCGGCGGGCGAGCCCACGTCCGTGCGCTCGGGCCGGATGCTGCCGTCGGCGAACATGTCCAGCAGGCGCGCCGCGCGCTCCAGCGCCACCGGCGCCAGCGCCGGGTCCACGACCCGCTCGAAGCGCTTCGCCGCCTCGCTGGGCAGCTTGTGGCGGCGCACCGTGCGGGCGATGGACGCCGGGTCCCAGTTCGCCGCCTCCAGCAGGATGTCCGAGCTGGCGGGGCCGACCTCGGTGCTCGCGCCGCCCATGACGCCCGCCAGCGACACGACGCCGCTGTCGTCGGCGATCACGATGTCGTCCGGGTCCAGCGCGCGGACCTGCTCGTCCAGCGTGGTCAGCTTCTCGCCGGCCACCGCGCGCCGCACGACCAGGCCGCCCTTCACGGACGACGCGTCGAACGCGTGCAGCGGCTGCCCCAGCTCCAGCATCACGTAGTTGGTGACGTCCACCGGCAGCGAGATCGACCGGATGCCCGCGAGCATCAGCCGCCGCCGCATCCACCACGGGGTGGGCGCGGTCGGGTCGACGCCGGTCACGCGGCGGGCCACGAACCGGGAGCAGGCGCCCTCGTCCTCGATGCGGACGGGCAGCACCTCGCCCTCGCCCTCGGGCACCTCGGCCAGACCGGGGTCGCCGAACGGCACGTCGAACGCGCAGGCCAGCTCGCGGGCCAGGCCGCGCACCGAGAACGCGTATCCGCGGTCGGGGGTGGGCGAGACCTCGATGACCGTGTCGCCGAGACCGAGCAGCTCGACGGCGTCGTCGCCGGGCTGCGCGGTGCCGCTGGGCAGCACCATGATGCCCGCGTGGTCGTCGCCCAGGCCCAGCTCGCGGGCCGAGCAGATCATGCCGTCGCTGGTCCTGCCGTAGGTCTTGCGGGAGGAGATGGCGAACCCGCCGGGCAGCACCGCGCCGGGCAGCGCCACCACGACGGTGTCGCCCTCCCGGAAGTTCGACGCGCCGCAGACGATGCCGTTGACCTGCTCCGGGCCGACCTCGACCTGGCAGTAGCGGATCGGCTTCTTGAACTCGGTCAGCTCCTCGACCTCGACGACGCGGCCCGCGACCAGCGGTCCGGTGACGCCGTCGAGCCGGTGGACGTCCTCCACCTCGATGCCGATCCGCACGAACGCCTCGGCGAGCTGCTCTGGCGTGGGGGTCTCGGTGAACTCGAGGTTCTCGACCAGCCAGGTAACCGGAATGCGCACCGGTCAGGCCTCCGTTCCGAATGGCTGGGTGAAGCGGACATCGCCCTCGACCATGTCGCGCATGTCGGGCAGGCCGTTGCGGAACTGCAGGGTGCGCTCCAGGCCCATGCCGAACGCGAACCCGGAGTACACGTCCGGGTCGACGCCGCAGTTGCGCAACACGTTCGGGTTGACCATGCCGCAGCCGCCCCACTCGACCCAGCCCGCGCCGCCCTTCTTCTCCGGGAACCACACGTCCACCTCGGCGGACGGCTCGGTGAAGGGGAAGAAGCTCGGGCGCAGGCGGGTCCGGGAGTCCGCGCCGAACATGGCGCGGGCGAACGCGTCGAGCGTGCCCTTGAGGTGCGCCATGGTCAGCCCCTTGTCCACGGCCAGGCCCTCGACCTGGTGGAAGACGGGGGTGTGCGTGGCGTCCAGCTCGTCGGTGCGGAACGTGCGGCCGGGGCACACCACGTACACGGGCGGCTCGCGGTCCAGCAGCGTGCGCGCCTGCACCGGGCTGGTGTGCGTGCGCAGCACCAGGCCCGAGTCGGCGGGCGCCACGTAGAACGTGTCCTGCATGGTCCGCGCCGGGTGGTCCTTGCCGAAGTTCAACGCGTCGAAGTTGAACCACTCGGTCTCCAGCTCGGGGCCCTCGGCGACCTCGTAGCCCATGGCCACGAACACGTCGGCGATGCGCTCGGCGAGCGTGGAGATCGGGTGCCGCGCGCCGCGCGGGACGCGGTCCCACGGCAGCGTGACGTCGACCGCCTCCTCGCGCAGGACGCGCTCGTCGCGCTCGACCTGGAGCTCGGCGCGCCGCTCCTCGAACGCCTGCTTGACGGCGTTCTGCGCCACGTTCACCCGCTTGCCGGCCTCGGCCTTCGCGGCGGGCGGCAGGGCACCGATCTCGCGGCGGGCCAGCAGGACCGGCGAGCGGTCGCCCAGGTGGCTCGGCTTCACGGCGGCCAGCTCGTCGAGGTCGGCCGCCTTCGCGAACGCCTCCCGAGCCTGCTCGACCGCCGTGTCCAGCGCCTCCGGGGAGAGCGCCGCGACCTGCTTCGGGTCGTACGGGTCGTTGGCTCCGGACATGGTTGGTGGACAGCTCCCGTCACGGACAACAGGTGGATAGCCCTTCCGCGAGGTGCGCGGAGGGGCGGACCGATCCTAGGTGATCGGCCTTGACCGGCACGAACCGCCGTCCGCGGCCCCGACCGGTTCGAGGTTGTCGGTGGGTCGTGGCAGTCTTGCGGGCGCGAGCGGGTCCCGGCGGGCGAAGAGCGGAAAACCGGACCACGAGCCGCGTGAACGAACCTGGAACCGTCCGTCACCCATGACCTTGACCCGAGGTGAACTCCACTTGGCACACACCTTCGGTGTCGACCTGCGCGGGATCATCGACCTGCTCAGCCACCACCTCTACAGCAGCCCCCGCGTGTACGCGCGCGAACTGCTGCAGAACGCGGTGGACGCGATCACCGCCCGCCGCGCGCTCCAGCCGGACGCGCCCGGCGAGGTGGTGGTCGAGCCGGTCGGGTCCCCGGGCGGCACCCTCCGCATCTCCGACACCGGCGTCGGCCTCACCGAGCGCGAGGTGCACGACCTGCTGTCCACGCTCGGCCGCACGTCCAAGCGCGACGACCTGGGTTTCGCCCGCCAGGGCTTCCTGGGCCAGTTCGGCGTGGGCCTGCTGTCGGCGTTCCTGGTCGCCGAGCGCGTCAACCTCACCACCCGCAGCGCGCGCGGCGGGCCCGCCGTGCGCTGGACCGCCGACGCGAGCGGCCACTACGAGGTCGGCGAGGCCGAGCGGGCCGAGGTCGGCACCACGATCGAGCTGGTGCCGCACCGCGACGCCGAGCACTGGCTGGAGCACGACGTGGTGAAGGCCCTGCTCGCCGAGTACGGCGAGCTGCTGCCGGTGACCGTCCGCGTCGGCGACGAGGTCGTCACGCACGACGCGCTGCCGTGGACCGACGACGCCCTGGCCTACGGGGAGCGCGTGCTGGGCGTGCGGCCGTTCGACGCGATCCCCGTCGAGGTGCCGACCGTGGGCCTCCGGGGCGTCGCGTACGTCCTGCCGGGCGGTGTGCACCCCGGCGCCCGCCAGTCGCACCGCGTGTACCTCAAGCGGATGCTGGTCGGCGACAGCATCGAGGGCCTGCTGCCGGAGTGGGCGTACTTCGTGCGCTGCGTGGTCGACTCGACGTCGCTGCGCCCGACCGCGAGCCGCGAGTCGCTGTACCAGGACGAGACGCTGCTGGCGGTGCGCGAGGAGCTGGGCCGCCAGGTCCGCGACTGGCTCGTGCGGCTCGACGCGACCGACCCCGACCGCACCCGCGCCCTGCTCGACGCGCACCACCTGGGCATCAAGTCGCTGGCCCGGGTCGACGACGAGATGCTGCGCCTGGTCGAGCGGTGGCTGCCGTTCGAGACCACCGACGGCGCCCAGTCGCTGCGCCAGTTCCGCCGCAGGCACGGCACGATCGCGCACGTCCCGGACGTGGACGAGTTCCGCCAGCTCGCGCCGGTCGCGCACGCCCAGGGCATGGGCCTGGTCAACGCGGGCTACGCCTACGACGCCGAGATCATGGAGCGGCTCGTCGCCCTCGACGGCCCGGCGGCCGCGCGCCGGGTCTCGCCCGGCGAGGTGCTGGCCGCCCTCGACGACCCCGAGCCGGAGCTGGAGCGCGCCCTGCGCGAACGCCTCGTGCTGGCCGAGGACGTCCTGGGGCGGCACGACTGCGAGGCCGTGCCGCGCGACTTCGACCCGGGCACGCTGCCCGCGCTGCTGGTCACGAACGCGGAGGCCGAGCGCAAGCGCGACGCGCGGCAGGCGGGCGAGGAGGCCGACGCGCTGTGGGCGGAGCTGCTGGGCAACCTGGTCGGGTCCTCGTCGTCCGACGCCGCGCAGCGCCTCGTGCTGAACTGCCGCAACCCGCTGGTGCGCCGGCTGGCGAGGCTGACCGACGCGGCGCTCGTGGAGCTGACCGTGGAGTCGCTGTACGTGCACGCCCTGCTGCAAGCACGGCGGCCGATGCGCCCGAAGGACACCGCGGCGCTGAACCGATCGTTCCTGGAACTGCTGGACCGCGCCGTGGGAGACCGCTGATGAGCGAGGAGAAGGACGCCGCCGAACGCCGGTTCGTGGAGGCGTACCACATGCCCGAGGGCATGGCGCGCCACGAGGCGCTGGAGCGCGCGGCCCGCGCGGCGGACGCGGTCGACCACCTGCCGCTGGCCGTGAGCTGCCGGATCGCGCTGATCCGCTCGGCCTACGACCTGGGCCGCTACGACCTGATGCTGGCCCCGTTCGCATGGTGCGGCACGGCCGAGAAGCGCGACCCCGGTGCGTTCGACGAGTGGGAGACGCACAGCTTCGACTGGGCGCACAAGTGGATCGTGTCGGGCCTGATCGCCGACCCCAGGTTCACGCTGGCGCAGATCGGGTCGTTCGTCGACCAGCTCGCGGCGCGCTACCAGCGGCTCGGGTACTCGATGCAGCCGGTGCACGGGGCGCGCGCCGACCTGGCCGCGCACGTCGGCGACGATGAGGCGTACCGGGAGCACTTCGCCCGCTACCTGGCGGTGGACCGCGGGCCGATGAGCGACTGCGAGGCGTGCGTCGTCGAGGAGCAGGCCGGGCACCTGATCCGGCAGGGCAGGCACGCCGAGGCCGTCGCGCACGCCGAGCACCAGCTGGAGCAGGAGACGGGCTGCGCGACCCAGCCGCAGGGCATCCTCACCACCCTGACGCCCGCGTTCGTGGCGCTGGGCGACGTGGACCGGGCGCGGCAGGCGCACGTGGTGGCGCACCGGCTGATCCGCGACGACCTCGTCGGCGGCTACCTGGACGACCACCTGGTGTTCTGCGCGACGTCGGGCAACGTGCGGCGGGGCGTCGACCTGCTGCGCGGCCACCTGCACCGGGTGCACCACTCGACCAGCCCGTCGCAGGCCGCGCACTTCTCGGCGGGCGCGGCGCTGCTGCTGAGCCGGGTCGACCCGGACGAGGAGTTCGCCGTGCCGCGCGACGGCGTCACGACCGTGCTGAGCGCGGCGCGGCTGCGCGAGCTGCTGGAGGCGCAGGCGCTGGACCTGGCGGCGCGGTTCGACCGGCGCAACGGCTCGGACGCGATGAGCAGGCGCATCCGGGAGACCCTGGGGCGGCCGGACACGATCCCGGTGCCGCTGGCGGTGCCGGTCGCCACACCGCCCGCGCCCGCCGCGCCGGAGGAGGAGCCGGTCGCGGTCGGCGACCCGGTGGAGCTGGCGCGGAGCATGTGCGCGGCGTTCGACGAGGGCGAGTTCGTCACCGGCATGCGGCTGCTGCGCTCGCTGCCCGCCGATCTCGACCCGCTGCTGCCCGAACCGCTGGCCGCGCTGGTGGCGGTGCGGCGAGCCATCGCGGGCGGTCACGTCCGACCGCGCGACGAGGTGCTGGCCGAGCTGGACGAGGGCGTCGAGCGGCTGGTCGCGTGCGGCGAGCACGACCTGGCCAACCGCTTCCGCGCGCGGGGCGCGGGGCTGCGCGCCGAGTCGGCCGAGGACGGGTCGGCGGAGTGCGTGGAGGTCGCGCGCACGTGCCTGGCCGAGGCGGAGGTCGCGGGCACCGCGTACACGCGGGTGCTGACCAGGTTGCTGCTGGCAGACCTGCTCGCCGACGCCGAGGAGCACGACGAGCAGGGCGTGCTCGCCGCGCAGGCGCTGGAGCTGGCGCGCGCCGAGGTGCCGGAACTGGTGTCGCGGGCGCGCTGCGACCGGGCCCAGCACCTGGCGACGGTCGGTGACCTGGAGGAGGCGCTGGCCGAGGTCGAGGACCTGCTGGCGGGCGGCGTGCCGGCGTCCGTGCGGTTCGACGCGCTGCGGCTGCTGCTGAAGATCCGGACCGTGCGCGGCGACGCGGAGGAGGCGGTGGCGACGGCGGCCGAGTTCGTGCGCGCGTTCAGCGCGCCGCGCGGACCGTGGACGGCGGAGGCGCACCGCCAGCGCGTGGCGTCCGTCGAGCGGCTCGGCCTGGAGGCCGAGCACCTGGTGGAACTGCGCGACGCCGTGGCCGCCGGGCACGAGGCGGGCGTGCCGGACGACGTGGCCAAGGCGTGCTACGCCCTGGCCGGCGGCTACCTGAAGGCGGGCCGTCTCGTCGAGGCCGCCGAGGCGCTGGAGGAAGCGGTCCGCGTGGTGGACGCGGACGACGTGGACCCGGACGTGGCGGTCCCCGTCCGCTACCGGCTGGGCCAGGTCTGCGCGCGCCTGGACGAGACCGAGTCGGCCAGGCGCCACCTGGAAGCGGCGCTGGGCCTGATCCCGCCGGACGAGTCGTGGCGCAAGGCGATGGTCCTGGACCTGCTGGGCGGCGTCCTGCGACGCCTCGACCGCCCCCTGGAGGCGGCCTCCGCCTACCAGGGCGCGGCGAGCGCGTGGCAGCAGGTCCCCGACCAGGCCGAGGCGGCGGGGTCCCTGGTCGAGGCGGCGGCGGCCCTGCCGAACGAGGAGACCGCCGAGTGCGCCGCCACCCTGGACGCGGCGGAGCAGTTGCTGCCCGAGGTGGAGGACGTGGACCACCGCACCCACCTGACCGCGCGGATCGCCGCGATCAGGGCGTTCCTGCACGTCCAGGCGGGTGAGCACGCGGAGGCGGTGGAGCAGAACGGCGTGGCGGAGGAGCTGGCGGCGCGGATCGGGGACGTCGACTGGCAGGCGTTCCTGGTGGCGCGGGGCGCCCGCTTCCTGCTGGAGTCCGGTGACGCGGTGAACGCGGAGGCGGAGGCCCGCCGGGCGGTCACCCTGATCACCGACGCCACCCCGCCCCAGATCCTCGGCGACACGGCGAACGTGCTGGAGGAGGCGCTGCGGGCGCAGGACAAGGCGGCCCAGGCGGACCCCCTGCTCAGGGCCCTGAACATCCGACTGGAGGCGTGACCCCGACCGAAGGCGGTGACCCCGACCGTCGGGGTCACCGCGGCGGGCGGACCCGACGTGCCGCCGGAGCACCGGCCCGAGCGGGTGTGGACGTCCACGACCACGTCGAGGACGATCGCGTCGAGCGCGATCAGGCGCGCTGGGCGCGGGCCGAGGCGTACAGGCACACGGCGGCGGCGGTGGCCAGGTTCAGGCTCTCCGCACCCCCGTAGATGGGCACCTTGAGCGAGGCGTCGAGGCTCGCCACGACGTCGTCGGGCAGGCCGTGGGCCTCGCTGCCGAACACCCACGCGGTGGGCGCGGCCAGGTCGCCGCGCAGGTCCGCGGTGACCAGGTCCTCCGGCGCGTGGCCGTCGGCGGCCACCAGGCGCAGCCCGGCGGAGCGCAGGCCGTCGAACGCCTCGGCCGCGTCGCGCACCCGCGTGATCGGCAGGTGGAACACGCTGCCGGTGGACGCGCGGACGCACTTGCCGTTGTGCGGGTCGACCGTGTCACCCGCGAACACGACCGCGTCGGCGCCCGCGGCGTCGGCGACGCGCACCACGGTGCCCGCGTTGCCGGGGTCGGCCACCCCGTGCAGCACGGCGACCAGCCGCACCCCGGGCACCAGCGCCTCGGCGGGCGGCACGTCGACGGGCGAGCAGACGGCGACGACGCCCTGGGGGGTCACGGTCTCCGACAGCGCGGCGGCGGCCTTGTCGGTCACGCCGCTGACCCGCACGCCCGCGTCGACGGCGGCGCGCACCACATCGGGGTTGCGGGTGGCGGCGACGGTGGTGACGAACAGCTCGTGCACCTCGCCGCGCCCGGTGGCGGCCCAGGCGAGGGCCTCGCGCACCGCCTGCGCGCCCTCGGCGAGGAAGCGGGCGGCGCGGTCGCGGCCGGACCGCCTGGTCAGCCGCCGAGCGGCGACGACCCGGGGTGTCCGCTCGGTGAACGGAGCATCCCCGGGTCGTGGTGCACGATCGTCCGTGCTCAGGCGTTGTCCTCGACGGGCGCGTTGACGTCGCTCGGCAGGGCGGCGCGCGCGGCCTCGACCAGGGCCGCGAAGGCGGCCTCGTCGGTGACGGCCAGGTCGGCGAGGATCTTGCGGTCCACCTCGATGCCGGCCAGGCGCAGGCCCTGGATGAAGCGGTTGTACGTCATGCCGTTGGCGCGGACACCGGCGTTGATGCGCTGGATCCACAGCTTCCGGAAGTCACCCTTGCGGGCGCGGCGGTCCCGGTAGGCGTAGTTGAGCGAGTGGAGCACCTGCTCCTTGGCCTTGCGGTACAGCCTCGAACGCTGGCCGCGGTAGCCGCTGGCGAGCTCAAGGGTGGTACGGCGCTTCTTCTGGGCGTTCACGGCCCTTTTGACGCGTGCCACGGGTCCATCCTGTCGATCTCGTGGGGCCGGGTGAGCGGCCCCGGGTGTTCAAGGGGGAAGGTCTTAGCGGCCCAGCAGCTTCTTCAGCCGCGGCACGTCGTTCTTCGCGACCTCGGTCGTGCCGGAGAGGCGGCGCGTCAGCTTGCTGGACTTCTTCTCCAGCAGGTGGCGCTTGCCGGCCTTCTCCCGGAGGAGCTTGCCGCTGCCGGTGACCTTCACGCGCTTGGAGGTCCCGCTGTGGCTCTTGTTCTTGGGCATTTCCGTCCTCAGTCTCGTGCAGCCACCAGGCATGGGGGCGGCCGTGCTTGCCCCCCGACCCGTGAGGGCCGGGGGCACCGGTTCCCGACCCCTGGGGGCCGGGAGATCACTCCTCGACAGACTCCGCCGGCGCCTCGTCCTCGGCGCTGTCGTGCTTGATCGGGCGGGTCTTCGTGGTCTTGTGCGGGGCCAGCACCATGATCATGTTGCGGCCGTCCTGCTTCGGGTTGGACTCGACGAACCCCAGCTCCGCGACGTCCTCAGCGAGCTTCTGGAGCAGTCGGTAGCCCAGCTCCGGCCGGGACTGCTCACGGCCGCGGAACATGATGGTCACCTTGACCTTGTTCCCGTGCGACAGGAAGCGGGCCACGTGGCCCTTCTTCGTCAGGTAGTCGTGCGGGTCGATCTTCGGGCGGAGCTTCTGCTCCTTGATGACCGTCAGCTGCTGGTTGCGGCGCGACTCGCGTGCCTTCTGCGCGCTCTCGTACTTGAACTTGCCGTAGTCCATGAGCTTGCAGACCGGCGGCCGAGCCTGCGCGGCGACCTCGACGAGGTCGAGATCCGATTCCTGGGCGAGTCGGAGCGCGTCCTCGATGCGAACGATCCCGACCTGCTCGCCGTTCGGCCCGACCAGTCGAACCTCGGGCACGCGGATGCGGTCGTTGATGCGCGGCTCGGTGCTCACGGGAGCACCACGGTTCGAGGGACTTGTCATTCACGTCCTTTGTGACTCGTTGTGCGCCAAAGACAAGAGGCCCCACACCTGCCCGGTGTGAGGCCCGCTTCCGACCGATCGCACGGCGAAGGGCGCAGTCCACCCATCACCGGACCGGACCCGGCCACCTGCTCGAAGCGGCGGACGCGGGTGGGAGCGGGGCTCCACTTGCCGTCCCCACACGGGTGGGGACTGGTCGCGCCGAAAATAGTACCAGACGAGCTTGTCAACCCCCGAATCGGCGAGCCGACCGGCGGAGTTGCGAGAATGGCGCCGTGACCGACCTGCCTGCCGACAACGCCCCGGACAACGTCCGCGAGCTCTCCGACGTCCCCAGCGTGGAGGTGATCAGCAAGGCGGCGATCATGCTGCTCAGCTCCGCCGCCGAACGCCTGGGCCTCGCCGACGAGGACCCCGACACGAGCCCGCGCCGCGACCTGGACGAGGCCCGCCGCCTGATCACCGCCCTCGCGGGCCTGGTCACCGCCTCGGTCGAGTACCTCGGGCCGCACGCCGGCCCGCTGCGCGAGGGCCTCCAGTCGGTCCAGCGGGCGTTCCGCGAGGCGTCCGTCTTCCCGGACGAGCCGGGCCAGGGGCCGGGCGAGAAGTACACCGGCCCCGTGTACTGACGCGGCCCGCCGCCGACGCGGCGCGCCGCACCGAAGGCCGACCCGAAGGCCCGCCCGCCACGTCCTGTGACGGGTGCTCACCCCGTGCCATGGTCGAGGGGGTTCGCGCGAACCCCCTGATCCCCGACCCTGCACGAGGGAGAACCCGACATGGGAGAGTTCCGCGCGCCCTGGGCCAGGTTGGCGGGTGCCGGCGCGATCGTCGCGGCCACCGCCGCGCTGGTCGCCGCGCCCGCCCAGGCCGCCGAGGCGTCGATCCGCGACGCGGGCGGCCCCGACGCCGTGGCCGGCAGCTACATCGTGGTGCTCAAGGACGGCCGCGCGTTCACCTCGGAGGTGGACGGCGAGGTCACCCACCGGTACTCGGCGGCCCTGAACGGGTTCGCCGCCAGGATGTCGGAGGCCGCGGCGAAGCGGCTGGCCGCCGACCCCGCGGTGGACTACGTCACGCCGGACCGGCACGTGCGGCTGCTGGCCGACCAGCCGAACCCGCCGTCGTGGGGCCTGGACCGGGTCGACCAGCGCGACCTGCCGCTCGACGCGAACTACCGCTACGCCACGACGGCGGCGAACGTGCACGCCTACATCGTGGACACGGGCATCCGCACGACGCACCAGGACTTCGGCGGGCGGGCGACGTTCGACGCCAACACCACCGGGGACGGCAACGACACCGACTGCAACGGGCACGGCACGCACGTCGCGGGCACGGTCGGCGGCGCGGCGCACGGCGTCGCGAAGGGCGTGCGGCTGCACGGCGTGAAGGTGCTGTCGTGCTCGGGTTCGGGCACGATCGCGGGCGTCGTGGCGGGCGTGGACTGGGTGACGGCGAACGCGGTGAAGCCGGCCGTGGCGAACATGAGCCTGGGCGGCGGCGCGAACGACGCGCTGGACGCGGCGGTGCGCAACTCGATCGCGTCGGGCGTGTCGTACGCGGTGGCGTCGGGCAACTCGAACGCGAACGCCTGCTCGTACTCGCCGGCGCGGGTGGCGGAGGCCATCACGGTCAACGCGAGCGACTCCGGCGACGGCCGGGCGACGTTCTCCAACTGGGGCACGTGCACGGACCTGTTCGCGCCGGGCGTGGGCATCACGTCGGCGTGGAGCACGGGCGACTCGGCCACGAACACGATCAGCGGCACGTCGATGGCGTCGCCGCACGCGGCGGGCGCGGCGGCGCTGCACCTGGCCGCGAACCCCGGTGCGACGCCGCAGCAGGTGCGGGACGCGCTGGTGTCGGCGGCGACGCCGAACAAGGTGGCCAACCCGGGCACGGGGTCGCCGAACCTGCTGCTGTTCACGGGTTCCTCGACGCCGCAGCCGTCGAACGACACGCTGCTGCGCGGCGAGTCGCTCCAGGCGGGCCAGTCGCGGACGTCGGCGGACGGGCGGTTCACGCTGGTCATGCAGGGTGACGGGAACCTGGTGCTGTACACGGCGGCCGGTCAGGCGCTGTGGTCCTCGGGCACGTGGGGCACGGGCGCGACGCACGTGGTGCTCCAGGGCGACGGCAACCTGGTGATCTACACGGCGGCGGGCGTAGCGAAGTGGCACACGCACACGTGGGGCACGGCGGCGGACCGGCTGATCGTGCAGAACGACTCGAACGTGGTGCTCTACGGCCCGGGCGGGCAGGTGTTCTGGCACCGCATGGGGTGACCCGGCGGTGACGCCGGTCCGGGCCCCGCGCCCGGACCGGCCCCGTCAGGCCCGCACGCCGCTGGCCCGCAGCTGCCGGGTCGCCAGGGCCCGGACGACCTCGGGGTCCTGGCGGCGCCAGCCCTCGACCGGGTCCTGGGGGAAGTTCGCCAGCTCGCGCAGGGACAGGTTGTTCAGCGCGTGCAGCGCGAGCAGGTCGAGGCGGCCCTGGTCGCGCAGCCGCGCCGCCGCGCTCGCCCGGCGGGCGAACCTCAGCCGCAGCGGCAGCCAGGTGATGAGCAGGAACGCGACGGGGATCGCGACGAGCGCCACGGTGAGCCACTGCGCGGTGGTCTCCACCGCCTGGATCTGCGTGTTGCCCGCGTCGGACAGCGTGCCCCCGGCGTCCTTGCCCCGGTCGAGGGCCTCGGCCAGCCGGTCGCCGACCAGCGGCACGTCGCGCGCCTTCGCGGCGGCCTCGCCGAACGTGTCGGTCAGGCCGCGCCCGGCGTCGACGAGCCCGTCGCCGGGCGCGCGCAGCGCGCGGACGGCCTCGCCGACCGCCAGGGCGAGGGTCGCCCAGAACCACACCCAGGCCACCGCCACGAGGTCGGCCACCACCTGCCGGGCCAGCCGGGCAGGACGGTCCGCGTACCACTTCATGGTGCGTGGTCTTACCAGGCTCGGGCCGTCCGGGGACCGCGGTGTGCCGGATCGTGCGCGAACGGTCACCGTTCGCGCCGCCGGGCGGCGGTGTGGCCCGTGCGGGCTACTAATGTCGAGGGCGTGGGTACGACGTTCGGTGACCTGCTGCGGGCGCACCGCCGCCGGGCGCGGCTGACCCAGGAGGAGCTGGCGGGGGGTTCCGGGGTCAGCGTGCGGGCGATCAGCGACATGGAGCGCGGACGGGCCCGCGGACCGCAGCGGCGCACGGTGGAGGCGTTGGCGGGCGTGCTGGCGCTGGCGCGGCACGAGGTCGAGGAGCTGCTGGACGCGGCCAAGGAGGGCCGGGCGCGGCGGGCACCCGAGCCGCCGGTGGCCCAGTCGGCCCTGCCGCCGGACGTGGCGGACCTGACGGGCCGGGACGACGAGCTGGCCGCCCTGGACGCGGCGGGGTCGGCGCTGCGCGCGACGTCGCTGGTGGTGCTGCACGGACCGCCGGGCGCGGGCAAGACGACGCTGGCGGTGCGGACCGCCTACCGGCTGGCGGGGCGCTTCCCCGACGGCTGCTTCTTCTTCAACCTGCGCGGCATGGACGCGCGGCCGGTGCACCCGTCGGAGGTCGTGCACCGGATGCTGGTGGCGCTGGGCGTGGACGAGAAGCAGGTCCCGGCAGGCGAGGCCGAGCGCTCGGACCTCTACCGGGCGCTGCTGCGCGAGCGGTCGACGTTGCTGGTGCTGGACAACGCCTCCGACGAGGGGCAGGTGCGCCCGCTGCTGGCGACCGGCGCCGGTTCGCTGGTCCTGGTGACGTCGCGGTTGGTGCTGGGCGGGCTGGAGGCGGGCCTGCGGCTGGGGCTGGACGTGCTCGACGCGGACGACTCGCTGGAGCTGCTGGGCGCGATCGCGGGTCGGGCGCGGGTCGGCGCGGAACCGGTGGCGGCGGCGCGGGTCGCCGCGCTGTGCGGGCACCTGCCGCTGGCGCTGCGCATCGCGGGCAACCGGCTCGCCAGCCGTCCGAAGTGGACGATCGCGCACCTGGCGGAGCAGCTGGGCGACGAGCGGCGCAGGCTGACCGCGCTGACGGCGGGCGACCTCCAGGTGCGCACCGCGTTCGAGATGTCCTACCGGCAGCTGGGCGCGAAGGCCGCGGTGCTGTTCCGGCGGCTGTCGCTGGTGCCGGGCGCGGACTTCGGGGCGGACCTGGCGGCGGCGCTGGCCGACGTGGACCGGTTCTCCGCCGAGGACACGCTGGAGGAGCTGGTCGACGTGAGCCTGCTCGACACCGCGGAGGTGCCGGGCCGGTACGTGTTCCACGACCTGGTCCGGGTGTTCGCCGGGGAGCGGCTGGTCGACGAGGACCCGGCGCCCGTGGTGGAGCGGGCGCGGCAGCGGGTGGTGGACCTGCTGCTGGACACCGCGGTGGCGGCGGCCGGGTTCTTCGGGCCGGACGCGGACGGCTCGCCGGTGGGCGGCCTGCGCGGCCAGGAGGACGCCGACGCGTGGCTCACGGCGGAGACCGCGAACTGGACGGGCGCGCTGCGGTGGGCGGCGCGGGACGGTCGGCACGGGGACGTGCTGCGGCTGGCGACCGCCGTGCACTGGTACTCGGACCAGCGGGGGCGCGGCGAGACGTGGGTGGAGGTGTTCACCGCGGGCGTGGCGGCGGCGCGGGCGCTGGGCGGCGTGCGCGACGAGGCCGTGCAGCTGAACTTCCTGACCTGGACGCTGGGCGTGCTGCTGCGCCGCCACGACGAGGCGCTGGCGCTGCACGACGAGGCGTGGCGCGCGGCCGTGGCGTCGGGGGACGTGGTCGAGCAGGGCTGGGCGATGCACTACCGGGCGGTGTCGGAGATGCGGTCCGGCCGGCTGGAGGCTGCGCGGGGCGACGCGCGGCGGGCGCAGGTGCTGTTCCGCGGGGCGGGGTACGCGCTGGGCGAGCAGATCGCGCTGTCCTGCCTCGGGCTGGTGCTGCACGGGCTGGAGCGGTACGAGGACGCGGTGGTCGTGCACCGGGAACTGCTGGGGGTCGTGCGCTCGGGCCGGTTGGGCCTGGCGCCGGCGATGACCGCGGAGATGACGGCGCAACTGCTGGTGCGCACCGCGCACAGCCTGGCGCCGCTGGACCGGTGGCCCGAGGTGCTGGCGGCGGCGGACGAGGCGCTGGCCGCGTTGCGCGGGACCACGGCGCCGTCGACGCTGTGCACCGCGCACCACCTGCGCGGGGTCGCGCTGCACCGGCTCGGCGACGCGGCGGGTGCGCGGGCCGAGCTGGCACGCGCCGTGGGGCTGGCCGACGAGCAGCGCCACCACGACCTGGCGGACGTGCTCGACGCGCTCGCCGACGTCCTCGACGACCTCGGCGACCCGGTCACGGCCGGGGGGTTCCGCGACCGGGCCGCACACGTGAGGTCAGCCGATCGGTGATGCGTTCCTCGCCATCGCCGGGGTCCTTCCATGACGTGCTCTCGGGTGGTCCCAGTCAACCGCCCGGCGGCGCGGGGCACCACGCAGAACAACCGGCAGAAGTACACCGGTTCCCCCGGACGTGAACGCGCGACTCACGGGTCCCGAACGCACGACTCACGGGTCCCGAATGCACGACACGCGGGCCGTGAACGCACGACACGCGGGTCAGTCGAGGACGGCCAGGGCGTCGATCTCGACCAGCAGGCCCTCGGGCAGGCCCACGTAGACGGTGGTGCGGGCCGGGAACGGGGTCCCGGTCACCAGGGCGTTGTAGGTCTCGTTCATCTCGGCGAAGTGCGCGGTGTCGGTGAGGTAGACGCGCAGCATCACCACGTCGGCCAGGGACGCCCCGCCGGCCGCCAGGACGGCCTCCACGTTGCGCATCGCCTGCTCCGTCTGCTCGGCGACGGTGTCGCCGACGATCGCGCCGCTCCCCGGGTCGAACGCGACCTGCCCCGCCACCTGGAGGATCGGGCCCTTGCGGACGCCCTGGGAGAAGGCGGCCACGGGGGTGGGCGCGGCGGCGGTGCGGATCTCGGTCTTCGACATGCGTTGTCCTCTTCTCAGTCGCGCGGCGACCAGCCGCACTCGACGGACGCCGCCCGCGCGGTCGCGAGCAGGTCGGGCAGGTGGCCGAGGAGTCCGTCGAAGTCCAGCAGGACCTTCGGCACGGACATCGACACGGCGGCCACCACCTCGCCGCCCGCGCCCCTGATCGGCGCGGCGACGCAGTGGATGAAGTCCTCGTGCTCGGCGTTGTCCACGGCGTACCCGGCGGCGCGCACGCGCTCCAGCTCGGCCAGGTACGCCTCGGGCGTGAGGAGGGTGTTCGCGGTCAGCGGCACGTAGTCGATGGTCGCGGCGACCTCGCGCCGCCGCGCCTCGGGCAGGTCCGCCAGCAGCACCTTCGCCACGGCCGTGCAGTGCAGCGGGGCGCGGCGGCCGATGCGGGAGTACATGCGCATCGGGTGGGTGCTGTCGTACTTGTCGATGTAGATGACCTCGCCGCCCTCGTAGGACGCGAGGTGGACGGTGTAGCCGGTGCGGGAGTTCAGCTCGCGCAGCGCGGCCTCGGCGCTGCGCCGCACGTCGCGCTCCTCCAGCGCCCGGTTGGCGAGGTCGAACAGGGCGGTGCCCAGCCGGTAGTGGTGCACGCCGTCGCGCTGCACGAACCGGTGCGACTCCAGGGTGCGCAGCAGCCGCAGGGCGGTCGACTTGTGGACGTCGACGACGCCGGACAGCTCCTCCAGGGTCTTCGGCCCCGTCGCGAGTTCACCCACCAGCGTGAGGGCCCGGTCCAGGCTCTGGCTCATCGACGTCTCCTCAGGTGTGCGGCGGCCCACGTGTCCGAGTCGGCGTCCAGCAGCGGCGCGGTGACGTGGGACGGCAGCGACTCTCCGACATCCTCCCTGGTGAGCAGGGCGGAGGCGGCTTGGAGGTGCCCGACGCGCAGCCGGCGGGCCGGCGGTTCGCCCGCGAGGTGGGCGGCGAGGTAGCCGGCGGCGAACGCGTCGCCCGCCCCGACGGGTTCCACGACGTCGACCCGCAGGGCCGGCTGGAACGTCGTCGCGCCGTCCTCCACGACGGTCGCGCCGCGCGCGCCGTGCTTCACGACCAGCGTCGTCGGACCGGGCAGCAGGGCGCGCAGCCCGTCGGGGTCGCCGGTGCCCCACACGGCCTGCGCCTCGTCGGCCCCGGCGAGCACGACGTCGGCGGCGTCGGCGAGCTCCCGCAGCACGGCGGGGTCGCGGTCGCGCCACAGGGCGGGCCGCCAGTTCAGGTCGAACGACACGGGCGCCCGGCGCGGCGCGGCGAGCACGGCCCGCAGCAGGTCGAGGCAGCTGTCGGACAGGGCCGCGGTGATGCCGGTGACGTGCACGAGCAGCGCGGCGCCGAGGTCGAGGCGGTCGAGCGCGTCGGGGCCGAGCGCGGAGGCGGCCGACCCGCGCCGGTAGTAGCGGACGCGGCTGCCGGCGGCGTCGGCCTCCTTGACGTACAGGCCGGTGGGCCGGTCGGGGTCGACCCGCACGCCGGTGACGTCGACGCCCGCGCCGCCGACCGCGTCGAGGACGGCCCCGCCGAACGCGTCGTCGCCGACGGCGCCCACCCAGCGGCTGCGCACGCCGAGCCGGTGCAGGTGGATGGCCACGTTGGACTCGGCGCCCCCGATCACCCGGGTCCACGTGCGCGCGGCGCGCACCGGTCCGGGTCCGGCCGGCACCAGCACCGCCATGGTCTCGCCGAGGCACACCACGCCACCCGGCAGGTCGAACCGCATCCGTGCTCCTCCCAGCGCCTTCGCATTGACGGGCGGCGAGCCGAATGTTACACACTTCGACATCACATCGCGCAATAGCCGTTGCGTATAATGCAACGTGAGGAGTGCCGATCCCGTGGACCTCGACGCTGTGGACGCCATCCGCCACGACCGCGTGGACTGGCGCTTCAAGGGCCTGCCCGCCGACGCGTTCGGCGGCACGGTCGGCGAGCTGGTCGACCGCCGGCCCGACCTGTTCACCGACGGGTTCGTCGGCCCGCTGGTCGTGCTCGACGCCTCCGCCCTGGAGCACAACCTGGCCACCATGGCCGGCTGGTGCGCCGAGCACGGCGTGCTGCTCGCCCCGCACGGCAAGACGACGATGGCCCCGCAGCTGTTCGCCCGCCAGCTGGCGCACGGCGCGTGGGGCATCACCGCCGCCACCATCAGCCAGGTGCGCGTCTACCGGGCGTTCGAGGTGGGCCGCGTCCTGCTGGCCAACCAGCTCGTCGACCCCGCGGGCCTGCGGTGGCTGGCCGACGAGCTGGCCGACGAGACGTTCGAGTTCACCTGCTGGGTGGACTCGGTGGCGGGCGTCGAGCGGATGACGGAGGTGCTGGGCACACCACCGAGGCCGGTCGACGTGCTGGTGGAGCTCGGCGCGCCCGGCGGCCGGACCGGCGCGCGCGACCACGACACCGCGCTGGCCGTCGCGCGGGCGGTGCGCGCCAGCCCCGCGCTGCGGCTCGCGGGCGTCGGCGGCTACGAGGGCGCGCTGGCGCACGACGCGTCACCGGGGGCCCGCGCCGCCATCGACCGCTACCTGGAGTCGTTGCGGGACCTGGTGGTCCGGCTGCGCGACGAGTTCGAAGTGGACGAACCCGTCGTCACCGCGGGCGGCAGCGCGTACTTCGACCAGGTGGCCGCCGCGCTGACCCGCGAGTGGCCGTTCCCGGTGCGGCCGGTGCTGCGCAGCGGTGCGTACGTCACGCACGACGACGGGTTCTACCGCGGCATCTCGCCGCTGGGCCGCACACCCGGCGCGGAGCCGTTCACGCCCGCGCTGCGGGCCTGGGCGCAGGTCGGCTCCCGCCCCGAGCCCGGCCTGGCGCTGCTCACGCTCGGCAAGCGCGACGCGTCGTTCGACGAGGGCCTGCCCGAGCCGCAGCTGGTGCGGAGCCGGGACGGCGCGGTCCGGCCGCTGGACGCGGAGGTCACCGCGCTCAACGACCAGCACGCGTTCCTGCGGCTCTCCCCCGACGACCCGGTGGAGGTCGGGGACTGGGTGGGGCTGGGCCTGTCCCACCCGTGCACGGTGTTCGACAAGTGGCAGCTCATCCCGGTGGTCGACGGCACCACCGTCGTCGACCTCGTGCGCACCTACTTCTAGGGGCTGCGGCGTGGACATCGTCTTCCGGGGCGCGCTGGTGGTCGACGGCACCGGCGCGCCCGGCCACCGGGCGGACGTGGGCGTGCGGGACGGGCGGATCGCCGCGATCGGCGACCGGGTCACCGGCGGCCGGACCGTCGAGGCCGACGGGCGCGTGCTCGCGCCCGGCTTCATCGACATGCACTCCCACTCCGACCTCCAGGTGCTCGCGAACCCCGAGCACCTCGCCAAGGTCACCCAGGGCGTCACCACCGAGGTGCTGGGCCAGGACGGCCTGTCCTACGCGCCCGTGGACGACGACGTGCTCGCCGTGCTGCGCGCCCAGCTCGCCGGGTGGAACGACGACCCGGCCGGGTTCGACTGGGACTGGCGCTCGGTCGGCGAGTACCTCGACCGGCTCGACCGGGGCATCGCCGTCAACGCCGCCTACCTCGTGCCGCAGGGCACGCTGCGCATGCTGTGCGTCGGCCACGAGGACCGGCCGCCCACCGACCGCGAGCTGGACCGCATGCGGGAGGTGCTGGCCACGTCGCTGCGCGAGGGCGCGATGGGCCTGTCGTCCGGCCTGACCTACACGCCCGGCACGTACGCCGACACCGCCGAGCTGACCGCGCTGTGCCGGGTCGTCGCCGAGCACGGCGGGTTCCACAGCCCGCACCACCGCAGCTACGGCGCGGGCGCGCTGGAGGCGTACGCGGAGATGATCGCCGTGTCGCGCGCCTCCGGCTGCCCGCTGCACCTCACGCACGCCACGATGAACTTCGAGGTCAACCGGGGCCGGGCGGGCGAGCTGCTGGCCCTGCTGGACGGCGCGATCGCGGACGGCGCGGACATCACGCTGGACACCTACCCGTACCTGCCGGGCGCGACGTACCTGTCCGCGCTGCTGCCCAGCTGGGCCGGCGAGGGCGGTCCGGACGCCACGCTCGCCCGGCTGTCCGACCCGGCCACCCGCGAGCGCATCCGGGTGGAGGTCGAGGAGGTCGGCTCGGACGGCTGCCACGGCGTACCCGTCGACTGGGAGGCGATCGAGGTCAACGGCGTGCGCCGGGCCGAGAACGGGCACCTGGTGGGGCTGTCCGTCGCCGAGGCCGCCCGCCGCGCCGGTCGGCCGCCCGCCGAGCTGTACTTCGACGTGCTGGTCTCCGAGCGCCTCGGCACCTCGTGCCTGATGCACGTGGGTCACGAGGACAACGTGCGGGCGATCATGCGCCACCCCGCGCACACCGGCGGCAGCGACGGCCTGCTCGTCGGCGACCGGCCGCACCCGCGCGCCTGGGGCACGTTCCCCCGCTACCTCGCCCGGTACGTGCGCGAACTGGGCGTGCTCGGGCTGGAGGAGTGCGTGCACCACCTGACCGGGCGGGCCGCGCGTCGGCTGCGGCTGGCCGACCGCGGCCTCGTGCGGGAGGGCTTCGCCGCCGACCTGGTGCTGTTCGACCCGGACGCGGTCGCCGACACCGCCACGTTCGACGAGCCCCGGCAGGCCGCCGCGGGCATCACCCACGTCGTCGTCAACGGGGTGCCCGTGCTCGACGACGGCCGGCGCACCGGCGCCCTGCCCGGCACGTCCCTGCGCAACCCCCGGAGCCGCCCGTGATCGACTGGTCGCGGCACCCGGCGGGAGGCTGCCGACACCGTCCGGGCTCGGCACCGCCCCACCGCGTCGGCCGGTCGGTCGAGGAGACCTTCCGGACGTGGACCGCGCCGCGGACGACCCGGTCGGTGGTGGGCTTCGCCGTGGCCGCGCCGCTCAGCCCGGTGGTGTGACGCGCGGCCGGTGCCCCCACCCCTCGAAGGGGCACCGGCCGCGCGGGTCAGCCGGCCTTCGAGCCGTCCGGCGCCGCGGCGAACCACACGCCGCCCGCGCCGTGCCCCTCGGCGTCGCCGCACAGCCCGTCCCCGGAGAACAGGTACAGCGGCCACCCGGCCGCGGTGACCTGGAGCGTGCCGTCCGCGCGGGTCACCGTGCCCACCAGCGACCTGTCGACGCCCTGCACCTCGAAGTTCGCCGTGTCGACCAGAAGGGGCGGCCACGTGGCGGCGCAGTCGCCGTCGCAGGTCGACTTCGAGGGGTCGGCGGAGTCCTCGTCGAAGCGGTACAGCGTCATGCCCTCGCGGTCGGTCAGCACGGTGCCGAGCGCGCCGGCGGACGCGGTGGTCAGCGCGAGACCGGAGGCCGGGGCGAGCGCCTTCCTGCCGTCCGGTGCGGCGACGAACCACGTCCCGTCCCGACCCTGCCCACCCGCCTGGCCGGGCGCGGTGTCCTCGGCGAAGCGGTAGACGGGCCAGCCTGCGACGGTGATCTGCCGGGTGCCGTCCGCGCGGTCGACGGTGCCGACGAGCGCCCGGTCGACGCCCTGCACCCCGACGTCCCCGGAGGTGGCCAGGGCGGGCGGCCAGGTCTCGGCGCAGCCTCCGGCGCACGTGGCGGTCGGCGGCTTGGCCGAGTCCCCGTCGAACCGGTACAGCGTCAGGCCCTCACCGTCGGTGAGGACGGTGCCCAGCTCCGGCACGACGGCGGTGGTCAGCTCCACCGCACCGGCGAACCGCCCGGTGGCCGGCTCGTCGCCCGCCGCGCCCGCCTGGAGCGGCGTGCCGGCGGTGGGGGTCGCGACCTGGCCGCACGCGCCGAGCAGGGCGGTGCCGAGCAAGGCCGCGGCCCCGAGTGCGACCGCACGAGCGAGGATCATGGCGGACCTCCCCTGGGTGATCGTCCGCGTCCCTTCGCGGCAACCGGTGCCACCGACACGGACGCCACCCCGAGGTGGTTCACAACGATCTTCAGCGTTCCCCGTGCTCCCGGAACACCGCCCGCTTGAGCGGCGGCACCGCCCGGAACACCCGCAGCGCGGTCCGGAACGCCCCGCGGACCCGACCTAGCCGGTCCGCTCACCCGCCAGCCGGGCGCGCAGGCCGCGCAGGCCGCTGCGCATCATCAGCGCGTGGTTGGCGACGAGCAGCGGGCGGGCCACCGGCGCGAGCAGCCGCAGCAGGCGTCTGCGCACCACGACCTCCTGCTCGTACACCAGGCGCGTCCCGGCGCCCTCGGGCGCGACGCGCCAGGTGGCCGTGCCGTCCATGTCACCGGACAGCACGGCCCGCAGCACGCCCGCCGCCGGGTCGTCCACGTCCCGGCGCAGCACCACGACCAGCTCGTACGGCAGGACCGAGCGCAGGCGCAGCTCGGCGGTGTCGCCGTCCAGCCGCCGTCCGCCGCGTACCTCCCGCCACCAGCGCGAGTAGCCGGCGAGGTCGGCCAGCACCCCGTGGACCAGCGCGGGCGGCTCGTCGAGCGACCAGGTGCTCCGGAAGCGGTAGTGGTTCAGCCCCATGCCGTCCCACTACCCCCGGGACGATCTCCCGAACCGGCCGGGCTCAGCCCGCCACCGCCTCCTGCGGCAGCACCGTGCGCAGGAACTCGCCCGTGTAGCTCTCGGCCACCGCGGCGACCTGCTCCGGCGTGCCCTCGGCGACCACCGTGCCGCCGCCCGAACCACCCTCGGGCCCCATGTCGACCAGCCAGTCGGAGGTCTTGATGACGTCCAGGTTGTGCTCGATCACGATCACCGAGTTGCCCTTGTCGACCAGCCCGTTGATCACGCCCAGCAGCTTGCGGATGTCCTCGAAGTGCAGGCCCGTGGTCGGCTCGTCGAGGATGTAGACCGTCTTGCCGGTCGACCGCTTCTGCAGCTCCGAGGCCAGCTTCACGCGCTGCGCCTCACCGCCCGACAGGGTCGGGGCGGGCTGGCCCAGCCGCACGTACCCGAGGCCGACCTCGACCAGCGTGCGCAGGTGCCGGTGGATCGCGTTGATCGGCTCGAAGAACGTCGCGGCCTCCTCGATCGGCATGTCGAGGACCTCGGAGATCGTCCTGCCCTTGTAGTGCACTTCCAGCGTCTCGCGGTTGTAGCGGGCGCCCTTGCACACCTCGCACGGGACGTAGACGTCCGGCAGGAAGTTCATCTCGATCTTGATCGTGCCGTCGCCCGCGCACGCCTCGCAGCGCCCGCCCTTGACGTTGAACGAGAACCGGCCCGGCTGGTAGCCGCGCACCTTCGCCTCGGTCGTGGCCGCGAACAGCTTGCGGATGTGGTCGAACACGCCCGTGTACGTGGCCGGGTTGGACCGGGGCGTGCGGCCGATCGGCGACTGGTCGACCTGCACCAGCTTGTCGACGTGCTCCAGGCCCTTGATGCGGGTGTGCCTGCCGGGCACCTGGCGGGCGCCGTTGAGCTTGTTCGCCAGCACCGTGGCCAGGATGTCGTTGACCAGCGTGGACTTGCCCGAGCCGGACACGCCCGTCACCGACACGAGGCACCCGAGCGGGAACGACACGTCGATGCCGCGCAGGTTGTGCTCGCGCGCGCCGACCACGGTCAGCTGCCGCTTCCGGTCGACCGGGCGGCGCACGGCGGGCATCGGGATCTCCCGGCGGCCCGCCAGGTACGCGCCGGTGATCGAGTCCTTGTTCTTCAGCAGCGCCTTGTACGGGCCGCTGTGCACGACCTGGCCGCCGTGCTCGCCCGCGCCGGGGCCGATGTCGACGACCCAGTCGGACGTGCGGATGGTGTCCTCGTCGTGCTCGACGACGATCAGCGTGTTGCCCAGGTCGCGCAGCCGGGTCAGCGTCTCGATCAGCCGGTGGTTGTCGCGCTGGTGCAGGCCGATCGACGGCTCGTCCAGCACGTACAGCACGCCGACCAGGCCGGAGCCGATCTGCGTGGCCAGCCGGATGCGCTGCGCCTCACCACCGGACAGGGTGCCCGAGGCGCGGTCCAGCGACAGGTAGTTCAGGCCGACGTCGAGCAGGAACCGCAGCCGGGCCTGGATCTCCTTGAGCACCGCGCCCGCGATCATCGCCTCGCGCTTGCCCAGTCGCAGCCCGTCGAGGAAGTCGGAGCACTCGGCCACCGACATGTTGCAGACCTCGGCGATCGACCTGTCGCCCTTGGTCGCGTGGTGCAGCGTGACGGCCAGGATCTCCGGCTTGAGGCGCGTGCCCCGGCACACCGGGCACGGCACCTCCCGCATGTAGCCCTCGTACTTCTCCTTCATGTACTCGGACTCGGTCTGCTCCTGGCGCCGCTCCAGGAACGGGATCACGCCCTCGAAGTTGGCGTAGTAGGAGCGCTCGCGGCCGTAGCGGTTGCGGTAGCGGACGTTGACCTGCTCGTCGACGCCGTGCAGCACCGCCTTCTGCACCTTCGCGGGCAGCTGCCGCCACGGCGTGTCCATCCGGAAGCCGATCGCCAGCGACAGCGACTCCAGCAGGCGGGTGAAGTACTCGGCGGTCTGGCCCGAGGCCCACGGCGCGATGGCGCCCTCGCCGAGCGACAGCTCGTCGTCCGGCACGACCAGCTCCGGGTCGACCTCCTTGCGCACGCCGATGCCGGTGCACGTGGGGCACGCGCCGTAGGGCGAGTTGAACGAGAACGACCGGGGCTCCAGGTCCTCGATCGCCAGCGGGTGGCCGTTGGGGCAGGCCAGGTTCTCGGAGAAGCCGCGCACCCGGCCCGGGTCGCCCTCCGGCACGTCGACGAACTCCAGCTCGACCAGGCCGTCGGCCAGCCGCAGCGCGGTCTCCACCGAGTCGGTGAGCCGCTGCTTGGAGCTCGCCTTCACGCTCAGCCGGTCGATGACGACCGCGATGTGGTGCTTCTCCTGCTTCTTGAGCTTCGGCACCTCGCCCAGGGCGTGCACGACGCCGTCGACCTTGGCGCGGGAGTAGCCCTGCGACTGGAGCGTGGAGAACAGGTCGACGTACTCGCCCTTGCGGCCGCGGATGACCGGGGCCAGCACCTGGAACTTCGTGCCCTGCTCCATGGCGAGCACCTGGTCGACGATCTGCTGCGGCGTCTGCTTGCTGATCGCCTCGCCGCACTGCGGGCAGTGCGCCTTGCCGGCGCGCGCGTAGAGCAGGCGCAGGTAGTCGTAGACCTCGGTGATGGTGCCCACGGTCGAGCGCGGGTTGCGGCTGGTCGACTTCTGGTCGATCGACACCGCGGGCGAGAGGCCCTCGATGAAGTCCACGTCCGGCTTGTCCATCTGACCGAGGAACTGCCGCGCGTAGGCGGAGAGCGACTCGACGTACCGTCTCTGCCCCTCGGCGAAGATGGTGTCGAAGGCGAGGCTGGACTTGCCCGAGCCGGACAGCCCGGTGAACACGATGAGGCTGTCCCTCGGCAGGTCGAGGTCCACCCCCCGCAGGTTGTGCTCGCGTGCCCCGCGAACGACGAGCCGGTCGGCCACAGCTGTTCCCTTCGAAGTTGACCTTCCCCCGAACAGACGTTCGAAAAGCCTATCGGACCACTGGGTCGGGGTCTGTCGGGAGGGGCTCGGACCATGCTAGGCGGGGCCACCGACAAAACGTGGCGACAGCTCTCCCACGATCGTGCGCCAACGGCTCTACCGGGGGGCGGACGACGCCCCTACGCTGGACCGATAGGCCGTTCGGCCGCATGACGCCGGGATGAGGTGCCCATGAGCTTCGCTGATGCCGCCCAGGTCCGATCCGCCCAGACGAGCGTACCCGCGCCGCGCGAGCACTCCGCGCCCATCCACGACGCGAAGGCCGGCCTGGCCGCCGTGGAGCGGGCCACGGAGGCGCTGTACGAGGTGGTCGCGGAGCTGGACCAGCGCGCGCTGCGCGGCCCCAGCCTGCTGCCGGGCTGGACGCGGGCGCACGTCGTCACCCACCTCGCGCGCAACGCCGACGGCCTCGTCAACCTCATGACCTGGGCGAAGACCGGGGTCGAGCACCTGATGTACCCCAGTCGCGCCGACCGCGACGCCGACATCGACGAGGGCGCGGGCCGCCTGCCGCAGCTGCTGCGCGCCGACCTCGACGCGGCGTGCGACCGGTTCGCCACGGCCGGGCGTGAGCTGCCCGACAGCGCCTGGGAGAACCGGCTGGCGCACCCGGTGACGGGCGTGCCCATGAGCGCGAGCCGGGTGCCGTGGCTGCGGGTCCGCGAGGTGTGGGTGCACCTGGTGGACCTCGACCGCGGCACCGGGTTCGAGGACCTGCCCGAGGACGTGCTGGACCACCTGCTGGCCGACGCGGTGGGCCAGTACGCGAACCGGCCGGACGTGCCGCCGCTGCGCGTCGGGGCGGTGTTCCCGGACGGCCGTCAGCGCGGCTGGTCGCTGGGCGCGGCGGACGCGACGTCGCCCAGCGCGGACGGCGCGGCGGCGGACGTGCTCGGGTGGCTGACCGGCCGCCGGAGCGGGGGAAGGTTGAACGGGACGGTGCCGACGCTGCCCAGGTGGCTCTGAGCGCCCACGACCCGGGCGGCGAGCAACCGCGCGGCGAGCACCAGACCGGCCAGGACCGACCCGTTGGGGTTGGCCGTCAGCGCGCGGTGCGCCGGCCGTTCCACGAACCGCGTGAGCAGCCAGCCCAGGACGACGGCCGTCCCGGTGAACGCCACCAGCTCGGCCCACGGGCCGAACGCGGCGACCTTCGCCATGACCACGTAGCCGATCTCCTGGTGCACCAGGTAGACGCCGTAGGAGATGCCCGCCAACCACCTGATCGGGCGAGCCAGGACGCGCACCGGCGCCACATCCCAGTCCGCGCCGCCCGCCGCGGCGCACACGGCGATCAGCAGCACGCCGAGCCCGATGGTCGACGGCAGGTCGGCGCTGTGCACCGCCTGCGCCAGGAGGGCGGCCGTGAGCAGGGCGAACAGGTGCGTGTCGCCCAGCCGGCCCTTCGCCCAGAGCCAGATGCCGACGCCGATGGCGAACAGCTGGCCGCGGTGCACGCCGAAGCCGTCGTAGAAGGTGCGCACGACACCGGGTTCCTCGGTCCACACGCGCAGCACCAGGGGCCCCAGGACGAGCCCCCACACCAGCGCCTTGACCCCGTTGCCGCGGACCCGCGAGACCAGCAGCGCGCCCGCGACGAAGCCCGTGACCTGCACCGGCAGGGTCCAGTAGGAGAAATCGACCAGGCGGACCCCCGGCACCCAGTTCTGCAGCATCAGCGCGTTGAACAGCAGGTCACGCGGCTCCAGCTCGCTCCAGCCGGCCGGCGCGACGTGGCGCAGCACGAGGTAGGTGACCACGGCGGCCACCACGTAGGCGGGCAGCAGTCGGGCCAGGCGGCTGCGCAGGAAGCGGCCGGGGGCGCCCTTGGCGAGCGAGGCGCACGCGAAGAACGCGGAGATCACCACGAGCGCGCTGGCCCCGAACTCCAGGCTGAACGTGAAGACCGGGGCGCTCAACTCGGGGTGGACGGACGGCCCGGCGTGGGTCGCGTGCTGGAGGAGGACGCACAGCACGGCGGCGATGCGCAGGACGTCCCAGTTGATCCGGCGTTTGGTAGGCACGAGGCGGAGAAACCCTATTCGGAGGAATCGGCGGCGCGGCGGGGCTCGTCGACAACCCTAGGGCAGGTACCTGTGGGGACGCTGAAGGGTGCGCGGTCGGCTACCGTCGGCCACTGTGGACGTACTTGAGGACTACACGGGGCACGTGGCCCCGGACGGCCCCGCCGCGCGGCGCACCCTGGACGCGCTGACCATCACGAAGGTCTCCGTGGGCCCGATGGACAACAACGCCTACCTGCTCGTCTGCCGGGCCACCAACGAGGCGCTGCTCGTCGACGCCGCCGCGGACCCGGTGCGCCTGTCCGACCTGGTGGGGCACTCGCTCGGCCGGCCGAGGCTGAAGACGGTCGTGACGACGCACCAGCACGCGGACCACTGGGGAGCCCTGGGCGCGGTGGCGGGTGCCAACGGGTCGAACACGGTGGCGCACCCGGCGGACGCGGGGGTGCTCCCCATCCCGCCGGACTTCCTGGTGGAGCACGGCGACACCGTGCGGGTGGGCGAGGTCGCCCTGGAGGTGATCCACCTGCGCGGCCACACGCCGGGGTCGATCGCCCTGCTGTACCGCGACCCGAACGGCCACCCGCACCTGTTCACCGGCGACTCGCTGTTCCCGGGTGGAGTAGGCCGCACCACCTCGCCGGAGGATTTCGCCTCACTGATCGGTGATGTGACGTCGCGGGTGTTCGACGTGCTGCCGGATGACACGTGGTTCTACCCGGGGCACGGGGACGATTCCACTCTTGGTCGTGAACGACCTCACCTGGACGAGTGGCGCTCACGCGGCTGGTGAGCCGGCTCTCGTGCGGGTGACGCGACCTCCGGGCAGCGCCACCCGCACATCCGAGGAGCGGTGCGCCCGCCTCAGCCCTCGCATTCCCCGGCGAGGGTCGAGCGGCATCGGACGGGGCGACGTTGGTGAGGGGTTCACGCGGTCGCCGCTCGACCCGACGCGTCCCGCCCGCCACCGGCGGAGGGCCGCTCATCCTCGCTCGCCCACTGGGCAGGCGCATCGAGCAAGATCAGCGCTTTGTCGGTTGTGACTGCTGTCGAATGTCGGTTCAGTCGTCCGTCAAATGTCGGTTCAGAGGCCTGTGAGGTGTACAGTCAGCCCGCCTGGGGCAGGGCATATTCCCTGATGAGGAGCAGATGGACGACACCAGTCTGACTCGCGCCTGCAGTGTCGTGGCCGAAGAGTACCTCTCGACCTTCAGGGTCGTCATCCTCAACGGTCCACGCCAAGCGGGGAAGACCACGCTGCTCAGGCAGATGCAACACGAGCACGGCGGAACGTTGCTCAACCTCGACGACGAGCAGCTGCTGCAGGCGGCGGTCGGCGATCCGTTGGCCTTCGCGACCAGCGGTGGGGAACCGCGGTTCATCGACGAGGTCCAACGAGCCGGTGACCCGCTCGTGCGAGCGATCAAGGCCGAGGTCGACGCCACTCCCTCGCCGGGTCGTTACGTCCTCGCCGGGTCCACCCGCTTCCTCGCCACACCGAGCCTGTCCGAGTCGCTCGCCGGGCGTGGCGCGGTCGTGGACGTGTGGCCGTTCTCGCAAGGCGAGTTCGAAGGCAGGTTCGAGAACTTCATCGACATCGCGTTCGACGACCCGGACTCGCTGAAGTCGCTCCCGCCGTCCGCCGTGGACCGGGCGGGCTACTTCACACGCCTGTGCCGAGGTGGTTTCCCCGAACCGGCGCTCATGCAGACCGCCCGGGCACGACGCGCCTGGTTCCGCAGCTACGTGCGGGCGATCGCGGAACGCGACATCCGCGAGATGTCCCGGATCAACGAGCCGAGCGCCATCACGTCACTGCTCGCGTACCTCGCTTCGATCACCGCTCAGGAGCACAACAGCGCCAACACGTCGAACAAGACCGGCTTGCACCGCACCACGGTGAACCGCTACGTCGAACTCCTCGAAGCCGTCTTCCTGGTGCACCGACTGCCGGCCTGGTCCAGGAACCTGACGGCACGTGTCGTCAAGCATCCCAAACTGCACCTCACGGACACCGGCCTGGCCGCGTCGCTGCTGGGCATCTCCCCCGAGTCCCTGGCGAAGCCGGTCGCACCGGCTCGCGGCCCCCTGGTGGAGACGTTCATCGTCAACGAGTTGGCGAAGCACGCGACGTGGAGCGAGACAGCGGTCCGCTTGCACCACTGGCGGGTCAGCGGAGGGGCGGAAGTGGACGTCGTCCTGGAGCGCGACGACGGCCAGGTGGTCGGCATCGAGGCCAAGGCGAAGGACACCGTGACCGCGGAGGACTTCCGGGGACTGGCCACGTTGCGGGACCTGCTGGGCGATCAGTTCTCGCTGGGCGTCGTCTTCCACACCGGCCGCCAAGGAGGCATCGGGTTCGGCGACCGACTGGTGTCGCTGCCCATCGCCGCGCTGTGGGAGACCGCGCGCCGGTGACGGCACCGTGTCCGCCGTTGAAAGCGGGACGGACGGACTCGAAGCGCTGCTCCTGCCGCGCCGGTTCCCGTCCGACGCGTGACGGTGCTCCCGGCAGGAGGACCCGGCGCTTCCGCCGACACGATCCGCCGGCCGAGCGAGGTCAGCCGCTGGCGGTGCGTTCGAGGGCGTCCAGGACGTCGAGGTAGCCGACCCCGGCCCGCCACAGGTCGTCGGCGACCGGGTCGAGCTTGCCGGGGCGCCAGCGCTTCTCCTCGTAGGCGTGGGTCCGGCCGCGCAGGGCGCGGAGGCTCACGTCCAGCTCGTCGCGGAGCCGTTCGCGCAGTTCGTCCGCACTCGGCGCGGGTGGTCGGAGTTGGTCACCGCGTCCCGCCTCCAACGCCGCCAGGGTCTCCTCGGCCACCCCGCCCGCCGAGTCCCACACCAGGACGGGTCGTTCGACGCGGTGGTTCCAGACCGGGCCGCGCGCCGACCGCCACAGCGGCGTGATCGGGTTCCTCGTCATGCGGGTCGCGTTGCCCCAGTGCTCCGCACCGGCCGGCTCGCTCCGCCAGGGCACCTCGTCCACCGGCAGGTCGACCGCGAGCGCCACGGTGACCCGGTCGACGTCGCGCGCCTCGCCGAGCACGTCGCCGACCGCCCACAACCCCACGACCCGCACCTGGTAGATCGCCCCCGCCGGACCGTCCAGCTCCGCGCACTTCTCCGCCAGGTCCCACAGGTGCCGCACCGCACGCGTCCACTTCACCGCGCCATCCTCACGCACGAGCCGCGCGGATCGGTCGGCCACCCGGCCGGCGTCGGCCGGAGCGGCCCGAGCAGGAGGTCAGCGTCGCAGGAACGCGTCCACCGAGTCGCGCAGCGCCGTCACGCACGCGGCGGTGACCGGGTGGGTCGCCGCTCCCCCGCGGTAGGCGACGCGGGTCCTCCGGCGGGTCGGCAGGGGGATCAGGCGGACGCCGGGGGGCGGGCGTTCGGCGGCGAGCTGGGGCACCAGGGAGACGCCCTGGTCGGCCGCCACCAGCGCCAGGACGGTGGTGAACTCGTCCGCGTGGTGGCGTGCTCGCGGGGCGAAGCCGGCGGCCCGGCAGACCAGGGTGGTGGCGGTGTGGCAGAGGGTGCCGGGGCCGGCCATGATCCAGTCGGCGTCGCGGACGGCGCGCAGCGGGTCGCCGGTGATCGGCGCGGTGGCGGGCACGGCGAGGTACACGGTCTCGTCCAGCAGCGGCACGGCGTCGAGGGACGGGTCGGGCACGACGGGGACCACGTCGTAGTCGTTGAGCAGGCCCACGTCGAGGCGGCGTTCGCGCAGGGCGGCGGGCACGTCCACCGGGTCCAGCTCGGTCACCATCAGCTCCAGGCCGGGGTGCTGCTCGCCCAGCGCGACCAGGGCGGTGGGCAGGAGCGTGCGCACGGCGGTGGGGAACGCGCCGATGCGCAGCGGTCCGGACAGGCCGGTGGACACCGCGGCCAGGGCGGCCGTGGTGCGTTCGAGGGCGGCCAGGACGGACTCGGCGTGCTCGGCCAGGACGCGGCCGGCGGTGGTGAGGGCGACGCCGCGGCCCGTGCGCTCCAGCAGCGGCACGCCGGCCTCGCGCTCCAGCGCGGACAGCTGCTGGGAGACGGCGGACGGCGTGTAGGCGTTGGCGCGGGCGACGGCGGCGATCGTGCCGAGGCGGGTCAGGTCGCAGAGCAGGCCCAGGCGGCGCACGTCGAGCATAAGGTCAGCTTACGGTTATCGTCAGGGATGCGAACTGGACCTTACGCATCGCGTGCCCGACGCTGGACCTCATGACGCTCTCCGGTGTGCACGTCCCGCTCATCACGCCCTTCGACGCGGACGGCCGCGTGGCGCTCGACGCCCTGCGACGGCTGGCCGACGACGTGCTGGACGAGGGCGCGGCCGGGTTGGTGGCGCTCGGCACGACCGGCGAGCCGGGGTCGCTGACGGAGGCCGAGCGGCGGGCCGTGGTGGACCTCGTGGCGGGCGTGTGCCGCGAGCGGGGCGTGCCGCTGACCGTCGGCGCGAGCACGGCCGAGGCGCTGGTCGCGCTGGACCCGTCGCAGGTGACCGCCGCGCTGGCGACCGTGCCGCCGTTCGTGCGGCCGGGCGAGGCGGGGGTGGTGGCGCACTTCGCGCACCTGGCGGCGCTCAGCCCGGTGCCGCTGATCGTCTACAACATCCCGTACCGGACGGGGCAGCACCTGTCGGTGGGCGCGCTGCGCGACCTGGCCGCCGTGCCGGGTGTGGCCGGTGTCAAGCACGCCGTGGGCGGGATCGACGCCGACACCGTGGCCCTGCTCGCCGACCCGCCCGCGGACTTCGCCGTCCTGGGCGGCGACGACCTCGTGATCTCGCCGCTGCTGGCCATGGGCGCGCACGGCGGCATCCTGGCGTCGGCGAACGTCGTCACGGCCGGGTTCGCGGACCTGGTCGACGCCTGGCACGCCGACCCGGCGAGGGCGCGCGCCCTCGCGAACGCCCTCGCCCCGCTGTCGGACGCCCTGTTCGCCGCACCCAACCCGACCGTCGTCAAGGGCGTCCTGCACGCCCTGGGCCGCATCCCGACCCCCGCCGTCCGCCTGCCCCTGCTGCCCGCCGCCCCGGAGACCGTGCGGGCCGCACTGGCCGCGCTCGACCGCCTCCCCGCCCCCGTCGCCGGGTGAGCCGGCGGGGCGGGTGTCAGCCGCGCCGCCCCGCCAGCACGGCGACGCGCACGTCCTCGGCGAACGGCGCGTGCGGCGCCACGGCGTTCTCCAGGGCTGCGGTGAAGGCGGCCCGGTCGGCCGGCAGGCGGTCCACCGGGAGCGCGGACAGGACGCCGCCCGCGATCGCATCCGCCGTCAGGGGCGCGGTGTACTCGACGGTGGTCGCGGTGACGTCGTAGCCGGCGGCCGACAGGGTGGCGGCGTACTGCCGCTGGGACTCCTCGTCCGTGCCGCACGCGCGGTCGCCGCCCAGGCCGAGGTGGTCGCGCAGGAACGCCCCGAGTGCCCGCGACCACCCGCTGCCCTGCTGCCACAGCGGGGTGCCGTTGGTGACCACGGCGACGCCGCCGCCCGGCCTCACCAGGGTCCTCAGCTCGGCGAACAGGCGTTCGCGGTCCATCCAGTGCAGCGCTTGGCCGATGGTCACCGCGCCGACCGAACCGGTGCCGAGGACGGCGCGCAGCGCGGGCACGTCGGCGTCCGAGCCGACCACCCACGTCGCGTTCGGCAGGTCGCCGGCGGCGGTCCGGGCTTCGGCGAGCATGTCCGGTTCGGGGTCCACTCCGACCACGCCGCGCACCCGTCCGGCCAGCGGCACGGCGAGCTGGCCCGTGCCGCAGCCCAGGTCGACCACGACGTCGTCGCGCGTGAGGGTGAACGCGGCCACGAGCGCGTCGAGCACCGGCGGCGGGTAGCCGCGGCGGTAGCGGCGGTAGAGGGCCGCCACCTCTCCTCTGAAACCCAGGTCCATGCCCCACACCGTGCACCCCCGGCGGCGGGCGGCGGCGGCGGGTCCGCCGTCGGCTGATCGGCCGTCGGCGAACGCCCCGGTATGTTCTGCGCGTGGAGCAGGTGGTGGAGATCTACACCGACGGCGCGTGCAGCGGGAACCCGGGACCGGGCGGGTGGGGCGCGGTGCTGCGGTACGGGGAGCACGAGCGCGACCTGTTCGGCGGGGAGTCCTCGGCCACCACCAACAACCGCATGGAGCTGATGGCGCCGATCCGGGCGCTGGAGACGCTGAAGCGGCCGTCCACCGTGCGGATCTACACGGACAGCACCTACGTCCGCAACGGCGTCCTGTCGTGGATGGCGACGTGGAAGTCCAACGGCTGGCTCACCTCCGCCCGCCAACCCGTGAAGAACGTCGACCTGTGGCAGCGGCTCGACGCCGCGCTCGTGCCGCACGACGTCGAGTGGCACTGGGTGAAGGGCCACTCCGGGCACCCGGAGAACGAGCGCGCGGACCGGTTGGCGGTCCGCGGCGTGCAGGCGGCCCGGGAGTCAGACCTGCGGGCAGACCTCGTACATGATGCGGAACAGGCGTGACGACTCGGGCGAATCGACGGGCGGCAGGTCGAAGTACGCCTTGGCGGCGTCCACGCACCGGGTGAGCACGTCGTGCCGGGTGGTCAGGGTCGCGTGGCGGGAGCGGTTGTCCTCCAGTACCCGGTCGGCTTCCTCCTGCTCGGCCCGGAGCCCGGAGAGGGCGCGTTCCTCCTCCAGCCGCGCCGCGGTGAGGCGGTCCCGCTCGTCGCCCGCGTCGGCGTGCAGCACGGTGAAGACGGCGGCGACGACCGCGAACACGACGGCCAGCGCGGTGAGCACGACGACCGGCGCCCTGCCGGGGCGAGGGGCGGCCGTGAACGGCGGCACGTCCGCGAACGACGAACCGAGCGGCGGGGTGAGCGGCGGAATCCCCGTCGGCTGCTGACCGGCGGGGTGGACGTCAGCGGTGTGGACGTCGGCGGTGTGGACGTCGGCGGTGTGGACGTCGACGGGTTCGGTCTGCCGGCTGGGCTCGGTCTGCTGGGTGGGTTCGGACGTCGTCATGTGCGGTTCCCCTCGCTCAGCAGTTGTCCGAGGCGCGGCCCACGGCGGGGCCCAGCGCCGCGTCGTCGTCGTCCCGCGCGGCGATGATGGTGTCCTTGGCCGGGTCGGCGCACTTGTGCAGCTCGGCGTTCTCGGCCTCCAGGCGGGCGATCCCGTCGGCCACCTCGTCGATCGACGCCGTCGTGCCCGACAGCCTGCCCTCCGCCTCGGACCGGGCCGTCGACACCTGGTCCAGGCGTTGCGACTCCAGGTCGCGGTCGTCGCGCACGCCGGCGAACAACGTGATCGCCAGCACCGACGCGCCGATCAGGAGCACCACGAGCGCACCGAGCACGACGACCACCCGGCGCGGTCCGGACTTCGGGAGTGGTTCTGTCATGGGGCGAAGCTAGGTCGCGGCCGCCGGGCGGGACCGTCGCGCGCGGGCCGCGACGCCGTCCGACCTGCCGTTCCCGGTTCCCCGGACCGGGCCGGACCGGGGAACCGGGGACAGCGGGCGAACCGGCCTGCCCGCGCGAACCGGTCTACCGCAGCACGGTCGCCAGCCGGCGCATCCCCTCGGCGATCCCGTCCGGCGCGTTCGTGGTGAACGACAGCCGCATCGTCGACCGGTCCGGTGTGGTGGCGTAGAACGCCGCGCCGGGCACGAACGCCACGTCCCGCTCCAGCGCCTTGCCCACCAGCTCGCCGGTGTCGACGTCGCCGGGCAGGGTCAGCCACACGAACATGCCACCGTCGGGGTCCGTCCACCGCGTGCCCTCCGGCGTGGTGGACGGCAGCGCCGCGACCATCGCGTCCCGCCGCTCCCGGTAGGCGGCGCACAGGCCGCGCACGTGCTCGTCCAGGTCCGTGGCGCCGAGGTAGACCGCGGCGGCGGCCTGGTCGAGGGCCGAGGTGTGCAGGTCGGCGGCCTGCTTCACGATCACCAGGGTGCGCAGGAGCGCCTCGGGCGCGCGCAGCCAGCCCAGCCGCAGACCGGGCGCGCCGATCTTGGAGAAGCTGCCCAGGTGCAGGACGCGGTCGCTGAAGGAGGCCAGCGGGGGCACCGGCTCGCCGCGGAACCGCAGCTCGCCGTACGGGTCGTCCTCGACCACCCACAGGCCGTGCCGGTCGGCGACGGCGGCGATCGCGGCGCGGCGCCCGGCGTCGAGCGTGCGGCCGGTGGGGTTGGCGAACGTCGGCACGAGGTAGAGCAGCTCGGGCCGTTCCCGCTCGACGACCTCGGCCAGCGCGGCCGGGTCCACGCCGTGCTCGTCGCCGGCGACCGGCACGACGCGGGCGCCCGCGAGCTGGAAGCACTGGAGCGCGGCGAGGTAGGTGGGTTCCTCGACGGCGACGACCGAGCCCGGCTCCAGCAGCGCGGTGACCACGAGCGCGAGCGCCTGCTGCGAGCCGGTGGTGACGAGCAGGTCGGCGGCGGTCGTGGGCAGGCCGCGGCGGGTCATCCGGGCGGCGACGAGGGCACGCAGGTCCACGTCTCCCTCGGTGGGCGCGTACTGGAGGGTGCGTCGGGACAGGGCCTGGTCGAACGCGGCGCGCAGGCCGTCGACGTCGAACAGGTCGGGCGCGGGCAGGCCGCCCGCGAACGAGATCACCTCGGGGCGGTTGGCGAGCGCGAGCAGGTCGCGGACCGGGGAACTGGTGAACGTGCGCGCCACGGGGACTCCTCGGGTGGCTTCGGTGGTCGGACACAGCGGTCGGACGCGGTGTCGAGCACAGCGGTCGAGCGGGGTGTCCGCGCGGTCGTGCCACGCGGGGTGGGCTGCACCGAGGGGTCGAGGGGCGCCGCCGCGAGTTTACCGTGTGCCGGTGGACCTGGACCTGGAGAAGCACCGCGTGGAGTTGACCGGGTACTGCTACCGCATGCTCGGCGGCCCGTTCGAGGCCGAGGACGCCGTGCAGGAGGCGTTCGTGCGGGCGTGGCGCGGCGGGTTCGACCCGGCGCGCGGCCCGCTGCGGCGGTGGCTGTACGCGATCGCCACGAACGTGTGCCTCGACATGCTGCGCGGGGCGCGGCGCCGGGCGCTGGCCACTGATCTCACCGGCCCCGCCGCGCCGGGTTCACCGCTGGGCGAGGCGCTGCCGCCGGAGGCGTGGGTGCAGCCGGTGCCCGACGCGCGGGTGCTGCCCGCCGACGTGCTCGTCGAGCGGCGGGAGTCGGTGCGGCTCGCGTTCGTCGCGGCGCTCCAGCACCTGCCGCCGAGGCAGCGGGCCGTGCTGATCCTGCGCGACGTGCTGGTCTGGCGGGCGCACGAGGTGGCCGACCTGCTCGGCACCAGCGTCACGTCGGTCAACAGCGTGCTCCAGCGGGCCCGCGCCACCCTGGCCGCGCGGAAGCCGGAGCCGCTCAAGCCGGTCGACGAGGGCCTCCTGGAGCGCTACACGGCCGCGTTCGAGCGGTACGACGTCGACGCGCTCGTGGCGGTGCTGCACGAGGACGCGACGATGACCATGCCGCCGTTCGCGTGGTGGCTGCGCGGGCGTGCGGCCGTCGCCGCGGTCCTCGCGGTCCCCGGCACGGGCTGCGAGGCCGCGCGGGTGGTCGCGACCCGGGCGAACGGCGTGCCCGCGTTCGGCCAGTACCGGCCGGACGAGGAGGGCGTGCTCCGGGCGTTCGCGCTGGTCGTGGTCGAGTTCTCGGGTTCGCGCGCGGTCTCCTGCGCCACGTACCTCGGCGATGCGCTCTTCGGGTTGTTCGGGCTGCCGATGACTTTCGGCGGTCCGCTCCGTACCGATGGGTGAGACCCCACGGGAGGACGACCGGTGTACGAGGACGTGAACGGCGTGCGCACCTGGTTCGAGGTGCGCGGCGAGGGCGAGCCGCTGGTGCTGCTGCACGGCGGGTTCGGCGACTCGCGGGACTTCGAGCCGAACCTGGTGCGGCTCGCCGACCGGTTCCGGGTGTTCCTGGTGGACCGGCGCGGCCACGGCCGCACCCCGGACGTGCCCGGCGACGTGGACGCGGACCTGCTCGCCGGTGACCTGGTCGGGTTCCTGGAACGGGTCGTGGGCGGCCCGGCGCACCTGGTGGGCTACAGCGCGGGCGGGGTGGTGGCGCTGGGCGCGGCGGCGCGGCGACCGGACCTGGTGCGCCGGCTGGTGGTGCTGAACTCCGGCTTCTCCGCCGACGGGTGGCTGTTCCTGCCGGAGCCGGACGGGCGGTTCCCGCCGGAGGTCGTCGACCGGTACGCCGAGGTGTCGCCGGACGGCCGGGACCACTTCCCGGTGGTGGTGGACAAGTTCGCCCGCGCCGCGCGGGCGCCGGAGGTGGTGGACCTGGCGGCGATCACCTGCCCCGCCCTGGTGCTGGGCAGCGACGACGACATCGTGCACCTGGAGCACACCGTCGCGCTGTACCGGGGGATCGCCGACGCCCAGCTGGCGATCGTGCCGGGCAGCTCGCACCTGATGCTGTTCGAGCGGCCCGACCTGTGCGTGGAGCTGGTGGCCGGGTTCCTCACCTCCACGCCGACGCCGCTGATGCCGGTGCGCCGGGCTTGACGGCGTCCGCGCCGTGACCCGGTGTGGCGCACCGGGTTCCGGGCCGCTCGCGCGCTACGGGAGCAGGGCGTCCACAGCGGACAGGTGGGTGCGGCCGAACGGCCCGTCCTCCAGACCGTCCACGAGGGACGCCGGCAGGTCGGCCGCGATCTCGTCCGACCCGGACGCGGCGGCCAGCGCGATGGCCGCGACCGTGTCCACGTCCCCGGTGAACGCGACGCAGGCGCGCAGGACGGCGCTCAGCGACCCGCCGGTCGCGAGCGCCGTCAGCGCGGCCCGCGCGCTCATCACGCCCTTCGCGCCCACCGCGCCACGCCACGGCGTCGCCCACACCGGGGAGCCCAGCCGGTCGGCGACCCACGCGCCGACGTCGGCGACCGGCCCCAGCCCGCGGTGGCAGTAGTGCACGGCGAGCGCGGCGGCCCGCGCCGAGGCGAGCCCGTCCGGGGTGTCGTGCGTGACGCGGGCCTGCACGTCGCTGTGGTGCAGCACGTCGGCCACGTCGGGCAGCAGGCCGACCGGGGCGACCCGCATCGCCGCGCCGCTCTTGTCGCTGTCCGGTCGGATGCGGGCGAGGAACTCCTCCCCCGTGCGCACCGATCCCAGGAACCCCTGGAAACCGCGCGCGTACCCCTCGCGCGGGTCGCGGTGGAACGCCGTCGTGAACGCCGACGCGATCGACACCGCCGTCCACGGCGCACCGGACACCAGCAGTTCGGCCAGCGCCAGCGCCATCTGCGTGTCGTCGGTGTAGCGGCCCGGCGCCAACCCGGGGTGCACGGGGTTGCGCACGTATGCGGCGAGGGTGTTGTGCCTGCTCACGTGGTCCGCGTCGGCGTACTCGAAGCCCGCCCCGTAGGCGTCCCCGATGGCCAGTTCGACAAGCACGGGGCCCACGTTATAACCGATTCGATATAGCCCTTTTCACCCGGTCGGGTGGTACGAATCCCATGACCCGAGACATCCCTGCGCGCGAGGAATCGCGTGTCTCGACGAAACGAGGAACCGTGCGAATCACCAGGTTGGTCCCCGCCATCGCGGCCGCGCTGCTCTCCCTGCTCACCGCCGTGCCGTCCGGCGCGGCGGCGCCCGCCCCGGACGGCGGTGTCACGCCGTACATCATCGGCGGCGGCTACGCGAGCAACGCCCCCTGGGCGGCCCGGCTGTTCTCCAACGGCCGGCAGACGTGCAGCGCGACGATCATCGCGCCCACGTGGATCCTCACCGCGAAGCACTGCGTGAGCGGTGGCGGGCTGTCGTTCCGGATCGGCAGCCTCGACCAGACCTCCGGGGGCACCGTCGCCAACGGCGTGCAGACCGTGAACCACTCGTCCGACCTGTCCCTGGTGCGCCTGGACCGCTCGGTGAGCGCCGGCTACGCGCGGCTCGGCCAGCCGGGTTCGGTCACCGTCGGCCAGTCCGTGCAGGTGTACGGCTGGGGCGCGACGTCCCGGTGCGGTTCGGAGATCAACTGCCAGTCGCAGTACCTGAAGGTCGCGAACGTGACCGTCACCGGCGGCTGCACCGACGCCTACGGCGGCAGCGCGATCTGCGCCCGGCGTGGCGACGGCATCACCGCCGGCGGCGACTCGGGCGGCCCGATGATGGCCAGCGGCGTGCAGGTCGGCGTCGCCTCCACCAGCGACCGGCAGACCACCACCGCCTACACGAACGTGACGCGGTACCGCTCGTGGATCCAGTCGGTGGCGGGCGTCTGACCTTCCGGCGGACGTGCCCGCCCGCGACGCCGGGGACGCCCCGGTCACGCGGGCGGGCACCCCGCGCCGGAACCGCGCGGACCCGTCCTGTCCGGACCCGTCCTGTTCGGACCCGGCCGGCACCACCGCGTGGGACGCTGTGCGGGTGCGACCGGACGAACTCGCCCACCTCAGGCGTGCCCGCGACCTCATGGACCGCGCGTACGCCGAGCCGCTCGACGTGCCGGCGATGGCGCGCGCCGCGCTCATGTCGCCCTCGCACTTCGCGCGGCGGTTCAAGCTGGCCTACGGCGAGACGCCGTACAACCACCTGATGACGCGGCGCGTCGAGCGGGCCAAGGCGCTGCTGCGGCGCGGCGACCTGAGCGTGACCGAGGTGTGCGTGGCGGTCGGCTGCACCTCGCTCGGCTCGTTCAGCTCCCGGTTCACCGAGCTGGTCGGCGAGACGCCCAGCGCCTACCGCGCCCGGTCGCACGAGGCGGTCGCCGCCGTGCCCGCCTGCTGGGCCAAGACCGCGACCCGGCCCGACCGCAACCGGTCCGCGCCCCGCGATCGAGCGGATTTCGAGAAGCCCGCGACGGTCCCGCCGTCCTAGGTTCGTCGGCATGGACATCACCGTTTCGCACACCTTCCTCCAGGTCCACGACCAGCAGGTGGCGCTGGAGTTCTACCGCGACGTGCTCGGCCTGGAGGTCCGCGCCGACGCCCCGATCGAGCAGTACCGCTGGCTCAGCCTCGGGTCCGAGGACCAGCCGGGGCTGGAGATCGTGCTGGAGGACCCGTCGATGGGCAGGCCCGACGACGACGCCCGGGCGCTGCGCGCGCTGCTGGCCAAGGGTTCGCTCAGCTCCCTGATCTTCCGGGTCGACGACTGCGACGCCACGTTCGAGAAGCTGCGGGCGGCGGGCGCCGAGGTCATGCAGGAGCCCGTGGACCAGGCGTACGGGGTGCGCGACTGCGCGTTCCGCGACCCGTCGGGCAACCAGCTCCGGTTCTCCGGGCCGATCAGGGCCGGCGCGGTCGGGGCGACCGCGGCCGAGCGCTGACGTCCGCGCGGGTTCGTGACACGATCGCGGCATGAGCACGAGCCCCCGTGACCGCGACGAGCAGGGCCGGGCCCGCAACGCGCGACCGCGCGACGGGCTCGGCCGACCGCTGCCCCACGGGCTGCCGGGTGTGGAGCGCCAGCCCGAGGGCGTGCCGCGCACCCCGGCGGAGGCGCTGGCCGAGGCGCAGCGGCTGCTCGACGACGGCCGTCCGTTCCACGCGCACGAGGTGCTGGAGGACGCGTGGAAGGCCGCGCCCGAGCACGAGCGCGAGCTGTGGCGCGGGCTGGCGCAGCTCGCGGTCGGCCTCACGCACTCCGCGCGCGGCAACGCCCCGGGCGCGCGGTCGCTGCTCGATCGCGGCGCGGCCAACATCGCGCCGTACACCGACGAGCCGCCGCACGGGATCGACGTCGCCGGGCTGGTCGCCTGGGCCGGGCCCGGTGTCGGCGTGCCGCGGCTGACGCGGGACCGCTGACCCGCCCCGGCCCGAAGTTGGGCCGAATGCCCGCTTGGGCACGGGTGGCGCCGGGTAAGTCCCGGTCAACTACTACACCGGGAGGCTCCCGTGCTAGCGATCATCGCCGCGGTCATCTTCGGCCTCGCCCTCCTGCTGGACCTGGCGAACGCCTCGTTCGGCACCGTGCTGGACGGCGGCACGCTGCTGCTGGCGGGACTGCTGTGCCTGGCGCTGCACCTGGCGGGTGTGGGCGCGGGCGCGCGGAACCTGAGCTTCCGACGTCGCCGCTGACCCGACGGCCGCTCGTGGGAGGGCCCCGGACCGACCAGGTCCGGGGCCTTCCCCGTGCCCGGGGCCTTCCCGCCGGGTCAGGGGCGCGCCGGCGCACCCGGCTCGACCAGGGGCGGCCCCGTCGGCCCTGGCATTCCGGACAACGGGCACCGGCCGTTCCCCGCGCGCGGTTATGCTCCCCGCCGTGATCAGGGTGCTGCGGGACTTCTCGACCGGTGTTCGACTGCTCGGCCAGGGGTTCGGGCTGGTGTTCCGCTCGCCGAAGCTGCTGCTGATCGGCGCGGTGCCGGCGCTCCTCACCACCGTGCTGCTGATCGGCGGCCTGGTCGGGCTCGCCGTCTACGTCGACGACATCGCCGCGTGGATCACGCCATTCGCCGACGACTGGAGCGGGACGACCCGCTCGGTCGTCCGGTTCGCCGCCGGGTTCGGCGTCATCGGCGCGTTCCTCGCGGTCGGCCTGCTGCTGTTCACCGCGATCACACTGGTCGTCGGCGGCCCGTTCTACGAGCACATCGCCGAGACGATCGAGGACGAGCACCTCGGCGGCGTGCCCGAGGCCGAGCGGGCGAGCTGGCTCAGGTCCGCGGCGATCGGCGTGCGCGACGCCGTGCTGCTGGTCGGCATCGCGATCCTGTGCGCCATCCCGTTGTTCGCCGCCGGGTTCATCCCGGTGGTCGGCCAGACCGTGGTGCCGGTGATCGCGGTGTGCGTCAACGCCACCCTGCTCGGCATCGAGCTCACCGCGATCCCGTTCACCCGGCGCGGCCTGGACCTGACGGTGCGCAGGCAGGTGCTGCGCCGCAGGCGCGCGGTCACGCTCGGCTTCGCCGTGCCCGTCTACCTGCTGTGCCTCGTCCCGCTGGCGGCGCTGGTCGTGCTGCCCGCCGCGATGGCGGGCGGCACGGTCCTCGCGCACCGACTGCTGCACGACCAGATCAGGTGAACGGCACCCACGCCCGCTCGACCAGCCCGTCGATCCGGGTGACCCGCACACCGGTGGCGGACAGCGTCCACAGGTCGTCGCCGATCACCAGGGCGCGGCGGATGCCCGCGTCGTAGGACACGGCCTCGTGCCGGATCTCGCCGAGCGCGGAGAACGCCCGGTCGGCGAGCCGCAGCACGAGCACCCCGCCGACCAGCGGCGCGACCGGCTTCCCCGCCGTCCCGTCCGGCGGCACCCCGACCTCCGGCTCCACCGGCGCGGTCACCACCGGCAGCACCACCAGGTCCCGGTCCGGCCAGTGCAGGAAGGCGTGCGGGTCGTACTCGACCTCGGAGTTCGCGCCGGGCAGGTGGTGCGCGGCGACCCTGGTCGGCGCGGCCGGGTCCGACACGTCGAACAGCGACACCTGCGTGCCCGTGGTGCGGCCCCGCGTGGTGGCCTCCTGGCCGACGCCGATGAGCGTGCCGTCGCCGGCCGGGTGCAGGTAGGCCGAGTACCCGGTGATCTTCAGCTCGCCCACCGCGCGCGGCCTGGTCGGGTCGGACAGGTCCAGCGTGTAGAGCGGGTCCACCTGCCGGAACGTCACCACGTACCCGACCGGGCCGACGAACCTGACGCTGTGGATCCGCTCGCCGACGCCGAGGCCCTCGACCTTGCCGACCTCCTTCAGCTCCGCGCCCTCGCGCCTGAGCACGACCACCGCGCTCTGCGTCGCGGGAGCGGCGCGCCTCGTGACGACCGCCGCGTCGCCGTACGTCGTCGCCACCCGCAGGTGGCCGGCGTGCTCGGACAGCGCGTACTGGTTGAGCAGCGCGCCCGCGACCCGGCCGGACGCCACGTGCTCCGGCGGGCCGGGCCGGGACACGTCGAACTGGTGGATCGCGGTCGTCGGCGGCCCGGTGGGCGCGTTGCGGACCTGCGGGCGCAGGTGGTGGTCGTCGGCCACGTAGAGGGACGTGCCCGTGCCGTAGACGGTGTCACCGTCGGCCACGATCGTCACCGCGTCGCCGGTGCCCAGGTCGCCGGGGAAGTCGAAGGTGAGCACGGAGAGCATCGAGGCGCCCGAGCTGCCGACGGGCGCGCTGACCCGGTCGCACGCGACCAGCCGCCCCTGCGAGGTCCGGCCCCCCGCGTCGCCCAGCTCGTAGCGCGGCAGCCACGCGTCGATCGGCGCGGTGGCGGCGATCTCCCGGTTCCCGATCAGGGACTCGGCCTCGCCGCGGCCGTCCACCGGGTAGACCCACGGCAGTCGCGGTCCCGAGTGGACGACCACCCGCACCACGTCGCCGACCTGCCGCGCGTCGACGTACCGGCCGTCCACCCGCAGCGTGCCCAGCACCTCCGGCTCGCCCGACAGGTCGACCAGGGTGATCGAGGCGCCCCCGACCGGTGTGCTCCCGACCGGCGCGACGCCGTCCGAAGTCCCCTCCGCCGGGGGGTGCGTCCCACCGACGAGCAGCGCGCGGTCCCCGTGCAGCAGCAGTTGGGACGAGGGCGCGTCGGCCAGGTCCAGCGTGCCGGTGACCTTCGTCGAGGCGACGTCGAGGACGCGGAGCCTGCCGTCGACCACCGTGACGACCCGCTTGCCGTCGGTCTTGACCAGGTCCGGCTCGTCGACCCCCCGCTCGTGGGTGTTGGTGCCCGAGTGCTCCGGTGCCGAGGGGTCGGGTGCCGAGGGGTCGGGCGCCGACCGCTCCGGCGCGGACTGGCCGGGCGCGGACTTCTCGCCCGCGGACCGCTGCGGCGCGACCGGTGGCGTGCCGCCGGCCCGCGAGTCGAGCGCCACTCCCGTGTCACCCGCGGCGGGGACCGCGTGACCAGCGCCCTCCAGGCCGTACACGCCCACGTGCGGCGCGACCGCGGCGCGCAGCCCGTGCAGCGCGTTCTCGCACGAGTCGTACGCGACCAGGTCGACCGGCACCGCCTCGATCGGCGGCACGATCCGCCAGTCCACCTCCGGCGCGGGCACGGCCGAGGCCGCGCTCACCCCCACCACCAGCGCCGTGCCGCCCACGAGCGCCGCCCGCGTTCCCCAGGACCATCGCCTCATGCCCCCAGGACGGGACGAGGGCGCGAAGCGGTTGCGCGCCACCGCGGGAAGCCCGCCGACGGCGGCCGTGCTGGGCCGATCGGCCGCACGGGGGCGGGCGTGGTTGAGTAGTCGCCGACCGCCCCGACAGGGGCTGACAGCGAGCACAGGAGAGTGACATGGCCCCGAGCAAGCCCGTGGTGGAGCCCTACGAGGGCGACGCGCCCGCCGACCTGGTGATCGAGGACATCACCGTCGGCGACGGTCCCGAGGCGGCCCCCGGCCAGCTCGTGCACGTCCACTACGTCGGTGTGGCGCACTCGACCGGCGAGCAGTTCGACGCCTCCTGGGACCGCGGCGAGGCGTTCTCGTTCCCGCTGGGCGGCGGCCGCGTCATCGCCGGCTGGGACCGGGGCGTGGCCGGCATGAAGGTCGGCGGCCGGCGCAAGCTGGTCATCCCCGCCCACCTGGGCTACGGCAACCGCGGCGCGGGCGGCGTGATCAAGCCCGGCGAGACGCTGATCTTCGTGGTGGACCTGCTCGGCGTGAACTAGCCGAGGCGCCCGGCCCGGTCCCGCGGCTGCTCCGTCCGGAGCATTCGACCCCGTCGCGGAACCGGGCCGTTCCCGTGTGCGTCATCCTGACGGGGATCGCGAGAAGACCGTTCGTCGAGGGGGAAGTCGTCGTGCCCGAGGACGTCGGGGCGTCCGAGCGGATGCTCGGCCGGTGGCAGCAGGACATCGAGCGGAAGGCGGAGCGCTACCAGGAGATGGCGGCCCGCGTGCAGGGCCTGTCCATCTCGGAGACCTCGCGCGACGGCTCGGTCCGCCTCACCATCGGCTCCAACGGCATCCTGACCCACCTGGAGATCGCCGAGTCCGCGCGGGACAAGCGGATGGCGGAGGTGTCGGCCGAGGTCATGCGCACCCTGCAACGCGCCCAGTCCCGCATCCCGGAGCTGCTCCAGCAGGCGATGGCCGAGACCATCGGCACCGGGGACCGGACCGCCGACGCCCTGTTCGACGAGGCCAGGCGCACCTTCCCGGCCCCGCCGCACGAGGACGTCCCGCCGCCGCCCCCGGTCGACCGCGAGATGCGGTTCGGCATCGAGGACGACACGCCCCGGCAGCCGCCCGGCCCGCCCCGTCCCACCCAGCCGCCACCGCCCCGGCGGCACGCGCGCCCGGACGACGAGGACGACGACTTCGGCGGGCGGTCGTTCCTGTCGTGACCACGGTTCAAGGGGGTGGGCAATGGCCGGTTTCGAGATCGTCGCGGACAACCTCGACGCGCACGGCAAGCAGTTGACCGACCTGGGCACGCGCCTCCAGGGCGCGGTGGACGCCGCCAGGGCGGTGAGCATGCCGACGGACGCCTACGGCATCATCTGCCAGCCGTTCCGGATGATGCTGGACCCCGTCGAGCAGTGGGGCCTGGACGCTCTCCAGGGCGCGGTCGGGGCCATGGAGGCCGCCGGCGAGTCCGTGCGGGACACCGTGGCCCAGTACCGCGAGATGGAGGACGCCATCCGCGACGGCTTCGGGTCGGCGGGCTGATGGCCGGCGAGAACCCGTTGGTGGCACAGGCGCCGGCGGAGCCGGGGGGCTTCGTCAACGCCGGCACCGGTGACAACGGCTGGGCGACCGGGATCTCCATCGCCGAGTCGGCGATGGACACGTTCAACGGCGTCAAGGGCGGCGACTGGGTCGGGGCCGGCCTCGGCATGGTCGGGTTGGCCGCGGACGCCGCCGCCATGGCGATCGACCCGTTCGGGACGTTGATGTCGTCGGCGGCGGCGTTCCTGATGGAGCACGTCCAGCCGCTCAAGGACATGCTGGACTGGCTGGCCGGGAACCCCCCGGTGATCGAGTCGTACTCCACGACCTGGACCAACGTCGCCACCGAGCTCGGGGCGATCGCCGAGGACTACGCGTCGGCGGTGTCCACGGGCCTGGCCGGGTGGACGGGCGCGGCGGCGGAGGCGTACGCGGAGAACTCGAAGGTCCACGGTGACGCGCTGTCCGGCGCGGCGTCGGCCGCGGGAACCGTGGGCACGGTCGTGGGCATGATGGGCATGGTCGTGGCGTTCGTGCGCGAAGTGGTGCGCGACCTGATCGCCGACCTGGTGGGGAAGCTGATCGCGTGGGTGCTGGAGGCGGCGTTCACGCTGGGGTTCGGGACGCCGGTGATCGTGGCGCAGGCGGTGACCGCGATCTCGCGGTGGGCCGCGAAGATCGCGAAGATCGTCCAGGACCTGCTGGACGCGATCAAGAGGGTCTCGCCGCTGCTGAAGCGCCTGGTCGAGATCTTCGAGAAGATCATGAAGGTGGTCGGCAAGCTCGCCGGCAAGGCGACCGGCCTGGACGTGCTGGACCCGAAGAACATCAAGCGGGGCGGGTTCCTGCAGACCGGCCGCACGGACGTCGACACGCCGAACGGCACACCGGGCGGCACACCCGGCAGCACCTCGGACGGCGCACCGGGCGGCACCCCGGGCGGCGGTGACCTCGGCACGGGTCGTGACGGCGGGACCTCCGACCCCGGCACCCCGACCAGCCGCCCCGGCGACACCACCACGACCTCCGGCACCCCCACGGCCACCGACGCCCCCAGGCCGGGCCGCGACCCCGACGGGCCCCCGTCCGCACCACGCCCGGGGCGCACCCCGGACGGCCCCGACAACGACCTGCCGCGCGGCGGCGCCCCCGTGCCGGGCACTCCCGGCCCCGGCAACCCGCGTGGCGGCACCATGCCCCTGGGCGAGCACCGAGGCGGTCCGGGCAGCCAGTACCCGCCCGGTGGCGGCACTCCCGGCGGCGGCACTCCCGGCAGCACGCCACTCGGCGAGCACCGGGGCGGTCCGGGCGGTCAGCCCGCACCGGGCACCCACACCCCTGCGGGCAACACCCCGGGCGGGTACCACAACGGCGGAACACCGGGCGGTGCCTCCCCGAGCGGCGGAGCACCGACCGGCGGAGCACCGAGCGCCCCCGCGCCTTCGCGCTACGACCACACCTCGACCTCGACCGCCGCGACGCCCGAGGCGCCCCCGCGCCACAACCAGCCCACCACCCCCGGCAACCACCCCAATCCGCCCGGCGGCGCGGGCGGCGGCATGCCCGGCAACGGCATGCCCGGCGGGGCGCCGGGCGGTGCTCCCGGTGGGGGCAACCCCGGTGGCGCTCCCGGTGGTGGCGCGCCGGGCGGTGGCGCGCGCCCCGGCAGCGGTGGCGGCTGGACTGGAACCCCCGGCGGTCGAGGTGACCTGGCCTCGGGTGTCCCCGCGGCACGCGGCCCCGAAGTCCCTCGACCTTCGTCGCTCGGCCCCAGCCACGCGGGCCCCGGTCACACAGGCCCGAGTCACACCGGCCCGAGTCACGTGGCCCCCAGCCACAACGGCCCCGGTTACCACAGCCCCGGCCCCACAGGTCCGGGCAGCACCGGTCCGGGCAACTTCGGCCCCGGCCACGCCAATCCCGGCCACAGCAGGCCGGGAGGCACGGGGCCGACCCACCCCGGTCCCGGCACTCCGCCGCACGGCCGGCCCGGTGGCGGCGCCGGACCGACCCCGCCGGCAGCCGGCCACCACGGCCCGCCCGTGCGACCCGACGCGCCCCACGCCCCCGATGGCGCGCGCCCCCGCGCGGCGGAGCCGTGGACCCCGCCGCGCCGCGATCCCGACCCCACGCCCGGCACCGGCCGCCACCACGACGGCGCCGACCCCGGCCGATCCGGTGGTCGAGCGGACAACGACCACCCCAACACGGACCGGCCCGACGGCAACCGATCCGACACCGACCGCCCGGACGGCAATCGGGCCGACAGCGACAGGGCCGACAGCGACAGGGCCGACAGCGACAGGGCCGACAGCGACCGCCCCGGCAGCGATCAGCCGAGCATCGACGAGGCCCACGCCCGCCACGGCGAGACCACCCCGGCCGGCATCAGCCACCACCGGGGCGACTCCGACATGGGCGACCTGCCCCACCGCGTCCCGCCCGACCCCCACCGCTTCACCGCCGACGTTCACATCACCCCCGATGGACGCGCCCGCATCGGCAACCACACCTACACCCCCGAGCAGTACGGCGACCTCCTGCGCCGCAACGGCTGGGACGGCCGCACCCCCATCCGCCTCATCGGCTGCGACGCCGGTACCAACGACTTCGCCGACCGCCTCTCCCGCCACACCGGCGCCGACGTCCTCGCCCCCACCAAACCCGCCTGGACCGACGCCGGCGGACGCGTCTACACCAGCGACGCCGACATCGGCCCCGACGGCAACCGCCACCCCCGCATCCCGCCCAACGGCGAGTGGCAGACCCACCACCCCGACGGCACGCGGACCCCGGCGGGCGGCGACGGCTACGCGCCCGGCACCCACAACGCCGATAAGGCCGACCACACCGACGCCGGCGACGCCCGCGACCGCGCGGCCGAGGGCGGTCCCCATGAGCGCGACCCGCGCTTCGAGCACCACCCCGACGACCCGCCGCCGGACCCGAGGAAGCCCCGGGAACTGGAAACCCTCGACCCCGCCCGGTGCGAGACGGAGAACGGCCTGATCACCCACTACGACGGTCAGCCGATCGACGAGTACCAGCGGGCCGTCCTCACGGACCGGGCGAAGCTCATCCAGTCCAGGATCGAGGACCGGTCACTCATGCCGGAGGACATCCGGAACGAGATGAACCGCAACCCGGAGAAGTGGGCGGGCAAGAACGTCGTCTGCGTGTCCGTCTCCGTCGACCACCGGACCGGCAAGGTCTACGAGTCCATCAACGGCGCCGCGACCGACCTGATCCCGGACGACGACCTGAACCCCGTGCTCCGCGATCGCCAGGAGGCCATGCGCGGGAACCCCCAACCCGACGGCTCACGCCCCGGCTACACCCAGCCGGACCGCCACCCCGATCGACTCGGGCAGCCCGCTCGCGACGGCAGCGGCAACGAGATCCGCACCGAGTGGCCGCAGAACGACGCGCCCACCCGGCACGCCGAGGTCAAGAACGTGAACCAGATGCTGAACGACCGCAACCTGCCGCCCGACATCACGCCGGAGCAGTTGGACGAGGTGCTCGGGGAATTGCGGGTGGACAACGCGTTCACGCCGCCGGGTCGGGGGCCGAACGCGTCCGGGGAGTTCCCCGACATCGCCAAGTGCTGCCCGAACTGCACGAGGATGATCGACGGCGTGCGCAGCGGGACGGAGCGCGCGACACACGCGGTGGGCGACCCCGAGCGGCGGATCATCCCCCCGGAGGAGAGGCACTATGCGAGTTGAGGCCGACGAGGTCGAGGAGGACGAGGGCGTCGTCTTCCACCAGGGCGTGCCGTTCACGGGCGAGGTGGTCGAGTCCCGGCCCGACGGGACCGTCCTCACGTTGTACACCTACCTCAACGGCGTCGAGGACGGGCCGTACCGGGAGTGGTTCGACCGGGAGCGTCCCTATAAGGAAGGGGAGATGCGCTACGGCGTCCCGGTCGGTCGTCACCGGCGGTGGCACGCGGACGGCCGGCTCGCGGCCGACCTCCTGTTCGGCGAGGGGGGCGACCAGCTCGAACGACGCGAGTGGGACGAGCGGGGCAACCTCGTCACCGAGTGGGTGAAGCAGCGCTGACCGCCGACCGCGGAGCGTTCTCCGGGACCGGTGCGGGGAACCCGGCAGCGGGGAGCCCCGTGCCGTGACGGTTGTGCGCGTGGACGGGTCGGACACGTACGTGGACGACGCGCAGCGGGTCTGCCACGACGGCGAGCCGTTCACCGGCGTGGTCGAGCACCGCGACGAGCACGGGCGCCTGGTGGAGTCGAACAGCTTCTTCGCGGGCGTCAGCAGCGGCCTCCAGGAGGAGCACCACCCCGGTGGGCGACTCAGGTCACGGGGGTGGACCCACCTGGGAGTCGCCGTCGGCGAGTGGTACGAGTGGCACCCCGACGGCACGCTCGCCGCGCACCGCACGTTCTCCGCCAACGGCTGGCCGCTGCACGTCAAGGAGTGGGACGAGCGGGGCGAACTGGTCCGGGACGAGCAGTTGGGCTGACCCGACCGGACCCCGGCGGTGTGTCGTGGCCGTTAAGATCAGCACACCGTGTCGGGGGGAGCCGAAAGGGTGTTCGTCGCATGAGCCAGCCAGCCACACCGCTGTCCGAGGAGGAGCAGAGCAGGCTCGTCAAGCAGATCGGCCGTGCCATGCTGCCGGCGCTCCCCCAGGGGTGGCAGCGCATCCGCGCCGAGTACCGGGCGGCGGGCAGGCACGTCGAGGTCGACCTGGCGTTCACCGGGCCGGACGGGCAGTGGCGGCCGGTGCGCCCCCCGCTGGACGTGGTCCAGCTGTTCGGGCAGCTGCGGGCGGGCATGCACCAGCCGGACCGGGGCACGTGGCTGAGCGCGGTGTACGAGATCGAGGCTCCCGCCGCGTTCGCCGTGGACTTCAACGCCGAGGACGAGCCGCGCTGGCGCAACCCGCCGCCGGTCATCGGCTTCCAGGACGAGCTGCGCGCGTTCCCCCGGCACGACGACCGCATCCCGGACTGGCTGCGGCAGCGGGTGGGCCTGCCGCCCCGGCGGCAGGAGCTGCGCACCGCGCACGTGTACGACGGGCGCGACGAGGCGGGCCGCCCGGTGGTGAACCGGCAGGCGATCGACCGGCAGCTGGGCGAGGCCCTGCTGACCTACCTGGAGGCCGCGCCGGTGGTGCTGGCCGCGCGGAACCTCGACGTGGACGAGTTCGTGCCGGCCGAGGTGGACGTGCCGCTGAACTTCCGCACCGACGGCACCTGGGTGTGGGCCGGCGCGGTGCCGCACTACCTGCGCAAGCACGGCCTGCCGCCGGAGCCGGAGCTGGTGGCGCACATCGTGGCGCGCGGCTTCCGGCTGGGCGAGGTGGACGAGGCGACCCGGGAACGCGCGGTCGCGCTGATCACGGGGTCGTGACCGCCGCGGGGCGGGGGCGCAGCGCCAGCACGACGAGCGCGGCCAGGCCCGCCCAGACGTAGGCGTTGCCGATGACCTGCTGCCACCAGGTCCAGGTCTGCTCCAGCTTGTCCTCGTACGGCATGTACCACTGGGGCGCGAGCCAGAAGAGGAGCGCGACGGCGGCGGCCCACGGCCAGGACCGGTGCAGCAGGTAGACGATGCCGGGCACGACCCACACCCAGTGGTGCGTCCACGACACGGGCGAGACGAGCAGGCCGCCCACGGCGACCGCGAGGAACGCGCCGACCCGGTCCTGCCCGGACCGCGCCACGGCGACCCACACCAGTGCGACGGCGGCTAGGCACAGCAGTCCCCACACGGCGGTCTCGGCGGTGCCGGTGAGCCCCCACCGGTTGACCAGGCCGCGCAGCGACTGGTTGGCCACGTAGTCGAGGCCGCCGACTCGGCCGGGGTCGAGCAGCGCGCCGAACCAGTACTGCTTGCTGTCGGTCGGCGCGACGGCGAACCCGACGAGGCCGAACGCGATGAACGAGGCGACCGCCGTGACGACGGGCTTGATCTGCCGGCGCGGCAGGAAGAACAGCACGAACACCATCGGCGTGAGCTTGACGGCGGCGGCCAGGCCGATGAGCAGCCCCCGCGGCCAGGGGGTCTTGGGCAGCAGGCAGTCCAGCGCGGCGAGGCCGAGCAGCACGAGGTTGATCTGCCCGAAGTCGAGCGTCGCGGTGACGGGTTCGAGCAGCAGCGACCCGAGGGCCACGCCGAGGCCGACGAGCAGGGCGCGCTGCGTGCGCCCGTAGGCGTGCTCGGCGGTGACCAGGCAGACGCCGGTGAGCAGCGCGAGGCCGACGCCGGTCCAGATCAGCACGGCGGCCGACCACGGCACCAGGGCGAGCGGGCTGAACAGGAACGCGGCCAGCGGCGGGTAGGTGAACGGGAACGGCGGGCCGTCCAGGGGCTTCGGGAACCCGTCGGCGTACAGCCGCACGTCCTCCAGCCACGCCTCGCCGCCCGTGCGGTAGACGCGCAGGTCGAGCAGGCCGATGTCACCGCCGGAGCGGTGCAGGACGACGACGAGCGCGGTCACGACCGCCCCCGCCCACAGGGCCGCCACCCCGGCCACCCGCTTGTCCACGCGCACCGGTACCACCACCGGACCACCCCCGACCTCTCATCCGGCGGCATCGTATCCAGCGGCCGGGTGAGTCCCAGGTCACCGTGCCCCACCTCGGTTGTTTACGTAGTGTTGTGCATTGTGTGCGCACAGTTCCCGGCTTCGGACATTCGAGCTACATGGCCGCACAAAAGCGCACGCACGGGATACCCTGTGCGCATGAGTCCAGCGCTTGAGGCGGTGTTGGCCAGGGCAGGTCTCCAGGTCACCCCCGACGAGTTCCTGTCCCTCGTCGCCGACGCCGCCAAGAGGCTCGCCCCTCCGCACCCGGACCCGGGTGGCTACTTCTCCCCCGACCAGCGCGAGGCGCTGGTGGAGGTGGGCCTCGACCTCGGCCCGCACCGCCCCTCCGACGACCAGGGGCGCGCGCGGACGGTGGTGGCGCACGCGGTGCTGCGCGACTCGGCGCTGACCGTGGCCGACGCGGCCCGCCAACTGGGCGTGGACACGAGCCGCATCCGGCACCGGCTCGGCGTGGGCCGCCTCGTCGGCTGGAAGGACCGGGGCAGCTGGCGGCTGCCCGCGTGGCAGTTCGCCGGCGACGGCGTGCTCCCGGGCCTGGAGGCCGTGCTGGCCGCCGTGCCCGCCGACCAACCCGCCCTGGTGGTGGCCGGGTTCATGACGACCGAGCAGGAGGACCTGTCGGTCGACGGCGAGCCGACCTCGCCCCGCGAGTGGTTGTTGGCCGGCGGTGACCCCCGCCGCGTGACCGCGCTCGCCGCACAGCTCGGCACCCCCGCCTGAACGGCGCCCCGGCGGGACCACGCGTCCCGCGCTCCCCCTCCCCCCGTCCCCGAGACCCTGGACGCGCATGTCACGGCTTCCCCAGCCGCCAGCTCCCGCAGTGCTCCAGGCGAGCCTCCGCCGCACCGAGGACGTCGTGGCCGTTCACCGGGCGACCCGCCTGGTGCGCATCTTCGCCGCCAAGGGCCTGCACCCGCAGCGCTGGAACAGCTTCCGCTACACCGGGCCGCTGGCGCACGCCCGCTTCGACACCCACCCCCCGTCCGCGGACGGGGCGCCCGCGCACGCCCAGGACCAGGGGGTGCTGTACTTCGGGCTGACCGTGCGCACGTCGGTGGCCGAGGTGTTCCAGGCGACGTCGGTGGTGGACCGGCGCACCCGCAGCCCGTTCCTGGTGGTGATGCGGCCGCGGCGGACGCTGCGGTTGCTCGACCTGGTCGGGCTGTGGCCCACCCGGGTGGGCGCCTCGCAGGAGATCAGCTCCGGGCCCAAGCACATGACCCAGCAGTGGGCGCGGGCCATCCGCGCGGCCTACCCCGAGCTGGACGGGCTGTGGTACCGGTCGTCCATGGACTCGGGTGCCCCGGCGGTGTGCCTGTGGGACCCGCCCGGGGCGACCGGCCTGCCCGTCTCGCCCGACGTGCTGCTGCCGCTGGAGCACCCCGGGCTGGACCTGCCGCTGGGCCGGGTGTGCGACGAGCTGAACTACACGCTGCTCGGCTGACGGGCGGTCAGGCCCCGCCGGTCACAGGTTGCGGGCCTGGCGGGCGCGGCGGCGCGGCGCCGACAGGAACCGGCCGTACCTGACCTCGGGCAGCTCCTGGTCGCCCAGCTCGTAGCGGTGGACCAGCCCGTCGTGGCGCCACCCGTGCGCCTCGTAGAACGCCCGGGTCCGCGAGTTGTCCTGGAACACCCACAGGACCGCGTACCGGAACCCCTGGTCGAGCAGGTGGCGCACACCCGCCTCGTGCACCTCGTGGCCCGCGCCCGTGCCGCGGAAGCGGGGGTCGGCGTAGATCGCCACCAGCTCACCGGTGTGCAGGTCGGGGTGGGCGTCGGTGGTCTCGCGCACCGCGTCCACCGCGCAGTAGGCCCCGATCCGCCCGGTGTCCTCCTCGACCGCGACGAACACGCGGCTGGGTTCGGGCAGCCGCAGCACCCGCGCCCACGCCGGGAGCCTGCTCTCCGGGAGCATCCGGTCGAGCACCGGGTCGTCCACGATCCCCCGGTACGAGTGCTGCCAGGCGTCCACGTTGATCCTGGCGATCTCGGGCGCGTCGTCGGGCCGTCCGGCCCGCACGGTCCACTGCATCGGGAGAGCGTGCCGCAACCGGCTCGCCGTCCGCTAGCTTTCGGTCAACCGCGCACCGGGGCGACGGTGCACAGGTAACCGGAGTACCAGGTGCTCTTGACCCGGAACCTGGTCGGCCGGAACCGGGTGGGGTCCAGGTCGTGGAACCGGGTGCGCACCACGTCGGCGAACAGGCGGTCGGAGATCACCAGCACGAGGTCGTCGTCGGACCTCGCCAACTCCCCGCGCACCACCTTCGCGTCCAGCAGCCGGCAGGTGACGATCGGGGCGTCGCCCACCAGCCCGAACGCGCCCGCCGTGAGCGGGCCGCAGTGCATCGCCAGGCGCATCCGCAGCGGGGTCCCCGCGGCTCTCAGGTCGGCCAGGGCGCGCGCCAGCTGCTCGGTGAAGCGGGCGACCACCCACGCGGCGTCGGCGTCGGCGGGCAGCACGGCCAGTTCGCCGTCGCCCCGCACCTGCCGGTACCACAGGTCGCGGTCCAACCCGGCGTTGCGGGCGGCCGCGTCCAGCACGTCGCTCAGCCGCGCCTGCACCAGGGACTGGTCCAGGGCGTCGAGCTTGCTGTACCCCTCCACGTCGACGGCCACCACGAGTCGGTAGACCAGTCCGTGCAACGGGGTCACCATTTCCAGCGTCACCCCGCGAGCATCCCCCGGCCGGCCCCCCGGAAGTAGGGCTATCACCGGGTTTCCCGTTTCACACGAGTTCGCCGATCTCGCGCAGCTTGGCGCGGTCGACGATCGTCACCGACCGGTACCCCACGGTGATCGCCTCGCGGTCGCGCAGCGTCCGGAACTCCCGCCGCGCGGTGTCCTCCTCCACGCCGACCAGCGACCCGATCTCGCCCTGGGTGAGGCCGAGTTCGAGCGCGACGCCGCCGGCCGACTTCCGGCCGTAGGCGTCGGCGAGGTACACCAGGACGCGGGCCAGCCGCGCGGACGCGGGGTAGCCGTTGAAGTCGGTGCGCCGCTGCTCGCCCCACCGCATGGTGCGCACGATGGTCCGGTCCAGGGCGAAGTGCGCGGCCGGGTGGTCGGTGAGGAACCGGGTGAAGGTGGCGGCGGGCACGACCCGCACCCGGCTGTCGACGCACGCGGTCACGGTCGCCGAGCGCGGTTCACCGGTGATCAGCGCCATCTCGCCGATCAGGTCGCCACCCACCTTGATGTTGAGCAGCGCGACCCGGCCGTTCTCCAGGGTGACGGTGGCCTTCACCAGCCCCTGCTCGATCAGCACGACGTGGTCGGAGAGGTCGCCCTCCCGCATCAGCGCCTCGCCGCGCCGGCAGAGCCGGGACACGCCCAGGTCGAGCAGCGCGCCCCGGGCGGCGTCCGGCAGCGTCTCCAGGTAGGTCCCGGTGGGTCGGGGCAAGGGGTTCGCCATGTGGTTCGACCTCCTCCACGAGGCACCAGTCTGCCGCCCGCGGGGTACCGGGACCCGGGATTTCGCCCGGTTCAGCGCAGGTGGCGGCCCCACCAGGCGAGGACGTGCCCGAACCGCTGCTCGCGGTGGCGCGGCTTGCCCGAGCGGGTCAGCTCGTGGCCCTCGCCGGGGAACAGCAGCATCTCGGCCTCGACGCCGTTGCGGCGCAGCGCCACGTACAGGCGCTGGGCCTGCTCCAACGGGCAGCGCCAGTCGTGCTCGGAGTGCACCACCATGAACGGCGTGGAGATCTTCTCGGCGTAGGTCAGCGGGCTCATCGCGCGCTGCTTCTCCAGGCCCGGCCCGCAGTAGGCGTCGGTGAAGAACCAGCCGATGTCGGAGGAGCCGGCGAACGAGTCCCACGCGTTGACCGCGCGCTCGCTCCACGCCGCCCGGAACCGCTCGCCGTGGTGCGCGGCCAGCCACGAGGTCATGAAGCCGCCGTAGGAGCCGCCCATCACGCCGACCCGGTCGGCGTCCAGCTCGGGCCGCTCCAGCGCGGCGTCGAGCACGGCGAGGACGTCGTCGACGTCGACCGTGCCGAACGCGCCGACCACGGCCTGGCCGTGCGCCTGGCCGTACCCGGCGGACCCGCGCGGGTTGGGCAGCACGACCGCGTAGCCGGCCGCCGCGTACACCTGGGCCTCGTCGTAGAAGCCCCAGCCGTGGTACATGAACGGGCCGCCGTGCACGGTGAGCACGACGGGGTGCGGCCCCTCGCCCTCGGGCAGGACGAGCCAGCCGTGCACCGGGTAGCCGTCCGGCGCGGTGCCGGTCAGCTCGACGGCGGGCCGCAGCGGGACGGTCGAGCCGAGGGCGGTGAGCACCTCGCCGCCGACCCGCACGACCTCGCCGGTGTTGTCCGGGGTGGAGACGACGGCCACGACGACGTCGCCGTCGGCGGCGAAGGACTTGACCTCGGCGCGCTCGCCGGCGAGCGGTTCGAGGTCGTCGAGCACGGCGCCCGCGGCGTCGAGCGGCACGCGCCGCAGTTCCACGGCACCCCGGTTGCGCACGGCCACGAGCACGCCGTCGCCGGTCACCACGGCGGGGCCGGCGGCCTTCTCGCAGTCCACGGTCTCGGTGTCGGTGAGCCGCACCGCCTCGCCGCCCGCCTCGCCGTCGAAGCGCCACAGGCCGAGGTTGCGGGCGACGCTGTGCCCGCCGGGGAACTCGGTGCCGTAGAACAGGACTCCGCCGCCGGGCAGCGCCACCGGGCACGCGGCCTGCCCCTGGGAGGCGACCAGCAGCGTCGGCTCGCCGCCCGCGGCGGGCACCGAGTACAGGTCGCTGTACATGGTCTCGGCGCGGCCGAGGTCGCGGTCGGCGACGAACACGACCGAGTCGCCGTCGGCGCTCCAGGTCGGGTCGGCCACCGGGAACGCGCCGTCGGTCAGCTCGACCGGCGAGGCGTCGGGGTCGAGCGCGTCGACGGTGAACAGCCGGGTGTGCCGGTCGGCGGTGAAGCCGACGTCGTCGATGCGGTAGTCGAGCCGGGTGATGTGGCGGGGCGCCTCGGCGTCCGGGGTCGGGGCGTCGTCGCCGTCGGCGAGCGGGGTGCCGTAGCGGCCGGCTTCGGGGACCCGCGCGGTGAACGCGAGCCGGCGGGAGTCGGGCGCCCACACCGGCGCGCCCGCGCCCAGCGGCAGGTCGGTCAGCGCACGCGCGTCGCCGCCGTCGGCGGGCATGACGTGCAGCTGCGGCGGCGTGCCCCGCCGTGCGACGCGCAGGAACGCGACCCAGCGCCCGTCCGGGGAGATCCGGGGGGCCAGGTCGCGTTCCGCCCACGTCCAGCGCCGCGCCCCGGAACCGTCCAGGGGCACGCGGTGCAGCCCGCCCCGGTACGTGTTCGCGGCGACGTCCGGGGTGGCGACGTTCACCAGGACGAGGTCCCCCCGCACCGACACGGAGCCGGGGAGGGTCAGCTGCTGCAAGTCATCGGGGCGCACGCCCCAGCACGTTACCGGACGGTTTATTAGCAAGGCTTACGAGTTATTGACGCTCACAGAACGTCACGCGGACCGTCACCCGGCGGTCACTCGGAGCGGTCCTCGACCCGGACGTCGGCGGGCTTGTCGGCGGCCGCGTGCAGCGCCGCCTCGGGGTGGCGCTTGACCTTGATCAGGCTCGCGACGGTGGTGATGGCGAGGACACCCACGATCACCGACAGCGACAACTCGATACCGATGGTCGGCACGTGCAGCGGCTCACCGCCGTTGAGGAACGACAGCGAGTTGGTGTGCAGCGCCTCCAGGATCAGCTTCACGCCGATGAAGCCGAGGATCACCGACAGGCCGATCGACAGGTAGACCAGCTTGTTGAGCAGGCCGCCGAGCAGGAAGTACAGCTGGCGCAGACCCATGAGCGCGAACGCGTTGGCCGAGAAGACCAGGAACGGCTCCTTGGTGAGGCCGAAGATCGCCGGGATCGAGTCGAGCGCGAACAGCAGGTCCGTGGTGCCGATGGCCACGATGACGATGAACATCGGCGTGACGAAGCGCCTGCCGTCGATCTTCACGAACGAGTCGCCGCCGTGGTACCGGTCGGTGACCGGGTAGACCTTGCGCACGATCCGCGTGGCGACGTTCTCCTTGTACTCCTCTTCCTCGTCGTCGTGGCCGGCGAACGCCAGCTTGTAGCCGGTGTAGATGAGGAACGCGCCGAACAGGTAGAACACCCAGCTGAACTGGGCGATGACGGCCGCGCCGACGGCGATGAAGATGCCGCGCATGACCAGCGCCATCAGGATGCCGATCAGCAGCACCTTGTGCTGGTGGATCGCGGGCACCTTGAAGGTGGTCATGATGATCAGGAAGATGAAGAGGTTGTCGACGCTCAGCGAGTACTCGGTGATGTACCCGGCGAAGAACTCGCCCGCGTACGTGCCGCCGGAGAAGTACCAGATGCCGAGGCCGAAGGCGACCGCGACGCCGACGTAGAAGATCACCCACCGACCGGCCTCGCCGATCGTGACCTCGTGCGGTTTGCGATCGACGATGAAGAGGTCGACGGCGAGCAGGACGACCAAGCCGGCGATCGTGGCGAACCACAGCCACAGGGGAACAGACATCGAGAAACCCTCCGGTACACCGCGCGCACGCCAATGACCGGAGGTCTCCTCCGCCGACCGGACGAACGCACCGGTCGACCGGTGGCACCGGGAGCCCCACGCCGGGCTCCGTGCTGACGACACCACCGCGTTAGGGAGTACTCCCCTCCACCTGCGCACAGTCTCACGCATGACCGCCGGTCCGCGCCACTCGGGGTGATCAGGGGCACGCGTTTCGTCGTTTTCGGGTGATTCGCTGAGAGCGGCGCGCCCCGGTCACACGCCGTTCTCAGCCGTGCGCGCATAAGGTCGTGCCGTGGCCTCCCTCAACCGCCTCCGCGGCAGGTGGTCGCTCCCCGCGCTGGTCCTCGTCATAGCCCTGGTGGGCGCTGTCGTGGTCTGGACGCGCGGTGGCGACGAACCCGCCCCGGTGAGCACCCGCGACGCGGTGATCGACGTGCCGGAAAGCCCGGACAGCGACGGCACCGTCCAGATCGACACCACCCTGTACCTGCCCGAACGCACCCCCGCCCCCGCGGTCCTGCTCCCGCACGGCTTCGGCGGCAGCAAGCAGAGCGTCGCCGCCCAGGCGACCGAGCTGGCGCAGCGCGGCTTCGTCGTGCTGGCCTACTCGGCCCGCGGCTTCGGTCGCAGCACCGGGCAGATCGCGCTGAACTCGGTGGACCACGAGGTCCGCGACGCGCAGAAGCTGCTCGACTGGCTGGCCACCCGCGAAGAGGTCGTGCGCGACGGCGGCGGCGACCCCCGCGTCGGCGTCACCGGCGGCTCCTACGGAGGCGCGCTGGCCCTGTCGCTGGCCGGCGTCGACCCCCGCGTGGACACCATCGCGCCGGTCATCACCTACAACGACCTGACCCAGGCGCTGCTGCCGAACTCGGCCCGACCGGACGCGGTCGACGCCTCCACGCCCTCGCCCGGCGCGTTCGCCGACAACGGCGTGTTCAAGCGGTCGTGGGCGGGCATCTTCTTCTCCGCCGGCCTGTCCGGCGCGGACGCCGCCAACCCCGGTCAGGAAGCCGTCGAACCGGGCCAGGAGGACGACGACCAGAACGTGGCGGGCGCCGCCGCGGCGGCCACCCAGCCGGCGCCGCCCCAGCAGGGCGACGGCCGGCCCGCAGGTCCCGTCGCCGGGGCGTGCGGCCGGTTCCAGGCCGACGTGTGCGCCGCGTACACCGAGGTCGCGACCACCGGCAAGGCCGGTCCGCAGACGCTGGAGGTGCTGCGCCGCGCGTCCCCCGCGGCGGTGACCGGCAGGATCACCCAGCCGACGCTGATCGTGCAGGGCGAGCAGGACACCCTCTTCGGCCTCGACCAGGCCGACGCCAACGCCCGCCAGATCGCCGCCAACGGCGCGAAGGTGAAGGTCGTCTGGTACTCCGGCGGCCACGACGGCGGCTCCCCCGGCCCCGAGCTGCGCGGGCAGATCGCCGACTGGCTCGACTTCCACCTGCGCGGCCAGGGCGCCGACCCCGGCACCGGCTTCGAGTACACGGTGGCGGGCGCGTTCCGCAGCAGCGGCGCGCCCGCGCTGCGCACCGTCGTCGCCCCGGCCTACCCGGGCCTGGCGGGCTCCCCGCCGGTGTCGCGCACCGACGTGGCGCTGAGCGGGCGCGAGCAGGTCGTGATCAACCCGGCGGGCGGCAACCCGGCCGCCGTGTCCAGCCTGCCCGGCCTCGGGTCGATCCTGTCGCGGTCCAGCTCGCTGTCCGCGCGGCTCTCGCTCGACCTGCCCGGCCAGTCCGCCGTGTTCCAGAGCGAGCCGCAGACCTCGCAGACCCTGCTGACCGGCGCGTCGACCGTGCGACTGCGGGTCGCCGCGGTGCCCGGCCAGCCGGTGCCCGCCGACGGCGCCGTGCTGTTCGTGAAGCTCTACGACGCGGACGCCAACGGCGTGCGCACGCTGCCCGGCTCGGCCGTGGCGCCCGTGCGGGTCGCGAACCTGCCCGCCGACGGCACGCCGGTCGACGTGACCGTGACCCTGCCCGGCGCGGTGCGGCCGGTCGAGAGCGACCACCGCTTCCAGGTCGTCGTGTCCACCACGGACCAGGCCTACGCCAACGCCGGCGAACCCGCCGCGTACCGCGTGTCACTGGCCTCCCCTGTGCTGTCGGTGCCGGTGGTGGCGGGTGTGAACGCGACCAGCGACGTGCCGACCACCGCCCTGTGGGGCATCGCGATCGTGCTGATCGCGTGCGTGATCGCCGCCGTGGTCGCCTGGTTCCGGCGCAGGCTGTCCGCCGACGTCGACCCGTCGCTCGAATCGGTGCCGCTCGTCATCGAGGGCCTGACCAAGTCCTACCCCGGCGGGCTGACCGCGGTGAAGGACCTGTCGTTCCGGGTGGAGCACGGCCAGGTGCTCGGCCTGCTCGGCCCCAACGGCGCGGGCAAGACCACCACGCTGCGGATGCTGATGGGCCTGATCCGGCCCAGCGAGGGCGGCATCCGGGTGTTCGGGCACAAGGTGCACCCCGGCGCGCCGGTGCTGTCGCGCATCGGGTCGTTCGTCGAGGGCTCCGGCTTCCTGCCGCACCTGTCCGGCGCGGAGAACCTGCGGCTGTACTGGGCGGCCACCGGCCGGCCGGCGGAGCAGGCGCACGTCGAGGAGGCCCTGGAGATCGCGGGCCTGGGCAACGCCGTGAACCGGCGCGTGCGGACCTACAGCCAGGGCATGCGGCAGCGCCTCGCCATCGCGCAGGCCATGCTCGGGCTGCCGGACCTGCTGGTGCTCGACGAGCCGGCCAACGGGCTCGACCCGCCCCAGATCCACCAGATGCGCGAGGTCCTGCGCCGCTACGCGGCGGCGGGGCGCACCGTGCTGGTGTCCTCGCACCTGCTCGCCGAGGTCGAGCAGACGTGCTCCCACGTCGTGGTGATGCACAAGGGGTCGCTGGTCGCGGCCGGTCCGGTCGAGGAGATCGCGACGGGCGGCGGCGAGGCCAGCTTCCGGGTCGACCGACCCGACGAGGCGGCCGACGTGCTGCGCGGGCTGTCCGGCGTGCACGACGTGAGCGTGGACGGCGAGCAGGTCCACGCCAGCCTCAACGGCACGCCCCGCGCGTCCGCGCTGGAGGCGCTCGTGGCGGCGGGCGTCGCGGTGGACCAGGCCGGTCCGCGGCGACGACTGGAAGACGCGTTCCTGGAACTGGTGGGCGAATGAGCACCAACGGCGTGCACACCGACCCGGCGGCGATCGCCGACCTGACGAACGCGGCGGCGGCGGAGCACTCCTCCGTCGCCCCGGACGGCTCGAAGGTCGGCTACCGGGCGAGCCGGACCCTGCCGCTGCGGGTCGAGCTGGCCCGGCAGCTGCGCAGGCGGCGGACCCAGCTCGTGCTGGGGTTCCTCGTCCTGCTGCCGGTCATCCTGGTGGTGGCGTTCGAGATCGGCGAGGCGCAGGCCAACCGGCGTTCCGGCGGGTTCGTCGACCTGGCCACGGCCAGCGGCGTGAACTTCGTGATCCTGACGCTGTTCGTGTCCGGCAGCTTCCTGCTGCCGATGATCGTGGCGTTGTTCTTCGGCGACACGATCGCGTCCGAGGCGTCGTGGTCGTCGCTGAAGTACCTGCTGGCGGCGCCCATCCCGCGGCACCGGCTGCTGCGGCAGAAGGCGATCGCGTCGGGTCTGCTGTCCCTGTTCGCGCTCGTCCTGCTGCCGCTGGTGGCGCTGGGCGTCGGCGTGGTCTGGTACGGGGCGGGCGAGCTGGTCTCGCCGACGGGTGAGGCGGCGCCGTTCGCGGACGGCGTCCTCGGCCTGGCGCTGGCGGTCGTCTACATCGCGATCCACCTGTTCTGGGTGGCCGGGCTGGCGCTGTACCTGTCGGTGTCCACCGACGCGCCGCTGGGCGCGGTCGGCGGCGCGGTGCTGGCGTCGATCCTGTCGCAGATCCTCGACCAGATCACCGCCTTGGAGGACCTGCGGAACTACCTGCCGACGCACTACGCGCTGGCGTGGGTCGACCTGCTGTCCACCGACGTCGACTGGTCGCAGATGGCGATGGGGACGTTCTCGGCGCTCGGCTTCGGGGCGTTCTTCACCCTGCTGGCGGCGCGCAGGTTCGCCACCAAGGACATCACCAGCTGACGTCCCGCCACGTGCGGAGGGGGCGTCGGGGGTTCTCCCCGGCGCCCCCTCCTCGTCACGGCCCGCTCTTCGGCAGCCTGCTCTTCGGCAGCTTGGCGACGACGGCGTCGTAGGACCCGTCGAGCAGCTCCAGCAGGTCGTCGTCCGGCACCGCGCCGGTGAGGTCGACGCGGTTCCAGCCGTAGCGGCCCACGTAGGCGCTCACCGCGATGTCACCGGGGTACCGCTCCCGCCACGCCGCCGCGTCCTCGGCGTCCGCGCCGCACTTGACGCCCACCGTGTGCTCGACGAGCCCGATGAAGGCGAACGCCTTGCCGCCCACCTTGCACACCAGCTCCGACTCGCCCCACGGGTAGGTCTCCTCGGCACCCGGCTTGGCGAGGCAGTGGGCGATGACGTCGTCGAGCGTCACGGCGGTTCCTCCGCGGTCGTCGGGTCGCGGCAGCGGGCCCGCGCTACTTGACGCCGGCCGCGTCCATGCCGCGCAGCTCCTTCTTCAGGTCCTGGATCTCGTCGCGCAACCGGCCCGCCAGCTCGAACTTCAGCTCGCGCGCCGCCGCCATCATCTGGTCCGTCAGGCTCTGCACCAGGTCGGCCAGCTCGGACCTCGCCATGGTCGACGGGTCGCGGTCGGCCAGGAGGCCGGAGCTGCGGCCCGAGGCACCCGGGTCGCCGGTCGGCTTCTTGCCGCGCGAGGCGTTGCGGCCGGAGCCGCCCGGCTCGATGGCGTCCTCGGCCTCGGAGTAGACCTGTTCGAGGATGTCGGTGATCTTCTTGCGCAGCGGCTGGGGGTCGAGGCCCCGCTCCTCGTTGTACGCGATCTGCTTGACCCGCCTGCGGTTGGTCTCGTCGATCGCGTGCTGCATCGAGTCGGTGACGCGGTCCGCGTACATGTGGACCTCGCCGGAGACGTTGCGGGCGGCGCGGCCGATCGTCTGGATCAGGCTGGTGCCCGAGCGGAGGAAGCCCTCCTTGTCCGCGTCGAGGATCGCGACCAGGGAGACCTCGGGAAGGTCCAGGCCCTCGCGGAGCAGGTTGATGCCGATCAGGACGTCGTACTCGCCCAGGCGCAGCTGGCGGAGCAGCTCCACGCGGCGGAGCGTGTCGATGTCCGAGTGCAGGTAGCGGACCCGGATGCCCAGCTCCAGCAGGTAGTCCGTGAGGTCCTCGGCCATCTTCTTGGTCAGGGTGGTGACCAGGACGCGCTCGTCGCGCTCGGCGCGGGCGCGGATCTCGTGGACCAGGTCGTCGATCTGCCCCTCGGTCGGCTTCACCACGATCTTCGGGTCGACGAGGCCGGTGGGGCGGATGACCTGCTCGACGAACTCGCCGCCGGCCTGGCCCATCTCGTACGGCCCGGGGGTGGCCGACAGGTAGACGGTCTGACCGATGCGGTCGGCGAACTCCTCCCACGTGAGCGGGCGGTTGTCGAGCGCGCTGGGCAGCCGGAAGCCGTGCTCGACGAGGTTGCGCTTGCGGGACGCGTCGCCCTCGTACATGCCGCCGATCTGCGGCACGGTCACGTGCGACTCGTCGATGACCAGCAGGAAGTCGTCCGGGAAGTAGTCGATCAGCGTGGCGGGGGCGGTGCCGGCGGCGCGGTCGTCGATGTGGCGCGAGTAGTTCTCGATGCCGTTGCAGAAGCCGACCTGGCGCATCATCTCGACGTCGTAGGCGGTGCGCATGCGCAGCCGCTGCGCCTCCAGCAGCTTGCCCTGGCGCTCCAGCTCGGCGAGCCGCTCGGCCAGCTCCAGCTCGATGTTCCGGATCGCCTTCTCCATGCGCTCCGGCCCGGCGACGTAGTGGGTCGCCGGGAAGATCCGCAGCTCGTCGACCTCCTTGACCACGTCACCGGTCAACGGGTGCAGGTAGTACAGCTTGTCGATCTCGTCACCGAAGAACTCGACGCGGATCGCCAGCTCCTCGTACGCCGGGATGATCTCCACCGTGTCGCCGCGCACGCGGAACGTGCCGCGGTTGAACGCGAGGTCGTTGCGCGAGTACTGGATGTCCACCAGGGCGCGCAGCAGCAGGTCGCGCTCGATCTCGCCGCCGACCTCCAGCTGGATCGACCGGTCGAGGTAGGACTGGGGCGTGCCGAGGCCGTAGATGCACGACACCGAGGCGACCACGATCACGTCGCGCCTGGTCAGCAGGCTCATGGTGGCCGAGTGGCGCAGCCGTTCCACGTCCTCGTTGACCGACGAGTCCTTCTCGATGTAGGTGTCGGTCTGCGGGATGTACGCCTCGGGCTGGTAGTAGTCGTAGTAGCTGACGAAGTACTCCACCGCGTTGTCGGGGAAGTACTCCTTCAGCTCGTTGGCCAGCTGCGCGGCCAGCGTCTTGTTCGGCGCCATCACGAGCGTGGGCCGCTGCACCTTCTCCACGAGCCACGCCGTGGTGGCGGACTTGCCGGTGCCCGTCGCGCCGAGCAGCACGACGTCCTTCTCCCCGCCCCGGATGCGCCGCTCCAGCTCCGCGATCGCCGCCGGCTGGTCACCGGCGGGCTGGTAGTCGCTGACCACGCGGAACTTCCCGTCGGTGCGCGGGATGTCGCCGACGGGGCGGTGCGCCGAGTGCGCCTTGACCGGGATCTCGGTAGGGAATGCCACGGTGACGAAGGTACGCCCCGGGTACGACAGTTTCGCGTCGTACCTGGTGGACGGGCTAGCAGCTGCAGTCGCAGCAGGTGCAGCAGCCGTCGCAGCCCGAGCAGTCGCAGTTGCACCACGCCTCCCGCCACTTGCCGCTCCACGCGCCCGGGTAGGGGTCGCGGCAGCAGTACTGGCACGTCCCGCACTGGTAGAGCACGGCCAGGCAGCCGGTGAAGAGGCCGCGGGAGACGGGTGGCTGCCGCAGCTTCGGCCAGGCCCACAGGCCGCTGCCCGAGCCGGCCGGGTCGTCGCCGCGCTTGCGCCGGCCGCCCTTCGGCGGGGTCGGCGGACCGCCGCGACCGGGCGCCGAGGCGGGCGGCACCGGGGGCGGGGGCGCCACGCCGCCCTGGTGGTACGGGTCGTACGTGCCGGGGCCGGGCCGCCACCCGGGCGGCGGGGTGTGGCCGGGCGCGTGGACGTGGGGTTCGCCGAACGCGCGCCTGATCGACTCGCGCACCTCGTGCACCAGCAGCACGTGGACGAGCCGGTCGTCGGCGAACTCCACCTCGGCCATGGCGAGCCCGATGCCCAGGGCCGCGTCCTCGCACAGCCGGCGCGCCTCCTCCAGGGACGTCCCGGTCGCGACCAGCGGGTTCCACGCGCCGGACGAGCGGTCCTCGGCCAGGTCCTCGACGGCGTCGAGCAGGTGCGCCAGCCGGCCGAAGAGGCGGCCGACCTCGCGCAGCGGCACCGCGTTCCCGGGCCTGCCGGTCAGCACGGCGGTCTGCGCGACGGCCTCGCCCGCGGCGGTCTCGGTCGGTTCGGTCACCGCGAGCACGGACGTCCCGGTGGCCACCGCCGCCTCGACCGACGACTGCCGGGCGACCGCGTCCACCAGCACGGCGGTGTCGAAGCCCAGGTCGTGGCCGGTGGTGGCGGCCTGCGCGGCCCACCGGCGGGCGACCTGCCTGCCCACGCCGCGGGCGCCGGGGCGCCCGAAGACGCCGTCGCCGTCCGCGACGTGGTCGCCGACCTTGGCGGAGGCGAGCACGAGGGACACCGACGCGGCCAGCCGGGCGCCCGCGCCCGTCGCGACGTCCGCCGACCGCATCCCGCGCAGCGCGCACGGCCCCGCGGGCCTGCGCGAACGCCCCGACTGGGCCTCCACGAGGGCGGAGATGACGAGGCCGTCGTAGTTGGTGACCACGCGCGCGAGGTGGCCGTGGTCGTCGCGCAGCGCGAGGCAGAGGCCGCACAGGTGCGCCAACCACGACTCGCGCAGGTCGGGTGCCAGGCGGTTGCGGCAGGGGCGGATGATGCCGAACATGGCGGAAGAGTAAGCGATCATCCTACTTTCGGGTGACAAAAGTGAGTGTTCAGCGGGTTCCGGTGCTTAGGGTCGCGCTGTGACGACGAGCTCCGCCGGGACGCGCATGCACATCCACCCGCCGAAGATCGAGTACTTCGACCTGGACGCCAAGAGCAACACGGACCCCAAGGGCCACCTCCGGGGCGTCGAGGAGTACCGGCTGACCCCGCACGGCCTGTACATGTTCCGGCCGGTGCCGGGCCACCCGCACCTGTCGCACTTCGAGTCGTGGCTGCTGCCGTCCCAGGGCCTGCGGGTGACCAGGCAGTCGTGGCACCCCGGCCACGAGCGCGACTACGACCTGTACATCGACCTCGTGGAGATCAGCACCGGCGGCTCGGTGTGGAAGACCGTCGACCTGTACCTGGACATCCTCGTGCGCACGGGGCGCGGCGTGACCGTGCTGGACACCGACGAGCTGCTCGGCGCCCTCGACCAGGGCCTCCTCGGGCCGGAGCGGGCCCGGTGGGCGCTGGAGAACACCTACCGCGCGGTGGCCGGGATCGCCGCGCACGGGCACGACGCCGTGCGCTGGCTGGCCTCACTGGGGATGATCACGACGTGGCGTCGCCGGTAATACAGACAGTCACACTCGCAGGTCAACCATCCCCTGAGTCTGTCACCGGATAGAGACCACCCTTACCACAGACCGTGATATAACGAATCGACCCGCACAGTTACCCGGCGCACATCTGCGGCTACCCTCGGGTCGCGTGGGAGCGGTCATCACACCTCAGCTGGTCGACGTCGTCGACACCGTCAGCGCTGTTCGGAGCTACTCCAGCGGCGGCGCGCGGCGCTTGTCCACCTGCCGGGTGGAGCACTGGGGCCTGCGCCTGGAGTGCCCCACCCCGGAGGACCCGTTCTCCGATTCGGAGGTCACCTGGTTGATGCCCGAACTGGGGCTCCGGTTGACCCACCACAAGCCGCGGTCCCGGCACGCGCGCAGCGGGCCGAGCGTGCTGTCCGCCGTGCGGGTGCAGCGCGACAGCCGCCACTGGCGCACCACGGACCTCCTGCTCGGCCTGGCCGTGCCGGGCGGCACGACGGCCCGCATCGTGCGCTCCGAGGAGTTCGCCGCCGCCGTCGCCGGTCGCGTGTTGAACGCCGACGACGCCGACCAGGCCCTGCGGATCGTGCACCGCACCCTGGAAGAGGTGAGCCTGCACCGCCACGACCTCGGAACGTGGCTCACCCATCGGGGCATCTTCGACACCTGGCCGTCGCTCTAGCCCTCCTGCGACGCGAAGAACGCGTCGACGCGGGCCGCGGCGGCCGACATCCACGGCTCCTTCGACTCGCCGTAGGCGAACCCGTCCGCGTCGCCCCGGTGCCGCTCCGCCAGTTCCAGCTTCACCGCCGCGTACTCGTCCCGCGCCGCCGCGTCGGCCCGCAGCCAGTCGCGGAACCGCACCGCCCACTCCCACGCGGGGCCGCCCTCCACGCGAACGTGCAGGTTGACCCGCCGTCCGGGGTCCGCGCCCGCGTGCAGCCGCTTGTGCCACAGCTCCGGCGCGTCCCCGGCCCGCTTCACCGCGTCCTCGCGGAGGCCCAGTCCGGGGAACCCGGCCCGCGCCAGCGCGTCCTCCAGCCCGGCGGCCTCCTCCAGCGACGCCACGCCCAGCTGGAAGTCCAGCACGTCCTTCGCGGCCAGCCCCGGCACGGCCGTCGACCCGATGTGCTCGACCCGCCTGCCGTCCGCCGCCAGGGCGATCCGCGCCGCGACCCGTCGGGCCTGCTCGGGCCACGTGGCGTCGTAGGGCACGACGACCGGCGGGCCGGGGGCGTACCGGCGCAGCCGCACGTTCGACTCGTAGCGCACCAGCCGGTCCGCCCACAGCTCGTCGACGCGCGCGAGCACCAGGTCGGGCGTGCCGGAGTTGTCCAGCCACACGTCCGCCACCGCGCGGCGCCGCTCGTCGTCGGCCTGGGCCGCGATGCGCCGCCGGGCGTCCTCCTCGGGCATGCCGCGCCCCCGGAGGCGCACCACGCGCTCCTCGACGTCGGCGTGCACGATGAGCACGAGGTGGTAGAGCGGGGCCATGCCGTTCTCCACGAGCAGCGGCACGTCGTGCACGACGATCGCGTCCTCGGGCGCGGCGGCGATCAGCTCGGCCGTGCGGGCGGCGATCCTCGGGTGCGTGATGCCGTTGAGGGTGGCCCGCGCGGCGTCGTCGCTGAACACCCGTGCCGCCAGCGCCGCCCGGTCGAGAGCGCCGTCCCGCACGACGTCCTCGCCGAACGCCTCGACGATCTCGCGCAGGCCGTCCGTGCCGGGTTCGACGACCTCGCGGGCCAGCCGGTCGGCGTCGATCACCACCGCGCCGTGCTCGGCGAGCCTGCCCGCCACCGTCGACTTGCCCGACCCGATTCCCCCGGAGAGGCCCACGCGCAACATGGGGTCAGCCTGCCACGGCCGCGATCTTCAGTCCTCTTCGGCGGGCGTCATGGCCTGCTGGGCGAGCGCGACCAGGAAGGGCCCGACCTGCTCGTCCGGCAGGAAACCGGCCTTCGCGCGCACCACGTACGTGGTCTTGCCGAGCGAGCCGACCAGCAGGCGCTCGGTCCTGGTGACGACCAGGCTGGCCTTGTGCCTGGTCACGTCGACGGGGGTGATCGTGGCGCCGTCCTCGCGCTCGGCGGTGACGCTGTCGGCGACCCGTCCGGCCGCGGTGGGCTCGTCCACGTAGGTGGCGAGGCCGACGATCACGGGTGCGGCGGCGATCGGCTGCCGCTGGCCCAACCCGTAGTAGCAGTCGATCTTGCCCGTGCGGCCGAGCGACGGTTCGGGGACGCCGATGATCTGCTTCAGCTCACCGCCCAGCTCGCGACCGAGCTTCTGGTCGAGCGCCTCGGCGGTCAGGACGAACTCGCAGTCCTCCGGCAGCGGCCGGTCGACCATCTGCGGGGTCCGGCTGATCGTCGTCGGGGGCAGGATCGTCGGGATTCGCGGCGGCGGCGCGGGCGGCGCCGCCACGGACGAGCACGCCTGCGCGAGGGCCGAGAAGACGACGGCCAGCACCACCGGCAGCAGCATCATCCGCGCGCTCATAGGGTTTCCAACCTAGCGCACGACACCGCGTTCGCAGCCCGTTCGGGAACGTGGGACCTGGGGTCCCGAACGCAGAACTCACGGGTCCCGAACGTACGACTCGCGGGTCCCGAACGTACGACTCGCGAGGGCTGGGCGTACGACTCGCGAGGGGAAAGGGGATCGCCCCCCACCCGTGGGGGTGGGGGGCGATCCGGTGGTGCCTACCGGTCGGTGACCGGGGTGCTGATCAGGCGCCGCCCGACAGCTTCTCGCGGAGCGCGGCCAGCTGCTCGTCGCTGGCCAGGGTGCCGCCGGCCTGGGCCGGGGCGCCCGTGCTGGACGACGCGGCAGCCGGGGCGTCGCCACCGGACGAGTAGTTCGTCTCGCCCGCGGCCTCTTCCTCGGCGGCAGCGGCCTTGGCGACCTGCTTCATGTGGGCCTCGTAGCGCGTGTGGGCCTCGGCGTACTGCCGCTCCCACTCCTCGCGCTGCTTGTCGAAGCCTTCCTGCCACTCCTGGGTCTCCGGGTCGAAGCCCTCGGGGTAGATGTAGTTGCCCTGGTCGTCGTACTCGGCGGCCATGCCGTACTGGGTCGGGTCGAACTCGGAGTCGACCGTGAAGCCCTCGTTGGCCTGCTTGAGCGACAGCGAGATCCGCCGGCGGTCGAGGTCGATGTCGATGACCTTGACCATGACGTCGTCGCCGACCTGGACGACCTGCTCCGGGATCTCCACGTGGCGCTCGGCCAGCTCGGAGATGTGGACCAGGCCCTCGATGCCCTCGTCCACGCGGACGAACGCACCGAACGGGACGAGCTTGGTGACCTTGCCCGGCACGATCTGGCCGATCGCGTGGGTGCGGGCGAACTGGCGCCACGGGTCTTCCTGCGTCGCCTTGAGCGACAGCGACACGCGCTCGCGCTCCATGTCGACGTCGAGGACCTCGACCGTGACCTCCTGGCCGACCTCGACGACCTCGGACGGGTGGTCGATGTGCTTCCAGGACAGCTCCGAGACGTGCACGAGGCCGTCCACGCCACCCAGGTCCACGAAGGCACCGAAGTTGACGATGGAGGACACGACGCCCTTGCGGACCTGGCCCTTCTGCAGCTGGTTGAGGAACTCGCTGCGGACCTCGGACTGCGTCTGCTCCAGCCACGCGCGACGGGACAGGACCACGTTGTTGCGGTTCTTGTCCAGCTCGATGATCTTCGCCTCGAGCTCGCGGCCCACGTAGGGCTGGAGGTCGCGGACGCGACGCATCTCGACGAGCGAGGCGGGGAGGAAGCCGCGCAGACCGATGTCCAGGATCAGGCCGCCCTTGACGACCTCGATGACGGTGCCCTTGACGGGCTCGTCCTTCTCCTTGAGCGCCTCGATGGTGCCCCAGGCGCGCTCGTACTGAGCGCGCTTCTTGGAGAGGATCAGCCGACCTTCCTTGTCCTCCTTCTGGAGGACGAGGGCCTCGACCTCGTCACCGACCTTGACGACCTCGTTGGGGTCGACGTCGTGCTTGATCGACAACTCGCGCGAGGGGATGACGCCCTCGGTCTTGTAGCCGATGTCGAGCAGGACCTCGTCCCGGTCGACCTTGACGATGGTGCCTTCGACGATATCGCCATCGTTGAAGTACTTGATCGTCTTGTCGATAGCGGCGAGGAAGTCCTCCTCCGTCCCGATATCGTTGATGGCGACCTGCTTCGGCGCAGCGGCAACCGGGACAGTGGTGGTGTCGGTGGACATTAGGTAGGTGGCTCCGGTACGGATTGGGGTTTCGGCCTGCGGGTTCGACGCTTCGCGGAGGGCGCGCCCCACCGCGAAGACCGACTCACCAGGAGATCACCGATCATGGGCAGCGCGAACGCACCACGCACGCGGTATCGTACGCGGCTCGACGACCACCGGGCAAACCGGTCCGCGTGAATGGAGCAGTGTGTCCGACCAGCACGCGAGCGCCGAACTGGCGCTCGGCACGACCGGCATCGCCAAACGGGGCGTCGACGCGGCGGAGTCGCGGGCGGCGAACCGGGTCTGGTGGGACGCCGACGCCGACGACTACCACGCCGAGCACGGCGACTTCCTGGGCGAGGCGGACTTCGTGTGGTGCCCCGAGGGGGTCCGCGAGGAGGAGGTCGGCTACCTCGGCGACGTGCGCGGACGCCGCGTGCTGGAGGTCGGCTGCGGCTCGGCGCCGTGCGCGCGCTGGCTGAAGCGGCGGGGCGCGGACGCGGTGGCGTTCGACATCTCGGCGGGGATGCTGCGGCACGCGGTCGCGGCGGCGGGGCGGACCGGCACGGCCGTGCCCCTGGTGCAGGCGAGCGCCGACCAGCTCCCGTTCGCGGACTCGTCGTTCGACGCGGCGTGCTCCGCGTTCGGCGCGGTGCCGTTCGTGGCGGACGTGGGCGAGGTGTTCCGGGAGGTGTCCCGGGTGCTGCGCCCCGGCGCCCCGTGGGTCTTCTCCGTGACTCACCCGATCCGGTGGATCTTCCCGGACGACCCGGGTCCGAACGGCCTCACCGTGACGCAGTCCTACTTCGACCGCACCCCGTACGTGGAGGTCGACGGGACCGGGCGGGCGACGTACGTGGAGCACCACCGGACCACGGGCGACTACGTGCGGGCGCTCGTCGGAGCGGGTCTGGAGCTGCTCGACGTGGTGGAGCCGGAGTGGCCCGCCGGGCACACCCGCACCTGGGGCCAGTGGAGCCCGCTGCGCGGCCGGCTGTTCCCGGGCACCGCGATCTTCCGGACGCGGAAGTCGTAATCTGCCGGGCATGACCGTCGGGCGGGGGCTGGTGGAGGCGCAGGGCGTGCGCTTCGCGAGCATCGACCCGCTGCTGCCGCCCGTGGTGGCGCCCGCGGACGGGGACGTGCTGACCGCGGCGCTGCCGGACGGCACGCGCGTCGCGGGCGTGGTCACCCGCCGGGTGCACGAGCACCGCTCCCCCGCCCGCCTGTGGTCGGCCAGCGAGGTGTGGGAGCTGACGCCGCTGCTGGGCGGCACGGGCGCGGCGGGCATGGACGCGCTGCTGCGGGCGTGGCGGCAGCGGCTGGACCTGCTGCACCCGGCGGAGCGGGACTCGGCGTGCGTGCTGACCTGGCCGAGCCGGGACGCCGAGTCGACGCGGGCGCTGCTGGACCACGGCCTGGTGCCGCTGACCGTGATCGCGGTCCGGCAGGCCCCGCCGCCCCCGGTGGCGGGTGGCGCGACGATCCGCCGGGCCACGCCCGCGGACCTGGACACCGTGGTCGCGCTGGCGCTGGCCGAGCTGCGCTACTCGTCGATGGTCGGCTCCACGGTGCACCGGCCGGACGCGGTCGGGCTGAAGCGGCGGGCGCTGGCCGAGCGGCTGGCGGCGGGCGGTCCGGCGTGGCTGGCGGAGCGGGACGGCATCGCGGTGGCGCTGGCCGAGTGCGCGGTGGTGACGTCCGAGCCGGGCAACCTGACCTCGACCCGCCTGCCGACGGGCCGCTGGGGGTACGTGAACTGCGTGTCCGTGCTGCCCGGCGCGCGGGGCGGCGGCGTGGGTCGGCAGCTGATGGCGTTCGCGCACCGCGAGCTGGCCCGGCTGGGCACGGTCGGCACCTACCTCTACTACAACCCGCCGAACCCGCTGTCCTCGGTGTTCTGGCCCCGGCAGGGCTACCGCCCGCTGTGGACGATGTGGGAGGTGCGCCCGGCCGGCGCGCTGCGCTGAACCGGGTGGCACTTCGTCGGGACGCGCTGGTCCTGGCCGGCCACCCGCTCGCCGGGCTTGCCTTGTCGACGCCGGCCGCGTACAAGCAGCGGGTGTGGACCCCGTCTCGCCTCAAGCCCGAACTGGTGCTGTGACCGGCCCCCGCCCCGGCCGCACCGCCGCCACCAAGCGGAAGCTGTTCGACGCGGCGCTGAAGCTCGTCGGCGAACGGGGCGCGGCGAGCGTGACGGTGGACGAGATCGCCGCCGAGGCCGGGGTCGCCAAGGGCACCGTCTACTACAACTTCGCCAGCAAGGACGCGCTGGTCGACGCCCTGCTGCGGCACGGCGTCGACCTGCTGGCCGCGCGGTTGAAGGCCGCCGGGGACGAGGCCGGGACCGAGGCGGCGATGACGTCGCTGGTGGACGGGATGCTCGGGTTCTTCGCCGAGTACCCGGCGTTCGGGCAGCTGCTGGTGTCGGAGCTGTGGCGCACGCCCGGCCAGTGGCACGGCACGCTGGGCCTGCTGCGCGACGACATCGTGTCGATCGTGCGCGGCCAGGTGCAGCGGCTGGCCGACGCGGGCCGGCTGCCCGAGGGCGTGCAGGTCGGCACCGCGTCCGCCGCGCTGTTCGGCACGATGCTCGTGGTGGCCCTGGACTGGCAGGTGTTCCAGCCGGAGCGCGACCTCGCCGAGGTGCGCGAGTCGGTGCTGCTGCTGGTGCGCGGCCTGCGCCCGCCGGCCTGATCCGCGCGGCCTAGTTGCGCGCTTCCCAGGTGTCGATCTCGCCCACCTGGTGCACCGACGGCGGGCGGCCCTCCAGGGCGCGGTGCACGGCGTCGAGCACGCCCACCGACGTCTCCTCGTGGCTGAGCCAGCGCGTGCCGCCGCCGTGCCGGATGAACCCGAGCACGACCTGCTGCGCCGGGTGGCCCTCCAGCGTCGGGTCCGGCACGCCGCGCACCGGGTTGATCTCGCTGCTGTCGAGCACCTCCACCACCGGCGCGTGCGGCGCGAGCAGCGGCGCGACGGCCCTCAGCACGGCGGCGCGGTAGCTGGTGTGCACCCAGGCGACCAGCAGGTCGGCCGGTCGCCCCGCCAGCGCGTCGCGCACCTTGTCGGCCAGCTCCCCCGGCCTGGCCCAGTCCGCCGCGACGCGCAGCGCGCGTGCCCGCTCGCCTGCCTGCGGCACGTGGCCGCCCCTCTTCAGCGACGCTCTCGCCGCCTGCCCGAGTGCCCCGTCCGGTCTGCGGCTGGGCAGCACGACGTGCCACCCCAGCGCCAGCAGTTCGTCCGCGCACCCCTTCAACATCCCCGTGCCGCCCAGCACCAACGCCGTTCGCTCGCTCATCGCACCGACTCCTCACCCCGTTCCGCCGCTCTGCGCAACGGGCCTCTACGCCACTGGTCGACCTCTCGCTGGCCCCGCAGCCGCACCACCACGAGCCGGTCCGCGTGCTCGCCGCCGAGGACGGCGCGGACCCGTTCACCGGTCCTGCGGTGCGACTTCCACGCCCACCGCAGCAGGTGCTCGGGATCGGTGAACACCGTGCGCAGGGGCGGTTCCACGTTGCCGTTCCACAGTTCCGCCCGTCGCACGCGCCTCATCGTGGTGCGCACGGTGACCCGGCGCATGACGACGTGCTTCGGGTGGTCCAACCAGACCAGCGTGTCCGCGTGCGAAAGCAGCAGCGGCCGCACCGCGCGGTACTGCCACTCGGTCGCCCACGCCGGCCTCTCCAGGAACCGCCGCACGTCCGCCTCGAACTCCACCCTGGGTGTCCACTGTGGACCGTGGAACAGCGAGTCCATCTCCACATAGGACAACCCGAGGCACCCCGCGACGTGCCGGGCGAGGGTGGACTTGCCCGAGCCGGACGTGCCGGTCACGAGCACCCGGCGCGGGGGGTGCGGCAACTCGTCGCGCGGTCCCAGGAGCGGCACCGGGTCAGGCTACCGCCGCGGTCGACCGCCACCCGGCCGTTCGGCCGCCGGCGAGTCGGGGTGTCGGCGCGGCGCCGGCCGCCGCGCCGCGTCAGCAGGGCGGGAACAGCCGGCGGGTGCCGTTCGGGGCGGAGTAGGCGGCCGGGTCGCTGAAGCGGCAGCCGTAGTCGGGCGCGGCCACGACGGCGGGGTCGGACACGACGTCCCCGGCGGGCTCGCGGCCCGTGTCCACCCACCTGACCAGGTCGTCCCAGGCGGTGCCCACCTCGACCGGGCTGAACTCGCAGTGCTCGACGGCGCGGATCGCCCGCTGCGCCAGCAGGTGGCCGCGGCCGTTGCGGTGCACGTCGCGCTCGTAGAGCTGCTCCATCGAGAACGGCACGAACAGGTCGCCCAGGTCGTGCAGCGACAGCACCGGCGCGGTCGGCCGGCCCGCGATGCGCGGCACCTCGGTGAGCGACGGCGTGAGGCGGGCCCGGAGGTTCTCCGGCAGGACGCGCCGGACGGCGCGGTCCACGTCGACCGGGGTGTTCGGCGTGTAGCGGGTGAGCGCGTTGGTGGCGACCTGGCCGGGGTCGGCGGCCAGGCCCTCGCCGGACGAGGCGGCCCCCAGGCCGAACAGGAAGTCCTTCCAGTGCCGGAACGCCTGCTCGCCGCCGGGCCGCGGGCCGCCGGAGCGGTTCACGGTGATGTCGACGAGCTGCCGGCCGCGCTCGTTCGGCGTGCCGGTCAGGCCCAGCTCGGCCTGGATGCGCGGCACGACGGCGTCGAGGTAGTCGGCCGGCGGGGGCCACGCGCGGACGCCGCTCAGCGCCTGCGCGACGAGGTTGTAGTCGAGGAAGAAGTCGAACAGCTCCTGGTCGCCGAGCACGCCGCACAGCGGGAGGGCGCCGTCGTAGAAGCGGGGGTACTGCTCCAGCGAGCGGCCGATGACGTGGCCGCCCATGGAGACGCCGGCGACGAGGACGCCCTTCGCCCGCCCGATCAGCCGCTGGGCGCGCACGGCGAGGTCGTGCGTGCTCTCGACGCCGGCCCTCACGTCGTAGCCGTTGGCGTAGTAGCTGGACGCGGCCCAGGCGAAGCCCTGGTCGAGGAGGCGTTGACGCAGGCCGTAGCCGGGCGGGTCGACGGTGAGGACGGTGCTCGCGCCGCGGTAGCCGTGCGCCCACATGACGAGGCGGCCGTTCCAGCGGGGCGGGACCTCGACGGTGTACGCGGCGTGCTCGTGCACGCCCTGGAGGACGCGCGACGGCAGGCCGCCGACCCGCGCGGGCGGCAGCGGCGGGTTGTCGACCGTGTAGCCGGGCAGGGGCCGGTCCCCCGGCGGGGTCGCCTGGACGGCCGGCGGCGCGACCAGGAGGAGGGCCAGGACCAAGCCGAACACCCGTCGCGTGCCGCCGCTGCGTCGCATGACCACGATTCTGCTCACCACCGCAAGTCGGCCACCAGGTCCTCGTGGGTGACGGTGAGCGGGTAGCGGACGTGGACGACGTCGTCCTCGGCCCGGGTGAGGCGCGCGCCGGGGAGGAGGCGGCGGACGAGGCGGAGCATCGGCTGGTTGTCGTGGAGGACGTCGCCGTGCAGCGCGGTGTAGTCGAGGGCGGCGGCGAGGGCGGCGAGTTCGGCGACGAGGCGCGTGCCGACGCCCTTGCGCTGCCACGGGTCGACGACCGCGATCGCGACCTCGGCGGCGGCGTCCCCGGTGGCCGCGAGCCGGGCGATGCCGACGGGGCGGTGGTGGCACTCGGCGACGAGGGCGGCGCGGTGGCGTCCGTCGAGGTCGGCGAGGCGGCGGTGCACGGCCGCGGTGAGGCGGGGCACGGGGGCGTGGAAGCGCAGGTAGCGGCTGTGCGGGGAGAGGCCGCGGAAGACGGTGGCGACGACGTCGGCCGCTTCGGCGCGGTGCAGTTCGCGGACTCGCATGGCGTGCGCCCCTTGGGTTCGGATTCCGAACCCTAACTGGATTCGTTTTCCGAACGCAAGCGGTATCGTCGGGGTCCATGGGACAGGTCAGGGTCGTGGACGAGCAGTGCCCGGTGTCGTTGCCGGCGGCGCTGCTGGGAGAGCGGTGGACGCTGCTGCTGCTGCGGCAGGCGTTCCTCGGCACGCGGCGGTTCGAGGACTTCCAGTCGACGATGGAGATCTCCCGCAGCGTGCTCACCGAGCGCCTGGGCACGCTGGTGGAGGAGGGCATCCTGCGGCGCGAGGCGTACAAGGACGTCCGGACGCGCTACGAGTACCGGCTGACCGAGAAGGGCCTGGACCTCTACCCGGTGCTGATGGCGCTGCGCAAGTGGGGCGACCGGTGGATGTCACCCGAGCCCGGCCCGTCGTTCGACCTGCACCACCGCGACTGCGGGGGCGGGGTGGACGTGGCGGTCGCCTGCACCGGGTGCGGGGAGGCGCTGACGGCGCGGGACGTGCGCGTGACGCCGCTGCGCTGAAGGAGCGGAACCGAGGGAGCGGAGCCGAGGGGGCGGGCCTCGGCCCACCCCCTGCCTCACCCCGTCGGGGGTCAGTGCGCGGCGGCGTCCCAGGAGCGGCCCACGCCCACCGAGACCTCCAGGGGCACCGCCAGGTGGTGGGCGTTGCCCATCTCCTCGCGCACCAGCGCCTCCACGGCCTCGCGCTCGCCCTCGGCGATCTCCAGCACCAGTTCGTCGTGCACCTGGAGCAGCATCCGCGACCTCAGGCCCGACGCCTCCAGCGCCCGGAACACGCCCAGCATCGCCACCTTGATGATGTCGGCCGCGCTGCCCTGGATGGGGGCGTTCAACGCCATCCGCTCGGCCATCTCGCGGCGCTGGCGGTTGTCGCTGTTGAGGTCCGGCAGGTAGCGCCGCCGCCCCAGGATGGTCTCCGTGTAGCCCTTCTCGCGGGCGTCCACGACGATCGTGTTCAGGTAGTCGCGCACGCCGCCGAAGCGGGTGAAGTACGCCTCCTTCTGCTCGCGCGCCTCGGCCGCCGGGATGCGCAGCTGCTGCGCCAGGCCGTACTCGGACAGCCCGTAGGCCAGGCCGTACGACATCGCCTTGACCCGGCGGCGCTGCTCGGCGCTCACCTCGGAGGTCGGCACCGAGAACGCGCGGGACGCCACGAACGTGTGCAGGTCCTCCCCCGACCGGAACGCCTCGATCAGCCCCTCGTCCTCCGACAGGTGCGCCATGATCCGCATCTCGATCTGGCTGTAGTCGGCGGTCATCAGCTCGGCGAAGCCCGGCCCGACGACGAACGCCTCGCGGATGCGGCGGCCCTCGTCGGTGCGGATCGGGATGTTCTGGAGGTTCGGGTCGGTGGACGACAGCCGGCCGGTGGCGGCGATGGTCTGGTGGAACGTCGTGTGGATGCGCCCGTCGTCCGCGACCGCCTTGAGCAGGCCGTCCACCGTCGACTTGAGCCTGGTCACGTCGCGGTGCGCCAGCAGGTGCTGGAGGAACGGGTGCTCGGTGCTCTCGAACAGCGTCTGGAGCGCGTCGGCGTCCGTCGTGTACCCGGTCTTGGTCTTCTTGGTCTTCGGCATGTTCAGCTCGTCGAACAGCACCGCCTGGAGCTGCTTGGGCGAGCCGAGGTTGATCTCCTTGCCGATGACGGCGTACGCGGCCTGCGCGGCCTCCTTCACGCCCGCCGCGAAGTGCGCCTCCAGCTCGGCCAGGTGGTCGGTGTCGATCGCGATGCCGACGGCCTCGACCTCGTCGAGGACGTGCATGAGCGGCAGCTCCAGCGACGCGAGCAGCGACTGCTGGCCGGTGCGCACCAGCTCCTCGTCGAGCGCGTCGGCCAGCTCGGACACGGCGAACGCGCGCACGATCGCGGCCCGCGCGGTCTTCTCGCGCTCCTCCTCCTCGTCGGCGAGCAGCGACAGCTGGCCGTCGTCGACCTCCTCGGCGCGCAGCTCGCGCTTGAGGTAGCGCAGGGCCAGGTCGTCGAGGGCGAACGACCGCTGGCCGGGCCGCACGAGGTAGGCGGCGAGCGCGGTGTCGCTGGTGACGCCGCGCAGCACCCACCCCCGGGCGCGCAGCGCGCGCAGGGGCAGCTTCAGGTCGTGCGCCGCCTTCGGCACGTCGGCGTCGGCGAGCCACGCGGCCAGCGCGTTCTCGTCCTCCTCGGTGAGCGAGGCGACCTCGACGTAGCCGCCCTCGCCGCCGGGCGTCGCGAACGCGAGGCCCTCCAGGTCCCCGCCGGTGGAGCGGAACGCGACGCCGACGCGGCCGGCGCGGCCGTGCGCGTCCAGCCAGGCCCCGAGGGCGCCGGCGGGCACGGGGCCGCCGCTGACGGCGAAGCCCTCGTCGGCCTCCGGCTCGGCGGTGGACAGGGTGGCGAACAGCCGGTCGCGCAGGACGCGGAACTCCAGCTCGTCGAACAGCCGGTGCACGGCGTCGCGGTCCCACGGCCGCGCCTCCAGGTCCTCGGGACCGAACGGCAGCTCGACGTCGCGGACCAGCTCGGTGAGCTGCCGGTTGAGGATGATGTTGGGCAGGTTGTCGCGGATCGCGTCGCCGACCTTGCCGGGCACCTGGTCGACGTGGTCGACCAGCCCGTCGAGCGAGCCGAACTGGTTGAGCAGCTTCACGATCGTCTTCGGCCCGACGCCGGGGGTGTTGGGCAGGTTGTCGGACGAGTCGCCGCGCACCGCCGCGTAGTCGGCGTACAGCTCCGGCCGGACGCCCTGCTTCTCCAGCACCAACTCCGGGGTGTAGCGGGCCATCTCGGAGACCCCCTTGACGGGGTACAGCACCGTCACCTTGTCGGTGACCAGTTGCAGCGCGTCGCGGTCGCCGGTGGAGATGAGGACCTCGTGGCCGAGCGCCGTCGCCTGGGTCGTGAGCGTGGCGATGATGTCGTCGGCCTCGTAGTTGTCCTTCGACAGGGTGCGGATGTTCAGCGTGTCGAGGACGTCCTTGATGAGGCTGACCTGCCCGCGGAACTCGTCGGGTGTCTCGCTGCGACCCGCCTTGTAGTCCGCGTACGCCTCGGTGCGGAACGTCCTGCGCGACACGTCGAACGCCACCGCGATGTGCGTGGGCCGCTCGTCGCGCAGCAGGTTGATCAGCATCGACGTGAAGCCGTACACCGCGTTGGTGGTCTGACCGGTCCCGGTCTGGAAGTTCTCCTTGGGCAGCGCGAAGAACGCCCGGTAGGCCATCGAGTGGCCGTCGATCAGCAGCAAGCGGGAGGCTCCTGGAGTGCTCACGCGCCGAGTCTAGGGTGAGGGTCCGACAGCGTTGAACCGAGTGGAGCAGCACGTGACGTCAGCACCTGAGGGCATCCCCGGCACCGACCAGGATGTCGCCGCGGAACAGCTCGCCGACAAGCTGGGCATCGAGATCACCCGATGGGATGCCGACCGGCTGGTCGGGACGATGCCGGTGAAGGGCAACCGGCAGCCGTACGGGCTGCTGCACGGCGGCGCGAGCGCGGTCCTGGCGGAGACCCTCGGGTCGATCGCGGCGGCGATGCACGCGGCGCCGGAGCGGCTGGCCGTGGGGCTGGAGCTGTCCTGCACGCACCACCGGGGCGTCACGGACGGCCTCGTCACGGGGGTGTGCACGCCGATCCACCGCGGGCGCAGCACGGCGACCTACGAGATCGCGGTCAGCGACGAGCAGGAGCGCCGCGTGTGCACGGCCCGCCTCACGTGCTTCCTGAAAGACACGCCGAAGGGCTGACCGCGCGGTCTAATGGGGGCCTCGGCGACGTGTGGAGGTGACCGTGCGCGCGGTCTGGGCGGTAGCGGTGGCGGCGTCAGTGCTGGTGGGCGGGTGCACGGGCGGCCCCGTGCAGACCGGTTCGACCCCGACCGCCTCGTCGGCGGAGACCTACCCGGTCCCCGTGCAGACGGTGCGGCCGGACGAGCGGGCGCTGCACGTGCCCACCACCTCGGACGGCGACACGGCGTTCACCCTGCTGGGGCTCACCACGGGGATCGACGCGATCATCGGCAGCCACGCCGAGTTCGAGGCGAAGGGCCGGTTCGTGCGCGTCCGGATGAGCGTGGTGAACAACGGCCGCAGCAGCGTGTCGTTCGCGGCCCGCAGGCACGTGCTGGTGGACGACCGGAAGGGCGAGCACGCGACCGACGCGCAGGCGATGACGATCAAGCGGCAGCCGGACGTCGTCGACCTGGGCGCGAACGTGCGGCTGGAGTACGACGTGTACTACGACCTGCCCGAGGACGTGAAGCCGCTGGCGCTGCGGGTGTACGGCGGGCCGACGCTGACGGACCTGGAGGACGGGACCGGCACGGACATCCCGCTCACCCGCCCCTGAGCCGGGCCCCGGAACCGCCGAGGGGGTCCCACCGCGGGCGGTGGGACCCCCTCCTGGCGGGACGGGTCAGTGACCGCCGAGGTACGCGGCGCGCACCTGGGGGTCGTCCAGCAGCTCCGGACCGGGGGCGCTCTTGACGACCCGGCCGGTCTCCAGCACGTACGCGCGATCGGAGAGCTTCAGCGCCTGCTGCGCGTTCTGCTCGACCAGCAGCACGGTCGTGCCGCGCTTGTTGATCTCCTTGATGATCTCGAAGATCTGCGCGATGAGCATGGGCGCGAGACCCATGGACGGCTCGTCGAGCAGGAGCACCTTCGGCTTGGTCATCAGCGCCCGGCCGATGGCGATCATCTGCTGCTCGCCGCCGGACATGGTGCCGCCGAACTGGTTCTTGCGCTCGTTGAGCCGCGGGAACAGCTCGTAGACCTCGGCCAGGTCGGCGTCCAGGCTGTCCTTGCGGGTGTAGGCGCCCATCAGGAGGTTCTCCTGCACCGTCATGCCGGGGAACACGCCGCGGCCTTCCGGTGACTGCCCGATGCCCGCCACGACCCGCTTGTGGCCGGGCATCCTGGAGATGTCCGCGCCGTTGAACAGGATGCTGCCGCTGGTCAGCGGGCGCAGGCCGGAGATCGTCTTGAGCGTGGTCGTCTTGCCCGCGCCGTTCGCGCCGATGAGCGAGACGATCTCACCGTCGCCGACCTCCAGGCTGATGCCCTTGATGGCCGCGATCTTGCCGTAGTGGACGTGGATGTCCTTGACCTCAAGAAGCATCTTCGGACACCCCCAGGTAGGCCTCGATGACCTTCGGGTCGTTCTGCACCTCTGCCGGCAGCCCTTCTGCGATCAGCTGGCCGAAGTCGAGCACCGCCACGCGGTCGCTGACACCCATGACCAGGCTCATGTCGTGCTCGATGAGCAGGACGGTCCGCCCGCTGTCGCGGATCTTGCGGATCAGGTGCTGGAGCGACTCCTTCTCGGCCGGGTTCATGCCGGCCGCGGGTTCGTCGAGCAGCAGCAGCTTCGGGTCCGTCGCCAGCGCCCGCGCGATCTCCAGGCGCCGCTGGTCGCCGTACGGGAGGTTCTTCGCGGTCTCGTCCATCCGGCCGGGGATGCCGACGAAGTCGAGCAGCTCGCGCGCCAGTTCGCGCCCGCGCTTCTCCTCCTTGCGGTGCCACGGCAGGCCCAGCGTCGCGCCGATCGCACCGGTCTTGTGGTGCGCGTCGGCGCCCACCATCACGTTCTCCAGGGCCGACATGTTGTGGAACAGCCGGATGTTCTGGAACGTGCGGGCGATGCCCATCTTGGTGATCTTGAACCGCTTGGCGCCGCTGATGGGTTCGCCCCGGAACAGCACCCGCCCCTCGGTGGGCGAGTACACGCCGGTGACCACGTTGAACACGGTGGTCTTGCCGGCGCCGTTCGGCCCGATGAGGGCGAAGATCTCGCCTTCGTCGATGCTGATCCGCGCTTCGCGCAACGCGACCACGCCGCCGAAGCGCATGGTCACGGCGTCGAGCTGGAGGACGGGCGTGCTCACTTGGACACCTCCGACGATGCCTCGCTGTCGGGACCCGCGACCTCGGCGCCCATGGCGCCCATGCCGCCGGTCCCCTCCTGCAGTTCCGCCCTGCGCCGCCGGGACGGCAGCAGGCCCTCCGGCCGCAGCGCCATCATCAGCACCAGCACACCGCCGAACAGCAGGATGCGGTACTCGGCGGGGTCGCGGCCCAGCAGGTCCTTCAGCCAACCGGCCTCGCGGAACCGCTCGGGCAGCCAGGCGATGATGAACGCGCCCAGCATGACGCCGGGCAGGTTGCCCGAACCGCCGAGCACGACCGCGGCGAGGATGGTCGCGGACAGGATGAACGGGAAGGTGTTCGGCTCGATGAACACGGCCTTGCCCGCGTAGATGCCGCCCGCCAGGCCACCGATCATGGCGCCGATGGCGAAGGCGAGCAGCTTGAACTTGAACGTCGGGACGCCCATCAGCTCGGCGGCGTCCTCGTCCTCGCGGATCGCGGCCCACGCGCGGCCGACGCGGGACTTCTGCAGCCGCACCGAGAAGACGATGACGACCGCGATCGCGGCGACCATCAGGTAGTAGTACGGCGCCGGGTCGAGCAGGAACTTCATCCCGAACATCTCCGGCGGGTGCGGGATGTTGGTGATGCCGCGCGCGCCGCCGATCTCGTCGGTGTTGTTCGCGACGATGCGGACGATCTCACCGAAGCCCAGCGTCACGATGGCGAGGTAGTCGCCGCGCAGGCGCAGGGTGGGCGCGCCCAGGATGACGCCGGACACCGCGGCCAGGATGATGCCGAACACGGCGGTGGCCCAGTAGTTCCAGCCGTACTGGGTGCCGAAGTAGGCGACCGAGTACCCGCCGATGGCGAAGAACGCCACGAACCCGAGGTCGAGCAGACCCGCCTGGCCGACCACGACGTTCAGGCCGATGGCCAGCAGGATGTACGTGCCGATCGGGAAGATCAGCACCGACGTCCAGTCCGCCCCCGGCGACATGAACGAGCCGATCCACGGCGCGGGCAGGATGAGCGCGAACACGAGCGCGGCCAGGTACAGGGCGTACCGCTGCCACGCCTTCGCGGTTGCCCACCAGTCGCGGGCGCCGTCGAACAGCGCGCCCACGCGCCTCGACGGGTTCGAGTTGCCAGACACTCCGTTGCCTTTCATGCTCGGGCCTTCTGCAGGGATTCACCGAGGATGCCGGTGGGGCGGAACATCAGCACGACCACCAGGACGGTGAAGGCGATGACGTCCTTCCACTCCGAGCCGAGGAAGATCGCGCCCCAGTTCTCGATGAGGCCGAGCACGATGCCGCCGAGCAGTGCGCCCCGCAGGTTGCCGATGCCGCCGAGGACCGCGGCGGTGAACGCCTTGATGCCCAGCACGAAACCGATGCGGTAGTCGGTGTTCTCGAACTCCATCAGGTACAGCGCGCCCGCCACGCCGGCCATCGCGCCACCCAGGAGGAACGTGGTCCGCACGATGTTGTCGATGCTGACGCCCATCAGGACCGCGGACTCGGGGTCCTGCGCGGTGGCCCTGATGCCCCGACCGATCTTGGTCTTGTTCACCAGGCGGTCCAGCGCGATCATCATGATCACCGCCGCCACGATCACGATGATGTGGTCGGTGCGGATCGCCGCGTTGCCGATGGTGAACACCGTGTCGCGGTCGACGATGCGCGGGGCGGGCTGCTGGTTGCGGCCGGGCTTGCCGGTCAACCAGGGGATGACGACGAGCGCGAACAGCTCCTGGAGGAACAGCGACGCGCCGATCGCGGAGATCAGGGCGGTGAGCCGGGTGGCGCCCTTCTTGCGCAGCGGCCGGTAGGCCACCACCTCCAGCAGCATCGCGGCGCCGCCCGAGACGGCCGCCGAGAGCACGATGATCAACACCATCACGCCGACCAGGGCGATCCCCGTGAGCGGCGACGCCGGCGCGATGGCCGTGAGGACCACCAGCGACGTGAACGTGCCGATCATGAAGATCTCGGAGTGCGCGAAGTTGATCAGGCGCAGCACACCGTAGACCATCGTGTAGCCGAGGGCGATGAGCGCGTAGATGGAGCCGAACACCAGTCCGCCCACCGTGCTGGGTAGGAACTGGTTGAGGAAATCATCAAGCATGACAGGTTTGCCTCACGAGACGGGCGGGGGGAGAGAAACTTCGCCATAGTGGCGGGGAGCGGAAGCAGTCGTTGGCACGACGCTCCCGCTCCCCAGCGCTAGCTTGCTTGCCTATTCCGTCCCGATCAGCCCTCGAGCTTGGCCGACTCGGCCGGGCCCAGCAGCTTGAGGACGCCGCCCTTGACCTGGTAGACGAAGATGGAGTTGTTCTCCGGCTCGCCGTTCGCCTTGAACTTGATCGGCTTGGACACGCCCTCGAAGCTCACCGTCTTCAGGAACTCGTTGATCTTCTCGGGGGTGGTGGCACCCGACTCGACGGCCTTGATGTACGCGGTCGCCGCGTCGTAGCCCTCGGTCGCGTAGATGGCCGGGTCGGCGCCGGCGGCCGTCTTGTAGTTGTCGAAGAACGTCTTGAGCGGGCCGGTCACGTCGGCCGACGGGATGTTGCACGGGCAGGCGAGGACGGCGCCCTCGGCGGCCTGGGCACCGGCGCCGGTCACGAGCTGCTGGTCGAGCGAACCGTCACCGGAGGCGAACGTGGCGGTCACGCCGCCGTCGCGCAGCTGCTTGAGCAGGCGGCCGGCCTGGGCGTAGTAGCCGCCGAAGACGATGACGTCGGGCTGCGCCGCGGCGACCTTGGTGACGGTCGAGGAGTAGTCGGACGCGTCCTTGGCGAACTTGTCCTTCTCCACGGTGACGCCCTTGCCCTCGAAGGACTTGGCGACCGCCTCGGCCAGGCCGACGGAGTACTCCTGGTCGTCGGACAGGACGAACGCCTTCTTGGGCGACTTCGCCGTCACCAGGAACTCGGCGATGCCGGGGCCCTGGTCGTCGTCGTTGGCGACGACGCGGTGCCAGAAGGTCCAGCCGTTGGAGGCGAGGCCCGGGTTGGTGGCCGACGGGGAGACGCTGGGGATCTTGTTCTCCTCCAGCACGCCGCCGATGGCCTTCGACTCGCCCGAGAAGGCGGGGCCGATGAGGCCGACGATCTTGTCCGTGCCGATGGCCTTCGTGATCAGCGAGGTGGCCTGGTCGGGCTTGCCCTGGCTGTCGTACTGGACCATCTCGATCTTGACCTTGGGGTTCTTGGCGTTGTACTCGTCGAACGCCATCTTCGCCCCGTTCCGGGGCGGGATCACGATCGCGGAGTTCTCACCGGTGAGGTCACCCATGAACCCGATCTTGACCGACGTGACGTCGCCGCCCGCCTCGCCGCTACCACCGCCGCCGCCGGCGCAAGCCGCGAGGACCAGCGACGAAGCCGCCGCCAGCACCAGAACTCGGCCGAGTCGTGCTCCTGACACCGGAATACCTCCCATGACACCAACCAGCCCGCCGGTAGGCGGAGCCGAGCCCTCACACGAGAGCGTGGGTTAGGGCAGGAACGTAGCTTCAGTTGAGTTCGCTGAACAGGTGGTCTTACTGCTCTGTGTCCACATCGTGACGGTAGTCACCGGGAAATGCCCCACAGTTAACAATCTTAAATCCAGCTCAAATAGCCTCGGGTCACAACTCCAATGCGAACAGTGACCAACAATGGGCAGGCCGAAGTGTCCGATACCCGAACGGCGAAGGGGATCGGGCACTCGACGGAGTGCCCGATCCCCCTATGCGCTACGCGCGATCTCAGCCGAAGTTTTCGATGACCGCCTCGGCGACGGCCTTCATGGTCGTGCGGCGGTCCATCGCGGTCCGCTGGACCCAGCGGAACGCCTCGGGCTCGGACAGGCCCTGCTTGGTCATCAGCAGGCCCTTGGCGCGCTCGACGACCTTGCGGGTCTCCAGCCGGTCGGTGAGCCCGGCGACCTCGTCCTCCAGGGCGGTCAGCTCGGCGAAGCGGCTCATGGCCAGCTCGATCGCGGGCACGAGGTCGCGCTTGGCGAACGGCTTGACCAGGTACGCCATGGCGCCGGCGTCGCGGGCGCGCTCCACGAGCTCGCGCTGGCTGAACGCGGTGAGGATGACGACGGGCGCGATGCGCCGGCCGGCGATGGCCGACGCGGCCTCGATGCCGTCCACCTTGGGCATCTTCACGTCCATGATGACCAGGTCGGGGCGCAGCTCGGTGGCCAGCGTGACCGCCTCGTCACCGTCGGCGGCCTGACCGGCCACCTCGTAGCCCTCTTCGCGCAGCATCTCGACCAGGTCGAGGCGGATGAGGGCTTCGTCCTCGGCCACGAGGACGCGGCGGGGCGCGACCTCGGGCTGGGCCTCGGCAGCCTGTTGGGTCACCGGGGTCCTCCTGACACTCTGCGGCGGTTCGACGCGGTCGCGTCGGGCGAAACCGCAGTCTACCGGCGGTCAGGTCGGCGTCGTGGCGGTCGGGCCGTGATCGCGGCCACCGGCCCGGGCCCCGAGGGGATCGGACGGGACCGTTCGGACGAGCGCGCCGGGCGGCCGCGCTCCGCCGCCGGGGCCGCGGAGGGGGCGCCGGCGCGGACCGGCGCCCCCTCCCCGTCACGCCACGGGGTGCGGCGGTTCCCACCACCCGGTGACGCCCTCGGGCCAGTCGAGCGCGGCCAGCGCGGCCTCGTGGTCCGGGTCCGGTCCCTCGACTTCCCGCAGGTGGAGGTCGTACCAGCCGGCGGAGAGCGCCAGGCCGCCGGTCGCGGCGGGCAGCTCGACGGCGCCGGGCAGGCCGAACACCGGGTGCAGCAACCGGTCCGCCACCGGGACCACGCCGAGGCTCCGCGGCCACTCCACCCACCACCGGTCGACCTGCGCCATCGCGCGCAGCCACGGGGCCCGTGTGAACAGGTTGTAACGGCGGAGCAGGAGGCTGCCGAGACCTGTCGGACGGGAGGTCCCGGCGAGCTGGTCGCGCTCGGCCGCGGTGAGCGGTCCGTCGGCGAACGCGCCGGTCAGGTCGCGCCCCTTCATGAGGGTGCGGACGTACCGCAGACCCTCCTCCCAGGCGCGGTCGTCCACGCCCGCCAGGCGCACGGCCGCGTCCGAGCCGATCAGGCGCAGCTCGACCGAGCGCGGGTGGTGGGTGACGCGCAGGCCCGCGACGCCCGCCACGCCCCCGTCGTCGTGCCGGGGCAGCAGCTCGTAGAGCAGCGGGCCGAGGGCGTGCTCGGCGAGGTGCACGCGCGGGTGCGGCAGCGGCTCGACGGCGCGGAACGCGTGCGCGGGCCGCAGCATGCTCGCCGGGGGCCGCAGCTGGAGGTGGCCCGCCGCGTCGAGGCCCGCCACGAACAGGACGGACTCCAGCGCGCGCTGGTCGTCGTCCGGGGCGTCGGGCAGGAACAGCCCCCGCGCGTCGCCCCGGCCGTTCAGCGCGTCGACCACGCGTTCGCGCCGGTCGTCGGGCAGGTCGTGCAGCAGGGCCTTGACCGCGGGCACGGCCTGGGTGAGGTTCTCGCCGGTGTAGGCCCGGCGGAGGTCGACCAGTCGTTCGGTCAACGACGATCGCGACACGGCAGTCCTCGCTCCCGCCGCCCGGCTCGGCGCACAAGGACGCGGTCACGCGTCGGTTCGGTGTCCTGGTGGTGCTCTGTCGGACAGGGGTGCCTGCACCCCGCGGCGGATTCGCCACCCGGTCGCCGGGGAGTGGCTCCAGCCTGACGTCTGCCCGCACACGCCGTCACCGACGATAGCAAAGGACCGGTCGGTGGGGTCGCCCCGGCGGTGCCCTAGGGTTCGAACATGAGTTCGAACGAACGCGCGTGGCCCCGGGTCGACGCCCACGACGAGCTGCGCCTGCTGACCGAGTTCCTGACCTTCCTGCGGCTCACCGCCGTGGCCAAGGTCGAGGGCCTGGGCGCGGCCGACGCCTCCGCCGCCCCGATCCGCACGTCGCCGGTGGTGAGCGCCCTGGGTGTGCTGAAGCACCTCACGGCCGTCGAGCGCTGGTGGTTCTCGATCGAGACCGGCGGGGCGGACCTGCCGTCGCTGTGGGGCGAGGACGCCGACGCGTCGTGGCGGCTGGGCGCGGACGACGCGGTCGACTCGGTGGTCGCCGCGTACCGGGCCGAGTGGGAGCGCTCGGCGCGGGCGCTGGAGGGCCTCGGGCCGGACGACCGCACCCGCGGCGACCGCGACGGCCGGGGGCGCACGGTCCGCTGGGTGCTCGCCCACCTGGTGCAGGAGACCGCCCGGCACGTGGGCCACCTCGACCTGCTGCGCGAGCTGGCGGACGGGGCGAAGGGCGAGTAGTCCGCCTCCCGGCCCGTATCGGGTGAACGCGGGCGGGTGAACGGGCGTGCGCCCGGTGGGGGGTCCTGATTTGATCGACCGCCATGCGCCACCTGGTTGCCGTGCTCGCCGCCGTACTCCTCCTGCCCCTGCTCACCGCTCCCGCCGCCGCCCGGCGGGACGTCGACTTCTCCGGTGCGGTGTCGATGAAGGGCTGCTCGGGATCGGTGGTGCGGCCACCGGGCGCCGGGCCGGACGAGCCGGCGCTGGTGATGACCAACGGGCACTGCGTGCGCCTGATGGACCCCGGCGAGGTGGTGGTCGACGCCGAGGGCGGGCGCGCGTTCACCCTGCTGTCGCGCGACGGCGACGAGACGCTGGGCACGCTGCGCGCCGACCGCTTGCTGTACGCGACGATGCACGGCACCGACCTGGCGCTGTACCGGCTGACCAGCACGAACTCCGAGGTCGAGGCGCTGGGCACGCGGGTCCTGGAGCTGTCGACCACCCGCCCCGGCGAGGGCGCCGACATCCGCGTGGTGTCGGGGTACTGGCGCGAGGTCTACGCGTGCCACGTCGACGGGTTCGTGCACGAGCTGCGCGAGGGCCCCTGGGTGTGGCACGGCTCGATGCGCTACACGAGCCGGTGCGACACCAGGGGCGGCACGTCCGGCTCGCCCGTGGTCGACGTCTCGACCGGTCGGGTGGTGGCGGTGAACAACACCACCAACGAGGACGGCGAGCGCTGCACGCGCGACAACCCGTGCGAGGTGGACGCGGCGGGCGCGGTGACGGTGCGACCCGGCGCCCGCTACGGCCAGCCGGTGCACGGGCTGGCGCCGTGCCTGGTCGGCGGCGGCCGGCTGGACCTGACCGCCGCCGGGTGCGCGCTGCCCCGTCCCCCGGAGCGGCGCTAGAAGCGCTCGGCGGACAGGGCCGCGACGGCCGCCATCGGGTTGCCCAGGTGGTAGTGGTCCACGGCCAGGTAGGTCGGCGTCGTGCGCGCGGCGGGTTCGCAGAACCGGCGGGCACGGTCGGCGAGCTTGCCGTTGTCGGTGGTGGCGGTGCCGGTCAGCGGCACGTCCCGGAAGTGGTTCATCACGAACAGCGGGCGGAATCCGGGTTCGGTGCGGGTGAGCGGCGTGCTCCAGCGGCTGTAGCAGGACCAGTCGGACGTGCCCAGGCCCGAGCCCATCGACCAGTGGTTCTCCACCGTCCACTCCGACTGGTACATCACCCCGAACGCGTCGCGCCGCACGGTGTCGCCGGAGCGGGAGCGGTCGGTGAAGACCAACAGCCTGTCATTGCGTGCGCGCAACGTGTCGAGGGTGGGCCAGCCGGTGGCGCGCACGTTCGACAGGTCGGGGCGGAACAGCACGTCGGCCAGGCCGTCGACCCGGTCCAGCTCGGCGCGCAGCACGTCGGCGGAGACGTAATCCTCCAGGAAGACGGTGACGAACTCGCGCGGGTTGGCCTCCAGGAAGTCCACGATCCGCTGCAGGTCCACCCACAGCGCGACCGGGCGGCTGACGAGCGCGCAGCTGTTGTGGCACAGGATCGCGCCGTCGGGCGTCTGGTGGACGTCGAGCTGGAAGCCGCGCACGCCGTCCGCGAGCTGCCGGGCGATGCCGCGGGCCTGGTTGGGCGCCAGGTTGACGAACGGCGGGGCGAAGCCGCCGTCCACGCCGTTGGCGTAGGCGTTGTGCGCGGTGAGGAAGGTGACCTGGTCGAGGCGGCGCTGCCCTTCGGCGGGCGCCGGCGTGCGGACCGGTGACACCGGGGTCAGGTACCAGAGGTCCGCGCCGGAGCCGACGCGCACCTGGTCCGTGCCGACCGCCACGAGGTGACGGTCGGCGCCGGGGACCTTGAGCCGGTGCCGGTCGCCGTCGTCGAGCACGTCCCACTGGGCGTCGGGGCTGTCGCAGGGCAGGGTGACGGCCTGGTCGCCGGCGCGGCCCAGGCACCGGTCGCCCTCGCGCAGGGTGCGACCGGACAGGGTCCACTGCTGGTGGTCCTCGTCGCCCTTGGGCCTGCGCTGGAGCACGGTCGTGCCCGAGACGCCCGCGTTCAGCCCGGTGGTGGCGCTCTGCACGTAGTACCGGCCGTCCGCGGGCCGCGCGTGCGCCGTCGGCGTCACCAGGAGGGCGACCAGCGCGGCGATCAGGAGTAGTCGGGTGGCGCGCATCACGATGTCCTCTCGAAAGGCTCCTCGGCGGCGGCACGCCCAGCCTAAACGCGAAATTGCTTCACGTGCAGGGGTCCTACCCTGGTGGCATGACCGAACCGTGGGGCGACCCCGACAAGATCCGCCGCGTCCTGGCGAACGGCGACACGTGGGCCGTCGTCGGCCTGTCCTCCTCGCCGAGCCGCGCCGCGTACGGCGTCGCGCGCTTCCTCCAGCGGCACGGCAAGCGGATCGTGCCCGTGCACCCCGACGCCGAGACCGTGCACGGCGAGCGCGGCTACGCCTCACTGGCCGACATCCCGTTCCCGGTGGACGTGGTGGACGTGTTCCGCCGGTCCGAGGCCGCGGGCGAGTTCGCCGACCAGGCCGCCGCGATCGGCGCGAAGGCCGTGTGGTTCCAGCTCGACGTGGTCGACGAGGCCGCCTACGAACGGGTCACCGCGGCCGGTCTCGACGTGGTCATGGACCGCTGCCCGGCGATCGAGTGGGCCGCGCACGGCCCGCGCTAGCCTGCCGACCATGCCGGTCGTCGCGCTCAACGGGATCAACCTCAGCTACCAGGTCGACGGCGAGGGCGACCTCGTCGTGCTCGTGATGGGCACCGGGAGCCCCGGGCGGGTGTGGCACGCGCACCAGGTGCCCGCGCTGCGCGCCGCCGGGTTCCGGGTCGCCACCTTCGACAACCGGGGCATCCCGCCGACCGACGAGTGCGCGTCCGGCATGCGGCTGGCGGACCTGGTCGGCGACACGGCCGCGCTGGTCGAATCGCTGGGCGGCCGGGCGCACGTCGTCGGCACGTCCCTCGGCGCGCGGGTGGCGCAGGAGCTGGCGCTGGCCCGCCCCGACCTGGTGTCGCGGGTGGTGCTGCTCGCGACCGCCGGGCGCGACGACCCCCTCCAGCTGGCGCTGTCGCGCGGCGAGCGGGCACTGCACGACCAGGGCGTCGCGCTGCCCCCCGAGTACCACGCGGCGGTCTCCGCGGTGCTGAACCTGTCCCCCGCGACGCTGCGCGACCCCGTGGCCGCCCGCGACTGGCTCGACGTCCTGGAGTACGCCGGGCCGTCCACCGGCAAGGGCGTGCGGGCGCAGCTGGAGCTGGACGACTTCGGCGACCGCCTCGCCGCCTACCGGGACATCACCGCCCCGTGCCTCGTGGTGGGGTTCGCCGACGACCGCGTGCTGCCGCCGCACCTGGCGCGCGAGGTGGCCGACGCCATCCCCGGCGCGCGGTACGAGGAGGTCGCCGACGCGGGCCACTACGGGTTCCTGGAGCGGCCGGAGGCGGTCAACCGGCTGGTGGTGGACTTCCTGAGGGCGTGACCCACCGTGACCCCCTGACCACGGGAACTCGCCTACCACCGCGTCCCGAACGCCGTTACCGTCGTGCGCGACATGGACAGCCGACGGCTCGCGCGCGCATCCCGCCTGGTCGCCCTGGTCGGCGCGGGGAGCGTCACCTGCCTCGTGCTCGTGCCGATCGCGGTCAACACCGCCACCGGCGGGACGGCGCCCCGCGTGCTCGGGTCGTGGGCGGCCTGGCTGTGGCCCGCGCTGGCCGTGCTGGCCGCCGTGACCGCGTGCCTGGCCGCGTGGGAGCCGCTGCGCGCCCGGCTGCCGGCGCGGCGGCCCGCGCACCCCGCCAACCGGGCGTCCGCGCTGGACGGCGTGGAGCGGTTCGTGCGGGAGAGGCTGGACGGGTCGCTCGCCGAGCAGGTGCGGCTGAAGCTCGGCGTCGTGCCGCGCGTCGGACCGCGCCCACCCACCCGGCTGCGCGTGCCGCTGGTCGTCGTCGGCGAGCCGGGCGCGGGCAAGACGACGCTGCTGCTCGACCTGGCGGGCACGCTCGTGGCGCGGGCGCGCGACGACCCGGGCCGACCCGTGCCGGTCGTGGTCGACGTCGGCGGGTGGCGGCGCGACGAGGACTTCGCCGAGTGGCTGCTGCTGTTCCTCGCGGAGCGGTACGGCATCGGCGCGCGGGTCGGCCGGGTGTGGCTGCGCGACCGCCGCCTCGCCCTGCTGCTCGACGGCCTGGACGAACTGGCCGGGCCGGACCGGGCGGCGTGCCTGGACCGGGTCGCCGCCCTGCGCCCGCCGCAACTGGTGCTGTGCGCGGTGGACGACGTCGACGCCCTGCCCGGCCACGACGTGCTGCGGGTCGAACCGCTGCGGAGGTCGGACGTCACCGACCTGATCACCGCGTGCGGCCCGCGCCTGGACGGCCTCCGGGAAACGCTCACCAAGGAGCCGGACCTGTGGGACGAGATCCGCACGCCGCTGGCGTTCGGCCTGCTGGCGCTGGCCCATCGCGCGGGTCGCGCCGAGTACCGGGGCGTGGTCGACACCTACCTGGTCGAGTCGGCCGCCAGGGGTGCGACGCGGCCGGAACGGCTGGTCCGGGCGCTGAGGTTCCTGGCGCTGATCGCGCGGCGGCGCGGCGACCTGGCCGTGAGCCCGACCCTGCCGCCGCGCCGGGTGTGGCTGGACTTCGTGGGGCCGGCCCCGGTGTGGCGCCTGTTCCGCCGGGCCGCGCCGGGCGCGCTGGCGGGCGCGGCGGTGGCGCTGTGCTTCGCGGTCGGCGTCCGGTTCGGCCTGACGGCCGCCGGGTGCGCGGCGGTGGCGACGCTGTCGGCGCCGCGCGGCGACTTCCCGGCCGACGCGGACGGGACCACCGCGACCGGGGGCGCGGGCTCGCGGGTGCCCGGGTGGCGCGGCGCCCGGTGGGCCGCCATCGGCTTCACGGCCGGCGCGCTGCTCACCGGCGGCCTGGCGGTCGTGGGCGGGTGGGTCGGCGCACAGCTCTCCCGGTGGCCCTCCGCCCTCGGGTTCGGGCTCGTCGTCGTGGTGTCCCTGCTGGTCGCCCACCGGATCACGCGCGACCGGTACTGGGCGGTGGCGTGCGCGCTCGTGCCGGCCGGGGTCATGGTGCTGACCGGCCCCTCCGGGGTGCTGGCCGGGCTGGGCGCCGGACTGGCCGCGGGTGCGGCGGTCGGGGTGTTCGTGGGCGGGCTCGGCGAGGTGTGGTCCGGGGTGGGCGCGCGGCCCGCCGCGAGGCTGCGCTGGTTACCCGTCGCGGGCCTGGTCGGCGTCGGGTCCGCCGCGCTCGCCGGGGCCGCCGCGCAGCCCGCCGCCCTGGCGCCGGCCACCGGTCTGCTGCTCGGGCTGGCCGTCACCCCGCTCGCGGTCCGTCCCTGGCAGGCCGTCGCCGAACTGCTCGCCCGCCCACTCGCGCTCGACGAGTTCCCGCTGCGGCGCGGCGCGCTCGTCCAGGCCGCCCGCGACCGCGTGCTGCTGGTCGACGGGCACCGCTTCCCGCACGCAGTGGTCCGCGACCACCTCGCCGCGTGCGACCCGGTGGACCTGGCCGCGACCGTGCGGCGCAGGCGCACCGGCCTCGACCCGACCGGGCCCACCGGGTCCGGCTCCACGGCGTGAACACCGACAGGGCCGTCACGCCCTCCGGGGCGGTCAGGCCCAGTGCGCGGGCCTGCGCAGGCCGTCGGGCAGGAGCGTCGTCCCGTCGCCGCGCGCCGCGTCGACCTGGGCCTGGGTGAGGAAGAACGCGCCGGTCAGGTCGGCCCCGGCGAGGTCGGCCCCGCGCAGGTCGGCGCCGATGAAGTCGACCAGCCGCAGGTCCGCGCCCCGCAGGTCCGCGCCGATGAGGTACGCGCCGCGCAACGTGGAAGCCCGCATCCGCGCCCCGCGCAGGTCCTTGCCGACGAGGTCGGCGCCCCGCCGGTTCCGACCGCGCCCGCGCACGAGTTCGCTGGCCCGCAGCAGGAGCGCGTTCGCCCGGCCCCAGTGCGGGCCGACGTCGAGCGCGAGCAGTTCGTCGGGCGTGCCCCCGGCCAGCGCCTCCACCGTCGCGCGGACGGCGGCGAGGTCGGCGTGCAGTTCGCGGGCGGGTTCGAGGGCCAGCGCCGCGGTGAGGTACCAGAGCAGTTCGTGCAGCTGCCGCACCACGGGGAACACGTCGAACACCCGCCGCGCCGACGACGGGTCGTCGCGCCACGTCGTGCCGCCGAACGTCACCTGCGTCACGCGCTGGCCCGCGCCGAAGCAGTCGTACACCGTGCAGCCGGCGAACCCGCGCGGCCGCAGCTCGGCGTGGATGCCGCACCGGGAGTCGCCGCCGAGGTTCGGGCACGGGGTGCGCGCCGGCTTGTCGATGGCGAAGTCGTCCGACTTCCCGAACGCCGGGACCACGCAGCACAGGCCGGTGCAGCGGGAGCAGTCGGCGCGCAGGTCGGTGAGCTGGAGCCCGGTCACGCGTTCAGCTCGTCCAGGATCTGCTGCCCGTACTTGGCCAGCTTGTTCTCGCCCACGCCGTTCACGGTACCCAGCTCGGACAGGGTGCTCGGCCCGGTGGACGCGATCTGCCGCAGCGTCGCGTCGTGGAAGATCACGTAGGCGGGCACGCCCTGCTCCTTGGCCGTCGCGGCGCGCCACGCCCGCAGCCTCTCGAACACCGGCGTGGCCTCGGCCGACAGCTCGACCTGCGGCGCGGCGGACTTCGCGGTGCTCCTGGCCGTGCGGACCTTCGCGGCGCGCTCGGGTTCGCGGCGCATCGAGACCGCGCGGCCGTGGAACAGCACCTCGTCGCTCGCGGGGGTGGTGACGAGCGTGGAGTACTCGCCCTCGACTTCGAGGAGGCCCTGCGCGAGGAGCTGGCGGACGACGCCGCGCCAGCCGCTCTCGTTCAGCTCGGTGCCGATGCCGAAGACCTTGAGCTGGTCGTGGTCGTGCTGGATGACCTTCGCGGTCTTGCGGCCGAGCAGGATGTCGATCGTCTGGCCCGCGCCGAACTTCTGCCGCCGTTCGTTGCGCAGCCGCACGACGGTGGAGAGGACCTTCTGCGCGGGCACGGTGCCGTCCCACATCTCGGGCGGGTTCAGGCACGTGTCGCAGTTGCCGCACGGCGTGCCGGACTGGCCGAAGTAGTTCAGCAGCTGCACGCGGCGGCACTCGACCGTCTCGCACAGCGCGAGCATCGCGTCGAGGTGCGCCATGAGCTTGCGCCGGTGCTGCTGGTCACCCTCGGAGTCGTCGATCATCTTGCGCTGCTGGACGACGTCCTGGAGGCCGTAGGCGAGCCACGCGGTGGACGGCAGCCCGTCGCGGCCCGCGCGGCCGGTCTCCTGGTAGTAGCCCTCGACGGACTTCGGCAGGTCGAGGTGCGCGACGAACCGGACGTCCGGCTTGTCGATGCCCATGCCGAACGCGATGGTGGCGACCATGACCAGGCCGTCCTCGCGCAGGAAGCGCGCCTGGTTCTTCGCGCGCACGCCCGACTCCAGCCCCGCGTGGTAGGGCAGGGCGGGGATGCCGTTCTGGACCAGGAACTCCGCCGTCTTCTCCACCGAGTTGCGCGACAGGCAGTAGACGATGCCGGCGTCGCCGTCGTGCTCGGTGCGGATCAGTTCGAGCAGCTGCTTCTTGGGCTCGTTCTTCGGCACGATGCGGTACTGGATGTTCGGCCGGTCGAAGCTGGCCACGAAGTGCTTGGCGTCACCGAGGTTCAGCCGCTGCGCGATCTCGGCGTGCGTGGCCTCCGTGGCGGTCGCGGTGAGCGCGATGCGCGGCACCTCGGGCCACCGCTCGTGCAGGTGCGACAGCGCCAGGTACTCGGGCCGGAAGTCGTGGCCCCACTGCGACACGCAGTGCGCCTCGTCGATCGCGAACAGCGACACTTTGCCGCGCTCCAGCAACCGCGACGTCTGCTCGGTCCGCAGCCGCTCGGGCGCGAGGTAGAGCATGTCCAGCTCGCCGCGCAGGAACTCGGCCTCGACCAGCGCGCGCTCGTCGGGGAACTGCGTGGAGTTCAGGAAACCGGCCCGCACGCCCAGGTCCCGCAGCGCGTCGACCTGGTCCTGCATCAACGCGATGAGCGGCGAGATGACGACCCCGGTGCCCTCGCGCACGATGGCGGGGATCTGGTAGCACAGCGACTTCCCGCCGCCGGTGGGCATGAGCACCAGCGCGTCGCCGCCGGCGATGACGTGGTCGACGATCTCCTGCTGGTCACCGCGGAAGGACTCGTAGCCGAAGATCCTCCGCAGCACCTCTTGCGAAGCCATCGCGCGATCCTAACCGACCCCTCCGACAGCCCTGCCCGCACGACTCCGGAGCGGGTCAGCCCCCCGTCGCCGCCCGGGCGGTCAGGGCCGCGTACCTGGCGCGCTCGGCGGCGTCGTCGGCCGACTCCATCGCCTCGACCGCCGCCCGCACGGCGTCCCGCGCGCGTTCCGCGGCCCGCGCCGCGCGCCCGGCCGCCGCGAACGCCGACGCGGCCAGCTCCTCGGCGCCCGCCCGCCGCGCCGCCTCGGCCTCGGCGCGCGCGAACGCGGCGGCCGTGCACGCCTGCGCGCCCGCTTCGTCGACGTCGCCCAGCACCCGCTGGGCGGCCCCGACCAGCGCCATGTCGCCCAGGGCGGCGTCGGCCCGGTCCCGCAGCACCCGGAGGTGCGACTCGCCGAGGACGACCTCGATGCCGTCGCCGATCGTCAGGAACGCCGTCGACTCCAGGCTCCCCCGCAGGTCGATCGGAACGCCCTCCTCCAGGTGGATGCCCAGGCTCGTCACGACCTGCCCACGCGTTCCAGCCATGCCGTCTCCTCTTTCGGTTGACCGATCACCGCGAAACCACAGCCGACCGCTGTCGGTGTGACAAGGTGCGATCGAAAGTCAAGAACACGACCAGTAGAACACGCACGTACGTTTAGCACCCTTAATCGACCGGGTGAATCCCGCGAATCACTCAATACGGGTACTTCCAACACGTGCGAAATGGCAACGGATAAAGAAGAGGACGACCCGTGCCCCACCTCCTTGACGACAGCCCCGTCGGCCAGCGCCGCCAACTCGGCGCTGCCATGCGCAGCTTCCGCAAGGAGGCCGGCATCGACCGCGACGAGGCCGCCGAGCTGATCGAGGCGACCGGCCCGACGCTGACCCGCAAGGAGCGCGGCGAGAGCAAGTTCAAGCGCCAGGAGATCGAGGTGCTGGCCAGGGCGTACGACATCGGGCGCGACGACCTGTCCATGCTCCTCGAACTGGCCCGCGAGGTCCGGGCCGGCACCAGGCGCGGCGAGTTCCCGATGTTCGTCCCGCTCAAGAGCCGCGCCTTCCTGGAACTGGAACGCGCCGAGGCCGTCGAGGTCCTGGCGGTGACGCTGACCCTCGTGCCGCTGTACTTCCAGACCGAGGCGTACATGCGCGAGCTGTGGCTGCGCAGCGGCGACCTGCTCGCACCCGAGCGCATCGAGGAACTGGTCGCCCTCCGCAAGGCCAGGCAGCAGGTGCTCGCCAAGCGCAACCCGCCCACGATCCGCGCCGTCGTGCACGAACTCGCCCTGCGCCTGCCGGTCGGCGGCCCGGCCGTGATGCACGAGCAGCTCCTCCACCTCGCGGCGGCGTGCGACCTGCCCAACGTGGAGATCCAGGTCCAGCCGATCTCCGCCGGCGCCTACCCCGGCATGGACGCGGCTTTCTACCTGCTGCGCTTCCGCAACGGCCCCACCGCCGACATCGTCCAGGTTCACGGCCACGCCGAGTCGTTCTACCGCGACCGCGAGACCGCCACCGAGCCCTACCGGGTCGCCTGGGACCGCCGGAAGGTCGCCGCCCTGGACCTCCGGGCGTCCAAAGCCCTGATACTGGAGGCCGCGACCCGGTTCGAGGTCGCAACGGGCAGTTGACCTCCACGGAGGCGAGGCGGCGCGATGACCAACCACTCGGAGTGGCGGAAGTCCAGCTACAGCACCGGCGATGGTGGCGGCAACGAGTGCGTCGAAGTGGCCCGGAGCGGCAACAGCGCCCTGGTCCGGGACAGCAAGAACCCCCGGCGACACCTCCGCGTCACCCTCACCGGCCTGCTCGGGGCGATCAAAGCCGGCCACTTCGATACCTGACACTGTCGTGTTCACCTGATCAAGTGATGAAAGGGAACGCGTGTTCGGATAGCTTGGGAATATGGAGATCCCGCCCGCGCTGCTTTCCGACGACGACGTGTTCAACGCCGTCGCCGAGACCGCGGCTGTGGCACGGGCAGCGCACCTGAGGCAATTGCGGTTGCTGGCCGAGGTGTTGCGGCGCGGGCTGGACACCGACACCTTTCGGCGGTTGGTGCGCGCCGACCCGCGTGACCTCAAGCGCTGGACGGCACAGGTGAACCTGTTCCTGCCCTCGCTCAGCCCCACCGGCCAACCACTTCCTCCCCTGCACCCGGTAACGGGTGCGGTGTTGGAGGAGTTGTCCGACGGCCACCTGACGGAATTGGCGCGGGCCATCTCGTTGCGCCTTCCGGACGGGTCGGAGGAGATCCTGGTCGAGGCCGCGCGGTCGGTGGAGCCGAAAGCGGTGCGGCAACTCGCCGACCGGATTCGCGACCGCGCCGAACAGGACCGCGTCGACGAGGTGGACGAGCCCGCCGCCGACCCCGGCGACGTGCTGCACCTGCGCGACCTGCCCAGCGGACGACTCGAATTCTTCGGTGAGTTGTCGGCGGAGACCGGGGCGCGGTTCACCGCACTGCTCGAACCGCTCTCCGCACCCCGCCCGGACGGCCCCCGTGACGCGGCACGACGCAGGGGCGAGGCATTCGCCGACCTGATCTCACTGGCTTCGCGGTCGGGCGACCTGCCGTCGGAGGCCGGGGAACGGCCGCACATCAGCGTCACCATCGACTACAAGACCTTGCAGCACCGTGTCGGGCACGCGTTGTTGGACGGCGACCGCCACCTCAGCGCCGCCCAGGCCCGCCGCATCGCCTGCGACGCCAAAGTCCTCCCCGTCGTCCTCGGCGGCGACTCCGAAGTACTCGACCTCGGCCGCGCCAAGCGGACCGTCAGCGTCGCCCAACGCCGCGCGCTGCACGCCCGCGACCGCGGCTGCGCCTTCCCCGACTGCCACCGACCACCCAAGTGGTGCGACGCCCACCACATCCAACACTGGGCAGACGGCGGGCCTACCGACCTGTCGAACCTCGTGCTGCTCTGCCGCACCCACCACAGCCTCATCCACCACTCGCAGTGGCAGATCACGACGACCGGCGGGACACCGGTCTTCATCCCACCCCGACACATCGACCCCGCCCAGAGGCCACGCCAGAACCTGCTCCACCGACCACCCGCGCCTGTACCCACCCCCACACCACTGGCCGCGTGACCACTCCGCTCAACCCCGGAACACGTTCTCCCGGTGCCAGCGGAAGTAGGGCGCCGAGCCGTCGTGGAGCGACTCGGTCACCCGTCCCCGCAGCAGTTCCAGGTGCAGGTCCAGCGGGCCGCCGGTGGAGGCGGTGAGCACCGCGCCGTCCTCGCCCACGGTGACGTAGCCGAGTTCGAACAGCTTGTCGCAGCCGAACGAGCAGGCGAGCATCGCGATGTTCTCCAGGTCTTGGCGCTCATCGTCCGTCGCCACCTGCCGCTTCTTGACGTGCGCGGCGACCAGGAACTCCACCGGGAACGGCCGGCCGCACAACGCGCACGGCGCCACCTCGTCGTCGCCGACGAGCAGACTGCGCAACGCGCCCTGCTCCTTTCGGTACTTGGCCGTGACCCGCCCGTCCAGCTCGGCGAACTGCCGGACGGTCCGCTTCAGAGGTGTGCGCACGGCCCGGCCGTCCTCCACACCCGCGCCTGCGGCCACCGCGACCAGCGCACCCACCACGTCTTCCACCGGCGCTGTTCCCGTCCGCGTGAACCGGTCGAGCCGGACCTGGACGTCACCCACCGGGACCTCCACGCGTCCGCCGGCGGTCTCCACGACAACGGCCCCCGCCGGCACGGCGACGATGTGCCCGCCGCCGGGCAACTGCTCGCCGATCCGCACGCGCAGCTCGTCTGCGACGTCCACACGGCCGGCGGGCCACACGACGTCGATCTGCGGCCGCTCCAGCTCGCGTTGCAGCCGCGCAGCGTCCTGCGGCCCGTACTCCGGTATCTCCAACCGCAGCCGGATGCGCCTGGTGCCGTTCCCGGCCGTCGTTGCGCCCTCCGACTGGCCGATCCGTCGTTGCGCCCTGGTGAGCTGCCTGCGCAGAGCGAGGAAGTCCGTGCCGGGCGCCAACCGCAAGGGCTCGCGCACCAGCCGCCGTTCCTCCTCCGGCAGGTTCCGCTGCTGCGTCCGGAGCGAGTCGACCAACACCTCGCTCACCACGGCGCGCCGGTCCCCGAGCCGGCGCAGCAGCAACTCCAACGCCTCCCGGTAATCGGGGTTGCGCACATCGCGACCAGCAGCTCTCCCGCTGGAACTGGCCAGCACCAGGGACAGCCCGTCGCCCTCGGCTTCGATCGCGAAGTCCGCGTGCAAGGGACGCCCGGAATCGTTCGTGAACGGCACCCTCACACCGTGCCAGAGCGCATGATGGACGGATGCCGGAAGTGGTCCTGTCCGAGATCCGACGCCAGGACGTGCTCGACGCCATCGCGCGGCACGACGAGCTGGGGGCGGAGGCGTTCCTGGAGCACTACGGCTTTCGTGAGGCGCGGGCGCTCCTGCTGGTCCACGACGGCCGGCGCTACCCGTCCAAGGCGATCGTCGGCGTCGCCCACGGGTTCCTCCCCGGCCGCCGGGTGCTCCGGCCCAGGGACTTCACCGGCGGGATCGCGTCGGTGGTCCGGGTCCTGGAGCGCCTGCGCTTCACCGTCGTGGACCTGCGCGAGGACCGACCGGACTCCCCGGCGGAAGACCTGCTCTCCGGTCTGCTCTCGCTCGACCGCACCGCGCTGCGCGAACCGCTCGCCGCGCTGTGGGCGATCGGCCGGGTCGATGACGGCGAGCGCCTGCACGACCGGGAGGGCTTCCGGACCGGCGTCGGTGCCGTGTTGGCCGAGTTCGGCGACGGTGGCGACCCCGGGCCGGCCTTCCACGACCTGGGCAGGACCGGCGTGTGGGAAATCGTCCCGGTCGGGGGCACGGAGCCGCGCGCGGGTTTCACCGTGCGGTCGCACGAGCACCTGCGGGTCGACGTCTCGTTCCGGACCAGGGCGATCAACACAGTCCGTGCGCGTTTCCTCGGCGCCGTCGACGACCACGAGGCGCTGCTGGCGTTCGTCGGCCTCGCGGACTACGCGCGGGTGGACGCCCGGGGCACGACGACGCCCGGCCGCCGGCCGGTCTCCGGCACCACCGTCGCGCGCGCTCGGGAGGTGGCCAGGCATGTGAAGGCGCTGCACGACAACCGGTGCCAGTTCTGCGGCACGCGCCTGCGCACCGCCTTCGGCTTCCACAGCGAGGCCGCGCACATCGTGGGCCTGGGCGTGCACGGCGGTGAGGACGTGCCGGAGAACGTCCTGTGCCTGTGCCCGAACTGCCACGTCCAGTTCGACACGTTCGCGCTGTACGTGGACGAGCACGAGGTGGTCCGGTGGGTCCACGACGACGCCGAGGCGGGCCGGCTGCGCCGCCACCCCGAGCACCACGTCGACCCGGCCCACCTCGCCCACCAGCGGAACCTCTGCGCGATCGAGCCGGTCAACCGCCTGTAGCCCTCTCCAGGGCGCTCGAACCCTGGTGAGGCACGAGGCGAGGACACTCACGATCGACATGACGGGTTCGTCCAGTGGTTCTACCTGCAAGGACCAAGGAATCTGCGATGTGTGACGACTCGACGGACATCCTTAGTGGCCGTTTCTGAGCTTGAGCAGGTGAGGGCCCTTTGGTGCGCAGACGAGGGAACTCCTGGTAGATCGGACGTTGTCGAAGCGCCGCTCTGCCAGGAGTTCCGTTGTTATCGTGCCCGATCCCCGCGGGCGGTTCCACCGCGGGTGCCCCCTGCTGCCGCCTGGCCGCCTCCCACCAGCCCACCCGACGGACGGCTCGGTATCCCACCGACCTCACCGATGCCCAGTGGGCCGAGTTGGACCCGCTGTTGCCCGATCCGGCGTGCCTGGCGGGTCGGGGCGGGCGGTGGGAGAAGCACTGCCGTCGCCTGATCGTGGACGCGATTGGCTACGTGGTGGACAACGGGATCAAGTGGCGGGCTTTGCCGGCGGACTTCCCGCCGTGGCAGACGGTCTACAAGCGTTTCGCCGCCTGGGAGAAGGTCGGTGCGTCGCAGCGGCTGCTCGACGCGTTGCGCGACCGCGTCCGCCTGGCGGAAGGCCGGGCAGCGGCGCCGTCGGCGGCGGTCATGGACTCGCAGTCGGTGCGCGCGGCCGCCACCGTCGGCCGGGCCACGCGGGGCTGGGACGGCGGGAAGAAGGTCGCCGGTCGCAAGCGCCACATCGTCGTGGACACCCTGGGGCTGTTGTTGGCGGTGCTGGTGACGCCAGCCTCGACGCAGGACCGGGTCGCCGCCCGCAGCCTGTTGCGGCGCCTGCGCGACATCGCCGGCGGGCGGGTGTCGTTGGTGTGGGCCGACGGCGGCTACACCGGCTCCCTGCTCGACTGGGCGCGGAAGACCCTTCGCCTGGCGGTGGAGATCGTGCAACGCCCGCAGGTGCCGTACTTCACCGTGCTGCCCAGAAGGTGGGTGGTCGAACGAAGTCTTGCCTGGATCACCGGACACCGCCGCTGCGTCCGCGACTACGAACGACTTCCGCACCACCACGAGGCCATGGTCCGCTGGTCCATGATCCGCATCACCAGCCGCCGACTCACCCGACATCAGTAGCTCGGAAACAGCTACTTACAAGTAACCACGGTTCCGCTGATCGACGTCCCTGAGCAGACGGGTTCGTGTCCCGCGAACACGATTATCCGGGATCACGTGGTGCACGACCTGGCACAATCGGATCGCAGGAAGTCCAGACAGGAGTCGAATCCGGGCGGTCGCAGGGATCGTGCATTATAGGACACTCATTCAGAGATGGCCACTCCGTTGATAACGCCTCATCTCGATAACGTCCGGTAACAAAAAGCCAGGCAGCAGGTATACCGAGTACAACGTGGCTCATGTGCCCAGCGAGCCACCGCCCGACAGGAGCAGGGGTGGAGCACGTGATCGAGTGGAGCGCGACCGTACCGACCGCAGGCAGCCTCGAACTGCCGCCTGATCCCCGGGCTCTGGACGCCATCGGTCGCAACCACTCGTTGTCGACCGCTCTCGCCGACCTGGTCGACAACTCGATCGATGCGGACGCGACACAGGTTCTCGTCCGCATCGTCAAGATCGGCGAACGACTGACCTCGCTGTACGTGGTCGACAATGGTCGCGGCATGCGGCCGGACGTGATCGACTCTGCGATGACCGTAGGCGGTCGGCGAGAGTATGGCGACGACGATCTCGGTCACTTCGGGTTGGGCCTCAAGGCCGCATCCTTCAGCCAGGCCAGGAACCTGACGGTGATGTCACGAGCGGCGGGTCACGAAGCAGTCGGACGACGTTGGCGCCTGGACACCAACGGCAGTCGTGGTTTCGCTTGCGACGTGGTTCCCGGCGAGTTCGCCGAGTCGGAGTTGGGGCGAGACTGGGGGATCGAACTCGGCCCCAGCGGAACCGTGGTCCGCTGGGACGACGTGGTCGCTTTCCCGGCCACGGACGACCCGCGTCGAGTCGACGAGTTCATCGACCACATGATCACCAGCGCCTGTCAGCACACCGGCATGGTCTTCCACCGATTCCTCGAACAGGACCGCTTGAGCGTCGACTTCGACGTCCACGAAGTCGACACGGGCTTCGTGGGACCGCCGATTCCGGTCACACCACTGAACCCGTTCGGTTACGCGCGCTCCGGTCGAGCGGACTTCCCGCGGACCCTTACAGCCGAGACGAACGGCCTGAAGCTGGCCTTCCGCTGTCACCTGTGGCCAGGACAATCAGGCAATCCCTCGTTCCAATTGACGGGGAATCCGGTCAACCACCAAGGACTTTACTTTTACCGACGAGACCGCCTCCTTCAGGCAGGCGGCTGGGAGGGTGTCCACGCGCCCAACCCGAAACTCCGACTGGCGCGCGTCGAGGTGGAGATCGATAACGACGTGGTCGGCCTGTTCAGGATGAACCCGGAAAAGTCGCGGGTGAACGTAGGGCCGGAGTTTGCGCGGTTGGCGGCCTTGGCCAGGTCGGACGACGGTCTCAGCCTCGACGAGTACTTCGACTTGGCGGAGGCGGTGTACAAGGAGTCGACCAAGCGCTCGACCAAGCGGACGCCTATGGTCCACCCGGCTGCGGGACTACCGCCTCGTGTCCGCGACACAATCAAGCGCGAGATCCCCGAGAAGCCTGGTGAGGACCCCATCGACATCCGCTGGGAGAACTTCACCGATGACCTCTTCTTCCGCGTCGATCGCGACCGGCGCACGTTGTGGCTCAACAAGCGCTACCGGAAGATGCTGCTCGGTGGCAAGCACGGCGGCCTGAACGACCTGCCCCTGCTGAAGTCGTTGCTCTACCTGCTGGTCTCCAATGTTTTCGAAGGCAATCACCTCGGCCCGAAGGACAAGGACAACATCGCACTGTGGCAAACGATCCTGACGGCTGCGGCGAGAGCGGAACGACAGTGACGGCAAATATCTCGATCGGCGAGCGCCACGTGTCTATAGCGAATTTCGATCGAGTGCTCGACAGCGGAGTACCCGTCACACTTTCGGTCACCGGCACGCCGGCAACTTTCGTCTTCATCGAACCCCGCGCACCGGAAATTGGCCTGCGGATCGAGGTCAGCGGCCATGGTGACGCTCCCGACATCAATCTGCACAACATCTCCGCACGGATCGCCTTGCGTGACGGAAAACGCTTCTTCGAGGTCGTCGTGACAGTTCGGGAACTGTTCCACGATGCCTATCCGCTCCTCTGCTCCGTGGCGGATCACGTGCAACTCGGCGGCATGACACCCGCTCGTGCGCTTCAGGTGACCCTCGACCGGATGTCCTCCCTGTTGCAGACACCCGACTCGCTGTCGCGGGAGCGCGAGATCGGCTTGTTCGGTGAGTTGCTGGTTCTTGGTGGTCTGATCGATCGGCTCGATGCCGCGAAGGCGATCGAGGCGTGGCGTGGAAGCCTCGCGGAGGAGCACGACTTTGGACTCCCCGATCTCGACGTCGAGGTCAAGACGACGACCTCGGAATCCAGAACACACTGGATCGAGTCGCTCACCCAACTGGTCCCCAAGGTGAGTCACCCGCTCTGGCTGGTCTCGCACCAGCTCACCTCAGCGGGCACCGGTCCCGGTGCGAGCCTGCCGGACCTCGTCGACACGATCCACGCTCGGCTCGGTTCGGACGTCCACCGGGATCATTTCGAGAGCGCGCTCTCGCACACCGGCTGGCGGGAAGAGCACCGGAAACGCCTGACGACCCGTTGGACCCGACGGTCGACCAGCCTGGGTTATCACGTCACCGGCTCCTTCCCGCGCCTCACACCGGACGACCTGCGAGGTCGGGGTGTGGTCATCGACCGCATCCCGACGATCCGCTATCGGATCGACCTCGACGGCTACACGGACCGACACGACCTGCCGGAGATCATCCGGAACGCCTGCGACTTCCAAGGATGGACATGATCACCTCGTTCGTCCGGGCGTACACGAGCGCCCTGCGCGCCATGGAAGGCGACACCCCACGGGGCCTGGTCAAGCGCGCCGAGTTGGAGGCCGATGACCTCGAGCCCGGTCTCGACGTATCGGAAGCGCGACTGCGAGAGCACCTCGCGGTCGCCGATCCCAACGACAAGCTGCGCCTCGACCTGCACATGAACCTCGCGAAGTGGGACAACGCCCCGGTCGAGGGCAACCCATGGACAAACGGCACCGAGCCGAACACCGAGGGGCGCCGGGCACGGGTGGTCGAGGCGCTGCGGCTCGACGCCGAAACCGCGGCGGAAATCACGCACCGCTTCCCACTCGCCAAAGGCGACGGCACAACGGTCATCGCGGGCCCGTGGGAACCGTGGTACACCGCCGAGGTCAAGAAGGCCCGCGACTTCTACTGGGGACACTACGCCGACTACCTGCACAACCAACGTCACTGGGACGTCGATGCGATCGTCAACCTCGACATGGCCACCACGCGTGTCGTCGAGCGCCTGATCGACCCGTCCCGGGCCAAGGCGGGGCAGACCAAGGGTCTGGTCGTCGGGTACGTGCAAAGCGGCAAGACCGCCAACTTCACCGGCGTGATCGCGAAGGCCATCGACGCCGGGTACCGCCTCGTCATCGTGATGACCGGTACCACCAACATCCTGCGTGAACAGACCCAGCGCCGGGTGGACATGGAGTTGATCGGCCGCGAGAACATCCTGCGCGGCACCGACGAGCACGACCCGGACGCGGCCCAGTTCATCGACTACCTCGACGACGAGGACTGGATCGCCGACCGCTTCGTCCGACACGGCGCGTGGCCGTCCCAGATCGGCAGGCCGGACATCCACCGGATGACGAACCGCCGATTCGACTACCGACGCCTCCAGCAGGGCCGTTCAGCGCTGGAGTTCGAGCGCCGGGACCGCACCAAGCCCTTGTGGCACCCGGACAACCTCTTCACCAGCGATGCCCGCCTGATCATCGTGAAGAAGAACGCCACGGTGCTCAGCAACCTCGTCAAGGACCTGAAGAACACTGCGGACCGGCTTGAGAACATCCCCGCGCTGATCATCGACGACGAGTCCGACCAGGCATCGGTCAACACGACCGACCCCAAGAAGTGGCGCGAGGACAAGAAGAACCGGACAGCCATCAACAAACATCTGTCCAACCTCCTCGGACTGCTCCCCCGCGCGCAGTACATCGGTTACACGGCCACTCCATTCGCGAACGTCTTCGTCGACCCGACGGACGCGGAGGACATCTTCCCCAAGGACTACCTCATCTCCCTGGAACGGCCGCTCGGCTACATGGGTGCCGAGGACTTCCTCGACCTCGACATCGACCCGGACGTCGAGCGGACCTTCCGCAACTCGAAGGAGATGGCGCACCTCCGCTTGTTGGACGAGGACCAGGACGAGGACGACGCAGAACTTCAGGCAGCCCTCGACTCGTTCGTCCTCACCGCGGCCATCAAACTGTACCGAGAAGCCAATGGTGCCAAGGCTTTCAAGCACCACACGATGCTGGTGCACGAGACGATGCGGACAGCCGGTCAGCGGTCCCGCGCCGAGGCCATCCAGGATCTCTGGCGAGCGGCCGGGTACTTGAGCGGACGTGCCCACCGCAGGTTGCGAACCCTCTTCGATGAGGACTTCGCACCGGTGTCGGAGGCACTCGTGCTGGAGTATGCGATGCCTCCTCGGTTCGATGACCTGACGCGGTTCCTCGGCGAAGCCGCCCGCCGGATCGCGCCCAACGGGAATCCGGTCCTCGTCGTGAACAGCGACAAGGACATCGAGCAGGAGGACCTCGACTTCGACAAGAGGTCCGTGTGGCGGGTGCTCGTCGGCGGCAACAAGCTTGCCCGGGGCTTCACCGTCGAAGGACTCACGATCACCTACTACTCCCGGAAGGTCGGCCACGCCGAGGCGCTGATGCAGATGGGGAGGTGGTTCGGCTTCCGCAAGGGTTACCGAGACCTGGTCCGGCTGTTCATCAGCGGGGACGTCCGGGACGCGTTCGAGGCGGCGTGCCGGGACGAGGAGCACTTCAGGGAAGAACTGCGCCAGTATGCCGTCATGGTGGACGGCCGCCCCCTGTTCACGCCTCAGCACATCCCTCCGCTGGTGACCCGGCACGGTCTCCGGCCGACCGCAGCGAACAAGATGTACAACGCCAAGTTGGTGCAGCGACGCAACCCCACCAAGGAACCGAGCTCGGGTTACCCGCTGTTGACCAACCAAGCGGCCCTCGACCGCAACATCGACGCTCTCGTCCCCCTGTTGAAGGCCGCGCGGGATGTCACGTACCCCACTGGAGGAGGCCGAACCTTCGAAGCCTTCCTCGGGGAGGTGTCCCACCAAGAGATGCTGTCCGCCTTGGGCGGCTTGGAGTGGGCGACGCCTGAGACGTTCGTCCCGGACCTGGCCTGGCTCACGAGCCTTTCCGAGGAGGTCATCGACCGGTGGGACGTCATGCTCCCTCAGCAGAAGACGGGCAAGAGGGTGGACATCCGAGGGGTCGGCAAGTTCACCGTCCACGGCCGGACCACCGGTGGAGGCCAGAGCATCCGAGGCAATGCCGAAAGCGCGCACCGCGAGGCGCTCGGCGCTATGCCGGGCAGGAAGTTGACGTCAGGTGGCGCGCTCCTCTACCCGGTGATGAACAAGAACGAACTGGACGGCGATCTCGCGACGGATGGCCGTCCGACCAGATTGGTCATGGCACTCATGCTCCAACTACCGAAAGGCGCGCTCCCCCCGGATCGCAAGCCTCTGGTCTACCAGGTGGTCGTTCGCGAAAAGCCCTTGTACGCCATCGTCGACGCGTGACCGGCTCTCCGCTTACCGCAAGGTGGACGACATCCACCACCTTGCGGTCCGGTCGGCATGCGAAGCGGTAGGCTCCCCGCATGTCGGCTGAACCGGATCTGCCGGGACGCACGTCGGTGGAGCTGTTCGCGGGCGGTGGGGGCCTGGCGATGGCCGTCGAACGCTCGGGGTTCCGACCGTTGCTGCTCAACGAGTTCGTCAAGTACGCCTGCGACACCCTCGAGCAAAACGGCGCCACCTCGCGAGGCGAAGAGGAGCGCATCCCGGAGCCGGGCGAGAAGCCTCCCCTGGTGCGCGGCGACGTCCGCGACCTCAAGATGGGCTACCTTGAAGGTGCCGTCGACCTCCTCGCCGGCGGTCCTCCGTGTCAACCGTTCAGCCTGGGTGGTGTCGCGAAGGGGGACGAGGACAAGCGGAACATGTTTCCCGAGATGTTCCGCGCGATTCGGGAAATCAAACCGAAGGCATTCATCTGCGAGAATGTCAGAGGCCTTCTCCGACCTTCCTTCAAACCCTATTTCGATTACATCACCCGCGAGCTGATGTTCCCCTTCGAGGAGCGCGACCCCGAAGCCAGTTGGCTGCAGCACAACGCGATCCTCGAGGCCAAGGAACAGCGCGGCGACGTCAAATCCGTCGAGCGTTACCAGGTTTTCACGTTCCCAGTGAACGCCGCCGATTACGGCGTGCCACAGATCCGCAACCGCATTATCGTCGTCGGCTTCCGGGGCGATCTCGACATTGATGTGGAGCTATTGCGACAGGCTGTCAGTCCCACTCATTCCGAGAAGGAACTCCTCCTTTCGATGAAGTCCGGGGAGTACTGGGATCGCCACCGGAACGTTCGAGGACGAGCCGACGTGCCGGATCACGTGATAGGGAACGTCATGGGTGCGTTGCAGCCCGTTCTACCGCTCGAGCGGACTTCGGAGGAACTGAAGCCCTGGCGGACCCTGCGCGATGCCCTGGCGGACGACCTGGGCGCGGGACCTCTTCCGGACGTCCCCTGGAACCGCTTGGACCGGCGGCAGTACGACGACATGCCCAAGGAGCACATTGGTTGGCCGGACGCACGGTTCTACGCCGGGCATACCCCGAACTTCCTCGACCGTCCCGCGAAGACGGTCAAGGCGGGTGTCCACGGCGTCCCGGGCGGCGAATCGGTGATGTTGACCGACACCCCTGTCGGTAAGAACCAACCCGTCGACCCCGTGGCCGAGAAGGCCGGAAAGACATACCCGTACCAGCATCGGTACATGACGGTCCGGGAGACGGCCCGCGTGATGACGTTTCCCGACGACTGGGAACTTTGCGGACCGCGTGGTGAACAGATGCGACAGCTGGGCAACGCCGTTCCGGTCCTCTTGGGCGAAGTGTTCGCGAAAGCCGTGGCGACGGTACTCGACAACGCCGAGAAACGATCGTGAGGCGTCCGTCCACACGCGCTTGGAAAGCGAATCCCGACAGGTCGAGAACACTGGCCGCTGCCGAACAGGACAAGGCGGCGGGCGGAGCTTACCGACGTTTGGTGGACCTGGACGCCGGGCAGACCACCGAGGGGTCCGTCGTGCTCAAGGCATCCGAGGAGACGGGCGTCATCCGCGCCTACCTTCGATGGCGCGACCGCGGCCGCACCGTCTCGAGGTCACTCGGTGTGGTCGAGCACAGGACGCGGTCGGCCAACCTGGTCGAGGGCTGGGAAAGAGCGCGCTCGCTGGGACTCGCGCGAGAGGAAGCACTGCCCGACGACTCATGGGCGTCCTCGCGCGACGTACGCGCTTCGATGAGGGGGAACCGGGGGCGGGACACCAGTCCCGAACTCCGGTTGCGCGCCGCGCTCCACGCACGCGGTCTGCGGTACCGGGTGTCGACGCGGCCGCTGCCGGAACTGAGGCGTACCGCAGACATCGTCTTCCCCAAGGAACGGTTGGCGGTTTTCGTGGACGGCTGCTTCTGGCACGGCTGTCCGGAACACCACCGCCCGGCGAAGAAGAACTCCGGGTTCTGGAGCACGAAGATCGTCGATAACAAACGACGCGACGCCGAGACGAACCAGGCCCTCATCGAACAGGGGTGGACGGTGATCCGCTGTTGGGAGCACGAGGACGTGGACACCGTCATGGACCAGATCGTCAGTTCGCTGGGCCGTTCCGCACATCAGCGCTGAAGCAGGGGGACGCATGCCGGAAATCGCGATGCCCAAGGAAGTCAAGGATTCGGTCATCCGCGAGCTCTACCGCCAGGTGGGATCGCTGGATTGGGAGGCGGTCCCTACCCGCCAGCGCACCGCCTACTACACCCGCTGGGTGGAGGACGAGGCGATCGGCGGAGAGTTGGCGGACTACTACACAGCGGAGGGCATGCGCGTCTGGCTCAAGGACGGTCCGCTGAAGGAGTACGCCCGAGCCCTGGAGAACTTCGGCTCCTACGCCGCGTACGCCACGAAGAGGTTGTCGCCCCCCGACGAGTTCGTCACCGAATTGCTCGGGGACAGGTGGACCATCAAGCCCGGTTCCCTGGGCGAGAAACCAATGCACTGCACGGTCATCGACCAGACGCGGGAGCGGTACGTCTGTTGGGGCAGACCTCGTACCTTCAGGGACATGTTGTGGGCGGCCGTCAACAACGCGGTGACCGCACCGTCCAAACCGTTGATCGTCGTGTACGTCACCGACGACGCGGAGGTCGAAGAGCAGCAGAAGCAGCGGCACGAGTTGATCGCGAAGCACTGCTCGCTGGACCTTGCCCACGTCCGTCGTCGCCTGGAAATCCTGCCCCAGAGTTGACGTCGTCCAGTCGAGAGGACTTGAAATCGCCGCCCCTCCGCACGGCACGCTGAACAACCGCGATAAACCGGGCGTGCGTACCCCCTGACGTGCATGATGGGGTGATGGGGGATGATCTGAGCGGGGACGACGCCAAGGCTCTCGCGGGCAGCCTGCGACGGTTGTTGCAGCTGACCGCCACGCTGGTCGAGGAGGGCGGGGAGGCGGCGCCCCTGATGGAGCGCGTGCGCGGGCACCTGGGGTGCGAGCTGGCCCGGGTCCTGTCCGTGTCCACGCGGTTCGAGGTGTGGGAGCACGTCAACGTCCAGCGCGGGGCGGACGCCTACCTGGCCGCCCACTCGCCCGACGCCGAGTGGTTCGGCGTGTCCGGGCAGCACCGGGGGCACGAGGACATCCTCGGGACGCTCCTGGCGGCGCGGCACGGGCAGGCGTACGGGCTCGGGTCCGCCGACTACGCGACGGTGGCGGCGGGGCCGGCGGAGACCGTGGACGTCGTGCAGCTCGGCCTGGTGGCGACCACCGCGCCGGACGGCACCCCGGTGTTCCTGGGTGTGCGCGGGCCCACCGAGTTCGGACCGCCGACGTGCCGGCTGGAGGTGCTGGCCGCCGACCGGGCCGCGGCGCGGGCGGTCGGGGCCGAGGTGGAGCGGCTGGTGCGCGAGCACGACGGGTTCCGCGGCAAGGTGCTGTCGTTCGGGTGGAGCGAGCACCGCGGCAACGAGCTGCTGACGTTCCTGCCCCGGCCGACGCTGGAGGCGGACGCGGTCGTGCTGCCGGACGGGGTGCTGGAGACGATCGAGCAGCACGTGGTGGGCATCGCCGAGCACTCGGAGCGGCTGCTCGCCGCCGGTCAGCACCTCAAGCGCGGGCTGCTGCTGCACGGCCCGCCCGGCACCGGCAAGACGCACACCGTCCGCTACCTGATGAGCCGGCTGCGCGACACCACGGTGATCGTGCTGACCGGTGCGTCGCTGCGGCTGATCAGCCAGGCGGCGGGGTTGGCGCGGCGGTTGCAGCCGTCGATGGTGGTGGTGGAGGACGTGGACCTGGTCGCGATGGACCGGGGCGTGCCGGGGGCGGGCACGAACCCGCTGCTGTTCGCGCTGCTGGAGGCGATGGACGGCATCGGCGCGGACGCGGACGTCACGTTCGTGCTCACCACGAACCGGGCGGACGACCTGGAGCGCGCCCTCGCCGACCGGCCGGGCCGGGTGGACCTGGCGGTGGAGGTGCCGCGGCCCGACGCGGACGGCCGGCGCAGGCTGATCGAGCTGTACGGCCGGGGCGTGGACCTGCGGGCGGACCTGGGGCCGGTGGTGGAGGCGACGGAGGGCGTCACGGCGTCGTTCATCAAGGAGCTGCTGCGCCGGGCCGTGCTGGACGCCGTGCGCGCGAACCCGGACGTCGCGCCGGTGGTCGGCGACGAGCTGGCCGACGTGGCGCGGGCGATGGCCGACGAGCGCGGTTCGCTGACCGGGGTCCTGCTGGGCGGGTCGGAAGGGCCGCGGTCCGGGCCACTCGCCTCGCCGGTGGCGCACCCCGGGGTGGCGGTGGGCCACGGCACCATGTCCTACCGGACGACCTGAGGGGCCGGTGGATCGGCTCCCGGCCAGGGGCCGGGCAGGCGGGACAGGGCGCTGCGCCCCACCGCGAGCACGTCGTCGCCGAGGCGGTGCAGGGCGGTGACGTGCTCGCCGGTCCACGTGCGCCCGAGCACGCGCCCGTCCGCGCCCACGGAGCGGACGACGCCGGAGGCGACCAGGTGGACGCCCCGGTGGGGCAGCACGGAGGTGACGGGCGCGCCCGGGTCGATCCGCCAGGCCACCTCGCCGGTCCGCGCGTCGAGGGCGGTGCAGCCGGTGGGCCACTCCGGCAGCCACAGCAGGTCGCCGAGCACGACCGGTGCGACGGGCAGCAGGCCGCCGGACGGCGAGGTGGTGGATACCGGGGTGGCGGGCAGCAGGCCGCCGGACGGCGAGGTGGTGGATACCGGGGTGGCGGGCAGCGGGGTGGCGGGCAGTCGGGCGAAGTCGAGGCCGCCGTCGGGCGCGAGCCTCGCCAGCAGGTCACCGGCGCACCGGGCCACGACGTCCGCGCCGACCCTCGCGAACACCGCGCCGTCGCCGGTCGGCAGAGGGGCGGGCATGGTCCAGCGGACGCGGGTGGCGCCGTCACGCGCGCCCACCGACCTGACCAGGTCGCCGCCGGGGTCGCCGAGCACGACCGCGTCGTCCACCGCCAGGGGGCGGGTGGCCGGCCGGTCGTCGCGCCACAGCGGTCGCCCGGTCGCCAGGTCGAACGCGAGCACCGGCGTGTAGCCGCGCCACCCGCCGACCAGCACCGCGCCGTCGGCCACCACGAGGTTCCCGGTGTGGTCGGGCACGTCCGCCCGCCACACGACGTGGCCGGTGGCGAGGTCCAGGCACAGCAGGTGCGGCGGGGTGGCCGGCAGGACCAGGCACCGGTCCTCCGCCACGACCAGCCCACGCGGCCACGGCCCGACCGGCACGTCCCAGGTGGCCGCGCCCGAGTCCGGGGCCACGCGCACCAGGCGGGTGTTGCGCTCGTGCACGACCACGGCGTCGTCGGCGACGGCGAGCCGGTCGACGCGCTGGTGCAGCGGTCGGCGCCAGAGCGGGGTGGTGGTCATCCACGCAGTCCACCACGCCGCGCAACGGGTGACGACGCGAATGCGCTGAACAGGCCGTTGATCGACCCGCGACCGACTTCCGTCGCGTTCCGCCCCGCCGCCGGGCGTGCCATGGTGGACGTGGCCGCCGCCCGTCCGGACTCCGAGAGGACAGCGGCACATGCGCGGCACCACCGTGTTGCCCGGGACCCCCTGCGACGCGCCGAGCGGGGGCGGGCCGCCGGTGCACCGGCTGGAGGTGGCGGGCACCCCGTTCGCCCTCGGCACGTTCGACACGATCGGCCCGCTGTCGCGGGCGGCGTTCCCGCACCGGCACACGTTCCACGAGATCCTCTACGTCACCGGCGGCACGGGGGCGCACGTCGTCGACCTCGCGCGGTGGGAGCTGGCGCCGCCGCACCTGTGCGTCGTCTCGCCCGGCCAGGTGCACCACTGGGACGGGGCGCGCGACCTCGACGGGTTCGTGCTGCTGTTCACCGACGACTTCCTGCTCGACCACCCGGCCGACCGGGACCTGCTGCGCAGGCTGGGCGCCCGGCCGTGGGCGACGCTCGACGAGCCCGGACCGATCGGGCGGCTGGTCGCCGAACTGGACGAGGAGTACCGGCGGGGCGGCGAGGCGTCCGTGCTGCGGGCGCTGCTGCACGTGCTGGTGGTGCGCGCGGCCCGGCTGCCCGCGACGCCCGCGCCGCCGCCCGCGCCGGCCGGGGCCGTGGCGGAGGAGTTCGTCCGGCGGATCGGCCGCACCGACCACGGCCTGTGGTCCGTGCGCGCGCACGCGGACCGGATCGGCGTGACACCGGGTCACCTGACCGAGGTGGTGAAGGCGGCCACCGGGCGGACGCCGTCGCAGCTGGTGCGCGAGGCGCGGACCCGCGAGGCTCAGCGGCTGCTGGCGCGGACGGACCTGAGCGTGCGGCAGGTCGCCGGGCGCGTCGGGTTCGCCGATCCGGCGTACTTCTGCCGCTTCTTCCGGCGCGAGGCGGGGACCAGCCCCGGCGGGTTCCGGCGTTCGCAGCTCGCGCGGGCCCTGCCTGCGCGGTGAGGTCCACCTGCGACGCCCACCGCACCCGCGAGGATCACCACGACGGGCCGGTTGCGTCCATCGTCCGCACCCCGTGCGCCTTCGTAGGTTCGGGTGGTCCCCACCACGTCCCCCACGAGGAGCGAACATGGATGTGCCAACGGAGGCCACCCCCGGCGACGGCGGGCGCGGGCTCGGCAGGCGCCCGGTGCTGCGCGCCGCGCTCGCCGCCGGCGTCGCGCTGCCGGTCGCCCTGATGGGCGTGCCCGCGCTGGCGCGCACCGTCGGCGAGGCGGGCGGCGCCCCGGAGCCGACGCCGCGGTGCGACGACGGCGACGACCCGACGCCGCCGCAGATGGAAGGCCCGTACTTCAAGCCGAACTCGCCCCGGCGCACCGCGATGCCCGACGGACCGGGCACGCGGCTCACCGTGTCCGGCTACGTGTTCGGCCTGGCGTGCCAACCGCTCGCGGGCGTGCTGCTGGACTTCTGGCAGGCCGACGCCAACGGCGTGTACGACAACACCGGCTTCCGGTTCCGCGGCCACCAGTTCACCGACGCGCGGGGCGCGTTCACGCTGTCCACGATCGTGCCGGGCCTCTACCCGGGCCGCACGCGGCACCTCCACGTGAAGGTGCAGGCCCCCGGCCGGCCGGTGCTGACCACGCAGCTGTACTTCCCGAACGAGCCGCGCAACAACACCGACGCGCTGTTCGACCCCCGGCTGCTGATGACGGTGCAGGACAGCGGGACCAGCCGCACGGCGGCGTTCGACTTCGTGCTCGCCGTGCCGGGCACCGGGCCGACGACCACGACCACGTCGCGGCCCGGTGGCGGCACGTGGGCGGCGGGCGTGGACTACGCGGCGGGCGCCCGCGTCACCCACGGCGGGGCGGCCTACGCGTGCCGCCAGGCCCACCGGGCGCAGGTGGGCTGGGAACCGCCGAACGCCCCCGCCCTGTGGAGCGCCGCCTGACGGCCAGCCCGCCGAGGACCGCGCCGACCAGCCCCACCACGACGGCCACGACGCCGCCGCCCAACCCGTTGCCGGTGCCGAGGCCGCCGTCGGCGGTGATCACGACCAGCCCGCCGACGACCGCCGCGACCAGCCCGACCACGACGGCCGCGACGGCTCCGCCCCGCCCGTCCCCGGCGCGGCGACCGGCGGAACGGGCCAACGCCATCCCGCCGGCGACGACCGCGGCCGCTCCCGCCACCGCGGCGGCGGTGGCCGCGGCCCTCCCGGGTCCCAGGGTGACGACGTCTGCGGCGAGCAGGTGGTGCACGGACATCGGGGTGCTCCTCTTCTCCACGGCTTCCCACGGCGGACGTGTCGATCGTGCCGGTCGCCGCGCCGCCGGTCGTCGTGCGCGCGCGGGAGATCCGCGCTACCGCCGACGCCGCAGCCGCCGCCCGACTACCGCCACCGCGGTAGTCGGGGATCGTCCGCGAGCAGGACTTGCCGGGGCGGGCGCCCGAATAGGGTTCACCCATGCGCGGGGCACGGGTCGTGGACTGGGCGGTCGCCGTCGGCGTGGCGGCGGCCCTGCTGACCACCGGCGTGTCCGGGCAGCACCCGCCCCCGCCCCTCGACGCGCCGGGCTGGGCGTTGCTGGCGGCCGGCGGCCTGGCGCTGGCGGCGCGCCGCCGCGCCCCGGTCGCCGTGCTGGTCGTGACCGGGGCGTGCGCGCTGGGGTACCAGGCCGTCGGCTTCGACGTGCCGGTCGTCGCGTACCTGTTCGCGGTGTACGCGGCCGTGCGGGCGGGGCGCCGGGGCGTCGCGGTGGCGGCCTCGGTGGTCATGCTGACCGCCCTGCCGCTCTCGATGCTGCTCCTCCGCGACGGGTCCGCGGGCGAGGCGTTCGCGGAGTCCCGGGACGTCCTCCAGTTGGCGTGGCTGATCGCCGCCGGCGCCGCGGGCGAGGCGCTGCGGCAGGCCGAGCGCCGGGCGGACGAGGCCGAGCGCACCCGCGAGGAGGCGGCGCGGCGGCGTGCCGACGAGGAGCGGCTGCACATCGCGCGCGAGCTGCACGACTCGCTCACCCACCAGATCTCCGTCATCAAGGTGCAGGCGGAGGTCGCCGTCCACCTGGCGGCCAAGCGGGGCGAGCGGGTGCCGGAGGCGCTGCTGGCGATCCGCGACGCCGGCCGCGAGGCGGCCCGGGAGCTGCGGGCGACCCTGGAGGCGCTGCGCGACGACGAACCCCCGCCGCACGGGCTCGACCACGTCCCGGACCTCGTGCGGCGGGCCCGCGCGAGCGGCCTGGACGCGACGCTGACGATCGACGGGCGGCACGACGACGTGCCCGGCGCCGTGGGCCGGACCGCGTACCGGATCGTCCAGGAGTCGCTGACCAACATCGCCCGCCACGCCGACGCCGGGACCGCGTCGGTCCGGATCGAGCACCGCCCCGACAGCCTGGTCGTCCGGGTCGACGACGACGGCGCCGCCACCCCGGCCACCGCTCCCGACCCCGGCGTCGGCCTGCTCGGGATGCGCGAGCGGGTCACCGCCCTGGGCGGCAGCCTGCGGGCCGCACCGCGCACCGGCGGCGGCTTCACCGTCCACGCCGAACTCCCCGTGGAGCGGACGCCGTGATCCGCGTCCTGCTGGTCGACGACCAACCGCTGATCCGCAGCGGGTTCCGCGCGCTGCTCGACGCGGAGGACGACATCGAGGTGGTGGCCGAGGCCGGTGACGGCCGCGAGGGCCTGGCGCTGGCCCGGGAGCACCTGCCCGACGTGGCGCTCGTCGACGTCCGGATGCCGGTCCTGGACGGCATCGGGACGACGCGCCGCATCGCCGGGGACCCGGCCCTCGCCGGGGTGCGCGTGGTGATCCTGACCAACTACGGCCTCGACGCCTACGTCTTCGAGGCCCTGCGCGCCGGGGCGGCCGGCTTCCTGGTCAAGGACGTCCTCCCGGAGGACTTCCTGCACGCCGTCCACGTGGCCGCGCGCGGCGACGCCCTGCTGGCGCCGTCGATCACCCGCAGGCTGATCGCCCGGTACGTCGCCCAGCCGCACCCGGACGCCGCCCCGAGCCGGGAACTGGCGAGCCTGACCACCCGCGAGCGCGAAGCCGTGACCCTGGTGGCGCGGGGCCTGTCCACCACCGAGGTGGCCGAGCGCATGGTGATCAGCCCGCTGACCGCGAAGACCCACGTCAACCGGGCCATGACCAAGCTCCATGCCCGCGACCGGGCCCAACTGGTCGTCCTGGCCTACGAATCGGGCCTGGTGACGCCGCGCGACCCGTGACGCCCCGGCTCGCGCCGCGGGAACCCCGCCCTCGTGCCCGGGCGGGGTTCCCGCGGCGCGGCGCCGTGCGGGGTCCTACCGCGGGAGCGGGGCGTCGGGCGACGCGAGGGAGGTGCGCAGCAGCTCGCGGTACTCGTCGACCATCGCGGTGATGGTGGCGTGGTCGAAGTCGAGGCTGTTGAACTTGACGACGCCGACCAGGTCGCCGGCGGGGTCGAGGTCGAACTCCCACATGTTGCCGTCGGGGATCTCGGAGGTGTCCACAGTGGACGTGAGGCGGCGGCGGAGCGCCGTGTAGCGGATGTCCCCGATGCCCCCCTCCTCCGGCTCGGGCGGGAACTGGGAGATCTGGAAGGCGGTGACGACGCCGTTGACGCTCGTGGCGGCGCCGCTCATCAGTTCGGGCGCGGACTGGGCGATGATGTCGTTGAAGGGCAGGTCGTGGGAGTAGGCCTGGAGCAGCGCGCCGCGGGTGCGGTGCACCAGGTCGGCGAAGCTCGCGCAGCCGGTCAGGTCGGTGCGGATGGGCAGGAAGTTGAACAGCGGCCCCACCGCGTCCTCGAAACCGGGTTCCGTGCGGCCGGAGGTGATGATGGGCGAGATGATGTCGTCCGAGCCCGTCCGGCGGTGCAGGAACAGGTTGAAGCAGGCGAAGAGGACCATGAACGAGGAGCTGTTGAGCGACCCGGCCAGCGAGGCGGTGGCGTCGACCAGTTCCCGGTCGAACAGGAACCGGTGCACGGCGTAGACCGGTGGGACGTCGAACCGCCTGGACCGGTCGGTGGCGAGGGTGGACATGGTGCCACCCCGCAGCTTGGCCTCCCAGTACTCGCGCGCCACGGCGGCGGAGTCGCTGCGGCGGGCCTGCTGCTGCCAGCGGGTGAACTCGCCGTACTGGCGGGTCGGGGGCAGTTCGGGCGCGGGCAGCCCGCGACGCGTCGCGTAGTGGACGGCGAAGTCGCGCATGATCACGTGCATGGACCAGCCGTCGCTGACCAGGTGGTTGGTGACGAGCACGAGCACCGCGTCGTCGTCGTCGAACCGTCCCAGCGAGGCGTGCAGCAGCGGCATCGCGGAGGCGCCGAGCCGGCCGGTCCGGTCGATCTCGTCGAGGAACTCGTGCGCCCCGCGCTCGCGCTCGTCGTCGTCCGGCCCCGTCGGGGGGAGGTCGACGACGGTGAGGTCCACCGGGCACGGCGGGCGGACGAGGGCGTGGGGGGCGCCCTCACCCCGGACGATGGAGGTGCGCAGCACCTCGTGCCGGGCGACGACGTCGTCCAGCGCGAGCCGCACGGTCGCCACGTCCAGCTTCCCGCGGATGCGCCAACCGGCCAGGACGATCCCCCGCGGACCGAACACGCCCAGTTCGTCGCCCCGGTCGAAGGCGCACAGGAATTCCTCGTTGGCCGAGAGGGGGCGCGTGTCTCTCACGTCGCCGGCCCTCGGGATCTGCTGTTCGATGGTCATCGGCTGTCGTCCATTCCGGCTCCGGTCGAGGTCTGCGCTGGTTCAGTGCCGAGACTGGCACCCGCGGAAACCGGTGTCATCTCGTCGTGTGCGGCGAAGGAGGTCCACCGCGGAAGCCGCCGGAGGACCGGCGCCGCCCGACTGGCGGCGCCGGTCCTCCCCTCAGGCCGCCGTCCGGCCCGGCAGGGACCAGTGCAGCCCGTCGGTCGAGGGGACCAGCCCGCCGGCGCGGATCGGGACCTGCTCGTCCTCGGTGCTGCCGGTGGCCGCCTGCACCTGGATGCGGGCCCCGGCCTCGGCGACCGCCCAGATCATGTCGTCGATCTCGCCGTCCCTCCGGTCGAGGTACGAGCCGGCGTCGACCAGCGCGCGCTCGTCCGACGAGCCGCCGCCGACGAGGTCCACGAAGGACTGCACCTCCGAGGCCGCGCTGCCGGTGACCTTCTTGGCCTTCCAGAAGTACGACTGCTCGTCGGAGTGCTTGTCGTAGAAGGCGACGAGGAAGTCGTGGAACCGCGCGTACTCCTGCCGGTACCGCAGCTCGAACTCCTCGAACAGGGCCGTCTCGTCCGCGTCGTCCGTCCCGCGCAGGGCGGTGTTGAGCGAGCGCGCGGCGAGCAGCCCGCTGTAGGTGGCCAGGTGCACGCCGGAGGAGAACACCGGGTCGATGAAGCAGGCCGCGTCACCCGCGAGCACCAGGCCGGGCCGCCAGAACTTCTCCTGGATGTAGGAGTAGTCCTTGCGCACCCGGATCTCGCCGTAGGGGCCGCTGGTGACCCGCTCGGCGTCGGAGAGGTAGTCCGCGATCATCGGGCACTCCGCGATCAGGTCGAGCAGCGCGCGCTCGCGGTCGCCCCTGATCCGCTCCAGCGCGTCCGGGTGCAGGACCACGCCCACGCTGGTGAGCTCGTCGGACAGCGGGATGTACCAGAACCAGCCGGACTCGAAGGCGACGGCCAGGATGTTGCCCGAGACGGGGGCGGGCATCCGCTTGCCTCCGGTGAAGTAGCCGAACAGGGCGATGTTGCGGAAGAACTCCGAGTACTGCCGCTTCCCGCCGACCCGGGTGTGGATCCGGCTGGTGTTGCCCGAGGCGTCCACCACGTACCGGGCGCGGATCTCGCGGCGCACGCCGTCCGCGTCGGTGCACTTGACGCCGACGACCCGGCCGCCTTCCTCGACGACGTCGGTGACGGCGTGCTCCTCGCGCACGTCGACGCCGTGCTCCCTGGCGTTGTCGAGCAGGATCTGGTCGAACTTCATCCGCTCCACCTGGTAGGCGGTCGACGCCGTCCCCGCGAACTTGGGCGAGATCCCGAAGGCGAACGTCCACGGTTCGGGGTTGGCGCCCCAGCGGAACGTGCCGCCCCGCTTGAGGGGGAACCCGGCCGCGTCGAGCTTGTCGGACACGCCGAGCAGCCGGCAGATGCCCTGCACGGTGGACGGCAGCAGCGACTCGCCGATCTGGTAGCGGGGGAACCGCTCCTTCTCCAGCAGCACGACCCGGTGCCCCTGCTGGGCGACCAGCGTCGACACGGTCGAACCGCACGGCCCGCCGCCGACGACCACGACGTCGGTCTCAATGATCTCTGTCATCGTCCATCCTTCGTTCAGCGAGTTGGCTGCTGCTACCTGTCCATGGCCGCGACAGCCCGCTCGATCGCCGTCCGCGCGTGCCACAGGTCGTCCGGCTCCTCGGGGATGTCGAGCACGAATGTGCGGATTCCGCCGTCGAGGTACGTCGCCACCGCCTGCGCCACCTCGTCGTAGCTCCCCACCAGGTAGGGGCAGAACGTGTGGTGGTACCGGAACGGGACCAGCCAGTACGCCTGGCCCGGCGCGTCGTCGGGGATGGGCACGGCGGCGAGCTGGGGCTGCCAGGACGACACGGCGGCGGAGAGGAGCATCTTCATCCTCTCGGCCCCCTCCGGGGTGGCCGGGAAGCGCTTGTGCGCGATCCGCCACGCCTCGGCCGAGTCCTCGCGCGCGATGATCCCCACGCTGATGCCCGAGCCGTACTTGTTCTTGCGGATGTCCGGGCTGACGAAGTCCTCCGGCACCAGCGGGAACGAGAGCTGCCCGACGCCCAGCGCCTCGCCCGCCTGGAGGCTGGCCGGCGACGAGCCGGACACGTACACCTTGGGGAGCAGGTCGTGGGGCACCGGAGCGGTGAGCCGCGCCCTGCGCACGTTGTAGTACTCGCCCGCGAAGGTGACCATGCCGCCCGTGAGCAGCTCCTCGACGATCTTCGCGTACTCGGTGAGCCGGTCGTAGCGGGCGTCATGCGACGCGGTGTCGCCCTGGACGGCGAGATCGCGGCTGAACCCGCCGCTGACGAAGTTGATGTCGATCCGCCTGTCGTACAGGTGCGCCAGGGACGACACCGCCCGGGCCAGCGTGAACGGGCTCCGGTCGACCGGTTGGACGGCGACGAGCGGCACGAAGCTCGTGGTGCCCGCGATGGCCGCCTGGGCCGCCATCAAGGAGTCGATCGAGGTGTTGTCGCTGTAGATCAGGGCACCTCGATAGCCGGCGTCGTCGGCCCACCCGGCGATCTCCACCAGCCTGCGCAGGTGGGACCGCTCGTTGTACCCAATGCTGGAACGACAGGTCGAGTAGACGGTGACGCCGCTGGCGGCGAGATCCATCATCGTTCCTCCCTCCTTCGGGCGTGGTTGGGTCAGGGCTGCCCGGCCGCGGGCAGCGCGCCCCGGCCGGCGACACCGCTGACGGACGGATCGCCCAGGAAGTCCCGCAGGCTGATCGTGATGCCGAACTGCTCCTCCAGCCGGGCGACGAGCACGGCCGAGAGCAGCGAGTGCCCGCCCAGGTCGAAGAAGCTGTCCTCGACCCCGACCCGCTCCACGCCGAGGACCTCGGCGAACAGCCGGCACAGGCGCTCTTCGAGGGCCGTGACCGGCTCGCGCCCGGCCGTGGCGGTGAACGTCGGCGCGGGCAGGGCCTTCCGGTCCAGCTTCCCGTTGAGCGACAACGGCAGCGCGTCCAGGACCACCACCGCGTTGGGCACCATGTGCCCGGGCAGGACCCGCGCGGCCGCGGTCCGCAACTCCGCCGGGTCCGGCGCGTGCCCCGTCTCCGGTTGCACGTAGCCCACCAGGCGCCGGTCGCCCGGCCGGTCCTCCCGGACCACGACGACGGCGTGCTCCACTCCCGGCTGCGCGGCGAGCACGGCCTCGATCTCGCCCGGCTCGATGCGGAACCCGCGGATCTTGACCTGCTGGTCCACCCGGCCCAGGTACTCCAGTTCGCCGTCTTCCCGCCAGCGCACCAGGTCACCGGTCCGGTACATGCGTTCCCCGGACGCGAAGGGGCAGGCCACGAACCGCTGCGCGGTCAACCCGGCCTGGTTCAGGTAGCCGCGGGCGAGGCCCGGGCCGGCCAGGTAGAGCTCTCCGGCCACGCCCGGTGGCACCGGTGCCAGCCGGCCGTCCAGCACGTACGTCCGCACGTTCCAGTTCGGTCCGCCGATCGGTGGGGCGCCGCCTCCCGACAGCGGCCCGCTGATCGTCGTGCACACCGTCGTCTCGGTCGGGCCGTAGGCGTTGAACATCCGCCTGCCCCCCGACCACTCGGCGACGATCTCGCCCGGGAGGGCCTCACCGCCGACGACCAGGCACTCCAGCCCGGGCAGGCTGTCGGGCGCCGCCCCGGCCAGGGCGGCCGGGGCCACGACGGCGTGGCTGATCCGGAGCTCGCGCAACGTGTCCGCCAGCGCCTCCCCGGACAGCTGCCCCGGCTCGGGGAGGACCAGCGCCGCCCCGGACGACAAGGACGACAGCAGCTCCAGCAGCGACATGTCGAAGCTGAGGGAGAGGAGCTGGGCCACCCGGGACTCCGGGGTGACGGCCAGGGTGTCGACCATGAACGCGGCCAGGTTGGACAGTCCCTGGTGGCTGACCACGACGCCCTTGGGGCGCCCGGTGGAACCGGACGTGTAGATCACGTAGGCCGGGTGCGCGGGCAGCGGCGGCGCGATCCGGTCCCGGTCGGTGACGGGGTCACCGGGCAGCTCCGCCACCGCGGCGGCGACCTCCGGGTCGTCCAGGACGACCACCCGTTCCCGGTCGGGGAGCCCTTCGCCGGCCTGCCGGTTCGTGAGCACCGCGACCGGGGCTGCGTCGGTGAGCATGTACCCGATCCGGTCCGCCGGATACCCCGGATCGATCGGCAGGTACGCCGCACCCGCCTTCGCCACCGCCAACACCGCCGCCACCATCTCCAACGACCGCGGCAACGCCACCGCCACCAACCGCTCCGGCCCGACACCCAACCCCACCAGGTACCGCGCCAACCGGCTCGACCGCGCATCCAACTCCGCGTACGACCACGACACACCGCCGGACTCCACCGCGACCGCACCCGGCGACAACGCCGCCCGCCCCGCGAACAACTCCGACAACACGACCACCGGAACATCCCGCGCCGTGTCGTTCCACCCCGAGACGACCAGCTCCCGCTCGGCCGCCGTCAGGAGTTCCGCGTCGCCGACGCGCAGCCCCGGGTCGGCGGTGAACTGGCCCAGCAGCGCGATCAACCGCCCGACCAGCGATTCCACGGTGTCGTGGTCGAACAGGTCCGCCGCGTACTCCAGCGCGACGCTGATCCCGCCCGGGGCGCCGTCCGGCTCGTGCCGCGACCGGAACGTCAGCGACAGGTCGAACTTGGCCGAGTCCCCGGCCAGCGGCAGGTCCTCCGCCCGGAGGCCCGGGACGTCCCACTCCCTGCTGGTGTCCTCGTCGGAGGCCAGCATCACCTGGAACAGCGGGTGGTGGGCGGCCGAGCGGATCGGGTTCAGCACTTCCACCAGCCGTTCGAACGGCACGTCCTGGTGCGCGTAGGCCGCCAGGTCCCGGTCGCGGACCCGGGAGAGCAGCTCCGCGAAGCTCGGGTCGCCCGACAGGTCCGTCCGCAGCACCAACGTGTTGACGAAGAACCCGATCAGGTGGTGCAGCCCTTCGTCACCGCCACGGCCGGCCACCGGCACGCCGATCGGGATGTCGGTGCCGGCCCCGGACCGGGACAGCAGGACCGCGAGCCCGGCCTGGAGCACCATGAACAGCGTCACCTGGTGCTCGCGCGCCAGCTCCACCAGCCCGCGGTGCAGCTCGGCGTCCACGTCGACGTCGAGGTGCCCGCCGCGGTAGGTGGGGTACGCCGGGCGGGGCCGGTCGAACGGCAGGTCCAGCTGCTCGGGCAGGTCGGCCAGCGCCGTCTCCCAGTACGCCACCTGCCGGGCCAGCACGCTGTCGTGGTCCTGGTCGCCGCCCAGCAGCCCGCGCTGCCAGAGCGTGTAGTCCGCGTACTGCACCGGCAGGTCCGCCCACTCGGGGGAGCGCCCGGCCAGCCGCGCCCCGTACGCCTCCCCCAGGTCCCGCAGCAGCACCCCGAGGGACCAGCCGTCACTGGCGATGTGGTGCATGAGCAGCACCAGCACGCACTCGTCGGCATCCAGCTCGAACAGCCACGCCCGCACCGGCAGCTCGCCGGCCAGGTCGAACACGTACCCCGCCGCCCGCGCGGTCAGCTCGGCCAGGTCGGTTTCGGCGGCCCGCACCACCGTGAACCCCGGCTCCGCCTGCGCGGCCGGGACCACCCGCTGGTGCGGCTGCCCGTCCACCACCGGGAACACCGTCCGCAGCGCCTCGTGCCGGCCGACCACGTCACGCAGCGCCGCGCTCAGCGCGACCGCGTCCACCGACCCGCGCAGCCGCCACGCGAACGGCACGTTGTAGGTGGTGCTCGGCCCTTCCAGCCGGTCCAGGAACCACAACCGCTGCTGGGCGAACGACAACGGCAGGCGGTCGGGCCGGTCGGCCCGCTCCAGGGCCGGCCACGCCTGCCCGGCCGCGTCCAGCGACTTCGCCAGCGACTCGACCGTCGGGTGGTCGAAGACCGTCCGGATCTCCAGCTCCACCCCGAGCACCGACCGCACCCGGCTGATCAGCCGGGCCACCAGCAGCGAGTGGCCGCCCAGGTCGAAGAACCCGTCGTCCACGCCGACCCGGTCCACGCCCAGCACCTCGGCGAACAGCTCGCACAGGATCTCCTCGGCCGGGGTGGACGGCCCCCGCCCGGTCCCCGCGGCGAACGTCGGCGCGGGCAGGGCCTTCCGGTCCAGCTTCCCGTTGACCGACAACGGCAGCGCGTCCAGGACCACCACCGCGGCGGGCACCATGTAGACGGGCAGCACCTCGGCCGCGGCGGCCCGGATCACGGCCGGGTCCACCCTGCTCCCCGGCGTGGGCACGACGTAGCCCGCCAGGCGCTGGTCGCCCGGCCGGTCCTCGCGGGCCACGACGACGGCCTGGGCCACCCCGGGCTGCGCGGCGAGCACGGCCTCGATCTCGCCCGGCTCGATGCGGAACCCCCGGACCTGGACCTGCTGGTCCACCCGGCCCAGGTACTCCAGCTCGCCGTCCTCCCGCCACTGCGCCAGGTCACCGGTCCGGTACATGCGCTCCCCGGACCCGAAGGGGCAGGCCACGAACCGCTGCGCGGTCAACCCGGCCTGGTTCAGGTACCCCCGCGCCAGGCCCGGGCCGGCCAGGTACAACTCGCCCGGCACGCCCGGCGGCACCGCTTCCAGGCGCTCGTCCAGCACGTACACCCGGGCGTTCCAGATCGGCTTCCCGATCGGCGGGGCGTCCACTCCGGACAGCGGCCCGCTCATCGTCACGCACACCGTCGCCTCGGTCGGGCCGTAGGCGTTGAACATCCGCCTGCCCCCCGACCACTCGGCCACGACCTCGCCCGGGCAGGCCTCGCCGCCGACCATCAGGCACTCCAGGCCGGGCAGCTGCTCCGGGGCCGCACCGGCGAGGGAGGCCGGCCCCACCAGGGCGTGGCTGGCCCGGAGGTCGTGCAGCGCCTCGGCCAGGACCTCCCCGGCGAGCTGCCTCGACTCGGGGAGGACCAGCGTCGCGCCGGCGGGCAACGACATCAGCAGTTCCATGACGGCCGCGTCGAAGCTCAGCGAGGCGACCTGGGCCACCCGCGACTCCGGTCCGATCCCGAAGGTCCGGATCAGGTACGCGGACAGGCTCGCCAGGCCCTCGTGGCCGACCACGACGCCCTTGGGGCGCCCGGTGGAACCGGACGTGTAGATCACGTAGGCCGGGTGCGCGGGCAGCAGCGGCGCGATCCGGTCCCGGTCGGTGACGGGGTCACCGGGCAGCTCCGCCACCGCGGCGGCCACCGCGGTGTCGTCGAGGTCGAGCACGGCGACGCCCGCGGCGTCCGGCAGTCGCGTCGAGGTGGCCCGGTCGGTGATCAGCAGGCTCGGGGCGGCGTCGGTGAGCATGAACCCGATCCGGTCCGCCGGATACCCCGGATCGATCGGCAGGTACGCCGCACCCGCCTTCGCCACCGCCAACACCGCCGCCACCATCTCCAACGACCGCGGCAACGCCACCGCCACCAACCGCTCCGGCCCGACACCCAACCCCACCAGGTACCGCGCCAACCGGCTCGACCGCGCATCCAACTCCGCGTACGACCACGACACACCGCCGGACTCCACCGCGACCGCACCCGGCGACAACGCCGCCCGCCCCGCGAACAACTCCGACAACACCACCACCGGAACATCCCGCGCCGTGTCGTTCCACCCCGAGACGACCAGCTCCCGCCGGAGGTCCATGCCCGTCACGCCCGTTCGGCCCGGACAAGGCTGTTGGGCCGCATGTCCGTCCACCGCGCTTCGACGTACTCGAGGCAGTTCGAGCGGGAGTCCGCGCCGTGCGCCGTGGTCCAGCCGGCCGGGACGGCGATGCCGGCGGGCCACAGGCTGTGCTGTCCCTCGTCATTGACGAGGACCAGGTACAGGGCGTCAGCGTCCTCGAACGGATTAGACACGGCAACCTCATTCCCATTGGAACGGTGATCCGGCCGGCGACACGTCATTCGCGATCGCCCGCGCCACGGTGGGCGGCTCGCTGATCAGTCTGCCCGGCGGCCCCACCCGGGACATCTCCACAATTGCCCATCCACCACTTCCGAAGACGGCACGGTGGGATACGGCGCCGGCCGTCGCGGGGCGGAAAATACTCGGTACGTTCGCGAAGCCTCGCTTCCCCGTTGACGGAGGAATGCCGGAGGTCGCCCCTCGGCGCTACTGCGCGTGGTGAGCCGGAATGGCCTGGGCGAGGCGGTCCCGGACGTTTTTCGGCGATCCCGCCAGGACGGCAAGTGCGGAGATGCGCCGCGGCCGGTCGGCCGGAAGGGTGGTCGTCAAGCCCGAGGACGAGCCCGAACTAGGAGCTGTCGGATGACCTTGCCCAGAGTCGTATCGCGAGAAGAATGGCTGGCGGAGCGTCTTCCCTTCCTCGCCAAGGAGAAGGAGCACAGCCGGGCTCGGGACGTGCTGCACGCCCAGCGGCAGGCGCTTCCGATGTTCCCCGTGGACAACAAGTACGAATTCGACACGCCGGACGGCAAGCGGAGCCTGCTCGACCTGTTCGAGGGCCGGCGTCAGCTGATCATCTACCACTTCATGCTGCCCGCCGACTCCGGCGGCATGTTGTGCCTGGGGTGCTCGTTCTGGGTCGACAACATGCCCCACCACCTCGAGCACCTGCACGCCCGCGACACGTCGCTGGTGGTGGACTCCCCGCTGCCCCTGGGCGAGTTCCTCCCGCACAAGGAGCGGCTGGGCTGGTCGGTCCCGGTGACCTCCTCGTTCGGCACCGACTTCTACGACGACTTCCGCATCCCGCTCATGCCGGGCGTCGCGGCCATCCCGGGGATCACCGTCTTCCTGCGCGACGGCGACGAGATCTACTGCACCTACGCGACCGCGTTCCGCGGCACCGACCTGGTCAACAACACCTACAACTACCTCGACCTGACGTTCCTCGGACGGCAGGAAGCCGACCTCGACTTCAAGTGGTCCTGGCTGCACTACCACGACGACTACGACAAGTGACGCGGTCCGGGACGGCTCGACAACTCCTCGTCCGCTTTCCTCTCCGCCCGCTTCCACGAGCCCCGCACGACGGGAACCCCGCCCAAGCACGAGGGCGGGGTTCCCGTCGTCGTGCCCGAAATTCCGGGACCCCTTCTCGGCCCACTATTCCCGGTTCCCTGGAATTCATTTCCGGAGAGCACGGAAGAATAAGACCGGGAAAGCTCCCCGGTGATACCGTCGCGCACGACACCCATCTTTCGGCATGGGTGCCGTCGACGGTTCGACCGCGTCGAGCAATGACCGTAGAGCCACTGCGAGCTTTGGGAGACAGCTGTGGAGACAAACCGTCCGGTCGCGTTGGACAACACCGGCCGATACATGCACGCCCAAGCGGACGAACTGCGCGCGCGGGGCCCCGCGGTCCAGGTGGAGATCCCCGGCGGCGTGCTGGTCTGGTCGATCAACAGCTACGCGGTCAGCAAGAAGGTGCTCGGCGACCCGAACGTCACCAAGAGCGCCCGCCACCACTGGCCGGCCTTCATCGAGGGGAAGATCCCGTCCGACTGGGAGATGATCAGCTGGGTCGCGATGGACAACGTGTCCACCACCTACGGCAAGGACCACAAGCGCTTGCGCCGGCTGATCGGCAAGGCGTTCAGCTCACGCCGGCCCGAGGACGTGCAACCGCTGGCGAAGCGGATCACCGACACGTTGCTCGACCGCCTGGAGGGCGCCGCGGCGGCCGGTGAGGTGGTCGACCTGAAGGCCGCGTTCGCGTACCCGCTGCCCGGCATGCTGGTGGCCGAGCTGATCGGCATGCCGGAGGAGGCCCGGGTGGCCGCCGCGAAGGTCATGGACATGATGGCGCGGACGGACGTCACCCCCGAGCAGGGGCAGGAGATCCTGCTCGGCTGGCGCGGCGCCATCGAGGACCTCATCGCCCTCAAGCGCGCCCAGCCCGGTGAGGACATCGCGAGCGACCTGATCGCCGCGCGGGACGACGACGGTTCCGCGCTGAGCGAGCAGGAGTTGGTGGACACCACCTTCGCGATCCTCGGCGCCGGCTCGGAGACCACGATCAACTTCTTCGACAACGCGGTCACCGCGCTGCTCACCCACCCCGAGCAGCTCGAACTGGTCAAGTCGGGCCAGGTCTCCTGGGACGAGGTCATCGAGGAGGTGCTGCGGGTGGAGTCGCCGCTGGCCAGCCTGCCGCTGCGCTACGCGGTCGAGGACATCCCGCTGGACGGGGTGACGATCCCCAAGGGCGACCCGATCCTGATCAACTACGCCGCGATCGGGCGGGACTCCGCGGTGCACGGCGACTCCGCCGGCACCTTCGACATCACCCGCCGGGACAAGGAGCACCTGTCGTTCGGCCACGGCCCGCACTACTGCCTCGGCGCGGGCATCGCCAGGATGGTGGGCAAGACCGGCCTGTCCGCCCTGTTCGAGCGGTTCCCCGACCTGACCCTCGCCGTCGACCCCTCGGAACTCGAACCGATTCCGACCTTCATCATGAACGGGCACCTCGCGCTGCCCGTCCGCCTGTCCGGCGCCGCCTCCGCGGCAGCCTGACGTCGGGACGCGACCCCGGCCACCCCGGTGGCCGGGGTCGCGTCCCGGCCGCCGTCACCGCGGGTTCGGCGCGCCGAGCGGGACCGAGGTCGCCAGCCCGCCGTCCACACCGAGGTCCTGGCCGGTGATGAACGCCGCCCGGGGCGACAGCAGGAACGTCACCGCGTCGGCGACGTCCTCGACCCGGCCGAGCCGGCCGAGCGGGACCTGGGCGCGGAACGCCTCGCGCACCTCCTCGGACGGGGCCATGCTGTCGAGCATGGCCGTCTGGATGTAACCCGGACTGACCGCGTTGACCCGGATTCCCCTGCCTGCCATGTCGGAGGCGAGCGAGCGGGTCAGGTTGGTCACGGCGGCCTTCGTCGCGGCGTACAGCGAGGCGGGCCCCATGCCGCGGTGCACGAGGAAGGTGCCGTTGATCACGACGGCGCCGCCGGCGTCGAACAGCGCCACCGCCTTCTGGATCGTGAAGAAGGCGCCCTTGAAGTTGATGTCGACGATGTGGTCGAAATCGGTCTCGGTGACCAGGGCGGCCGGGCCGCCGAAGGCCACGCCGGCATTGACGAAAACGCCGTCCAGCCGGCCGAAGCGGTTTTTGACGTGGCCGATCAGCTCGTCGAGTTCGCCGGTGCGGGCCACGTCCGCGGCAACGGCGAGAACCCGGTCACCAGTGGGGTCCAACTCCTTCGCCGCGGCGTCGAGGCGCTCGGCGCGGCGCCCTGCGATCACCACGTTCGCCCCCGCCTCGACCAATCGCGTGGCGGTGGCACGGCCGATGCCGCTCCCACCACCGGTGATGAGAACGGTCTTTCCTAAGAATTCGGACATATGACCAGGCTTGTGGCACCGGCGGGCGCACCGCATCTTCCGCGTTGCGCTGTTCCGCCGGCGGGCTTTTCCTGCGCCTAACGGCGGTTCCACACCTGATCGGGCTCGTCGGTCATCGCCAGGACCAGGTCGAGGAACTCCGCGCCCCAGCGATCGACCGTGGCGGCGTCGACCGCCTCGGGCTCGTACTCGACGACGCACCGGAAGTCGCCGCCCGGAACGGCGAGGAAGGTCCAGATGAACACGCCGCGGCGGAACGAGGCGGGCTGCTCCGCCGGCGCGGTCACCGGCTCGACGCTGGTGGTGAACCCGGTGTCCTCGTGCTCCGCCGGTGAACCGATGTAGTTGAACCCGGACGGGAGGGCCATCGGGTCGCCGGACCCGTTGAGCAGGTGGGGGTACATCTCGAGGATCGACTCGAGGGGGAGCTGGTTCTGCTGGGCGTCCGTGCTCGCCTTGCGGGCGCGGAGCATGAGGTCGAGGAAGGTCGTGCAGTCGTCGAACTCCAGGCGGACGGGCACGAGGTTGGAGAAGAACCCGATGGTGTTGTAGAAGTCCCTGCTCGGCCGGCCGCTGTTCACGGTCAGGAGGGTGAGGTCGGACTGGCCGGAGATCTTCTCCGTGAGCACCATGTACGCCGCCAGGAAGACGTGCCAGACGCTGCACCGGTGCCGTGCCGCGCTCTCGGTGATCTTCGCCAGGGTGCCGGGGTCGATGGTGAGGTTCCGCACCGCGCTGCTCGGCCCGTGGGTCGCGGGGTCGTAGGGCCGATCGGTCGGCAGCGTGCACATCTCGGCGCCCGCCAGCTTGTCCTTCCAGTAGCGGCGGGCCGACTCCGCCCTCTCGCTCCGCAGGAACTCCTCCTCCCAGGCGGCGAACTCGTGGAACGGGCGCGGGGTCGGCAGCGCGTGCGGCACCCCGGTCACCCTGGCCCGGTAGCAGGCCGCGATCTCGCGGCGGAGCACGCCGACCGACCAGCCGTCGTTGAAGAGGTGGTGGCTGAGGAGGGTGAGCACGGCGTCGTGGTCGTCGAACCGGTGCAGGGTGGCGCGCAACGACGGGGCGTCCAGGTAGGACATCGACTCCTGGTTCAACGCGTCGAGCAGGTCGAGGGCGATGTCGTCGCGGGACCGGCCGGGGGTCTCCGGGACGTCGTGCACGGCGAGCGGGACCGGCATCGCCGGCAGCACTTCCAGGAATCCGCGGGTGCCGTCCGCCTCGTCGTAGTGGACCCGGGTGCGCAGGGCCTCCTGCCGCTCCACCACCTCGTCGAGCGCGCCCCTGAGCGCGTCGACGCTCAGTTCACCCTTGATGCGCAGGGCGAGGGCGACGATGTGCCGGGGTGAGCGCGACACGCCGAACGGGTCTTTCTGCCGAGAACTCAGCGGGTACTGGTCCACAGTGGAGCTCCATACTCTGTCGGGCGGGGTCGGGTACTCGCCGGCGGACGTGCCGGCCCTGGCGTCAGGAGGCGGTCTGGGGCTGGTACGCGGCGCGCTTGGCTTCGATGTACGTCGCCAGTTCGGCCACGGTCGGGGTGTCGAACAGCGTGTTCACCGAAACCCCGACGCCGACCGCGGCGCCGATGCGGCTGCACAGCCGCATGGCCTGCAACGACTGGCCGCCGAGGTCGAAGAAGCTGTCGTCGATCCCCACCTCGGGCACTTCCAGCAGGGAGCTGAAGATCGCGCACAGCTCGTGCTGGAGCGGTGTTTCCGGCGCGCGGGAGGCGAGGACCTGCTTGAAGTCCGGTTCCGGCATCGCGTCGCGGTCCAGCTTGCCGTTCGCGGTCAGCGGCAGCGAGTCCAGCCGGACGAACACCTCGGGCGCCATGTAGCCCGGCAGCTTCGTCTTGGCGTACGCGCGCACCGCGGCGAGGTCGAGGTCGCCCGACTCGGGCACGACGTAGCCGACCAGCTGCTTGTTGCCGTCCTCGCGCTCGCGCGCCAGGACGACGACCTGGGCCAGCCCGGGGTGGTCGGCCAGCGCCGCCTCCACCTCGGCCAGGTCGACGAGGAAGCCGAGGATCTTCACCTGGCTGTCCTCGCGGCCGACGAACTCGATCGTGCCGTCGGCGGTGCGGCGGGCCATGTCCCCGGTCCGGTACATGCGGGACCCCGGCAGCCCGAACGGGTCGGCCACGAACCGCTCGGCGGTCAGGCCGGCCTGACCGAGGTACCCGCGCGCGACGCCCTCGCCCGCGAGGTAGATCTCGCCGACGGCGTCGACGGGCGCGGGCGCGAGGCCCTCGTCCAGGACGTGGAGCGCGATGCCGGTCAGCGCGTCGCCGATCGGCACGACCTTGCCCGGCCGCGCGTCGCGGGTGAGCACGTGGTGCGCCGAGAACACGGTGCCCTCCGTGGCGCCGTACAGCGCGCGGATCACCAGGTCGGGGCAGGCGTCGAGCACCCGGCGGACCGCCGTGGGCGCGATCACGTCACCGCCGGTGAGGACCTCGTCGACCCCCGCCAGCGTCGCGGGCGCCTCCTCGGCGAGCACGCGGAACAACCCGGCGGTCAGGTGGAGCCCGGTGATCCGGTGCGTCGTGATCAGCTCGCGCAGGAGCGGGGGCTCCAGCCGGCCGGGGGGTGCGACGACCACCTGGCCACCGTGCAGCAGCGGCATCCAGATCTCGTAGGTGGACACGTCGAAGGCGTAGGGCGCCACCAGCAGGACCCGCGCGTGCCGCTCGACCGCCCACTGCGGGTCGGACAGGAGCCGCACCACGTCCCGCTGGGTCACCGCGACGCCCTTGGGCTGGCCGGTGGACCCCGACGTGTGGATCACGTAGGCCAGTTGGTCGGGGTGGACCGGCACCCCCGGGTCGTCGGTCGGCTCCCCGGCGATGCCCGGGTCGTCCACGGCGACGACCGGCACGCCGGTGGGCACGCCGGCCGCGCGCATCGCGTCGTCCACGAGCAGCACCGAGGGCCGCGCGCGGTCCACGATCCACTGCCGCCGCTCGGCCGGGTCGGCTTCGTGGACCGGCAGGTAGGCCCCGCCCGCCTTGAGGATCGCGAGGAGCGTCACCACCAGCCCGGCGGACCGCTCCACGAGGACGGCGACCGGGTCCTCGGGGCCGACCCCGAGCCCGATCAGCCGGTGCGCGAGCCGGTTGGCCCGGTGCTCCAGCTCCCGGTAGGTCAACGAGGTGCCGCGCGCGGCGTCCGACACGGCGGTCGCTTCCGGTGTCCGCGCGACCTGCTCAGCAAACCGGGCGGGAATGGAAAAGGCTGTCATGTCATTCTCCGTTTAGCTCGGCACGTTCGTGCTCTTATCGTTAAAGAACATGCGCAGCATTCTTCACGCGATCCGTCCTCACGCTCTTCAGCAAGTATCCTCACGTCGCGACCCCGGTCATCTCCACGGTTGCTCGCCTTGGTTTGTCGCCCGCCGCGTCACGGCCGCGGCTGTTCGCACCGTGCAGCCTCGCAACCCGGAAGACGTTGGCCGGCGCTCTCGCCGGTAATCATGGTTGTGACCGCGTCGGCATCACGAGGAGGAACCGGTGCTCGTTCATCTGGTGCTGGACGATGAGATCCAGCAGTACGTGCAGGACGTGTCGCTGCGCGAGGACGAGATCGCGCGCGGGCTGCGGGAGGCCACCTCCGCGCAGGTGTTCGAGCACAGGATGGCGGTCTCACCGGAGCAGGGGCAGCTGCTCGGCTTCCTCGTCGGGTTGACCGCCGCCACCACCGTGGTCGAGGTCGGGGTGTTCACCGGGTACAGCACGCTGGCCATGGCGCGCGCGCTCCCGCCGGGCGGCCGCGTCATCGCCTGCGACTTCAACGCGGAGTGGGCCGAGATCGGGCGCCCGTTCTGGGAGCGGGCCGGCGTTGCCGACCGCATCCAGCTCGAACTGCGCCCCGCGGTGCAGACCCTCGACGCGCTGCTGGCCGACGGCGCGGCCGGCACCGTGGACTTCGCCTTCATCGACGCCGACAAGGAAGGCTATCCCCTCTACTTCGAGCGGTGCCTCGAACTGCTCAGGCCGGGCGGGCTGATGGCCATCGACAACGTCCTCCTGACCGGCAACGTGGCGCGACCGGACATCAGCGACCCGGAGACGGACTCGATGCGCGCGCTGAACTCCGCGCTGCGCGACGACGAGCGGGTCGAGCTGAGCATGCTTCCCGTCTTCGACGGCGTCACGCTGGCGTACAAGCGCGCCCGCGACTGACCGTCCACGCCGTTGCGCAAGGGCTGCGCCCCGCACGCGGGGAGCGGTGGCGGCCCGGAACGATGTTCCTCACGTCAGGGGTGACGAATGACCTACAACGACAACCGGACAGCTCCCGGCCGACTGTCCGTGGCGGTGCTCGGCGCGGGCCTCATCGGCATCGACCTCATGGCCAAGATCATCCGTTCGGACCGCCTCGACCTGGGGCTCGTCGCGGGACGGGACCAGGCCACCTCGGGGCTGCGCCAGGCGGCCCAGCTCGGTGTGCCGGTCGCGACGGGGGGCGTGCAGTCCCTCGTGGACGTCGAGCGGCCGTTCGACGTGGTGTTCGACGCCACCAGCGCGGCCGCCCACGTCGAGCACGTGGAGAAGCTCTCGCCCCTGGGCACGGTGGTCATCGACCTGACGCCCAGCCGGAACGGTCGGATGATCTTCCCGACCGTCAACCGGGAGGACATCTCCGCGCACCGCGACCTCAGCATGGTGAGCTGCGGCGGGCAGGCGGCAGTGCCGGTCCTGCGCGCGATCGCGCAGGCCCACCGGGTCGACTACGTCGAGGTGGTCACGACCGCCGCCACCCTGAGCATCGGCCGCGGGACCCGCCTGAACCTCGACGAGTACGTGGAGACCACGCAGGAAGCGGTCCGCCTGTTCACCGGGGTCCCGGACGTCAAGGCGATCCTCAACATCAGCCCCGCGCGGCCTCCCGCGACGTTCCGGGTCGCCATGTCCCTGCTGGGCGAGGACCTCACCACCGACTCGTTGCGCTCGGTGGTGGCGGGCGCCGCGGCCGAGGTCCGCTCCTTCGCCAAGGGCTTCGAGGTGAAGGCGTGCAGCGCGAACGACGGCAGGGGTTTCGTCGCCGTCGAGGTCACGTCGTCCGGGGACCGCATCCCGCGCTACGCCGGGAACCTCGACATCATCAATTCCGCCGCGCTCCTGGTCGCGGAGAGCTACGCGGCGGACCGGCTCCCGATTGCGGGCGTGGTGAACTCATGAGCGAGGCAACGAGCCCGGACGTCGCGGGCAAGACGATCCTGATCCACGACCCGAGCCTGCGGGACGGCCACCACGCCGTCCGGCACAGCCTCGGCGCGGAGCAGCTGCGCGCCTACGCGCTCGCCGCGGACGCCGCGGGTGTCCCGGTGGTCGAGGTCGGCCACGGCAACGGGCTGGGCGCCTCCTCGCTCCAGGTCGGCCAGGCCAGGCTCAGCGACGACGAGATGCTGTCGATCACCAGGGAAGCGTTGACGAACAGCAAGCTCGGTGTCTTCATGCTGCCCGGCTGGGGCACGACCAAGGACATCGAGAGGGCCATCGCGCACGACGTCGACCTGGTGCGCATCGGCACCCACTGCACCGAGTCCAGCCTGGCCGAACGGCACCTGGGCTTCCTGCGCGAGCAGGGCGTCGAGGCGCACGCCGTGCTCATGATGAGCCACATGACCAGTGCCGAGCGGCTCGCCGAGCACTGCGCGCGCCTGGTCGACTACGGCGCCACCGGGGTGGGCATCATGGACTCCGCGGGCCACTACCTGCCCTCCGACGTCACCGAGCGCATCACGGCCATGTGCGCCGCGGTCGACGTGCCGGTGATGTTCCACGGGCACAACAACCTCGGCATGGCCGTGGCGAACTCCATCGCGGCGGCCGACGCGGGAGCGTCCATCCTGGACGCGTGCGCCCGGGGTTTCGGCGCCGGGGCGGGCAACACCCAGCTGGAGGTCCTGGTGCCGGTGCTCGAACGCGTGGGCTACCGCACCGGCATCGACCTGTACCGGCTCCTGGACGCGGCGGACATCGCCGAGCGGGAGCTGATGCCCGCGCCGCCGACCGTGGACTCCATCTCCATCGTCAGCGGTCTCGCCGGGGTGTTCTCCGGGTTCAAGACCCGGGTGCTCGACATCTCCGCCCGCGAGGGCGTCGACCCGCGCGACGTCTTCTTCGAGCTCGGCCGTCGCCAGGCGGTCGCGGGCCAGGAGGACCTCATCGTGGACGTCGCGCTGGCCCTGCGGGGCGCCGGGAGCGGGGACCGGTCGTGACGGGTGGCGCCACCGGGTCCGCGGATCGCGCGGTCGTCTGCGGCCTCGGGCACTGGCTGCCGGAGCGGGTGGTCACCAACGCGCAGCTGTGCGAGCGGCTCGACGTGTCGGAGGACTGGATCGTGGGCCGGACCGGGATCTCCCGCCGCCGCTGGGTGGAGCCGGGCGCGGCGACGTCCGACCTCGCGGTCGAGGCGGGCCGGGCCGCGCTCCGGTCGGCGGGCGGCGGTCCGGTCGACGCCGTCGTGCTGGCGACCACCACACCGGACCACCGCTGCCCGGCGACCGCGCCCGACGTGGCCGCGCGCCTCGGCCTCGGCGGTGTCGCCGCCTTCGACGTCTCGGCCGTGTGCACGGGGTTCGTCTACGGCCTGGCGACGGCGGCGGGCTTCATCGCGGCGGGGCTGGCCGAGCGCGTCCTGCTGATCGCCGCCGAGGCGTTCTCCACCCTGCTCGACCCGGACGACCGGACGACCCTGCCGATCTTCGGCGACGGGGCGGGCGCCGTGGTGCTGCGGCGCGGCCGGGCCGACGAGCCGGGGGCCATCGGCCCGCTGGTGCTGGGCAGCGACGGCGACCGCACCGGGCTGATCACGGTGGAGGCCGGCGGCTCACGGGTCCCCCTCGGGGCGGAGGCGCCGGACGACGGGTCGCAGTACTTCCGGATGCGGGGACGCGAGGTGTTCCGGCACTCGGTCGAGCGGATGAGCGCCGCGGCGACCGAGGCGCTCGCCGGGGCGGGCTGGCGGCTGGACGACGTCGACCGCGTGGTCACCCACCAGGCGAACGCGCGCGTCAGCGCCGCGCTCGCCACCCGGCTCGGCCTGCGCCGGGACGTGATGGCGCAGAACATCGCCGAGGTCGGCAACACCGCCGCCGCCTCGATACCGGTCCTGCTCGCCCAGGCGGCGTCGGACGGGACCCTCAAGCCCGGCCACCGGGTGCTGCTCGCCGCCTTCGGCGGTGGCCTCACCTGGGGCGCCACCACGTTGACCTGGCCCGAACTCGACATCCGCGACGCATAGGGCATCCAGCCGACGGACACCGGAGGACGCAATGTACGAGCTGTTGAAATCAGTCATGACCGAGGTCCTGCTGCTGGACGTCGACGGGGTGCGCCCGGACGCGAGCCGCGAGGACGCGGGCCTGGACTCGCTCGCCGTCGTCGAGCTGTCCATGGTGCTCAGCCAGCGCCACGGCATCGAGATCACCGACGACGAGCTGCTCGAACTCGACACCGTGGCGGAGATCGTCGCGCTCATGGAGCAGCGGACCGCCGGCGTCTGACGTCCCGACGCCGGCGCGCCCGGTCTCAGCTCCGCAGGTAGGAGGCGCCGTTCAGGTCGAGGATGGCGCCACTGGCCCACTCGGCCTGGGCGGAGGCCAGGTAGAACACGCCCTCGGCGATCTCGCCCGGCTCGGCGACCCGGCCGAACGGGCTCTGCGCCCTGATCTCGTCACCGCCCGGTGGCAGGAGCCAGTCCGTGGTCATCTCCGTGGCCACGAACCCGGGCGCCACGGCGGAGACCGCGATCCGGTGCGGCGCGAGCGCGAGCGCCAGCGACTGGGTCAGGGAGTTCAGGCCCGCCTTGCTGGCCCCGTAGGCGGGCACGTCCGGCTCGCCGCGGAACGCGCCGCGCGACGAGACGTTGACGATCCGCCCGCCGCGCCCCTGCTCCGTCATGTGCCTGACCGCGCACCAGGTCACGTTGGCCGCGCCGATCAGGTTGACTCCCAGCGTCGTCCGCCAGTGCTCCTGCCAGGCCGCGTAGTCGACCTCCGTGATCGGGTGCGCGACGAAGACACCGGCGTTGTTCACCAGGACGTCCAGGCCGCCCAGCTGTTCGACGGCCGAGTCCACCGCCGCCGGCAGGGCCTCGCTGTCCATCAGGTCGGCCTCGACGACGACGTGCCCGGCGCCGTCGAGCCCGGCCACCAGTTCCCCGGCGACGCCACCCGCGCCCCTGTCGAGGATCGCCACCCGGTCACCGGCCGCCGCGAACCGCCTCGCGATGGCCCACCCGATGCCCCGGGCCGCCCCGGTCACGAGGACCGCGCGGCCACCGGCCGACTCACTCACGTTCTCAACCATGGGTCAGACTCCCGCTCGCCAACCTGTCGACAGCTTCGGCCAGTACCTCGTCCGGAAGGGAGAAGCAGGCGCGGACGTACGGGCGCTCCGGCGCGCCCAGGTAGAACGCCTCCCCCGGCACCGTTCCGACGAGGTTGTCCTCCAGCAGCACCTCGGCCGCTTCCGCCCCGGTCGCCACGCCCATCCGCGAGCAGTCGACGAACAGGTAGTACGAGCCTTCCGGTTCGTTGGGCGACAGCCCGGCCGCGGCGAAACCCTCCGCCAGGAACCGGCGCTTCCGGTCGTACATCGCGCGGAGGTCGCGGTAGTAGTCGTCACCCAGGCCCAGTGCCCGCGCGCCGATCTCCTGCAACGGGGTCGGCGCGCAGACGACGAGCGAGTCGGCCGCGATCCTGATCGCGCCGACCAGCCGTTCCGGGCCGGAGGCGTAACCCAGCCGCCACCCGGGAACGCTGAACGACTTCCCCAGCGACGACAACGTCACCGTGCGCTCGCCGAGGTTCCCGACCGTCGCCGCGGCGAGGTGCGGGGCCGCGTCGAAGTAGATGTCCTCGTACACCTCATCGCTGATGACGAGCAGGTCGTGCTCGTCCGCGACGGCCGCGACGACGGCGAGTTCCGCCGCGGTGAGCCGACGCCCGGTCGGGTTGTTCGGCGTGCAGAGGATCATCGCGCGCGTCCGGTCGGTGACGGCCGCCCGCAGCGACTCCTCGGTGATCCGGAAATCCGGCCCGACCAGCCGGACCGGCTCCGGGTGCAGGTCCAGCACCTGGAGCGAGGACAGGTAGTAGCTGTAGAAGGGCTCGAACAGGATGACGCCGTCCCCCGCGTCGAGCAGGGCGCTGAGCGTCGCCATGAGGGCGCCCGTCGCGCCGACCGTGGCCACGACCTGGGTCGCGGGATCGACGCTGAGCCCGCTGCACCTCTTCAGCTTGTCGGCGGCGGCTTCGCGGAAGACGGCGAGGCCCTCGGGCTGGCTGTACGAATGACCGAGGTGCTCGAAGTCCCGCGCGCCCGCGGCCAACGGCGAAGCGGGCGGCGGGACCTGGCTGAGCCCCTGCGCGAGGTTGACCGCGCCGAGTTGCCGGCAGCGCACGGTCATGGCCCCGAGGACGGACTGCTGCAGGCCCCGCATCCTCTTGGCGACCCCGACCACCATCAGCCCCCGCTGCTCAGCCGGTCCAGCAGCTGGTCGAGTTCCGCGACGGTGGGCGCGTCGAAGAGTTCGTTCATCGAGATCTCCAGGCCGAACTCCGGGCCGACCCGGCCCGCTATCACCATGGCGTCGATCGACTCGCCGCCCATGATGAAGAAGTTGTCGTCGATGCCGCACCGGGTCCGGCCCAGCACTTCGGCGAAGACCGCGCACAGGACTTCCTGGCGGGGGGTCTCGGGCGCCCGGTAGGGCAGCAGGCCGCGCAGGTCGGGTGCGGGGAGCGCCTGCGCCTCCGGCGTTCCCGCGGAGTCCACCGGAATGGCGTCGACGACCACGACGGCGGCCGGCACCGCGCTGCCCGGCAACCTCTCCCTGAGGTACTTGTGCAACGCGGCCAGGTCGAGACCGGGGCTGCTGGGCACGACGTAGGCCACTCCGACCTGGCCCACGGGTTCCTGAACATGCGTCAGGACCGCGGCCTCCGCGAGTTCGGGGTAGGCGGCCAGCACATCTCGCACATCCTGGATCGCAGTAGCAGCCATCAGCCGCTCACCTTCCATTCGGGCTTCGAGATTCTCCCCCGACAACCTTCGCAGCCCCGGGCCTGCCGGCGATCTTCCGCATTGCTCAGATCGGGGCCGGCTCGGCAATGGGAGAGATGCCACCGAAGGCGTCTTCCGTCCGGGAGGAACGGCGCCATTACGAGGTGGTCGAAATCCGGCGGTACAGGAGGTATGTCGCATTCCGCGCGGCGCGCGGGTGGTCGCGGGTCGAACCCCGCCCACACCATTCCGGCGGATTCGACATCGGGGGTACCGCGCCGTGACCGCCGGTGCGGTCACGGCGGTCACGGCGGTCACGGCCCGGTCGCGGCCCGGTCGCGGCCGGCACCACGCGGTGGCCGACCCGGTCGACGGTCAGAGCGCGAGCATCGCCTCGGCGACCTCGTCGGAGGCGGCGACGGGGATCGCGGTCGAGGCCTTCTCCAGCACGAGCAGCCGCGCGCCGGGGATCTCGCGGGCGAGCGCCTCGCCGTTGCCGACCGGGAAGAACGGGTCGCGGCGGCCGTGCACCACCAGCGTCGGCACCGCGATCTCGGGCAGGCGCTCGCGCCAGCGCCGCCCGCAGTCCAGCCTGGCGAACACCATGCCCACGTGGTTGGCGATCCGGACCGAGTCGTTGGCGCCCGGCGTGCGGTCGTAGATGCGCTCGGCGGTCGCGCGCGCCTCGGCGGGGTCGTCGTCGAAGACCTCCGCGGCGATGCCGGCGAACTTCACCACGGAGGCGCGGTCGGACCAGTCCGGCTTCGGGAGCGAGAACCGCTTCTTCATCTTCGCCGCGTCGTGGTCGGGCAGGTCGGGGTCGACCGGGCCCGGTGCGACGGACCGCGTCCCGACGAGGGTGAGCGCCGAGAACGCGTCCGGGTGGTCGAGCACGGCGAGCTGGGCCACCATCCCGCTGACGCCGATGCCCGCCAGGTGCGCCGGGCGGTCGTCGAGGCCGCGGGCGAGCGCGGCGGCGTCGGCGGCGAGGTCGCGCAGCGTGTACCTCGGGGCGTCGGGGTCGACGGTCGTCGACGTGCCGGCGTCGCGCAGGTCGTAGCGCACGACGTGGCGCCCGCCGCGGGCGAGCGCCTCGCACAGCGCGTCGGGCCAGGCCAGCATGGTCACACTGCCCGCGAGCAGCACGAGGGGCGCCGTCTCGTCGCCGAAGTGCTCGACCCCGAGCGTAATTCCTCCGGGTGTGCGAAACGAGTGGGCCGTCGAGCGCATGGTCAACCTCCAGGGGCAGCTGTGTGATCACGGCTACGCTACTCCCCGGAGCCTTTCGGCGTGCCGGAGCCGGATGTGCGGTCACGACGGCCGCAATGGGGAAGTTGTCGGGGGAATCGGTCCTCGCGAAGCTGTCAGCACGGCCGTTCCGCCCCGATGAAGGAGCGCGGCGACGTTCGTCTTCAACGGGTACGCGGAAGTCCCGCTGGTGTCCGAGGGCTGAAGTGCCCGAGGGGAAGGAAACACCGATGCAGGCCGTCATTGGTACCAAACCACTGTGCAGCAGGCTCAGCTCCGGGGACGGGGCGGCCGTCCTGGTCGCCGACTTCCAGCCGCTCACCCCGGCGCCGCGGCTCAGCCGGCTGGTCGGCGACGTGGCCGCCGGTCACCCGGTCTACCAGGTGGACCCGCGCGGCGCGCTGTCCGGTGACCGGCTCTACGCCGCCCTGCCGGAGCTGGCCGACGAGACCGCCGCCGCCTTCCGCGCCGACGAGTCCGCCGCGACCGGCGACCGGCGCGTGTTCGTCGTGGGCCACTGCAGCGCCGCCGGCCTGGCCCTGCAGATCGCCGAACGGCTCGCCGGCGAGCGGGAGGTCACCGCCATCCTGGTGCAGCCGACCTGGCCCGGCACGGACCACGTCACCGAGCGCTTCGCCGAGTTCCAGGGGAAGTTGGGCGTCGGTGGTCTCGCCAGTCCCGACCTGGACGGCGATCCGCTGTCCTGCGTCGCCGGGATGGAGCAGCTCATGAACGAGGGGCTGGCGGGGGTGGCGACGCGGCTCGGCCTCACCAAGCCCCCTCTGGCGTTCTCCGAGCTGCTGGTGTCGTACCGGACGTGGCTCGCCTTCCTGTTGGCCTGTCGCAACGACGGCCCCGTGAAGGTGCCCTCCGACGCGGTCGCGATCTCGGTGCTGACCGACGAGCCCGGCTTCGTGCTGCCCGGGAGCGTTCCGGAGCGGTGCCGGATCACACCGCCGCCGCCCGCGGAACGGCCCGACGCCGTGACGCCGGAGCTGGCCGAGCGCCTGCGCGACCTGGTCGACGGCCGCTGAAGCGGTGGGTGCGGTCCGCGCGGCCGCGCGGCGTCGCGGCGGGCCGGGAACGCCGGTTCGGCAACCCGTAGGGCGAGGTCCTCGCGGGTGACCCGCCGGCCGGCGGGCGCCGCGGTATTACGCTGGCCGACGCACCGGACCGCTTCACCACACTGTCCTGACGCCAGAGGAGATGTTGCGGATGCAGTACCTGCTTTCCGTGATCCACGACCAGGCCAGCATCGACGACCCGGACGAGCAGGCTGCGATCGACGTGTTCAACGACCGGCTCCGCGCCCAGGGGCACTGGGTGTTCGCCGGTGGGCTCAGCGGACCGGAGAACGCCACCGTCATCGACCCCCGGGGCGCGGAGGCGGTGGTCACCGACGGTCCGTTCCTGGAGTCGAAGGAGTACCTCGCCGGTTTCTGGATCATCGAAGCACCCGACCTCGACGTCGCGCTCAAGCTCGCGACCGAGGGGGCGAGGGCCTGCAACCGGAAGGTCGAGGTGCGGCCGTTCGTGGCCGTGTGAGCGGGTTCGACGTCCGGGAGGCCATCACCCGCGCCCACCACGAGGAGTGGGCGCGGGTGGTCGCCCTCCTGACCAGGCGCTTCGGTGATCTCGACATCGCCGAGGAAGCGGCCGCCGAGGCGTTCGCGACCGCCGTCGAGCGGTGGTCGGTCGACGGCGTGCCGCCCAACACCGCCGCCTGGCTGACCACCACCGCCAACCGCAAGGCCATCGACCGCATCCGACGCGAGAGCAAGCGCGACGAGAAGCAGAGGGAGGCTCGGATGGTGCACGGCGCCGGCCCGCGCGAGCCCCCCGGCGCCATCGACGACGACCGGCTCCGGTTGATCTTCACCTGCTGCCACCCGGCGCTGGCGGTGGAATCCCGCCTGGCGCTGACGTTGCGCATGGTCGGCGGTCTGACCGTGCCCGAGATCGCCCGCGCCTTCCTGGTGACGGAGAGCGCCATGGGGCAGCGGATCACCCGCGCGAAGGCCAAGATCAAAGCGGCGCACATCCCCTACCGCGTGCCGGCCACCGAGGACCTGCCGGCACGCGTCACCGGCGTGCTCGCCGTCCTGTTCCTCGTCTTCAACGAGGGCTACCTGGCCACCAGCCCCGACACCGACCCCGTGCGCCACGACCTGACCGCCGAGGCGATCCGGCTCGCCCGCCTGATCCGCGACCTGCTGCCGGACGACGGCGAGGTGGCCGGGCTGCTGGCGCTGATGCTGCTCATCGAGGCCCGCCGACCGGCCCGGGTCTCGGCGAGCGGTGAACTGGTCCCCCTGGCCGAGCAGGACCGCGGGGCGTGGGACGCGACGCTGATCGCCGAGGGCCACCGGCTGGTGCGCGAGCGCCTCGCCGCGGCCGCCGCCGGGGTCGCCCCGGGCCGCTACCAGATCCTCGCGGCGATCAACGCCGTGCACACCTCCGCCCGGGACATCCGCGACACCGACTGGTCGCAGGTGCTCGCCCTCTACGACCAGCTCGTCCGCGTGGACCCCTCGCCGACGATCGCCCTCAACCGGGCGATCGCGGTCGCCGAGGTCGACGGCCCGGACGTGGCGCTGGCCGCCGTCGACCGGCTCGGGAACGCGCTGGCCGGCTACCACGCCTACCACGCCACCCGCGCCGAGCTGCTGCGCCGGACGGGCCACGGCCGGCAGGCGCGCGCGGCCTACGACCGGGCCATCGAACTGGCCGGCAACACCGCCGAGACCGCCTACCTGACCCGTCGCCGCGACCAGTTGGGGTAGCCGGGCGGGCGTTCCGGGGTGCCGCAAAAAATCTCCGGGGCGGTGTCGGATCGGGCCGGCGGCGTTCGTAGTAGGGGCGAGAGGTCGCCCATGAGGGGGCGCCCCCGACGGAACCGAGAAGGACGTTCCTCATGACAAGCACGACGGAGCCGGGCGCGGGCACCGCACGCCTCTCCAGCCGCCGGATGTGGGCGATCCTGGGGCTGGTGCTGCTCGCCGACGCCATCGACGTGATCGATGGGACAATCACGAACATCGCGGCCCCCACCATCGCCCGCGAGCTCAACGGCGGTGAGAGCCTGATCAAGTGGGTGGGACCGGCGTACATGCTCGCCATGGGCGTCCTGCTCCTGATCGGCGGCCGGCTGGGCGACAAGTTCGGCCAGCGCAAGCTCTTCCTCATCGGCATGGGCGGCTTCACCCTGGCCTCGGCGGTCATCGGCTTCTCGCCCGACCCGGGCCTGCTCATCGCCGCCCGGGTCGCCCAGGGCGCGTTCGGCGCCCTGCTCATCCCGCAGGGCATGGCGATCATGACGAAGGCGTTCGACCGCGAGATGCTCGCCAAGGCGTTCGGCCTGTTCGGCCCGGTCCTCGGCATCTCCAGCGTCGGCGGCCCGGTCCTGGCCGGGTTCATCATCAACGCCGACCTGTTCGGCCTGTCCTGGCGCCCGATCTTCCTCGCGAACATCTTCCTCGGCATCATCGGGATGATCATCGCCGTCAGGATCCTGCCGCGCGACGACGACGCCGACCGGTCCACCGTCGTCGACGGTTGGGGCTCCGGCCTGCTCTCGGTGGCCATGTTCGGGCTGCTGTACGGCCTGATCGAGGGCTCGACCAACGGCTGGCACGCCCTCTCCGTCATCGCGGTCGTCGTCGGTCTGCTGTTCTTCGGCGCCTTCGCCTACCGCCAGCGCACCGCGGAGCACCCGCTCATCAAGCCCTCGCTGCTGAAGAACCGCGGCTTCACCTCCGGCATGGTCGTGGGCCTGGTCGCCTTCGCCGCCAGCACCGGCCTGTTCTTCGTGCTGTCGCTGTTCATCCAGGAAGGGCTGCACGCCAGCCCGCGGGACGCCTCGCTCGGCCTCGTGCCGCTCACCGTGGGTCTCATCGGCGCCAGCTTCGCCGCCATGGGCGGCCTGGTCACCAAGCTCGGCCGCAAGCTCGTCTTCATCGGCCTGGGCGTCTCCATCGTCGGTTGCGGTTGGGTCCTGGCCCTCGTCAAGTTCTCCGGGACGGACCTCAGCCTCTGGGCGCTGGCCCCGGCGTTCGTCGTCATCGGCGTCGGCACCGGCCTCTGCTTCACCACGATCCCGACCGTCGCCCTGGGCGACGCGAAGCCCGACGAGGCCGGCAGCGCCAGCGGCTCGCTCGGCTCGATCCAGCAGCTCGCCTCGGCGATCGGCTCGGCCGCGGTCACGTCGGTCTTCTTCATGGCCGCGACGTCCGGGTTCGCCCACGCGATGGAGGTCACCCTCATCGTCGTCCTGGCCGCCACGGCCCTCAGCCTGCCGTTCGTGGTCCTGATGCCCCGCAAGGCGCCGTCGGAACCCTCGGAGTGAGCAACCGGCCACAGCGCCGAGAACGGCCGGTCGACGGGTGGGGACACCACGTCGGCCGGCCGTTCTCGTCGAGGGAGGTGTCCTGACCGGGCGCGTCCGGAGGTCCGGGCGATCGTCCCGTGCGGCCCGGTCGGGCGTGGTGCCCCCGGTGCGACTCGAACGCACACTGGACGGATTTTGAGTCCGCTGCCTCTGCCGATTGGGCTACGGGGGCCGGCGGGAGCACTCTACTGGATCAGGGCGCCCCGGCCGGGCACGGGGGCGCGGTCAGGAGCGGACCAGTCGGGTGATCGCCGCGGACGCCTCGGCGATCTTCTCCTCGGCCACCTCGCCGCCCTCGGCCGCCGCCTGGGCCACGCAGTGCTTCAGGTGCTCTTCCAGCAGGCCCAGGGAGACCGCCTGGAGGGCCTTCGTGGCCGCAGAGATCTGGGTCAGGACGTCGATGCAGTAGTCGTCGTTCTCGACCATGCGCTGGAGACCGCGCACCTGGCCCTCGATGCGCCTGAGCCGCTTGAGGTACGCGTCCTTGTCCGCCGTGTAGCCGTGCACCGTCCCCCACCTTCCCTACCCTGGGCGGGTATCCGAGTCCAGGATAGGCCACCCGACCGGGTGTGACGGGCACCACGGAGGGGCCTTCGGGCAGCCTCGCATTTCAGGCCGTGTGGTTTAGCCCGTGAAATGACCCGTCCGGGGGCATCCAGTCACATTTTCATGCCGAAAGGTTAGGCGATATTCCTCTCGTGCACTATGGTGACCCCCGAAGCGTGTGGCGCAGAACAAGTCGAGGGCAGCACGCGCTATGCGAGCACACACGGAGGAACAGTGGCACAGCAGACCGTCGTCCAACTCATCGACGACCTCGACGGCAGCGAAGCCGCCGAGACCGTGACCTTCGCGCTGGACGGTGTGGAGTACTCCATCGACCTCTCCAAGGACAATGCGGACAAGCTCCGCCAGTCCCTGGCCGACTTCGTCGCCAAGGCACGCCGTGCGGGTGGGCGCAAGCAGCGCAAGGGCACCGGCAAGAGCACCGTAAAGGCTGGTGACAAGGCCCAGGCGCAGGCCATTCGGGACTGGGCCCGGGCACAGGGGCACCAGATCTCCGACCGCGGCCGCATTCCCCAGGGCCTGGTCGTGCAGTTCCAGGAAGCGCACGCCTCCTGACCTGCGGGGCAACCGTTCCCCTGCGGTCGGCCACGGCCCACCGCAGGGGAAAACGCAGGTCACGTCATGCGCGGTCGGGGAAGCCCGTGCCGAGCAGCCTGAGCAGGGCGGTCGCCTTCACGGCGGTCTCCTCGAATTCCTCCGCGGGGTCAGACAGCGCGATGACAGCGCCGCCGACGCCGAAACTCACCTTGTCCCGGTCCACCACCAGCGTCCTGATGACGATGCTGAAGTCGGCGGTTCCCGACAGGGAGAAGTATCCGAGTGCCCCGGAGTAGACCCCCCGGGCCCCGGCTTCCAGCCCGTCGATGATCTGCATTGTCCGGATCTTGGGGGCGCCGGTCATCGACCCGCCCGGGAACGCCGCCCTAACGGCCGCGGTGGCGGAAGTGCCGGAACGCAGTCTCGCCCGAACCGTGCTGACGAGCTGGTGCACGGTCGCGTAGCTCTCCACCTCGAAGATCCTGGGCACCTCGACGCTGCCGACTTCCGCGCAATGGCCCAGATCATTGCGCACGAGGTCCACGATCATGAGGTTCTCGGCGCGGTCCTTCGCGCTGGTCGCCAAGGCCCTCCGCAAAGCGCGGTCCTCCTCCGGCGTGCGGCCCCGCGGTCGCGTCCCCTTGATTGGTTCGGATTCGACGACACCCTGTCGGTCGATCCGGATGAACCGCTCGGGTGAAGTGCTGAGCACGGAGAGCGCACCGAAACGGAGCAGTGCGCCGAACGGGGCGGGGCTTTCCGCGCGGAGGAACCGGTAGGCGTCCCACGGGTCGACGGCACCCCGCCACGTGACGGTGTTCGTCAGGCACACCTCGTAGCTCTCGCCGGCCGTGATGGCCTCCTGGCAGGCCGCGATGAGCTTCAGGTACTGGGTGCGGCCGTGCCGGGCCTGCGCGGAGTCCCCGCGAGGCCCCCGGGGAACACGCCCGGCGGGCACCTCGGCGGGCGTCGGGAAATCGCGCAGGAATGCCTCCGTTCGGTCCAACCAGCCGTCCTCGTCGCTCAACGCGAGCAGGTGGCAGCACCGGGATTCGTGGTCGAAAACGACCGCCCGGTCGGCGAACACGAATGCCGCGTCGGGTTGCTCCGAACGGTGGGCGGCCTCACCGCCGCATTCGGCCTTCAGCTCGTAGCCGAGGTAGCCGACCCAGCCGAGGGCGAAGTCGAACGGCACGTCGGGCTGCTCCACCCGCCACGCCGCCAGGTCGGCCTCCAGCCAGTCCAGGAACGGCCCGGGGCTCACCACCCCGTCGACGGTCACCTCGCCGGCCCCCACGTCGTAGGTGGCCACCCTGGCGAGCGGGCCGGAGGCGTCGCCCATGACGGAGAAGCGGCCCCGGCCACCGGGCAGGCTGCTGTCGAGCCAGAACGCGTCCGCGGAGTCGCCGTACAGGGCCGCGAACACCGCTTCGGGCGACGGGTGGGCCTCGACCCGCCGCACCAGCACGGAACGGCCGGGGGCCGCGACGGGGGCCACCGGGGCGGGCGCGACGGCCGGTTCGACGGCGGACGCCGACGTGAGGTCGCGGAAGTTCGCGAGCAGGTCGCGGCCGTGCGCGGTGCAGACCGACTCCGGGTGGAACTGCACGCCCCACCGCGGGCGGGTCCGGTGCCGCACGGCCATCAGCACGCCGTCCGACGCCGACCACGCGACCGGTTCGAGGGAGGCGGGCAGGTCGGAGACGGCCAGCGAGTGGTAGCGGACGACGGCCAGCGGCGACGGCAGGCCCGCGAAGAGGTCGACGCCGGTGTGCCGGACGTGGTCGACGACGCCGTGCCGGGGCGTGACCAGGCCCACGGAGGCGCCCTCCGCGAGGCACAGGGCCTGGTGGCCGAGGCAGACGCCGAGCAGCGGCACGTCGGCGTGCTCGACGACGGCGCGGCCCAGGCCGAGGTCGGCGGCGCGCTGCGGCCGACCGGGGCCTGGGCCGATCACCACGTTGTCGAACGAGGACAGGTCGGACAGCCGGAACCGCAGGTCGTCGTTGGCGACGACGACCGGGTCGCGCCCGTTCACCTCCGCCAGGAACTGGAAGAGGTTGAAGGTGAACGAGTCGTGGTTGTCGATGAGCAGGGTCCGCATGGCGACCAGCACGGTACCCGCCGGGGGCACCCGGACGGACGAACCCGGGAGGCCGGACGCGGGAGGCCGGACGCGGGAGGCCGGACGCGGGAGGCCGGACGCGCCGGCCGCCGGCGACCGGGGGGTTGCACGCCTGGACCGGGATTCGTGGAAACTGGAGGGCACACCCCTGGAGGCACCGCGTTGTTCTTCTTCCTGCTGCTCTCGGTCGTGATGGCCGCGGCCCACTACTACATCTGGAAGCGCGTGGTGCGGGACACCACCCGCCCCGGCCGCGGGCGCCTGGTCGGCACCGTCGCGGTGGTGTTCCTGCTGCTGCTGGTGGTCGGTGCGCTCGGCCTCCAGCGCGTGGGCGGGTTCGGCCGGGTCGTGGCGTGGCCCGGGTTCCTCTGGCTGGCGGGCGTGTTCTACCTGACGGTGCTGCTCGGGCTGCTGGAGATCCCCCGGCTGGTGCTGCTGCGGCGGGCGCGGCGCGGCCGGGTGCGGGCGACCGTCGGGGCGCCGGACGTGACGCCGGGCACCGCGGTCGACGCCGAGGAGGCCCTGCCCGACCCGGTGCCCGAGGCCCCGGAGGTGGACGAGGGGCGGCGGCTGTTCCTGGCCCGGTCGCTGGCGGTCGCGGGCGGCGTGGCCGCGGCGGGCATCGTCACCTACGGGGCGACGCAGGCGCTGGGCGACCCGGTGGTCAAGCGCGTGCCCGTGACGCTGGGCAAGCTCGACCCGCGGCTGTCGGGCTACCGGATCGCGGTGGTCAGCGACATCCACCTGGGTCCGCTGCTCGGCCGCTCGCACACCGAGCGGATCGTGCGGATGATCAACGAGCAGCAGGTGGACCTGGTGGCGATCGTCGGCGACCTCGTCGACGGCTCGGTGGAGGAGCTGGGCGAGGCGGCGGCTCCGCTGCGCGACCTGGTGAGCACGCACGGCAGCTTCTTCGTCACCGGCAACCACGAGTACTACTCGGGGGCGGAGCAGTGGATCGCCGAGGTCGAGCGACTCGGGGTCAACGCGCTGCGCAACGAGCGGTTGACGATCGAGCGGGCCGGGGCGACGTTCGACCTCGCGGGCGTGAACGACGTCAACGGCGCGAGCTTCGACGACGCCCCCGACTTCGCCCGCGCCCTCGACGGGCGTGACACGAGCACGCCGGTGGTGCTGCTGGCACACCAGCCGGTGCAGGTGCGCGAGGCGGCCGGGCACGGCGTGGACCTCCAGCTGTCGGGGCACACGCACGGCGGGCAGATGTTCCCGTTCCACCTGGCGGTCGGCCTCCAGCAGCCGGTGCGCAGCGGCCTGGAGACGATCGACGGCACCCAGGTCTACACGTCGAACGGCGCCGGGTTCTGGGGTCCGCCGGTGCGCGTGGGCGCGCCGCCGGACATCTCCGTCGTGGAGCTGCGTCACAACTTCGCCGGCCGGTAGCGCTTTTTCCGCCTTCTGCGCGTACCGTGGACCGCCGTGCCCGAAGACGGTCAGACCGTGCCTGAACACGGTCGCGGAGGGGGACCCCTAGCGAGATGACGAAGAGCTTTGCCGACGACAACCGGCTACACGAGGCAACAGCTCGTATTCGTCGTTTCCTGGACCACGACCGACCGGACACCCCGTGCCTGGTCATCGACCTGCCCACGGTCCGCGACCGGTTCACCGCGATCCGCGAGGCCCTCCCCCGGGTGGCGGTCTTCTACGCGGTGAAGGCGAACCCCGCGCCCGAGGTGGTCGAGCTGCTGGCCGCCGAGGGATCGTGCTTCGACGTCGCCAGCCCCGCCGAGATCGACCTGTGCCTGGCGCGCGGCGCGGCACCGGGCGCGATCTCCTACAGCAACCCGATCAAGAAAGCCCGTGACATCGCGTACGCGTTCGGGCGCGGGGTGCGGCTGTTCGTCTCCGACAGCGAGCAGGACGTGCGCGCGGTCGCCGAGCACGCGCCGGGCTCGTCGGTGCTGCTGCGCATCGTGGTGGAGAGCCGGGGATCGACCTACCCGTTCGGCAAGAAGTTCGGCTGCGCGCCGGAGATGGCGGCCGACCTGCTGCGGCTGGCCGCCGAACTGGGCCTCGCGCCGCTGGGCGTGGCGTTCCACGCGGGGTCGCAGCAGCTCGACCCGACCGGCTGGGACGGCGCGATCGCCGACGCCGCCGAGGTCGTGCTGAAGCTGCGCGCCGAGGGCCTGCCGGTGACGACGCTGAACCTGGGCGGCGGCCTGCCCGCCGCGTACCTGGAGCGTCCGCCCGCGCCGGCCGAGTACGGCGCCGCGATCACCGCCGCGATCGAGCGGCACTTCGGCGACTTCACGCCCCGCGTGATGATCGAACCGGGTCGTGCCGTGGTCGCCGAGTCGGGGCTGATCCGCTCCGAGGTCGTGCTGGTGGCGAAGAAGTCCTACACGGACGAGCAGCGCTGGGTGTTCCTCGACGTGGGCCGCTACGGCGGTCTCGCGGAGACCGAGGGCGAGGCCATCGCCTACCCGCTGGAGACGTCGCGGGACGGCGGGCCGACCGGTCCCGTGGTGATCGCCGGGCCGACGTGCGACGCCGATGACGTGCTGTACCAGCACACCGTCTACGAACTGCCGCTGGACCTGCGCGCGGGCGACTTCGTCGACCTGCTGCGCGCGGGCGCCTACACGGCCAGCTACTCCTCCGTGGCCTTCAACGGCTTCCCCCCGTTGGCCACCCACTGCGTGCGGTGAGCACGCCCCCGCGCCGCTCCACCCCTTCTGAAGATGTTTGGAGTGATTGATGTCCGGACTCCCGTGCGAATCCGAGCCGGTTGGCTTGTTCGCAGGACAGCACGTGCTCGCCGAGTTGGAAGGCGTGAGCCCGGAACTGCTCGACGACGAGCAGTTCCTCAAGCACGCGCTCGGTGAAGCGCTGACCCAGGCTGACGCCACGGTGTTGGAGGTGGTCTCCAAGCAGTTCGAGCCGCAAGGGGTCACCGTGCTGGCCCTGTTGTCGGAGTCGCACGCGTCCATCCACACCTATCCGGAGGTCGGAGCGGTGTTCGTGGACGTGTTCACCTGCGGCACACGCGCCAAACCCGCGCTCGCGGTGCAGCTCCTGGCGGAGGCGCTGGGTGCCGTGTCGGCACGGACGGACATGATCAGCCGGGGGCACCGCGTCCCCGCGCTCGTCGGTGAGGAGAAGTCGTGACCCGGGAAACCGCGACCGGTGAGGTGATCCGCGAGCCGCTGGCCGTCGGGATGACCAGGCACTGGGAGGTCGACGAGGTCGTGGTCGACGCGAAGACCGAGTTCCAGCACCTGGTGATCGCCCGCACCGCCCAGGGGTTGTCGCTGTTCTGCGACGACGACCGGCAGAGCACCGAGTTCAGCCAGCTGACCTACCACGAGGCGCTGATGGTGCCGGCGCTGCTGCTGGCCGACCGGGTCGAGCGCGTGCTCGTCATCGGGTCGAGCGAGGGCGTGGTGTGCCGGATGGCGGTGGAGGCCGGCGCGTCGGTGGTCGACCACATCGACATCGACGAGCAGGCCGTGAAGCTGTGCGCCGAGCACCTGCCCTACGGGTACACGCCGGAGGAGCTGGCCGCCGCCGAGCGCGGCGAGGGCCCGGTCCGCGTGCGCTACATCGACGGCTACGAGTACATCCGCACCACCTCCGAGCGCTACGACATCGTCCTGGTGGACCTGCCGGACGAGCGCGAGGAGGAGGCGCAGCACAACCGCCTGTACGGCGCGGAGTTCCTGGCCCTGTGCAAGGCGCTGCTCACGCCGGGCGGCGTCGTGGTGTCCCAGGCGGGCTGCCAGACGATGTGGCGCAACACCACGCTGGTCCGCATGTGGCAGCGGTTCAACGAGGTGTTCGACACGGTCGCGTACTACGGCTCGGACGAGCACGAGTGGGCGTACCTGTTCGGGCGCGCCGACGAGGTGGCCGACCCGACGGCGCTGATGGTCGAGCGCCTGCCGGCGTGCGGCTACCGGCCGGAGTCGATCGACGACCTGGCGCTGGTGGGCAACTCGATCCCGCCCTACCGGGTGCGCAACTCCTGAGCACGCGACCGGGGGGCCGTTCCGCCGCGCGGGACAGCCCCCCGTTCGTGTGGCACCGTTCGTGTGGCACCGTTCGTGTGGCACCGTTCGTGTGGCACCGTTCGTGTGGCACCGTTCGTGTGGCACCGTTCGTGTGGCACCGTTCGTGTGGCACCCCGGTCAGGCCAGGGCGGTGCGCAGGAAGTCCACCTGGAGCAGCAGCAGGTTCTCCGCCACCTGCTCCTGCGGGGTCATGTGGGTGACGCCCGACAGCGGCAGCACGGTGTGCGGGCGGCCGGCGGCGAGCAGCGCGCTGGACAGCCGCAGGGTGTGCGCGGCCACGACGTTGTCGTCGGCCAGGCCGTGCACGATCATCAGCGGGCGCTCCAGCTTCGGGGCGTCGGCGATGAGCGAGTTGGCCTCGTACACCTCGGGCTTCTCGTCCGGGTGGCCCAGGTAGCGCTCGGTGTAGTGGGTGTCGTAGAGGCTCCAGTCGGTGACCGGGGCACCCGCGATGCCCGCGTGGAAGACGTCCGGGCGGCGCAGCACGGCCAACGCGGCCAGGTAGCCGCCGTAGGACCAGCCGCGGATCGCCACCCGGGTCAGGTCGAGGTCGGGGTGGTCGGCGGCCACCGCGTGCAGGGCGTCCACCTGGTCGTCGAGGGTGGCGCCGGCGAAGTCGAACGCGATGTCGCGCTCCCACGCCGGCCCGCGGCCCGGGGTGCCCCGGCCGTCCACGACGAGCACGGCGAACCCCTGGTCCGCCAGCCACTGCGAGGTGAGGTAGGCGTTGCGGGCGGCCACGACGCGCTGCGCGTGCGGCCCGCCGTACGGGTCGAGCAGCACCGGCAGCTTCGTGCCCGGAACGTGGTCGCGCGGGAGCAGCAGCGCGGCGCGCAGGTCCCGCTCGCCGGCGGTCAGCAGGGTGACGCGCGGCGTGAGCCCGGGTTCCTCGGCGTGGTTGGCGATCACGCCGCCGGTCGACGTGGTCACCTTCACGCCGAAGTGGTCCAGGCCCGAGGAGGCCAGCAGCAGCACGCCGCCGCCGCGGACCGCGCCGTGCACGCCGTCCTCGGTGGACAGTCGGCGGACGTCGTCCGCCGTCACCAGGAACACGTGCGTCCGCGTCGGGTCGTCGGTGGAGGCGGTGACGAGCACGCCGTCCTCCCCCGCGTCGAGCACCGAGCGCACCTGGAAGCCGTCCGGCGTCCACGGCCGGTCGCCGACGACCAGCCGGTTCGCGCCGTCCACCGGCAGCACGCGCAGCAGCTCGCCGGCCGGCGTCCAGCGGGGTGAACCGGGCACCAGCTCCAGCCAGTGCGGGTCGGTGTCGTCGGCCAGCACCTCGGTGGCGCCGGTCGCCGGGTCCGCCGCGAGCACCAGGACGCGCCGCTGGTCGCGGGACTGGACCTGGATCAGCGGCCTGCCGTGCGAGGACCACACCGCCGTGTTCAGGTACGGGAACGCCTCGCGGTCCCACTCGACGTCCACCCGGCCGTCGCCGTCGGCGGCCAGGAACGACGCGGTGACGGTGGCGTTGGGCGTGCCCGCCGCCGGGTAGGCGATCTCGGTGGCCGGGGTCGCGGGGTTGGCCGGGTCGGCGATGTACCAGCGCCGGACCGGGGTGTTGTCGACGCGGGCGGCCAGGACGCGCGCGCCATCCGGGGAGAACCAGTACCCCCGGTAGCGGTGCATCTCCTCGGCGGCGATGAACTCGGCCAGGCCCCACGTGACGTCGTCGCCGTCCGGTGCGGCGACGACCCGGTCCACACCGGTCGCCAGGTCCACGACGTGCAGCGCGCCGTCCGCCACGTACCCGACGCGGCGGCCGGTCGGGTCCAGGCGGGGGTCGACGGCCGCGCCCGCGGCGGGCAGCTCGCGCACCGCCGCGGTGGCGAGCTCGACCACGAACAGCCGGCCGGAGAGCGCGAACACCGCCTGCCGCGCGTCGGCGTCCGTCGAGTAGCCGACGATGCCCGCGGCCTGCTCGCGGGTGCGCTCGCGCCGGGCCCGCTCCTCCGGGGGCAGGTCCTCGGGGTCGGTCAGCAGGGTCGCCGGGTCGACCAGCAGCGCCTCGGTCCCCGCCGCCGTGTCGAACTTCCACAGGCCGTTCGCCCGGCCCGCGGCCGAGGCGGTGCGCAGGAAGTACACCGCCGAGCCGTCGGGTGCGACGGTGAACGTCCGGGGTGCCCCGAGGGTGAACCGCTGGGTGCGCGCGTGCCGGCGCGGGAAGGAGGTCTCGTTGCCCACCCGGACACCCTAGGCGACCCCTGTCTTGGCGCGGGGGTGAACCGACGCCGTGACGGGGCCGTAATCGTCGTTGGAGCGATTGACGGACCGAGGAGGAGTTGAGTGTGATCCGACGAAACCGCGTCGCCATCGCCGTAGCGGGCGGCATGGCGGCCGTGCTCGCACTGGTCATGTGGACGTCGAACACCACCGTGCTGCGGGGCACGAACGTCGCGCAGACCGAGCAGGTGGGCGCCGCGGCCCAGGGCGACTACGGCGACGTCCAGGAGCCCCTGGCCCCTCCCACCAGCGAGGAAGCGGTGGCCGAGGACGAGGCGGCGGACGACCCGGCCGCCGGTGCGCCGGAGGGTCAGGCCGCGCCCGCGCCGTCGGGTCCCCGGATCACCCTGGTGGGCAAGAGCGTCCCGAAGATGGGCGACGTCGTGCAGGACGGCGACGGCCGCACGCTGTACCGGTTCGACAAGGACACCGCGAAGCCGGCGGCGAAGTCGAACTGCGAGGACCAGTGCGCGGTGACCTGGCCGCCGCTGCTGTCCAACGGCAACACCCCCGCGTTGCAGGGCGTCGACCCGGCGCTCGTGTCGACGGTCGAGCGCGCGGACGGCTCGGAGCAGGTCACCCTCGACGGCTGGCCGCTCTACACCTACGCGAAGGACGAGGCCCCCGGCCAGTGGAAGGGGCAGGGCGTGGGCGGCACCTGGTTCGTGGTGCAGCCCAACGGGAAGCGCAACGTCGAGTGCCTGCCGCCGGGGGTGACCGCCCCGGCGGCCTGAGCCGCCGTCCACTGTGGAACGCCCTGATCCCCCGGCCCGGGGTCGGCCGGGGGATCAGGGCGTGGTGCAGCGGGTGTGCCGCGGCGTGCCTCAGAGGACGCGCACGACCACCGGCGGCTGTCGCGCGGTGCGCGTCGTCACAGGTCCGGGTAGAGCGGGTGCTTGGCCGCCAGCACCTCGACGCGCGCCCGCAGGTCGGCCAGGTCCGGCGACGCCTGGAGCGCGGCGGCGATGATCTCGGCCACCTCGGCGAAGTCCGCCGCGCCGAAGCCCCGGGTGGCCAGCGCGGGCGTGCCGATGCGCAGGCCGGACGTCACCATCGGCGGGCGCGGGTCGTTCGGCACCGCGTTGCGGTTCACCGTGATGCCCACCTCGTGCAGCCGGTCCTCCGCCTGCTTGCCGTCCAGCTCCGAGGCCACCAGGTCGACCAGCACCAGGTGCACGTCCGTGCCGCCGGTGAGCACCTTCACGCCCGCCGCCGCCGCGTCGGGCCGCGACAGGCGCTCGGCGAGGATCTTCGCGCCCTCGACGGTGCGGCGCTGCCGGTCGGCGAACTCGGGCGACGCGGCGTGCTTGAACGCCACCGCCTTGCCCGCGATCACGTGCTCCAGCGGACCGCCCTGCTGACCCGGGAACACCGCCGAGTTGATCTTCTTGGCGAGGTCGGCCTCGTTGGTCAGGATCACGCCGCCGCGCGGGCCGCCGAGCGTCTTGTGCGTGGTCGTGGTCACGACGTGCGCGTGCGGCACCGGGCTCGGGTGCAGGCCCGCCGCCACCAGGCCGGCGAAGTGCGCCATGTCGACCATCAGGTACGCGCCCACCGAGTCGGCGATGCGGCGGAACTCGGCGAAGTCCAACTGCCGCGGGTACGCCGACCAGCCGGCCACGATCAGCTTCGGCTTCGCCTCCTGCGCCAGCCGCTCCACCTCGGCCATGTCGACCCGGCCGTCGTCCTCCGACACGTGGTAGGGCACGACGTTGTAGAGCTTGCCGGAGAAGTTGATCCGCATGCCGTGCGTCAGGTGCCCGCCGTGCGCCAGGTCCAGGCCCAGGATCGTGTCGCCGGGCTGGAGCAGGGCGAACATCGCGCACGCGTTGGCCTGCGCGCCCGAGTGCGGCTGCACGTTGGCGAAGCCCGCGCCGAACAGCCCCTTGACCCGCTCGATCGCCAGCCGCTCGATGACGTCGACGTTCTCGCAGCCGCCGTAGTAGCGCCGACCCGGGTAGCCCTCGGCGTACTTGTTGGTCAGCACCGAGCCCTGCGCCTGGAGCACCGACACCGGCGTGAAGTTCTCCGAGGCGATCATCTCCAGCGTGCTCTGCTGCCGGTGCAGCTCGGCGGCGACGGCGTCCGCGACCTCCGGGTCGAACTCCGCGAGGGAGGTGTTGAAGTGCTCGGACATGGGATCTCTCTCCTGTCGGGTGGGACGCCTATCGGGTGGGACGCTTGTAGAACGGCAGTGCCACGACCTCGACGGGCTCGTGCTTGCCGCGGATGTCGACGGACAGCTCGGTGCCGGGCTCGGTGTGCCCGACGGTCACGTAGGCCATCGCCACCGAGTAGCCCAGGGTCGGCGACAGCGCGCCGCTGGTCACCTCGCCGATCGGCGTGCCCGCCGCGTCCAGCACGGGGTAGCCGTGGCGCGGCGCGCGGCGGGAGGTGGTCTTCAGGCCGACCAGGACCTGGTCGGCGCCCTTCTCCGCGGTGGCGGCCAGGGCGTCGCGGCCCACGAAGTCGCCCGGCTTGTCGAGCTTGACGACGCGGCCGAGGTTGGCGTGGAACGGGGTGCGACCGCGGCCGAGCTCGTTGCCGTACAGCGGCATCCCGGCCTCCAGCCGCAGGGTGTCGCGGCAGCCGAGGCCGGCGGGCTTGAGGTCGTGCTCCCGGCCCGCCTCCAGCAGCGCCCCCCACACGTGCGCGGCGTCGTCCGGCGCGGTGAACAGCTCGAAGCCGTCCTCGCCGGTGTACCCGGTGCGGGCGAGCAGCACGGGCCTGCCGGCCACCTCGGTCGGGTAGGAGGCGTAGTACTTCACCCCGGCCAGGTCGGTCGGGGTGAGGCCCGCCAGGATGTCGGTGGACCGCGGCCCCTGCACGGCGAGCAGCGCGTAGTCGGTGGAGCGGTCCTCGACGGTGGTGTCGAAGCCCTCCGCCCGCTCGACCAGCGCCTCGAACACGACGGCCGCGTTGGACGCGTTGGCCACGACCAGGTACTCCTGGTCACCCGTGCGGTAGACGATCAGGTCGTCGACGACGCCGCCGTCGGCCTCGCAGATCATCGTGTACCGGGCGCGGCCCACGCCGATCGCCGACGCGTGGCCCACCAGGGCGTGGTCCAGCGCGGCGCCCGCCCCGGGACCGGTCAGCACGATCTCACCCATGTGCGTCAGGTCGAACAGGCCCGCCGAGGTGCGCACCGCGTGGTGCTCGGCCAGCTCGCTGGCGTAGCGCAGCGGCATCCGCCAGCCCGCGAAGTCGGTGAACAGGGCGCCCAGGGCCTCGTGCTCGGCGTGCAGGGGCGTGCGTCGGCTTTCCATCAGGCGGGGTCCTCCCAGGGAGCGGGCATGCCGGTAGCGCCGACCGGTCGGGTCGGCGGGCACGGGTGAAGGATGACACGGTCCATCGGAGACTCCTCGTCTGAGCGAGCCTCCCCCTCTGTCATGGGCCTGAGAGCTTCGCCGCTGCGGGTGAGCGGCTTGCACCGTGGGCGAGGCGCGGTGGCGCGCCTGCTTTCCAGAGTTGCCTTCGTCGGGCGGTAGCTGTGCCTGAGAGATTCCGGGGAGGAGTTGCTCCTTCGGCGCCCCGACTGGTGGGGACTCTCCCGCTCGACATCGACGGCCGTGTTCAGTTGGTACCGCCAGACGCTAGATGTGCCTGGTAGCCGGGGTCAACCCGGTGCGTCACAGGGCTTTCTCGGCCCGGACGCTCTCCACGACCCTGCGCTCGGCGTAGAACGACACGAACGGGATGGTGCCGGCGAGCAGGACCAGGACCGTGGCCTTGATCGACCAGCGGGCCTTGAGCGCCAGGTCGACGGTGAGCACCAGGTAGATGGCGTAGAGGAAGCCGTGGACGGGGCCGACGACGCGCATCATGGTCTCGGTGCCGCCCGCGTACTTGGCGATCATGGCGACCACGAGCAGCAGGAGGCCGACGCCGACCACATAAGCCATGAACCGGAACCTGGTCAACGCGCCGCTCATCGCCCTACCTTCGCCTCACCGCTGGTCCCGCGCGTGGAGCTCGGCGAGCATGCGGTTGTAGGCCGCCAACTCGTCGTCCCCGTCGTGCGCGGGTGTCCTGACGGGTTCAACGGTAACGACCGGCTTCAGCGGCTCGGCCACCGGCTCCCGGGTGCCGCCGCCCGCGGCGGCCTCGGCCTCCTCGGCCCGGCGACGGGCGTCCAACCTGCGGATGCGCCACACCATGAACGCCGGGAACAGGCCGAACAGGGGCCACTGGAACACGTAGCCGAGGTTCTGGAAGCTGCCGCCCGCCTGGGAGAACCGCTCCCACTGCCAGTAGGCGAGGCCGCAGCACACGACGAGCGCGGCCACGCAGACGGCGGCGATGGCGACGCGCTGGGGGGTGACGAGGCGGCCGTGCACGCCTCAAGGGTACTTCGTGCGAGCTGAGAACTCCTCGGGCCGGGGCTCCCGCGCGGGAGCCCGCCCCTCACCGGGCGTTGGGCCCCTCGACCACAGGAGCCCGCCCCGACTCGTCGATCCGACTCAGGCCACGCCGTCCCGGCGTTGCCTCTGCAACCTGGCCACGCACCAGGCCGCCGCACTGCCCCGACGCAGGTGCTGGAGCACCGTCATCGGGCCGAGGCGACGACCGAGGTCGGCGGGCGTGAGCCCGGCCGCCCGGTAGTCCAGAGCGCGCTGGTCCAACGGGCTGATGCCCGCGTCCCACCACTGCTCCGCCTCGGACAGGTCGCCCACCAGCTGCCAGTAGCCGGCGGCGGCCGCGAGGAGGACCTCGGGCACCTCGGGCGCCCGCTTCCTCATCGCCACCACGTACGCGGGGTCCGCGGACTCGACCCTCATCAGGCCGCGGTTCCCGCCGTTCGCCCGCTGCACCGGGATGCCCGGGGACGGCGGGGCTTCCGCGAGCCACGCGTCCTTGATCCGGTTCACCTCCTGCAGCTCGGCGTCGTCCGAGCGCTCAGCCGCCCACTGCCGCAGCAGCTCGTCGACTCCCGAGTCCTCGACCATTCTGCCTCCTCGTCGGTCGAAGATCAGCCAATGCGACGCACCGTATTAGCGGGTACCGACAACCGCTAGACCCAGCTTTGCCAAAAACCCTGTTACCAGCGCGTTATAGCCCTCATTCCACCCGGACGGTGCAACGTCGACCGCTCAATGTCACTCGTGGTGACCGCATTGAGCGGAGTCCCGCGGGCGGACCGCGGCGACGGCTAGGCGAAGAGGCTGCGGACGAAGGTGATGATCGACTCGGCGCCCGACTGGAGCCACCCGAGCGCGGTCTTCACCGCGTCGGCCGACTCGTTGGGCTGGGTGACGAGCAGGAACAGCACCAGCGCGACCGCCGCCAGCGTCACCACCTTCTTGACGTTCACTGATCGGTCTCCGTCCGTTCACAGGGCAGGGCCCGGCGGTCGCCGTACCCGTCACGTCACCGGCCATGGTCCTCCATTCACCCGGACGATGAGTGCCCACCCCGCCGACGTCCCCCGACCGGTCGCTCCGAGGCCCGCTTGACCACGCATGGACAGTAGCCGGCGTCACCCGATCGGACTATCAAGGGGACCAGCGGTCCCGCCGATCACCTAGATACGGGCAGTCGCCCATCCCCCCGGCACGGACACCGAGGTTCAACGACATCGCCATACCCGCACAGCACATCACCTGATTGCGCCGACGCACGCACCCAGCGTGACAAAGGCCGATGTCGGCCGCCGGTAATTCTCCAGCACCTCTTCAGGTGATTTCACGCGTTCATTTCCCGGTTACCCGGCCGCCTTCAGGCGACCACGCCCGCCGAGCGCAGCGCCGCCACCTCGTCACCGGTCAGCCCCAACCCGGCCAGCACCTCGTCGGTGTCCGCGCCGGCGGTGGGCGGCGCGGTCGGCTCACCCGCCGGGGTCCGGTCGAAGCGCGGCGCGGGCGCGGGCTGCGGAACGCCGCCGACCTCGACGAACGTCGCGCGCTCCGCGTTGTGCCCGTACGCCGGCGCCTCGCCGGGGGCCAGCACGGGCGCCAGGCAGGCGTCCGTGCCCTCCGCCAGCGCCGCCCACTCGTCCCGGGTCCGGGTGGCGATCGCCGCCGCGATGCGCGCGCGCAGCTCGGGCCAGTGGGCCGGGTCGCGCCGGTCGGGCGCGTCCGCCAGGTCCAGCAGGGTGACCAGTTCGGCGTAGAACTTGTCCTCCAGCGCGCCGACGCTCACGTACCGCCCGTCCGCGGCCTCGTACACGTCGTAGAACGGCGCGCCGCCGTCCAGCAGGTTCCCGCCCCGCCCGCCGGACCACGCCCCCACCGACGACATGCCGTGCAGGAACGTCGTCAGCAGCGCCGCGCCGTCGACCATCGCCGCGTCCACGACCTGGCCCCGCCCGGAGCGCTCCCGCTCGTAGAGGGCCGCCAGCAGGCCCAGCGCCAGCAGCAGCCCGCCGCCGCCGAAGTCGCCCACCAGGTTCAGCGGCACGGTCGGCGGCTGACCGGCCCGGCCGATCGGCTCCAGCGCACCGGCCACGGCGATGTAGTTGATGTCATGCCCGGCGCGGTCGGCCAGCGGACCGGACTGGCCCCAGCCGGTCATCCGCCCGTAGACGAGCCGGGGGTTGCGGGCCAGGCACTGCGCCGGCCCGATGCCCAGCCGCTCGGTGACGCCCGGCCGGAAGCCCTCGACCAGCACGTCGGACTCCGCGACGAGCCGCAGCACCAGCTCCGCGCCCTCGGGCCGCCGGACGTCCACGCCGATCGAGCGGCGACCGCGACCGAGGACGTCGCCGGGCACGGCCGGCGCGCCGCCCACCCGGTCGACGCGCACCACGGACGCGCCGAGGTCGGCCAGCACCATGCAGCCGAACGGCGCGGGCGCGAGACCGGCCAGCTCGACGACCTTCAGCCCTTCCAGCGGTCCCGGCATGTCAGAGGGACCTCGCGATGATTTCCTTCATGATCTCGTTCGTCCCGCCGTAGATCTTCTGCACGCGGGCGTCCGCCCACGCGCGCGCGATCGGGTACTCGGTCATGTAGCCGTAGCCGCCGAACAGCTGCACGCACTCGTCCACGACCCGGCACAGCCGCTCGGTCGACCACCACTTGGCCATGGCCGCGGTGGGCACGTCGAGTTCGCCCGCGAGGTGCGCCTCGACGCACTCGTCGACGAACGCCCTGGTCACGCGGGCCTCGGTGGCGCACTCGGCGAGCGTGAAGCGGGTGTTCTGGAACTTGATCAGCTCGCGGCCGAACGCGGTGCGGTCCTTGACGTAGTCCAGGGTGAGGGCGACGGCGGCCTCGATGCCCGCGATCGACGCCACCGCGATGATCAGCCGCTCCTGCGGGAGCTGCTGCATGAGCTGGATGAAGCCCTGCCCCTCGCCGGTGCCGAGCAGGTTGTCGGCGGGCACGCGGACGTCGTCGAAGAACAGCTCGGCGGTGTCCTGGCCCTTCAGCCCGATCTTGTCGAGCACCCGGCCGCGGCGGAAGCCCGGCGCGTCGGCGGTCTCCACGACCAGCAGCGAGATGCCGGTGGCGCCCTGCGACGGGTCGGTCTTGGCGACCACCACGACCAGGTCGGCCTGCGCGCCGTTGGTGATGAACGTCTTGGAGCCGCTGATCACGTACTCGTCGCCGTGCCGCAGCGCCCGCGTCCTGATGTTCTGGAGGTCGGAACCGCCGCCGGGCTCGGACATGGCGATGGCGCCGACGTACTCGCCGGAGGCCATCTTCGGCAGCCAGCGCCGCTTCTGCTCCTCGGTGCCGTAGGAGGCGAGGTAGTGGGCGACGATGCCGCTGTGCACGCTGTTGCCCCACGCGCTGTCGCCGCACCGGGCCTGCTCCTCCAGCAGCACGGCCTCGTGCGCGAACGTGCCGCCGCCCCCGCCGTACTCCTCGGGGATGGACAGGCACAGCAGGCCCAGCTCCCCGGCCTTGTGCCAGAAGCCCCGGTCCACCTGCTTCTGCGCCGCCCAGCGCTCCTGGTGGGGGACGGCCTCCTTCTCGAAGAAGGTCCGGGCCAGCCCGCGCAGCTGGTCCAGGTCCTCGGTCATCCATGCGGAACGGCGAGTCGGCATGCCCCGACGGTGCCACCGACGGCGTTCCGGCACCATGACCGCCGTCGCCACGGTGAGCGCCGATCGTGAGCGCAAATGTCATGGAGGTGCGTGGCGCGCGACCGCTCGTGAACGTGATCGCGCACGGGGTGAGCTAATAAGTCACCTCGTGCGGTCATGGGCGTGGGCCGCGCGGCACCTTACCGTGAGGTGCATGAGCGAAGCCTTGATCTTCGACGCGGTGCGCACACCGCGTGGCAGGGGAAAGCGCGGTTCGCTGCACAGCGTGAAGCCGATCACCCTCGCCTCCGGGGTGCTCGACGCGCTGGCGCGGCGCAACGACCTGGACACCTCGGCGGTGGACGACGTGGTGTTCGGCGTCGTGTCGCCGGTCGGCGAGCAGGGCGCGGACATCGCCCGCACGGCGGTGCTGGCCGCCGGCTGGGACCTGCGGCCCGCGGGCGTGCAGCTCAACCGGTTCTGCGCGTCCGGCCTGGAGTCGGTCAACCTCGCCGCGGCGAAGGTGGCGTCCGGGTTCGAGGACCTGGTGGTGGCGGGCGGCGTCGAGTCGATGTCGCGGGTGCCGATGGGCTCCGACGGCGGCGCGTGGATGGCCGACCCGGAGACCAACATGGCGGTGAACTTCGTGCCGCAGGGCGTGAGCGCCGACCTGATCGCCACCCTGGAGGGCTTCGGCCGCGAGGACGTGGACGCCTACGCGCTGCGCTCGCAGCAGCGGGCGACGCTGGCCCGTGACAAGGGCTACTTCGACCGGTCGCTCGTGGCGGTCGTCGACCGGAACGGCTCCGTCGTGCTCGACCACGACGAGGCGATCCGCCCGGAGACGACGCTGGAGGGCCTGGCCAAGCTCAAGCCGTCCTTCGCGTTCCACGGCGACCTGGGCTTCGACGCCGTCGCGATCGACCGCTACCCCACCGTGGAGCGGATCGACCACGTCCACACGCCGGGCAACTCGTCGCAGATCGTGGACGGGGCGGCGGCCATGCTGATCGGCAACGCCCGGATCGGCGAGGACCTGGGCCTCACGCCCCGCGCGCGGATCATCGCCACCGCCGTCGTCGGCACCGAGCCCACGATCATGCTCACCGGTCCGGCCCCGGCGGCGCGCAAGGCGCTGGACAAGGCGCGGCTGGGCGTCGAGGACATCGACCTGTTCGAGGTCAACGAGGCGTTCTCGTCGGTCGTGCTGAGGTTCCAGCGGGAGCTGGACCTGCCCGACGACAAGGTCAACGTCAACGGGGGCGCCATCGCGCTGGGCCACCCGCTCGGCGCCACCGGCTGCATGATCCTGGGCACCCTGCTCGACGAGCTGGAGCGGCGGGACCTGCGCCGGGGCCTCGCCACGCTGTGCGTGGGCGGCGGCATGGGCATCGCGACGATCATCGAGAGGGTCTGATGGCCATCCACTTCGAGCGGGACGACGAGGGCGTCGTCACCCTCACGATGGACATGTCGGGTTCGGCGAACGTGATGAACGCCGAGTACCACGAGGCCATGGGCGAGACCGTCGCCCGGCTGGAGGCCGAGCGGGACCACATCACGGGCGTCGTGCTGACCTCGGCGAAGAAGACGTTCTTCGCGGGCGGCGACCTCAACCTGCTGATCCGGATCACCCCCGGGAACGGGAGCGAGGCGCTCGGGTTCCTGGAGGAGGTCAAGGCCCAGCTGCGGCGGCTGGAACGGCTCGGCAAGCCGGTCGTCGCGGCGATCGACGGCTCCGCGCTGGGCGGCGGGTTCGAGATCGCGCTGGCGTGCCACCACCGCGTCGCGCTGGACGACGACCGGATCAGGATCGGCCTGCCCGAGGCGACGCTGGGCCTGCTGCCCGGTGGCGGCGGCGTGACGCGGCTGGTGCGACTGCTGGGCGTGCAGCCCGCGCTGCCGCTGCTCATGGAGGGCAAGCAGCTGCGGCCCGCGCGGGCGTTGCAGGCGGGTCTGGTGCACGAGCTGGCCGCGACCCGCGAGGAGCTGGTCGAGAAGGCGCGGGCGTGGATCAGGGCCAACCCCGCGCCCGCGCAGCCGTGGGACGAGCCGGGCCACGAGGTGCCGGGCGCGCGGTTCGGCGACCCCGACCTGTACGGGCTGCTGGCCGCCGCCCCCGCCGTGCTGCGGAAGAAGACGCACGGCGCGTACCCGGCGCCGGAGAAGATCCTGGCCGCGGCCGTCGAGGGCGCGCAGGTGGACTTCGACACGGCGTTGCGGGTGGAGGCCCGCTACTTCGTGGAGCTGGCCACCGGCCAGGTCGCCAAGAACATGATCAACACTTTCTGGTTCCAGCTCAACGGGATCAACGCGGGCGGGTCGCGCCCCGCCGGGGTCGAGCGGTCGGCGGTGTCGAAGGTCGGCGTGCTCGGCGCGGGCATGATGGGCGCGGGCATCGCCGAGGTCAGCGCCAAGGCGGGCATCGAGGTCGTGCTCAAGGACGTGACGCTGGAGGCCGCGCGGCGCGGCGCCGGTGACACGCCGGGCATCACGCCGACCGACTCCGACGCCGACCTCGCGGGCTGCGACCTCGTCATCGAGGCGGTGTTCGAGAACCGCGAGCTGAAGAACCGGGTGCTGCCGGCGGCCGAGGCTGCGGCGCTGCCGGACGCGGTGATCGCGTCGAACACCTCCACGCTGCCGATCACCGGCCTGGCGTCCGCCGTGTCCGACCCGACCCGGTTCATCGGCCTGCACTTCTTCTCACCGGTGCCGAAGATGCGGCTGGTGGAGATCATCCGCGGCGAGCGGACGTCGGACGAGACGCTGGCGCGGGCCTTCGACTACGTGCTGCGGATCGGCAAGACGCCGATCGTGGTCAACGACAGCCGCGGCTTCTACACGTCGCGGACGTTCGGCACGTACGTCACCGAGGCCGTGTCGATGGTCGCCGAGGGCGTGTCGCCCGCGCTGGTCGAGAACGTGGCCAAGCGGGCGGGCATGGCCGTGGGGCCGCTGGCCGTGTCGGACGAGGTGACGCTGACGCTCCAGCTCAAGATCCGGGACCAGGCGCTGGCCGACGACCCGGCGGCGGCGGGCGCGCTGGGCGACCACCCGGCGTTCGCGGTGCTGGAGGAGCTGGTCGCCGAGGGCCGCACCGGCAAGTCCGGCGGGGCGGGGTTCTACGAGTACCCGGAGGGCGGCCGGAAGTTCCTGTGGCCGGGGCTCTCGCGCTACGCCGAGGCGGACGCGGGCGTGACGGAGAAGGACGTCGAGGACCGCCTGCTGTTCATCCAGTCGCTGGAGACCCTGCGGTGCCTGGACGAGGGCGTGCTGACGTCGGTCGGCGACGCGAACGTCGGCAGCGTCTTCGGCTTCGGCTTCGCGCCGTGGAGCGGCGGCACGGTGCAGTTCGTCAACTCCTACGGCCTGACGAGCTTCGTCGAGCGCGCGGACTACCTGGCCGACACCTACGGCGAGCGCTTCCGCCCGCCGGCCTCCCTCCGCGACCGCGCCGCCACCAACACCCCCTACTGACCCGCGAGTCGTAAGTCCAAGCCCCGCGAGTCGTAAACCCGGGCCCCGCGAGTCGTAAGTCCAAGCCCTCCGAGTTCCACGTTCGCGCACCGCGATCGATCGCGAACGTGGAACTCGCGGGGCGCGAACTTACGACTCGCGGAGCCTGGGTTTACGACACGTTGACGGTGGTGTGCCGGGTCGTGCCGTTCACGGTGACGGTGACGGTGACCCCGGCCGGGCGCAGTGCGGTCAGGGTGCCGGTGCGCGGGTCCAGGTGGGCCGCGTGCCAGGGGCGGAGGCCGGTCGGCGGGCCGACGTGCAGGTTCGGCGAACCCGACCAGTCCGCGCTGACCGGGTGGTCCACCGGGACCTGGCGGGACCCCTGGGTGACGGTGGCCGTGACCGGGACCGACGTGCCCACGCGGACGGCGGGCGGCGCGGTCAGGGTCAGCGCGTCCACGTGCGGGCGGACCTCGGCGGCGATCCAGTCGTCACCGGGGTGGCGGGCGCCGACGCCGAGCATGGTCCAGCCGGTGAACCCGCCGCGGCCCGCGTCACCGGCGGGGGCCTTGCCCGAGTTGCCGTTCACCAGGTACGGCACGCCGTCCACCCGCGAGGCGTGGAACAGGCCGACGTGCCCGCCGACGAACGCCGCGCCCTTGCCGGTGGTGCGCCGGAAGTCCGCCAGCCAGTCCTCCACCAGGTCGGCCTCCAGCCGGTCCGACAGCTGACTGCCCCTGGTGGGCGTCGGGTCGCGCGGCGGGTGGTGCTGCACCACGACGACCGAGCCGACCGCCGAGTGGTCGCGCAACGCCTCGCGCAGCAGCACGGCCTGCTCGAACCCGCCGCCGCGCAGGGTGCCGGTGGACGAGTCGAGCAGCACGAACCGCGTGCCCCGGTGGTCGAACACCCGGTGCGTGGCGCCGAACTCGCGGCGGAAGTTCTCGATCGTGCCCGGCCCCATGATCTCGTGGTTGCCCGGCGCGTAGTACCAGGGCAGCTCGTCGCCCAACTCCTCGGTGAGCACGCGCCGGGCCAGCGCGAGGTCCTCGGGCGACGCCTCGTCGACGAAGTCGCCCGCGATCACCAGGAAGTCCGGCCGCTGCGCCTTGACCTCGCGCAGCGTGCGCCGCGCGGCCCGCACCAGGGCGCTGTCCGGGTCGCGCGCCACGAACTGCGCGTCCGACAGCACGGCGAACCGCCACGGCCGGTCGGCGACGGTGCCGTCCGCCACGACCACCCGGTCCTCGACCGGCTCGGTGACGGGCAGCTCGACGCTCGGCGGCACCTTGGCCACGATGTCGTCCACGAGCACCTCCCCCGTGTACTGGCGGTCAGCGCTGGTCTCGATCGTGTAGAACCTGTTCACCCGCAGGGGGAACGCGAGCGCGGCGGGCACCGGCACCTCCAGGTACCGCCACCCCGTCCAGGTGATGTGCGGGCCGTACAGCGACCGGCTCTGGCCCGACGCGTCGGTGACGGTGAACGCCGTCCACTCGCCGCGGCCGTGGCCGTGGACCCACGCGCCGAGCGCCAGCGGCTGGCCGGGCACCTCGATCGGCGCGGGCGGGACGGCGTAGGCGGTGCGCGTGCCGGTCGACCGGGTGAAGTCGTAGGTCATCCGCAGGCCGGGACCGGTGCGCCCGGCCGCGGGTTCGACCCGGCCGGAACCGCGGGCCGACCCGAACGTCCAGGACGCCCCGTCGTCGAACCCGGCGACGAGCCGCTCCTCCAGGCCGACGGTGACGGGCACGCGCACCTCGTGCGCCCCGACGCGGGCCACGACCGTCGTGGCGCCCGGCGCGAGGGCGGTGACCGCCAGCCGGCCGTCCCGGGGCACGACCCGGACCACGGCCGGGTCGTGCTCCAGGACCAGGTCGGCGGGTTCGACCGGCGCGGTGAACCCGTCGCCGTCCCGGCCGACCACGCCGACCTCCCCGGTGGCGCCGACGTCGGGCAGGCTCAGCCGCGCGGTCGTCGCGGACAGGCCCGCGAGCGGTCCCAGCACGGTCAGCGCGACCTCGCCGGACACGCCGCCGCGCCGCGCGACCGCGGTGGTCGTGCCGGGCCGGGAGGCGCGGAACACGCCGTCGCCGCCCACCCGGCCCACGTCGGGCCGCGTCGTGCGCCACTCGTGCCGCTCGTCGCGCGCCGGGCCGTAGGTCTCGTCGTACCCCTCGGCGACCAGCGGCCTGGTCAGGCCGGGGAAGACGCGGTCGGGCCGGCCGCCGGGGACGGTGCCGTCGCCGGGCGCGTCGCGCGGGTCGAGGGCGGTGCCGACCCGGAACCCGGTCAGCTCGCCGCTGCCCTCCGGGGCGTACAGGGCCAGCCCGTTGGGCACGGGCCGCTCGCCGCCGTCGGACGGGCTGTTCTCCACGCTCACCGACTCGGCGCCGGGCCGGCGCGCCAGCAGCGTCGACGAGCCGCCGCCGTCGAGGTTGAGCGCGTTGTGCGCCCCCATCTCCTTGAGCACCGAGGCGACGTCCCGGAGGCTCAGGCCCGGCAGGTACGCCGACTGGCGGCCGTCCACGGTGAGCAGGAACATCCGCTCGCCGGCGGCGTCGAAGCCGACCGCGGTGCGGGGGTTGAGCGGGTCGTCGGGCGCGACCACGACGCCGTTCTCGACCAGCAGCTGGTTGCCGCCGACGGCGGCGCGCAGGGCGGTGCCGTCGGCGGCCTTCGCGGTGTGCTCCAAGGCGACCCGCTCGCCCACCTCCAGGGTTTTGAGCACGTCGGCGCCCGCCTCGCGGCCGACGAGGACGAAGCCGTCGGGCGGCACCGGGTCGTCGCCCGCGCGGTCGCGCAGCTCGGCGACGACGCCGCCGCGCACCACGACCTCGGTGACGCCGGTCGCGCCCCGCACGGCGCGCGCCCGGCTGTAGGAGCCCCACAGCGGGTCGAACACACCGATCCCGCCGTTCCGGACGAGGAGGTTGTTGAGCTGGTCGAGGCGGATCGTCGTGCCGTCGGCGCGGGTGACCCGGCCGTCGAAGAGGACCTCCATCACGCGGCCGACGCCCGCCGCGTCCACCCCGGCGGCGCGGCGGTGGTCCGCGTCGGGCGACTTGACCGTGCGGCCGCCCTGGACGCCCACGCCCCGCGGCGCGTCGGAGTTGTCGATGTCGAAGAAGTCGCCGTTGACGGCGGCGACCGCGCGGGTCCGGTCCGCCTGGGCGGACAGCGGTTCGGCGGCCGAGACGGCGCCGGGGTGCAGGTAGTCGACGCGGGTGCCGGCGGTCAGGTCGACGGTCAGCGCGTCGCCGCGCACCCAGCCGCCCACGTCACCGGGCTCGTACCAGTCGAAGGAGTCCAGGGTGACGCCGGGCGCGACCGGGCGGGTGCTGCGGGCGGTCTCGATCCGGCGGGCCGGGTCGACGGCGAGGGCGCGGCCGACCGGCGGTTCGAGCAGGTCCGGGGCGGACTCCGCCCGCGTCGACACCGGGGAGGTCGACACCGGGGAGGTCGACACCGGGGAGGTCGGTGCCGAGGCGACCGGGACGGGAGGGGCCGGCGGTGCGGCGTGGGCGTCGGGCAGGGGCAGGAGGAGGGCCGCGGCCAGGGAGGCGGCCACGGAAGCGGAGCGAGGACGTGGGGTCACGGGCACTCCCGCGGGGTGTGGTGACGAGTTTTCGCGATATCAGTGCACCGCGTTGGAGATTCGCCGGACACGTCCGTTCGGCCGCAGTTCCGCACCGGGTCAGCCGGCCCCGCCCCGGTAGGCGCCGGGGCTGGCGCCCGTCCAGCGCTTGAACGCCCGGTGGAAGGCGCTCGCCTCGGAGAAGCCCAGCCGCAGCGCCAGCTCCTCCACCGATTCGCCGCCCCGCACGAGGCTCGCCACCGCCTGGTCGCGCAGCAGCTGCTCGCGCACCTCGCGGAACGACGTGCCCTCGGCCGTCAGCCTGCGGCGCAGGGTCGGCGCGCTCACGCCGAGCCGCGCGGCGACGTTGTCCAGGCCCACCACCCCGCCGCCGAGCATCCGCCGGACCTGGCCGGACGCGTCCGCGCCGTAGTCGCGCCGGGACAGCAGCTCGGCGGGCGAGTTGCGCAGGAACCGCCGCAGCGCCGCCTCGTCCTGCACGACCGGCATCCGCAGGAACCGCGTGTCGAACGTGAGCGTCGTCGTGGGCGCGCCGAACCTCAGCGGCGCCCCGAAGATCAGGTGGTACTCCGCGCCGTGCGGCGGTTCGGGATAGGCCAGGTCGACGCCGCGCAGCGGGATGCGCCGCCCGATCAGCCACGACGAGAAGCGGTGCCACAGCACCAGCAGCGACTCGACCAGGAACCGGTCCGGGTCGTCCACGTCCTGCGCGGCCAGGGTGAACGCGGCGGCGCCGTCCCGCTCGCCCAGCGCCATCGCCGGCCGCACGTCGAACAGCCCGTAGAACGCGAGCCCGCGCCGCAGCGCGTCGTCCAGCGACGGGCAGTGCACCGCGAGCAGGCACATCGTGGCGAACGTGCCGCGCTTGCTCGGCCTCGGCCCCAGGCCCATGAACTCGTCGCCCAGCACGTCCCACAGGGCCCTGACCAGCGTGGAGTACTGCTCGGGCGTGACCCTGGCGCGCTCGTCGCCCAGCAGCGCCTCGCCGATCCCGGCGGGTCCGAGGAACTCCGCGGGGTCGTGACCGCGCCGAACGGCCCCGCGCAGCGCGGCGGTCACGTAGTGGATGGCGATGGTCCTGGTGAGCATCGCACCCAGTGTGCATCAGGTGCGGCGTGCGTCACGTCCGGGGACCGTGTGCGGCGGCGCGGCTCGGGGAGAGAGGTGCCGCGCCGCCGCCAACGGGTGGCCCACCCCAGTGAGCCGGCTCCTCGTCGGTGGGGCATCCGCCCGCCCACCCACGAGGGACGTTGTGCTGCCCATCACTCTATGTGGTCTAGACCAGATACGTCAATACGGCGAAAAGCCCAGAACCCGCCCGGGTCGCCGGGTTCGTGTTTCCGCGCGGTGTCACGACTGTTCCAGGGGTGCTACGGCGAACCCGGCGGAAAACCTCTCGCACCAGATCACGACGCTGCGGACGGCGTCCAAGGCCGTTCCGGCCGGCACTTCGTAGACCTGATCGCCCCGGTTCGCCCGCAATTTCCCCAGGTTCGTGAAACCGGAGCCGAACGCGGATTCCGGCGAGTCCGAGGGCTTGTCCGACAGGTACACGTACAGGTCCGGGCCGTCGCTGGTGTCCAGCGACTCGAACTGGACGGCGTGCCCGCCGCCCGGCAGCCGGACCAGCGTCGCGCTGCCCGTCGTGGCGTGCTCCAGCGAGCGGAACGGGCCGGAGGCCAGCGCCACCGGGCCCGCCGGCGTCGTGGTGGTCGGTGCCGACGCGGTGGACGCCGACGTGGTGGACGCCGACGTGGTGGACGCCGCCGACGTGGCCGGGGCCGTCGCGACCGGGACCAGGAGGGCCTCGTCGGCTGTCCGGTCCGTCCACAGCCGCCACGGCTGGAACAGCGCCACCCCCACGACGAGCCCCACCACCACGACACCGGCCACCACGGTCACGACCACGCGCTTGGACATCGTCCGCCTTCCTCGTCCGTCCCCGGTCGGGGACTCCCGACAAGCCTGGCGAATCGGGCGTCACCCGTGTCCGCGAATCGCCTTACGAAGTCCTGACGTCGCGCGGCGGCGTTGTTAGGGTCAGCCGGTGGACGAAAGGGCGGGGTTGGCGGTCGTGTGTGCGCTGATGCTCGGGTGCGCCCTGTTCGGCTCGTTCCCCAGCCCCGTGCCGCTGCTGTTCGCCATCGCGGCGGTCGGCGCGGCCAACGCCGCGTTCCCGCTGATGCGCACGTTCGGCTCCGCGCTGCTCGGCGGGGTGTCGGCGGCGAGCATCGGGTTGGCCCCGGTCCCGTTCGTCACCTGCTCGTCGGAGAAGTTCACCGAGGTGTTCACCTGTACGGGTGATTCGCCGACCTGGCACATGACCGGTGCGGTGCTGGTGGCGGGCCTGTCCGGGGCCGGGCTGGTGCTGGCGCGCGTGCTGGGCACGGCTGCGCTGGAGCGCAGGTTGGCGGCGCCGCGACGCGGGGAGCGCGGGGAACGCGGGTGACCGGGGCGGGCCCGGGGCCGCCGTCGCCGCTTCCGCCGGGCGGTACTGTTCTGCCGCTCGGCGTGTGCGGCACGGATGCGTTCTGAGGAGGACTGCGGTGCGGGTGCTGTGGGCGACGTGCGGCCTGGCCGTGGCGGCGTCGGCGCTGACGGGGGTCCTCATCGGCTTGTACATCGACGCGTCGGCCGGCGGCGCGGACGCCGACACCCCCTCCTCGACCTGGATCACCGGTCGCCCGTCGACCACCACGTCGTCGACGCCGAGCCTGGTGACCACCGACGCGGTGACCGCGCCGTCGAGCTCGACCACCACGACGACGGTGAGGACCACGACGACCACCACACCGGCACCGGTCGCGCCGCCACCGCCGCCCGTGGAGACCACCGAGGCGCCGCCGCCGGTGACCACGACCACGAAGACGCGCAGCACCGAGTGGCCGTGCAGCCCGCTCAACCCCCTGCCGCCGCCCTCCTGCCGGGACTGACGCCGGGCCGGCGGGACCGCCGGGATCGTCAACGGGCCCGAAACGCCCGCGTCCCCGATCGGCAACCTCGCCGCAGCAGCCTGGGCGCATGGAGCCCACACCGAAGACCTGGCGGCTGCGCGTCGAGCTCGACGACAGCCCCGGCGCGCTGGCCCGGATCACCACGAGGCTGGCCGACCGGGACTGCAACGTGCTGGCCCTGTCCGTGATCCCGGTGCCCGGAGGGGTGCTCGACGAGCTGGTCGTGCGGGGCGGCGACCCGGACCTGCTGCCCGCCGACCTGGTCGCGGCCGTGCGGGCCGAGGGCGGCCGGTGCGTCGGCATCACCCGGGCGGACGTGCGCGACCTGGTGGACGCGCCGACGGCGGCCCTGCGCGCGGCCGGCCACGCCGTGCGCGACCCCGGCACGCTGTGCGAGGCGCTGCGCGCCGTGCTGGCGGCCGACTCGGTGGTCGCCGTGCCCGACAGCGGCGTCGAGGACCCCGGCGAGAACTGCGCGCGACTCGTCGCGCGGGACGGCACGGTGGTCGTCGCCCGGCGCGGCTGGGCGCCGTTCACGCAGGTGGAGCTGGCGCGGGCGCGGGCGCTGCTGGACCTGCTGGCGGGCGGCGGCGTGGTCGCGCCGCAGCCGACCGCGCTGGTCACCGCGGACGGCATGGCCGTCGTGCTGCGGCCCGGCCGCACGGGTGACGAGGACGCGGTGGCCGCGCTGCACGCGCGCTGCTCGATGGGCACCCTGTTCAACCGGTACCACGCGGGGGTGCGGACCGTGCCCAGGCGCTGGCTGCACCGGCTGCTCAGCCCGCCGCGCGGCACCACGGTCGTCGCCCACTGCGCCGACCGGGTCATCGCGCTCGGCCAGCTGATCCCGATGTCCACTCCGGACAGCGCCGAGGTGTCGCTGCTGGTGGAGGACGCCTGGCAGGGGCGGGGAGTGGGGACGGCGCTGCTCGGCGCGCTGGCCCGCACCGCGCGTGCCGCCGGGTACGCGGAACTGGTCGGCTGGTGCCTGCCCGCGGAGACCGGGCTGGTGCGCACGGCGGCCCGCGCGGGCCTGGTCGCGTCGACCCGCCGGGAGGACGGCCTGCACCGCGTGTCGATCTCCGCGACCGGGGTGGGGATCGCCCGTCCGAGCGTGCGTGAGAGCGCTTCCCAACAGATCGCCTCGGGCTAAGCTGGACCTCGTACGGCGATCGTCGAGGAGTGGTGCTCGTGTCCGTCCAATCGCACAGCGCCCGGCCCACGCTGGAGGACGTAGCGGCGAAGGCTGGCGTTTCCCGTGCGACGGCGTCGCGGGTGCTCAACGCCTCACCCAGGGTGAGCCCGGAGGCGCACGAGGCGGTCACCGCGGCCGTGGTGGAGCTGGGCTACCAGCCCAACCACGCCGCGCGGGCCCTCGTGACCAGGCGGACCGGCGCGGTGGCGGTGGTGTTCTCCGAGCCGGAGCCGAAGATCTTCGACGACCCGCACTTCGCGTGGCTGATCCGCTCCGCGGCGCGCGCGCTCGCCGACGCCGACGTGCAGATGGTGCTGATGCTGGTGCACTCGCCGCAGGACCAGGCGCGCGCCGAGCGGTTCCTGGCCGGCGGGCACGTGGACGGCGCGCTGATGTTCGTCCCGCACAAGGGCGACCAGATCCTCCAGGCGACGCGCAAGCTGCCGCTGCCCGCCGTCTTCGCCGGCCGCCCGTGGGGCTCGCTGCGCGGCCTGCACCTGGTGGACCACGACAACGAGGGTGGCGGCCTGCTCGCCACCGAGCACCTGATCTCGATGGGGCGCGAGAAGATCGTGTCGGTGACGGGTCCGTTGGACGAGCACTCGGCGATGGACCGGCTCGCGGGCTGGCGGCTCGCGGTGGGCGCCGACGACGAGACCACGGAGCTGATGACCGAGGACGGCGGCTTCTCCCGCGAGGGCGGCAAGCGCGCCATGCAGGCGCTGCTGGCCCGGGTGCCCGACCTCGACGCCGCGTTCATCGCCTCCGACCACATGGCGGCGGGCGCGCTGGACGCGCTGCGCGAGGCGGGCAGGCGCGTGCCGGAGGACGTGGCGGTCGTCGGCTTCGACGACCACCCGATGATCGCGCCGCACACCACGCCCTCGCTGACCAGCGTGCGCCAGGACACGACCGCCCAGGTGCGGCACATGGTCACCCACCTGCTGCGGCTGCTGCGCGAGGAGCCGGTCAAGGCGCGGCGCGAGGTGCTGCCGACCACCCTGGTCAAGCGCGAGTCCGCGCCGTAGCGGGCCGGCCCCTCCCCTCGGAGGGCCCGGCCCGCCGGACCCGGCGTCACGCCACGTCGTACCCGGTCGCCGGCACGGCGTTCGCGCCCACCACGCGGGCGAGGGTGCGGCCGCTGCGCTTCACCGTGCGGACCTGCGTGGCGTAGTCCACGTGCACGATGCCGAACCGCTGGCTGTACCCGGCGGCCCACTCGAAGTTGTCCAGCAGCGACCACGCGAAGTACCCGCGCACGTCCACGCCCGCCTGCACCGCCCGGTGCACGGCGCGCAGGTGGTCGACCAGGTAGCGGGTCCGCTCGACGTCGTCCACCTCGCCGTCCACGACCTCGTCGGGGAACGCCGACCCGTTCTCGGTGACCACCAGCGGCACGTCGACGTCCCGGCCCAGGCGTTCCAGCAGGGCGGTGAACGACGACGCGTCCACCTCCCAGCCGAACCCGGTGACCTCCCCCCGCGCGGGCAGGAACTCCACCCCGCGCAGACCGGGGTGCGGGCCGCCGGGGACGAACGCCGGGTCGTCGGACAGCGCGACGCGGGTGGGGCTGTAGTAGTTGACGCCCATCCAGTCGATGGGCGCGGCGATCACGTCCAGGTCGCCCTCCCGCACCACCGCGGACCAGTCGCCCAGCCACGCGGTGTCGGCCAGCACGTCCTCCGGGTAGCCGCGCCCGGCCAGCGGGTCGAGGAACAGCCGGTTCTGGAGGCCGTCGACGCGGCGGGCCGCCTCGGGGTCGGAGTCCGGCGTCACCGAGCAGAAGTTCAGCACGATGGAGAGCCGGTGGTCGGCCGGCGCCTGCGCGCGCATCGCCTCCACCGCCAGGCCGTGGCCGAGCAGCAGGTGGTGCGCGGCCTCCAGCGCGCCCTTCGGGTCGACCACGCCGGGCGCGTGGACGCCGTCGGCGTACCCGAGGAACGCCGAGCACCACGGCTCGTTGAGCGTCGTCCACAGCTGCACCCGGTCGGCCAGGCGCTCGTGCACGAACGCCGCGTAGTCGGCGAACCGGTACGACGTGTCACGCGACCGCCACCCGCCCGCGTCCTCCAACGCCTGCGGCAGGTCCCAGTGGTAGAGCGTCGCGACCGGGCGCACGCCCCGGCCGAGCAGCTCGTCCACCAGGCGGTCGTAGAAGTCGAGCCCCCTCGGCTCGACGCGGCCGGCCCCGGTGGGCTGCACGCGCGGCCACGCGACGGAGAACCGGTAGGCGCCCAGGCCCAGCCCGGCCACCAGCTCCACGTCCGAGGCGTAGCGCCGGTAGTGGTCGCACGCCGGATCGCCCGTGTCGCCGCCCAGCACCGCGCCCGGGCGCGCCGCGAAGGTGTCCCAGATGGACGGTCCGCGCCCGTCCTCGGTGGTGGCGCCCTCGATCTGGAACGCCGCCGTCGCCGCGCCCCACAGGAAGTCCGGCGGGAAGCGCAGCAGGTCGACCTCGGTGGCCGGGTCGGTTGTCGTCATTCGAGTCCTCACCCCTTGACCGCGCCCTGCATGATCCCGCCGACGATCTGCCGCGCCAGCAGGAGGAAGATCGCCACGACCGGCAGCACCGCGAGCGACGCACCGGAGAGCATCAGCGAGTAGTCCGTGTAGTAGCCGCTCGCCAGCGTGGACAGCGCCACCTGCACGGTCGGGCTGTCGTTCGGGTCCAGCACGATCAGCGGCCAGAAGAAGTCGTTCCAGGCCGTCATGAACGTGAACATGCCCATCACCGCCGCCTGCGGCCGCACCGCCGGGAACGCGACGTGCCAGAACGTCCGCAGCACCGAGCACCCGTCCACCCGCGCGGCCTCGACCAGCTCGAACGGCACGGACTCCTCGCACGCCTGCCGCATCCAGAACACCGAGAACGCGCCGATCAGCGCGGGCACGATGACCGCCTGGAGCGTGCCGTACCAGTCGAGGTCCGACATCAGCATGTAGAGCGGGATCACGCCGAGCTGCGTGGGCACCATGGACGTGCCGACGACGACCAGGAACAGCGCGTTGCCGCCCCGGAACCGCAGCCGGGCGAACGCGAAGCCCGCGAGCGTGCCGAGCACGACGTTGCTGATCGCCACCGTGCCCGCGACGACCAGCGAGTTCTGCATGGCGAGCCAGAAGTCGACGGTGTCGAACACGCGGGCCAGGTTCTCGAACAGGTTGCCGCCCGGCACGAGCGACGGCACCGCCTCGCCGAGCGCCGAGTTGTCCTTGCTGGCGATGAGGAACGAGTAGTAGAGCGGGAAGACCGACGCGAGCAGCACCACGACCAGCACCGCGTAGGCGAGCGGTCCGGCCTTGGTGGCGGAGAACTTCGCGCGCACCGGCCTCACCCCTTCGACGCGATGCGCCGCGTCACCGCGAAGTTGACCATCGCCACCACGAGGATGAGCAGGAACAGCACCCACGCGATGGCCGACGAGTAGCCCGCGTCGAACAACCGGAAGCCCTTCTCGTACAGGTACATCACCAGGGTCTGGAACTGCCGGTCGTCGCCGCCGGTGCCGGTGGCCGTGCCACCCGGGTCGAACAGCTGCGGCTCGACGAACAGCTGCATGCCGCCGATGGTGGACACGATGACGGTGAACAGGAGCGTCGGCCGGATGCTCGGCACGGTGATCGACCAGAACACCCGCCACCGGGACGCGCCGTCGAGCATCGCCGACTCGTACATGTCCTTGGGCACGGACTGCATGGCGGCCAGGTAGATGAGCGCGTTGTAGCCGACCCACCGCCACATCACCATCGAGCTGATGGCCAGGTGCGAGGCCCACGTCTCGGCGCGCCAGTCCACCGGGTCGACGCCGACCAGGCCGAGGAGCGAGTTGACGATGCCGAAGTCCCGGCCGTAGAGCTGGGCGAACACCAGTGCCACGGCGGCGACCGAGATGACGTTGGGCAGCAGCACACCGGCCCGCCAGAACGCCCGGCCGCGCAGGCCTCGGTCGAGCAGGGCGGCCAGGCCGAGCGCGGCGAACAGCTGGGGCACGGTCGAGAGCAGGAACAGGCTGACCGTGTTGCCCAGCGCGTTCCAGAAGTTGCCGTCGGAGAGCAGCTCGGCGTAGTTGGCGAGGCCGGTGAAGCCCTGGTCGCCGTCGATGAGCTGCCAGTCGTGCAGGGAGACCCAGGCGGTGTAGAGCAGCGGGTACAGGCCGAAGACGCCGAACACCAGGAAGAACGGCGCGATGATCAGGTACGGCGTGTACTTGCCGTCCCACCGGGTGAGCTTGTCCCGCCACGACAGGCGCACGGGCGGCGGGACGGGCGTCGTGCCCCGTCCCGCCGCCGTCCGTTCGGGCGCGACCGTCACTTGGCGGACGCCGCCTTCGCCTCGTTCACGGCCTGCTCCCACGCCTCCGCACCGGACTGCTTGCCGGTCTCCACGCGGGAGAGCGCGTTGTTGAACATCGGCGTGACCACGGAGTCCTTGGTGCCGCGGTAGGTCGGCTTCAGGCTCTCGGCGGAGTTGCCGAAGATCTGGCCGACGGGCGCGGAGTTGAAGTACTCGTTCGTGGTCGCGGTGACCTCGGGGTCCTGGTACGCGGCGGGCTGGCTGGGCAGGTTGCCGGTCTCCTTGAAGATCCGCTTCTGCTGCTCGGGCGCGGTCAGCCACTTGGCCAGCTCCGCGGCCTCCTTGACGTGCTCGCCCTGCTTGGGCACGGCCAGGAACGAGCCGCCCCAGTTGCCGCCACCGCCGGGCGCGGCGGCGACGTCCCACTTGCCCGCGGCCTCGTCGCCGGCGCCGGCCTTGATCAGCGCGAGCGCCCACGCCGGGCACGTGGTGGTGGCGAAGGACGCCTGCTTGAGGGCGACGTTCCAGTCCTGGCTGAACGGGGCCAGCGCGCCGGTCTGCTTCTTCTCGCCGAGGCTCGCGGCCAGGGTGAACGCCTTCTCCACCTTGTCGTTGGAGTCGGCGATGAAGCCGTCGTCGGCCTTGGCGAAGTAGCCCTCCTCGGTCTGGTCGAGGATGGCCTTGTAGACGTTCTGGGCGGCGTCGACGAACTTCTTGTCCGGCGTCTTGGCGGTGAAGGTGTCGGCGACCTCCAGGTACTTCTCCCAGGTCGGCCAGAGCTTGCCGACCTCCTCGCGCTCGACGGGCAGCCCGGCGGCCTGGAACAGGTCGCGCCGGTAGCACAGGGCGAGGCTGCCCATGTCGGTGCCGAGGCCCAGGACGAACTTCCCGTCGTCGGTGGTGCCCTGGTTCCACTTCCAGGCCGCCCACTGGTCCTTCAGCTCCAGGGCGCCGTGGTCGGCGAGGTTGACGAACTTGTCCTTGGACTGGCGGAACTGGGCGATGTTGCCCTCTTCGATCGCCACGATGTCCGCCGCGCCCCGGCCGCCCGCGAGCTGGGTGGCGAGCTGCGTGTGGTGCTGCTCCATCTTGACCGTGCGCTGCTCGATCTCGATGCCCGGGTGTGACGCCTGGTACTCCTTGATCAGGTTGGTGAACCCGAAGTCGGAGAAGATGCCGATCGACAGCTTCACGGTGCCGTCACCCGCGTCACCTCCCCCGCCACCGCAGGCCGCCACCAGCGTGGCGGTCAGGGCGACCGCGGTGATCGCCGTCGTCCGGCCGACCGAAGTCCTGCTCATCCGTCCTCCTCGACGCACTCGCCGGGAACCGCCCGACGTCGTGAGAGCGCTCTCATGAGAGCGCTCTCACCCTGTGACCCCCGGCACGGCACGTCAAGGAGTACCGGGATTCTCGACACCGTTCCGTAACTTTCTGAAGCGCTCCCGTAACGAAGAGCAACCAGAAATGACGGTGTGTGAGGCCAGTTGCGGCGGAACGCGCGACGCGGGGGTGGCCCGGCCCTCGCTCGGGCCACCCCGCACCTGGTGAGAGGCGAACCGCGCCGAACCGTGACGCGCGACCCCGCGATTCCGCACGAACGCACAACACACAGGCCGCGAACGCACGACACACAGGCCGCGAACGCACGACTCGCGCGGCATGAACGCACGACACGCGGGGTGTCCGGCGTGTCGTGCGTTCGTGCCCGGCGAGTCGTGCGTTCGCGACACGCGTGTCGTGCGTTCGCGGTCAGGCTTCGGCGATGCCCGCGATCACGGAGGTGCGCGCCGCGCGCCGGGCGGGCAGGGCGGCGGCCAGGACCGCGGCCACCACGGCGCCCGCCAGCATCACGCCGATCTGCCCGAACGGCACGACCAGGTCGAACGGCACGGTGTCCGACGACACGGCCTCGACGACCACCCAGCCGAACCCGATGCCCAGCACCAGGCCGATCGCCGCGCCCATCACCGCCATCAGGACCGACTCGATCACCAGCATCAGGCGCAGCTGCCCCCGCGTCAGGCCGAGGGCGCGCAGCAGCGCCGACTCGCGGGTCCGCTCCAGCACCGACAGGGTGAGCGTGTTGGCGATGCCGAACAGGGCGATCACGACGGCCAGCCCGATCAGCGCCCAGATGAACCCGAGCACCTGGTCGAGCTGCGAGTTCAGCTGCTCCTTGGTCTCCGCGGCGCTGTCGAGCACGGCGAGCGGCGACGCGTCGGTGACCTCCTCGACCGCCGCGCGGCCGTTCGCGGCGCCGTCGCGCAGCTTGATCAGGATGCTGTCGTAGCCCTCGGCGGCCTGCGCGAACCGCTTCGAGGTCTCCAGCGTCATCAGGCCGTCCGGCAGCCCGTTGCCGGTGACCACGGCCACCACGCGGAGGTCCTGCGACCCGCCGCCCTCGAACTCGCGGACGGTGAGCGTCGCCCCGACGGACAGGCCGGCCTCGGTGGCGTACTCGTCCCGCACGGCCACCGCGCCGTCGACCAGGTCGTCGAGTGAACCGCTCGTGACCTCCGGTCGGAACAGGTCGCCCAGCGCGTCGCGCGGGACGCCGTCGAAGTACGCCCGGTCCCCGTACACGCGGGTGGTGGGCGCGACCTCCTCGACCTCGGGGACCGCGGCGAGGTCGGTCGCCAGCCGCTCGGGCAGCGGTCGGTCGTGGACGGAGGACGTCACCGTGTAGTCGGCGGGCATCCGCTGGTCGATCTGGGCGTTGGCGGTCTCCTTCGCGCTGTTGGCGACCACCGTCACCAGGGACACGATGGTCACGCCGATGAGCAGCGCGGCGGTGGTCGCGGCGGTGCGCTTGGGGTTGCGGGCGGCGTTGGCGGAGGCCAGCTTCGCGGGCACGCCGAACAGCATCCGCGGCACGACGCCGAGCGCCCGGTTGACCGGTCCAACCAGCAGCGGGCCGAGGACGATCACGGCGGCGAGCAGCGCCATGGTGCCCCCGCCGCTGACGACCATCGACGCGTTCTCGTCGTCGATGCCCATGCCCAGCACGATCGCGCCGACGCCGACCACGGCGAACAGCACGGCCGTCAGGACCCTCAGCACGCCGGTGCGCCTGACCTCCTCGCCGCTGTCGGGCTGGCTGCGCAGCGCGGCCACCGGCGGCACGCGGGTCGCCTTGCGGGCGGGCAGCACGGCGGCCAGCACGGTCACCAGGGTGCCCACGGCGAACGCGGCCAGCACGGTGGTCACCGACACGGGCAGGCTCACCGCGCCGGTGCCGCCGTCGAAGCTCCCGATCACCTCCTGGAGCAGCGCGGAGACGCCGAGGCCGGCGAACAGGCCGAGCACGGACGCGACGAGCCCCATCACCAGGGCCTCGGCCAGCACGCCGCGGAACACCTGGGCGCGGCTCGCCCCCACGCACCGCATCAGGGCCAGCTCGCGGGTGCGCTGGGCGACCAAGATGGTGAACGTGTTGTAGATGACCATGGCCGCGACGACGAGCGCGATGAGCGCGAACGCGAGCAGCACGGTGGTGAACTCGCCGGCCTGGGAGGCGACCTGGCGCAGCGCCTCCTGCGTCAGCTCCTCGCCCGTCAGGAACCGGTAACCGTCCCCGCCGACGGCCTCGCGCAGGTCGTCCACCAACTGCTGCTGGGTGACGCCGGGCGCGGCCACGGCGACCACCTCGTAGGGCAGCCGGTCCTCGGCGAACTCCCGGAGCGCGGCGGGCGTGAGCACGACGTGGTCGTTGCCCGACACCTGGACCCGGTTGACGCCCTGCGCGTAGGTGCCGACGACGGTGAACGCGCGCTCCGACTGGTCGGGCGCCAGCAGCGTGACCGTGCCGCCGACGGTGAGCTTCGCGGTCGAGGCGGTGCGCTCGTCGACCGCGATCTCGTCGTCACCGGTCGGGTAGCGGCCGGCGACGAGGTCGAACTCGCGCAGCCGCTCGGTGGAGGCCAGCGGCGCGCCCCACGCGTTCTTGGCCTTGCCGTCGCCGCCGATGAGCGGGACGGACGCGATGTAGCGGGTATCGGCGCCGGCCACGCCGGGGGTCTGCCGGACCTTCTCCAGCACCTCCGGCGTGATGCCCTTCGGACCGTCCTCCGACGTGCCGGACGGGGTGACGGAGGCGTCGACGTTGCGCGCGCCCTTGGCGAACTGGTCGCGCAGGCTCGCGTTCATCGCGTCGCCGAGCACGAGGGTGCCGGTCACGAACGCGACGCCGAGGGCGATCGCCACCGAGGAGAGGACGAGGCGCGCGGTGCGGGCCCGCAGGCCCGCGATGATCGTGCGGAGCATCAGGTCACGCGCCCAGGTGCTTCAGGGCCGCGAGCACGGAGTCCGCGGTCGGGTTGGCGATGTCGCCCGCGAGCCGGCCGTCGGCGAGCAGCACGACGCGGTCCGCGTAGGACGCGGCGACCGGGTCGTGCGTCACCATGATCACGGTCTGGCCGAGCTTGCGCACCGACATGCGCAGGAAGTCGAGGACCTCGGCGCCGGAGCGCGAGTCGAGGTTGCCGGTCGGCTCGTCGGCGAACACCACGTCGGGCCGCGCGACCAGGGCGCGGGCGCAGGCCACGCGCTGCTGCTGGCCACCGGACAGCTCGGTGGGCTTGTGCTTGAGGCGGTCGCGCAGGCCGAGGACGTCGACGATGGTGTCGAACCACTCGCGGTCGGGCTTGCGGCCGGCCAGCTCCAGGCCGAGCAGGACGTTGGCCTCGGCGGTGAGCGTGGGCAGCAGGTTGAACGCCTGGAACACGAAGCCGACGCGGTCGCGGCGCAGCTTGGTCAGGTCCTTGTCGTTGAGCGAGGTGATCTCGGTGCCGCCGATGCGCACGCTGCCGCCGTCGACGTTGTCCAGCCCGGCGAGGCAGTGCATCAGCGTGGACTTGCCGGAGCCCGAGGGCCCCATGATCGCGGTGAAGCGGCCCGCCTCGAAGGCGACGCTCACCCCGTCGAGGGCGCGGACCGCGGTGTCGCCCTTGCCGTACACCTTCACCAGGTTCGCTGCCTCTGCGGCGGTGCGGGTCCCGACGTCGGACACCAGTGCGGACATGCTCCCTCATTCCCTCGGTCTTCTCGATCGGGGAGAAAGCTATGGCCGGCGGGCGTAACCGGTCGTCACCTCGGCGGCGGAACCCACCGTCAGCCGGCGGGATGACGCCGGGTGGTCCTGAGGTCTGACGCGCCCGGTCCGGCGCCGCGTCAGTCGGGCAGGTCGAGCAGACCCCGGTCGAAGGCGTTCGCCACGGCCTCGGCCCGCCTGCTCGCGCCGAGCTTGGCCATGATCCGGCTCAGGTGCACGCTGACCGTCTTCTCGGAGATGTAGAGCTCCTCGCCCACCTGCCGGTTGGTGCGCCCCCGCGCGACCAGTTCCAGCACCGACCGCTCGCGCGGGGTGAAGGGGTCGACCCGGTCGCGCGGCCCCGTGTCGCGCAGCGCCACCCGCGCCCGCCGGGCCACCAGGTCCAGCGCCTCCCGCAGCGGCGCCGCGCCCAGCCGGTCGGCCACCGCGCCGGCCTGCCGCAGCACGGTCACCGCCTCGTCGCGCAGGTCGGCGGCCAGCAGCGCCTCGGCCAGCCGCCACCGGCAGACGGCCTGCTCGAACACCGACCCGAAGTCGAACCCGTCCGCGGCGCGGCGCCACAGCACCGGGTCGCCCGGACCGGTCAGCCGGGACTCCTCGGCGGCGGCGCGGGCCAGCCACGCGCGTCCCTCGGGGCCCAGCTCGCCGGTGCGCGGCGAGCCCAGGTCGGCCGTGGTGCGGGCGTACCCGGCCAGCTCGCGCCCGGCGCGCACCGCCGCCTCCTCCGCGACCCGGTCGCGCCGCCGCCGCGCCCGCACGGCCAGGTCGGCGTGCCCGGCGACGCCCAGGGCCGCCAGCCGGATGCCCGCCAGGAACCACTCGTCGCCCTGGCGCGACCACTGCACGGCGTCGGCGACCCGCTCCACGGCCAGTTCCGGCTGACCGCGCCACAGCGCCAGCTCGGCGCCCGTGCCGCCGGTGATGAGCGCGATCTGGAGGTCGCGGTGCCAGTCGGCACGCAGCTCGCGGATCATCCGCTCGGCCTGCTCGAACTCGCCCCGGCCGACCGCGACGTGCGTGCCGGCCGCGGCGAGCCGCGCGGACACCGTGCTCGACACCCGCAGGCCCGGCGGTTCGGCGGCGGTCGCCGCGTCGTCCCACGCGCCGGTGCAGTACTTGGTCAGCACCTGGCGGATGCGCAGCTCCAGGCCGAAGGAGCTCCACGTGAGACCGGTCGCCCTGGCCCGCGCCACGCCCTCGTCGAACACCCGCGCGGCCTCGGCCGGCTCGCCCAGGTCGTAGTGGTGCAGGCCGAGGAAGCAGCGGGCGCGCAGCTCGGTGCTGACCGCCCCGGCCTCCATCGCGCACGCCACGGCCGCGGTCAGGTGCTCGCGGGCCGGGGACACCTCGCCCGCGGCCTCGTCGAGCAGGCCCAGCGTGGTCAGCGCGTCCGCCACCGCCGCCTCGGCGCCCGCCGCGCGGCCGTCGGCCACCGCCAGCCCTGCGCGCTCCCGGGCCCGCGCGTACTCGCGGCCGTGGCGCAGCGCCGCCGCCCACACCGCCAGCACCCGGGCGCGGGCCGGGGACGCGGGCCGGTCGCGCACGAGCCGCCACGCCTCCTCGATGGCGCGGAACTCCTCGTCCTCGGTGCCGTCGAGCACCTGCAACGCCTGTGCGAAGCGCCGCCACATCTCGGCCGCGGTCTCCGGGTCGGCCCCGTCGAGGATCGTCGTGCCGGTGCGGGCGAACGCGACGGCCCGCTCCGGGTGGCCGGACGTGCCCGCCGCCCACGACGCGCGGCGCAGCAGCACCAGTTCGCTCACGCCCGGCGGCCGGTCGGCCTCCGGGACGGCGGGCCACAGCTCCTGCGCCCGCTCCAGGTGCCTCAGCGCCTCGGCGGGCGCGCCGGCGGCCTGCGCCTCCTGCGCGGCCTCGACCGACGCGCGCAGTGCGCGGGGCAGGTCGTGGGACTCCAGGCTGTGGTGGGCGAGCGCGGCGGCGGCGCCCCGCCCGCCGCCGGCGGCGGTGCGGTCGGCGTACGCGGAGTGCAGACGGGTGCGTTCACCGGGCAGCAGGTCGCCGTACACGGCCTCGCGCAGCAGGGCGTGCCGGAACGCGTAGCCGCCGGCGCGGTCCACCAGCAGCACGTGGTGCTGCACGGCCTCGCGCAGGGCGGTGTCGAGCGCGACGTCGTCCACGGCCGCCACGTCGCGCAGCAGCTCGTGCCGGACCGATCGGCCCGCGACGGAGGCGATCCGCACGACGCGCTGCGCCTCCGGTCGGAGGCGCTCGACGCGGGCCGGCAGCACCTCGGCGAGCGTCCGCGGCACGTGCCCGGCGCCGGAGGTGGCGAACGCGATCAGCTCCTCGGCGAAGAACGGGTTGCCGTCCGAGCGCTCGGCGACCTCCAGCACCACGTCGTCGGGCAGGTCGTCGGACAGCGCGGCCACGAACGAGCGGGCGTCGATCGCGCTGAGCGGGGTCAGGTCGAGCCGCTGCACGGCGGGCAGCCGCACCAGCTCGACGAGCAGGGGCCGCAGCGGGTGGCCGCGGTGCAGGTCGTCCGAGCGGTAGGTGGCGACGACCAGCAGCCGCTGCCCGCTCAGCCGGGGGAGCAGGAAGGACAGCAGGTGGCGGGTGGAGGCGTCGGCCCAGTGCAGGTCTTCGAGAACCAGCAGCACGGGCCGCTCCCCGGCCAGGTCGCCGAGCAGGCCGTGCACGGCGTCGAACAACCGGAGCTGGCCGACGTCCTGCTCGGAGCGGCGGCCGACCGGGTGCGGCGGGCCGGACACGGACCGGCCGCCCTCGTGGGCGGCCGGCAGGGCGAGCTCGGGGATCAGCGGGGCCAGCGCGGGCCGGGCGGCGACGTCGAGCAGGCCCGCCTCCCGCACCTGCCCGAGGGCCTCGGTGAAGGGCAGGTACGGGAGGCCGGTCTCGCCGACGCCCAGGCAGCGCCCGGTGAGCACGAGCGCGTCGCCCGCGGCGGCGGCCAGTTCGTCCACCAGTCGGCTCTTGCCGACGCCCGCGTCGCCGGCGAGCAGGACCGCGCCCGCCGTGCCCCGCGCGGCGTCGTCGAGGGCGGCGCGGAGCCTGGCCACCTCCCGGCTACGCGCCACCAGGGGAATTCCGGAACCGAGGCGTGCCACACCTGGCATGCTGTCACACCTCAGGCGGCCTCCGGGCGGCGTTTTCCCCCTCGCCCGCCTCCGGCGCCGTGCGGTGGCCCAGCCCCCCACCACGGTCGCCTCGGCGTGCGGGGCTCGCGGGAGGCGCGTGCCCGCGCCGCGTTCGCGCGCACCGCGGGGTGGTTCCCTTACCCGCCACCGCGAGGCGTGGCAGGCGGCGGCCACGACGCAGCTCACCGACAGCTAAGAGGTCTGGACCTATCTGTCAATAGGTCCAGACCACCCAACCGATCAGGAGGTCCGTCGCGCCGGGCTCAGGCCGACGCGGCGGCGCGGGCACGGGCCAGGCGCGCCCGGACCTGGTCGGCCTCCGGCGCGCGCAGCTCGGTCAGCAGCGCCAGCGCCCGCTGCCAGTGCGCGATCGCACCCGGCGCGCCCTGCCGGTCGAACACGGTCGCCAGCCGGTCGTGGGCCATCGCCTGGTGGTACGGACTGGCCGCGGCCGAGGCCACCTGGAGCGCGGTCCGCGCCGACGCCACCGCGTCCGCCTGCTCGCCGGACTCCAGCAGCACCATGGCGAGGTCGGTGTGGCAGGTCGACTCGCCGCACTGCTCGCCCACCTCCCGGTACATGTCCACGGCGGCGCGCAGCCAGGACTTCGCGTCGTCGTAGCGGCGCGACGCCAGTTGCAGCAGCCCCAGGTTGTGGTGCGCGCTGGCCTCGGCCCAGCGCGCACCCGCCGCGCGGCTGACCGCCAGCGCCTCCCGGTAGGACGCCTCGGACTCGTCGGCGCGCCCCAGGTGCTGGAGGATGTCGGCGACCGTGGTGAGCGCGCGCGCCTGGGCGTTGACGTCGCCGCAGGCGCGGGCCACCTCCAGGGCCTCGCGGTGCCGCGCCAGCGACTCGTCCATGCGCTGGAAGTGCGCCAGGGCGGCGCCGAGGTTGAACAGCATGACGAACCGGCCCTCGGGATCGCCCAGCGTCGTGGCGGCCTTGAGCGCGGCCTCCGTGGTGTGCAGCCAGGTCGCCCGGTCGGCGCGCAACCAGAAGAACCGGGACAGCGTGTACGGCAGCTGCCAGGCGTGCACCAGCCAGGCCCGGTCGCCGCCCTCGGCGGCCAGCTCGGCGGCGGCGATGATGTTGCCCTGCTCGGCGTCCAGCCAGGCGATGGCCTCGGCCGACCCGGCGAACCCGGGCACCTCGGCCGGCACGTGCTCCGGCGCCACCCGGACGCTGCCCCGGCCCACCGGCAGCAGGCCGTCCGCGAGGTCGGCGCAGTGCAGGTAGTAGTCGAGCATCCGGCTGGTCGCCAGGTGGCGCTCCCCCGGGGCCAGCTCGGCGGCCAGCGTGCGGGTGTAGACGCGGACCAGGTCGTGCGCGCCGTAGCGGCCCGTCTCGGTGGGCGACAGCAGGTTCGCGGTGACCAGCGAGTCCAGGGCGCGCTGCGCCTCCCCCAGCCGGACGCGGGCCATGGCGGCGGCGACGTGCGCGGTCACGTCCGGGCCGGGGTGCAGGCCCAGCAGGGCCAGCAGCCGCGCCGGCAGCGGGGACAGCGCGCGGCGGGACGCGTCCAGGGCGGCCCGCACGGTGGAGTCCTCGTCCTCCAGGCCCAGCGCGGCCAGCCTGCCGTGCTCGTCGTCCAGCTCGGCCACCAGCTCGGCCACCTTCAGCGACGGTGCCACGGCCAGGCGGGCGGCGGCGATGCGCAGCGCCAGCGGCAGCCCGTCGCACAGCACGGCGAGCCGGCGCAGCGCGGCGGACTCGGTGCCGTCCCGGCCCGCCACCCGGCCGACGACCGCGACCGCGGCGTCCACGTCCAGCATGTCCAGCTCGACCAGGCGCGCCTCGGCGTGCGCGACCAGGCCGACCAACCGCCGGCGGGACGTCACCAGCACGCACGAGGGCGGCCCCGGCAGCAGGGGCAGCAGCTCGGTCGAGCCGCGGGCGTTGTCGAGCATCACGATGGTGCGCCGGTCGGCGGTGAGCGTCCGGAACAGCGCCGAGCGCTCCTCCACGGTGACCGGGAGGTCCGCCGACGACACCCCGAGCGCGCGCAGCAGGCGGTTGAGGACCTCGCCCGCGCCCAGGGGCTCCTGGTTGGGGTCGTAGCCGTGCAGGTCCACGTAGAGCTGGCCGTCCGGGAAGTCCTCGCGGACCCGGTGCGCCCAGTGCAGGGCGAGCGCTGTCTTGCCGACGCCGGCGGGACCCGTGACGACGAGGACCAGACCGCCGTCGGGGTGGGCGGCGAGCAGGCCGTCGAGGCGGTCGAGCTCGTCGTCGCGGCCGATCAGCGTGACCGAGGCGCGCGGCAGCTGGGCGGGGGTGATGGCGGGCGCGGGCTCGGGGGTCGCGGGCAGCGTCATCGGGCGGGTGGGCGGCTCCGGCTCGGGGTTCTCCCCCGCCAGCACGGCCTGCTGGAGCTTGCGCAGCTCCGGGCCCGGTTCGACGCCCAGCTCGTCGATCAGCACCCGGCGCGCGTCCCGGTAGGCGGCCAGCGCCTCGGCCTGCCGGCCCGCCTGGCACAGCGCGCGCATCAGCAGCCCGTGCCCGCGTTCGCGCAGCGGGTGCTCGCCGACCAGGGCGGTCAGCGACCCGACCAGCTCCGCGCCGCGGCCGATCAGCAGCATCAGCTCGGCGCGCTCCTCCTGCACGGCGAGCCGCCGTTCCACCAGGCGGTCCCGCTCCACCTCGGCGAACAGGCCGACGATCCCGCCGAGCGGTTCACCGCGCCACAGGCGCAGGGCGTCGTCGAGGGCGTCGGCGGCGGCCACCAGGTCGCCGGCGGAGCGCAGCCGCCCGGCGGCCACCACCCCGCGCTCGAAGTCGTCCAGGTCGACCGCGCCCGCGGCGACCCGCAGCAGGTAGCCGTCGCCGACGGAGGTCAGCAGCTCGGCCGGGGCGCGACGGGCGCGGCGGGGCTCCAGGGCGCGGCGCAGGCCGGCGACGTAGGTCTGCACGAGGTTGACCGCGCTGGTGGGCGGGGTGTCGCCCCACACCGCCTCGATGATCTGGTCCCGGCTGACCGGGGTGTTGCGGGCGAGCAGCAGCACCGCCAGCACGGCGCGCTGCTTCGCCGCGCCGAGGTCCACCTCCGCACCGCCGCGCACCGCCCGGAGGAGGCCGAGCACCTCGAACCGCAAGCGCTCCCCGCCGACGTCTTCCACCGACCGAATCCTTCTCGAAGGTCTCTCCCGCGACCGAGCCCAGGAGATCACTTCAGTCCGGCTCCAGTCGCGCTGTAGCCGCATTCTTACGCTAAGCGTGTCCGACCGACCACACAGGGCGAACCCCCGGCGGGGAGGTTGGACCAGACAGCGGAACATCCGCTGCTCTCCTTGAACGACGAGGGCAGGCCGGCGTGCAAGGGGCATCCAGCCCGCGGCGGCGGAACGCCGGCCCGCCCTCGTCCCCTTCTCCACGTGGAGAGGGGTCATCCGGTAGGGGATGGCCCTCCTCCTTTGCCCTCCCCCAGTGGAAGGGGCCGCGGCCGGGAACCGAACCCCCGACCGCGGCCCCTTCGACGCGTCCGGGCTCAGGCCACTTCCTCCAGCTCCGCGGGTGCGGGCGCGGTGCGGGCGGCGGCCCGCCGGCGGCGCAGCACCACGACGCCGCCCACCAGGACCGCGACACCCATGAGGCCCCACATCGCCCCGTTGAAGACGGACTCGATGTACTTCGCCGAGGCGCCCGCGGCCGAGCCGATGCCGATGTGCAGCGCCGACCAGCACACCGCGCCCGCGATCGAGGCGGGCAGGAACCGGCGGTACTCCAGCTTCGAGGCGCCCGCCGAGGCCGGCACCAGGGTGCGGACCACCGGCATGAACCGGGCGACGAACACCGCCCACGCGCCGCGCTTGCGCAGCAGGGCGCCGGCCTTGTCCCAGTGCTCCTGGCCGATCCTGCGCACCATGCGGCTCTCCCGCAGCCGGTCGCCGTACCGGCGGCCCAGGAAGTAGCCGATGCTGTCGCCCGCGACGGCGCAGACCGACACCACGAGCCACATCACCAGGAACCTGGACACGCTGGTGACCGTGGTCGCGGCGAGCAGCAGGGCGCTCTCGCCGGGTGCGATGAACCCGACGCCCAGCGTGCACTCCGCCAGCGTCAGCGCGCCCGTGACCGCCAGGACGGCGGGTTGGGGCAGACCGGCCAGCCCCTCCAGGGCGTCGGTCAGCAGAGCCATGTGTGGTCCCCCAGTGATCGCGGTGTGCGCCCGACGCGGTGAACGGCCGCGCGGGACGTGCCGCCGCGCAGGGTATGGCCTTCGGGTGTCGGACGGGTGGAGTGGGACCCGGTGGAACGGGTCCCGGACAAGTCCACCGCGTTCGGGGGAACCGCACATCCGCCCGGAGTCTGATACGACCCCTGACCTTCGGTAGTGGTCCGGGGCGGTCGGACTCAGGGGTGTTCGGCCGCCGGCGCGGCATTCACCACCGGTCGGCCTAGGGGATCAGCGCGGATCAGCGCGGGTCGAGCGCGCCGTTCTTCGCGGAACCCAGGAAACGAGACCACTGCGCGGAACCGAAGTCCAACTCGCCGGCGGTTCGGTTCTTCGAATCGCGCACGCCGGTGCGCACCGCGTCGAGCGCGATTTCCACGCACTCCGGGCCGCCGGCGGACGAACGCGTGCTCTTGCGCCACTCACGTTCCATGTGCTCCACGCTCCACAGATTAGGCGTGCTCGCGCGCCACCCGCTCGATGAGCGCGGCCGACGCCGCCGGGTCGAGCGATCGGGCGCAGAGCCGCGCGAACATGTCGGAATAGCCCGCGACATCGGCCGGCTGTTCCAAATAGACGTCGCTCCTCGTGCTTTCGATGTATACCACGTCCGGATCGAGCTTCTCCGGGAACGCGAGTATCACGAACCGGCCGTCCATCGCGGCGTGACCGCCCGCGGTGAAAGGAATGACCTGGAGGGTGACATTCGGCAGTTCGCCGACTTCGCCGAATCTCCGCATCTGCTCGCGCATCACGGCGGGACCGCCGACCACGCGGCGCAGCGCGGCCTCGTCGACGACGACGTGCAGGCGCAGCGGGTCGTCCTCGCGCAGCAGGGCCTGGCGCGCCTTGCGCAGCCTCACCCGCCGGTCGACCTCGGCCGGGGCGGCGTGCGGCAGCACGTCCCCGATCAGCGCCCTGGTGTAGGACTCGCACTGGAGCAGGCCCGGCACCATCAGCCCCTGGTAGGCGCGCACCGACTCGGCGTCGGCCTCGAACCCGACGTAGCGGCCGGGCGCGATGTCGCCGAACTCGTCCCACCACGCCTTGCGGCGCGCCTCGCGGGCGAGCTGCACCAGCTCGTCGCGGGTGTCCGGGTCGGCGCCGTAGGCGTCGAGCATGTCGCGGACGTCGCGCGGCGTGACGCCGACGCGGCCGGTCTCGATCCGGCTGACCTTGGAGGCGGAGCACTCCAGGCGCTCGGCCACCTCCTCGATGGTGAGGTCGGCGGCCTCGCGCAGCCTGCGCAACTCGGCGACCAGCCTGCGCTTGCGCAGGGTGGGGCTGCTGCCGCGGGGCATCCGCGCCTCCTCGTGACGACGACCGCCCACCAGTCTGTGCCCGTCACCCTGTGGAGCAAAGGGACGTCATCCATTCGTGTAGTGCAACTTGCAGTTCGACGGCGGGCGGGCCCAGGCTGCGTGGGCAACCGACCCGGGAAGGAGCGCTGAAGGTGTCCGTCACCGTCTTCAGCCAGCTCGACAAGTCCCTGCACGAGCACCTGGACGCGCTGGTCCGCCTCGCGGCGACCGGCGACGACGAGACGGCGGTGGACCTGGCCCGGGGCGAACTGCCCCGCGTGGTCACCGCGCTCCGGTCGCTGCTCGCCGAGCACACGCCCGACGAGCACGGCCGCTGCCCGACGTGCCGCACGCGCCGGTGGAGCCGCCGCCTGCCGTCGCCGTGCCGGGCCTACCTCGGCGCGCAGCTGTGCCTGACCGTGTCGGGCGACGAGCCCTCCGGACGGCGCAGGCACCTGCGCAGCGTCGGTTAGCCCCTGGACGAGCGGGTCCGCCCGCTCCCGTCGGACGACACCGCTCCCCGGAGGACGAACCCCACCGGCGCCGTCCGACGCAGTGCCGGGGCGGGACCGGTCCCGCACCCCCCGACCGGGGCCGGTCCCGCACCGCGGCCCTGCCGTCACACCCGCACCGGCTCCAGGCCGTCGCGCTCGGGGTCGACCAGGTAGACGCGGGCCTCGGAGATGTCGAAGTACATCCCCACCAGGCGCAGCGAACCCGCCGCCACGGCCTCCCGCACGCTCGGGTAGGTCATCAGGTTGTCCAGCTGCTGGGCGACGTTGGCCACCGCCAGCCGCTCCACCACCGGCAGGTCCGAGTCGGCCGCGTGGAACCGGATCAGGCTGGGCTCGGCCGCGCGCAGCCACGCGTGCAGCCGTGAGCCGGGACGCGCGGCGCCGTGCACGACGGCCTTCATCGCGCCGCAGTCGGAGTGGCCGCACACCGCGATCGTCTCCACGGCCAGCACCTCCACCGCGTACTCGACCGCCGCGCCCACCGAGTCGTCGGCGTCCAGCGGCACCAGGTTGCCGATGTTGCGCACGCAGAACAGGTCGCCCGGTCCGCTGGTGGTGATCAGGTTGGGCACCACGCGCGAGTCGGCGCAGGTGATGAACAGCTGCCGCGGGCGTTGGCCCCGCGCGGCCAGCTCGGCCAGGAACGGGCGCACGAGCGGCGCGGTGGCGCGCTCGAACTCGCGCATGCCGCGGATCATCGGGTCGATGCCCGCGGGGGTGCCGCCCACCGGGTCGGCGTCCCCGCGCTGCCGGGGCACGGTGACCGCGCGCGTGCGCTGCCAGTGCGACCACGGCGCGAACCAGCGCGGCAGCGGCGACAGCGGCGTCTTGCGCAGCGCCGGGATGCCCCTGGTGGCCTTGCTGAACCAGGTGTCGTGCACCTCGTCCACCTCGACGGAGCCGCCCAGCCGCTCGTAGCCGGTGCGCCAGTCGTCGATCGCCTCGTAGGCGCCGTGGTCGAGGAAGTCGATGTGCAGCTCCAGCACGACGCGCCGGCCGAGCGGGATGTCGCGCAGCGCCCGCACCAGCCGGCCCGCGCCGAGGAACACCAGCGAGCCGCGGATGACCACGCGCCACCCGTCGTGCTCGGGCTCGACCCGCACGGAGCTGCGCGTGAGGCGGTGCAGGGAGCGCAGGGCCGCCGCCGCGACGCCCAGCAGCACGCCCTCGACCAGGCCGAGCGCGACCACGCCGAGCGCGGTGACCGCGTAGGCGGTGAACTCGCCGTGCCGCCACAGGGCGCGCATCCGCCGCACGCTGACCAGCCGCACGCCCACGACCAGCAGCACGCCCGCCAGCGCGGCCAGCGGGATCAGCTCCAGCACCGAGCCCAGCGCGAGCACGAACACCGCGATCCACACGCCGTGCAGCACGGTCGAGGCGCGGGTGCGGGCGCCGGCGGCGACGTTGGTGGAGCCGCGCGCGATGCCGCCGCTGACCGGCAGGCCGCCGAGCGCGCCGGCGACGGTGTTGGCCACGCCCTGCGCGACCAGGTCGCGGTCGAGGTCGGCGCGCGGTCCGGGGTGGAGCTTGTCCACCGCGACCGCGGACAGCAGCGACTCGACGGCCGTCACCACGGCCACGGCGAGCACGGCGAACGCGATGCCCGCGACCGCGCCGGACGGCATGCGCGGCAGCACGAGCTGGTCCAGCGCGTTCTCCGGGAGGTCCACCCTGGCCACGGGCAGCCCGCTGCCCGCGGCGGTCGCGGCCAGCACGGCGACCAGCGGCGCGGGCACGTACGAGGAGCGCGGCACCGCGGGCCACGCGACGAGCACGACCACCGCGACCGCGCCGACCAGCAGCGCGCCGCCGCCCACCGGGCCGGTCAGCCGGGCGAGGTTGTCGAGCACGGAGGAACCGGCCCGGCCGCCGAGGACGACGACGAGCTGGCCCACGGCGATCGTCACGCCGATGCCCGCGAGCAGGCCGTGCACCACGGCCGGCGAGAGGGACAGCGCGACGCGGCCGACGCGGGTGAGGCCGAGGGCCACCTGCACGAGGCCCGCGCCGGCGGTGATCATCGCGGTGGCGGCCCAGCCGTACTCGGCGATGATCCCCGAGGTGATCACCACCATGCCCGCCGCCGGGCCGCTGACGGTGAGCGGCGCGCCGCTGAGCGCACCCGCCACGACACCGCCGACGACGGCCGAGACGAGGCCCGCGATCAGCGGTGCGCCGGTCGCGGCGGCGAAGCCCAGCGACAGCGGCACGGCGATCAGGAACACCACGACCGAGGCGGGCAGGTCGTGCCGCAGCACTGCGGCGAGCCCGCCCGGTGGGCCCGCCGTGGTGTGCTCGCCGGCGTGGGACTTGGTGGGGCGTGGTCGGTCCATCGCGTTGTCCGTCCTGTGTGGAGTGTCCGGTGCGGTCTGGTTCGGGTGCGCGGGGTCGACGCCCGGCGGTGGCCGGGGGCGTCGGGCGGGTGGGGTGCCTACCGCCGTGTCGGGGGCAGCGGCGGGCGCGGCCGGGGGGCGGCGAGTCGGGGCTCGGCCCTGGCGCGGTGGTGGGGGGTCGCCACGGTGGCACCTCCGTGTCGGCACAGTGGACGTGTCGGCACAGCCCGCGTCGTACAGGTCGCGTCGGGACCATCATGACGACGGAGTGGCGGATCTGACAGCCGTTCCACCCGGTCGTGTTGATCATCGGGTGGGCCGTCACTGCTGGTGACGGCCGCCTAGCGGCCGACCGCCGCGTACGCCCGGCGCACGGCGAGGGTGCCGGCGCACACGCCGACGAGGACGGCGGCGACGTGGCCGACGGCGTCGGGGTCGGGCAGGGGGCCGGTCCAGCGGGCGCCGAGCACGGCGCAGGCGAGCGGGAGGGCCGCCCACGGGACGCGCAGCACGCCGGGCGCGAGCGGGGTGACCGCGCCGGCCGCCGCGAACGCCACGCGGTCGACGCCCACGTCCGCGTGGTGGGCGAAGTCCTGGGCGTAGGGGTCGGAGGACAGCACGAGGGCCGTCACGAGGGCCGCGCCGACGTGGCCCGCGAGGGCGACGGACGCCGTGCGCCACGGGCCGACCTCGCGCTCCAGGGCGCCGAGGAACACCGCGACGGCGAGCAGGGCGAGGCCGCCGAGGACGACCCCGTGGGCCGGGTCGAGCACGAACGCGCTGCCCAGCAGGGCGCTCACCGGGTGGTGGTCGAGGGTGGCGGCGCTGGTGCTCAGCGACTCCCGCACCTGCGCCGACATCCCGTCGGCGAACACGAACCCGGTCAGCAGCGCCAACGCCGCCACGGCCAGCAGGTAGCCGGCCGTGACGGGGTTCCGCCGGAAGCGCTCGCGCACCCGGCCATGATCGGGGCGCGGGCGTCAGGCGCCCACTTGGGACCTGTCACCCGACCAGAGGGTGTGGAAGCTGCCCTCGCGGTCGGTGCGGCGGTAGGTGTGGGCGCCGAAGAAGTCCCGCAGGCCCTGGACGAGCGAGGCGGGCAGGCGCTCGGAGCGCAGGCCGTCGTAGTAGGCCAGCGCGGACACGAAGCCGGGTGCGGGCACGCCCGCGGACACCGCCTTCACCACGACCCGGCGCCACGCCGCCTCGGCGTTCGCGACCGCGTCGCGGAAGTAGTCGTCGACGAGCAGCGAGGCCAGCGCGGGCTCCTTGTCGTACGCCTCGCGGATGCGGTCGAGGAACCGGGCCCGGATGATGCACCCGCCGCGCCAGATCGTGGCCATGGCGCCCAGGTCGAGGTCCCAGCCGTACTCGGCGCCCGCCGCGCGCATCTGGTCGAAGCCCTGCGCGTAGGCGACGACCTTGGACGCGTAGAGCGCCTGCCGGACGTCGTCGACGAGCTGCTCGACGTCCTGGTCCGAGACGGCCGGCTCGCCCGCGCCGAACGCCCGGCGCACCGCCTCGCGCTGCCCCACCCGGCCGGACAGCGAGCGGGCGAACACCGCCTCGGCGATGCCGGTGACCGGGACGCCCAGCTCCAGCGCCTCCTGCACGGTCCAGCGGCCGGTGCCCTTCTGCTCGGCCTCGTCGGCGATCACGTCCACCAGCGCCGCGCCGCTCCCGGCGTCGACGTGGCCGAGCACCTCGGCGGTGATCTCGACCAGGTAGGACTCCAGGTCGCCGGTGTTCCAGCCGCGGAACACCTCGGCGATCTCCGCGGGCGCCAACCCGCCGACCCGCCTGAGCAGGTCGTACGCCTCGGCGATGAGCTGCATGTCCGCGTACTCGATGCCGTTGTGGACCATCTTGACGAAGTGGCCGGCGCCGTCGGGTCCGACGTGGACGCAGCACGGCACGCCGTCCACCTGGGCCGCGATGGACTCCAGGACCGGCCCGAGGTGCCGGTAGGACTCCTCCGACCCGCCGGGCATGATCGACGGCCCGTTGAGCGCGCCCTCCTCGCCGCCGGAGATGCCGGCGCCGACGAAGTGCAGGCCGGCCTCCTTCAGCGCGGCCTCGCGGCGGCGGGTGTCGGCGTAGTGGGCGTTGCCGCCGTCGATCACCATGTCGCCGGGCTCCAGCAGGGGCGCCAGCTCGTCGATGACCGCGTCGGTGGGGGCGCCCGCCTTCACCATGATGATGATCTGGCGGGGCGTCCGGAGGCTCGCGACGAGTTCCTCCAGCGTCTCGGCGGGCGCGAAGTCGCCCTCGTGGCCGTGCTCGGCGATCAGCGCCTCGGTGCGGGCGGAGGTGCGGTTGTGCACGGCGACGCGGAAGCCGTGCCGGGCGAGGTTGCGCGCCAGGTTGCTGCCCATGACGGCGAGCCCGGTGACGGCGATCCGCGCGGGTGCCTCGGAGGTGGTCATCCCCCAAGCCTGCCGAAGTCCGGGCCCGCGCGCACCTGTGCGGACCCCCTGAACACGGAGGGCCGCTGTGCGCGACCGGCGCTGTAACATCGTGAAACAAAACGTGGAACAGAGGAGCGGCATGACCAGGGCGACCGTGCGGGACGTGGCGAAGGCGACCGGGTTGTCCATCGCCACCGTGTCCCGCGTCCTCAACGGCCAGGCCAACGTCGCCCGGCACACCCGCGAGCTGGTGCTGCGGGCCGTGGACGAGCTGGGCGCGCAGGCGCCGAGGCCGCGGGGCGCGAAGCCGGTCGGCTCGATCCACGTGCGCTGCCCGTACCTGCTGGACGACTACTTCGGCCTGATCGTGTCGAGCGTGGCCGAGACCCTGGCCCTGCACGGCAGGCAGGTGCTGCTGGACGCCGGCACCTCGGGTCAGCGCACCACCGTCCTGCCCGGTCTGCCCAGCCGCTCGGACGTGGACGGCGCGCTGCTGATCCTGCCGCCGGAGCCCGCCGAGGAGCTGGTGCGGCTGCGCGACCGGCGGTTCCCGTTCGTGGTCGTGGACCCGCGCACCGAGCTGCCGCGCGACGTGGCGTCGGTGTCGGCGGCCCACTTCGCGGGAGCGCGGCGGCTGATGGCGCACCTGGTGGAGCTGGGGCACCGGCGCATCGGCATCATCGGCGGCCCGTCCGACTGGTTGGCGGCCGACGGCCGGCTGGCCGGGTACGCGGCGGCGCTGTCGGACGTCGGCGTGCTGCCCTCGGCGGAGCTGCTGCGGCACGTCGACGAGCCGACCACCGCGCACGGCCACCGGGTCGCGCGCGAGCTGCTCGGCCTGCCCGACCGGCCGACCGCGCTGGTGGCGTTCAACGACAAGATGGCCGTCGGGGCCCTGCGCGCGGCCCGCGAGCTGGGGTTGTCGGTGCCGGGCGACGTGTCCGTGGCCGGGTTCGACGACCTCGACCTGAGCCGCGCCACGCGGCCGGAGCTGACCACCGTGCGGCAGCCGCTGCAGGAGATGGGGCGGATGGCCGTGACGCTGCTGATGCGCCTGCTGGAGCGGCACGAGCTGGAGGCGCTGCACGTGGAACTGGCCACGGAGCTGGTGGTGCGCGAGTCCACGGGACCCGCGCGGCCGGCCTGACGCGGACCGTTCCACGCCTTTTCACGGTCTTTACCGGGCTGGGCGGGCGACCTTGACACCCGTCGCGGGTGCATTGTTTCCTTTGCTCTGCGAGGAAGTTCCACATTTGTTTCATTTGTTACAAGCCGTCGCCGTCCCCTGTCCACAACGTCGTGAAAGGAGTCCGAGGTGCCCTCATCCCACCGTCGGGCTTTCATCAGCGCCGGCGTCACGGCGGTCGCCTTCGCCGCCGCCATCACGGCCGTCCCCTCCCCCGCCGCGGTCGCCGCGGGCGAGTCGGTCGCCATCCACCTGACCACCACCTCGGACAGCGGCGGACGCACCGTCACGCGCGGGCTCCAGCCGCAGTCCCCCGTCGCGTTCAGCACCAGCGCGGGCGGTGCCACGCACACCATCACCGTCAACGAGGGCACGACCTACCAGCAGTTCGAGGGCGGCGGCGCGTCGATCACCGACACCACCGCCCACCTGCTGCGCGGTGGCGCCGTCTCGGCCGCCACCCGCGACGCGGTGATGCGCAGGCTGTTCCACCCGGTCGACGGCATCGGCCTGTCCTTCGTGCGCAACCCGATCGGGGCGTCCGACCTGTCGCGGCCCGGCCACGTCTCGCTCGACGACACGTGCTGCGACCTCAACGACTTCGGGGCCAACGGCTACGACACGAACGTGCGGCTGCTCACCCAGCAGGCGCGCCAGCTCAACCCCGCCCTCACCGTCAAGGGCGTGCCGTGGAGCGCGCCGGGCTGGATGAAGGACAACGGGCGCATGGACCAGATGGGCTGGCTGAAGTGGGAGCACTACCCCACCTACGCCCAGTACCTGGTCAAGTACGTGCAGAGCTACCAGGCCGCCGGCGTGCCGATCAAGTACATCTCGGTGCAGAACGAGCCGAACTGCTGCAAGGCGTCCAACCCGACCGAGATGGACTACCCCGGCATGAGCTGGAACCCGGCCGGCCTGGTCGAGTTCACCAAGAACTTCGTGTACCCGGCGTTCCGCGCGGCGGGCCTCACCACCAAGGTGATGGTGCACGACTGGAACTACGGCGACTACGCCAACTTCGGCGCGGCCATCCTGGGCGACGCGGGCGTGCGCAACGACCCGCTGTTCGGCGGCATCGCCTGGCACGGCTACTTCGGCGAGCCGGCCGTGGGCACGCAGGTGCACGACCAGTACCCGAACGTGAAGCAGTTCAGCACGGAGCACTCCGGCGGCACGTGGATCTCGAACCAGCACAACGAGGACCTGGCCGACATCGTGAACTACGCCCGCAACTGGAGCGGCAGCCTGGTGAAGTGGAGCCTGGCGCTCAACCAGAACAGGGGCCCGCACAACGGCGGCTGCGGCACGTGCACCGGCCTGATCACCGTGCAGGAGGGCGGTGCGCGCGCCGGCCAGGTCGACTACACGGTCGAGTACTACACGACCGGTCACCTGACGAAGTTCGTCAAGCCGGGCGCGCACCGGATCGACTCGACCGCCAACGGCACCGTGCAGAACGTGGCGTGGAAGAACCCGGACGGCTCCAAGGCCCTGATCGCGCACAACGGCGGCACGTCGGCGCAGTCGATCCGGGTGAACTGGGGCAACCAGGCGTTCACCTACAGCCTGCCTGCCCGCACGACCGCGACGTTCACCTGGTCGGGCACGCCGGGCGGCGGCAACCCGCCCGTCGGCGGCGCCATCACCGGCCTGGGCGGCAAGTGCGTCGACGTGGCGGGCGGCTCGTCGGCCGACGGCACCGCGGTGCAGCTCTACACGTGCAACGGGTCGGCCGCCCAGCAGTGGACCCGGCCCGGTGACGGCACGATCCGCGCGCTGGGCAAGTGCCTCGACGTGAAGGACCGGTCGACGGCGGACGGGGCGCAGCTCCAGCTGTGGTCGTGCGGCGGGACGGCGAACCAGCAGTGGAACCTCACGGCCGGGCGCGACCTGGTGAACCCGGCGGCGGACAAGTGCGTCGACGTCACCGGCAACACCAGCGCGGACGGCACCAGGCTCCAGATCTGGACCTGCACGGGCGCGGCGAACCAGAAGTGGACCGCGGCCTGACCCGGTGAACGGCGGGGGCCCGTCCCGATGGCGGACCCCCGTTCCCCGGACACACCCCGGGGAGGCGTGGTCCGCCCGGTGACGGCGGCTGCCGGGCGGACCACGCCGCGCTTTCCCGCTGCGGAGTTCACTCTGCGGAGTTCACGCCGCGGCTTTCCTGCGGTGAGCCGAACCCGGGTTCCGCCGCCGGCACCGCCGACGTTCCACGATCGGGTCATGAGACTCCGCGCGCTCGTCCTCGCCGCCACCACCCTCGCCACCGCCCTGGTGGCCCCCGGCCAGGCGTCGGCGGCCTGGTCCCTGACCACCGCCCAGCGCCGGGCCTACCTGGCGCACTACGCGCCGGTGCTGCTCAAGCGCGGTGACGAGAACGACGGCAAGGCCGGCCGCGACTGGATCACGAACTTCGACTTCGACCGCGATGGCGACTACGCCACGAACCGGGCGAACTGGCGCGACGTGCCCGCGCACGTGGCGGGCGGCCACCCCGGCTGGCGGATCAGGCCCACCCTCTACACCGCGCTGCTGGAGTTCACCGAGGGCGGCTCGAAATCGCTGGTCCTGCTGTACCACGTGTACAACGCGGCCGACAAGGACGGCCGCGAGATCCACGACTGGGAGCGCGTCGAGATCGTCGTGCGCGGGGTGACCGGCACGCCGGGCGGGGCGGGCGAGTCGTTCGCCAACGCCACCGTGACGCACCACAAGGACCACGTCATGCGCCGCGCGTCCGACCCCGACGTCCGCTTCCTGGGCTCCCACCTGCTGCTCTGGCAGGCCGACGAGAGCGACTTCGACCTGCCGTCCGCGGGACCGCACGCGCACGAGCTGCGGTACGTCACCGACCCGTGGGCGACGATCGCGGGCCGGATGGCGTCCGGGGCGAAGGCCGAGGTGCACATCTCCGGCGCCGACGACGCGCGCAACGTGCACTACGCGTTCGTGCCCGGCGGTGCGGCGGACGCGGTGGCGGCGTTCGGCGCGGTCCCGCTGACCCCGTCGGCGGCCAGCCGGGTGGACAACGGAACGAAGGTGGCGTGGCCGCAGGTCAAGCGGCTCACCTACGAGCTCCAGGACCTCGCCGACATCGTCCCGTCGCACTGGTCGGGGTCGGCCTGGCAGCGGCACTGGCTGGCCGACGACGTGGTCGACGTGCGGTTCGAGACGCCCGCACTGGGCATCGGCACGGGCGTGCAGCGGTTCTACAACCGCTCCCGCGACAACGCCGCCTCCGACCTCACCGACGGTCGCGAGGGCTACCTGTCGAAGGCGTGGTTCTTCGGCGCGTACTCCGCCGAGCTGGACGAGGACACCCCGTCGGGCTCGGACGACTTCGGCGGGTTCGCCGGGACCGGCGTGGACAGCGCGGGCCGCACGCGCGGCGCGGTGAGCGGCGACCCGGCCTCGCACGGCGCGTACTGGCGGCAGCACGAGTACTTCGTGCACGACGGGGGCCTGGACGACGCCGGGAGCCGCGAACGGGGCACCTGGCTCGCGCCGGGCTGGCACCTGCCGGTCAACGGCGGCTTCGACGGCCGCTGGCAGCCGCTGTTCGACGACCTCCCGTGACCCTCCCGGAGCGGCCCGCTAGTCGACCAGCAGGTCCCAGGGCTGCCCCTCGCGCAGCGCGGAGGTCGCCACCAGCAGCCGGTCCCGCACGGCGACGGTCACGCCGCCGGCGACCACCACGTCCCGGTTCCGGGCGCGCAGCCGCTCGGTGAGCACCCGGCCGTCCCGCGGCGACAGGGGTTCCTCCAGGACGCCGAGCAGGAACGTCCCCCGGTCCGGGTGCACGGGGTCCACGGGCACCCACCGGCCCCGGAGCCGCCGGTCCGCCAACCGCACCGGGGTCTCCGGCGCCGACGCGTACAGCTGCCGCGTGAGCAGGGGCAGCGTTTCCCGACTCGCCGAGAACATCGCCTCGGCCGACCCCAGGCCGGTCGACCGGGGCGGGGGGCGTTCGGCGTCCGGTTCCGCGCCGGGCGGGTCGTCCGGGTCGACGGGCGCCCGCGCGTCCCCGGCCGCTCCGGTGGGCACGTCGAGGTACAGGTTCGACGACGGGGGCCGGGGCTCGCCGATCGGGGCGTCGAGCCAGCTGCCGCCGTCGGCGGACGAGTAGAGGTCGACCGTGACCCCGGCCTCCGTCAGGTGCGCCCAGGTCATGACCAAGGGCTGCTTGTGGGCGTGCGCCCAGGGCAGCAGGGTGTTGAGCCGCTTCTCCTGCTGGAGGGTGGACGCGGCCGGGCGGGACGACCGGCCGCGGGCCTCACCCGCCAGCAGCAGGCCCGCCGTCCGGAACAGCAGGTCGGGGCGCACCCGTGACTTCGCGTACTTCCGCGCCAGCGACACCGGGAGGGCGTCGAAGTCGCGCAGCGCGTCCGGGCCCGCGACCCACTCGTAGGCGCTCTGCACCGCGGCGGACAGCGTGCCGAGCCCGAACGACTCGCTGACGAAGCGCCGCACGTGCGGTGAGCTGGACGCGAACCCGCCACCCGCCAGGTGGAGCGCGCCGTCCGCCTTGTCGAGCAGGCAGCTCCGCAGGAGGCGCAGTTCGTCGACGCGCGTCGCGTACTCGATCCGCAGGGACGTGGTCGGGGCCATGGCGTTGACGAGGATGACGTCGGCCACGTCGACGGGCAGCTTCGCGGGCTCCCCGTACGGGGCGATGCCGTACACCAGAGGCAGGTCGTCGGGCCCGATCCTGGTCGTCCAGCGGAACTGCCGAAGGGTCACCCAACTCATCCGCACAGCTTAGGGACCGCCCGGCCCGAAGATCACCCGGCTGCCCGCCGCCGCTGCACGACCAGCGGCGGCGGGCGCTCCCCTAACCGGTGGCGCGGTAGGCCTCGCCGGCCCGGTTGGGTGTGCCGCCGGGCAGGTACAGCCCCGTGCCCGGCTTGTCGGCGGGCAGCGCGAACCACGCGTACCGCTCCAGGTAGGGCAGGCCCTCCAGCATCCGCGACGACCCGCCGGCGAAGTCGGCCAGCTGCCGCTCGTCCGGGTAGCGCACGCCGCCGCCGGAGAAGTCCATCAGCGAGTACTCGGTGAGCCAGACCGGCAGGCCGTAGCGGGCGCTCACCGCGTCCAGGTAGTTCTTCAGGTGGCCCACGGCGGCCGGGCCGAAGTCCGAGCCGTACCAGTGCAGCGCGATGAAGTCGACGCGCAGGCCGCGCTGCTCCGCGCCCGCCATGAACCGGTCGAGCCAGCCGCCCGGCTTGTCGGCGCTGTGCGCCACGGCGGGGCTGCCCAGGCGCATCCCCGTCGCCTGGAGCCGCGGCCACAGGTCCAGCGCCTGCTCCACGGTCATGTTCGACTGCTCGGCGAGGTCGGGCTCGTTGAACCCGAGCAGGGTGGTGCCCTGCCGCGCGACCGCCTCCAGGTCGGCCGGGGTCACCGCCTTCGCGCCCCAGATCATCGGCACGTACTCGACGCCCGGCGGCACCTGGACGTTCTCCGGGGTCGTCGCCCAGTTGTAGACCCAGCCCGCGCCGATGTCCGACAGCGCCCGCGTGACGCCGTCGAAGTGCCAGGTGCTGACGCCCTTCTTGGCCGACGCCGCCGCGGGCGGACGGGGTGGCGGCGGGGCGGCGACGACCGGCTGTGCGGTGGTCGTCGCCGAGGTGGTGGTCGTGGTGGTCGTGGCCGTCGTGGTGGGTGCGGTGGTGGCGGTCGCCGTCGTCGTGGTCGTGACGGCGACCGGCGCGGCCACCGGCAGCGGCGGTGGCGGGTCGTTCGGCAGCAGCACCACCCCGCCCGCGACCGCCGCCACGGCCGCCGCGGCGACCAGCGGCTTGGCGGCGGCGTGCGCCCAGAACCCCTTCTTCACCGCGATCGCGGCCTTCGACCCGGTGGCGGGCTGCACCACGACCGCGGGATCGGCCGGGAGCACCGCGGTCCCCGTCTGCCCGAGCAGGTCGAGGCCGGGCAGGTCGAGGCCGGGCGGCAGCGGCACGAGCGGGATGCGGGCGACCAGGCCGTCCACGTTCGCCAGGTCGTCGAAGCCGCGCGTGCAGCGGTCGCACTCGCGGGCGTGCCGCACGATCCGCTTGCGCCACAGCGCGCCGGGCACGCCGTCCCAGCCGGAGACGACGGCGGCCAGGTCGTCGCAGCGCGGCATGGCCAGCACCCGCACGACCACGCGGGCCGCGTCGAGCTGCGCCTTCATCCGCTGCACGCGCACGGCGGCGTGCTGCGGGGTGAGGTCCAGCGCCTCGGCCAGCTCGGCGCGGGTGATGCGGCCGACCGACTCCAGCCACCACAGCGACAGCAGCTCGCGCTCGTCGTCCCCGATCCACCGAGTGGCGGCGACCACCTCGCGCCGCTGCCCGCGCAGCTGGAGCCGCGTGATGGCGTAGTCCGCGAAGTCCGCGCCGGGGTCGGCGCGGTCGAGCACCTCGTGGTCCACCGGCAGGGGCGTGTTCCGCCGGTGCCGGTCGCGGACCTGGTTCATCGCGATGACGAGCAGCCACGACCGGAACGACTCCGGGTCCTGGAGCTTCGCCAGGCCGTCCACCGCGCGCAGCATGGTCTCCTGGACCACGTCGTCGGTGTCGGGGTGCCCGCCGAGGGCGCGGCCGACGACGTTGTAGACCAGCGGCAGGTAGTCCGCCACCAGCGCGTCCAACGCGCCGGGCTCGCCGCGCTGCGCGGCCGTCACCGCCGCGGCGTCCCCTGGTGTGCGCATACCGATCCTCCCACCCGAGCCGGACTCACCCCCAGGAGACGACCGGTGCGCGCCACCATAACCACTTTCCCCGAACCCGAGAGTCCAATGCCCAGGTCGCGAGAGTCCAACGTTCAGGTCGCGAGAGTTCTACGTTCGAGTCGGGTGAGTTCTACGTTCGGGTCTGACGCTGTGACCCCCGAACGTAGAACTCAGGGGGCCTGGGCGTTGGACTCTCGCGGTTCGGGTGGGCGCGGTCAGGTGGTGAGGACGGTGGCGGCCATGGTGATCAGGGCGGCGCCGCAGGCGCGGTCGAAGAACGGGCGCACGCGCGGGTGGGCGAGCAGGCGGGCGAGGCGGGTGGCCAGGGGGGCCACGACGGCCCAGAAGCAGGCGAAGACGGTCACCGCCACAGCGGACAGGAGCGCGGCCTGGGGCAGGGGCGGGGCGGCCGGGTCCATGGCCTGCGGCACGAGGCTGAGGAAGATCAGCATCACCTTCGGGTTCAGCAGGTCGCACAGGAGGCCGCGCAGGAACAGCGAGCGGTCGGACGTCGCGGCGCGGCGGATCGGGCCGCCGCGACGGGCCGCGCGCAGGGTGGCGAAGCCCAGGTACGCGAGGTAGGCCGCGCCGACCGCCTTCACCGCCAGCAGCGCCGCCGGGGCCGCGGCCACCAGCGCGGACAGGCCGAGCGTGGCCAGCAGGGCGTGCACGAGCAGCCCGGTCACCACGCCCAGCGCCGTCACCGCGCCGTACCGCGCGCCGCGCACCGCGTTCCCGGTCACCAGCACGAAGTCCGGACCGGGCACGACGGTGACCACGACGAGCGCGAGCAGGAAGGACGTCCAGGCGATGTGCACGCCACGATCGTGTGGTACCCGTTCGGTTCTGCTCCACCTCGCACGTACCGTGTGCGGTTGTGGGCGAGGTAGCCGAACTGGATTCGGTCGACTGGCAGATCCTGGAGGAGTTGCAGAACGACGCGACCCTCCAGAACCGGGCGCTCGCCGACCTCGTGGGCATCGCGCCCTCGACGTGCCTGCAACGGGTGCGCCGACTGCGCGACCTCGGCGTGATCACCGGGTTCCACGCCGTGGTCGACCCGCGCGCCGCCGGCCTGTCGCTGGAGGCCGTCGTCTCGGTGAACGTGCGCCCGCACACCCGGCCGGTGGTGGCGGCGTTCCGGGCGTTCGTCATGGCGCAGCCGGAGACCCGCTCCCTGTTCCACGTCAGCGGCACGGCCGACTTCCTGGTGCACATCGCGGTCGCCGACAGCACGCACCTCCAGGCGTTCCTGGTGGACAAGATCGCCTCGCGCACCGAGGTGCGGAACCTGACCAGCTCGGTGGTGCTCGAACGCGTCGAGACCCGCGCCCTGACCCCGCCCGGCGACCGGCGCCCGACCCACCGCAGGCGGCGCGTCTACCGTGCGGGGCATGAAGCCTGAGGAGTTCCGCCGGATCGGCCACGAGGTGGTCGACTGGATCGCCGACTACCGCGCCCGCGTCGAGGAGTTCCCCGTGCGGTCGCAGGTGGAGCCCGGCTGGGTGCGGGGGCAGCTCTCCGCGCTGCCCGAGCGCGGAGAGGGGTTCGGCCCCCTGCTCGCCGACCTGGACCGGGTCGTGCTGCCCGGCACGACGCACTGGCAGCACCCCGGGTTCTTCGCGTACTTCCCGTCCAACGCGTCGCTGCCGTCGGTGCTCGGCGACCTGCTGTCGTCGGGCCTGGGCGTGCAGGGGATGTTGTGGGCCACCTCGCCCGCCGCCACCGAGGTCGAGCAGCACCTGATGGACGAGCTGGTGACCGCGATGGACCTGCCGCGGTCGTTCCTGGGCGGCGGTGTCATCCAGGACACGGCGTCGTCCGCCGCGCTGGTCGCGGTGCTGGCGGCGCTGCACCGCTCCTCCGGCGGCACGTGGCGGAAGTCCGGCGTGGACGGTGCGGAGACCGTCTACGTGTCGTCGCAGACCCACTCGTCGCTGGAGCGGGCGGCGCGGCTGGCCGGGCTCGGCGAGCGGGCCGTGCGGGCGGTCCCCGTGTCACCGTCCACGCTGGCCATGGACGCCGCCGCCCTCGCCGAGCGGGTGCGCGCCGACGTGGCCGCGGGCCGCCGCCCGGTCCTGGTGTGCGCGACGGTCGGCACCACCGGCACCGGTGCGGTCGACCCGCTGCGCGAGATCGCCGACGTGTGCGCCGAGCACGGGATCTGGCTGCACGTGGACGCCGCGTGGGCGGGCCCGGCGGCCCTGTGCCCGGAGTTCCGCGACCTGTTCGACGGCCTGGAGCGGGCCGACTCGTTCACCGCGAACGCGCACAAGTGGATGCTGACCGCGTTCGACCTGTCGCTGTTCTGGACGGCCCACCCGGGCGTGCTGGTGGACGCCCTGGCGATCCTGCCCGAGTACCTGCGCAACACCGCGACCGAGTCGGGTGCCGTCGTCGACTACCGCGACTGGCAGATCCCCCTCGGCCGCCGGTTCCGCGCGCTGAAGCTGTGGTCGGTGCTGCGCTGGTACGGCCTGGAGGGCGTGCGCGCCCACCTGCGCGGCCACGTGGAGCTGGCGGCGCTGCTGGAGTCGTGGGTCGGCGCGTCGGAGGACTGGGAGCTCGTCACGCCGCGCACGCTGTCGCTCGTCACGATCGCCCGCCGGGACGGCGACGACGCGACGCGCGCGGCGATGGACCGGGTCAACGGGTCGGGCCGGGCCTTCGTCACGCACACCGCGGTGGACGGCCGGTTCGCGATCCGCGTGGCGATCGGCGCCGAGGCGACCCGGGAGGAGCACGTCCGGGCGCTGTGGGAGGCACTGGACGCCTGAGGTGCGCCGTACGGGGCGGGTGACCGGGGTCACCCGCCTCGTACGCGGGAGGCTAGTCCAGCACCCGCAGCAGGCCCTCCTGGACCACGGTCGCCACCAGCTGCCCGTCCCGGGCGTAGAAGCGGCCCGTGGCCAGGCCGCGCGCGCCCGACGCGGACGGCGAGGCGCAGTCGTACAGGAACCACTCGTCGGCGCGGAAGCGGCGGTGGAACCACATGGCGTGGTCGAGGCTCGCGCCCAGCACCTTGTCCGTGCCCCAGTACACGCCGTGCTTGACCAGCACCGAGTCCAGCAGGGTCATGTCGGAGGCGTACGCCAGCACGCACACGTGCAGCAGGTCGTCGTCGGGCAGCGTGCCGTCCGCCCTCATCCACACCTGGCTGCGGGCCTCGGACGGGCCGTCCTCGCGGGCCTTCCACGGCGGCGTGGTCACGTAGCGGATGTCGATCGGCCGGGGCAGCCGGGCCATGCCGACCTTCTCCAGGTACCCGGCGGCCGACTCGGCGTAGGTGGGCAGCTCCTCCGGCGACGGCACGTCGGGCATCGGCTCCTGGTGGTCCAGGCCGGGCTCGTCGAGCTGGAAGGACGCCGACAGGGAGAAGATCGCCTTGCCGCGCTGGACGGCCACCACGCGGCGGGTCGTGAACGAGCGGCCGTCGCGGATGCGATCCACCTCGTACACGATCGGGATGCGCGGGTCGCCCCCGCGGATGAAGTACGAGTGCAGGGAGTGCACGCGCCGGTCGGGCTCGACGGTCCGGCCGGCCGCCACCAGCGCCTGGCCGGCGACCTGCCCGCCGAACACCCGCACGGGCGACTCGGCGGGCGACACCCCGCGGAAGATGTTCTCCTCGACGCGCTCCAGGTCCAGCAGCGCGACGAGGCGGTCGAGCACGGGCTGCCCGTGCGGGACGCCGTCCGCGTCCCGGGGGACGTCCGAGAACCCGGCGGTAGCCGCGGCACGGGCAGCCTCGGTCACGTCATCTCCTAAGCGTGGTCTTCCTCCCCCAGGCGGTGGACCCGGATGAGGTTGGTGGAGCCGATGGTCCCCGGCGGGGAGCCTGCCACGACCACCATCAGGTCGCCCGCCTGGTAGCGGCCGATCGACAGCATGGACAGGTCCACCTGGCGGACCATCTCGTCGGTGGAGTCCACCTTAGGCACGATGAACGTCTCCGTGCCCCAGGTGAGAGCAAGCTGACTGCGCACGCTCGGCTCCGGCGTGAACGCCAGCAGCGGCAGGTGCGTGTGCAGTCGGGCCAGCCGACGCACCGTGTCACCGGACTGGGTGAACGCGACGAGCGCCTTGGCGTTCAGCCGCTCGCCGATGTCGCGCGCCGCGTAGGAGATGACGCCGCGCTTGGTGCGCGGGACGTGCGTCAGCGGCGGGACCACGACGGACTCGGTCTCGACGGCCTCGATGATGCGGCCCATGGTCCGCACCGACTCGATGGCGTACCGGCCGACCGAGGTCTCACCGGACAGCATCAGCGCGTCCGCGCCGTCGAGCACCGCGTTCGCGACGTCGGACGTCTCGGCGCGGGTCGGGCGGGAGTTGGTGATCATCGAGTCGAGCATCTGGGTGGCCACGATCACCGGCTTGGCGTTCTCGCGGGCGATCTGGATCGCGCGCTTCTGCACCAGCGGGACGTGCTCCAGCGGCAGCTCGACGCCGAGGTCGCCGCGGGCGACCATCACGCCGTCGAACGCGAGCACGATGGCTTCGAGGTTGTCGACCGCCTCGGGCTTCTCGATCTTGGCGATGACGGGCTTGCGGCCGTGGCCGACCCGGTCCATGACCTGGTGGACCAGGTCGATGTCCGCGGGCGAGCGCACGAACGACAGGGCGATGAAGTCCACGCCCAGGTTGAGCGCGAACTCCAGGTCCTCGATGTCCTTCTCGGACAGGGCCGGCACGGAGACGTCCATGCCGGGCAGGGACAAGCCCTTGTTGTTGCTGACGGGGCCGCCCTCGGTGACCTCGCAGACGACGTCGGGGCCGTCGACCTCGATCACGGTCAGGCCGACCTTGCCGTCGTCCACCAGGAGGCGGTCACCGGCCTTGGCGTCCTGGGCCAGCTGCTTGTAGGTGGTGGAGACCCGGTCGTGGGTGCCCTCGACGTCCTCGACGGTCACCCGCACGACGTCACCGGTGCGCCACTCGACCGGACCGTGGGCGAACCGGCCGAGCCGGATCTTGGGGCCCTGGAGGTCGGCGAGGATGCCCACCGCGCGCCCCGACGCGTCGGCCGCGTTGCGGACGAGGTCGTAGACCTGCTTGTGGTCGGCATGGCTGCCGTGGCTGAAGTTCATCCGGGCCACGTCCATACCGGCCGCCACCAACTCGTTGACCTTGTCCTCGGTCCCGGTGGCAGGGCCCATCGTACAGACGATCTTCGCGCGTCGACTCACGTTAGGTCAGAGTAGTCCTTGTCACTGGACCGATCAGGATGTACCCGGGGGTAACCTCCGTGAAACGGGGAGAATGGCCTCCGTGGGCCCGAGAATCCTTCCGTTCGTGACCGCGGCGTTGCTGAGCGTCATCGTCCTGTTCACCCCGCAGTCAGGTGTGCCGGACTCCCCGCCGGGGACGGACAAGGTCGTCCACTGCCTGCTGTTCGCCCTGCTCGCGGTCACGGGCCTGTACGCCCGGCTGCCGCGCGTGCCGCTGCTGGCGGGCCTGGTCGGCTACGCGGCGGTCTCGGAGGTGCTCCAGTGGCTCCTGACCGCGCTGGGGCGCGGCGGCGACGTGCTGGACGCGCTGGTGGACGTGGCGGGCGTCGCGGTCGGCGCGCTGGTGTTCCGGCTGCTGCCGGTCAGCGGCGGAAGCCGACCTCGCTGAGGCCGACGTGGTCGGCGCACCAGTCGACCAGCGGGGCGACCTCGCGCCACGCGTCGCGGACGCGCTCCAGGCTGCCGGGCTCGTGCAGGACGTCGTCGGGCGGCCACACCCTCGCCACGTAGATCCGCCGGTGCTTGAGCAGCTCGATCCGGGGGTGCCCGGGGTCGGCGCCGCGCGGCGCGCGCTTGAGCTTGTCGCCGCGCAGCTCCCACCCGGCGTCGACGAGGCCCGCGACCAGCTTCTCCAGCCGCTCGCCGCGCACGTCGTCGGCGACGGACTCGCGGTAGCGCGCGAGCTGGTCGGGGGCCATCGCGAACGACCCGCCGGCCACGAACAGGCCCTCCGGGCCGACCTGCACGTAGTGCGCGCCCCCGCCTCGGCCCAGCTCGACCACGCCGCCGCAGTGGTCCTTGAAGGGCGTCTTGTCCTTGCTGAACCGCACGTCCCGGTACGGCCGGAACACCTTGCCCCTGCCGAACTCCGGCTCCAGGGCGGCGAGCAGCGCCTCCATGGGCGCGCGGACGTCGGAGTGGTAGACGTGCTTGTGCTCGTCCCAGTAGGGCTTCGAGTTGTCGACCACGAGCCCGTCGAAGAAGTCGATGGCGTACTCGCCGAAGCCGGTGAACTCCACGGCGGGCAGTCTACGTCCGGCGCCCCGGCGCTACGGTGATCCCATGGCAGGACTGAGCTTCGACCGCTACCGCACGGAGATCGTCACCCAGACCGAGCAGCTGGTGTCGCAGGTGGACGGCGCGGACTTGGCGACGCCCGTGCCGACGTGCCCGGGCTGGGACCTCGGCAGGCTCCTCCACCACGTCGGCGCGGGGCACCGGTGGGTCGAGGAGGTCGTCCGGAGCAGGGCCGTCGAACCGCTGCCCGACGACGCCCTGCGCGTCGAGCCCGACGAGCACCCCGCCGACCACGGCACGTGGCTCGTCGAGGGCGCGCGGCAGCTGTCGGACGCCCTGGGCGAGGCCGGGCCGGACGCCGAGGTGTGGACCGCCGCGCCGGGCGGGAAGCCGGTCTTCTGGGCCCGCCGCTTCACGCACGAGACGCTCGTGCACCGCGCCGACGCCGCCCTGGCGCTGGGCAAGCCGGTCGAGGTGGCGCCCGAGGTCGCCGTGGACGCGCTCGACGAGTGGATGGAGCTGGGCGCGCTGCCGGAGGTGGTCGAGCTCCACCCGGAGCGCCGCGAGCTCCTCGGCCCCGGCCGCACGCTGCACCTGCACGCCACGGACACCGACGACGCCGAGTGGGTGGTGGACCTGACCGGTGACCGCGTCGCGTGGCGGCGGGCGCACGAGAAGTCGGCCGTGGCGGTGCGCGGGCCGGTGGTGGACCTGCTGCTGACCGCGTACGGCAGGCAGGCCCCGCAGGACGTCGTCGGCGACCGCGCGCTGCTCGACTTCTGGCTCGAACGGGTCAGCTTCGGCTGACGGGTGCGGCCGTCCCCGACGCCGTTGTCGGGGACGGCCGGCGGGACACCTACACCACGGCGAGCGGGAGCTGGTTGGGGATCACCGGCGACGGCAGGTCGGACGAGCCGGTCAGGAAGCGGTCCACCGCGTTGGCCACCGAGCGGCCCTCCGCGATGGCCCACACGACGAGGGACGCGCCGCGGTGGGCGTCGCCGCAGACGAACACGCCGGGGGCCTGCGTCTGCCAGTCCGAGCCGCACGAGACGGTGCCGCGCGAGGTGAGGTCGATGCCCAGGCCGTCGAGCAGCGGCATGTGCTCGACGCCCTCGAAGCCGATCGCCAGCAGCACCAGGTCGGCGGGCAGCAGCTCGACCTCCTCGGACATCGGCACGACCACGCGCCGGCCCGAGGCGTCCCGCTCCACCCGCACCTTGCGCAGCTGGATCTGCCGCACGTGCCCGTCCTCGTCGCCGACGAACTTCTCGACGGCCACCGCGAACTTCCGCTCGCCCGCCTCCTCGTGCGCGGGGTAGGTGCGCAGCACCCACGGCCACACCGGCCACGGCGAGCGCTCGTCGTCGCGCCGCGACGGCGGCATCGGGTACTGGTCGAGCTGGAGCACCGAGGCCGCGCCCTGGCGGGCCGCCGTGCCGTAGCAGTCCGCGCCGGTGTCGCCGCCGCCGATGATCACGACGTGCTTGCCGGCCGCGTCGATCGCCGGGGCCCCGTCGCCCTCGCACGCCCGGTTCGCGGGCACGAGGTGCTCCATCGCCAGGTGGATGCCGGCCAGCTCGCGGCCCGGCGTCGTGGTGTCGTCGCGACCGCGCAGCGCGCCCACCGCCAGCACCACGGCGTCGAACTCCTCCCGCAGCTCCTCGACGGTCAGGTCCACGCCGACCTCGCAGCCGGTGACGAACCTCGTGCCCTCCTTGCGGAGCTGCGCGAGCCGCCGGTCCAGGACCTTCTTCTCCATCTTGAACTCGGGGATGCCGTAGCGCAGCAGGCCGCCGAGCCGGTCGTCCCGCTCGAACACGGTGACCTCGTGGCCCGCGCGCGTCAGCTGCTGGGCCGCCGCCAGCCCGGCCGGGCCGGAGCCGACGACCGCGACCCGCCTGCCCGACACGACCTGCGACTGGCTGGGCTGCACCAGCCCCTGCTCCCAGGACACGTCCGCGATGGTCTGCTCGACGCGCTTGATCGCGACCGGGCCGCCCGCGTCGTGGCTGATCGACAGCACGCACGCCGCCTCGCACGGCGCGGGGCACAGCCGCCCGGTGAACTCCGGGAAGTTGTTCGTCGCGTGCAGCCGCTCCGACGCCTGGCCCCAGTCGCCCCGGCGGACCAGGTCGTTCCACTCCGGGATCAGGTTGCCCAGCGGGCAGCCCGCGGACCCCGAGTGGCAGAACGGGACGCCGCAGTCCATGCACCGCGACGCCTGGGTGCGCACCTGCGAGTCGCGCACGTCGGGCTCGACGTCGAGGTACACCTCGTCCCAGTCGCCCAGCCGCTCGGACACCGGGCGCTTCTTCGCCTCGGCGCGGGAGTGCTTCAAGAAACCGTACGGGTCAGCCACGGCTGGCCTCCATGATCGCCTGGTCCACGTCCCGACCCTCCGCGCGGGCGAGCCTCATCGCTTCGAGCACGCGCTGGTAGTCGCCGGGCATGACCTTGGTGAACGCGGCGGAACGCCGGGGCCAGTCGCCGAGCAGCGACGCGGCCACCGCCGAACCGGTGAGCTTGTGGTGCTTCTCCACCACCTCGCGGAGCCAGCGCAGGTCGTCCGCGCCGGGCCGCTGGAGCTCGACCTGCGCCCGGTTGACCGCCGCCGGGTCCAGGTCGAGCACGTACGCGATGCCGCCGGACATGCCCGCGGCCAGGTTGCGGCCGGTCGGCCCGAGCACCACGGCCCGGCCGCCGGTCATGTACTCGAACGCGTGGTCGCCGACGCCCTCGGCGACGGCCAGCGCGCCCGAGTTGCGCACGCAGAACCGCTCGCCGACGCGCCCGCGCAGGAAGATCTCGCCCGCCGTCGCGCCGTAGCCGATCACGTTGCCCGCGATGACCTGCCGCTCGGCGGCGAACGGCGCGTCCGGGTGCGGGCGGACCACGATCCGGCCGCCGGACAGGCCCTTGCCGACGTAGTCGTTGGCGTCGCCGACCATCTCCAGCGTGATGCCGCGCGGCACGAACGCGCCGAGGGACTGGCCGGCCGAGCCGGTGAGCGTCACGTGGATCGTGTCGTCGGGCAGGCCGTCGCCGCCGAAGCGGCGGGTGACCTCCGCGCCGAGCAGGGTGCCGACCGTGCGGTTGACGTTGCGCAGCGGCAGCTCCAGCCGCACGGGGTGCGCGTCCTCCAGCGCCGCCTCGGCGAGCTGGATGAGCGTGCGGTCCAGGGCCTGCGCGAGGCCGTGGTCCTGCTCGCGGACCTTGCGCTTGGCCATGCGGTACGGGGTCTCGGGCACCGCGAACACCGGCGACAGGTCCAGCCCGGCCGCCTTCCAGTGCTCGACGGCCCGGTCGGTCTCCAGCAGCTCGGCGTGGCCGACGGCCTCGTCGATGGTGCGGAAGCCGAGCGCGGCCAGGTGCTCGCGCACCTCCTGGGCGACGAAGTGGAAGAAGTTCACCACGTGGTCGGCCTGGCCGGTGTAGCGCTTGCGCAGCTCCGGGTTCTGCGTCGCCACGCCCACCGGGCAGGTGTCGAGGTGGCAGACGCGCATCATGACGCAGCCCGCGACGATCAGCGGGGCGGTGGCGAAGCCGAACTCCTCGGCGCCGAGCAGCGCGGCGACCACCACGTCGCGGCCGGTGCGCAGCGCGCCGTCCACCTGCACGGTGATGCGGTCGCGCAGGCCGTTGAGCAGCAGCGTCTGCTGGGTCTCGGCGAGGCCGATCTCCCAGGGCGTGCCCGCGTGCTTGAGCGAGTTGAGCGGGGACGCGCCGGTGCCGCCGTCGTGGCCGGAGACGAGCACGACGTCGGCGTGCGCCTTGGCGACGCCCGCCGCGACCGTGCCGACGCCGACCTCGCTGACCAGCTTGACGTGCACGCGGGCCTGCTCGTTGGCGTTCTTCAGGTCGTGGATGAGCTGGGCGAGGTCCTCGATCGAGTAGATGTCGTGGTGCGGCGGCGGCGAGATGAGGCCCACGCCCGGCGTGGAGTGCCGGGTGCGCGCGATCCACGGGTACACCTTGTAGCCGGGCAGCTGGCCGCCCTCGCCGGGCTTCGCGCCCTGCGCCATCTTGATCTGGATGTCGCTGGCGTTGACCAGGTACTCGCTGGTGACGCCGAACCGGCCGGACGCGACCTGCTTGACCGCGCTGCGCCGCTCCGGGTCGTACAGGCGCTCCGGGTCCTCGCCGCCCTCGCCGCTGTTGGACCGGCCGCCGAGCCGGTTCATCGCGATGGCCAGCGTCTCGTGCGCCTCGGCCGAGATCGAGCCGTAGGACATGGCGCCGGTGTTGAAGCGCTTGACGATCGAGGAGACCGGCTCGACCTCGTCGATCGGGACCGGCGTGCGGCCCGCGGTCCTGAGGTTGAACAGGCCGCGCAGCGTGCCGCCCTGGCGGGACAGCGCCTCCACCTCGGAGGTGTAGCGGCGGTACACGTCCTCCTTGCCGGTCCTGGTGGCGTGCTGGAGCAGGAACACCGTCTCCGGCGTGAACAGGTGCAGTTCGCCCTCGCGGCGGTAGGCGTACTCGCCGCCGACCTCCAGCCTGCGGTGCGCCCGGTCGGTGGGGTTGTCCGGGTGGGCGCGGCGGTGGCGCAGCGCCACCTCCTCGGCCAGCACGTCCAGGCCCGCGCCGCCGAGCTTCGACACCGTGCCGGTGAAGTACTCGTCCAGCAGGTCCTTCGACAGGCCGACGGCCTCGAAGACCTGGGCGGCGGTGTACGCGCCGACCGTGGAGATGCCCATCTTGGACATGATCTTCAGGGTGCCCTTGACCAGCGCGGTCACGTAGTTGCGCACGGCCTTGCGCGGCTCGATGCCGGTGATCGCGCCCTGCGCGATCAGGTCCTCGATCGTCTCGAACGCCAGGTACGGGTTGACGGCGGCGGCGCCGTAGCCGAGCAGCGCGGCGATGTGGTGCACCTCGCGGGCGTCGCCCGTCTCCACGACGAGCGCCACGCGCAGCCGCTCCTTGGTGCGCACCAGGTGGTGGTGCACCGCGGAGACCAGCAGCAGCGACGGGATCGGCGCCATCCGGTGATCGGAGTCGCGGTCGGACAGCACCAGGGTGCGCGCGCCGTTCGCGATGGCCTCGGACGCCTCGCGGCGCACCCGCTCGACGGCCTCCGCCAGCGCCGCGCCGCCGCCGTCCACCTCGTACAGGCCGGACAGGACGGTGCACGCGAAGCCCGGCAGGTCGCCGTCGTCGTTGATGTGGATGAGCTTGGCCAGCTCGTCGTTGTCGATGACCGGGTAGGTCAGCTTGATGTGGCGGCAGCTGACCGGGCCGGGCTCCAGCAGGTTCTGCTCCGGGCCCATCACCCGCGAGACGCTGGTGACGATCTCCTCGCGGATCGCGTCCAGCGGCGGGTTGGTGACCTGGGCGAAGTTCTGCACGAAGTAGTCGTAGAGCAGGCGCGAGCGCTGCGAGAGCGCGGCGACCGGGGTGTCGGTGCCCATCGAGCCGAGCGGCTCGGCGCCCGCCGTGGACATCGGGGCGAGCAGGACGCGCAGCTCCTCCTCCGTGTAGCCGAAGGTGAGCTGGCGGCGCACCACCGACTCGTGGCTCTGCACGACGTGCTCGCGGTCGGCGAGGTCGGCCAGCTCCAGCAGGCCCGCGTGCAGCCACTCGTCGTAGGGCGACTCCTCGGCGAGCCGGGACTTGACCTCGTCGTCGTCGACCAGGCGGCCCTGCGCGGTGTCGACCAGGAACATCCGGCCGGGCTGGAGGCGGCCCTTGGCCACGACCTGGTCCGGGGGCACGTCGAGCACGCCGGTCTCGGAGGCCAGCACGACGCGGCCGTCGGCGGTCTGCCACCAGCGGGCCGGGCGCAGGCCGTTGCGGTCGAGCACCGCGCCGACCAGGGAGCCGTCGGTGAACGTGACGCAGGCCGGGCCGTCCCACGGCTCCATCAGGCTGGCGTGGAACTCGTAGAACGCGCGGCGCTTCGGGTCCATCGACACGTGGTTCTCCCACGCCTCGGGGATCATCATCAGCACCGCGTGCGGCAGGCTCCGGCCGCCGAGGTGCAGCAGCTCCAGCACCTCGTCGAAGCTGGCCGAGTCCGAGCCCTCGGGGTGGCAGATCGGGAACAGCCTCGTCAGGTCGCCCGGGATGAGGTCGGAGGCCAGCAGCGCCTCGCGGGCCCGCATGCGGTTGCGGTTGCCGCGCACGGTGTTGATCTCGCCGTTGTGGGCGACGTACCGGAACGGGTGCGCCAGCGGCCACGACGGGAAGGTGTTGGTGGAGAAGCGGGAGTGGACCAGGGCGATGGCGGACGCGAGCCGCCCGTCGCGCAGGTCGGGGAAGAACGCGGGCAGCTGGCCCGTGGTCAGCATGCCCTTGTAGACGATCGTCCGGGCGGACAGCGACGGGAAGTAGGTGCCCGCGCCGGCCGCGACCGACTCGTGCTCGACCCGCTTGCGCAGGGCGAACGTGAGGCGGTCCAGGGCGACGCCGGTGCGGCCGTCCTCACCGCGGACCACCAGCATGGCGAAGTGCGGCATCACCGAGCGGGCGGTGGGGCCGATGCCGGCGTTGTCCGGGTCGGTCGGCACGTCGCGCCAGCCCAGGACGACCAGGCCCTCCTCGGCGGCGATCCGCTCGGCCAGCCCGACGGCCTTGGCCCGCTGCCCGGCGTCGGCGGGCAGGAACGCGATGCCCGCCGCGTAGCCGCCCGCCCCGGGCAGCTCGAAGTCGAGGACGTCGCGCAGGAAGGCGTCGGGCAGCTGGAGCAGGATGCCCGCGCCGTCGCCGCTGGTGGGCTCCGCGCCCGCGGCGCCGCGGTGTTCGAGGTTGGCCAGCGCGGTGAGCGCGTCGACGACGATGTCGTGCGAACGCCGGCCCTGGATGTCGGCGACCATGGCCACACCGCAGGCGTCACGCTCCGCAGTCGGGTCGTAGAGCCCCTGCGGGGACGGGATGGCGGAGAAGATCACTGCGCAGACCTCCTTCGTCGTCCTGCTAGAGAACGAGTCCTCGTGTCCAGTTCCTGGATTCCGGCTGCTGGGCACGGGACGACGATGGCCCGCGTGTTGACGCGACTTTAACAGTCGCGAAACCGAACCACACCATCCTTCGGGTGATCTCGGTCGTCGACGCGTAACGATTCGATTCCCCGGAACGACAGTGGGGCCGACGTTGTTACGCGTTGTTAAGCATAACCGACCGGTAGGCGCACCGCCCCGCGGTGAGAGCCGCGTGACACGCCCGGGCGACCCGTGTCGGTGATCCAGGTCACAGCGTCTCGAATGCCGAAGGCCCCGGCGCTCTCGGGAGCGCCGGGGCCTCGTGCGGTGCGCGGGCACGTCGGCGGACAGGTGCCGGCGAAGGGGTGCCGGCGAAGGGGGATCAGCGGGCGCCCGCGCCGGCGGGCTGCTTCTCCTCGACCTCGTCCTCGCCGTGCCGGCGGTCCATCAGGGCGTCCACGTCGACCTGGTCCGGGTCGTCGAGGACCTCCCTGAGCCGGTCCCGGTCCAGCTGGCCCTGCCAGCGGGCCACGACCAGCGTGCCCACGCCGTTGCCGATGACGTTGGTGATGGCCCGCGCCTCGGACATGAACCGGTCGATGCCCACGATCAGGGCGATGCCGACGGCCGGGATGGCGCTGTTCGCCTCGAACGCGCTCAGCGAGGCGGCGAGGGTGACCAGGCCCGCGCCGGTGACGCCCGCCGCGCCCTTGCTGGCCAGCAGCATGAACAGCAGCAGGCCGATCTGGGTGCCGAGGCCGACGTCCGTGCCGGTGGCCTGGGCGATGAAGATCGCGCCCATGGTCAGGTAGATGCACGTGCCGTCGAGGTTGAACGAGTAGCCGGTCGGGATGGTCAGGCCGACCACCGACTTGTCCGCGCCCGCCGCCTCCATCTTGACCAGCATCCGGGGCAGCACCGACTCGCTGGACGACGTGCCCAGCACGATCAGCAGCTCGTCCTTGATGTAGCGCAGGAACTTGAAGATCGAGAACCCGGCGTAGAGCGCCACGCCGCCCAGCACCAGCAGGACGAACAGCAGGCAGGTGGCGTAGAAGGAGCCCATCAGCCAGGCGAGCTTGCCCAGGATCGTGCCGCCGAACTTGCCGATCGTGTACGCGATGCCGCCGAACGCGCCGATCGGCGCCGCGTACATGACGATCTTGATGACGCCGAACATGACCTTGGCGACGGTGTCCAGGGCCCGCACGACCCGCTCGCCGGTCCTGCCCATGCCCGCCACGGCCACCGCGACCAGGACCGCGACCACCAAGACCTGGATGAGCTGGCCGTCGGTGAACGCGCCGAAGAACGACTTCGGCACCAGGCTGAGGATGAACCCGGTGACCCCGGTCTCCGCGGTCCTGGCGTCCTCCAGGGTCTTCGCGGCGGCGTCGTCGTTGATCGGGATGGCCGGGCCGTGGTGGCCGGGCTGCACGACGTTCACCACGAGCAGGCCGATCGCCAGCGCGACCGTGGTCATGGCGGTGAAGTACAGGATGGTGCGCAGCGCCAGGCCGCCCGCCTTGGCGAGGTTGCCCAGGCCGGCGATGCCCACCACGATCGTGCAGAAGATGGTGGGCGCGATGACGACCTTCACCAGGGCGACGAAGAAGTCGGCGAGCCACTTCATGCCCGACGCCTGCGCGGGGAAGGCGTAGCCGACGACGACGCCGAGCACGATCGACACCAGCACCCAGAAGTACAGGTGCTTCCAGATCGGTTTGCGGGTCTCGGTCTTCGCGACCACGACTCCTCCAGGGGCTCCATCGCGACTGTGGGGTTGGGTCGTGATCCTGGGCACACGCCGGCTCCCGGTAAAGGACGCGCGGGGAAACTTCAGGTCCCTCTGACGTAACACCCCGTTCACCGGCAGTCGGGGTTAACCTGCGACGCGTGCCCGTCTCCCGGCGCTCGGTGCTGCTCGCCGCCCTCGCGGCGGGCGTGCCCGCCTGCACCGCCGCGGAGGCCCCCGCCCCGGAGGAGCTGGTGCTCGCCACCGGTCCCGACGGCGCGGTGTTCCAGGAGGTCGGCGGCGCCCTCGCCGAGGCCCTGGCGGACCGGCTGCCCGCCACCCGCGTCGTCGCCCGCCCGACCGGCGCGTCGGTGGAGAACGTGCGGCTGCTGGAGGAGGGACAGGTCCACCTGGGACTGTCCTCACTGGACCCGGTCGACGGCGCCCTGCTCAGCGCGGACGACCCGAACGGCATCAGCGCGGTGGGCCGGCTCTACGACAGCTTCATGCAGGTCGTCGTGCCCGCGTCCGCGCCGGTCCGGCGGCTGGCCGACCTGGCGGGCAGGCCGGTGTCGTTCGGCCCGGTCGAGTCGGGCTCCCAGTTCACCGCCACCCGCCTGCTCGACCTGCTCGACGTGCCGGTGGACGCCCGGAACATGGCCCACGACGAGGCCGCGCGCCGGCTGGCCGAGGGCGAGCTGGACGCGCTGTTCGCGCTGACCGGCATCCCCACCCCGGCGGTCAGCGGCATCCTCGGCACGTTCCCGCTGCGCCTGCTGGACCTGCCCGAGGAGGCCGAGCTGCTGGCCGACACCTACCGCGGCCCGTACGTGCCCGCGACGATCCCGGCGACCACCTACGCCGGCCTCGGCCCGTGCCGCACGTTCGCCGTGCCGAACCTCCTGCTGGCCCGCACCTCGCTGTCCGCCGACCTGGTCGAGGTGGTGACCCGCACCGTCTTCACCGAGTCCGCCCGCATCGCGGCCGACCACCCGGAGGCGAGCCGCATCAACGTGCGCACCGGCATCGCCACCGGCCAGGTGCCGCTGCACCGCGGCGCCGAGCGCTGGTTCCGGGCGAACAAGCGCTGACCCGGTGGGTCAGGCGCCGAGCCGGACCACCGCGTCGAGGCCGTGCGGCTCGGCGGCGCGCAGGGCCAGCGCGCCGCCCGCCGACTCGATCAGCTCGGCGCAGATCGACAGGCCCAGGCCGGTGCCCGCGACGTTCTGGTGGCGCGGCGCGCGCCAGAAGCGGCCCAGGGCGTCGGCGCGCTCCCGCTCGGTCAGGCCCGTCCCGTCGTCGGTGACGTGCAGCTCCACCCGCCCGTCGGCGGTCCGGCCCCAGACCCGCACGCGGGTGCCGCCGGACAGCCGGACCGCGTTGCCGACCAGCTCGTCGAGCACGCTGCCCAGGCCGCCGGGCGGCTCCAGGACCCGCAGGCCCGGCGGCACGTCCACGTCGAGGTCCACCCCGCCCGCCGACGCCAGCGCCCGCCAGCCCGGCACGTGCGTGGCGAGCAGGCCGTCCACCTCGACCGGTTCGGCGGCGGAGGCGCTGTCCAGGCGGGTCGCGGCCAGCAGCGCGTCCAGCACGCGGCCCATCTCCTCGGCCTCGTCCACCGCGATGCGGTGCGCCTCGCGGCCCGCCTCGCCGGTCACGTGCGGCTCCAGGTTGTCCACCGCCAGGCGCAGACTGGCCAGCGGGTTGCGCAGCTGGTGGGAGGCGTCGGAGACGAACGCCCGCTGCCGGCGCAGCGCCCGGCCGACCACGCCGACCATGGCGTTGAAGCTCGTCGCGAGCCTGCGCAGCTCCGGCGGCCCGCCCACCTCGTCGGCCCGCGCGTCCAGCTCGCCGCCGGCGACCGCGGCGGTGGCCTCGTCCAGCCTGCGGACCGGCCGCAGCACCCACCGCGACATCGGCCACGCCACCGCCGCCACCCCCAGCATCGGCACCAGGCCGACGAGGGCCAGCAGGCCCCACTGGCGCAGGATCGCCGAGCGCAGGCCGTCCGTCGGCGAGACCGTCACCACGGCGGCGACCACCTCGCTGTCGCGGCCCACCGGTTCGACGACGACCAGGTCGACGTCCTCCCACGGCCACACCGACTGGTCCGTCTCAGCCCGGTAGCCGCCGAACGCCGCCTCCAGGCCCGTGGTCACGGTCGGGTCGGTCAGGTCGAACGGCTCCCGCGACGCCGCCACCACCGCGCCGTCCGTGCCGATCAGACCCGCCCGGATGCCGTACAGCCGGTCGTAGCGGACCAGCTCCTCGCGCAGCGCCGTGAGGCGGCCGGACGCCAGGGCGTTCTCCGCCAGCGAGGCGAACCGGCTCGCGTCGCCCAGCCGGTCCAGGTACGTCTCCTGGCTCTCCCGCTGCACCACCGCGAACGCGAGCGGCACGCCCAGGGCTGCCACCAGCGCGACGAGCAGCGGCACGATCAGGGCCAGCAGGCGGCGCAGCACGTGGGGCAACCTCCCCGGGGTGGTCCGCGTCATCCAGGTCGAGGGCCGCGGTGGCCCGTGACGAGGGGGAGTGGAAATGGTACGCAGAACTGCGCTGCTGCTCGCGGCGGTGCTGGGCGTGGCCCTGGCCGCGCCGGGCGCGGCGACGGCGGCCGAGGCGTGCGCGCCGGTCGACTGGGGCTCGGGCGACGAGGTCGCCGCGTCGGGCACCCAGGGCGCGCTGACGAACGTCCGCGCCGGGCAGCACGAGTGCTTCGACCGGCTGGTGTTCGACTTCAGCGGGGTGAACGAGGGCTACTCGGTCGGGTACGTGAGCGAGGTGACGCAGGAGGGATCCGGCAACGTGGTCCCCCTGCGCGGTGGCGGCAAGCTCCAGGTCGCCGTCTCCTCCCCCGCGTACGACGGCGGCGGCAACCCGACCTACACCCCGGCCGACCGGCGGGAGCTGGTCGACGTGACCGGCTACGCGACGTTCCGGCAGGCGGCGTGGGCCGGGTCGTTCGAGGGGCGGACGACGATCGGCCTGGGCACGCGCGCCCGGCTGCCGTTCCGGGTGTTCACCCTGCCGGGGCGGGTCGTCGTGGACGTCGCGCACACCTGGTGAGCTCACGGGGTGTGGGTCGCCGCCGCGCGGTAGCCCACACCCCGGACCGTCTCGATGCGGACCGCGTCGCCGAGCTTGCCGCGCAGGGCCGCGATGTGCGTGTCGAGGGTGCGCGACGGCGCCTCCCAGTGCGCCTGCCACACCTGGTCCACGATCAGGTCGCGGCTGACCACCGTGCCCGCGCGGCCCACCAGCAGCGCGAGGAGGTCGAACTCCTTGCGGGTCAGCGGCACGGGCACGCCGTCCACCCTGGCCTCCCGGCTCGCCGGGTCCAGGGTCAGCGGGCCGAGCGCGACCTCGTGCCCGCGGTGCTCGCGCTCGGCGGCGCGGGCCGCGCGGGTGCGGCGCAGCACCGCCTCGACGCGGGCCAGCAGCTCGGCCGTGCCGAACGGCTTGACCACGTAGTCGTCGGCGCCCAGGCGCAGGCCGAGGACCCGTTCGCGCTCCTCGCCGCGGGCGGTCACGGTGATGACCGCCGTGCCCGGACGGCGGCGCAGCTCGCGCAGCACGTCCAGGCCGTCGCCGTCGGGCAGGCCGAGGTCCAGCAGCACGACGTCTGCGGCCGGGGCCGTCAGCGCCGCCGCGGCCGTGCCCACCCGGTGGACCTCGTAGCCCGCGTGCTTCAGGGCGGTGAGCAGGCCGCGCGCCACCCGGTCGTCGTCCTCGACGACGAGGATGCGCACGGTCGCCTACTGGCCAGGCTTGTCGCCGTGGTCCGCGGGGTCGGCGTCCGGCACCGTCTTCCTGTCGGGCACCCCGGCGGTGTCGCCGGTGGTGTCGTCGGCGGTGTCGCCGGTCGCCGTCCGGTCCGCGCCGGTCTCCCCCGCGCCGGTCTTCCCCGCGCCGGTCTTCCGCGCGGCCGTCGCCCCTCCGGCGTCGTCCTGCTCGCCGTCGGGGTCGGGGCGCACGATGACCTCGCGGTCGCCCTTCTTCGCGGCCAGCACGAAGTAGGCGACCGCGCCGAGGAACACCAGGACCGAGGTGATGACGTTGATGCGCATGCCGAAGACCTGGGTGGCCGGGTCGACGCGCATGATCTCGATCCAGAAGCGGCCCGCCGTGTAACCCGCGACGTACAGCGCGAACACCCGGCCGTGGCCGAGGCGGAAGCGGCGGTCGGCCCACACGATCAGCAGCGCGACGCCGACGTTCCACAGCAGCTCGTAGAGGAACGTGGGGTGCACGACGTCGATCGGCGTGTGGTCCAGCGCGACGCCGCCCAACTCGTCCTTGAACCCGGTGTCCGGGTCGACCCGCTCGTAGATCTCCAGGCCCCAGGGCAGCGTGGTGGGACCGCCGTAGAGCTCCTGGTTGAAGTAGTTGCCGAGGCGGCCGATGGCCTGCGCCAGCACGATGCCGGGCGCCAGCGCGTCCGCCATCGCGGGCAGCGGGATGCCCTTGCGGCGGCACGCGATCCACGCGCCCACACCGCCCAGCGCGATGGCGCCCCAGATGCCGAGGCCGCCGTTCCAGATGGCCAGCGCCTCCAGCGGGTTGCGCCCCTCGCCGAAGTACTTGTGGTAGTCCGTCGCCACGTGGTAGAGCCGGCCGCCGACCAGGCCGAAGGGCACCGCGAAGACCGCGATGTCCGTGACCTCGCCCTTCAGCCCGCCGCGGGCCACCCAGCGGCGCTCGCCCCACCAGATCGCCGCGACGATGCCGGCGATGATGCACAGGGCGTAGGCGCGGATCGGGATCGGTCCCAGCTGCCAGACGCCCTGGTCCGGGCTGGGGATCGTCGCGAGGTAAGTCGTCACCACGCCGACCACCGTAGTGGGTGCCCGGGGGTGCTCCGCGCCGACAGCCCGATTGTTACCGGGAAGGGTCGTTCGAGCTCCGGCACGCCGTCCCGGCTGCGGGCGCTCTCGCCCGCGCCCACCGGCGGTTCCGGCCCTCACAGCCCCGGACCGCGTAGTTCACCCGGACGTGCGTGCTACACCGTTGCGGTCTCGCGACGGACCCCGCCGGCCAGCTCCCGGGTCAGCGCCTCCACCGTGCCGTCCTCGACCGCCGACACGAACGCGGACCCCACGATCACGCCGTCCGCGAACGCCGCCAGCTCGGCCGCCTGCGCGCCGTTCCGCACGCCCAGCCCCACGCCCACCGGCAGGTCGGTGTGCTCGCGCACCCGCCCGACCAGCGCCGGGGCGGCGGACGACACGACGTCGCGCGCACCCGTCACGCCCATCACCGAGGTCGCGTACAGGAACCCCCGCGACGACCGGGCGGTCATCGCGATCCTCTCCTCCGTCGACGACGGCGCGACCAGGAAGATTCGGTCCAGGTCGTGCTCCTCGGTCGCGGCGATCCACTCCGCGCCCTCGTCGGGCACCAGGTCGGGCGTGATGACGCCCAGGCCGCCGGCCGCCGCCAGGTCGCGCGCGAAGCGGTCCACGCCGTACGCCAGCACCGGGTTCCAGTAGGTCATCACGACCGCGCGCCCACCCGCCGACGCCACCGACTCGACGACGCCGAACAGGTCGCGCACCCGGAAGCCCTCGCGCAGCGCCCGCTCGGCGGCGCGCTGGATGGTGGGGCCGTCCATCACCGGGTCGGAGAACGGCAGGCCGACCTCCACCAGGTCGCACCCGGACGACACCATGGTCCGCAGCACGTCCTTCGAACCCTCGACGGTGGGGTACCCGGCGGGCAGGTAGCCGATCAGCGCCGCGCGCGACTCCGCCCGGCACGCCTCGAACAGCGGGGCAAGCCTGCTCATGCGTCCACTCCCAGCCCGAACCACTTGACGGCGGTGTCCATGTCCTTGTCGCCGCGCCCGGACAGGTTCACCAGGATGAGCGACTCGGGTCCCAGTTCGCGGCCAAGCTTGATCGCGCCGGCCAGCGCGTGCGCCGACTCGACCGCCGGGATGATGCCCTCCTCGCGGGAGAGCAGCGCGAACGCCTCCATGGCCTCCGCGTCGGTCACCGGCCGGTACTCGGCGCGGCCGATGTCCTTGAGGTGGGCGTGCTCGGGGCCGACGCCCGGGTAGTCCAGGCCCGCCGAGATGGAGTGCGCCTCGGCGATCTGCCCGTCGGCGTCCTGGAGGACGTACGACATGGCCCCGTGCAGCGAGCCCGGCGTGCCCTTGGTGAGGGTGGCGCCGTGCCGCGCGGTCTCGATGCCGTCGCCGCCCGGCTCCAGGCCGACCAGCCGCACGGACGGGTCGTCGATGAAGCCGTGGAAGATGCCGATCGCGTTCGACCCGCCGCCGACGCACGCGGCGACGACGTCGGGCAGGCGACCCGCCTTCTCCAGGATCTGCTGCCGCGCCTCGATGCCGATGACGCGGTGGAAGTCGCGCACGAGCACCGGGAACGGGTGCGGTCCCGCCGCGGTGCCGAGCAGGTAGTGCGTGTCGTCGACGTTGGCGACCCAGTCGCGCAGCGCCTCGTTGATGGCGTCCTTGAGCGTCCGCGAGCCGTTCTTCACCGGGACGACCTCGGCGCCGAGCAGCCGCATCCGGGCCACGTTGAGCGCCTGCCGCTCGGTGTCGACCTCACCCATGTAGATGACGCAGTCCAGGCCCATCAGCGCGCACGCGGTGGCCGTGGCCACGCCGTGCTGGCCCGCGCCGGTCTCGGCGATGACCCGCTTCTTGCCCATGCGCTTGGTCAGCAACGCCTGGCCCAGCACGTTGTTGATCTTGTGCGAGCCGGTGTGGTTGAGGTCCTCGCGCTTGAGGAACACCCGCGCGCCGCCCGCGTGCGCCGCGAACTTCGGCGCCTCGGTGAGCAGCGACGGGCGGCCGGCGAAGTCGCGCAGCAGCCGGGCGAACTCGTCCAGGAACTCCGGGTCGACCCGGGCCTTCTCGTAGAACGCGGCGAGCTCGTCCACCGCGGCGATCAGGGCTTCCGGCATGAACCGGCCGCCCCACGGCCCGAAGTGACCCCGCTCGTCCGGGTCGTGGGGTGTCGGAGCCAACTGGCCGCGCGACATGCGCTCTCCTCCTACCGGCTGGGCCGGGGGCACGCGGGGTGCGACCCCGCCGTCACCAGCTTGTTCACCGCGACCTTGGGGTCGCCGCTCGTCACCAGGCTCTCGCCGACCAGCACCGCGTCGGCGCCCGCGCCCGCGTACGACATCAGGTCGCCCGGCCCGGTGACCCCGGACTCGGCGATCTTGATGGTGTCGAAGGGCAGGCCGGGCGCGATCCGCCCGAAGACTTCCTTGTCCACTTCCAGGGTGTGCAGGTTGCGGGCGTTCACGCCGATCACGCTCGCCCCCGCCTCCAGCGCGCGGTCGGCCTCCTCGGCCGTGTGCACCTCGACCAGGGCGGTCATGCCCAGCGATTCGACCCGGTCCAGCAGCGACACCAGCGCGTTCTGCTCCAGCGCCGCCACGATCAGCAGCACCAGGTCGGCGCCGTGCAGGCGCGCCTCGTGCACCTGGTACGGGCTGACGATGAAGTCCTTGCGCAGCAGGGGGACCCCCACCGCGGCGCGCACCGCGTCGAAGTCGGCCAGCGACCCGCCGAAGCGGCGCTGCTCGGTCAGCACGCTGATGCACCGCGCACCGCCCAGCTCGTACTGGACGGCCAGCTCCGCGGGCTCCGGGATGTCGGCCAGCGCCCCCTTCGAGGGGCTGCGCCTCTTGACCTCGGCGATCACGCCCACGCCCGGTCCGCGCAGGACCGCCATCACGTCCTGCGGCGGCGGCACCTTGGCCGCCTGCGCCCTCAGCGCGTCGAAGGGCAGTGCCGCCTCGCGCACGGCGAGGTCCTCGCGGACACCTTCGACGATCGACTCGAGCACGGTCATCCGAGCACCTCGCCCGGCTCCGTCAGACCTTCCGGTTCCCTCGCAAGCTCCCGCACGTCACGCTCCCCTTCCCGCCACGAGGATGCTAACCCCGTCACGGACCGCGTCCGGCCACCGGGGGTCACCGCGTTCGCCCTGCTGACCGGGGTCCTCACGGGCCCACGTGCGCGAACGTGCGGCACCGGGCGGTCACCCGGGGGCCACCGGGGCGTCAGTCGCGGTCCGTCGGGTCGTCACCGCGCTCCAGGGCGTTCCACAGCTCGCGCTCGGGGTAGGCGTTCCGCCGCGCCGCGCCGGGTGTCTGGTAGCCGCCGCCCAACCGGGGCATCGCCGCGCCCCTGACCAGCAGCAGCAGCCCGGCCGCGGCCATCAGCAGCACACCCGCGACGGCCACGGCGTACGCCCCCGCCGGCGGCGAGGCCGCGACGACCACCCGGCCGACCACGACGGCCGCGAGCAGCACCAACGCGCCCAGCACGCGGCGCATCCAGCCCGCGAGCGCCACGGCGGCGGCCACGGCGGCCACGCAGAACAGCGCCATCGGCACGAGGGCGGGCTGCACCTCGGCGCCGGTCGCGTCCGGCTTCACGCGGGTGGCGCCCCACGTCATGGTCGAGGTGACCCACAGGGCGCCCGCGGCGAGCACGAGCAGCAGCACGGCGATCCACAGTGGACGCCGCAGGGCCGCCCGCCGCCGCGCCGCCGCTTCGGGGTCGGCTTCGGGGACCGGGGGGACGGACCCGGGCTCAGACACCGGCCGGGTCCGCCGCCGGGGCCATGGTCTGCGCCGTGGCGATGGCCGACAGGACCGCGCCCGCCTTGTTCAGGCACTCGTTGTCCTCGGCGACCGGGTCCGAGTCGGCCACGATCCCGCCGCCCGCCTGCACGTACGCCACGCCGTCGCGCACCAGGGCGGTCCGGATGGCGATGGCGGTGTCCGCGTCGCCCGCGAAGTCCAGGTAGCCGACGACGCCGCCGTACAGGCCGCGCCTGGTCGGCTCCAGCTCCTCGATCAGCTCCATCGCGCGCGGCTTGGGCGCGCCGGACAGCGTGCCCGCCGGGAAGCACGCCGCCACCGCGTCGAACGCGGTCCTCCCCTCGGCCAGCTCGCCGGTGACCGTGGACACGATGTGCATGACGTGCGAGTACCGCTCGACCTTGAAGAAGTCGACCACGGTCACCGAGCCCGGCTTGCACACCCGGCCCAGGTCGTTGCGGCCCAGGTCGACGAGCATGAGGTGCTCGGCGCGCTCCTTGTGGTCGGCCAGCAGGTCCTTCTCCAGCAGCGCGTCCTCCTCCTCGTCCACACCGCGCCACCGGGTGCCCGCGATCGGGTGCGTGGTCGCCTTGCCGTCGCGCACCGTGACCAGGGACTCGGGGCTGCACCCGACGATGTCGAAGTCGTCGAGCCGCAGCAGGTACATGTACGGGCTGGGGTTGGACGTGCGCAGCACGCGGTAGACGTCCAGCGGGTCGGCGGTGGTGCGCATCTCGAACCGCTGCGACAGCACGACCTGGAACGCCTCACCCGCGCGGATGGCCGCCTTCGCCTTCTCCACGACCTCGTGGTGCTCCTCGCGCGTGCGCCGCCGGGTGAACTCCGGCTTGGGCCGGGAGAACACCGCGGCCGTCGCGGGCGCGGGCGCCTGGAGGTCGCGCGTCATGAGGTCCAGCCGGGCCACCGCGTCGTCGTAGGCCGCGTCCACGCGCTCCGGCGAGTCGTCCCAGTTGATGGCGTTGGCGATGAGCGTGACCGTGCCCTCGTGGTGGTCCAGGGCGGCGAGGTCGGTGGCGAGCAGCATGACGAGTTCGGGGACCCGCAGGTCGTCCTCGGCGAGGTCCGGCAGCCGCTCCAGGCGGCGCACGGCGTCGTAGCCGATGTAGCCGACCATGCCGCCGGTCAGCGGGGGCAGGCCGGGCAGCGGGTCGGTGCGCAGCACCTCGATGGTCTCGCGCAGCGCCGCCATCGGGTCGCCGCCCTCGGGGAGGCCGACGGGGTGCGGCCCGATCCAGTGCGCCTCGCCGCCGGTGGCGGTCAGCGCGCCCGCGCTGCGCACGCCGACGAACGACCAGCGCGACCAGGAGCGGCCGTTCTCGGCCGACTCGAACAGGAACGTGCCCGGCCGGTCCGCCGCCAGCTTGCGGTACAGGCCGACCGGTGTCTCCGCGTCCGCCAGGAGCCGCCGCACCACGGGGACGACCCGCCGCTCGGCGGCCAGCTCGCGGAACTCCTCGCGCGTCGGGCTGACCTCGCCCAGACCCGCGCCTGCACCGATGACGCTCACCATGGGCGACATTGTGCCCAATGCGGGCCCCCCGGTCGCCGCCGGGCGAATCCGCCGCGCGGTGGACGATTTGCGCCGGTCACCGATGATGGAGCCGTGGACCACAGCCCGAACCGCACCGAACCCAAGCGCCGAGGCCGCCGCGCGGGCGGTGAGGACACCAGGGCCGCCCTGCTCCAGGCCGCGCGCGAGGTGTTCGTCGAACGCGGTTTCGAGGGGGCGACGGTGCGCTCGATCGCCTCGCGGGCCGGGGTGGACGCGGCGATGGTCAACCACTGGTTCGGCAGCAAGGAGGGCCTGTTCGCCAAGGCCGTGCTCCAGCTCCCGATCGACCCGAACACCCTGGTCGAACGCCTGCTCGACGGTCCGCCGGAGCTGATCGGCGAGCGGATCGTGCGCAACTTCGTGACCATCTGGGACGCCACCGGCGGCGGCCAGTTCGCGGCCATGGTCCGCAGCATCACCTCGCAGGAGCAGGTCGCCGAGGTGCTCAGGCAGTTCTTCGTGCAGACCCTGCTCAGGCGCGTCATCGCACACCTCGGCTCGTCCGACGCCGAGCTGCGCGCCACGCTGACCGCCAGCCAGATCTTCGGCATGGGCATCGTCCGGTACGTGGTGCGCATCGAGCCGTTCGCCTCGGCCGACGTGGACACGGTGGTCAGGGCGATCGCGCCGACCCTCCAGCGCTACCTGACCGGCGACATCAGCTAGCCGGGGCCCGCTCCTCGGGCGCCAGCAGCAGGTCGGCGTCGAAGCACGTCGCGTCGCCGGTGTGGCAGGCGCCGCCGACCTGGTCCACGACGAGCAGCACCGCGTCGCCGTCGCAGTCCAGCCGCACCTCGTGGACGTGCTGCACGTGCCCGGACGTCTCGCCCTTCACCCACTGCCGCTGCCGGCTGCGCGAGAAGTACGTGGCGCGGCGCGTGGTCAGCGTGCGGTGCAGGGCCTCGTCGTCCATCCAGGCCACCATCAGCACCTCCCCGGTGCCGCGCCGCTGCACCACGGCGCACACCAGGCCGTCCTCGGTGCGCTTGAGCCGGGCGGCGATCGACGGGTCGAGCGCGCTGGTCACCTGCGTCCTCCGGTGAAGTGGATGAGTGCGGGTCGGGTGTTGAGCAGCACCACGGCGAACACGTGGGCCGCGGAGAGCAGGCCGGAGAGCACCCTGACCCACACCGGGCCCTGGTTGAGCACGGCCAGCAGGTGGATCAGCGCCACCAGGCCGAAGACGAACGCGGCGGTCAGCCGGGCGGGCCGCCACCCGGCGGCCAGGCCGACCGAGGCCAGCAGCCCCAGCACGGCGACGATCACCGGGAACCTCATCCAGGACGCGTCGGCCTCGACCTGCCACTGCACGACGCCCATGAGCACGAACAGCGCCGCGCCCGCCGCGCCGATGGCGGTCGCCAGGAACACCTCGACCGGTGCGTTGCGGGGGTTGAGCATCAGCGGACCTCCACGCCGGCGTCGCGCAGGCTGTTCTTCACGTCGCCGATGCGCAGCGTGCCGAAGTGGAACACGCTGGCGGCGAGCACGGCGTCCGCGCCCTCGGCCACGGCGGGCGGGAAGTGGTCGAGCCGCCCGGCCCCGCCGCTGGCGATGAGCGGCACGTCCACGACCGCGCGGGTCAACCGGATCAGCTCCAGGTCGAACCCGGCCTTGGTGCCGTCGGCGTCCATCGAGTTCAGCAGGATCTCGCCGACTCCCAGCTCCTGGCCGCGCGCGGCCCACTCGACCGCGTCGATGCCGGTGCCCTCGCGGCCGCCGTGCGTGGTGACCTCGAAGCCGGACGGCGTGGGCCGCCCGCCCTCGGGCACGCGGCGCGCGTCGACCGACAGCACGATGCACTGCGCGCCGAACCGGCGGGACAGCTCGCCCAGCAGCTCGGGGCGGACGATGGCCGCCGTGTTCACGCTCACCTTGTCCGCGCCGGAGCGCAGCAGCTTGTCGACGTCCTCGGGCGTGCGCACGCCGCCGCCCACGGTGAGCGGGATGAACACCTGCTCGGCGGTGCGGCGGACCACGTCGAACGTGGTCTCCCGGTCGCCGGAGGACGCGGTCACGTCCAGGAAGGTCAGCTCGTCGGCGCCCTCGGCGTCGTAGGCCCGCGCCAGCTCGACCGGATCGCCCGCGTCGACGAGGTTGGTGAAGTTGACGCCCTTGACGACCCGCCCCCGGTCGACGTCCAGGCAGGGGATCACGCGCACCGCTACTGACATGGGCAAAAGCCTACGGGGATCACCCGATCGTGGTTCGCGCGGGACTTCTGGCCCGAAGTGTGCTTAACTGTACGAGGTCGAAGGTTTTGTGTTCGTGTCATCCACGCTCGCGAAACGCGTTTGAGCGTGTGATTCCTCAGGGTCCATGCGTTTGGACCGGCCCCGTCGGTGCGTTCGCCCGGCGGCAGCAGTATGAGGAGATTTGAAGATGGCTCAGGGCACCGTGAAGTGGTTCAACTCCGAAAAGGGCTTCGGCTTCATCACCCCGGAGAACGGTGGCGCGGACGTGTTCGTCCACTACTCGGAGATCCAGAGCGGCGGCTACCGCAGCCTGGAGGAGAACCAGCGGGTGAGCTTCGATGTCGGCCAGGGCGCCAAGGGCCCCCAGGCCACCAACGTCCAGGCCATCTGACCTGACGTGATGTCGAGGCCCTGTCCCCCACCCGGGGGGCGGGGCCTTTGCTCTTTCCCGGCCCCCATACGTTGGGGGCATGGACCTCGGAGACGGCAAGTACCTGCTGCTGACCACGTTCCGCCGCAGCGGCGTGGCGGTGCCCACCCCGGTGTGGGTGGCCCACGACGGCAGCGCGCTCTACGCGTGGTCGGCCGCCGACGCGGGCAAGGTCAAGCGCATCCGCAACAACGGCGAGGTGCGGATCGGTCCGTGCGACGTCAGGGGCAGGCCGACCGGCGAGCAGGTGCCCGCCCGCGCGTCCCTGATGGACCGCGAGGGCAGTGAGCGGGTGCGGTCGATGATCGCGCGCAAGTACGGCCTGTTCGGCCGCATCACCCTGCTCGGCAGCCGGCTCCGGCGCGGCCCGGAGGGCACCGTCGGCATCGAGATCCACCCGTCAACCGGGAGTTGACGCCCACTCGTGCGTCAACCTACAGTTGACGCATGGTCGTCACCCCGGTGCAGCTCACCGACCTCATCGTCGCCGTCGCGGCCGAGCACGCCGACGCGCTCGGCCGGTTGACGGCGGCCGTCGAGCTGAGCGGTCAGCTCGACGAGCTGGGCGACCACCTCATCGGGCACTTCGTGGACGAGGCGCGCCGGTCGGGCGCGAGCTGGACGGACATCGGCGAGAGCATCGGCGTGACGAAGCAGGCCGCGCAGAAGCGGTTCGTGCCGAAGGAGTCGGCCGACTTCACGCCGGCCGCGTTCGACCGCTACACCGACCGGGCGCGGCGCGTCGTCGTGCTGGCCCGCCACCACGCCCGGTTCAGCGCGCGGATCGGCACCGAGCACCTGCTGCTGGGCCTGCTCGACGAGTCCGGCGGCCTGGCCGCGAAGACCATCGCCCAGCTGGAGGCCGCCGAGGGCACCACGCGGCTGACCGTGCTCAAGAGGCTGGACCCGACCGTCCACGAGCGACCCGACCCGCAGCCGTTCAGCACGCACTGCAAGAAGGCGCTGGAACTGGCCGTGCGCGCGTCACTGCGCCTGGGCCACCGCTTCGTGGGCACCGAGCACGTGCTGCTCGGCCTGCTCGCCGAGCACGACGGCACCGCCGCCGCGGCCCTGGCCGACACGGGGGTCACCAGGGAGGCCGCGGAGGCGCACGTCGTGCGGGAGATCGACGACGCGATCAGCCGCGCACAGCGGCGAGCGCCTCGGGGAGCGTGAACGCGCCCGCGTACAGCGCCTTGCCGACGATCGCGCCCTCCACGCCGTCGCGGTCCAGCGCGGCCAGCGCCACCAGGTCGGCGACGCTCGACACGCCCCCGGAGGCGATCACCGGCGCGTCGGTGCGCGCGCAGACCTCGCGCAGCAGGTCCACGTTCGGGCCGGTGAGCGTGCCGTCCTTGCTCACGTCGGTCACCACGTAGCGGGCGCAGCCGTCGCGGTCGAGGCGCTCCAGCACGTCCCACAGGTCGCCGCCGTCGGTCGTCCAGCCGCGGCCGGCCACCCGGTAGCCCTCCCCGGTGATCCGCACGTCCAGGCCGACCGCGATCTTCTCGCCGTGCTCGGCGATGGCCTTCGCGCACCACTCGGGGTTCTCGATCGCGGCGGTGCCCAGGTTGACCCGGGCGCAGCCGGTGGCGAGCGCGGCGGCCAGCGACGCGTCGTCCCGGATGCCGCCGGACAGCTCCACGGCCACGTCCAGCTCACCGACCACGCGGGCGACCAGCTCCCGGTTGCTCCCCCGGCCGAACGCGGCGTCGAGGTCGACCAGGTGGACCCACTCCGCGCCGTCGCGCTGCCACGCGTGCGCGGCGTCGAGCGGGCTGCCGTAGGAGGTCTCGGTGCCGGCCTCGCCCTGGACGAGGCGGACGGCCTGACCGTCGACCACGTCGACGGCCGGGAGGAGCGTGAAAGTCACGCGAACAGCCTAGTTGACGCTCGTGAGCCAGTTCTCCAGCAGGTGCGCGCCCGCGTCGCCGGACTTCTCCGGGTGGAACTGGGTCGCCCACAGCGGCCCGTTCTCGACCGCGGCGACGAACCGGTCGCTGCCGTGCTCGGACCACGTCACCAGCGGCGGTGTGAGCGCGCCGGTGTCGTTCAGCTCCCACTTCCGCACGCCGTAGGAGTGGACGAAGTAGAACCGGGTGTCCGCGTCGAGGCCGGCGAACAGCTTCGAGCCCTCGGGCGCCTGCACGGTGTTCCAGCCCATGTGCGGCACCACGGGGGCCTCCAGCCGCTCCACCGTGCCGGGCCACTCGCCGCAGCCCTCGCTGTGCACGCCGTGCTCGATGCCCTTCTCGAACAGGACCTGCATGCCGACGCAGATGCCGAGCACGGGCCGCCCACCGGCCAGCCGCTGTCCGATCAACCGGCCGCCCTTGACCGCGTTCAGGCCCTCCATGCAGGCGGCGAACGCCCCGACGCCGGGCACGACCAGCCCGTCGGCCTCCAGCGCGGCGCGGTGGTCGGCCGTCACCTCGACGTCCGCCCCCACCCGCTGGAGCGCCCGCTCTGCGGAGCGGAGGTTGCCAGATCCGTAGTCCAGAACGACGACTCGTGCCACACCACCAGCCTACCCGCCGAGCCGTAACCCCACGCCGCGCGAGTCGCAAGTTCGCGCCGCGCGAGTCGCAAGTTCGCACCGCGCGAGTCGTACGTTCGCACCGCGCGAGTCGTACGTTCGCGCCGCGCGAGTCGTACGTTCGGCCTTGCCGCGAGCGGACCTCGGCAGGCCGCGAATGTTCGGCTCGCGCGGCGCGAACTCACGACTCGCGCGGCGTGGGGTTACGACTCGCGCGGCGTGGGGTTACGACTCGCGGTCAGGGGAGGGGGGAGCCGCCGGTGACGGGGACCACCGGGAGGACGGTGTTGATGGGGTGGCCGGCCGTGGCGGGGAGGGTGGTCACCCAGGCGTCGGCGCGTCCCTCGTCGACCAAGGTCCTGACCTCGGCGGCGTCGGGCGGCAGGGCGGCGGGGCGCGGCCTGGCGTCCAGGCGCCACCAGCGCAGCAGGCCGACCAGGCGGCGGGGCGAGCCGGTGAAGCCCGCCTGCTCGCCGTCGGTCCACACCTCGCCGTTCGGGCTCCAGCGCACGAGGAGGGCCGACGTCCCGGTCGCGCGCACGCGCCCGGCCAGGTCGTCCGCCGCCGCGAACCCGATCTGCCTGCGCGGCAGCAGCACCGTCCCGGACGCCACGGGCACCAGCGCGGCCGGCCCGGCCAGCGCGCGGTGCAGGTTGAGCTGGAGCTCTGCGGTCGGCGCGGGTGTCCAGATCAGGGTTCTCGGCACGCTCACAGGCGGAGATCATGCCGCAGCCGCCGGCGGGCCGAACATCCGACGCACGGCCGCGGCGACGCCCGGCACGTCGAGGTCGTGCGCCGAATCGTGGTCCTCGGCCGTGCCGTAGGCGCGCAGCTCCGCGTCCCGGCGCACCCCGAGCGACCGCAGCCGGTGCGGCACGTCGGCCAGCGCCTCGGCCGCCAGGTGCGCCGACGTGCCCTCCAGGTACGGCTCCACCAGCAGCACGTCGTTCGCCCGCCCCCCGCGGACGGCGGCGAGCAGGCCGGCGGCGTCGAACGGCCGGACCGTCGTCGCGTAGAGCACGGTCACGTCGACGCCCGCGGTGGCCGCGAGCACGGTGTCCAGCACCGGCCCCACCGCCACGACGACGCCCCGGGCCCCGCGCCGCACCTCGGTGAACCCCTCGACCACCGGGTGCGGCGACGCGTTCCGCCGCAGTGAGAGCCTGATGTAGACGCGGTCCTCACCCGCCAGCGCGCGGCGCACGAGCGGGCCGACCTCGTCCGGGTGCCCCGGCACGTGCACGGTCCAGCCGGGCAGCGTGTCGAACAGCGCCACGTCGCCGGGCGCCTGGTGCGTGCGGCCCCACGCCGGGTCGTCGTAGGAGGCGCCGATGCTCACCAGCACCCCGCCGACGTCCTGGTGGCCGAAGTCCAGCTTGACCTGCTCGAACGGCCGCTCGACCAGGAACGGCGCGTAGCTGTGCACCACGGGCCGCATCCCGGCCAGCGCCAGCCCCGCGCCGACGCCCACCATGGCCTGCTCGCGGATGCCGACGTTGACCACCCGCTCCTGCGGGCGGAACGCGTCGCGCGAGATCTCCGCGAGCACGACGGCCACGCGCGGGTCGTGCCGCATGACCTCCTCCACGGTGTCCACGAACACCTGCCGCATGCCGCTCACCGCTCCCCCTCGACCTTCGCCACCACGGCCAGCGGACGGCCGGGGTGGGCCTGCGTGAACGCGTCGTGCAGCGCGCCGTGGTCACGTCCGTCCACTGTGGATGTCTGCCAGCCCTCGACGGCGAACCGCGCGGCCACCCCGCCGGGCCAGCCGTGCGTGCCGGACTCGTTGTCCACCACCACGGTGGTCAGCGAGTCGAGCCCGAACCGCCCGGCCAGCGCGATGGCCTCGTGGTTGCTGCCCTCGTCCAGCTCGGCGTCGCCGACCAGCACCACGGTCCGCGCCGAACGGCCCTGGAGGCGCAGGCCCAGCGCGGTGCCGACGGCCAGCGGGAGCCCGTGGCCGAGCGAGCCGCTGCCGATCTCCGCGCCGTCGACCAGGACGCGGTCCGGGTGCTGCCCCAGCGGCGAACCCCACGACGTCCAGTCGTCCAGGAGGGACGGTTCCAGGAACCCCTTGGCGGCCAGCACCGCGTAGTAGGCCATCGGCCCGTGCCCCTTCGACAGCAGGAACCGGTCGCGGTCCGGGTCGTCCACCCGGTCCGGCGACACGTCCAGCACCCGGTCGTAGAGCACCCACAGCACGTCGAGCGTGGACGCCGCCGCCCACTCGTGCTTCTCGTCCCCCGTCATGCGCCGGAACAACGCGGGGAGGTCCGCGTAGCCCGGCTTGCCCTGCACCGTCATGAACCCAGCGAACAACCTCGACTTAAGTCGAGGTCAACACCTAGGATGCGCACGTGGGCAAGTTGCCGGAGATGTTGACCATCGGCCAGGTGGCCGAGCGCAGCGGCGTGCCGCACACCGCGCTGCGGTTCTACGAGGAACGGGGTCTGATCGCGTCCGAGCGGACGGCGGGCAACCAGCGGCGGTACCCGCGGTCCGTGCTCCGGCGGCTGGCGTTCATCCGCACCGCGCAGCGGGTCGGCCTGTCGCTGGAGGACGTGCGCGACGCGCTGGCGGCCCTGCCCGACGAGCGGACGCCCACGAAGTCCGACTGGAGCAGGCTGTCGGCAGGCTGGCAGACCGAGCTGGACGCCCGGATCGACGCGCTGATCCGGCTGCGCGACCGGCTGACGTCGTGCATCGGGTGCGGGTGCCTGTCGCTGCGCAGCTGCTACCTGCACAACTCCGGCGACGAGCAGGCCGCGGACGGGCCGGGCGCGCCGAAGCTGAAGCCCGCGAGCGAGGGCGGCACGTGAAACCCGCTTGTGCGGCGTGCTGCACTTGAGGTCGTGCAGGAGAAGAACGACGTGGCGCGCTTGTCGAAGCGGATGTCCAAGGTGCTGCGGCACGACCCCGGGTCGGTCGGGCTGACCCTCGACGCGGCGGGCTGGGTGGACCTCGACCGGTTCGTCGCGGCGCTGCGGGTGCCGCGCGACCGCGTGCTCGACGTCGTGGCGCGCAACGACAAGAAGCGCTTCGAGGTGGTCGGCGGGCGCATCCGCGCCGCCCAGGGCCACACGGTGGAGGTCGAGCTGGACCTGCCGGTGGCGGAACCGCCGGCGGTGCTCTACCACGGCACGGTCGGCTCGGTGCTGCCCGACGTCCTGCGGGACGGGCTGCTGCCGATGCGGCGGCACGACGTGCACCTGTCGGCGACGGTGGAGGCGGCGGTGCGGGTCGGGTCGCGGCGCGGCCGGCCGGTGGTGCTGGTGGTGGACGCGGCGGCGATGCGCGCCGACGGCCACGAGTTCCGGGTGAGCGCGAACGGCGTGTGGCTGACCTCGGCCGTGCCGCCGCGCTACGTGAGCACCCTGCCGGCGTAGACGCGCCGGGTGAGCCAGTCGAGCCCGGCCACGACGTCGTCGGCGGCCAGGCCCAGCACCTGTCTCTGGTACCGGTAGACCTCCGGCGCGAGCGGCGCCATGAGCGCGTCCACGACCGCCGCCGGCGCGTCGTCGACCAGCGACTCCACGTGCCGCCGCCAGAACCCGTAGGCGCCCGCGCGGAGCCGCGCCCCGCCCCTCTCGGCGCCGAGCACCAGGTGCAGGTGCCGCTCCAGCAGCGCGATCATGGCGCGGTAGAAGGCCGCCAGCCGTTCCTCCGGGGCCGCACCCGGCCCCAGGGGCGGCGGACCGCCCAGGATGCGCTCCTTGATCCCGGCCTCGTGCTCGTCCAGCAGGGCCTGCGCGATCGAGGTGACGTCCGGGTAGCGCCGGTAGAGCGTGGCCCGCCCGACCCCGGCCGCCCGCGCGATGTCCTCCATGGTGACCCCGACGGCCCCGCCGGCGGCGAGGAACACCTCGTCCGCCGCCGCCAGCACCCGGGCGCGGTTGCGGGCCGCGTCAGCACGTTCGCGGGGACGGCCGGCCACCGCGGCGGCCTCGGCTGGTGACGACATGTGACCAACCATACGCAGACAGCCAAACGGCGACACGGTACATCGTTCAACAATCCAACAGTTCCACCGGACTGCCGAACGACGCACCGCGGTCTAGATGAGTAAGTCCAAGGGGTAGACACCTGGAGACATGGGGCGAGGGTGTCGATGTACGGGTTGTGACGACCGACATTGACACCCTCGCGACCGCACTCTACGTCAGAACCGATGACCTGCTGAAGGACGCGCCGCACCTGGCACCGTGGCGGCCGAAGGTCGGCCTGAAGCCGAGGTTGACCGACGCGGAGTTGGTCACCCTGGCGGTGATCCAGGCCCTGCCGGGGTTCACCAGTGAGGCCCGGTTCCTGCGCCACGCCCGCGTCCACCTGCGGCATCTGTTCCGCTACCTGCCCGGCCAGTCCGGCTACAACAAGCGGCTGCGCAAGGCGTCAGGCCTGGTCAAGGCCGTGATCCGGCTGCTTGCCGTCGACACGACGCTGTGGACCGACGACGTGTGGCTCGCTGATTCGACCCCGGTGGAATGCGGTCGCTCCCGCCAGACCGCGCAACGCTCCGACCTGGCCGGCTGGGCCGAGTACGGCTACTGCGCCTCCCACTCCCGCTTCTTCTGGGGCCTGCGTCTGCACCTGGTCCGCACCCCCGGCGGGCTGCCGGTCGCCTTCGCCCTGACCGGGGCCAAGGCCGACGAACGCACCACCCTGCTCGACATCCTGACCGTCGACCCGGACCTGGTCGCCGACCGGCCCGGCCAGACCCTGATCGCGGACCGCAACTACTACGGCCGCGACTTCGAGCACGCCCTGGCCGACGCGGGGATCGAACTGCTGCGCCCGGCGCGCAAGGGCGAGGCCGAGCGACCCGGCGCGGCGCTGTTCAAGCCGCTGCGCCAGGTCATCGAGTCGATCAACCAGACCCTCAAGGCCCAACTCGACCTGGAACGACACGGCGGACGCACCAAACCCGGCGTCATCGCCCGCGTCCTGCAACGCATCCTCGCCCTGACCGCCGCGATCTGGCACAACGACCACACCGACCAGCCCGTCAAACGATCACTGACCGCCTACGACCACTGACCAGCCCTTGGACTTACTCATCTAGACGAACCAGGCGACGGCGCCGCCCACGGCCAGCAGGGCCAGGACCGCCAGCACCACCGACAGGCCCCGCGCGGTCTTCCACGTGCTGTACACGCCACCGAGCAGGAAGCCGGCCAGCGCCAGCAGCCCGATCACCACCAGCGACTGGGACACCTACAGCACGCCCTTGGTCGAGGGGACGCCCCCGACGCGCGGGTCCGGCTCGACGGCCGCCCGCAGCGCCCGCGCGACGGCCTTGAACTCCGCCTCCGTGATGTGGTGCGGGTCCCGGCCGTACTCCACGCGCACGTGCAGCGCGATGCCCGCGTGGAACGCCAGCGAGTCGAACACGTGCCGGTTCAGCACGAACGGGTAGTTCCCGCCGATCGTGAAGGCGTTGAACTGCTCCGGCTCGCCCACGTGCACGCAGTACGGCCGCCCCGACACGTCGACCGCCGCGTGCGCCAGCGTCTCGTCCATGGGGATCCAGGCGTCGCCGAACCGGCGGATGCCCGCCTTGTCCCCCAGCGCCTCGCGCAGCGCCTGCCCGAGCACGATCGCCACGTCCTCCACCGTGTGGTGGGCGTCGATCTCCACGTCACCCGTCGCCCGCACCACCAGGTCGAACGACCCGTGCACGCCGAGCGCCGTCAGCATGTGGTCGTAGAACGGCACCCCCGTGTCGACCTCGACCTTGCCCGTGCCGTCGAGGTCGATCTCGACGTGCACCGACGACTCCCTGGTGGTGCGCTCCACCTTGCCGACCCGGCTCACCGGTCAACCTCCCTGCTCGCCACGAGGAACGCGTCGTTCTCCTCCGGAGTACCGACCGTCACCCGCAGATGTCCGGCGATGCCGACGTCCCTGATCAGCACACCGCGTTCCAGATACGACCGCCACGTGGCCCGCGCGTCCTCGAACCACCCGAACAGCACGAAGTTCGCGTCGCTCGGCACCACCGCGAAGCCCATGGCGGTCAGCTCCGCCACCACCCGGTCGCGCTCGGCGGCGAGCTTCGCGACGGACCCCAACGTCTCCGGGGCGTGCCGCAGCGCCGCCCGCGCCGCCGCCTGGGTCAGCGCCGACAGGTGGTAGGGCAGCCTGACCAGCAGCAGCGCGTCCACCACGGCGGGTGCGGCGGCGAGGTAGCCCAGCCGTCCCCCGGCGAAGGCGAACGCCTTGCTCATGGTCCGGCTCACGATCAGCTTGGCCGGGTGGTCGGCCAGCAGCCCGACCGCCGAGGGCCGCGACGAGAACTCCGCGTACGCCTCGTCCACCACGATCACGCCGGGCGCGGCCTCGATCAGCACCCGCAGGTCGTCGAGCGGGAGGCTCTGCCCGGTCGGGTTGTTCGGGCTGGTCACGAACACGACGTCGGGCGCGGTCGAGGCGATGGTCTCGGCGGCGCGCGCCACGTCCAGCGAGAAGTCGGCGCGGCGCGGCGCGGGCGCCCACTCGGTGCGCGTGCCCGCCGCGATGATCGGGTGCATCGAGTACGACGGCTCGAAGCCCAGCGCCGTCCGCCCCGGTCCGCCGAACGCCTGGAGGACCTGCTGGAGGATCTCGTTCGACCCGTTCGCGGCCCACAGGTTGGCGGCGGTCAGCGGCACGCCGGTCGCCGACGCCAGGTAGGCCGCGAGGTCGTCGCGCAGGGCCACCGCGTCCCGGTCGGGGTAGCGGTGCAGCTCGGCGGCCGCCGCCGCGACCTCCTTGGTCACGTCGTCCACGAGGCCGGGCATGGGCGGGTACGGGTTCTCGTTCGTGTTCAGCCGCACCGGCACGTCGAGCTGCGGCGCGCCGTAGGGCGTGCGTCCGCGCAGGTCGTCCCGCAGCGGCAGGTCGGCCAACCCCACCCGCTCGCCGACGGGCTTCACCGGCGGAACCTCGCCGTCACGGCCTGGCCGTGGGCGGGCAGGTCCTCGGCCTCGGCCAGCGCCACCACGTGGTGCGCGACCGAGCGCAGGGCGTCCTCGCTGTAGTCGACCACGTGGATGCCGCGCAGGAAGGTCTGCACGGACAGCCCGGACGAGTGCCGCGCGCAGCCGCCGGTGGGCAGCACGTGGTTGGAGCCCGCGCAGTAGTCGCCGAGCGACACCGGCGAGTGCGCGCCCACGAAGATCGCGCCCGCCGCGCGGACCCGCGCCGCGACCTCGCGCGCGTCGGCGGTCTGGACCTCCAGGTGCTCGGCCGCGTACACGTCGACGACCCGCAGCCCGTCGTCCAGGGTGGACACCAGCACGACGCCCGACTGCGGACCGGTCAGCGCGGTGCGCACCCGCTCGTGGTGCTTGGTCGCCCCGACCTGGCGCTCCAGCTCGCGGTCCACCGCGTCGGCCAGCTCCTCGGACGTCGTCACCAGGACGCTCGCGGCGAGCGTGTCGTGCTCGGCCTGGCTGATCAGGTCGGCGGCCACGTGCACCGGGTCGGCCGTGTCGTCGGCCAGCACCGCGATCTCGGTGGGGCCGGCCTCGGCGTCGATGCCGATCACGCCGCGCAGCAGCCGCTTGGCGGCGGTCAGGTAGACGTTGCCGGGCCCGGTGACCATGTCGGCGGGCTCCAGCCCGGAGCCGTCGGTGTCCGTGCCGCCGTACGCGAGCAGGGCCACGGCGAGCGCGCCGCCCACCGCCCACACCTCGGTCACGCCGAGCAGCGCGGCGGCGGCCAGCACGGCCGGGTGCGGCAGGCCGCCGAAGTCCGCCTGCGGCGGCGAGCAGACCACCAGCGACTCGACCCCGGCGAGCTGCGCCGGGACGACGTTCATCACCACGCTCGACGGGTAGACGGCCAGGCCGCCGGGCGCGTACAGGCCGACGCGGCGCACCGGGACCCACCGCTCGGTGACCGTCCCGCCGGGCGCGACCCGGGTGGTCGTGTCGGTGCGGCGCTGGTCGGCGTGGACCGCGCGGGCGCGGGCGATCGACTCCTCCAGCGCGGCGCGCACGGCCGGGTCCAGCTCGGCCAGGGCGCGCTCCAGTTCGGCGACGGGCACCCGGACGGCGGCCGGGCGGACCCCGTCGAACCGCTCGGTGTGCTCCAGGACCGCGTCGACGCCGCGGGTGCGCACGTCGTCCACCAGCGGTCGCACGTGATGCAGGACCGCGTCCACGTCGACCTCGGCGCGCGGCAGCGCGGCACGCAGTTCGGCGGGTGACGGGACTCGACCTCGCAGGTCGATGCGGTTGAGCATGCCGACAAGGGTAAGCGGTCGACAATTCCGTCAACTGTCAGCCCGGGGCCGCGTGGCGAACCCGTCAAACGGGGGCTACCTCGATCCGTGAGCGAGGGGCGACGCTGCGTGGGCACATCTCCGTCGCAAACCCTGCTGATGATGGAGGCTTGATGTTCACCAAGCGGCGCGGCCTCGTGGCCGCCGCGATCGTCGCGAGCGCGGCCCTGGTGCTGCCCCTGCACACCGGGTCGGCGCAGCCCTCGACGGCGCAGTCCCCCGAGCGGACCCTCTTCGAGGTCACCGCCACCACGCCGGAGGCGCGGACGAAGGTCGCCCGGACCGGGGTCGACGTCCTCGGCCAGTCCGGCGACACGCTCACCGTGATCGCGGAGCCCCGCCAGCAGTGGGCGCTGCGCGCGACCGGCCTGCGGCTGAAGTCTCTGGGCGACGCGGACGCGGAGCTGGCCGCCCTCGGCGCGGCCGACTTCACCGACCGCGTGCCCGGCGAGGTCGGCGCGCAGGACTTCCCGTCCGGCTACACCGGCTACCACAACTACGCCGAGATGGTCTCCGAGCTGAACCAGGCGGTCAGCGACCACCCGAACCTGCTCACCCTGCGCAGCATCGGCAAGTCGTACCAGGGCCGCGACATCTGGGCGGTCAAGATCAGCGACAACCCGGGGTCCGACGAGGCCGAGCCGGAGGCGCTGTTCACCTGCAACCAGCACGCCCGCGAGCACCTGACCGTGGAGATGTGCCTGCACATCGTCAAGCGGTACACGGACAACTACGCGTCGAACAGCACGATCAGGAACACGGTCGACAGCCGGGAGATCTGGGTCATCCCCAGCGTCAACCCGGACGGCGCGGAGTACGACATCGCCACCGGCTCGTTCCGCGCGTGGCGCAAGAACCGGCAGCCGAACTCCACGGCGGTCGGCACCGACCCCAACCGCAACTGGGGCCACCAGTGGGGCTGCTGCGGCGGCTCCAGCGGCAGCGGCTCGTCCGACACCTACCGCGGCACGGCGGCGTTCTCCGCGCCGGAGGTCGCCCGGGTCCGGGACTTCACCAACAGCCGCGTGGTCGGCGGTGTGCAGCAGATCAAGTCGCACATCGACTGGCACACCTACTCGGAGCTGATCCTGTGGCCGTACGGCTACACCTACAACGACACCGCGCCCGGCCTGGACGCCACCCAGGCCAACGTGTTCCAGACGATGGGCCGGCGGATGGCCGCGCTGAACGGCTACACCCCGCAGCAGGCCAGCGACCTGTACGTCACCGACGGCAGCGTCGACGACTGGATGTGGGCGGCGCACAAGATCTGGAGCTACACGTTCGAGATGTACCCGAAGTCCGCGAGCGGCACGAGCGGCTTCTACCCGCGTGACACGCAGATCGCGACCCAGACGGCGCGGAACGACACGGCGGTCCAGCTCCTGCTGGACTACACCGACTGCGTTCCCCGCATCACCGGCCGCACCTGCTGACGCACCTCCCGACGGACGGGCCCGCCGAGCACCCCTCGGCGGGCCCGTTCCGCATCCGGGCAGGTCAGCCGAGGCCCGTGGTGAACTTGGCCAGCGCGCTCGCCAACGTCGTGTCCAGCACGTCCGAAACGGATTCCCACTGGCTGCCCGGCGGGTCGGCCCACGTCCAGGTGACGGTTTCGGTCGGCGAGGACACGACGACCGGTTCGACCGGTGCGGCCGCCTCGTCCCCCTGCTCGGTGCTGATGATCTCCGCGTGCACGGTCATCGTGAGCACACCGGTCTCGCCGCTGCCGACCTTCTGCACGAAGACGAGGTACCGCAGCTTCTGCCCGAAGGCGACGAGTTGCAGACCGGTCCACCAGACGCCCTCCTGGAGGTTCACGAAGAAGTCGACGCTCCGCGCGGCGTTGATCACCTGGCGTCGCCACCACCGCGCGTTGTCCGAGGGCGGCCCGCCGCTGGACACCATGGCACGAGCGTCGCTGTCGACACCGGCCCTGAGGAGGGCGCTGATCTTCCCGCACATGTCGTCGAGCCACGCGTGAATCCGGCTTTGCACCTCGGCCGCCAGCGCGGCGACGGCCGCGGCGCGATCACCGGTCCCACCGGCCGAACGCAACTCGCGCAAGCGCTCGATCCCGGCTTCGAGGACGGCGAGCGCCCCACCGCCCGATGCCAGCGCCTGCTCGGCGGCGATCGGCCGCTCCAGTTCACTGCGCAGGGCGACGATTTCGAGTTCCGCGAAGAACCGGACGAGTGGCCGGAGATCGCCCTCGTTCGCCTTGTCGAGGCATTCGAGGTAGCGGTTCCGCTCCCGTCGATCGACTACGAGGGGCGCCAGGTCGTGCCTCAACAGGGTGAGCAGGGTGAGGCACCGCGCGACCCGACCGTTTCCGTCTTCGAAAGGGTGGATCCTGACGAACCTGTGGTGGAGCCAAGCGGCCCGGATGACGGGATTCCGGTCCGCGTAGGTGTGGTAGAGCTTCACGAGTTCGTCGACCTGTGACGCGACTTGTTCGGGTGGGGTGTATTCCAGGACCGGACCGTCCGGACGCATGACGTGGTTGGCCTGCTGCTTCCACTCACCGTGGTGGAGCGTCGCCTCGAACACCATGCCGGTCGGCCCGGTCGCCGTGTAGGTGGGCTGCGTCCTGGTGAGCGATACGTGCAACTCCTTGATGAGGGAAACCGAGATGTCGCGCCCCTCACGGGCCGACTGCGCGAGGAATTCGAGCGTGTCGTACTGGGACCGGACGACCTCCAGCACGTTCTCGTCGACCGCTCCGTCGCCCGCTCGGGCGACGGCATCCGCCGTGATGCCTTCCGCCACCAGCGCCTCCGTCACACCCCAATCGATGTCGTAGAGGCGTTCGATGATTCCCGTCTCGATCGCGTGACGACGCAACGAGCGTCGGCGTGCTTCCCGGAAAGCGTTGTCGTTGGCCGACACGACGGTTTTCCACGCGCGTTGCAGGGAGTTGACGGACTCCAGCACCGGCTGGACGTCGCCGTTCAGAATCGGGAGCGGTTCGACTTCGCTCCACGACATTCCGCTCATCGTCACGCGGAGAGGATAGACCAGGATTGCGACGACACCGCCGACGACATTTCGCGGGCCATCCCGCCGCTACCGATCCCCGGCGGTGACCTCGCCGACCAGTTCCACGGCCCGGTCCACCTCGTCCAGGCCGACGAAGTAGTGCGGTGAGGCGCGGACCACCTCGGTGAGCCCGCGCCGGGTCATGTCGAGCAGCGTCGAGGGGGCGCCGCTCACGGTGACCGTCACGCCGCGCCCGGCCAGCCGCCGCTTCACCTCGTCGGCGGCCAGGCCGTCCGCGGTGAAGGTGACGATGCCGGAGCGGCGCTCGCCGATGTCGCGGACGGTCACGCCGGGCAGCGCGGACAGGCCGTCGCGCAGCCGCCCGGCGCGTTCGCCGACCTCGCGCTCGATCACGTCGAGGCCCTTGGCCAGGGCGTGGCGCACGGCGGCGAGCAGGCCGAGCCGGTCGGCGACGCTCGTCTCCCACACCTCGTGCACGCGGGCGTCCTCGCGCAGCCGGACCTCGCCGGGCCCGGTCCACCGCGCCCCGTGCAGGTCGACGAGCCGGGGTCGCAGCACCTCCGCCGCCGCGCGCCGCACCACCAGCACGCCGGTGCCGCGCGGGCCGCGCAGCCACTTGCGGCCGGTGCCGGTGATGACGTCGGCGCCCAGCTCGTCCGCGCGGACCGGCAGCTGCCCGATCGACTGGCACGCGTCGAGCAGCACCAGCGCGCCCACCTCGTGCGCGGCGGCGGCGACCTCGCGCGCCGGGTTGACCAGGCCGCTGTTCGTGGGCGCGTGGGTGAGCGAGACGAGCTTGACCCGCTCGTCGAGCATCGCGGTCAGCGCGTCGAGGTCCACCTGCCCGCGCGGGTCGGACGGCACGACCTCGGCGACCGCGCCCACCTCGCGCGTCCGGCGCAGGATCGGGATGGCGGTGCCCGCGTACTCGGCCTCGCTGATGAGCACCCGGTCGCCCTCGGCCAGCGGCACGGCGTCGAACGCGGTCAGCCACGACCGGGTCGCGCTGTCGGTGAACGCGACCTCGTCCGGCCGCGCGCCCAGCAGCTCGGCGACCAGGCCGTACCCGGCCTCCAGGTCGGCCTCGCGCTCCTGCGCGGCCAGGTACCCGCCGACCTCGGCCTCCCGGCGCAGGTGCGCGACGACCTCGTCCACGACCTCCCGCGGCGGGAGGGAGGAGCCGGCCGAGTCCAGGAAGATCGTCACCGGGGCGCCCACTTCTCCAGGTTCCACCACGGTCCCCACGACAGCGCGCCGTGCACGTGCGGGTCCACCACGGGCTGGTAGCCGGTCCAGTTCTCCCGCACCACGTACGCGTGCTGCACGGACGCCAGCACGACCATGCCCGGCGAGGCCAGGTAGGCCCGCTGGAACTGCTTGTACGCCGCCGCCCGCTGCGCCGGGTCCAGCAGCCTCCGCCCGGTGTCCAGGGCGGCGTCGACCTGCGGGTCCGAGTAGCCCCACGGGTTGCCGGTGTGCAGCGCCGGGTAGGTCGTCGGGTCGGGGTCGAACGGCGAGCCGCCGCCGTGCAGCAGGGCGTCCGAGCCGACCCGGCCGACGATCGCCTCCCGGCCCAGGCCCGCGAGCTGCACGTCCACGCCGACCGCCTTGGCGTCCGCGGCGAACGCGGTGGCCAGGTCGGCGCGGACCGCGTCACCGAGCGGGTACATCAGGGTGAACCGGGCGGGCACGCCGTCGCGGACGCGCACGCCGTCCGCGCCGCGCGCCCAGCCGGCCTGGTCCAGCAGGAGGTTGGCCAGCGCCTCGTCGTGGGGGAACTCCGCGTCGGGGTCGAGGAACTCCGGCAGGGCGTCCGGCACCGGTGTGCTCGCCGGGCTGCCCTTGCCGCCGAGCAGGCCGTCGACCAGGCCCCGCCGGTCGACGGCGTGGTTGAGCGCCATCCGGATCGCGCTGTCGCCGGTCACCGGCCCGGTGGGCAGGGTGACGGAGCGCAGGTCGGCGCTGCGGTGCGTGATGACGCGCAGCCCGTCGCCGGCGGACTCGTCCGCGAGGCGCGGCGGCAGCTCGGTGCCGTCGAACTCGCCCGCGCGCATGCGCTGGGCGCGGGTGTTGTCGTCCGGCACGAACACGACGGTGAGCTTGCGGATGCGGGGCTCGCCGGCGAAGTGGGAGGCGTTGGCCTCCAGCACCATCCGGTCGCCCTTCTTCCACTCCACCAGCTTGTACGGGCCGGTGCCGACCGGTCGGACGTCGGCCGGCGGCACGCCGAGCGCCTCGCTGGGCAGGATGCCGAGCGTGAGCAGGTGCGGGAACGCGGCCCAGGTGTGCGCCAGGGTGAACCGGACCGTGTGCACGTCGAGCTGCTCCACGCCGGTCAGCCCGGCGTACCCGGCCCGCTCGGTCGAGCCGGTGGCCGGGTCCAGCAGCGCCCGGTAGGTGGCCAGGACGTCCTCGGGGCCGAACGTCGTGCCGTCGGCGAACGTCACGCCCTCGCGCAGGGTGACGGTCCAGCTCAGGCCGTCCGCGGCGGGCGCGGGCGGTTCGGCGGCGAGCTGGGGCCGCACGCTGCCGTCCGCGCGGTGCTCGACCAGGCCGTCGTAGAGCTTGGAGACGCCGCCGCGGCCGTAGCCGAGCAGCGGGTTCAGCGAGGTCGGCTCCTCCGGGTCGGCGAGCACGATGGAGCTGCCGTCCGGGGTTCCCTCGGCGCTCTGCGTCGGGCCGCCCGTGCACCCCGCGGCGACGAGGGCGAGGGCGGTGAGGACGAGCGGGGTAAGGAGGGAGCGCACGGTTCCCGACACTACCTAGAGTGGGTGGCATGCGTGTCGCCCTGTGCCAGATCAGCTCCTCCACCGACCCGGCGGCCAACCTCGACCTGGTGCGGGAGGGGACGGCGCGCGCGGCGGCCGACGGTGCCCGCGTGGTCGTGTTCCCCGAGGCGGCGATGTGCCGGTTCGGGGTGCCGCTCGGACCGGTCGCCGAACCGCTGGACGGGCCGTGGGCGACGGCGGTGCGCGACGTCGCCCGCGAGCACGGCGTGGTGGTCGTGGCGGGCATGTTCACGCCCGCGCCGGACGGCCGCGTGGCGAACACCCTGCTGGTGACCGGCGGTGGGCACCACGTGGGCTACGACAAGATCCACCTGTTCGACGCGTTCGGCTTCACCGAGTCGCGCACCGTGGCGCCGGGGTCGTCGGTGGTGGCGGTCGAGGTGGACGGGGTCGTGCTGGGCCTGGCCACCTGCTACGACGTGCGGTTCCCGGAGCTGTTCCGGGCGCTGGCGGACCGGGGCGCGTCGGTGGTGCTGGTGTGCGCGTCGTGGGGCGCCGGTCCGGGCAAGCGGGAGCAGTGGGAGCTGCTGGTGCGCGCGCGGGCGCTGGACTGCACGTCGTGGGTGCTGGCCTGCGGCCAGGCCGACCCGGCGACCGACCACGGCGGCGCGCCGACGGGCGTCGGCTTCAGCACGGCCGCCTCGCCGCTGGGCGCGGTGGTCGGGCAGCTGGCGGGCGAGCCGGGGACCCTGCTCGTCGACGTCGACGCGGAGTCGGTCGAGGCCGCCCGGCGCGCGCTGCCGGTCCTCGCGAACCGCCGCCTGTGAATCCCTTTCGGGGGGTCGTGCATCCCTCCGACGTGTGGTAACCCGCATGGGTGTCCGCGTGGCCCGGGAAGCCCTTCTCCGGAAGAGCAGCGACGGCGAAGGGGAACGCGATCATGATCAACCAGGCCGAAGTGGACCGGCTGTACGACTGCGAGGTCATCGACGAGCACGGCGAGCGGATCGGCTCCGTCAAGCAGATCTGGCTCGACGACCGCGACGGCCGGCCGATGTGGGCCTCGGTGCACACCGGCTTGTTCGGGCTCAGGGAGTCGTTCGTCCCGATCCAGGACGCGACCATGGGCAACGGCACCATCACCGTGCACGTGGAGAAGCAGCAGGTGAAGGACGCGCCGCGGGTGGACGTGTCCGACCAGCACATGTCCGACGAGCAGCAGGACGAGCTGTACGCGCACTACGGGATGATCCCGGCCCACCGCAGCGGCGACCACGACCGGCTGCCCGGCGGGCAGGTCCGCTCCGGCGGGAAGGCCGCCGGGGGCATGGCCGCCGGTCCGGCGGCGGGCGGCGGGGTGGCCGACCGGACGCCGGGCAGCGCCGACGAGCGCGGGTCGGCGTCCCGCCGGGGTCGCCACGAGACCCGCGCCGACGACGCGGTGACCAGGTACGAGGAGGACGTCCACGTCGGCACGCGCGAGGCGGAGGCCGGCCGGGTGCGCCTGGTGAAGCACACCGTGACCGAGCAGCGGGACATGACGGTGCCGGTCACGCACGAGGAGGTCAGGGTCGTCCGCGAACCGGCCGACGGCGCGCCGACCGACCGGGCGTTCGCCGACGAGGAGGCCTCGGTGACCCTCCGCCGCGAGGAGCCCGTGGTGGAGAAGACCACGAAGCCGGTCGAGCGGGTGCGGCTGGAGAAGGAGGCCGTCACCGAGCAGGAGCGCGTCAGCGGCCAGGTCCGCAAGGAGCGCGTCGACGTCGAGCGCGACGACCGCCGCGACTCCTGACCGGCGCACCTCCCGACCGAACGCGCCCGCGTCCCCGTGCCGGGACGCGGGCGCCCTCCCGCCGCGCTCAGCGCAGGTCGAGCCCGAGGTCCAGGGCGGGCGCCGAGTGGGTCAGGCCGCCGACCGCCAGGTAGTCCACGCCGGTCTCCGCGTACGCCCGGGCCACGTCGAGGGTCAGGCCGCCCGACGCCTCCAGCCGCACGCCGCCCGCCCGCCGGACGGCCTCGGCGCAGTCGGCGACGGTGAAGTTGTCCAGCAGCACGAGTTCCGCGCCCTCGGCGACGGCCTCGTCCAACTGCTCCAGCGAGTCCACCTCGACCTCGCACGCCAGGTCGGGCGCGTGCGCGCGCACCGCGGCCAGCGCGGCCCGCACGGACCCCGCCGCCCGGACGTGGTTGTCCTTGATCAGCACGGCGTCGCCCAGGCCCAGCCGGTGGTTCACGCCACCGCCCGCGCGCACCGCGTACTTCTCCAGCAGCCGCAGGCCCGGCAGGGTCTTGCGGGAGTCGCGGACGGCCGCCCGGGTGCCCGCGACCTCGTCCACCCACGCGGCGGTCAGCGTCGCGATGCCGGACAGGTGGCACACCAGGTTCAGCGCCGTGCGCTCGGCGGTCAGCAGCCCGCGCACGGGACCGCGCAGCACGAGCGCCGGTTCCCCGGGAACCGCCTTCGAGCCGTCCTCGCGCTCCACCAGCACCTCCACGTCGGTGACCTGGCGGAACACCTCCAGGGCGGCGGGGACGCCGGCGAGCACACCGGCCGCGCGGGGCGTCAGCTCGGCCACGGCCACGGCGTCCGCGGGCACGGTGGCCTCGGTCGTCGCGTCCGGGCCGTAGCGGAGGTCCTCCGCCAGGGCGGTCGCGATCACGCGCCGCAGGTCGTCGAGGTCCAGGTCGTTCATGCCACTCCCCTCGCCACGACCGGGTCGGCCAGCACGGGCTGCCCGGACGGGTTGAGCCGGACGACGTGGCTGCGCCGCCCGCGCAGGTCGTCGCGTTCGGTGAAATCGGTGCGCACGTGGCAGCCCCGCGACTCCTCGCGCTCGGCCGCCGCCGCGATCAGGGCCCGCGCCGCCACGGTGAGCGCCGCGTCCTCGACCAACTGCCGGGTGTCGAGCACCCGGTCGACCGTCGAGAGGTCGAGCACCGAACCGACGACCGCCAGGCCCTCGGCGTCGCGCCCGATGGCCGCGTAGCGGGACATCACGCGCTGGAGCGAGTCGCGGTCGGCGACCGGCGCGGTCGGCAGCGACGCCGTGCCGGCGCACCGCGCCAGGAGGCCCACCGCCAGGTCCGCCGCGACCGCCTCGGCCGCGCGCGTGCCGACGACCAGCCCCTCCAGGAGGCTGTTGGACGCCAACCGGTTCGCGCCGTGCAGGCCGGTCCGGGCCACCTCGCCCGCCGCGTACAGGCCGGTCACACCGGTCCGCCCGTCCACATCGGACACGACGCCGCCGCACGCGAAGTGCGCGGCCGGGGCCACCGGGATCGGCTCGGCCGACGGGTCCACCCCGGCGGCCAGGCACGCCGAGTGGACGGTCGGGAACCGCCGCGCGAGGTCCGGGATGCCGGTCGCGTCGAGGAAGACGTGGTCGTCCACGCCGCCGGGCGCGCCGGCCAGGTGCCGGGTGATCGCCGCGGCCACGACGTCGCGCGGCGCCAGGTCCTCCAGCGGGTGCACGCCGCGCATGACCCGCGCGCCGGTCGCGTCGACCAGCACCGCGCCCTCGCCGCGCACCGCCTCGGTGACCAGCGGGCACCGGCCGCGCGCGCCGCGCCCGGTGTAGAGCACGGTCGGGTGGAACTGGACGAACTCGACGTCCGCCGCGATCGCGCCCGCCCGCAGCGCCAGCGCCAGGCCGTCGCCGGTGGCCACCTCGGGGTTCGAGGTCGCCTGGTAGAGCTGCCCGAGGCCGCCGCTGGCCAGCAGCACGGCGGGCGCGGTCAGCACGCCCGGCACGCCGTTGCCGTCGAGCACCAGCAGCCCGCAGACCTGGCCGAGCGGCGTGCGCACGGCGTCCACCGCGATGTGGTCCTCCAGCACGGGGACCTGCCCGTGGGACGCGGCGAGCAGCGCGCGCTCCACCTCGGCCCCGGTCGCGTCGCCGCCGGCGTGCACGACGCGGAACGCGCTGTGCCCGCCCTCCCGCGTGCGGGCCAGCGCGCCGGTCGGCAGGGCGTCGAACACGGCGCCGCGCTCGCGCAGCCGGGTGACCGCCGCCGGGCCGCCGCCGATCACCGCCCGCACGGCGTCCTCGTCGCACAGGCCCGCGCCAGCGACGAGCGTGTCCACCACGTGCGCCTCGACGGAGTCGCCCTCGTCGTGCTCGCCGGGCAGCACGACGGCGACGCCGCCCTGCGCCCACCGGGTGTTGCCGTCGCCGCCGGCCGCCTTGGTCACGACCAGCACGCGCAGGCCCAGCTCACGCGCGCGCAGCGCCGCCGTCAGGCCGGCCACCCCCGTGCCGACGACCACCAGGTCGGCGCGGGCCTCCCACAGCGGGCCCCTTCCCGACGTGGCGCTCACTCGCCGCCGCCGGGCTGCCCGATCTCGATCATGCGCTGCACGGCGCCCCGGGCGCGCTCGGCGGTCACCGGGTCCACGTGCACCTCGTCCTTGCCCTCGCGCAGGCCGCGCAGCAGGGCCGTCGGGGTGATCATCTTCATGTACCGGCAGGACGCCCGGTCGTTCACCGCGCGGAAGTCGATCTCCGGCGCGGCGCGGCGCAGCTGGTGCAGCATGCCGATCTCGGTGGCCACGAGCACCGACGTGGCGCTGGTGGCGCGGGCGGCGGTGATCATGTCGCCGGTGGAGAGGATCTTGACCTTCTCCGCCGGGACGGTGCCCTCGCCCGCGAGGTAGAGCGCGGAGGTCGCGCAGCCGCACTCGGGGTGGATGAACAGGTCGGCGTCCGGGTTGTCGGCCGCGCGCCGCGCCAGCTCGGGGCCGTTGATGCCCGCGTGCACGTGGCACTCGCCCGCCCAGATGTGCAGGTTCTCGCGGCCGGTCTCGCGCTTGACGTGCGCGCCGAGGAACTGGTCCGGCAGGAACAGCACCTCGCGGTCGGCCGGGATCGAGGCCACCACGTCCACCGCGTTCGACGACGTGCAGCAGATGTCGGTCTCCGCCTTCACCTCGGCGGTGGTGTTCACGTAGGACACGACGACGGCGCCGGGGTGCTCGGCCTTCCAGGCGCGCAGCTCGTCGCCGGTGATCGAGTCGGCCAGGGAGCAGCCGGCGCGCTCGTCCGGGATCAGGACCGTCTTGTGCGGGGCCAGGATCTTGGCGGTCTCGGCCATGAAGTGCACGCCGCAGAACACGATGGTGGACGCGTCGCTCGCGGCCGCGATGCGGCTGAGCGCCAGCGAGTCGCCGGTGTGGTGGGCGATGTCCTGGATCTCGGGCAGCTGGTAGTTGTGCGCGAGGATGACGGCGTCCCGCTCCCGGGCCAGCCGCAGCACCTCGTCCCGCCAGTCGGCGTCGGGCTCGATGCCGTCGTACGCGCCGTCCGAGGTTCGCTCCACGTAAGCGGTAGCGACCATGCTTCCTCCTTGGGCCAAGGTTTTCGCCTATCGGTCGAAAACGCTGCCGATAGTATCAGCCGGTGGGTCTCGCGGGACATGAGGTGTTGGCCGCAGTGCTCCAGGTGAGAGCCGGATCACTCCAGGTCATGTTGTGGCGACGCGCGCGGGAACCGCACGCTCACCGCTGGTCACTGCCCGGAGGCGGTCTGGGGGATGCCGAGGACGTCGAGTCGTCGATCCGGCGCCAACTGGCGGAGAAGGTCGACGTGCGGCAGTTGTCACACGTGGAGCAGCTCGCCGTCTTCAGCAACCCCGCCCGGGTGCCCGGACCGCGCGTCGTGGCGACCGCGTTCCTCGGCCTGGTGCCCTCCGACATCGACCCCGTCGTGCCGTCGGACACCGAGTGGCACCCCGTGGACTCCCTGCCCCCCACCGCGTTCGACCACGAGTCGATCTGCCGCCGCGCCCGCAGCAGGCTCGCGTCCAAGCTGTCCTACACCAACCTCGGCTTCGCGCTGGCGCCGCCGGAGTTCACCATCTCCGCGCTGCGGTCGCTGTACTCGGCGGCGCTGGGCTACGCGGTGTCCGCGACGAACCTCCAGCGCGTGCTGGCCCGCCGGGGCCTGCTCGAACCCACCGGCGCCACCGCGCCGCCCGGTCCGTCCGGCGGCCGGCCCGCGGCGCTGTTCCGCTTCTCCTCGGGGGAGATGCGGGTCACGGACCCGTTCGCCGTGCTGCGGCCACCCGCCACCCGTAGCTTGGGTCCGTGACCACGACGCTCCCCCTGTTCCCGCTGGGTACCGTGCTGCTGCCCGGGGCGTCCCTGCCGCTGCACGTGTTCGAGCCCAGGTACCGCCAGCTGACGGTGGACCTCGTGACGGGCGCCGTGCCGGACCGGACGTTCGGCGTCGTGTCGATCAAGCAGGGCTGGGAGGTGGGGGCGGAGAACGTCGAGGCGCTCCAGGCGATCGGCTGCACGGCCGTGCTCCAGGACGCGAAGCGCCTGCCGGACGGCCGCTTCGACCTGACCACGCGGGGAGGGCGGCGGTTCCGCCTGCTGGAGGTCGACGAGGACAGCGCCCCGTACCTGGTCGGCTCGGTCGAGTGGCTGCCCGACGCCGCGACCCCACCCGAGCTGGAGGCGGCCCTCCCGCTGCTGGCCGCCGGCGCCCGCGCCGCCCACGGCCGCTACCGGGAAGCCGCCTACCAGGGCAACGGCCACCGCCCGCCGGCGGACGACACCAGTCCCGACGAACTCGCCTACGCCCTGGCCGCCGACTGCCTGCTCACCATGGAGGACCGCCAGCACCTGCTGGAGGAGACCTCGCCGGCCCGCCGGCTGCGCGTCGTCCGCCAGGTCATGCACCGCGAGGCGGGCATCCTGACGGCGTTGAGCGCGGTCCCGGCCCCGCTGTCGGAACTGGGCCACCTCCCCCACCGCAACTGATCCCGCGCGACCCGCGCCCCGGTCACCCCGCCGCCCGCAGGAGGCCGGGGCCTTCGCGCGCCCTCGGCGCCCACCGATCGTTCTCGTGTTGATTCGCCCTATTGCCCTCTGGTGGGATTGTTCAACAATCCTCTACCGTGTGGTCCACGGCACATCCCTCCGGCTGCGAGGTGACCCGACATGAGCACAGACACCACACCCACCGCCACCGGCCCGTTCGCGTGGTTCCACACCCTGGGCCGCAACGGCAAGCGCGCCTTCGTGGGCGCGTTCGGCGGCTACGGGCTCGACGCCTACGACTTCCAGGTCCTGCCCCTGGGCCTGGTCGCCATCACCGCCTACTTCGGCATCAGCCAGGGCCAGGCGGGCCTGCTGAACACCGTCACGCTGGTCGTCTCGGCCATCGGCGGCGCCGTCGCGGGCATCCTCGCCGACCGCATCGGCCGCGTCCGCACCCTCGTGATCACCGTGATCACGTACGCCGTCTTCACCGTGGCCTGCGGTTTCGCCACCAGCTACGAGATGCTGATGGTCTTCCGCGCCCTCCAGGGCCTCGGCTTCGGCGGCGAGTGGGCCGCGGGCGCGATCCTGGTGGCCGAGTACTGCAAGCCCCGGTACCGGGGCCGCACGATCGCGTTCGTGCAGAGCTCGTGGGCCGTCGGCTGGGCCCTCAGCGTGATCGTCTACACCGCCGTGTTCAGCTTCGTGCCCCCGGACACGGCCTGGCGCGTGCTGTTCTGGACCGGCGCGATCCCCGCCGTCCTCGTCTTCTACATCCGCCGCAACGTCGAGGACGCGCCCAAGGCCGACGAGGGCCGGGCGACCAGCACCCGCAAGGGCAGCTTCCGGGAGATCTTCCGCGCCCCGCTGGGCCGCACGACGTTCTTCGCCGCGCTCCTCGCCACCGGCGTGCAGGGCGGCTACTACACGCTCGCCAGCTGGGTCCCGACGTTCCTCAAGACCGAGCGCGGCCTCAGCGTCGTCGGCACGGGCGGCTACCTGACCCTGCTCATCGGCGGGGCGTTCGCGGGCTACCTCACCGGCGGCCACCTGACCGACCGGCTGGGCCGCAAGCGCACGTTCACCCTGTTCGCGGTGCTGAGCGCGCTGCTGATCGTGGTGTTCACCCAGATCCCGGCGGGCGGGAACGGCATCCTGCTGCTCGTCACGTTCCCGCTCGGCTTCAGCACCTCGGCGATCTTCAGCGGCTTCGGCTCGTACCTCGCCGAGCTGTACCCGACGGACCTGCGCGGCACGGGCCAGGGCTTCACCTACAACTTCGGCCGCGGGATGGGCGCGCTGTTCCCGACGGCGGTGGGCTTCCTGGCCACCACGATGGGCGTCGGCGGCGCGATGGTGTTCGGCGCGCTCGGCTACGGCATCGCGGTGGTCGCCCTGCTGGGCCTGCCCGAGACGAAGGGAGTGGAACTGCGATGACCGACGATGCCCGACACCGCGTTCGCGCTCTGACGGGCTACCCCAGCCGTCGCCCGAGGTCGTCCATCCCGTTCCACGCGGCCAGGCAGCCGTAGGCCAGCGCCGCGCCCAGGGGCCACGCGAGCAGTCCCCACCACGTCTCCAGGACGGGGGCCAGCGCGATCACGTCACCGACCCCGGGCGCGGCGCCCAGCGCGTACCCCCCGCCCGCGGTGCCGAGCCCGGTGCGCTGCGCCAGGAACCCGGCGAGGACCGATCCGAGCACCGCGCCCAGCATCACCACGGGACCGCGCCGCTCGCGCAGCATCCACACCGCGATGCCGATCAGCAGCCCGGCGACCAGCCCGATCAGCACGAACAGCATCAGCCCGTCGAGCCGGTGGTAGCTCTCCCCGGTGACCGGGACCAGCGACGCGTCGTCCTGCACCACCACGTTCTGCGGCGGCGCGAGCCACGCCCACAGCCACCCGGCGGGCAGGCCCACCAGGGCGACGACCGACAGCACGGAGAACGCGGGCAGCAGGTCGCGCTTCACCACGACCCGCGGCCGGCGCACCACGTAGTAGTGCTCGAACGCCGGCGCGGGTGGCACCCGAACGGGCGCGACCCGCTCGTCCACCGGTTGCTCCGCCACCCGACGACCTCCCTGCACCCCGCGGCCACCGCACCCGTGACCGGATGCAGGGCAGGTTACCGCGCGGAGGTGGTCTCCCCGTGCCGGCTGCACGTGGCGGTCCAGCCGGCCGGGGTCACCTGCACCACCATCCGCCGGGCGCACCGGGCGCAGAAGCGCGGCGGGTCGATCACGCCCAACCGGGCCGCGCACGCCGAGTGGTCCGCGCCGGCCACCTCGCCGCCGCAGTACCCGCAGTACGTCGCGGCACCCGTCGTCACGGCATCCACCATCAGAGGGTCTTGCCCAGTTCCTTGATCGGCATGGACAGCTCGGTGAGCATGTCGAGGTCCTGCTGCGCCGGCCTGCCGAGGTTGGTCAGGTAGTTGCCGACGATGATCGCGTTGACCCCGCCGAGCATGCCCTGCTTCGCGCCCAGGTCGCCGAAGGTCAGCTCGCGCCCGCCCGCGAAGCGCAGGATCGTGCGGGGCAGGGCCAGGCGGAACGCGCCGACCGCGCGCAGCGCGTCCGGGCCCTCGACCACCGGGTAGTTCTCGTACGGCGTGCCCGGGTTGGGGATGAGGAAGTTCAGCGGCACCTCGTCGGGCTCCAGCGCGGCCAGCTGCACGGCGAACTCGGCGCGCTGCGCCAGGGTCTCCCCCATGCCGATGATGCCGCCGCAGCACACCTCCATGCCCGCCTCGCGGATCATGGTCAGGGTGTCCCACCGCTCCTCCCACGAGTGGGTGGTGACCACGTTCGGGAAGTGGGAGCGCGCCGTCTCCAGGTTGTGGTTGTAGCGGTGGACGCCCATCGCCACCAGTTCGTCCACCTGCTCCTGGGTGAGCATGCCGAGCGAGCACGCGATCTGGATGTCGTTGCCGTCCTCGCGGATGGCCTTGATGCCGTCGCGGACCTGGGACAGCAGGCGCTTGTCCGGGCCGCGCACCGCCGCCACGATGCAGAACTCGGTCGCGCCGGTCTCGGCGGTCTGCCGGGCGGCCTTCACCAGGCCGGGGATGTCGAGCCACGCCGAGCGCACCGGGGACGGGAACTGGCCGGACTGCGAGCAGAAGTGGCAGTCCTCGGGGCAGCCGCCGGTCTTGAGCGACACGATGCCCTCGACCTCGACCTCCGGCCCGCACCAGCGCATCCGCACCGCGTGCGCCAGTTCCAGCAGGTCGGGGATGCGCTCGTCGGGCAGCCGGAGGACTTCGAGCACCTGCTCCTCGGACAACCCGACGCCCCGCTCCAGCACCTGCTCGCGCGCGACTCCGAGGACGTCGACCTGTTCGGGGGCTGCGGTCACGACTTCTCCTCCATCGTCGGCGGTGGTCGGCGGCCAGTCTGCCGCACGGACCACCGGGTGCCCAGCGACGTACGTCACTGGGCCCGCGTCACTGTTCCGGCGTCACTGTTCCGGTGTCACTGTTCCGGGCGGCACGAGTGCGACGCGGTGAACTCCTCCGGGTCGAACGTGCCGCCGAACCACGGCGACAGGCCGGCGCGGGCCGCCTCGGTGAACTCGGCCCGGCCGAGCGCCGCCGCGCCGTCGGGCAGCACGCCGAGCAGCGGCGCGCCGGCGGCCTCGGGCAGGTCGACGAGGTTGCTCAGGGAGGCCAGGTCGGGTTCGGCGGGCCAGCGGCCCACCACCACGCCCACCGACTCCAGGCCGCGCCGCAGCAGGGCCTCGGCCGTCAGCGCGGTGGTGTTCAGCGTGCCCAGGCCCGCCTGGGCCACGACCAGCACGGGGGCGTTGAGCGCCCACGCGGCGTCGGCGATCGTCGACCCGGCCTCGTCGAAGCGCACCAGCAGCCCGCCCGCGCCCTCCACGAGCACCAGGTCGTGCGTCGCGTCCAGCTCCACGGCGGCGGCGGCCACGTCGGCGGGGTGCACGGTCGGCTGCCCGGAGCGGCGCGCGGCGGTGGCCGGGGCCAGCGGCTCGGGATAGCGCCGCAGCTCACGGGTGGTGACCGGGCCGGCGAGCCGGGCCACCTCGGCCAGGTCCCCCGGTTCGCCGTCGGCGATGCCGGTCTGCGCGGGCTTGAGCACGGCGACCCGTCGGCCGTCGGCGACCGCCAGGGCGGCCAGGGCCGCGACGACCACCGTCTTGCCGACCTCGGTGCCCGTGCCGGTGATCACGAGGACGCTCACGGGCTCTCACCCTAGGCCTGCACGGAGCGTGGCGATCGTCCGCGTTCTACAGTCACCGGCATGGGTGAGATCGTTCTCTACGGTGCGAACTGGTGCGGTGACTGCCGGCGTGCGAAGGCGTGGCTGCGGGAGCACGCAGTGCCGTTCGCGGAGTTCGACGTCGAGCACGACGACGCGGCCCGCGACCGCGCGGTCGAACTGGCCGGCGGCCGGAAGAACATCCCGGTCGTCGTGCTCCCGGACGGTCGGGTGCTCGTCGAGCCGACGAACACCGAACTGGCCGCCGCGGTCGAGGTCTGACGTGGGCGGGTCCGGCGGACGCGGGCGTCGTCGTCGGCGGCGGAGCGGTCCGCCGCGCGGGGGCGGGACGGCGCACGCCGCCGGGCGGCAGGCCGTGCGGGCGCAGCGGAGCTGGTTCAACCGGCAGGGCGGGGGCACGCAGGCCCTCGTGGTCTTCGGCGGCATCGCGCTGCTGATCGGCCTGCACTTCCTGCTGTGGGGCGAGGTCATCCCCGCCGTGGGCGCGCTGGTGGGGCGGGTCCCGGTGCTCTCGACCGCCGTCGGCTGGCTGTACGGCGGCGGCGCGGTCATGGCGTGGGGCGTCTACGCCCTCAACCGCGCGACGGCGGGCCCCACCGCGCGGAGGCGGCTGCTCACCGCGGCGTGGGCGTGGACGCCGGTCGCCGTGGCGTGCTTCCCCAGCGACTACGCCGACTCCACCGTGCTGCCCACCGACTACTGGGCGGGCGTGTACGCGAGCGCGTACGGCGTGGTCGTCGTGCCGCTGGTCGCCTTCGTGGTCGCCCTGCTCTCGCTGCCGCTCGTCAAGCTCTTCCCGCGCCTGAAGGACGCGGGCGACGGCTGGTTGGGCTGGGCGTGCGTCGGCTACTCGGTCCTGCTGCTGGTGTGGGCCTCGACCCTGCTGCGCATGTGACGGGGGTGTGACGTGGGCAAGAAGGGCAGGCGCAAGCGGCGGCAGGCCGAGAGCGCGCGCAGGTACGACGAGGAGGTGCTGGCCCCTCGCCTGCGGCAGGTGGCGATCGCCGCCGCGGCGGAACGGGCGAGGAGGGTCGTCCCGGCGCGGGAGAACTGGTTCGTCCGGCAGCGGTTCGGCGTCCGGCTCCTGGTGGTGCTGGTCACGACCGCCGTCGTGGTCGCCGGGCACTTCCTCGTGTGGGCCGAGCTGATGCCGTGGGCGGGCTACGCGTTCGGGGAGGTCCCGGTGCTCTCCACCGTCGCCGGGTGGCTGTGGGGCGGCGGCGCGATCGCGATGTGGGGCGTCTACGCGGTCAACCGCGACACGGCGGACGCGGACGTCAGGACGGACCTGGTCGCGCTGGCGTGGACGTGGACGCCGGTGGCGCTGGCGTGCCTGCCCAGCGGTCTCGCCGACTTCGCCGCCCTGCCCCCGGACTACGCGGCGGGCGCTTTCGCGAGCGCGTACGGCGTCGCCGCGATCTGCCTGGCCGTCCTGCTCTCCCCGGTGGCGACCAGGCTGTTCCCCCGCCTCGGGCGGACCCGCAACGCGACGCTGGGGTGGCTGTGCGTCGGCTACTCGTTCCTGCTGCTGGTGTGGGCGTCAACGCTGCTGCGCACGTGACGCCTCGGCCGCCGCCACCACGGCGGCCGAGATCGCGGCCACGTCGTCGTCCGTGCTGACGAACGGCGGCATGGTGTAGATCAGGTCCCGGAACGGGCGCAGCCACACGCCGCGGTCGACGGCCGCGGCGGTGGCGGCGGCCACGTCGACCTGGTGGTCGAGCTGCACCACGCCGATCGCGCCCAGCACCCGCACGTCGCCCGGCGCGTCGGCGAGACCGGCGCGCAGCCCGTCCGAGACGCGCCCCACGGCGCCCCGCCAGTCCTGCGACAGCAGCAGTTCGGTCGAGGCCAGCGCCACCGCCGAGGCCAGCGGGTTGCCCATGAACGTCGGGCCGTGGGCGAGCACGGGCACCTCGCCGCGCGAGATGCCGTCGGCCACGGCGGACGTGCACAGGGTGGCCGCCATCGACAGGTAGCCGCCGGTCAGCGCCTTGCCCACGCACATGACGTCCGGGCTGATCCCGGCGTGGTCGGCGGCGAACAGCTCGCCGGTGCGGCCGAAGCCGGTGGCGATCTCGTCGAAGACCAGCAGCACGTCGTGCGCCAGGGTCAGCTCGCGCAGCACGTGCAGGTAGCGCGGGTCGTGGAACCGCATGCCGCCCGCGCCCTGCACGACGGGTTCGACGACGACGGCGGCCAGCTCGTGCGCGTGCCGCTCGACCAGGTCGGCCAGCACCCGCACGTAGTCGGTCTCCAGCTCGCGCGGCGGCGCGGGGGCGAACACCTGCTCGGGCAGCACGCCCCGCCACAGCGAGTGCATCCCGCCCTCCGGGTCGCACACGGACATCGGCTGGAACGTGTCGCCGTGGTAGCCGCCGCGCCAGGTCAGCAGCCGCCGCTTCTCCGGGCGCCCGCGGGAACGCCAGTACTGGAGGGCCATCTTGACCGCGACCTCGACGGACACCGATCCCGAGTCGCACAGGAAGACGTGCTCCAGCGGCGCGGGCGTGATCTCCACGAGCTTCGCGCACAGCGCCACCGCGGGCTCGTGGGTGAGGCCGCCGAACATCACGTGGCTCATCCGGCCGAGCTGGTCGCGCACCGCCGCGTCGAGCACGGGGTGCCGGTAGCCGTGGATCGCGGCCCACCACGACGACATGCCGTCGACCAGCTCGCGCCCGTCGTCCAGCCGGAGCCGGACCCCCGAAGCCGACGAGACCACCAGCGGCTCCAGGGTGCCCGGCATCGGGCCGTACGGGTGCCAGACGTGCGCCCGGTCCAGCTTCAGCAGCTCATCGCGCTCCACGGGGCGTGAGGTTAACCGGCAGCTCCACCAGCCCCCTGATCAGCGTCCCCGGCCGCCACGGCAGCGACTCCAGGTCCTCGGTCGGCGTCACGTCGAAGCGCTCCAGCAGCATGCCCACGGCGATCTCGCCCTCCAGCCGGGCCAGCGGCGCGCCCAGGCAGAAGTGGATGCCGTGCCCGAACGCCAGGTGCCCGCCGGTCGGCCGGGTGATGTCGAACCGGTCGGCGTCGGGGAACTTCGCGTCGTCCCGGTTGCCCGACAGCAGCGACACCAGCACCAGGCTGTCCTTCGGGACGACCACGTCGCCCAGCTCGACGTCCTCGGTGGTGTAGCGCACCGTCGCCTGGTTGATCGGGCTCTCGTAGCGCAGGAACTCCTCCACCGCGCCGGGCAGCAGCGACGGGTCGTCGCGCAGCTTCGCCAGCTGGTCGGGGTGGCGCAGCAGGTGGTAGACGCCGTTGGCGATCAGGTTGACCGTCGTCTCGTGCCCCGCGACGAGCAGCAGGAACGCCATCGCGATCAGCTCGCCCTGGTCGAGCCGGTCCCCGTCGTCGCTGGCGTGGACCAGCTCGGAGAAGAAGTCGTCACCGGGGTTGGCCCGCTTGTGCTCGACGAGCTGGAGCAGGTAGCCGGCCATCGCCTGCCCGGCCGCCTGGATCTCCGCCGGCTCGAAACTGCCGCCCACCAGCACGTTCGACCACTGCCGGAAGTCGTCGCGCCGGTCCATCGGCACGTCGAGCATCTCGCAGATGACCGTGATGGGCAGCGGGAACGCCAGCGCGTCCACCAGGTCGACGTCACCCCGCGCCGCCGCCTCGTCCAGCAGGGACCGGGTGATCTCCCGGACGCGGGGGCGCAGCAGCTCGACGCGGCGGGCGGTGAACGCCTTGGTGACGAGCTTGCGCAGCCGCGTGTGGTCCGGCGGGTCCATGTTCAGCATGGTCCTGGCCAGCGACTCGTCGAACGCCGGTTCCTCGGCACCGTCCGGGCGGGACAGCTCGACCACCCGCCGGAAGCCCTCGTGGTGCTTGCTGAACCTCGGGTCGGAGAGCACCGACCGGGCCTCCTCGTACCGGGTCACCAGCCACGCCCTGGACCCGCGCGGCAGCACCACCCGGGTCGCCGCCGCTCCCTCGCGGAACGCGGCGTGGTACGCGTGCGGATCGGCGAAGTACTCCTCGCCCAGCACGTCGAGGCCGGCGATCTTCTCCCCCATCGGAGAGCCCCTCTCAGTTTGAGTTAACCCTGTTCACTCAAACGAACCGAGAGGTGCTCGTGTCCCCGCAACCGACCGGTAACACCCGATCAGCCCAAGCACCCCGGGCCGAGCAGCGCCTTCAGGTCGCCCATCAGGGACGGGGTGGGGGCGACCCGGAGCGCGTCGTCCAGCTTCAGCAGCGTGTTGCGGCTGCTGTTGATGACGAGGTTGAGGTGCACCTCGGTCGAACCCGGGTGGGCGCGCAGCACCTCCTTGAGGGAGGTCACCGTCTTCGGGTCGCACCGCGACGCGGACAGCTTCAGCTTCAGCGCCTGCGACCCCAGCTCGGCCAGGTCCGGCACCACCAGGTCGTTGGCGATCAGCGAGGTCCGGTCGTCCCGCTTCGCCACCCGCGCCTTGACCAGCACGATCGCGTCCTCGGCCACCGACATGCCGTGCACGATGTAGCTCTTGGGGAAGAACAGCACCTCGATGCCGCCGGCGAGGTCCTCCAGCATCGCGGACGCCCACGGCTCGCCGTTCTTGTTCACCCGGCGCGTCACCGACGCGAGGATGCCGCCCAGCGTGACCTGCTGCCCGTCCGGCACGTCGCCTTCCAGGATGCGCGCGATCGAGGTGTCCGAGTAGGACGAGAGGATCTGCTCCACGCCGTTGAGCGGGTGGCCCGACACGTACAGGCCCAGCATCTCCCGCTCCAGGGTGAGCTGGTGCTTGGACTCCCAGTGCTCCTCGGGGATCCTCACGTCGAACACCGACGCGCCGTCGTCGCCGCCGCCGTCGCCGAACAGGTCGAACTGGCCGCGCGCCTCCTCCTTCTTGGTCAGCATGACCGCGTCGACCGCCTCGACGTGGACCATGTGCAGGCCCTTGCGCGGGTGGCCGAGCGAGTCGAACGCGCCCGCCTTGATCAGCGATTCGACGACCTTCTTGTTGCACGCCTGCGCGTCGACCTTGCGCAGGAAGTCGGAGAAGTCGGTGAACTTCCCCTTCTCCTTGCGGGTCGCGATGATCGCGTCGACCACGTTCGCGCCGACGTTGCGGATCGCGCCCAGGCCGAACCGGACGTCGTCCCCGACCGCGACGAACTCGCGTTCCGACTCGTTGACGTCCGGCGGGAGCACCGTGATGCCCATCCGGCGGCACTCGGCCAGGTAGATGGCCGACTTGTCCTTGTTGTCCGAGTTCGTGGTGAGCAGGGCGGCCATGAACTCGGCCGGGTAGTTCGCCTTGAGGTACGCGGTCCAGTAGGAGACCAGGCCGTACGCGGCGGAGTGCGCCTTGTTGAACGCGTAGTCCGCGAACGGGACGAGGATGTCCCACAGGGTCTTGATCGCGTCGGCCGGATAGCCGTTGTCGAGCATGCCCTTCTCGAAGCCGGCGAACTCCTTGTCCAGGATCTCCTTCTTCTTCTTGCCCATGGCGCGGCGCAGCAGGTCCGCCTGGCCGAGCGAGTAGCCCGCCAGCTTCTGCGCGATCGCCATGACCTGCTCCTGGTACACGATCAGGCCGTACGTCGTGCCCAGGATGTCCTCCAGGGCGTCGGCCAGCGCCGGGTGGATCGGCGTGATCTCCTGGAGCTTGTTCTTGCGCAGCGCGTAGTTCGTGTGCGAGTTCGCGCCCATCGGCCCCGGGCGGTACAGCGCGCCCACGGCCGAGATGTCCTCGAAGTTGTCGGGGCGCATCAGCCGCAGCAGGTCCCGCATGGGCCCGCCGTCCAGCTGGAACACGCCCAGCGTCTCGCCCTTCGACAGCAGGGAGTAGGTCTTCTTGTCGTCCAGGCCCAGGTGGTCGAGGTCGACCGGCGCCTTGCCGTTCAGCTCGATGTTCTTGAGCGTGTCGTCGATCGTGGTCAGGTTGCTCAGGCCCAGGAAGTCCATCTTCAGCAGGCCGAGCGTCTCGCACGTCGGGTAGTCGAACTGGGTGATGATCGACCCGTCCTGCGGGCGCATCCAGACCGGGATGTGGTCCGTCAGCGGCTCCGCGGACATGATCACCGCGCAGGCGTGCACGCCCGCGTTGCGGATCAGGCCCTCCAGGCCGCGGCCGGTGTCGATGATCTCCTTGACCTGCGGGTCCGTCTCGTAGAGCGCCCGGACCTCGGCCGCCTCGGAGTACCGCTTGTGCGTCGGGTCGAACACGCCCGACAGCGGGATGTCCTTGCCCATCACGGCGGGCGGCATGGCCTTGGAGATGCGGTCGGCCACCGCGTAGCCGGGCTGCCCGTACAGCACGCGGGCGGAGTCCTTGATCGCCGCCTTCGCCTTGATCGTGCCGAACGTGATCACCTGGGCGACCTTGTCGGCGCCCCACTTCTCCGTCACGTACCGGATCACGTCACCGCGCCGGCGCTCGTCGAAGTCGATGTCGATGTCGGGCGGGCTGACGCGGTCCGGGTTGAGGAACCGCTCGAAGATCAGGCCGTGGGCCAGCGGGTCGAGGTCGGTGATGCCCATCGCGTAGGCGATGAGCGCGCCCGCGGCGGAACCGCGGCCCGGGCCGACGCGGATGCCGTTGGCCTTGGCCCAGTTGATGAAGTCGGCGACCACCAGGAAGTAGGACGGGAAGCCCATCTGGAGGATGACGCCGATCTCGAACTCGACCTGCTTCTCGTGGACCTCGTCCACGCCGTCCGGGAACCGGCGGCGCATGCCGGCCCAGACCTCCTCGCGGAAGTAGTCGGCCTCGGACATGCCCGCCGGCACCGGGTAGCGCGGCATCAGGTTCTGGAAGGCGAACATGCCGGTGGTGTCGACCTTCTCCGCCACCAGCAGGGTGTTGCGGCAGCCCTGCTGCCAGGCGTCGGACGAGTCGATCGCGCGCATCTCGTCGGGCGACTTCAGGTGGTAGCCGGTGCCGTCGAACTTGAACCGGGTCGGGTCCTGGAGCGTCTTGCCGGTCTGCACGCACAGCAGCGCCTCGTGCGCCTCGCGGTCCTCGGCGTAGGTGTAGTGCGAGTCGTTCGTCACGACGAACGGGATGGCGAGCTTCCTGGCGATCTCCAGCAGGCCGCCGCGCACCCGGCTCTCGATCTCGATGCCGTGGTCCATCAGCTCGACGAAGAAGTTGTCCGCGCCGTAGATGTCGCGCCACTTGGCGGCGGCCTCCAGGGCCTCCCGCTCGTGGCCGAGGCGCAGGCGGGTCTGCACCTCGCCGGAGGGGCAGCCGGTGGTCGCCATGAGCCCCGCCGCGTGCTCGGCGATCAGCTCGGCGTCCATGCGCGGCCACTTGCCCAACTGGCCCTCCGTGGAGGCCCGGCTGGAGAGCTTCATCAGGTTGTGCAGGCCCTCGTTGGTGCGGGCCCAGATGGTCTGGTGGGTGTACGCGCCGCTGGCGGAGACGTCGTCCGACTTCTGCCCCGGGTCGCCCCACAGCACGCGCTTCTTGTTGAAGCGGGATTCCGGGGAGAGGTACGCCTCGATGCCGATGATGGGCTTGACGCCGGCGGCGGTGGCCTGCCGGTAGAAGTCGTAGGCCCCGTACATGTTGCCGTGGTCGGTGATCGCGGCCGCGGGCATGCCCATCCGCTCGCACTCGGCGAACATGTCCTTCAGCTTCGCCGCGCCATCGAGCATCGAGTACTCGGTGTGCACGTGGAGGTGCACAAACGAGTCGGACACCCTAACCCCCTTGTGTACCACATACGGTGAACGGATCGCGGGGACGAGACCGCCGCCCGCAGCACACTAGTCCGACCGTGGAAGCGACGACAGTCGACGGGCCGATGCCGCGAAGATCGCACCGAGCGGGTAGCGTTCGGTGGTGTGGTAGCGCCGGACCCCGTAGACGCACGCCTGCTCGCGCTGCTCGCCGAGTCGGGCCGGGCGGCGGTCCACGAGCTGGCGGCCAAGCTCGGCATGGACCCCCGGGAGGCGGCCACCCGGCTGATCACCCTGTCGGGCAGCGGCCTGCCGCTGCTGGTCGGCGTCGAGTGCGACCCGAACGGCATCCGCAAGGCGCTGGCCAACAGCATGGCCTGGGGCAACTACGCGGGTCCGCCCGCCGGGCAGGTGCGCGGCACGCCCAGCGGTCCGTACCCCGGCGCGGGCACCCAGTCGGGCCCCTACCCGCCGTACGCCCCGCCGCAGGGCCCGCCCAGCCAGCCGTTCCCGGCGCAGCCGCAGCCGCACCAGTCGGGCCCCGTGCCGGCGCCCGAGCCGATGAGCGTGTGGGGCGTGCCCGGCACGTCGGGCTGGGCGCGGGGCGACCAGCAGCCCGCCCCGCGCTCGCGCACCGGCAAGATCGGCAGCGCGCTGGAGACCGAGGGCCTGGAGGGCGCCCGGTTCACGATCCAGCTGGTCGAGGTCGTCGACCCGGCCGACTTCCTGTTCACCGCCGCCGGCTACAAGCTGGCCCCCGGCGAGCGGGCCGTGGTCGTGCACACGGAGCTCGCGAACACGGGCAAGGTGCCGTTCAACGCGCTGCCCGACATGTACCTGGTGCTGATGACGACCACCGGCGAGACGGTGGGCAAGGCCCCCGTCTCGCTGTCGTCCCGGCCGCCGCACAAGATCGGCGTGCAGCCGGGTGAGACGGCCGGCGGGCACACCGTCTACGTGCTGCCGGAGGACACGGCGATCTTCTCGGTCCGCTGGAGCTCCCGCCCGGAGACCGACCTGAACACGCTGGTCTGGACGATCGACGACTAGGTCATCCGTCGCGGCGGAGGAACCGGTCCAGGAACGAGCGCTTCGTCGCCCCCTCCGGCGCCTCGTCCACCCGCGCGGGCGGCGCGGCGGGTGGCAGCGGCTCGGGTTCCGGCAGCTCGCCCCCGATCACGGCGGGCGCCACGCTCCAGCCGTCGTCACCGGCGGCAGGCATCCCGATGCCCTGCGGCGGCGTGAGATCCAGGTCGTCGTTGCCCGTGGACACCACACGTACCTCCCCCTACGAGCGTGTCGTCGCCGACCACGCTACGCGAGGGAGGCCCGCGATCAGTAGCCCTCGGCGCGCAGCAGCTCCAACGCGTCCCGCAGGTCGGCGGGGTACTCGCTGGTGAACTGGACCCACTGGCCGTCGGCCGGGTGGTGGAAGCCGAGCGTGCGGGCGTGCAGCCACTGCCGGGTGACGCCGAGGCGCTTGGCCAGGACCGGGTCGGCGCCGTAGGTCAGGTCACCCACGCACGGGTGGCGCAGCGCGGAGAAGTGCACCCGGATCTGGTGGGTGCGGCCGGTCTCCAGGTGCACGTCCAGCAGGGACGCGGCGCGGAACGCCTCGACCACCTCGTAGTGGGTGATGCTCGGCTTGCCGTCGGCCATCACGGCGAACTTGTAGTCGTGCTTCGGGTGCCGGTCGATGGGGGCGTCGATGGTGCCCCTGGTCGGGTCCGGGTGGCCCTGCACGAGGGCGTGGTAGAGCTTGTCCACGGTGCGTTCCTTGAACGCGTGCTTGAGCGCGGAGTACGCGTGCTCGCTCTTGGCGACGACCATGACGCCGGTGGTCCCGACGTCGAGCCGGTGCACGACGCCCTGCCGCTCGGCCGCGCCGGAGGTGGCGATGCGGATGCCCGCAGCGGCCAGGCCGCCCACCACGGTCGGGCCGGTCCACCCCGGGCTGGGGTGCACGGCCACGCCGACCGGCTTGTCGACCACGATCACGTCGTCGTCCTCGTGCAGCACGAGCAGGCCCTCCACGGGCACCACCTGCACCTGGACCGGCCGCTCGGGCTCGGGGAGGGTGACCTCCAGCACCGAGCCGGCGACGAGCCGGTCGGACTTGCCGGCGGGCTGCCCGTCCAGCACCACGTCACCGGACTCGGTGAGCGCGGCGACGACGGTGCGCGACAGGCCCAGCAGCTTGGCCAGGCCCGCGTCGACCCTCATCCCGTCCAGGCCGTCGGGCACGGGCAGGGTGCGGTAGCCGCTCATTCGCCGGCCTTCTTCTCGGAAGTGGACCCCGCCGAAGTGGATTCCGTCCGGGCGGACCCCGTCTGGGCGGACCCGGCCGGCTTCTTCTTCTCCACGCGCGTCCCGTCGTAGTCGCGCTGGAGCAGCGCCATCAGGACGATGACGCCCCCGCCCACGCAGATGGCCGAGTCGGCCAGGTTGAACACCGGGAAGAACCGGCCCCACGGGTCGAGGACCGAGATGTAGTCCACGACCCCGCCGCGCAGCGGGCCGGGCGCCCGGAAGATCCGGTCGGACAGGTTGCCCGCGGCGCCGCCGAGGACGAGCCCGAGGCCGATCGCCCAGCCGACCGACCGCAGCCGGCGGGCGATCCACAGGATGAACCCGACCACGGCGCACGCGATCAGCGCGAGGACCACCGTCCAGCCCTCGGCCATGCCGAACGCGGCGCCGGTGTTGCGGATCAGCGGCAGGTAGACCAGGCCGCCGAACAGCTCGACCGGCTCCCGGCCCTCCAGCCGGTCGACCGCGATCACCTTGATCACGACGTCGAGCGCCAGCACGACCGGCGCGATGACCGCCAGCAGCGCGACGCGGCGCTTCGGCAGCGGCGCCTCGGGCTGGTCGGCGGCGTCGTCCGGCTCGGCGCTGGGATCGGTGCTCACCCGGCCATTGTCCAACACCCCGCTCAGCGCAGGAACGGCGGGAGCGCGCGCCGGTCGTCGCACGGCGCCCAGCGGCCGTCGCGCTGCTCGTAGGACCACCGCGAGCCCTCGGTGACCAGGCCCCGCAGCGCGGCCACGAGCCGGTCGACGTGCTCCTCGGTGGTGCCCAGGCCGAGGGACGCGCGCAGCGCCCGCCGGTCGCCGGTGAGCCGGTGCACGGCGACGTGGGCGCAGAACGCGCCGTCGCGCACGCCGATGCCGTGCTCGGCGGACAGCGCCGCGGCCAGGTAGCCGGCGTCCTGGCCGCCGACGGTGAAGCTCACCACGCCGACCCGGTCCCGGTCCCCCTCGAACAGGGCCAACTCGTGCACGCCGGGCACCGTCCGCAGGCCCTCGCGCAGCCGGGCCAGCAGGGCGCGCTCGTGCGCGGCCGTCTGCTCCCAGTGCCGCCCGAGGACGTCGCAGGCCACGGCGAGTGCGTGCACGCCGACCACGTTGGGCGTGCCGGCCTCGTGCCGCTCGGGCACCGCCGCCCAGGCCACGCCGAGCCGGTCGCCGTGGTCGGTGACGCGGCTCGTCGCGCCCCCGCCGACCAGGTACGGCTCGGCGGCCTGGAGCCAGTCGCCGCGGCCGACCAGCGCGCCGGAGCCGAACGGCGCGTACAGCTTGTGCCCGGAGAGCACGGCGTAGTCCACGCCGAGGGCGCGCACGTCGACCGGGCGGTGCGGCGCGAGCTGGGCCGCGTCCAGGGCGATGCGGGCGCCGTGCCGGCGGGCGACCCGGGCCAGCTCGGCGACCGGCCACAGCTCGCCGGTCACGTTGGACGCGCCGGTCACCACGACCAGGCGCGGACCGACCGGGGCCTCGCGCAGGGCGCGGTCCAGCTCCGGCACGGCCGCGGCGGGCGAGGACGGGGTGCGCAGGCGGCGCACGTGCGGGCCGCGCCAGGGCAGCAGGGCGGCGTGGTGCTCGGTGTCGAACAGCACCACGGCGGTGTGCCGGGGCAGGCTGCGGGCCAGCAGGTTCAGCGCGTCGGTGGCGTTGCGGGTGAACACGACGGCGTCCGTGGACCGGGCGCCGAGGAAGCGGCGGACCGCGGCGCGGGCCTGCTCGTACACGCGGGTGGAGACCTGGGAGGCGAAGCCGGCGCCCCGGTGCACGCTGGCGTACCAGGGCAGCAGCTCGTCCACGGCGTCGCGGACCTGCTCCAGGCACGGCGCGCTGGCGGCGTGGTCGAGGTTGGCGTACTCGACGAGTTCGCCGGTGACCAGCGGCACGCGCAGCGCGGAGCCGACGACGCGGGGCAGGGCTGCGGTGGTGGGCCTGGGGACTGCGACGGTCATGACACCCTCCGGGGAGTCCGGGACTCACCCGTGGGGAGGGAGTCCGCGCTTGCCGGACGCCCTGCGCGCCGGCCAGGTCCTCATCGGGGGCACCCCACCGCGGTAGGAGGGTTGCCGGCCGGCTAGCCCGAGCTTGTCACCGGCACTCATGACCTTCGCCACGACGGTAGCCCGGGCGCCGCGCCGCCGTCGAGCCGCGCCCACATCCTGGGAGCCCGCCGCTCCGGCGGGGAGCCCGGCGCTACGGGAGCCCGGCGTCGCCCTTCCAGCGCGCGAACCGGCCGGCCCGGTCGACCGCCCTGATCCGCTGCTCGGTGGCGGTGCGCGCGACCTCCGTGCACACGACCAGCAGCTGGTCGTGCTCCTGGAGGCGGGTGGTCGGCTGCGGGGTGAAGCTGTTCCCGGCCCGCACCACGAGGCTGACCGAGGAGCCCGGCGGCAGCCGCAGCTCGGACAGGTAGACGCCGTGCAGCTTGGAGCCGCGCTGGATGCGGACCTGGAGCAGCTCGGCGCCCAGGGCGTCCAGCGCCGACGAGTCGACCTGCACCTCGCGCGCCTCGCCGGACCTGACCAGGCCCAGCCACTTCGCAAGCCACGGCAGGCTGGTGCCCTGCACCAGGGTCAGCACCACGACCAGCACGAACACCGCGTCGACCAGCCGCTGGGCGCCCTCGACGCCCTGGATCAGCGGGATCAGCGCGAACACGATGGGCACCGCCCCGCGCAGCCCGGACCAGGAGATGAACACCTGTTCCCGCCACGGCACCCGGAACGGCAGCGCCGCGCACAGCACCGACAGCGGTCTGGCCAGCAGCACGAGCACGGCCCCCGCGACCAGGGCGGGGACCAGGGCGTCGAGCAGCCGACCGGGTGACGCGTACAGGCCGAGCAGCACGAACAGGCCGATCTGGGCGAGCCAGCCCAGGCCCTCGGCGAACGACAGGGTGTCCGCGCGGTGCGGCAGGCGGGCGTTGCCGAGGACCAGCGCGGCGATGTAGACGGCGAGGAAGCCGGAGGCGTGCGCGAGGTCGCCCGCCGTGTAGGCGAGCAGGCACACGGCGACCGTGGCGAGCGGGTACAGGCCGGTGGCGGGCAGCGCGGCGCGGCGCAGCCCCACGCCGCCGAGCCAGCCCAGCGCGATGCCGATGAGGGCGCCCGCGACCAGCTCGTAGGCCATCAGCGCGGGCGCGGCCCAGGTCACCGGGTCGGGCGCGGCGAGCAGCACGACGGCGATGTAGACCGGCGCGTCGTTGATGCCGGACTCCAGCTCCAGCGCGCCGATGAGCCGCTTGCCCACGCCCACCCCGCGCAGCACGCTGAACACGGCCGCCGCGTCCGTGGACGACAGCACCGCGCCCCACAGCAGGGCCGTGCGCCAGTCCATGTCCAGCAGGAAGTGCAGGGCGAAGCCGGTGACCGCGATGCTGACGCCGACGGACACTGTGGACAGTGCGACGCCCAGGCCCAGCGCGGGCTTCACCGCGCTCCACCGCGTGGTCAGGCCACCCTCGGTGAGGATGAGCACGAGCGCGGCCGTGCCCAGCGAACGGGTGAGGTCGGCGTCCTCGAACTGGATGCCGACCACCGCCTCGCCCAGCAGCACCCCGATGCCGAGGTAGAGCAGCAGCGAGGGCAGGCCGAGCCGGATCGACACACGCACCGCGATGACCGAGAGCAGGAGAACCGCGGCGGCCACGCCGAGAAAGCCCGTCACACCGCCCACTCGACCTCCTGTATCCACCCGACGGGGGTCATTCTCCCCGGTGGCGCGGAAATGGACTAATCCGGCAACGGTGAGGACCACCATCCGAACGCCCCTGGCGCGGCCCGCGGGCGTTCGGGCATGTTGGTACGCGGGTCCGCCGCCCCGGTCACCTCCACTTCCCTGCGGGAGAACACCGTGAAGTTGCGAACGATCTCCACCGCGCTGGTCCTGACCGGCGCGCTCCTCGGTTCCGGGGCGGCCACCGCCGCGCCCGCCGCCGTCCTGGCCGGGCCGGACATCCCGGTCGCCGCCATCCAGGCCGACCTGGCCCAGCTCCAGTCGATCGCCTCGTCGAACGGGGGCAACCGGGCGCACGGCAGGCCCGGCTACCTCGCGTCGGTCAACTGGGTCAAGTCCAAGTTGGACGCCGCCGGCTACACCACCCGGGTGCAGTCGTTCACCACGAACGGCGCCACCGGCTACAACCTCATCGCCGACTGGCCGGCGGGCGACGCGAACAACGTCGTCATGGTCGGCGGGCACCTCGACAGCGTCACCGCCGGTCCGGGCATCAACGACAACGGCACCGGTTCGGCGAGCATCCTGGAGGTCGCCCTGGCCGTGCGGTCCAGCGGTTTCCAGCCGGGCAAGCGCTTGCGCTTCGCCTGGTGGGGCGCCGAGGAGCTGGGCCTGGTCGGCTCGACGCACTACGTGAACTCGTTGTCCACAACGGACCGGTCGCGGATCAGGAGCTACCTGAACTTCGACATGACCGGCTCGCCGAACCCCGGCTACTTCGTCTACAGCGCGTCCGGGCAGCCGTCCGGCTCGCTCGCCCTCCAGCAGACGCTCCAGGGGTACTTCGGCTCCATCGGCGTGCCCACCGAGCTGACCAGCGTGGGCGGCCGGTCCGACCACGCGGCGTTCGCCCGCGCGGGCATCCCCGTCGGCGGCACGTTCACCGGCGCGGAGGGGGTCAAGACCTCCGCGCAGGCGCAGAAGTGGGGCGGCACGGCGGGCACCGCGTTCGATCGCTGCTACCACCGCTCGTGCGACACCACGTCGAACGTGAACGCGACCGCGCTGAACCGCAACGCGGACGCCATCGCGCACGCCGTGTGGACGCTGGGCGCGTGACGCCGCGCGGACCGGGGGCCTGAGCTAGCCCAGCAGCCGTTCCAGCACGTCGCGGGCGTCGGCCGGGGCGGGGTCGACCTGCACGACCTTGTCCCGGCCGCGCGCGCCCGCGACCACCTCGACGTCCTGCTTGCGCACGCCGAACGCCCCGGCCAGGGCCTTGCGCACGGCCTCGTTGGCCTTGCCCTCGACCGCGGGCGCGGCGACCGCGACGACCAGCGCGCCGTCACCCCACCGCCCGCCGACCGCCTCGCGCCGGGCCCCGGGCTTGACCCGGACCGCGAACCGGAACGCCTCAGCCACGACCCGTCACCGCCGCCAGCGCCTCATCCAGCAGCGCCCGCCGGTCACCGGTCACGTGCGGGGCGGCGACCAGCAGGTGCACCTGGCCGACGTAGACGGAGTAGGCCAGCAGCGCCCGCCGGCGCGCCGTCCCCGGCGCGAACCCGAGTTCGCCGAAGAGGGCGGTCAGGTACTCGACGCGCCGGTCCGTGACGCGCCGCAGCACCGGGGCCACGGCCGGGTCGTCGCGGGCGGCGAGCATGGCCGCCTCGACCGCGGCGTCCCCGGCGCGCTCCAGGACCGTGCCGAACAGCAGCCGCAGCCGGTCGAGCGGGTCCGGCACGGCCTCCACCAGCCCGATGACGGCCTCGGTGTGCTCCCGCTCCCAGCGTTCGAGGGTCGCCGCGAGCAGGGCGGCGCGGTTGGGGAAGTGCCAGTAGGCGCTGCCCTTGGTCGCCCCGAGCCGCGCGGCCAGCGGTTCGACCGCGACCGCGGGCACCCCGCCCTCGGCGAGCGCCCGCAGCGCGACCGCGGTCCAGTCGTCGCGGGTCCTCCGTGCCACGGTTCCGTACGCTACCGTACGGGCGCGCACCGTACGGTGCCGTACGGAAGGGGTGCCGGTGATCGACAACGTGCACGAGCGCGCCGTCCCGGGCGCGGCGGACCTGGTGGACCGGGTCGTCGAGCTGTGGCCCGCGGACCGCTGGCCGCCGCTGGTGCTCGACCGGCCCCTCGGCGTGGGGGCGACCGGCGGGCACGGGTTCGTGCGGTACGCGTGCACCGGGCACCGACCTCGCGAACGGGTGGAGTTCACCTTCGCGCCGACCCTCGGCCTGGTCGGCGGGCACGTGCTGGAGGTCGTCCCCGGCGGGCTGCGCCACGTTCTGCGGGGCGAACCGCGCGGGTGGATGCGGCTGTGGTGGCCGCTCGCCGTGCGGTGGCTGCACGACGCGCTGGTCGAGGACCTGCTGGACCGGGCCGGGCGGATGGCGGGACACCCGCCCGCCCGGCCGGCCCGGTGGTCGCCGTGGGTGCGGCTGCTGCGCGCCGGGGCGCGCCGGTTCGCCCGCCCCTGACGGCCGCCCCACCCGACCGCCGCCCCACCCGACCGGCGCCCTCCCGGGGCGACCCGAGCGTGGTTCACCCGGACAGGTGATCCAGGCGGGTCGGCTTGCCCCGTGCGGCGACCGGGAGGATGGTCGGCGGCGAATTTCCTCCACAACCCGCGGGTCCGTCCGTCTACCTGGTACGGGCACCGATCGGAGGGGAGGGGGGTTCGTGCCGGCAGACCCCGATCACGCGGCCGCCTTCACCGACTTCTACCACCGCGAACGCACCCGCATGTGCCGGTTCGCGGCGGTGCTGTCACCCCACCTGGACCACGAGTCCGCGGTGCAGGACGCGTTCGCCTCCGCGTGGCGGAACTGGCCGGTGATCGCCGTCGCGTCGAGACGTGCTTGGCTGGTGCGGACTATCCGCAACCTGCTGGTGGACCAGGCCCGCCGGCGGGAGCGGCCGAGCGAGCTGTCCGACGAGGTCGTGGCCCGGCAGCGCGGTACGTTCCGCATCCTGGTGCAGCGGCACCGGGACGCCGAGGCGTGGCACGAGTTGACCAGCACGCTGGCCGCCGTCGCGACCCTGCCGGAGCACCTGCGCACCGCGCTGGTGCTCCGGTTCTGGGACTTCGCCGACGACGAGATCGCCGACGTGCTGGGCTGCGGCCGCGACTCGGTGCGCCGGTACGTGTCGGAGGCGCGGGCGAAGGTGAGCGCACGGGTGGGCAACGAGGAACGCCGCGTGCGAGGGAAGGGGACTTCAACTCCATGAGCGACGAACTGGACCCCCGGCTGGACCACCTGCGCGCGGAGCTGGCCGACGCCATCCCCGACGACCCGGAGCCGGACGAGCTGGGCCTGGTCGCGATCATGGCGCAGGAATCGCGGCACGAACGCCAGGCCGCCCTCGTCACCGCCGCCCGGTCCGGCTCCCGCGAGGCGATGGACGCGCTGGTCACCGAGCTGACCCCGCTCGTCTGGCACGTGGCCCGCGGCAACGGCCTCGACCAGGTCACCGCGGAGGACGTCGTGCAGACGGTGTGGTTGAGCCTGCTGCGCCACCTGGACCGCCTGGTCGAGCCGCGCGCCGTCGCCGGCTGGCTGATCGTCGCCACCCGCCGCGAGTCCCAGCGCGCGTGGCGCGAGCGCAACGGCCGCCCGGCGCTGTCCACGGACTCGGCCCTGGACATGCCCGACGACCGCTGGCTCCCCGAGCCGGAAGCCCTCCAGAACGACCGCGACCGCCGCCTGTGGCAGGCGTTCGGCACGATGTCGAGGCGCTGCCAGGAGCTGCTCAGGCTCACCGTGCTGGCGGGCCGGGCCGAGTACCGGGCGGTGGCCGAGGCCCTGTCGATGCCGAGGGGCTCCATCGGCCCCACCCGCGGCCGGTGCCTGACCCGGCTGCGCGAACGCCTGGAGAAGGACGACGTCGTGTGACGACGCGCGTGACACCGGGAGTTGTCCACAGGCCGCCCCGGCCGGCGCCGGGACCGTCGGCGCCGGCCGGCAGGATGAAAGCAGGGGTCCCCCGGCGGGGACCCCTGCGGCAGCCTCAGACCCGCGACACCGCGATCCGGGCCTTCCGGCCCTCGCCGACGACGCAGTCGGAGCCCTCCGGCACCTCGCCGTACACGACCACCTCGGCGAGGGTCTCCTGCTTCACGAACGCCTCGAACGCGCGCACCGCCGCCTCGACGTCCTCCGGCAGGTCCAGCACCAGCGCGATCCGGTCCGACACGTCCAGCCCGGCGTCCTTGCGCGCCTGCTGCACGCCCCGCACCAGGTCGCGCGCGACGCCCTCCGCCGCCAGCTCCGCCGTCACCGCCGTGTCCAGCACGACGAGACCCGAGTTGTTCGGCAGCGCCGCCGTGGCGCCCTGGTCCGTGGCGACCAGGCGCTGCTCGTACTCCTCCGGGAACAGCTCGACCCCGGCGGCCACGACGCGGCCGTCGACCTCGGCCCAGTCACCGGCCTTCACGGCCCGGATGACCTTCTGCACGTCCGGCCCGAGCCGCGGCCCGGCCACCCGCGCGTTGACCGCGAGCTGGAAGTGCCCGTGCGCGTCCACGTCGTCGGTCAGCTCGACCGACTTGACGTTCACCTCGTCCCGCAGGACCTCGGCGAACGGCTCCAGCAGCGCCACGTCCGGCGCGGCGATGACCAGCTCCGCCAGCGGCAGCCGCACGCGGAGCTTGTTCGCCTTGCGCAGCGACAGCGCCGTGGACGCCACCTGCCGCACCTTGTCCATCGCCGCGACCAGCACGGCGTCGGCCGGCAGGTCGGACGCGGCCGGCCAGTCGGCCAGGTGCACCGAGCGCCCGCCGGTCAGCCCGCGCCACACCGACTCGGTGGTGAGCGGCAGCAGCGGCGCCGCCACCCGGCTGACCACCTCCAGGACGGTGTGCAGGGTGTCGATCGCGTCCTGCTCGCCCGCCCAGAACCGGTCGCGCGACCGCCGCACGTACCAGTTGGTCAGCACCTCCAGGAACTCCCGGACCGTCGCGCACGCGCCCGAGATGTCGTAGGCGTCCAGCTGTCCCGTCACCGCCGCGACCAGGTCGTGCGACTTGGCCAGCACGTACCGGTCCAGCACGTGCGGCGAGTCGGTCCGCCAGGTCCCCTCGCGCCCCTCGGCGTTGGCGTACAGCGCCAGGAAGTACCAGGAGTTCCACAGCGGCAGCACGGCCTGGCGCACCGCGTCCCGGATGCCCCGCTCGGTGACGACCAGGTCGCCGCCGCGCAGGATCGGCGACGCCATGAGGAACCACCTCATCGCGTCGGACCCGTCGCGGTCGAACACCTCGTTCACGTCCGGGTAGTTCTTGCGCGACTTGGACATCTTCTGGCCGTCGTCGCCCAGCACGATGCCGTGCGCCACGCAGTTGCGGAACGCGGGCCGGTCGAACAACGCCGTGGCCAGCACGTGCATGGTGTAGAACCAGCCGCGCGTCTGGCCGTTGTACTCGACGATGAAGTCGCCCGGGTAGTGGTCCTCGAACCACGCGCGGTTCTCGAACGGGTAGTGCACCTGGGCGAACGACATCGAACCGGACTCGAACCAGCAGTCCAGCACCTCGGGCACCCTGCGCATCACCGAGCGGCCGGTCGGGTCATCCGGGTTCGGCCTGGTCAGCTCGTCGATCACGGGCCGGTGCAGGTCGGTCGGGCGCACGCCGAAGTCGCGCTCCAGCTCGTCCAGCGAGCCGTACACGTCGACCCTCGGGTACGCCGGATCGTCCGACACCCACACCGGGATCGGGGAGCCCCAGAACCGGTTGCGGCTGATGTTCCAGTCGCGGGCGTTCTCCAGCCACTTGCCGAACTGGCCGTCCTTGATGTGCTCCGGCACCCAGTTGATCTGCTGGTTCAGCTCGACCATGCGGTCCTTGAACTTCGACACGGCGACGAACCACGACGACACCGCGCGCTGGATGAGCGCGTTGTCGCACCGCCAGCAGTGCGGGTACGGGTGGTCATAGGTCTCGTGGCGCAGCAGCAGGCCCGCGTCCTTCAGGTCGCGGATGATCGGCTTGTTCGCCTCGAACACCTGCAGGCCCTCGTACGGCGGCACCTCGGCGGTGAACCGGCCGTGCGCGTCCACCGGCACGACGACCTCGATGCCGGCCGCGTCCGTGACGGCCTTGTCCTCCTCGCCGAAGGCGGGGGCGATGTGCACGACGCCCGTGCCGTCCTCGGTGGTGACGTAGTCGGCGGGCAGCACCTGGTGCGCATTCTCCCGCCCGGCGAAGAAGCCGAACGGCGGCGCGTACTTCCGACCCACCAGGTCGGCGCCCTTGCACCGGGCCACGACCGGCGGTTCCTCGCCCAGCTCGCGGGCGTACGCGGGCACGCGGGCCTCGGCGAGCAGGTAGCGCTCGCCGTTCGCCTCGACCGTCACGTAGTCCACGTCCGGGTGCACGGCCGCCGCGAGGTTCGACGGCAACGTCCACGGCGTCGTCGTCCAGACCAGGGCCAGCTCGCCGGTCTCCAGGCGCAGGCCGACGGTCACCGCCGGGTCCTGCCGGTCCCGGTAGGTGTCGTCCATCTTCGTCTCGGTGTTGGACAGCGGCGTCTCGCAGCGCCAGCAGTACCAGAGCACCCGGAAGCCCTCGTAGACCAGGCCCTTGTCCCACAGGGTCCGGAAGGCCCACATGACGCTTTCCATGTAGTCCAGATCGAGGGTCTTGTAGTCGTCGTCGAAGTCCACCCAGCGGGCCTGCCGGGTCACGTAGTCGCGCCACTGGCCGGTGTACCGGAGCACCGACGTGCGGCAGGCCTCGTTGAACTTCTCGATGCCGAACGCCTCGATCTCGCTCTTGGACGAGAACCCGAGCTGCTTCTCCGCCTCGACCTCCGCGGGCAGGCCGTGCGTGTCCCAGCCGAACCGGCGCTCGACGTGCTTGCCGCGCATGGTCTGGTAGCGCGGGACGACGTCCTTGACGTAGCCGGTCAGCAGGTGACCGTAGTGCGGCAGGCCGTTGGCGAAGGGCGGGCCGTCGTAGAAGACGAACTCGTTGGACCCGTTGTCCCCCGCCGGGCGCGCGTCGATCGACGCCTGGAACGTCGCGTCGGACTTCCAGAAGTCGAGGACGCCCTCTTCCAGGGCGGGGAAGGACGGCTGGGAGGGAACGGACCCCTCGCCTGCCTTCGGGTAGGCCATCGTGCTGCTCCTCGCGTGCGTACATCCGGCTCACGGGGACGACGCGCCGACGGACGGCGCACCGCGGTACCACCCCGCTTGCCAGGGCGCGAAGGCTCTGGCCTCTCTTGGTCGAACGGCTGTGACGGGCCGCACCCGTCCGGTTCTACTGAGGCCTCGCGGGCCCGTTCTTCCGGAGGCTCCCCGGTGATGGCCGGATCGGCGCCTTGCTGCCACCAAGGGTAGCCGAGCGGGCAAACCGCTGTGAGTAGTTCCCCCCATGGCGGCGGGCGGACCACACCGACAACCTGGTGGAGCAGGTATCGCCGTTCACGAGGGGGAACACCGTGGGAAGAACCACCGCACTGCTGCTGGCGGTCGTCGCGCTGCCGGCCCTGGCCCTGCCGGCCGCGGCCGGCGAGGAGCGGGTGGCGACGTTCGAGGTCCGGTCCGAGGCGGGATCGTTCCCGGTCGGCGAGCGGGACGTGCACTGGTCCACCCCGGAGGACGATGTCCGGGTCTGGGAGCTGGACGGCGTGCTCAAGTTCGACGTGGACTCGGTCCCGAACGCGGACTTCATCCGGGTCGAACTGGCGGCGGCGGGCGGCGCACCGCTGGAGGTCGGCACGTACACCGACGTCACCTGGCGCCTCGACCCGGCGAAGCCGACCCTGCGGGTGATCGCCAGGGGGTTCGTGTGCAGCCCGGTGTCCGGGCACTTCACGATCCACCGGATCGAGCGCGACCAGGGGACGGGGCAGCTCACCGACGTGGACGTGGAGGTCGAACAGCGCTGCGGCACCGCCGACGCGCCCGCGTTCCGGGGACACGCCACGCTGACCAGCTGACCAGCTGAGTCACCGGTCCGCTAGGACGTCTCAGGCTCGGCGGGTTCCCCGGAGCCCGTCGAGTCCGCCGAGCGCTTGGCCCCGGCGAGCGAGGAGTCCGGCCGGCACACCGCGCACGGCGTGAAACCGAGCCGGCGGGCCTCGTCGACCCGCAGCCCCAGCGAGGCGCGCTCCCCCAGCCACGAGCAGTCGGCCAGGTGGTAGCGGGGTCGTTCGTCGAGCACCCGGACCTCGTCGGTCAGGTCGGCGACGACCAGGGCGTCGGCGGCGTCCACGTCCTCCTCGGCGGGCTCGACGTCGGAGCGCTCGGCCTGCCCGGACGAGGCCCGCGGGTCGTCCGCACCCTCGGTCCCGCCCCGTCGACCACCACCGCTAACCTGATGATCAACACCGGTGGCGCCGGCAGCCCCCGGCCCCGACCGGCGGCGGAGCCACCAGTCGAGCACCAGGACCACGGCCGCGGCCCCGCTCGCACCCACCGACGACCACGCCCAGAACGTCTGGGCCGTGGTCAGGGCGGGCACGAGCAAACCCAGGGCTGCCAGCACCAACAGCAGGACTACGTACAGCACGTCGAGCAGACTAGATCAGCGACGCCGATCAGCCGGCCTCGGCGCGCGCCCCGAACGAGTAGCCGCCGGGCTGGCGGCTGTCGGACGGTGCGGCCGGGCCCCGGTCCTGGAGGTCGCGCAGCGACGACTCCAGCATGGTCTTGAGCCGGGTCCGGTACTCGCGCTCGAAGGTCTGGAGCTTGTCGATCTGCTTCTCGAGCGTGTTCTTCTCCTGGGTGATGTTGCCCATCACCTCGGCGTGCTTGCGCTGCGCGTCGCGGTCGAGCGCACCGGCCTTCTCACGGGCCTGCCGCTCCAGCGTCTCGGCACGGGTCCGCGCGTCGTTGAGCATGGTCTCGGCACGCGTGCGCGCCTCGTTGACCATCGTGTCGGCCTTGGCACGGGCCTCGCTCAGCAGCTGCTCGGACTTCGTCCGGGCCTCCGACAGCATCCCGTCGGCCTCGGCCTTGGCCTCACCGGTGAGCCGGTCGGCCATCTCCTGGGCCAGACCGAGCACCTTGGCGGCCTGGACGTGGTGGTCCCCACCACCACCGGGCGACGTCTGCTCCAACGCCGAGGGGGGTGGCACGGGCGCGAGCCTGCGGGGCTCGTCCACGACACGGCCGGGGCCGACGCCTGCCGCGACCTTGGCTCGGGCGTCCTCGAGGTCGGCACGCGCGGTCTCGACCTGCTGGTCGAGCTGCTCGACCTGCTGGCGCAGGTCGTTGTTCTCCTCGATCAGGCGGGCGAGCTCGCCCTCAACCAGGTCGAGGAACGCGTCCACCTCGTCCTCGTTGTAGCCCCGCTTGCCAATCGGCGGCTTGCTGAACGCGACGTTGTGCACGTCCGCGGGGGTCAACGGCATCAGATCACCTCACGCACTCCTGGGCTGTGGACATCCCCGGTCCCCTCACCTGGGATCGGCTACTCGCATCAGAATGATAACGACCAGCAACAGCACAATAATGGACAAGTCCAGCCCGATGCCCCCGATCCGCACGGTCGGGATGAGCCGACGCAGCAGGCGGACCGGGGGATCGGTCACGGTGTACACGGTCTCCAGAGCAACTGCCACCCCGCCCGCAGGCCGCCATCCCCTGGCGAAACTGCGGACCAGCTCGACGACGACACGCGCCGTGAGCAGCAGCCAGAACGAGAACAGGACGTAGTAGACCACGAGCCAGAGGGCATCCACAGCGTCAACTGTGCCACCACTCAGTCCCGCTTGAGGAACCCGCCCTCGGCGAGCCGCCTCCGGTCCTCCGCAGTCACCTCGATGTCCGGAGGTGAGAGGAGGAACACCTTGTGGGTCACCTTGTCCATGGACCCGCGCAGCGCGAACACGAGACCCGCCGCGAAGTCGACGAGCCGCTTGGCGTCCGCGTCGTCCATGTCGGTGAGGTTCATGATCACCGGCGTGCCGTCGCGGTAGTGCTCGCCGATGGTCCGCGCCTCGTTGTAGCTGCGCAGGTGCAGGGTGGTGATCCGGGCCAGCGGGTTGCCCACGGGTTCGGGGGTCGGGCGCAGCCTGCTGACCGGCTCGCGCTGCGGCTCCACGGCCAGCGCGCCGTGCGTCTCCGGGCTCCACGAGCGACGCGGCCGCGCGCCGCGCTCGGGCTCGAAGTCCTCCGCCTCGTCCAACTCGGCGCGGTAGGCGCCGGCCGGCCGGCGGCGGGGACCGCGCTGCTCGGGGTACGGCTCGTAGTCGTCGGCGTCGGCGTACTCGGACCGGTAGTCCGAGTACCGACGGTCACCGTCGTAGGCGTCGGGGTCGTCGGCGTACTCGGCGGGGACCATCCCGAAGTAAGCCTTCAGCTTGTGAAACCCGCTCATGGTTCGAGCCCTTCCTCCGCCGATCCCTACCCGCAAGGACGTCGCGGCCGTCCCAGGGTTCCAGACAGTTACGGCGAGGCTAGTCTCCGGCTGCCCAGCAACGCTGTTCCGACACGCACGCACGTCGAACCGTGTGCAATGGCATCTTCCAGGTCGCCGCTCATCCCCGCCGAGATCACGGTGGCATCGGGATGATCGTCCCGCAAGCGGGTTACCGCTTCGTATAGAGCGGCAAACGCCTGCTGTGGAGACATGGAGAGGGGTGCGACGGTCATCACACCTCGCAAAAAAAGTTCACTCGTAAGTGCTACGTGATCGGCCAGTCGCGGTAGGTCACCGATGGGGTGCCCGCCACGTGCGACGTCGCCGTCGATGCTCACCTGGACGAGGACGTCCACCGGCTTCGTCGCGGCCTTCGCGAGGGCGTCGGCGAGCCGGATCGAGTCGACCGTGTCCACCCGGTCGGCCCAGCCGAGCACCGAGCGGGCCTTGTTCCGCTGGAGGGAACCGACCATCCGCCATTCGGCGGCGGCGCCGGGTCGCAGCTCGGCGAACTCCGCCACCTTGCGGCTCGCCTCCTGGTCCCGGTTCTCGGCGAACTCGGTGAGCCCCAGGTCCGCCAGGATCGCCACGTCCGACGCGGGCCACGTCTTGGTGACCGCGAGCAGCGCCACCTCGTCCTCGTCGCGCCCGACCGCCCGGCAGGCCCGCGCGATCCGCTCCCGCACCTCCCCGAGCGCCTGTGCCAGCTCCTCCCGCCGCCCGGGCGCCTCCACCGCGTCACCCTCCACCGCGTCACCCTCCGCCACGTCGCCCCCACCCACCCGACTCACCGCTCCCCGTTCACCGGTCGATCCACACGACACCGGCCAACCGCCCGGTCCCCGGCGTGCGGCGGTGGCTGAACAGCGTCTTCTCCTCCACCGTGCACCGGGGGTCGACGCCGATCTTCCCGACGCCGGCGTCCGCGAGCTGCTGCCACAACCCGGCCCGCAGGTCGAGGGCGGGCTTGCCCGCCCGGGTCTTGGCGGCACTGCCCGGCAGGTGCTTCTCGACGTCGGCGCGCATGTCGGCGGGCACCTCGTAGCACTGGCCGCACACGGCGGGTCCCAGCAGCACCTCGACGCGCCCCGGGTCCGCCCCCAGCTCGACCATGCGCCCCAGCGCGGCCGGCACGACCCCGACCCGCGCGCCGACCCGCCCGGCGTGCACGGCGGCGACGACACCGGCCTCGGGGTCGCCCATCAGCACCGGCACGCAGTCGGCGGTGAGCACCACCAACCCCAGTCCCGCCTGGTCGGTGACCACCGCGTCGGTGGCCTCCAGCGGCGCGTCGACCGGCCCGCGGACGACACCCACCGTCCGCCCGTGGACCTGTTCCATCCACACCAGCCGGTCGGGCGCCAGCCCGATCCCCTCGGCCAACCTCCTCCGGTTGGCCTCGACGGCGGCCGGGTCGTCACCGACGTGGTCACCGAGGTTGAACGAGTCGAACGGAGCCTTGGACACCCCACCCTCACGGGTGGTCAGGACACGACGGATGCGCACCCCCCCAGCTTCCCACCCCCGCGAGCCCTGCGTTCACGCCCCGCGAGTCGTAAGCCCAGGCCCGGCGAGTCGTAAGTTCAGGCCCGGCGAGTCGTAAGTTCAGCCACCCCGTGCCGAACGCTCGTGCCTCCGAGCGCGAAAGCCCAGGACCCCCGAATTCACGACTCGGGGGTCCTGGGCTTACGACTCGCCGGGCCTGGGCTTACGACTCGCCCGGGCTGGGCTTACGACTCGCGGGTCAGCGGCGCATGAAGGGGGGGACGTCCACCTCGTCGTCGGGGTCGTCGGTCACCGGGACGGCGCGGGTCGGGAGGGTTCCCGAGGTGCCGCCCTGGAGGCCCGGGGACAGCGACCGGGGGCCGGTGGGCTGCGGCGCCGAGTACGGCGACTGGCCGTTGCCCTGGACGGGCTGGGGCTGCTGCGGCACGACGGTGCGCTGCGGCACGACCGGGGGCTGCTGCTGCTCCACGGGCGTGACGGGCGGCGGCGGCTGCACGGCGGGCGGCGGGGGCTGCTGGGGCGCGGACAGCTCGCCGGCGGTCGCCGTGGCGACCGGGTTGCCGCGGGCGGGACCGGCCAGTGCCTGCGGCTCCAGCTTCTTGTGCGTCGGCCCACCGCTGTCGAACCCGGCCGCGATCACCGTCACCCGCACCTCGTCGCCGAGCGAGTCGTCGATGACCGTGCCGAAGATGATGTTCGCGTCGGGGTGTGCGGCCTCCTGGACCAGCGACGCCGACTCGTTGATCTCGAACAGCCCGAGGTCGCTGCCGCCGGCGATCGACAGCAGCACGCCGTGCGCGCCCTCCATCGACGCTTCCAGCAGCGGCGAGTTGATGGCCTTCTGCGCGGCCGTCACGGCTCTGCCCTCGCCGCGCGCCGAGCCGATGCCCATCAGGGCGCTGCCCGCCCCGGACATCACGGACTTCACGTCGGCGAAGTCGAGGTTGATCAGACCGGGGGTGGTGATGAGGTCGGTGATGCCCTGGACACCGGACAGCAGCACCTCGTCCGCCGAGCGGAACGCGTCCATCAGCGAGACACCGATGTCGCCGAGCTGGAGCAGCCGGTCGTTCGGGATCACGATGAGCGTGTCGCACTCGTTGCGCAGGGCCTGGATGCCCTCCTCGGCCTGCTTGGCGCGGCGCTTGCCCTCGAACGAGAAGGGTCGCGTCACGACGCCGATGGTGAGCGCGCCGAGCTTGCGCGCGATGGAGGCGACGACGGGCGCGCCGCCGGTCCCCGTGCCACCGCCCTCGCCGGCGGTCACGAAGACCATGTCGGCGCCCTTGAGGACCTCTTCGATCTCCTCGCGGTGGTCTTCTGCGGCCTTGTGGCCGACTTCCGGGTTGGCGCCTGCTCCGAGACCGCGGGTGAGTTCGCGGCCGATGTCGAGCTTCACGTCGGCGTCCGACATCAGCAGAGCCTGGGCGTCGGTGTTCACCGCGATGAACTCGACGCCCTTGAGCCCGACCTCGATCATGCGGTTGACGGCGTTCACGCCGCCACCGCCGATGCCGACGACCTTTATCACCGCGAGGTAGTTGTGCGGGGGCGTCATCGGTCCGCCTTCCTGATCGTGTCCGTGCTCATGTGCTGGAGTGGATGACCACCGGTGTCACAGCCCGGACGGAACTCCACCCGGATTGAAACCCTCGACCAGAGGTCAAGAGTTGTGTCAACCCCGTATGTTCCTGCTGGACGTTATGCACCATGAATGCCTCGGTCCAGCAGCCACGCCGTGTTGTGTCCCGACCGGGTGAGCAGTCACTACTCGCCGGTCGTCCCGTCGAGCAGCTCCCGCACCACGTCCAGGTGCCCCGCGTGCCGACCCGTTTCCTCGATCATGTGGATCAGCACCCAGCGCACGGAAAGGCGTTCGTCACCCCGGAACGCCACCTCGTGGTCGAGGTCGAGTCCCGCGACGAGCTCCCGACTCGCCGTGCACTCCGCAGCGTAGTCGGCGAGCAATCCCGAGATCGTCTCGCCCGGCTCGACGCGCCAGTCCGCGTCCGGGTCGTCCTGCGTGTAGGGGGCCTTGCTCGGCTCGCCGGCCAGCGCCACCCGGAACCAGTAGTTCTCCACCCACCGCAGGTGCTTGACGATGCCCGCGGCCGTGGTGAGCTGCGAGGGGAGCACGGGACGCGCCGCGTCCTCGTCGCCCAGGCCACGGCACTTGTGCTCGATCGTGCCGCGCAGGAAGTCGAGGAAGGAGCACAAAAGGGTCCGCTCGTCACCGGAGAACGGCACGTCGACGCGGTTGTCGGTCTTCTCACTGCCCATGGGGCGCGAGTATCGACGGCCGGGCGGCGCGTGACGACCGACTTTTCCCCTTCAAACCCGTTCCGGGTGTGGGGGTTTTCACTCCGGCCCGTCGGACACCGTCGGCAGTTCTGGGCTGGAGACGTCGAACACCGTGCCGTTCCGGGTGAGCAGGACGTCGAGCACGGCGGCCTTGCGGGGGGTGTCCTCCGGCGAGCCCCAGCGGACCTCGCGCCCCTCGGAGAGCGTGAGCCGGATGTCGGCGGGCGACCCGGCCCGCACGAGCGACACCTCCCGGCGCAGCGACTCGGGCACGGCCGTCAGCACGCTCACGGCGGCGGCCACCGCGTTCGGCTGCGCGGTCAGCTCGGGCACGCCGTCGGGCGGCGACGCCACGACGGCGTAGTCGCGCCCGGTCGCGTCGACCAGGTGCGCGCCGTCCGCGGCCTTCACCACGGCGACCGGCTCGCGCTCGTCCACGGTGAGCCGCACCGTCGACGGCAGCACGCGCTCCACGGTCACCCCGGCGACCCGGGACAGCCGGTGGACGCGGTCGGCGACGGCCCGGGTGTCGAGCTGCACGAGCGGCGTGCCCTCGTCGATCGCGGCGACCTCGCGGACCTGCGCCTCGGTGAGGTCCACCACACCGGCGACCTCGACCTCGCGCACGCCGAGCGCGGGCGTGAACCAGACCGTCACGACGAAGGCCGTGACGCCGACCAGGACGAGGATCGCGACCAGTCTCCGGCGCAGCACCGTGCGCCGGGACGGGCCGCGCGACGGGCGTCGCCGTGCGGCGGTGGCCGGGCGACGACGCGCCGTCCGCGTGCTCACGACCGATCCAGCTCCCCGACGATCTCCGGGCCGAGCATCGTCACGTCGCCCGCGCCCATGGTGACGACCAGGTCGCCGTCCGACACGAGCCCCTTCACCAGCGCGGGCACCCGGTCGAACGACGGCTCGTAGTGGACCTTCCCCGCGTCCAGCGCCACCTTCCCGGCCAGCAGCGCGCCGGTGACGCCCGGCTCCGGGTCCTCGCGCGCGCCGTAGACGTCGAGCACGACGACCTCGTCGGCCAGGCCCAGCGCGGTGCCGAACTCGTCGGCGAACAGCCGGGTCCGCGAGTACAGGTGCGGCTGGAACACCACGACCAGCTTGCCCTCCCCCGCCAGCGCGCGGGCGGCGGTGAGCTGCGCGGCCACCTCGGTGGGGTGGTGGGCGTAGTCGTCGTAGACCCGCACGCCGCCCGCGCGGCCCTTGAACTCGAAGCGGCGGCGCACCCCGCCGAACGCGGCCAGGCCCTCCAGCACGCCCGCGCGGTCCGCGCCCAGCTCCAGCGCGGCGACCAGCGCGGCGACCGCGTTGCCCGCCATGTGCTCGCCGGGCACGGAGACGCGGACCTCCACGACCTCGCCGTCGACCTCGACCTTGGCCAGGCCGCCGCCCTCGTGCGGCCGGTGGTCGACCAGGCGGGCCGAGCCGGGGCCGGTGGCCGTGCGGCCGTAGGGGCGGACCCGGATGCCGAGCTTCGCGGCCCGTTCGGCCAGCGCCGCCGCGCCCGGGTCGTCCGCGCACGCCACGAGCACGCCGTCGGGCCGGATGCGCTCCAGGAACGCGTCGAACACCGCCGTGTAGGCCTCGACGGTGCCGTGGTGGTCCAGGTGGTCGGCCTCGACGTTGGTCACCACCGCGATCGACGGCGCGAAGTGCAGGAACGAGCCGTCGCTCTCGTCCGCCTCGGCGACGAACACGCCGCCGGAGCCCTGGTGGGCGTTGGCGCCCGACTCGTTCAGGTCGCCGCCGATGGCGAACGACGGGTCGAGCCGGCAGTGCTGGAGCGCCACGGTGAGCATCGAGGTGGTCGACGTCTTGCCGTGCGTGCCGGCGACGCAGACCACCCGGTGGTCCTCCATCAGCGCGGCCAGCGCCTCGGCGCGCCGCAGCACGGTCACGCCGCGCTCGCGGGCGGCGACCAGCTCGGGGTTGTCCGCGCGGATCGCGGTGGACACCACGACGGCCGTGGGGCCGCCGTCGAGCTGGTCGAGGTTCGCGCCGTCGTGGCCGACCGCGATGGCCGCGCCCTGCGCGCGCAGGGCGAGCACCGTGCGCGAGTCCTTGGCGTCGGAGCCGGAGACCTGTGCCCCGCGGGCGAGGAGGATGCGCGCGATGCCGCTCATGCCGGCGCCGCCGATGCCGACCAGGTGGACCCGGTCCAGGACGTGGTTCACTTCCCGACCACTTCCAGGACGATGCGGGCCAGCACCTCGTCGGCCTCGCGGTGACCGGTGCTCAGCGTCGCGGTGGTCATGGCGGCCAGCCGGTTGCGGTCCGCGACCAGCGGCACCACGGTGCCCGCGACCCACTCGGGGGTCAGCTGCTCGTCGGGGACCAGCAGGCCGCCGCCCACCGAGACGACGGGGTTCGCGTTGAGCGCCTGCTCGCCGTTGCCGTGCGGCAGCGGCACGAACACCGCGGGCAGGCCGACGGCGGACACCTCGGCCACCGTCATCGCGCCCGAGCGGCACAGCACCGCGTCGGCCGCCGCGTAGGCGAGGTCCATCCGCTCCAGGTACGGCACCGGCACGTACGGCGGCGCGCCCGGCACCGACTGCACGGCGAGGGTGTTCTTCGGGCCGTGCGCGTGCAGCACGCCGATGCCGGCCTGCGCGAACGCGGGCGCGGCGGCCGAGACGGCGTTGTTGATCGACCGCGCGCCCTGGGAGCCGCCGAACACCAGCAGCACCGGCGCGGTCGGGTGCAGCCCGAAGTGGGCGCGGGCCTGCCGCCGCAGCGCGGCCCGGTCGAGCGAGGTGATCGAGTGGCGCAGCGGGATGCCGATGACCTCGGCGTCGGCCAGGCCCGAGTCGGGCACGGCCGCGGCGACGCGCTCGGCGAACTTCGCGCCCACCTTGTTGGCCAGGCCGGCCTTGGCGTTGGCCTCGTGCACCACGATCGGCACCCGGCCGCGGGCGGCGAGGTAGGCGGGCAGGGCCACGTAGCCGCCGAAGCCGACCACCACGTCCGCGCGCACCCGGTCCAGGATCTCCCGGGTGTGCTTGACCGCGCCGCGCACCCGCAGCGGGAGCTTGAGCAGGTCCGGCGTGGGCTTGCGGGGCATCGGCACCGGCGGGATCAGCTCCAGCGGGTAGCCGCGGGCGGGCACGAGCCTGCTCTCCAACCCGCGCTCCGTGCCGAGCGCGACCACGCGCGCGTCGGGCCGCAGCCGCATGACGGCGTCGGCCAGGGCCAGTGCGGGCTCGATGTGCCCGGCGGTGCCGCCTCCGGCGACCACCACGCACGGTCCGGCCTGCTGGGGAACCCCGGTCACGCACTTCCTCCTCGCGTCGGTGTACTGCTGTGCCCGCTAACGCCCGTCCCTGCGCCGGGACCTCACGTCCCGGTCCTGACCGGCCTTGCGGGATTCGCGACGACGGTACTCCGACGGCGGAGCGTGACGGCCGGCCATCCGCCTCTCGTCGACCGGCGGCGGTGCGGCCTTGCGGCTCCTGGGCGGCGTGGAAGGGCGTGAGGGGCGGCGCTTGGGCGGTGGCTTGTACGCCTCGGGGGCGGGCAGCTTCAGCACCCCGCCCACCCGGCCCGGTCCCAGCGAGCGCAGCGCGGAGACGGCTTCCGGCTCGTGCCGGGCGCAGCTGGCCAGGATGCCGAACACCACCATCGTCGTGACCACCGACGTGCCGCCGGAGGAGATCATCGGCAGCGTGATGCCGGTGACGGGGAGCAACTGCACGACGTAGCCGATGTTGATGGCGGCCTGCGCGACCAGCCACACCGTGAGCGTCGCCGAGACCATCCTGATCCACGGGTCGGTGTTGCGGGCGGCGATGCGCAGGCCGACCACGGCGAGCAGGACGAACAGGCCGAGCACCAGCAGGCAGCCGATGAAGCCCAGCTCCTCGCCGATGACCGCGAAGATGAAGTCCGAGTGCACGTTCGGCAGGTAGCGCCACTTCGAGCTGCCATTGGTCAGGCCCTTGCCGAGGAACCCGCCCTCGGCCAGCGCGTAGAGCGCCTGGAGCGCCTGGAGCCCGTCACCCTGCGGGTCGGCCGCCGGGTTGAGGAACGTCTGCACGCGCTTCATCCGGTAGTCCGCGCCGACCGCCAGCACGACCGCGCTGGTCACCGCGCCGACGGCGATGACGCCGAACAGCCGCATGGGCGCGCCGACGAACCAGAGCAGGCTCATCAGCACCACGCCGAGCGTGATCGTGCCGCCGAGGTCGGGTTGCAGCATCACCAGGGCGAACACGACCAGCGCCACCGGCACGACGGGCACCAGCAGGTGCCGGTACTGGTCGAGCAGGGCGCGCTTGGTGACCAGCACGTGCGAGCCCCACAGCGCCAGCGCGAGCTTCGCCGGCTCGATGGGCTGGAACGACACCGGCCCCACCGTGAACCACGACTGCGCGCCGCCCGCGACCGTCCCCAGCGGGGTCAGGACGAGGCACAGCATGATCACGCAGACGAGCATCGCCATCGTGCTGCCGTGCCGGAACCGGCGCAGCGGGATGCGCAGCACCACCAGGAACGCCACCGCGCCCACGCCCACGTACAGCAACTGCTTCTTGAACACGCTGTACGCGGACGCGCCCTCGGCCACCTCCCCCGGCGCGGACGCCGAGAGCACCATGATCAGGCCGAGCACGGTCAGCACGCCGAAGATCGCGAGCAGCAGGTGGAAGTCCGCCAGCGGCCTGCCCAGCCACGCGGTCAGCGACGTGCGCGTCGGCCGCCGGGGCCGCCTCGGTCGGGCCGCGCGAGCAGCGGGTCGCTGTTCCACCGCAGTCATGCGCCCATCGTCTCCCGCGGGCACGCGGAAAACATGAACATCCGCCGCGTGTCGCGCGTGTTCAGCTCGTGACCAGCGCCTGCACGGCCTCCGTGAACGCCTGGCCGCGGTGCGCGTAGTCGCTGAACATGTCCATGGACGCCGCCGCCGGCGCGAGCACCACGGCGTCGCCCGGCTGCGCCATCGACCGGGCCGCGCGGACCGCGTCGTCCATCGTCGCGCCGTCCAGCACCGCCACCGGCACCGCCGGCGCGTGCCGGGCCAGCGCCTTCGCGATGACCTCGCGGTCCGCGCCGATCAGCACGGCGCCGCGCATGCGGTGCGCCTCGGCCCGCACGAGGTCGTCCACCGACGCGCCCTTGAGCAGGCCGCCCGCCACCCACACCACGCTGGGGTGCGACCGCAGCGACGCGGCGGCGGCGTGCGGGTTGGTGGCCTTCGAGTCGTTCACGTACAGCACGCCGCCGGCGGAGGCGACGACGACCGCGCGGTGCGCGCCCGGCCGGAACGACCGCAGCCCCGCCGCGACCGCCTCCGCGGGCACGCCGTGCGCGCGGGCCAGCGCCGCGGCGGCCAGGGCGTCGGCCACGCCGGGCGGACCGGCCGGCTGCACGTCGGCGACCGGCAGCAGCACCGCGTCCGGCCCGAACGCCCGGTCGACCAGCACGCCGTCGTGCACGCCGAGCTGCCCCTCCTCGGGGGAGGAGAGGGTGAACCCGACGTGCGCCCCGGCGGGCGCGGCGGCCAGCAGCTCCGCCACCACGGGGTCGTCCACCCCGCCGATCGCGACCCCGCCGGTCAGCACGCCGGCCTTCGCCGCCGCGTACGCGCCGAACGTGCCGTGCCAGTCCAGGTGGTCCTCGGCGAGGTTCAGCAGCACCCCGGCGAACGGCCGCACCGACGGCGACCAGTGCAGCTGGAAGCTCGACAGCTCCACCGCCAGCACCCGGTGCCCGGCCAGCAGCGCGTCCACGACGGGCAGGCCGACGTTGCCGCACGCCACGGCGTCGATGCCGGCCGCGCGCAGGATCGACTCCAGCATGCCGACGGTGGTGGTCTTGCCGTTGGTCCCGGTCACCGCGAGCCACGTCGGCGGGTCGGCCAGCTCCGCGCCCATCCGCCAGGCCAGCTCGACCTCGCCGATGACCTCGACGCCGGCGGTCCGCGCGGCGACCAGCAGCGGGCTGTCCGGCCGCCACCCCGGGCTGGTCACGACCAGGTCCACGCCGGGCGGCGGCGCGACCAGGCCGGGCACCAGGTCCACGCCGGGCAGCAGCTGCTCCAGCGCGGCGAGGCGGTCGCCGGACCCGTCGGTCACGGTGACCGCCGCGTCCGCCGCCAGCAGCGCCTCGGCCGCGGAGCGACCGGTCACGCCGGCGCCGGCGACCAGGACGTGGCGTCCCGCGAGGAAGCCCACGGCGTCAGCTCTCCACCGCGGTGAGCCACTCGCTGTAGAACAGCCCCAGGCCCAGCATGCAGCACATGGCCGCGAGCAGCCAGAACCGGATGATCACCGTGGTTTCCGCCCACCCGGCGAGTTCGAAGTGGTGGTGGAACGGCGCCATGCGGAACAGCCGTCGCCGCGACGTGCGGAACACCGCGACCTGGAGCACCACCGACAGCGCCTCGACCACGAACAGGCCGCCGATGACGACCATCAGCAGCTCGGTGCGGGTCGCGATGGACAGGCCGGCGACCAGGCCGCCGAGCGCCAGCGAGCCGGTGTCGCCCATGAAGATCTTGGCGGGCGCGGCGTTCCACCAGAGGAAGCCGATGCAGCCGGCCATCGCGGCGGCGGCCACCAGCGCCAGGTCCAGCGGGTCGCGCACGTCGTAGCAGCCGGCCACGAGCAGGTTGGAGCAGTTGTAGCGGAACTGCCAGAAGCTGATGACGACGTAGGTGCCGAGCACCATCGCGGACGTGCCGCCGGCGAGCCCGTCGAGGCCGTCGGTCAGGTTCACCGCGTTCGACCAGGCGGAGATCGCCGCGTAGCAGAACACCACGAAGCCGACGATGCCGAACGACACGACGCTGATGTCGCGGACGAACGAGAGGTTGACCGACGCGGGCGTGAAGCCGTCCTTGTTCGGGAACTGGATGACCAGGACGGCGAAGATGATCGTGGCGACGAACTGGCCGACCAGCTTCGCGGTCTTGTTCAGGCCCAGGTTGCGCTGCTTGCGGATCTTGATGAAGTCGTCCAGGAAGCCGACGACGCCGAGTGAGGTCGTCAGCATCAGCACGAGCAGGCCGGACGCGCTGGGCGTCTGGTCCTGCGCGGAGGCGGACATCGAGTTCACCAGGTGCGCGCCGAGGTAGCCCGCCCACATCGCGACCAGGATCGCGACGCCGCCCATGGTGGGCGTGCCGCGCTTGGTCTTGTGGCTCTGCGGCCCTTCCTCGCGGATCTCCTGGCCGAAGCCCTGCCGGGAGAAGATCTTGATCAGGTACGGCGTCAGCATGATCGACGTGATCAGGGCGATGGCCGCCGCGATCAGGATGCTCTTCACTTGCTGCCCGCCTCCAGGAGAGCCTCGGCAACCCGCCACAGGCCGTATGAGTTGGATGCCTTCACCAGCACGACGTCACCCGGTCGCACCTCGTCGCTCAGCAGCTGGACCGCCGCGGCGACGTCCGGCACCAGAACCGCTTCTTCGCCCCATGATCCTTCCAGGTGCGCTCCCTGGCGCATCGCGCGGGCGTCCTCCCCGACGACGACCAGCTTGTTGATGTCCAGCCGGACCGCGAGCCTGCCGATCTCGTCGTGCGCGCGGACGTGGTCCGCACCGAGCTCCGCCATCGGGCCGAGCACCGCCCAGCTGCGGCGGGCCGGGGTGGTGGACCGCGAGATGGTGGCCAGCGACTTCAGCGCCGCCTTCACCGACTCGGGGTTGGCGTTGTACGCGTCGTTGACGACGGTCACGCCGTCGGGGCGCTCGGAGACCGCCATGCGGTGCGCCGACACCCGCTCCGCCGTGCCGAGGGCGTCCGCGACCTGCTGCGGCGTCGCGCCCAGCTCCAGCGCGATGGCGGCGGCGGTGAGCGCGTTGCCGACCTGGTGCGGGCCGTGCACGGCCAGGCGCACGCGCGCCTCGCCCCGCGGCGACACCAGCGTGAACCCGGCGCGGGCCTGCGCGTCCAGCTCGACGTCGACGGCCCTCACCTGCGCGTCGGACCGCTCCCCGACCAGCACGACGCGCGCCCGCGTGCGCGGGGCCATGCCCGCGACCAGCGGGTCGTCGGCGTTCAGCACGGCCACGCCGTCGGCGGGCAGCGCCTCCACCAGCTCGCCCTTGGCCTCCGCGATGCCCTGCTTGGAGCCGAACTCGCCGACGTGCGCGCTGCCGACGTTGAGCACCGCGCCCACCGTCGGCGGCGCGATCCGGCACAGCTCGGCGATGTGGCCCTTGCCGCGGGCGGACAGCTCCAGCACCAGGAACCGGGTGCTCGCGGTGGCGCGCAGCGCGGTCCACGGGTGGCCCAGCTCGTTGTTGAACGACCCGGGCGGCGCGATGGTCTCGCCCAGCGGCGCGAGGACCCCCGCGATGAGGTCCTTGGTGGAGGTCTTGCCGGACGAGCCGGTCACGCCGACCACGGTGAGGTCCGGCAGCCGGTCCACGACGTGCCGGGCCAGCTTGGCCAGCGCGGCCAGCACCGCCGCGCCCGCGCCGTCGGCGTCCCCGGACAGCACGTACGCGTTCCCGGTCTTCCCGTCGTCGGTCCCGACGGGCGGTGGGACCAGGACGGACGGCACGTCGACCGGGCGCCCGGCGAGCACGCCCACCGCGCCGGCGCCGATCGCGCGCGCGGCGAAGTCGTGGCCGTCGACCCGTTCGCCGGGCAGCGCCAGGAACAGGCCGCCGGGCGTGAGCTTCCGGGTGTCGAACTCGACGCCGCCGGTGACGACCTCGTCGCCGGTGGCGTGGTGGACCGTGCCGCCGACGACCTCGGCGATCTCGGCCAGGGTCAACGGGATCACCGGGCTGCTCCTCGGATGGCGTCGGCCAGGGTGTCGACGTCGGAGAACGGGTGCACGACACCCGCGACCTCCTGGCCGGTCTCGTGGCCCTTGCCGGCCACGACGACGACGTCACCGGCACGGGCCTCGCCCACGGCGTGCGCGATGGCCAGGCGGCGGTCGCCGATCTCCACGACCTCGCCGCGCTCGGCGTCGGGCACGCCCAGCGCGCCGCGCAGCATCGCGGCCCGGATCTCCGCCGGGTCCTCGCCGCGCGGGTTGTCGTCGGTCACGACGAGCACGTCGCTGCGCCGCGCCGCCTCCTCGCCCATGAGCGGGCGCTTGGCCGTGTCGCGGTCCCCGCCGCAGCCCAGGACGGTGATGATCCGGCCCGTCGCGCGCGCCCGCACCGCGTCCAGGGCGAGGGCGACGGCGGCGGGCTTGTGCGAGTAGTCGACGACGGCGGTGAAGTCCTGCCCCTCGTCGACGCGCTGCATGCGGCCGGGCACCTCGACGTCGCGCAGGCCCGCCCGGATCGCCTCGTGGTCGACGCCCCGCGCGTGCAGGCAGCCGATCGCGAGCAGGGCGTTGGCCACGTTGAACTCGCCGGGCAGGCGCAGCTCCACGTCGAACGAGACCCCGCCGGGGCCGTGCGCGGTGAAGCTCTGCTCGCCGGTGGCGGTGACGGCGACGCCGGTGGCCGTCCAGTCGGCGTCGCCGGTGGTCGCCACGGTGACCGTGCCCGGCTTCACCAGCCGCGGACCCCACTCGCCGTCGACGCAGACGACCTCCACCCGGGCCCGGCCGTCGAACAGCTCGGCCTTGGTCCGGAAGTAGTCCTCCATGTCGGGGTGGAAGTCCAGGTGGTCCTGCGACAGGTTGGTGAACGCGCCGACCGCGAACCCGACGCCGCCGACCCGGCCCAGGCGCAGGGCGTGGCTGGAGACCTCCATCGCCACGTCCGTGGTGCCGCGCTCGTGCATCACGGCCAGCAGCGCCTGGAGGTCGGGGGCCTCGGGCGTGGTGAGCGCGCTGCCGAGCCGTTCGCCCGCGATGCGCGTCTCGACCGTGCCGATCAGGCCGGTGGCCCGGCCGGCGGCCTTCAGCGCGGACTCGATCATGTAGGTGGTGGTGGTCTTGCCGGACGTGCCGGTCACGCCCCACACGGCCACCTTCGACGAGGGGGTGCCGTAGACGCGGGCGGCGAGCGCGCCGAGCACGGCACGCGGCTCGGGGTGCACCAGCACGGGCACGCCGGCGACCTTCGCGGCGCCCTCGGCGTCGGTCAGCACGGCCACCGCGCCGGCCTCGACCGCTCGGGCGGCGAAGTCGGCTCCGTGGACGCGGGTGCCCGGCAGGGCGGCGAACAGGTCGCCGGGCCGCACGTGCTGGGCGCGCAAGGTCACCCCGCTCACCAGCACGTGGGCCCGGTCGGGAGCGGTCAGGTGCGCGTCGACGGTCGTGGCGAGCTCCGACACGGGAACGGGCTGGGTGCGGGAAGGGCGAGGCGGGGCGGTCGCGACCTTGCCCTCTAGCTTGGCAGGCACGCGCGGAAGGCTACCGGCGCACGGAGAGTGGTCGTCCGGCACGTCCACCCGGGACGTGCCGGACGGCCCGCTACGGAGTGAGGATCAGCGGCACGACGGGGCTCTGCTCCGCCGACATCGGCACCTGGTAGCGCTGCGACAGGTAGGACGCGACGTCGTGGAACAGCGGCGCGGCGGACTGCTCGCCGACCGTCGGGTTGTCGAGCATGATCCCGACGACGAACCGGGGGTTGTCTGCGGGGAAGATGCCCGCGAACGTGATCCAGTGCTGGCTGTGCGAGTAGCAGCCGCACTTCGGGTCGACCTGCTGCGCAGTGCCCGTCTTGCCGCTGACCTGGTAACCGGGCAGTGCCGCGGACGGGCCGGTGCCGGTCTGGTCCGGGTCGCTCGTCGACCTCTGCACCACCGCGCGGAACATGTCGCGGACCGTCTTCGCCGTCTCCGGCGACACCACCCGCACGCCCTCAGGGGGCTGCTTCACCTGCCGCGCCCCGTCGGCGGAGACCTCGGCGCGGATGATGCGCGGCGGGACGCGCACGCCGTCGTTCGCGATGGCCTGGTACATGCCGGTCATCTGGAGCAGGTTCGTGCTCAGGCCCTGGCCGATGGGCAGGTTGCCGAACGTCGAGCCGGACCACTGGTTGCGCGGCGGCACGTAGCCCGCCTCCTCGCCGGGCAGGCCCGACTGGGTGCGCTTGCCGAGACCGAACCTGGTCAGCATCTCGGCGTACCGGTCCTCGCCGATCTCCTGCGCCGCCATGAGCGTGCCGACGTTGGAGGACTTGGCGAACACGCCGGTGAACGTCATGTCCTGGCGCGGGTGCGGGGCGGAGTCCCTGATGACGCGGTCGGAGACGCGGATGCTGTCGTCCACGCCGAGCACGCTGTCCGGCTGGTGGATGCCGTCCTCGACGGCCGCCGCGGCGGTCACGATCTTGTGCACCGAACCGGGTTCGAACACCGTGGACACGGCGGCGTTGCGCAGGTGCTCCTCGTCGGCCTTGCCGAACCGGTTCGGGTCGAACGTCTTGTCGTTGGCCATCGCCAGGATCTCGCCCGTGCGGGCGTCGAGCACCACCGCGGAGCCGGAGCGGGCGGCCGTCTCCCGGGTGTACTCGGTGACCATCCGCTGGAGCGCGTACTGGGTGTCGACGTCGAGGGTCAGCTCCAGGCTCTTGCCCGGTGTGGCTGCGGCCAGTTCGCGGGAGCGGCCCGGCCCCGGGATGACCACGTCGTCGTTGCCCTGCATGGTGTCGACGACGCGCCGCCCGTTGCTGCCGGCCAGCAGGTTGTCCTCGGAGATCTCCAGGCCCAGCAGGCCGTGCGTCGCGGGCGGTTCCTTGTCCTTGCGCCAGTTCGCCGCGCCGATGATGTTCGACGCCAGCTCGCCGTTCGGGTAGACCCGCACCGCCCGGTACTCCGAGCCGATGTTGAAGTACTTGTCGGTGATGATCGCGGCCTTGCCGGGGTCGACGTTGTCGGCCAGCTCGACGTAGGTGGTGTCCTGCGAGAGCTTGGCCAGCACGGTGTCCCGGTCGGTCTTCTGGCCGGCGACCTCCTTGCCCAGCGTCTGCTCGACGAACGCGGCGATGTCGGCGATGCGGGCCTCGAAGCTGCCGATGTCCGGATCGCGCTCCAGCGCCTTGGCCCACTCCTGGCGCATCAGCCGCGGCACGGCGTACAGGGCGCGCGCCTCCACGCTGAACGCGAGCTGGTTGCCGTTGCGGTCGAGGATGGAGCCGCGCGCGGCGGGGATGTCGATGGGCGTGGCGCGCTGCTGCTCGGCCTGGGCGGAGAGCGCCTCGGCCTGGAAGCCCTGCACCTGCACCAGCTTCACGCCGGCGGCCAGCAGCGCACCCACCAGCAGCAACCGCCCCACCGCGAGGCGGACCCGGCTGTTGCCGCCGCGCCGCCGCTTGGGCGCGGACGGGCGGACGGACAACGGGCGTCGGGCAGGCCTGCCCCGGCTGGGCCCCGGCATCACTGACCTCCTGGTGCCGGCTGCCCGTCTGCCGGCGTCTGCGCCGGTGGTGTCTGGGCAGGCGGGGTCTGGGCGGGTGGGGTCTGGGCAGGTGGGGTCTGGGCAGGTGGGGCTTCCGTCGACGTCTGCGGCGGCGGGGGCGGCTGCACGGCGGACGGCCTGCCGTACATCTCGACCGTCCCGTCGGGTAGCTGCCGCAACCGCGCCGGGTCGCCCGCCGGGAGCAGCCCGAGCCTGGTCGCGGCCTCGGCCAGCTCCAGCGGCGACTCGGCGAGCGCCACCTCCTGCCGCAGCTGCTCGACCTGCCGGGCGAGCCGGGTCTCCTCGGCCCGCGCGTCCTGGAGGCGGTACGAGTCGGCCGTGGCCTGCGTCGACAGCCACATGATCGCGGCGATGCCCACGCCCAGCACCACCATGACCATCACGACGAACGGCGCCTTGGGCGTCACGACCGGCTGCCGCGTCACCGCCGGGCCGCGCTTGGACGGCGTCCGCCGGTCGCGCCGCGCGTAGGCCCGCTCCGCGGCCGGCGACCTGCGGCGCTCCGCGGGGACGGACCGCAGCGCGCGCTCGCGCGGGTTCGCCCCGGTCGTCGACCTGGGCTTGGGCGACGGCGCGCCGCCACCGCCGGTCCGTGCCGGTGCGGTCATGTCGCCTCCCGGATGCGTTCCGCCGCCCGCAACCTCACCGAGGCGGCCCTGGGGTTGTCCTCGATCTCGCGCTCGTTCGCCTGCTCGGCGCCGCGCGTCACCAGCTTCAGCTGGGGGCCGTGACCGGGCAGCTCCACCGGCAGGTCCAGCGGTGTCGTCGAGGCGGCCAGGTCGGCGAAGGCGCGCTTGACCATGCGGTCCTCCAGCGACTGGTAGGACTCCACGACGATCCGGCCGCCCACCGCCAGCACCGACAGCGCCGCGGGCAGGGCCGCGCGCAGCGACTCCAGCTCCTGGTTGACCTCGATCCGCAGCGCCTGGAAGGTGCGCTTGGCCGGGTGCCCGCCGGTGCGCCGCGTCGCCGCGGGCACGACGTCGTAGAGCAGCCGGACCAGCCGGCCGCTCGTGGTGAACGGCTCGCGCGCCCGCTCCCGCACGACCGCGCCCGCGATCTTGCGGGCGAACCGCTCCTCGCCGTAGTCGCGCAGCACGCGGGTCAGCTCGTCGGCGGGGTACTCGTTCAGCACGTCGGCCGCCGTCATGCCCGAACCGGCGCTCATCCGCATGTCCAGCGGCGCGTCCTTGGAGTAGGCGAACCCGCGCTCCTCGGCGTCGAGCTGCAACGACGACACCCCGAGGTCCATGAGCACGCCGTGCACCTCCGCGCCGCCGACCGCCTCGGCGATGCCGTCGTAGGTGGTCTGCACGAAGGACACGCGGTCGGCGAACGGCGCGAGCCGCTCCCGGGACAGCGCGATGGCCTGCGGGTCGCGGTCGAGCCCCACCAGCCGCACCTTCGGGTGCGCCCGGAGGACCGCCTCGGAGTGCCCGCCCAGGCCGAGCGTGCAGTCGACGAACACGGCGTCGTCCCGGTCGGCCAGCGCGGGGGCCAGCAGGTCGAGGACGCGATCGAGCAACACCGGCACGTGACGCGCCTGCTCCACCACGACCCCTCCCTGGATGATCCCCCCTCTGCACACGTGAAATTCGGGTGTCGTCAGGTCCCCGCCCGCCCGTCGAACCTGGCGCCGGGGAAGGTGCGCCAGGGCCGATAGCCGAGCGGACCGAGGCCTCACGGCACCCGAAACCTCGAATCAACGGCCGATCAGAACAGTCCGGGGAACACCTCCTCGCGGGCTTCCGCGTACCGCTGCTCGTGCTCGTCCATGTACCGCTGCCACGCCGTGGCGTCCCAGATCTCCAGCCGGGTGATCGCGCCGATGACCACGCACTCCTTGGTCAACCCCGCGTACCGGCGCAGTTCCGGGGCGATGAGGACCCGGCCCTGACCGTCCGGCCGCTGCTCGTCGGTACCGGCGAACAGGTAGCGCTGGTAGGCGCGGACCGCCTCGTTCGTGAACGGGGCCTCCGCGACCTTGCGCGCCATCTGCTCGAACTCTGCCCGCGGGAACACGTACAGGCAGTGGTCCTGGCCCTTGGTGACCATGAGACCCCCCGCTAGCGCGTCCCGGAACTTCGCAGGCAGCGTGATGCGGCCCTTGTCGTCCAACCTCGGGTTGTGCGTGCCCAGGAACACTGCGCACCCACCTCCCGACGCCGGATGTCGAGCTGACGACCGGCAGTGGAGCCCCCGTCTGCCCCACCGGCCGCCACAGTACCCCACTTTTCCCCACAGTCAACGCTGAAACGGGTGGATGCACGACCCTCCGCACGACGTTTGCGCTGGTAGAGCGAAGATGAGCAGCCCGGTTGGCGGTGGGGGAAGCCGACGCCCACCACCTCCCCGAGTGAGCCGAGAAGGCCCGAAGACCACCCGAACGGCCCAACGAAATCGGGCAAAACCGGTTCATGCGGCGCCCCGGTGGGGAATCGTGGTGGGGAGCCTCTGAACCGACCGGGTCCGCGGGCCGTGGAAACCGACAGCACGAGGATGTTCAATCGGGTGTGGGGCGCTTCGCCCCGGTTTGACACACTGCGTGAAACGCTCACCGCCACCGCGAACCGGTCGCGGGAGGGCCGCGCCCGCTCCAGGAGGTCGAGTGACTCCGAGTACCCAGCCAGCCGCGCCAGAGCACCCGTACGGTGCCGGCGGCCCCGCGGTGAACCACGTCGACAACACGGTGCCGGTGAACGGCTCACCCCGGTTGGACGAGGTGCTGGGCGAGCTGCACGCCGTGGTCGGCCGGATCGCCGGCAACGTCGAGAGGGTCATCGTCGGCAAGCCGGACGTGGTGCGCGTCGCGCTGGTGACCCTGCTCGCCGAGGGGCACCTGCTGGTCGAGGACGTGCCGGGCGTCGGCAAGACGTCGCTGGCCAAGGCGCTGGCCCGGTCGATCGACTGCACGGTCAGCCGCATCCAGTTCACGCCCGACCTGCTGCCCAGCGACATCACCGGCGTGTCGATCTACAACCGGCAGGACAACGACTTCGAGTTCCGGCCCGGCCCGGTGTTCGCGAACATCGTGGTGGGCGACGAGATCAACCGCGCCTCGCCGAAGACCCAGTCGGCGCTGCTGGAGTGCATGGAGGAGCACCAGGTCACCGTCGACGGGCAGACCTACCCGCTCGGCGCGCCGTTCATGGTGATCGCCACGCAGAACCCGATCGAGATGGAGGGCACCTACGCCCTGCCCGAGGCGCAGCGCGACCGCTTCACCGCGCGCGTGTCGATCGGCTACCCCGACCCGCAGGCCGAGCTGGCCATGGTCGACGAGCACGCGGGCCACGACCCCATGTCGGACCTGCGGCCGGTGTCGGACTCCGCGCAGGTGCTCAGGCTGATCCAGGCCGTGCGGCGGGTGCACCTGTCGACCGAGATCCGCCGGTACGCCGTCGAGCTGGTCGGCGCCACCCGGCGGCTGCCGGAGCTGCGGCTGGGCGCGTCCCCGCGCTCCACGCTCCAGCTGGTCCGGTCGGCGCGGGCGCAGGCGGCGCTGGCCGGGCGCGACTTCGTGGTGCCCGACGACGTCCACGCGGTGGCCGTGCCGGTGCTCGCGCACCGGCTGGTGCTGACCGCGGAGGCGCAGGCGGCCCGGCGGTCGTCGGCCGACCTGGTGCGCAACCTGCTCCAGCGGGTGCCGGTGCCGCAGGCCGCGCCGGACCCGTCCGGCCAGTTCCCGCACAACGCCAACCCGAACAACCACCGCTGACATGCGCGGGGCGCTGTCCGGCCTGACCACGCGCGGCCGGTGCCTGCTGGCGGCCGGGTTCGCCGCGGGCCTGTGCGCGATCGTGCTCAACGAGCGCGACCTGCTGCGCGTCGCCGCGTTCGTGGTGGCGCTGCCGCTGCTCGCCGCGTGGCTGGCGCAGCGGGCGCGGATCGGCCTGCACGCGAACCGCGTGCTGCACCCGAGCCGGGTCCAGGTGGGCTCGGCGACCGACGTGCGGGTGGAACTGCGCAGCGCGGGCCGGTTGCCCACCGGTGGGCTGCTGCTGGAGGACGCCGTGCCGTACGCGCTGGGCGCGCGGCCCCGGTTCGTGGTGGAGCGGCTGCCGCGCAACACGGTGACCGTGCTGCGGTACCCGCTCAAGCCGGTGATGCGCGGCGTCCAGCAGGTCGGGCCGCTGCTCGCGCGCATCACCGACCCGTTCGGGCTGGCCGAGTTCGACCGCGAGATGGCGGGCCGCAGCCGGCTCGTCGTCGTGCCGCGGGTGGTGCAGCTGACCGGGCTGCCGAACGGTTCGGGCATGGGCTCCGGCGACGACGGCTCGATCCGGCTGCGCGCCGGGCAGGGCGAGGACGACGCCGTGGTCCGGCCCTACCGGCACGGCGACGACCTGCGCAAGGTGCACTGGAAGTCGACGGCGCGGCGCGACGAGCTGATGGTGCGCGTCGAGGAGCGGCCGTGGCGCGGCGGCACGACCGTGCTGCTGGACCACCGGCTGGTGGGGCACCGGGGCAGCGGCCCCGGGTCGAGCCTGGAGTGGGCGGTGTCGTTCGCCGCGTCCGTCTCGCTGCACCTGCACCGCTACGGCCACCAGGTGCGCCTGGTCGGCGACGACGGCCGGGTGCTGGTGGGCGGTCCGGGCGGCAGCGGGTACAGCGACGCGGTGGTGCTGGACGCGCTGGCCGCGCTCCAGCCCTCGCACCGGCGCGAGCCCGCGGTGGGCGTCGACCCGGGCGCGGGCCAGGAGGTCGTCGCGATCCTCGGCGGCTGCACGCCCGCCGTGGTGGACGCGCTGGTGCGCAACCGCCCGCGCGGCGCGCGCAGCCTCGCGGTGGTGCTGGACGTGCGGGCTTGGGCGTCCGCGTCGGAGGACCCGGCGCCGGACCCGGCCGACGCGCGGGAGCTGCTGGGCGGTGCGGGGTGGGGCGTGGTCGTGGCGCGGCCGAACACGCCGATGGGGCAGGTCTGGCAGGAGCTGTGCCACAGCGCGGGCAACCGCGGCCCGGTGGTGCGCGCGGAGGTGGGTTGACGGTGACCGGCAGGACGACCGCCCCGGCGGGTGGGAACTGGGTGGTGACCGCGACGCCCGCGGTCGCCGGGCTGGCGACGCTGTGCGCGGCCACCGCGCTGTCGAGCGTGCTCGACGGCGTGCTGTGGATGGTGCACCTGGCGGTGGCGATCGTCGTGGTGGTCGGCACGGGCGTGCTGCTGCGCCCGACCAGGCTGCCCTCGCCGCTGGTGGTGCTCGGGCAGGTCCTGGCGCTGCTGTGCCTGCTCGTGGCGCTCTACACGACCAGCGGGTTCCTGGTCTTCCTGCCGGGGGCCGAGTCGTTGCGCGACCTGGGCGCGGTGCTGGGCAACGCGCTCGGCGAGGTGCAGACCGGCGTGCCGCCCGTGCCGGACAGCCGGAACATGCGCTGCCTGGTGATGGTGGCCATCGGCCTGGTGGCGGTCCTGGTGGACGCCCTCGCGGTCGGCGCGGCGGCGCCCGCGGCGTCCGGCCTGGTGCTGCTGTGCGTGTTCGCGGTGCCCGCGTCGCTGGCCGACGAGATGCTGCCGCTGTGGACGTTCGTGTTCGGCGCGGCGGCGTTCGCGCTGCTGCTGGCCGTGGACGGCCAGCACCGGCACGAGGCGTGGCGCGGCAGGCTGCCGGGCGCCGGGCAGAGCGGCTCCGGTCCGGCGGCGACCGCGGTGGCGGGCCTGGCCGTGGTGATCGCGCTGCTGGCCGGGACGAGCCTCACGCTGGTCGGCACCGTCGGGAGGCTGCCGGGCACGGGTGACGAGATCGGCGGCGGCTCCGGCGGGTTGGGCATCGACCCGATCACCGAGCTGCGCGGCATGCTCAACCAGGGCGCGAGCCGCGAGATGTTCCGGGTGCGCGACCTGCCGGAGTCGGCCTACCTGCGCGCGATGACGCTGCCGCTGTACGTGCCGGACCAGGGCTGGACCGGCGGCCGGGACATGCCGGAGGGCGTGCCCGCCCGCGGCGACCTGCCCGTCCAGCCCGGCGACCCGGGCGACGGCGAGGTCGTCGAGGTCGAGATCGAGCCGGTGACCTGGCTCGACTACTGGCTGCCGGTGTACGGCAAGCCGCGGGGGCTGCCGGACGTCGATGAGGCCTACCGGTACGACCCGGAGCGCGGCATGGTCTACGCGACGCGGGCCCGCAAGTCCGGCACGTACTCGCTGCGGACGGTGCTGGACACGCCGTCCGCCGACATCCTGCGCCGGGCGACCGGCCCGGTCGACGTGGACCCCGTGTACCTGGAGGCGCCCGGCGTCGAGGACCGGGTGGCCGACCTGGCGCGCGGGATCGTGGCCGGCGAGAGCAACCAGTTCGACCGGGCGACCGCGCTGTACCGGTACTTCACCGACGGCACGCAGGGCTTCACGTACACCACGGAGACCACGGACAACATGAGCGCGGGTGCGCTCGAGGACTTCGTGCTCAACGGCAAGAAGGGCTTCTGCGAGCAGTACGCGTCGGCGATGGCGATCATGGCGAGGTCCGTCGGCATCCCGGCCCGCGTGGCCCTCGGCTTCACCGCCGGGTACCCGACCGGCGACTTCCAGACGATCACCTCGCAAGACGCCCACGCCTGGGTGGAGGTCTACTTCCCCGGCCACGGGTGGATGACCTTCGACCCGACTCCCCTGTCCGACGGGCGCGGCGTGTCCCCGCCGTACATCTCGGGCAACCAGGCCGACGACGAGGAGGACGACCCCAGCGCCGCGGCCGCGGCGACCACCACCACGACCACCGCGCCCGGCGCCTCGGCCTCGGCCTCGGCCGCGCCGGACGCCCAGGGCCAGGACGGGACGACGCAGACGGCCGCGCCGACCCCCGCGTGGCACCTGATCACGCTGATCGCGACGGGTCTGGTCGCGCTGCTGCTGTGGGCGCTGCTGCTCTTCGGCGGGGTGTGGCTGAGCGGGAAGCCCTGGCTGCGCCCCGCCGTCCTGGCCGCGCTGGCGGTGCTCGGTGCCGTCGCGCTCACGCTGGTCGTGGCGCTGGTGAGCTGGTGGCTGGCCGCGCCGGTGCTGGTGGCGGCCGCCGTGGCGGCGCCGGCGCTGGTGCGCGCCTGGCGTCGCCGCGAACGGCTCCGCGCCGTGGCGGCCCTGGGTCCGAACGCGGCGGGCGCGGCGTGGCGGGAACTCGTCGCCGAGTCCGTCGACCGGGGCACCCGCGTGCCGAGCACGGAGACGATCCGGGTCGCCGCCCGGCGCCTGGTGAAGGCGCACAACCTCGACGACCAGGGTCGCGACGGCCTGCGCGCGGTCGTGGGCGCCGTGGAGCGCTCCTGGTACAGCGCGCACGCGGACGCGGACCCCGCCCTGCCGCGCGCGGTGGACGACGTCCGGGCCAGCCTGCACCGCAACGCGCCGCTGGCCCTGCGGGCGAAGGTCCTGCCGCGCTCGGTCCTCAAGCCGAGGCCGCCGGTCGACGGCGACCCGATCGGCTGACCCCCGACCGACTGAGCCCCGACCGGCCGACCTCGGCCGACCGGCAGGTACGGGAAGCCGCACGGCCCGCCCCCTGGTGCTGCGGGGGCGGGCCGTGTGCGTGTTCTGTCGGGCTGTCGCGCGGACTACTCGTCCTCGAAACGGCGACGGAAACGTTCTTCCATCTTCTGAGAGAACGAGCTGCGGCTGGACCGGCTTCCCTCTTGACTGGGTTCCTCGGCACCCTGGTCACCACGACGCAGTGTCGTCACGGTGAGCAGCACGCCGAAGAACATCAACAGGAAGCCGACCACGCTCACCACCGGGATACCAGCGAGCTTCGGCAACATCACACCCGTCACCAGCAGAGCCACACCCACGGCGAACAGCGCGATGCCCTGGATACGACGCCGTCGGGACGGCTTGCGCAGCTTGGCGCCACGCACGGTGGATGCGAACTTCGGGTCCTCGGCGTAGAGCGCGCGCTCGATCTGGTCGAGCAGTCGCTGCTCGTGCTCGGAGAGTGGCATGGCTCCTCCTCCGGCACAGCGGTCGCGGGCGCCGGGTAATCACGGTTGCCGCCGGTCCCGGCGGACGCCCCACCCTGGGGGCGTCACAACCAGGATACGATTCGGGAGGCTCTCCGACTACCCAGTCCGTGCCCCTAAGCGGTTCGTTCGGTCACCATCATCCTCACGGGTCAACGGTCAGACCTTCGTGAGGTCCCGGATGACCGGCCCTTGGTCGACTGTCAAGCCCTCCCGTGCACTTTCCCGACCGATTCGATCACGTGCCATGACAGCCCGTGATCAGCCGACTACCCGCGCTCCGAAGGTGTCGGCCCGGCCGGCGACCGCGCCACGACCACACGGACGTCACCCTTCCGGTCGGCGGCCCGGGCGGCCGCGGCGAGCAGCGCCCGCGCGGCTTCGGCCGGAGCCTGGCGCAGGCGGGCCGGTGGGGTGTGGACCACGACAGCGCCGGCCGCGGCCAGGGCGGGCGAGTGGGCGGTCGCGGTGGTGAACTGCCAGGCGAGCGCCAGCTCCTCCCACCAGGCGTCGGCGGCGCCCAGCGACCCGCCCGCCGCGGAGCGCAGGCGCACGCCCCACCTCGGCGGCGGCAGGGGCAGGCCGGCCACCAGGGATCTCGCCCACGCCTGGGGCGCCGAGCGGACGCCCTCCGCCAGCTCGGCCAGGACCCGCTTGGCCGGCGCGGACGCCCGGGACAGGTGGGGCCGCAGGTCGTCGACCGCGACACCGCCCCGGCGCAGCGCCTCGGTGAGCACCGCCCGGATGTCGTCGCGCGTCTCCAGGGTCCTGGCCGCGTCGGCCGCCGCCCTCGCCAGCGGCGCGGTGAGGAAGCCCCTGCGCAGGACCGGGTCCGGTGGGTGGCGGGTCCTCGTGGCGCGGACCCTGGTGCTCGGGTCCACCGGGCGGGTCACCAGGACGTGGACCGGGCCGTGGGCCGGCAGGGCGCGCATGCCGTGCAGCTGGAGCGCGTCGAGGCCGGTGACGATGCTGCCGGTGCCGCAGTGGCGCAGCGCCGCCTGGACGAGCTGCGGTCGCGTCGGGGGCCGGTCGGACAGGAGCAGGACGCCCGGCAGGACGTGCTGCCACCCGCCCCGCGGGCGGCAGCGGCGGGACAGCTCCTCGCTGCCCAGGCCGAGCGACAGCAGGTCGGCGGCGGTCGCCACCCCGTGCGGGAAGAGGGCGGCCAGGGCGTCGACGGCGATGGTGGTGCGGGTCGTGGTGTGCATGGGTCCACGATCGCCCTGGGCGGCGGCTCGGTCGAGGACGTGATCGCGAACTGTGGACAACTCCAGCGCCTGTGGACAACCCGCGGCGGCCGATCGCGGAGATCCGCTGCGGCCGACCGCGAAGATGAGGCATTCCGCGGGCCCGACCGCCCGCGGAATGCCTCGGAAGACGATGGCTGCCCCTCGTCAGCCACCGCGTGGTCTCTAGAGCCGGACGAGGTCCTCGCGGATCTCCACGTCGAGCTCCTTGCGCACCGAGCGGACCTCGCGCCAGGCGTCGTGCACCGCGACCAGTGCGCCGGCGAGCACCAGCGCGACCGCGAGGGCGACCACGCCGACGCCGTCGAACCGGACCACGATCACGACGGCCGCCCAGAGCTGGAGGACGGTGAACACGAGCGTGCAGGCGAGCCGTTCGGTGAACCGGCGGCGGGACTTGGCGGGCTCCTCGTTGTGGTTCATGCTTCCCCCTCCGACCATGACTGACAGGTCATTTCTAGGGGGTTCCGGAGTGGGTCACCGCGTCAGATGACGCACAACGGGAAGTCAGTTGGTGAAGTCGTAGAGCCGGCTCACCCGGTGGATCTCGATCTTCCGCCGGCCCGTGCTGATGATGCCCTCCTCGCGCAGCGCGCGCAGCACCCGCACGAGGGATTCGCGCGACGTGCCCGCGATGCCCGCCAACTCCTCCTGGCTGAGCGCGACGGCGCCCTGGTCGGCGATGCCGCGCTGGAGGGCGACGTCGATCAGCACCGCCGCCACGCGCTGCGTCGCCGTGCCGCTGATCTGCACGCGCTGCCGGTCGGTGTCCCGCTGCCGGGCGACGACGACGGTCAGCACGGCCCACGCGATGCGCGGGTACCGCTGGCACAGCGACGCGAAGGCCGACGCGGACAGCACCAGCGCCCGCACCGCGCCCAGCGCCTGCACGGTCGCGGAGCGCGGCAGCCCGTCGACCGCCGAGCGCTCGCCCACGATGTCGCCCGCGCCGCGCACGGCCAGCACCTTCTCGGTGCCGCCCGACGTCGTCGCGGTGACCCTCAGCAGGCCGCGCCGGACCACGATCACGTGCCCCGTGACCTCGCCCTCGCGGCAGACCACGGAGCCGGCGGCGTAGTCGCGCTCGGTGCCCGTAGTGCCGAGCACCCCGTGCTCGGACTCGGTGAGGAGACCCCAGAACCGGTCCACGGCACCAGCGTGCCCGGTGATCGTCCCGGCGGCCGCGATCGCGGGCCCGAACCACCCGAACGGCCCGCGGCGTCAGCGTTCCGGACGCGGGACGGCGGTGCCGGAGCGGGTCGGTCCCTGGTCCAGCAGCGACGCCGGGCGCACCGCGGCCCGCCCGAACTTCGACCGCGCCTGGTCCGCCGCCTGCTCCGCCTCGCGCCACCCCCGCTCCGGGGCGTCGAACATCAGCTGCTCGCCGTCGTCGCCCTCGACGAGCTGCTCGACCCGCACGCCGATCAACCGCACGGCGCCCGGCGGCACCTGCTCGTCCAGCAGCGTCGAGGCGGTCCTGTAGACCTCGTGCGTGACGTCCGTGGCCACGCGCAGCGTCTTCGACCGGGTGATCGTGGTGAAGTCGGCGAACCGCACCTTGATCGACACCGTCCGGCCGCGCAGCCCGCGCGAGCGCAGCGTCGCCGCCGACCGCTCGGACAGCCGCAGCAGCTCGCGGCGCAGCAGCTCGCGGTCGAAGTGGTCGACCTCGAACGTCTCCTCGGCGCCGATCGACTTCTCCCGCGTCGACGGCACGACGGGCCGGTCGTCGTGGCCCCGGGCGAGGGCGTGCAGGTGCTCGGCCAGCGCCACGCCCACCACCCGGCGCAGCCTCGGCAGCGGTGTCGCCGCCACGTCCGCGACGGTCGCCAGCCCGACCCGGTCGAGCTGCTCGGCGGTCCGCTCGCCGACGCCCCAGAGGGCCGACACCGGCAGCGGGTGCAGGAACGACAGCACCTCGTCGCGCGGGACCACCATCAGCCCGTCCGGCTTGCACATCCCGGACGCGAGCTTGGCGAGGAACTTCGTCGGCGCCACGCCCACCGAGCAGGTCACGCCGAACGCCTCCTCGACCTGCGCCCGGATGAGCTGCCCGATCGCCGCCGGGGTGGCCCGCATCCGCTTGAGCGCGCCGCTGACGTCGAGGAACGCCTCGTCCAGGCTCAACGGCTCGACCAGCGGCGTGACGTCGCGGAAGATCGCCATCACCCCGCGGGAGACCTCCTGGTAGCGGGCGAAGTCGGGTGGGATGAACACCGCGTGCGGCGCGAGCCTGCGGGCGTGCGCGGTGGGCATGGCGGAGCGCACGCCGAACTCCCGCGCGAGGTAGTTGGCCGACGCGACCACGCCGCGGTTCGCCGTCCCGCCCACGACCACCGGCCGGTCGGCCAGCTCGGGGCGGTGCCGGATCTCGACCGAGGCGTAGAAGGCGTCCATGTCGACGTGCAGCATCGGGCAGCCGGTGTCGTCCGGCCACGCGTCGCCGCGCGCGCGGAAGCGGTCCACCCGACCGCGCGGCAGGTTGGCGCTGCGGCCCACGGAACCCCTCCCCCGAACACCCGTTCGACAGACTACGCCACTCCGGCGGCGCGGGGGCGCTTCAGGACTGCCCCAGGACTTTCCTTAACCGCGCCAACGCGCGGTGCTGCGCCACCCGGACCGCCCCCGCCGTCGAGCCGACCACCACCGCGGTCTCCTCCGCGGACATGCCCATGACGACGCGCAGGACCAGGATCTCGCGCTGCCGCTCGGGCAGCACTTCCAGCAGCTGCCCCATCTTGGAGGACAGCTCGCCCTCCAGCGCCCGCTGCTCCGGCCCCGCCTCCCTGCCCGCGCCGTCGGGCAGCTCGGGCACCGACTCCGCCCGGTTGCGCGCCGACGCCCGGTGCGCGTCCGCGACCTTGTGCGACGCGATGCCGTACACGAACGCCAGGAACGGCCTGCCCTGGTCGCGGTACGACGGCAGCGCCTTGAGCACCGCCAGGCACACCTCCTGCGCCACGTCGTCCGCCGACGCCTGCGACCGCTCCCCGCGACCGACCCGCGCCCGGCAGTACCTCACGACGAGGGGCCGGATGAGCTTCAGCAGCTCCTCCACCGCCCGCTGGTCGCCCCGGACGGCGGGCTCGACCAGCGCGTCCGCCCCTCCCGGCACCGGCGTCGAACCACCCACCGGCCGCACCGACGACATGGGGGCCGCCGGCTCGCCCTCGTGCTGCGCGGACATCACCGGCCTCCCCCCGAGGACGTGCGGCGAACCGCGACGTCCCGGCACCACTCCGAACCCGACCACTGCTGCTGCTTCCATCCCGAGCTCCTCGGAGTCCGCGCGCTGGACCACCCCTTGGGGCACATGCGAACGCGACGTCGATCCCTCACGTGGATGACGCAACTCACGCGAAGTTGGTCTGAATGGCCGCGTTTGAAAGGCGATCGGATGAATGTACTACAGCTATTGGTCGCTCTGAGTAATTGTCAGCCAGGCGTGTCGCCGGACCTCGCGACGCAGCCGGGCGCCGCGCACACGCTCTCGCGGGTCCTCCGGGTCCTCCGGGTCCGGGGTGGTCTCCCGGTCAGGCGGACTTCCGGCCCAGCACGTGCAAGCGCGCGGCCACGTCGCGCAGCGGCGGGCGGGTGGACGCGGCCAGCTCCAGCTCCGCCAGCGCCTCCGCCGCGCCGGGGTTGGCGTCCAGCACCGAGCCCGGGACCAGGTCGGACACCACGCCGTGGCCCTGGAGCAGCTCCACCTCCAGGCCCGAGGCGAGCACCAGCGCCTCCAGCCCGGCCACGTCGAACCGGCGCAGCAGCGGGTCGCGCGCGCCGACGAGCTGCCCCGCCTCGTCGTCCAGCAACCGCCGTGCGTCCACCAGCCGGCCCGCGATGGCCCGGTGCAGCACGGCCGCGAACCGGTTCGCCACCAGCACGGACACCGCGCCGCCGGGCACCGCGGCCCCGGCCAGCGCGGCCAGGGCGGCGCTCGCGTCGTCCACGACCTCCAGCACGCCGTGCCCGAGCACGAGATCGGCACCGCCGTGGGGCTCCAGCGCGTCCGTGTCGCCTTGGACGGCCGTGACCCGGTCCAGCACGCCCACCTCGGCCGCGCGGCGGTGCAGCGTGGCCAGGGCGTCCGGGCTGGGGTCGACGACGGTCACCGAGCAGCCGGCCAGGGCGAGTGGCACGGCCCACACGCCGCTGCCCCCGCCCACGTCGAGCACCCTGGGCGGTTCCCCGCCCCGGCGGTCGCGCGCGGCGGCCAGTTCGGCGTCGAGCACCCTGTGTACGGCGTCCGGTCGCATGGCACCAGAGCCTAGGGGCCGTAGGCTGACGACGTGCATACGGTGGCGGTGCTCAGCCTCAAGGGTGGCGTGGGCAAGACGACGGTCGCGCTCGGTCTCGCGTCCGCCGCGCTGCGGCGCGGTGTTCGCACGCTGGTCATCGACCTCGATCCGCAGTGCAACGCCACCTCGACCCTGGAGCCCGAGGACACCGGCACGAGCATCTTCGACGTGCTCCAGGAGCCGACCGCCGAGAACCTGCGCGACGCCGTCGCACCCAGCGGCTGGGGTGACGGCGTGGACGTCCTCGCCGGCTCCGAGGACGCCGAGTCGCTCAACCACCCCGACCCCGGCGAGACCCGGCTGGGCAAGCTGCGCGAGGCGCTGGCGCTGCTCAAGGAGGACGACGAGCCGTACCAGCTGGTGCTGCTGGACTGCCCGCCGTCGTTGGGCCAGCTGACCCGGTCGGCGCTGGTGGCGGCGGACCGCGCGCTGCTGGTGACCGAGCCCACCATGTTCGCGGTGGCGGGCGTGCAGCGGGCGTTCGAGGCGGTGCAGGCCGAGCGGGCGCACAACCCGGAGCTCCAGCCGCTGGGCGTGGTGGTCAACCGGGTCCGGCCGCGCTCGCACGAGCACCAGTTCCGCATCGAGGAGCTGCGCGACATCTTCGGCCCGCTGGTGATGCCGGTGGCGCTGCCCGACCGGCTGGCCGTCCAGCAGGCGCAGGGCGCGTGCATGCCGATCCACGAGTGGGGCACGCCCGGCGCGCGCGAGGTGGCGCTGGCGTTCAACCTGGTGCTGGCGCGCATCCTGCGGATGAGCCGCAGCCGGCGGCGCATCAGCCACCAGGACTTCGACGACGACGAGATCAGCGAGGCCGTCGACAGCGGTGCCCGAGGGTGACACGGTCTTCCTGGCCGGGCGCCGCCTGGACGAGGCGCTGTCCGGTCGCGTCCTGCTGCGCGGTGAGCTGCGCCACCCCCGGTGGGCCACGGCCGACCTGGCCGGTCGCGAGGTGCTGGGCGTCCGGTCGGTCGGCAAGCACCTGTTCACCCGGTTCTCCGGTGACCTGAGCCTGCACAGCCACTTCCGGATGGACGGCGCGTGGCACCTGTACCGGCCGGGCGAGAAGTGGCGGCGGCCCGGGCACCAGGTGCGGGCGGTGCTGGAGGTGCCCGACCGGGTCGTGGTGGGGTTCTCGCTGCACGACCTGGAGCTGCTGCCCACCGGCGAGGAGCACCGGCTGGTCGGGCACCTGGGGCCGGACCTGCTCGGCGAGGGCTGGGGTGACGCCGACGAGGCGGAGGCGGTGCGCCGGCTGGCCGCCGACCCGGAGCGCGAGCTGGGCGTGGCGCTGCTCGACCAGCGGGTGTTCGCGGGCGTGGGCAACCTCTACAAGGCCGAGGTGTGCTTCCTGCTGAAGGTCTCGCCGTGGAGCCCGGTGTCGGCGGTGGACCCGGCGGAGGCCGTGCGGCTGTCGCGCAGGCTGCTGCTGGCCAACGCGTGGCGCCCGGAGCAGAGCACCACCGGTTCGCTCGCCCGGGGCCGGCAGCACTGGGTGTTCGAGCGGGCCGGCAAGCCGTGCTTCCGCTGCGGCACGCGGGTGCGCGTCGGCGGGCAGGGCGAGGGGGTCCACGAGCGGCCCGCGTACTGGTGCCCGCGCTGCCAACCAGGACCGATCGCCTAGGGTTGCGCACCGTGGTCTACAAGAGCGTGGTGCGCAAGGCGTTGTTCCGGATGCACGGCGGGGACGCGGAGCGGGTCCACGAGACCACCCTCGGCCTGCTGGCGGCGGCGAGCCCGGTGGCGAAGGTCGTGAAGCGCGGGCCGAAGCTGGAGCGCACCGTCTTCGGCGTCACGTTCCCCAACCCGGTCGGCCTCGCCGCGGGCCTGGACAAGAACGGCCGGGCGCTGCCCGCGTGGGGCGCGCTCGGGTTCGGGTTCGTCGAGGTCGGCACGGTCACCCGGCACCCGCAGCCGGGCAACCCGAAGCCGCGGCTGTTCCGGCTGCGCGGCAGCGACGCGATCATCAACCGGATGGGTTTCAACAACGACGGCGCGCAGGCGCTGGCGGACCGGCTGGACCGGCTCGGCCCGCTGTCCGTGCCGCTGGGCATCAGCCTGGGCAAGTCCAAGGTGACGCCGGTCGAGGAGGCCGTCGAGGACTACCGGGCCTCGCTGCGCGCGCTGTACCGGCACGGCGACTACTTCGCGATCAACATCAGCTCGCCGAACACGCCGGGCCTGCGCAGCCTCCAGGACCGGGGCGCGCTGACCGAACTGCTGGCCGGCCTCGACGAGGCCGCGCGCGGGCTGGCGGGCGCGGCGCCGCGCAAGCCGATCCTGGTCAAGATCGCACCCGACCTGACCGACGAGGCGATCGGCGAGGTGCTGGAGGTGTGCGCGGCGCACGACGTGAGCGGCCTGATCGCGACCAACACCACGTTGTCGCGCGACGGCCTCGCCCCGTCCGACCGGGCGCTCGCGCACGAGGCGGGCGGGTTGAGCGGCCGGCCGCTGACCGAGCGGGCGCGTGAGGTCGTGCGGTTCGTGTCGCGGCGGACCGACGGGAAGCTGCCGATCATCGGGGTGGGCGGCATCGCGTCCGCCGACGACGCCAAGCGGATGCTCGACGCCGGCGCGAGCCTGCTCCAGGTCTACACCGGGTTCATCTACGAGGGTCCCGGTCTGGTGCGCCGGATCAACCGGGCGCTCGCCCCCTAGCCCTTGCGCACGGCCCCGAGCCGGCGCAGCACCGGGTGCAGGATCACGACCAGCAGCGAACCCCACACCAGGCCGCCCAGCTCCATGTCGCCCAGCTCCAGGGTCAGGTCGCCGACGCCCGCGACCAGCGCCGCGCCGCCGACCAGGGCGTTGCCGGGGTTGGCCAGGTCGACCCGGTGCTCCATCCAGATCCGCACGCCGACCAGGCTGATCAGGCCGAACAGCACGAGCGTCGCACCGCCCACCACGCCCGCGGGCACGGTGGCGAGCAGCGCCGTGGCCTTCGGCGAGAACGCCAGCAGCACCGCGGCCACCCCGGTGACCGCGTACGCGGCCGTCGAGTAGACCTTGGTCACGCCCATCACGCCGATGTTCTCGGAGTAGGTGGTGGTGCCCGGTCCGCCGCCGATGCCCGCGAGCGCGGTGGACAGGCCGTTGGCGATGATCGAGTCACCGATGCTGCCGTCGAGGTTGCGGCCGGTGAGCGCGCCGACGGCCTTCACGTGGCCCACGTTCTCCGCGACCAGCACGATCACCACCGGCAGCACCAGCAGGGTGACCGAGGGCCGCAGCTCGGGCGAGTGGAACGCGGGCAGCCCCACCCAGTCGGCGCCCGCCACCGCGGCCGTGTCGACCAGGCCGAGCCAGAAGCCCAGCGCCCAGCCGACGAGCACGCCGAGCAGCACCGAGAACCGGAAGAACGTGCCGCGCCCGAGCACGCCGCACAGCAGGATGATGCCCATGGTCACCGCGGCGGGCAGCGGCTGCTCGGCGAACGAGCCGGTGGCGCGGTGGGACAGGTTCAGGCCGATCAGGACGACCACGGCACCCGTCACGACCGGCGGCATCACCGATTCCAGCATCCGCACGCCCAGCGCCTTGACGGCGACGCCGATGATCACCACCAGCAGGCCCGCCGCGAGGACCCCGCCGAGCTGCGCGGCGATGCCCTCGTCGCGGGCGGCGGACAGCGGGGCGATGAACGCGAACGACGCCCCGAGGTAGCTCGGCACGCGGTTGCGGGTCAGGACCAGGAACAGCAGGGTGCCGACGCCGGAGAACAGCAGCGTGGTGGAGACCGGCAGACCGGTGGTGGCCGGGACGAGGATCGTGGCCCCCGCCATGGCGACGAGGTGCTGCGCGCCGAAGCCGACGGTGAGCGGCCAGCTCACCCGCTCCTGCGGCGCGATGGCGTCACCATCGGTGGGACGGCCATCGCCGTGCACGGTCCACAACGCCACTCGACGACCTCCCCGGCGATCAGACCGGACAGCTCTGTCCGACGCAGCGATCCTGCCACGCCACGTAGTGGCAGCCGCCATATAACGGTCTGATAATCACACTATTGCAGCAGCGTACGCCACTGCACCGAGGACGGCAGCCCAGCTTCGCTACGCAACGTGATGTAACGGGCGTTCGTGCAGATGGCCGTGCGGGTGCACGTGCCCGACGACCCCGGGACCCCCGGGACGGTCAGCGGGACAGCTCGCGCAGCGCCGACGCCAGGCCCGCCAGGTGGTCGGTCGCGTCTCCCAGCACCTGCCCGGGGTTGGTGGCCGTGCTCTCGGCGAGCACGCGGCCGGCGGCGGCCACCAGGCCGCAGTAGCCCTCCACGCCCTCGTCGAGCTGGGCGCGCAGCCGTCGCACGCCCTCGACGAGCGGCCCCCGGTCCAGTGGGGGCGCCGTGTCACGGGCGCGTTCGACGGCCTGGAGCTGGTGGGACACGGCGCGGATCGCCGCGCCCGCCTCGGCCCCGGTCGCCCGCGCCTGCTCGACCGACTCGGTGGGCACCGAGGTCAGCGCCGCCGAGTCGAGCTGCCGCAGCAGCTCGCGCAGCGTGTCCTCGGCGTCCTCCAGCCGTTCCATCGGCAGGCGGGCGGCCGAGGCGCGGGACGGCAGCGGGACGCGGACCGGGGCGGCGCTGAGCTGCCGCCGCCTCCGGTCGATGTCGCGCATCCGCATGTTCGTGCGCACCGCCAGCACGGAGGTGCCGGCGAACCCGAGGGCCGCGCCGACACCCGCCGCCACCGGCAGTGCGTTCACCAGCGTGAGCACGCCGACCACCGCGAGCAGCGCCAGCACGATGAGCCAGAAGGTGAGCGCGCGGCCCGACCGGCGGTACTGCCGGTCGAGCTTCGCGCGCGGGTCGTTCCACGCGGCTATGCGCCGCTTGACCTGGTCCGCGATCGGTCCCTGGATCTGGCCACCGACGATCTGGACGATCTCACCGGTCACCTTCCGAGCTGGGTGCACCGCGGACGCTCCCCTCTCAGCCCACGCCGGGTCTCAGCCCTGGCTGGGCGGCTGCTGGATCTGCTGGGTCTGCTGCGGCTGCGCCTGCTGCTGCACCCGCTGCTGGATCTCCTGCTGGATGCTCGCGCTCGCGCCGGCCGGCTTGCCCGCGGTCACCTCGCCCGCGACGTTGCCACCGGCCATCGAGGCGCGGATCTGCTCCAGGCGGGACGAGCCCGCCATCTGCGTGGTCGACTGCTGGACCTCCAGCATCCGGCCCTGCACGGAGTTCTGCGCCAGCTCCGCGGAACCGAGGGCGGTGGTGTACCGCTTCTCGATCTTGTCGCGGACCTCCTCCAGCGACGGCGTGTTGCCCGGCGCCGCCAGCTCGGTCATCTGGCGCAGCGAGTGCGACACCTGCTCCTGCATCTTCGCCTGCTCCAGCTGGCTGAGGAGCTTGGTGCGCTCCGCCAGCTTGCCCTGGAGCACCATCGCGTTGCGCTCGACGGCCTGCTTGGCCTGCTGAGCCGCCTGCAACGCCTGGTCGTGCAACGTCTTCAGGTCCTCGATGCTCTGCTCGGCCGTCACCAGCTGGGTGGCGAACGACTGCGCGGCGTTCTCGAACTCCGTCGCGCGCTGCTCCTCGCCCTTGCCCCGGGCCTCGTCGGCGAGCACGAGCGCCTGGCGCGCGGACGCCTGGAGCTTCTCCACCTCGCCGAGCTGCCGGTTGAGCTTCATCTCCAGCTGGCGCTGGTTGCCGATCACCGCCGCCGCCTGCTGCGACAGCGCCTGGTGCTGGCGCTGCGCCTCCTCGATGGCCTGCTGGATCTGCACCTTAGGGTCGGCGTGCTCGTCGATCTTCGACGAAAAAGCCGCCATGAAGTACTTCCACGCCTTCACGAAAGGGTTGGCCATCTCCTACGCCTGCCTTCTCCGCACGTCCCTGGCTCGCGCTCGTGATTGGCAACGACCCGGTGCTGTTGTTGGTTCCATCGTTCCAGTTGTGGCGCGCTGCTTCCACCGACCGGGGGAGATATCCGGGTTCACCCTGATCCACCCCCGAAACTTCGGTCGACGTGGCCATCCTCCCCCGATCCCGCGGGCGGGCACTCGCCGACCCCGTCCGGGGGTTGTCGAGTCGTTGCGAACACCGAGAGCCGAGCCGGAACACCGGCTCGGCTCTCGGTCGCTGATCTGGGGCTACGCCGCCACCACCGTGCCGCGCGGCTTGCTGAGGGTGCTCGGCAGCCGGTGCGTGAGCACGGGCTGGAGCCGCAGGTCGGACAGGTCGTTGCCGATCATCGCGGGCACCACGGTGCCACCCTCCAGGCCCGCCGGGGCGGACGTCGCCCGCTCGGCGAGCTCCGCCGGGCTGGGCACCGGCTGCTGGAGCGCGCCGATGTCCGAGGCGACCAGGTGGAGCAACTCGTAGAGGGGCAGGTCCAACGCCTCGCAGATCGCGGCCAGCAGCTCGCTGGACGCCTCCTTGCGGCCCCGCTCCACCTCGGACAGGTACCCCAGGCTGACGCGGGCGGTCCTGGAGACCTCGCGCAGCGTGCGGCGTTGGGTGGTGCGGGCATGGCGGAGCCGATCACCGATCGCCTCGCGTAGCAGCACGGTCATCGCGCGCCTCCTTCCGGCCGGCCGTGCCACCACGTTACCGACCCGTCCCGTCGACGGGCAGTGACTTCGTGACACGTCCGCTAAGGGTGAACGGGTGAACAGCTCCGGAAGTTCCCGCTCGGCCCGGCTGATTTCCGTGCGAAGCCGCAGCTCAGGTCACCCGACCGGGATTTCGAGGTACCCCCGGAGGAGGTCGAGGGCCCCTGTCGTGGAGGCGGTGCGAATTTCGTGCCTGTCACCACCCAGAGTGAGCATTCGGACGAACGAACCGGGCGGACCGGACAAACCGATGTGGACGGTGCCGGCGGGCACGCCGTCCTGCGGGTCGGGCCCGGCCACGCCGGTCAACCCGAGGCCCCAGGTCGCGCCACACCGCTCCCGCGCCCCGGTGGCGAGCTGCCGCGCCACCTCCGGGTGGACCGCGCCGTGCTCGGCGAGCAGGTCGGCGGACACCCCGGCGAGCGCGTGCTTCAGGTCCGTGGCGTAGACCACGAGCCCGCCGCGCACGACGGCGCTGGAGCCCGGCACGGCGGTGAGGGTGGCCGTGACCAGGCCCGCGGTGAGCGACTCGGCCGTGGCGACCGTCTCACCGCGCTCGCGCAGGGCGCGCACGACGTCCTCGGCCGGCGGGAACGTCACGTCCCCGCCACCGCCCGCTTGCCGCGCGCCCGCAGGCGGAACGCGCGGATCACGTAGTCGACGCCCGTGACGACCGTGAGCACGACCGCCGCGCCCATCGAGACGAGCGCCAACGGCTCCAGCCACGACGGCAGCGGCAGCAGGTAGAGGCCGATCGCGAAGATCTGCACGAGCGTCTTGGCCTTGCCGCCGCGACTGGCCGGGATCACGCCGTGCCGGATGACCCAGAACCGCAGCAGCGTGACGAACAGCTCGCGCACCGCGATGACGACCGTCACCCACCAGGGCAGCTCGCCCAGCAGGCTGAGGCCCACCAGGGCGGCGCCGGTGAGCGCCTTGTCCGCGATGGGGTCGGCGATCTTGCCGAAGTCGGTGATCAGGCCGAGCTTGCGGGCGAGGTTGCCGTCGACGTGGTCGGTCACCGAGGCGATGGCGAACACGGCGAACGCCCACAGCCGCCACACCGGCTCGCCGCCGCCGTCGGCGAACAGCAGGTAGAGGAACACCGGCACGAGCGCCAGCCGGGACATCGTCAGCACGTTGGCGATGTTCAGCACCGGCACGCGCGCGGGTTCGGTCACCTCGGGAGCACCTCGATCACGGAGACGACCAGGTCGACGCCCTCGGCCGCGTCCACGCGGCACCGGACCAGGTCGCCCACCTTCAGGTCCTGACCGTCGGCGACCACGCACTCGCCGTCGACCTCGGGCGCCTGGTGGGCGGCCCGGCCGACGCAGTCGCTCTCGTCGTCCTCCTCGGCCTCGACCAGGACGACGACCTCGTCGCCGACGCGATCCTCCGCGCGCTGCGAGGTCAGCTCCTCGACGAGGTTGGAGATGCGCGCGACCCGCTCGGCGATGGTGTCCGCGTCGAGCTTGCCGGTCAGCCCCTCGGCCTCGGTGCCGTCCTCGTCGGAGTAGCCGAACACGCCGACCGCGTCCAGGCGTGCCGCGGTGAGGAAGCGCTCCAGCTCGGCCACGTCCTCCTCGGTCTCACCGGGGAAGCCGACGATGACGTTGCTCCGGATGCCGGCCCGCGGCGCCAGCGCGCGGATCTGCTCGACCAGGCCCAGGAACGACTCGGTGCTGCCGAACCGGCGCATCCGGCGCAGCACCGGCTCGCTGGAGTGCTGGAACGACATGTCGAAGTAGTCGGCCACGCCCTCGGTGGTCGCGATGGCCCGCACCAGCGACGGCTTGGTCTCGGCGGGCTGGAGGTAGGACACCCGCACCCGGTCGATGCCGGGGACGGCGGCCAGCCGGGGCAGCAGCTGCTCCAGGCCGCCCAGCTCGCGCGGCAGGTCCTTGGCGTAGGAGGTGGAGTTCTCCGAGACGAGGAACACCTCGCGCACGCCCTGCTCGGCCAGCCACATCGCCTCGGCCACCACCTCGTCGGGGTGCCGCGACACGAACGCGCCCCGGAACGACGGGATGGCGCAGAACGAGCACCGCCGGTCGCAGCCGGAGGCGATCTTCAGCGGCGCGACGGGCGTGTCCTCCAGCCGGGTGCGCAGCACGCGAGGCCCCCACCCGTGCCCGGGGACCTGCACCTCCTCGGCCGCCTTCGGCCGCTGCACGGGCGTGAGCGGCAGCAGCGTGCGCCGGTCGACGGGCTTGTGCGACTCGACGGTCCGGCCCGCCACCACGTCGTCCAGCCGGTCGGCGAGGTTCGCGTAGTGGTCGAAACCGAGGACCGCGTTCGCCTCGGGCAGGCTGTCCGCCAGCTCGGCCCCGTAGCGCTCGGCCATGCAGCCGACGGCGACCACCTTCGCGCCGCTGTCGGACGCGGCGAGCAGCGTGTCCACCGAGTCCTTCTTGGCGGACTCGACGAAGCCGCACGTGTTGACCACGACCACGTCGGCGTCGTCGTCGACCAGCTCCCAACCGCCGGCGGTGAGGCGACCGGCGAGCTCCTCGGAGTCGACTTCGTTGCGGGCGCACCCGAGGGTCAGCATGGCGACGCGCTTGGCCGTGGTGGGGGAAGACACGGTGCTCAGCGTAACCGGCGCCGCCGCCTGTTCCCGCCGGGACCGTCGCCGCACCGAGCGCGCCGGCACCCCGGGCGGCGACTACCTTTGCACCGTGAACGACCCGATCAACGTGCGTCGGGCCCGCACCGGTGACGTGCGGGCGATGAAGGCCCTCATCGACCAGTACGCCGGCAAGGTGCTGCTGACCAAACCGCTGGTGACCCTGTTCGAGGACATCCAGGAGTTCTGGGTCGCCGAGGAGGACGGGGTGGTCCTCGGCTGCGGCGCGCTGCACGTGCTGTGGGAGGACCTGGCCGAGATCCGCACGGTCGCGGTGGAACCGGCGCAGAGCGGGCGCGGGATCGGGCACCGCATCGTGAAACGGCTGGTCGAGACGGCGCGCGAGCTCCAACTCCGGCGGATCTTCGTGCTGACCTTCGAGACCGCGTTCTTCGGGCGGCACGGGTTCGTGGAGATCAACGGGACGCCGGTGTCGCCCGAGGTCTACGAGGAGATCATGCGGTCGGCCGACGAGGGCGTCGCGGAGTTCCTCGACCTGTCGTACGTGAAGCCCAACACGTTGGGCAACTCGCGCATGCTGCTCCACCTCTGACTCTTCCAACGGACACTCGAACAGTCTTGACTCCACGAACGTCGACCCGCCAGGATCGACGCCGTGGAGCAGGTGATGACGGTGGACGAGCTGGCGGTCCGGGTGGGCCTGCCCGGCAGCACGATCCGCATGTACCAGACCAAGGGCGTGCTGCACCCGCCGCGCCGGCAGGGACGCGTCGCCTTCTACGACGCGTCGCACGTGGAGCGGCTGGCCCTCGTCCAGCGGCTCCAGTCCCGCGGCTTCTCGCTGCCCGCCATCGCCGAGCTGGTCAAGGCGCGCGAGCAGGGCGCGAGCGTCGCCCAGGTGCTCGGTGTCGGCGACGAGGAGGGCCCGGACGACTGGGTGCGGGTCAGGGTGCGCGACATCCGGCGGCTCGTGCCGACGGGCGACGTCCGCCCGCGCCTGCTCGTGCGCGCGCTCCAACTGGGCCTGCTCCGCTGGCGGCGCGGCTGGCCGCACACCCGGCGGTGGGCGCTGGAGGCGGGCGGGCGGCTCGCCGGGCTGAACGTGCCCTGCGACGACGTGCTCGACAGCTTCGAGAAGCTGCGCCGCGCCACCGACGGCATCGCGGCCGACTTCGTGGAGGTCTTCGAGCGCAGGCTGTGGCCCGCCCTCGCCGACGGCGCGGCCGAGGACGACCAGCTGGACCGCGTGCGCGAGCTGCTCGTGGAGCTGACCTACACCGCCGAGACCGCCGTGGTCGGCACGCTGCGCGAGTCCATCCGGGACGCCGCCGAGGAGTTCGCGCGACGCCACCGGCTGGTGCCGAACGACGACTTCCGGCCCGCGTGGGTCGAGGAACCCGTTCCCATCGCGGAGCGCGTGGTCCGGACCGAGGAGGACGAACTGCCGGACGAGCCGACGATCCAGCGGTTCCTCGACCGGGGTGACGAGCAGGACGAGCCGGTGCGGTGACCCCCCTGAACACACCCCCTGGACGCGCCCACCGCCGGAACGCGGGGGCGCGGGTGCCGGCCGGGCCGTTCGGGCCGATGACGAGGGGTTCGGCTCGCACGACCCGGCCGGCGGCCGCCGCGACCCGTGGTGGACCACCCGCGCGGGTAGGGGCCGATCGGGGCTGTGCCGACCGCCCCGGACCGGTAAGAACCCTTGTGAAGCCCGTGTAACGAGGGGAACAACAGTGCTCGCGAAAACCCTGCGCAACGCGTTCGCCGTCCTGGTGGCCTCGGTCGCCCTGCTGGCCGGCGCCGGAGTCGGCCAGGCCGCCATCAACGCCCCGGCGGTCACCGACGACTACGTCTTCAACAAGTCCCTGTCGCAGTTCACCACCCTGCGCAACCAGCGGCCTTACAGCGACCAGCTCGACTGGTCGTCGGACGGCTGCTCGTGGTCGCCGGACAACCCGTTCGGCTTCAAGTTCCTGCCGGCCTGCCACCGGCACGACTTCGGTTATCGCAACTACAAGAGGCAGGGCCGGTTCAACGAGACCACCCGGCTGAGCATCGACAACAGGTTCAGGACGGACCTGTACAACCAGTGCGCGGGCAACTGGTCGTGCAACCGCACGGCCGATCTCTACTACCAGGCGGTGCGCGAGTTCGGCGCCAGCTGACGCCCGCCGCGGGGGTCCCGGGCGGGACCCCCGCGGCCGCGGCCGGCGCGCCTAGGCCAGCCCCTGCGGGAACGCCAGCACGCGGTCCGGGTCGTACCGGCGGGCGACGCGGCGCAACCTCGGCGCGTTGGCCCCGTAGTAGGCGGTCGGCCAGTCCGGCATGTCCGGGTCGATGTAGTTGACGTACCCCGTGGCCCCCGTGCCGAGCCCGTCGCGGATCGACGCCAGCGACAGGCGCGCCTCCGCCTCCGTCATGTCGATCACGTCGACGAAGACCTGCACGCTCGCCAGCGCGGAACGGTGCGGGAACGCCGTCGCGTCCGGCGCGACCCGGGCCAGTGCGCCGCCGAACGAGTCGAACAGCAGCACGGCGTTCCGCCGGCCGTCCACCAGCCCGGTCATCCGCTCGGGTTCGACCGGGCGGTCCAGCATCCGCGACGACGCCACGAACGGGAGCCCCTGCCGGGGCAGGCACGCGGGCAGGCAGCCCGCGTAGTGCCGCATGGCGGTGAGGTAGTCCATCTCCCGCACCTCGCGCGTGGTGGGCGGCACGACGCGACCCAACCTGTCCAGCAGCGGGTCCAGTCCCCGCGCCGGGCCGACGTACGCGCCGCTGACCAGCGCCGTCGACGGGTCCCCGGAGGTGATCCGGCAGCCGGACCACAGCTCGTCCGGCGCGTCGGCGATCCAGTCCTGCCAGGCGCCGAACACGTCGCCCGTGGCGGCGGCCGGGTAGCCCAGGGCGAACACGGTGACGTCGGGTGCCGGGTCGCTGTCGAACGTGAACGACGTGACGACGCCGAAGTTGCCGCCGCCGCCACCCCGCAACGCCCACAGCAGGTCCGGTTCGGATTCGGCCGACACCGAGCGCAGACAGCCGTCCGGCGTCACGATGCGCGCGCCGACCAGGCGGTCGCAGGTCAGGCCGTACTTGCGACCGATGACGCTGATCCCGCCGCCGAGCGCCAGGCCGGCGATGCCGACGGTGGCGCACGTGCCGGCGGGCACGCTCCGCCCCCGCGCGCCGAGCCCCTCGTAGAAGCCGATCAGCGAGGTGCCCGCGCCGACCCGCACCAGCCCGCCGGGCCCCACGTCGACACCGGACAGGTCCGCGACGTCGATGACGAGGCCGCGTTCGGGCACGGAGTACCCGGCGTAGCTGTGCCGGCCGCTGCGCGCCGCGACCGGGATGCGCTCCCGCGCGGCGAACTCCAGGCACGCCTGCACGTCCGCGGGACGCGCGCACCGGGCGATCGCCGCGGGACGGCGCCCGGCGTACACCGTGTTGTACGGCTGCCTGAGGTCGTCGTACCCGGCATCGGACGGCAGCACCAGCCGCTCGCGGAGCCTGCTCCGCAGGCGGGCCCAGTTCACCGGCTCGGATTCGCCGCCGTGGCCGTGGCCCGCTGCCACGAGCACGGCGGACTGCAAGAACGCTCTTCTCGGAAATGTCACGAGAACCACCTCCCCCGAAGGGAATGGTCCCCCTGTCGCCGCGCCGCGCCAGGCATTCGTGCGGTTGTGGCCCGATCGGCGCAGTGGCGCCGCTCAGTCCTCCCCGGCGTCGCCGTCCGGGCCGGGGCCGCCCCGGATGAGGTAGACCACCGAGTCCAGCTCGTCGGGCTTGATCAGCACCTCGCGGGCCTTGGAGCCCTCCGACGGGCCGACCACGCCGCGCGTCTCCAGCAGGTCCATCAACCGGCCCGCCTTGGCGAAGCCCACCCGCAGCTTGCGCTGGAGCATCGACGTGGAGCCGAACTGCGACGTGACGATCAGCTCCGCCGCCTGGATCAGCAGTTCCAGGTCGTCGCCGATGTCGGCGTCGATCTCCTTCTTCTCGCCCGCCTTCGCCGCCGTGACGCCGTCGGTGTACTCCGGCTGCGCCTGGTTCTTGGTGAAGTCGACGATCTCGGCGATCTCCTCGTCGCCGACGAACGCGCCCTGCACGCGCACCGGCTTCGAGGCACCCATCGGCAGGTACAGGCCGTCACCCATGCCGATCAGCTTCTCCGCGCCGGGCTGGTCGAGGATGACGCGCGAGTCGGTCAGCGACGACGTGGCGAACGCCAGCCGTGACGGGACGTTGGTCTTGATCAGACCGGTCACCACGTCCACCGACGGCCGCTGCGTCGCCAGCACCAGGTGGATGCCCGCCGCGCGCGCCTTCTGCGTGATCCGGACGATGGCGTCCTCCACGTCGCGCGGCGCGGTCATCATCAGGTCGGCCAGCTCGTCGACGATCGCCATGATGTACGGGTACGGGCGGTAGACGCGTTCGCTGCCGGGCGGCGCGCTGATCTCGCCCGACTTGACCTTGCGGTTGAAGTCGTCGATGTGCCGAACCCGGTTGACCTGCATGTCCTGGTAGCGCTGCTCCATCTCCTCCACCAGCCAGGCCAGCGCGGCGGCGGCCTTCTTCGGCTGGGTGATGATGGGCGTGATCAGGTGCGGGATGCCCTCGTACGGCGTCAGCTCGACCATCTTGGGGTCGATGAGGATCATCCGGACCTCGTCCGGCGTGGCGCGCGCCAGCAGGGACACCAGCATCGAGTTCACGAAGCTCGACTTGCCGGAACCCGTGGAGCCGGCGACCAGCAGGTGCGGCATCCTGGTGAGGTTCGCGGTGACGAAGTGGCCCTCGATGTCCTTGCCCAGGCCGATGACCATGGGGTGGTTGTCCTTGACCGTGGACGGCGCGCGCAGCACGTCGCCCAGGCGCACCATCTCGCGGTCGCTGTTGGGCACCTCGATGCCCACGGCGGACTTGCCGGGGATCGGGGCGAGCAGCCGCACGTTGTCGGTGGCCACGGCGTAGGCGATGTTCTTGGTCAGCGCGGTGATCTTCTCGACCTTCACGCCGGGGCCCAGCTCGACCTCGTAGCGGGTGACCGTCGGGCCGCGGGTGAACCCGGTGACCTGCGCGTCGATGGAGAACTGGTCGAGGACACCGGTGATGGCCTCGATCATCTGGTCGTTGGCCTTGCTGCGGGCCTTCGGCGCGTCGCCGTCCTTGAGGATGGTGGGCGGCGGCAGCTGGTAGTCGCCCTCGACGGCGCGGACGGCGATGCCGGTGTCGCGCGGCGTCGGCTCCGGCTCGGCCTTGGCCCGGGGCTTCGGCGCGGGCCGCGCGGACGGCGGCGGTGGCGGCGGGGGTTCTTCCTCGTCCAGGGGCAGCTCGGGCTCGTCCAGGGGCGCGAGGTCCGACGCGGCGGTCTGGCGGCGGTTGCGCGACGGGCGGCGCAGCTTGGCGGGCTTCGGCTCCTCGTCGCCCGCGTCGTCGTGCAGGTCGTCCTCGACGTCCGAGAAGCCGTCGAGCCGGTCCTCCGCGCGCCGGTGCAGCAGGCCGCCGAGCCTGCCCGGGACGTCTCGGATCGGCACGTGCACGAGCAGCAGCACGCCGTAGGCGAAGATCAGCACCAGCAACGGCCCGGCGACCCACGGCGTGAGCCCCTGGGCCAGGAACCCGCCGGCGAGGTAGCCGAGGGCGCCACCGGCGTCGCGGCGCGCGACCGGGTCCATCGGCAGGCCGCCGACGAGGTGGAACATGCCGAGGAAGCCCACCAGGACGAGCAGTCCGCCGATCACCAGGCGGGGCCGGGCCTCCGGGTCGGCGTCGGTGCGCATGAGCGCCACGCCGATCGCCAGCAGCACCACGGGCACGATCACGGCCGGTCCGCCGACGGAGCTGCGGACGGCGACGTCCACCCACCGGCCGATCGGCCCGCCCGCCTGCCACCACACACCGGCGGCGGTGATCACGGCGAGCGAGATGAGCACCAGGCCGAGGCCGTCGCGGCGGTGCTCCGGGTCCAGCTCCTTGCCGCGGCCGACGGCGCGGACCACCGAACCGACGCCGCGCCCGACGAACCCCCAGGCCCGCCCGACCGACGAGCCACCCGATCTCCTGGCCGGGGAACGCCTCGCGGGCGCGCGCTTCGCCGGTGCCCGCTTGGCCGGCGCGCGCTTCGCGGGGGCCTTCTTGGCGGTGGACCGGGACGCGCCGGCGCGGGGCTTCGACCCGGTCGATCCGGAGCTGCGGGTCGTGCCCTTGCGCGATGTCCCAGTTCGGCCGGCCATGTGTATACGGTAGTCCCTTGAGCCTCAGGCGCCCCAGCCGTCGCAGGGGACGTGACGAGCGCTGCTCGACGCCCATGGTTGCCCCGAACCCGGTGCGCCGACACCTCGACACGCCGTAGCCTGCCCGCTGTGTCCACACCACTGCTGTGGCGCGTGCTGACCGCCGTCGACCAAGGGGTCGTCGCCCTGAGCGGGCGACTCGAGGTCACCGGCGACATCCCGGCGGACCTGAGGGGCCGCCCCCTGCTGCTCGCGTCCAACCACATCGGCAACCTCGACCCGTTCGTCCTGATCGCCGCCTGCCGCAGGATCGGCATCGCGCCGCGCTTCCTGCTCGCGGGCGGGCTGCTCGACGCGCCGGTCATGGGGCCCCTGCTGAAGGCGTCCGGTCACCTGCGCGTCGACCGGGCGGCCGCCGACGTCGGCACCGCGTACGACCGGACCGTCGAGGCGCTGCGGCGCGGTGGCGACCCGATCGCCATGTACCCGGAGGGCCGGATCAGCCTCGACCCCGGCCTGTGGCCCGAGCGCGGCAAGACGGGCGCGGCGCGGCTGGCGCTCAGCGGCGGCATCCCGGTGGTCCCGATCAGCCAGTGGGGCGCGCACGAGGCCGTGTACTGGGGCAACACGCACGTGAAGGGGTGGGACGACGCCAAGCCGTACCTGACCTCCTACGTGCGCGGGCTGCGAAGGCGGCCGACGTTCAAGGTGCACTTCGGCAAGCCGGTGGAGCTGTCCGACCTGGTGGACGGCAGGCCCGGTGACGCGCGGCGCGCCCACGAGCGGATCATGCGGGCGATCGTGGACGGCCTGGTGCCGCTGCGCCTCGACGAACCGGACCTGCCCAAGTTCCACGACCCGACCCGACCGACCACCGGCACGTCACCTTGGCGCCCGTGACCCTGGCGCCCGTGACCGGTCGCGGCACCGCGCTGGCGCTGCTGTCGTCGCTGACCTTCGGCATGTCCGGCGTGCTGGCGAAGTCCGTGATGGCGACGGGCGCCGCGCCGGCGCAGGTCACCAGCGCCCGGATCGCGCTGGCGGCCGCCGTGCTCGTCGTGGGCGTGGGCCTGTTCCGGCCGAGGGCGTTGCGGTTCGGGCGCGGCGACTGGGGCCTGCTCATCGGCTTCGGCCTGTTCGGCGTGGTCGGCGCGCCGCTGACGTTCTTCGTGGCGGCGTCGCGCATCCCGGTGGGCATCGCGATGCTGCTCCAGTTCACCGCGCCGGTGCTGGTGGCGCTGTGGGTGCGGTTCGTGCGCGGCACCCGCCTGCCGGCGGCGGTGTGGTGGGGCACCGCCGTGGCCGTGGTGGGCCTGGCGGTGGTGGCCGAGGTCTGGAGCTGGTCCCCCCGGCTGGACCCCGTGGGCGTGCTGGTGTCGCTGTGCTCGGCGGTGTGCCTGATGGCCTACTACCTGCTCGGTGAACGCGCGGGTGGCGCGCACGACTCCTACGGCGTGCTGGCGGGCGGCATGGTCGTCGGCGCGGTGGTGCTGACCGTGGTCAGCCCGCCGTGGCTGCTGCCGCTGGACGTCCCCACGTCGCTCGGGCCGACCTGGCTGGTGCTGGTCGCGCTGGCGCTCGTGGCGACCGTGGTGGCCTACCTGACCGGGGTGCTGTCGCTGCGCCACCTACCGCCCTCGGCGGCGAGCGTCATCGGCCTGCTGGAGGTCGTGGTGGCCGCGGTCCTGGCGTGGTGGCTGCTGGACGAGCGGCTGACGGTGGTGCAGGTGGTGGGCGCGGTCGTGCTGCTGGCCGGTGCGGCGGTGGTGCAGGTGGCGAGCGCCCGGAAACCGCCGGAGGTCGTGGTGGCGGGGTGAGGGCCGGGAGCGGAGCGGCGGTCCTGGTTGCCCGGTACGGGCTCGGCCGCGCTGCGACGGTCCTTCGTGCCTCTCCCCCGCGGTCGCGCGGTCACGCGGTTTCGGCGGTCCCGGCTTCGTAGTGGTCGGCCCACCGCGTGAGCGCGTCACGGGTGTCCGCTTCGCCGAGCGCCACCCGGTCGAGCGCGGCGCAGCTCTCCCGGTACGCCTCGGTCGCCTCGGGCGCGTCCATGAACACCGACGCGGGACCGAGTTCGGCGTAGGTAAGCGGGCGGTGGTCGGCGAAGGTCATGTGGGCGAAGTCCGCGGTCAACGACGCGGGGAGGGCCGAACCCAGTGGCACCAGCCGAACGTGGTCGCGGAACAGCAGCCGCAGCACCTGCTCGTACATCACCCGCGGCCCGCCGACCACGCGGTGCAGCACGACCTCGTGGAGGAAGAAGACGCCCACCGGGGCCGACGCCGTCCCGAACACCTCCTGCCGCTCCATCCGGACCGCGACACCCCTGGCCGCGTCGGCCCGGCTCGCCATCAGGGCCCGGGCGTAGTCGGCTGTCTGGAGCAGGCCGGGGACGACCGTCGCGCTGTAGCACCAGATGGTCTTGGCGGTCCGCTCGTGCAACGCCAGCAGCCGCACCGAATCCGGCTCGGCCACGCGGTGCGGTCGCACGGCGTAGCCGGTATCGGGTTCCCGAGCCAACGCCATGATCCGCTCGAAGACCGGCTGTTCCGGGCGGAGGTGACCGGCGTACCGGGCGATGTCGAGCAGGCTGGTGCCGCGCGTCCCCGCCTCCAGTTTGGAGATCCGGGCGAGCGACCAGCCCAACTGCTCGACCAGCGCCCCGGTCCTGACTGCGGACCGGCGGCGGGCTTGGCGGAGCGCGTCACCCAACTCCCGGCTGAGCGCGGTGGAGGTCCTTGGTTCCATGCCGGCACGGTAGAACCACCTGAACAGCGCTTTCCAGCAGAATCCGCTGTTTGCACCCCAAGGGGGCACGGCCATGCGGACCAGTTCTGGATTCACTCGATCGTACAACCAATCGAGTGATGAAATGGGAACTGGTGTTCGAATAGCCTGAATTCATGGACGTGTCGCCCGCGCTGCTTTCCGACGATGGTGTGTTCGCCGCCATCGCCGAGGTCGAGGCATCGCTGCGGTCGTTGCACGTGCGGCGGTTGCGGTTGCTGGCCGAGGTGCTGCGGCGCGGGCTGGACGCGGATTCCTACCGGCGTCTGGTGCGCGCCGACACGCGGGAGGTGAAGCGGTGGACGGCGCAGGTGACCCTGTTCCTGCCCTCCACCAGCCCACCGGCCAACCACTCCCACCCCTGCACCCCGTGACGGGTGCGGTGTTGGAGGAACTCGCCGACGGGCACCTCACCGAATTGGCGCGGGCCATCTCGCTGCGCCTGCCGGACGGGTCCGAGGAGATCCTGGTCGAGGCGGCCCGGTCGGTGGAGCCGAAAGCGGTGCGGCAGTTGGCCGACCGGATTCGCGACCGCGCCGAGCAGGACCGGGCGGACGAGGTGGACGAGCCCGCCGCCGATCCTGGCGACGTGCTGCACCTGCGCGACCTGCCCGGCGGACGACTCGAATTCTTCGGAGAACTGTCCGCCGAGAGCGGGGCGCGGTTCACCGCGATGCTCGAACCACTCTCCACGCCTCGCCCGGACGGACCGCGTGACGCGGCACGACGCAGGGGTGAGGCGTTCGCCGACCTGATCCACCTCGCCTCACGCTCCACCGACCTGCCGTCGGAAGCCGGAGAGCGCCCGCACATCAGCGTCACCATCGACCACGACACCCTGCGCCGGGGCGTCGGGCACGCGGTGCTCGACGGCGACCACCACCTCAGCGCAGCCCAAGCCCGCCGCATCGCCTGCGACGCCAAAATCCTCCCCGTCGTACTCGGCGGGGAGTCCGAAGTGCTCGACCTCGGCCGCGCCAAGCGAACGGTGAGCGTGGCCCAGCGCAGGGCTTTGCACGCCCGCGACCGGGGCTGCGCCTTCCCCGGCTGTCACCGACCACCCAAGTGGTGCGACGCCCACCACGTACGGCACTGGGCCGACGGCGGGTCCACCGACCTGTCGAACCTCGTCCTGCTCTGCCGCACCCACCACAGCCTCATCCACCACACACACTGGCAAGTCAGCATGACCGGCGGAACGCCCACGTTCATCCCATCCCGACAGATCGACCCCGCACAGAGGCCACGCCAGAACCTGCTCCACCGACCACCCACACCCGTGGCCGCGTGAACGACCGTGCCCACCGGCGGGAGCGGTGGGCACGGCGTGCGCTCAGTTCACCGGGATGATCGTCGGCACGATCATCGGCCGACGCCGGTAGGTCTCGGCGACCCAGCGGCCCACCACGCGGCGCACCGCCTGGGCGATGCGGTGCGTGTCGGTGATGTTCTCGGCTTCCGTGCGGGACAGCTCCATCTCCACCAGGGAGATGGCCTGGTCGAGCGCCTTCGGGTCGTCCGAGAAACCTCGGCCCGAGACGGTCGGCGGGGCGACCGCGCGACCGGAGCCGGAGTCGATGGCGACGGTGATGGCGATGAACCCGCCCTCACCGAGGACGAGCCGGTCGGACAGGGTGGACTCGCCGACGTCGCCCACGGACAGGCCGTCGACGTAGACGTGGCCGACCTCGACCTTGCCGCTGATCACCGCCTTGCCGTCCAGCAGGTCCACGACCACGCCGTCCTCGGCGATGACGACCTGCTCCTCGTCCACACCGGTCGCCACGGCCAGCGCGGCGTTGGCGCGCAGGTGCCGCCACTCGCCGTGCACCGGCATCACGTTCGACGGGCGCACCGCGTTGTAGAGGAACAGCAGTTCACCCGCCGGCGAGTGGCCGGAGACGTGCACCTTGGCGTTGCCCTGGTGGATGACGGTGGCGCCGAGCCGGGCCAGGCCGTTGACGACGCCGAACACGGCGTTCTCGTTGCCCGGGATGAGCGACGAGGCCAGCACGATCGTGTCGCCGGCCTTGATGGAGATCTGCCGGTGCTCGCCGCGCGCCATGCGCGACAGCGCGGACAGCGGCTCGCCCTGGGAGCCGGTGGACACGAAGAGGACCTCGTCCTCGGGCATGTCCATGGCCTCGTTGAGGTCGACGAACAGCCCGTCCGGCACGTGCAGGTAGCCGAGTTCGGCGGCGATGCCCATGTTGCGGACCATGGATCGGCCGACCAGGGCGACGCGGCGCTTGTACTGCACGGCCACGTCCAGCACCTGCTGCACGCGGTGCACGTGGGAGGCGAAGCAGGCCACGATGACGCGCTGGTTGGCCTTGCGGATGACGTTCTCCAGCACCGGGCCGATCTCGCGCTCGGGTGCGACGAAGCCGGGCACCTCGGCGTTGGTGGAGTCGACCAGGAACAGGTCGACTCCCTCGTCGCCCAGGCGGGAGAAGCCCGCGAGGTCGGTCAGGCGGCCGTCCAGGGGCAACTGGTCGAGCTTGATGTCGCCGGTGTGCAGGACGAGGCCCGCGCGCGTGCGGATGGCGACCGCGACGGCGTCCGGGATGGAGTGGTTGACCGCGAAGAACTCCAGGTCGTACGGCCCGAACGAGCGCCGCTCGCCGTCCACGATCTCGACCAGGCGCGGCGTCTGCCGGTGCTCCTTGCACTTCGCGGCCAGCAGGGCGAGGGTGAACCTCGAACCCACCACGGGCAGGTCGGGGCGCAGCTTCAGCAGGAACGGCACCGCGCCGATGTGGTCCTCGTGCCCGTGCGTCAGCACGAGCGCGTCGATGTCCTCCAGCCGGTCCTCGATCGCCCGGAAGTCCGGGAGGATCAGGTCCACGCCGGGCTGGTCGTCCTCGGGGAAGAGGACACCACAGTCCACGACGAGCAGCCGGCCGGCGTGCTCGAAGACGGTCATGTTGCGGCCGACCTCGCCGATCCCGCCCAGTGCGACGACGCGGAGAGCTCCGTCGGGCAGTGCGGGCGGGGGTGAGTTCGGGTTGATCACGCGTTGACTCCCAATTCGGCCTCGACGGCCTCGATGTCCTCGGTTGATGCGGGTACGAGCGGCAGTCGCGGGTCGCCCACGTCGAGCCCGCGCAGTCGCAGCGCGGCCTTCACGTAGGTCACACCGGGCATCCTGCGGAACGGGCGCAGCAGCGGCAACAACGCGTGGTGGACCGCGGTGGCGCGCTTGACGTCGCCGGACTCGAACGCGTCGAGCAGTTCGCGCAGGCGGTCGGCGGCGAAGTGCGAGATGACGCTGACGAAACCGACGGCGCCGACCGAGAGCCACGGCAGGTTCAGCGGGTCGTCACCGGAGTAGTAGGCCAGCTCGGTGGCCGCGATGACCTTGCTGCCCTCGTGCAGGTCGCCCTTGGCGTCCTTGACCGCCACGATGCGCGGGTGCTCCGCCAGTCGCAGCAGCGTTTCCGCCTCGATGGGGACGATGCTGCGCGGCGGGATGTCGTACAGCATGACCGGCAGCCCCACGGCGTCCGCCACGGTCGTGAAGTGCGCATGCAAGCCCTGCTGGGACGGGCGTGAGTAGTACGGCGTGACCACGAGCAGGCCGTGCGCGCCCGCCGCCTCGGCGGCACGGGCCAGGTGCACGCTGTGCGCGGTGTCGTACGTGCCGGCGCCGGCGACCACCGTGGCGCGGTCGCCGACGGCCTCCACCACGGCCCGGAGCAGGTCGGCCTTCTCGGCGTCGCTGGTGGTCGGGCTCTCGCCGGTGGTGCCGTTGACCACGAGCCCGTCGCTGCCGCCGCGGACCAGGTGCTCGGCCAGTTCCTGCGCCTTGCCGAGGTCCACCGCCCCCCGGTCGTCGAACGGCGTGACCATGGCGGTGAGCACTCGGCCGAACGGGCGTCCGGGTGAGGCGGAAGGACTCGCGGTCATGTGCGAAATCTACCGCGTCACCCTCCGCAAGCTGCGACTACACACCCCGGTCGAGGGCCTTGACGAGCCGCACGGCCTCGTCGGAGCCGTCGTACTCGACCCGGGAGGCCGAACGCCCGAATACGTGCATCAGCAGTTCCTGGACCTGGCCCGTCAGCACGACCGGGTTCGCGCCGTGCCTGGCCACCACGGACTCGCCGTCGGGCCGGCGCAGCACCACGCCCACGGGGCTCTTGCGGTAGATCATCTTCGCGGTGACGGGCAGGCGCTTCCACAGCACCTGGTCACGCACCGGATCGGGTGAACGCGGTTCCCAGTCGGGTCGAGCGCGGCGCACGTCCTCGTGGTGCACGAAGTACTCGACGGCGTTGACCGCCTCGTCGACGAGGCGGAACGGCGCGGGTGGGCCGGTGCGCACCAGTTCGACCAGCTCGTCCCACGGCTTCGCGGCGTAGCCGTCCTGCACCTTCCGCGTGTGCCCGGCCAGCGGCCCGAGCAGGATGCCCGCCGCGGCGTCGGGCCGGCGCTCCCGGAGCACGAGGTGCGCGGCCAGGTCGCGGCCGCGCCACGGGGCGCACAGCGTGGGCGCGTCCGGCCCGACCTGGAGGAGGAGATCGCTCAGCAGCCTGCGTTCGTCGCGCGCCACACCCATGGCGCCAACCTACCTACTCGGCGGTCACCCGGCTGGACAGCTCGGCCTTGTCCCTGCTCCACAGCACGCAGGACACCTCGCGGGTGAGGTCGCTGTCCTTGGGGTCCTCCTGCCACTCGCCGCGCGTGGGGATGACCGCGGCGTAGTTCAGCTTGTCCTCCTTGCCCTCCAGCTCGACGACGTCGGACATGAAGTGCAGCGTGCAGAAGTTCTCGGCGTAGGCGCGCAGCCACTCGTCACCGGGGTAGGCGTGCTTGCCGGAGGAGCTGAACGGGTTGCCGATCGCGAAGAACTCGACCCGGTGGTCCTTGTCGCACTCGGTGTAGTTGACCGTGACGGTGGGTTCGAGGAAGTTGTCGCCGCACTTCTGGCCGCTCATCTTGAACTGGCTCGCGGACATCGTGCCGCCCGAGCCGAAGGTGATGGTCTCGGCCATCGCGGCGGGCTTCGACGGGGTGAACCACCAGCGGCCCAGGAACACGCCCGCGACCAGCAGCACCACGGCGGCCAGGGCGCCGCCGCCGATCAGCACGCCCTTGAGCCACGGCTTGCGGGCGACCGCCTGCCGCGCGCCGTTGGCGAGCTGCGTGTAGTTCATCGTCGCGTTGGGCGGCGCGCCGAATCCGCTGGGCGGGGTGGGCTGGGCGAGCGCGCGTTCGAGCATGGCGCGGGCCTGCTGACCGGTGAGGCGGGCGTTCGGGTCGGGCATCAGCAGACCGGTGATGACCGCGCCGAGCGCGCCGTGCGCCCTGGTCAGGCGGGGCGCCTCGTTCATGATCGCGTGCAGCGTGGACGCGGTGGACGAGCGCTCGTAGGGGCTCACGCCCTCCACGGCGTAGGCCAGCGTCGCGCCCAGCGCCCACAGGTCCGCGGCGGGCGTGGCCTCGTGGCCGTGGATGCGCTCCGGCGACATGTACGCGGGTGAGCCGATGAGGCTGCCGCTGGTGGTCAGGCGCGGGTCGTCGACGGCCTGGGCGATGCCGAAGTCGGTCAGCTTGACCCGGCCGTTCGGGGTGATCATGAGGTTGCCGGGCTTCACGTCCCGGTGCACGACCCCCGCCTGGTGCGCGGAGTCCAGCGCGGACAGCGCCTGCACCGCGATGGAGACGACGCGCTCCTGCGGCATGGGGCCCTGGGCGTTGATCAGCGTGGAGAGGGTGGCGGCCTCCACCAGCTCCATCACGATGTAGGTCATGCCGCCCTCGACGACCACGTCGAACACGGTGACCACGGCGGGGTCGTTGAGGCGGCCCGCGGTGCGCGCCTCGCGCAGCACCCGCTCCTCCAGCACCCGGCGCTCCTCGTGCGCGATGCCGTCGGGCAGGTGCAGCTCCTTGATGGCGACGTGGCGGCCGATCACGGTGTCCTGGGCGCGCCACACCACGCCCATGCCTCCGCGCCCCAGCTCGGCGAGCAGGGTGTACCTGCCCGCGATGACCCGCGGCTTCACGCCGTGTGGACTGTTCACCGTCACTCCTCGCCACCGCCCCCTGGAACGGGCGGAACGCTAACTCAGACCCCGCGCCGCCCGATCCGGTTTCACGGTTTCGTGACTTCGTGCCCCGACGCGCGCAGCGCCCGGACGGCGCGCCCCAGGTCGACAGCCTTCACCAGCAGGTGGTCCGTGTCGTACGTGGACAGCGCGAACAGGCTCACGCCCGCGGCGGCGAGTTCGCCGGACAGCGCGGCCATGATCCCGGTGAGGGTGAACTCCAGCGGGCCGCGCACGGTCAGCAGCCGCCAGCCGGGCTGGGCGGTGGCCGCGTCGGGCGCGTGCTCGCTGGGGCACACCACGGACAGCTCGGCGGGCGTCCTGGTGACCGACACCAGGCCGGGTCGGTCCAGCAGGCCGGCCGGGACGGGCGCGTCGGCGGGCAGCCGGGCGACCGTGTACTCCCCCGGCTGGACGTCGACGACGAGGTGCTTCACGTCAGCCTTCGGTGACCAGCGGGCTGGAGGCGACCTCGGTGCCGTCGGGCAGCGCGGAGATCGTGAAGTCGGCGAACGCGTTGCCCGCCGCCTTCTGGAGTTGGCGCAGGCACTCCACGGCCAGGGCGCGGATCTCCACGTCGGCGTGCTCGGTGGCGCGCATCGCGATGAAGTGCCGCCAGGCGCGGTAGTTGCCGGTGACCACGATGCGGGTCTCGGTGGCGTTGGGCAGGATCGCGCGGGCCGCCTGGCGGGCCTGCTTGCGGCGCAGCGTGGCGCTGGGCACGTCGGAGAACTTCTCCTCCAGGCCCTTGAGCAGGTCGTTGTAGGCCTCGACGCTCGCCTGGGCGGCCTTGAGGAACATCTCGTGCAGCTCGGGGTCGTTCGCGATGACGTCCGGCTCGACCATGGCGGCGTTGCGCTCGGGCACGTACCGCTGGGACAGCTGGCTGTAGGAGAAGTGCCGGTGCCGGATCAGCTCGTGGGTGAGCGAGCGGGAGATGCCGGTCAGGTAGAAGCTCACCGAGCCGTGTTCGAGCACGGAGAGGTGGCCGACCTCGATGATGTGCTTGATGTAGCCCGCGTTCGTGGCGGTGGCCGGGTTGGGCTTCGTCCACGACTGGTAGCACGCGCGGCCCGCGAACTCGGCGAGCGCCTCGCCGCCGTCGGCGTCGGTGGACCACGGGACGTCCTCCGGGGGGAAGAACTCCGTCTTCGCGATCAACTGCACCTTCGGCGACACCGTCTCAGCCATGGCCGAGACCCTAACCGACCGGTGCCGCCATTCGGTCGCAGCGTCGGCGTGACACCACGTTGCGGTTGCGTGATGTCGTTTGTGATGTCACAGTGGTGTCATGGACCTGTCGCCTTACATCGCCGCGCTGCGCGAGGACCTCGCGACGGCCGCGTCCGCCGGGGACGACGGCACCCGGCGCACGGCCGCACTGCTGGCCGTGGCCCTGGAGCCGGCCGCACGGCTGGCGCTCATGAACGCCCTGTCCGACCTGGCCGCCGAGGTCACCTCCGCCCTGGACGGGGTGGTGGTCGACGTCCGGCTCGACGGTCGCGACGTGCGGGTGGTCGTCACCGGCTCCGCGCCCCGTGAGGAGCACGAACCGGAGCCGCGGGAAGTTCCCCGACCGGCCGCCGGTGATGCCACGCGCATCACGCTGCGCCTGCTGGACGAGCTGAAGTCGAAGGCCGAGCAGGCCGCCGCGTCGCAGGGCATGTCGTTGAACACGTTCGTCGCGCAGGCCGTGCAGGGCGCGGTCGGCGGTCGGCGCGGTCACCACAAGAACCCGGCGCCGCCGAAGGACCAGTCGGGCGGCTCCGGCTCCCGGGTCCGCGGCTGGGTGCAGGGCTGAGGAGGGGGAACGTGGAGTCGTCCGATGTCGTCCGGCAGCAGGGCTTCGAGGTCGAGGGCACCGTCGAGGTCGACGTGTCCGTGCCGGCGGGCCGGGTGCGGGTGCACCTGGTCGACGAGCCGGGCGTGCACGTCGAGGTGAAGCACGAAACGTCGGCGACCGAGTCGTTGACGACGGGCCTGTCCGGCCTGCTGAACTGGGCGAACGAGCAGTTCGGCGGTCAGTTGGCGAACCAGTTCGGCGGCCAGTTCGGCAGCCGGTTCGGAGCTGGGCTCGGGCAGCCGGCCGGTCCGGCCGAGGCGGTGCGCGACGCGCGCGTCGAGGTGACGGGGTCGCGCCTGCGGGTGCGCTCGTCCGAGGCCCTGCCGCTGCGCGGGGTGCCGCTGGACGTCGTGGTACGCGCCCCGGAGGGTTCGCACGTGATCGTGACGTCGGACTCGGCCGACGTGACCGTGACGGGACCGGCCGGCCGGCTGGAGATCCGGACCGGCACGGGCCACGTGACCACGGACCGCGCCGACGCGTCCTCGCGGGTCGACTCGCGCAGCGGCAAGCTGCGCCTGGGCCCGATGCTCGGCGGCCTGCGGGCCAAGACCGGGTCCGGCGACATCGAGATCGCCTCGATCGGCGGCAACACCGTGCTCCACTCGGGCACCGGTGACGTGTGGCTGGGCGCCGTGCAGGACGACGTGCAGGTCCGCACGGCCGGCGGTGACGTGACGATCGCCGACGCCGCCTCCGGCCGCATCCAGATGGGCACCGGCTCCGGTGACGTCCGGGTGGGCATCCGCCCCGGCGTGGCGGCCCAGATCGACCTGCTCTCCAGCTCCGGCACGGCCCGCTCGGAGCTGGACGTCTCCGACAGCCCGCCCCCGGGCGACCCGCTGCTGTTCATCACGGGCCGGACGGGCACCGGCACGGCCCTGGTGACCACCGCGACCGTCGGCTGAGCCGGGCCCGCGGACCGGGCGTCACACCCCGGTCCGCAGGCCCGCCACCAGCAACGACACGACCGCGTCGAACTCGTCGTCCACGTCGGGCCCCGACCAGTCCGACGCGTGGGCCGGGTCGTGGTAGCGGGCGGTGGCGTGGAAGACGGCCCTGGCGGCCCGGCGGGGGTCCGCGGTGGTGAAGTGGCCCGAGTCGACGCCCGACCGGACGATCTCGGTCAGGTCGTCGACCATCGCGGCCACGTGGGCGGCCACGACCCGGCTGTTCTCGGCGACCAGGACCTGGAAGGTGGCGAACAGCTCCGGGTCGCCCAGGGCCTTGCGGCGCTTGGCCTCGAACAGGGCGGCCAGCCAGTCGCGCAGGCGCTGCGGCGGGTCGGTCGGCGCGGTCACGAGTTCCGCCAGGCCCGCGTGGGCGCGGTCGAGCCAGCGCTGGGTCACGGCCTCGCGCAGCGCGGCCTTGGTCGGGAAGTGGCGGTAGACGCTGCCGTGGCTGACACCCAGCGCCCGCGCCACGTCCACGACGGTGGCCTTCGCCGGGCCGAAGCGCCGCAGGACGTCCTCGGTCGTGCCGAGGATGGTCTCTGCGGTCAGCGCTTCGGCCACGGTGTCCTCCAGGTCCGGGGTGGGTCCGGATGATTGTGCGGGACGAGCGCGGCCGATCAGTGCTCGCTGTCCAGGTGCGTCATCTGCGCCTCGGCGTAGCGGCTGCCCGCGGCGGCGTCGCGGGGCACGGCGGCCTCGATCGCGGCCAGGTCGGCCGGGGTCAGCTCCACCTCCAGGGCGCCCAGCGCCTCGGTGAGGCGGTCGCGGCGGCGGGCGCCCACCAGCGGCACGACGTCGTCGCCCTGCGCCAGCACCCAGGCGATGGCCAGTTGGGCGACGGACACGCCCTTGCCGGCGGCGACCGCGCGCAGCGCCTCGACCAGCGCCAGGTTGTGGTCGAGGTTCCCGCCCTGGAAGCGCGGGGAGGCCGAGCGGAAGTCGGCGACCTGGCGGGACGCGGTCCAGTGGCCGGAGATCAGGCCGCGCGACAGCACGCCGTAGGCGGTGACGCCGATGCCCAGTTCGCGGGCGGTGGGCAGGATGTCCTCCTCGATGCCGCGCGAGATCAGGGAGTACTCGATCTGGAGGTCGGTGATCGGGTGCACGGCGTGCGCCCGGCGCAGGGTCTCCGCGCCCACCTCGGACAGGCCGATGTGCCGCACGTGACCCTTCCCGACCTGCTCGGCGATGGCGCCGACGGTGTCCTCGATCGGCACGGCGGGGTCGAGGCGGGCCGGGCGGTAGACGTCGACGTGGTCGGTGCCCAGGCGGCGCAGGGTGTAGGCGAGGAAGTTGCGCACGGCCTCGGGCCTGCCGTCGTTGCCGTGCCAGCCGCCGTCCGCGTCGCGCAGCGCGCCGAACTTCACGCTGATCGCCACGTCGTCGCGGGCGCGGTCGGCCAGCGCGCGGCGGATCAGCATCTCGTTGTGGCCCATGCCGTAGAAGTCGCCGGTGTCGAGCAGCGTCACGCCCGCGTCGATCGCGGCGTGGATCGTCGCCACGCTCTCCGCCTCGTCGGCCGGGCCGTACAGGTCGGACATGCCCATGCAGCCCAGGCCGAGCGCGGAAACGCGGAGGTCGCGGCCGAGCCGCCGGTCGCGGGCGCCCCGGGGAGTGGAGTCGGTCATGACCCCACCCTCCCGCATGGGCTGACAGATTTCAATATCTGTCAGCCCATTGATGTCACTCCCCTGGTGCCACGCCCTCAGCGCACCACCGCCGACAGCGCGGGCGCCAGGTCGCCGCGCGGCGCCACGACCACGTCGTCCAGCTCCAGCCAGTCGGCCATGTGCCGCAGCTCGGCCGCCAGCTCCACGGCCACCCGCCCCACGTCCACCGCCGGCTCGGAGAACGCCGACTGCACGCGCAGGACGCCCGCCGCCCGGTCGGCCTTGAGGTCCACCCGGCCCACCAGCCGCCCGTCCAGCAGGAACGGGAACACGTAGTAGCCGTGCACCCGCTTCGGCGCGGGCACGTAGATCTCGATGCGGTAGAAGAAATCGAAGATGCGCTCGGTGCGCGCCCGCTCCCAGATCAGCGGGTCGAACGGGCACAGCAGCGCCCGGCCCGCCACCACGCGCGGCACGCGCGCCTCGACGTGCCGGTAGGCGGGCGCGTTCCAGCCGCGCACCTCGACCGGCTCCAGCACGCCCGCCTCCACCAGCTCGGCGACCGCCTGCCTGCTGCGCGCCGGGGCCAGCCGGTAGTAGTCGCGCAGGTCCGGCTCGGTCGCCACGCCCAGCGCCGTCGCCGCCCGCGCCACCAGCTCCCGGGCCCCCTCGTCCGCGGGCACGCGGCGGGCCAGCACGTCGGGCGGCAGCACGCGCTCGACCAGGTCGTAGTGCCGCTCGAACCCGCGCCGCGTGCCCGTCGTCAGCACGCCCGCGCCGAACAGGTACTCGCAGACCTGCTTGACCTCCGACCAGTTCCAGCCCCAGTGGTCCTTGGCGCGCGGCCCGCCTCCGGACAGCGCCTTCTCGATCGCGCCCGCGCCCATCGGCCCCGACTCCCGCACCACGGCCAGCACGTCGTCCACCAGCCCCGGCGACGCCTCGGCGACGGTCGCGTAGGTGCGCCACCAGCCCTGGCGCTTGGCGCCGGAGTGGAACAACGGCCAGTCCTCCACCGGCACCAGGCTCGCCTCGTGCGCCCAGTACTCCACCAGCAGCCGCGGCCGGCGCGCGCTGTGCGCCCACGCCGCGTCGTCCACCAGGGCCGGCTCGTAGGAGCCGAGCCGGGAGAACAGCGGCATGTAGTGCGCGCGCACCGCCACGTTCACCGAGTCGAGCTGGAGCAGCCGGATGCGGGACAGCACCTTCCGGAGGTGCCGCCGGGTGGGCGCCCCCGCGGGCCGGGGTTCGGCGAAGCCCTGCGCCCCCAGGGCGATGCGGCGTGCGACGTCGGCGCTCATCTTCTGCACGCGCGGATGATCCCACCGGGGTACGACACCGCGGGCGATCACCGGGGAACCGGCCGGCTAGGGTGCTGTCCATGGCCGACGCCGCGGTGCGCACCGCTGAGCCCGACGACGTGGCGGAGATCGCCCGCATCCACCGGGACACCTGGCGGACCGCCTACCGGGACCTGGTGCCCGGGGAGGTGCTGGCGGACCTGGACGTGGCGCGGACCGCCCCCGCCTGGGCCGAGGCCGTCGAGGGCGGCCAGGTGCTGGTGGCCACCGAGGGCCGGTGGCTGGTGGGCTTCTGCGTGGCCGGCGCCGCCCCCGCGGACGACGTGGCCCGCGCGGACGGCTCGCTGCCGCCCGACGCGGCCACGACGGCGCTGGTGAACGTGCTGGTCGAGCCCCGCTGGGGACGGCGCGGGCACGGCGGCCGACTGCTGGCCGCGGCCGCGGCGCGGCTGCGCGAGGCGGGCGCCACCAGGGGCGTCGCGTGGGTCCCGGAGGCCGACCGGGCGTCGACCGGCTTCTACGCCAAGGCGGAGTGGACCCCCGACGGCACGGTGCGCACGCTGGACGCCCTGGGACGACCCCTGAGGGAAATCAGGGTTTCCGGGGGGTTGACCCTGCTGTTGTCGTCGTGATCCGCCAGTAACCTCGGTCACGTGCTCGGGTGGTTGTGCCTCACGTTCGGCATCGCGTTCGGCTCCGCGGTGCTCCCTCTGATCAGCATCGAGCTCTTCGTGATCGGCCTGGTGACGCAGCAGCCGGGCATCTCCTGGTGGTGGATCGGCCTCGCCGTGGCCGTGGGCCAGGTGCTGGGCAAGATGTTCTACTTCCTGGCCGCGAAGGGCTCGCTGCGCCTGCCCGCGTTCCTGCGGCGCGCGGAGAAGCCCGCGAAGCCCGGGAAGCCGCCGTCGCCGTGGCGGCTGCGGTGGCGGGCGCGGCTGGAATGGGTGCGCCTGCGCTGCCACCGCCACCCGCGCTGGATGTTCGGCACGCACGCGGTCAGCTCGGTCGTCGGCCTGCCGCCGTTCATGTTCACCACGGTGCTCGCGGGCCTGGCCGGCATGTCGTCGTGGCTGTTCATCTCCACCGGCATGATCGGCCGCTTCGCCCGGTTCAGCGTGCTGGCCGCATCGCCTGCCGCCCTCGCGGGCTGGCTGGTGCACTAGCCCCGCTCCCGGCGCGGTCGTGCCGCACGAGCCGCTGCTCGGGCATCGACAGGCCGTAGTGGTCGTGCACCTCGGCCGTCGGGCCGCCGTCGACGCGCGGCGCGTCCTCCACCTCGCGGCGGTCCACCGGCACGACGAGCCGGCGGTCGCGGACCTGGGCGCCGCGGATCGGCACCAGGGCCGTGCCGGCCGTTCTGCGCACGGACGCCCACATCGGCCGGCCGTTCGACAGCCACAGGTCGACGACGTGGCCGATGTGGCGACCGTGGCGGTCGAGGACGTCGCAGTCGTAGAGGCGGTCCACCGCAGTCCGATCCATGCCCACGCCATTACCCGGGCCGGCGGCCCTGTCACGCGGGTTCACCCGTTCGAACTACACCCCGGAGAACAGCCCGATGGCCTTGCGCATGGTCTCGCGCGCCCGGCCCCGGTCGCCCGACAGGTCGTAGGCCTGGGCGAGCAGGAACCAGGTCCGCCAGTCCTCCGGTCGCGCCTCCACGTCCCGCTTGCGCTCCTCGAACCACTCGTCGGCGGCGGCCCGCTCCACGCGGCCGGACGGCGTGCGCGGCAGGCCGGAGAGGTCGGGCAGCGCGCCCTCCGCCTCCAGCAGCCGCGCCATCCGCTCCGTGGTGAAGCCGAACCGGATGTTGGTCCACGCGATCCACGCGCCGACCAGCGGCAGCAGCAGCACGCCCACGCCGAGCGCGACGCCCACCGGCTCGCCGGTGCCCAGCAGCACCACCGCCCGACCGCCGAGCAGCACGAAGTACACCGCCAGCGCGGCGGTGATGAGGAACGCGACGGTGCGGGTGCTCATGGACCTCAGAGGTCCATGTACTTGTCGAGGCCCACGGACAGCCCCGGGTGCCGCGCGATCCGCCGCACCGCCAGCAGCACGCCCGGCATGAACGACGTGCGGTCCAGCGAGTCGTGCCGCAGCGTCAGCGTCTCGCCCTCGGTGCCGAACACGACCTCCTGGTGCGCGATCAGGCCCGCCACCCGCAGCGAGTGCACCCGCACGTCGCCCACGAGCGTGCCGCGCGCGCCCGGCGCCTCCTGCGTCGTCGCGTCCGGCATCGGGCCGAGCCCGGCCGCCTCGCGCGCCTGGGAGATCAGCCGGGCGGTGTGCGCGGCCGTGCCCGACGGGGCGTCCACCTTGCGCGGGTGGTGCAGCTCGACGACCTCGACCGACTCGTAGTAGCGGGCGGCCAGCTCGGCGAACCGCATCGACAGCACCGCGCCGATCGCGAAGTTCGGGGCGATCAGCACGCCCACGCCCGGCTTGGCGTCCAGCCACTCGGAGACGGTGCCCAGCTTCCGCGCGTCGAAGCCGGACGTGCCGACGACCGCGTGGATGTCGTTGTCCACGCAGAACCGGATGTTGTCCATGACGACCTCGGGGCTGGTGAAGTCGACCACGACCTCGGCGCCCGCGTCGGACAGGTTGAACAGCCAGTCGCCGGCGTCGACCATCGCCACGACTTCCATGTCCGGCGCGGCCTCGACCGCCCGGCACACCTCCGCGCCCATCCGGCCGCGCGCGCCGATGACGCCGACGCGGAGCGGTTCTTCCCGCACGGTCTCGTCGAGGGGGGACGGGTCGTTCAAGAGATCACCTCGTGCACCTGGGACGGCAGATCGTCGACGTGAGCGTAGGGGCCGACCACGGCGGCGGCGACGGGGCGTCGCAACAGGTCGCGCGCCAGCGCCGCCACGTCCTCGGGCGTGACCGCGTCGATGCGCGCCAGGGTCTGCTCCACCGACAGGTGGTCGCCGTAGTTCAGCTCGCCCTTGCCGATGCGGGACATGCGCGAACTGGTGTCCTCCAGCCCCAGCACGAGCCCGCCGCGCAGCTGTCCCCGGCCGCGCGCCACCTCCGCCTCGGACAGGCCCTCGCGGGCCACCGTGGACAGCACGTCGCGCACGACGCCCGCCACGTCGCCGAGCCGGTCGGGCTGGCAGCCCGCGTACACCGACAGGGTGCCCGCGTCCGCGTACGTGCCCACCGACGAGTACACCTGGTAGGCCAGGCCGCGCCGCTCCCGGACCTCCTGGAACAGCCGGGAGCTCATCCCGCCGCCCAGGGCCGCGTTCAGCACGTTCAGCGCGAACCGGCGCTCGTCGTGCCGGTCCAGCGCCCGCACGCCCAGCATCAGGTGCGCCTGCTCGGTGTCGTCGTCGTGCAGCACCAGCCGGCGCGACGCGGGGATGCGCGCCCGGCCCGCGCGGGGCGCCACCGGGGTGCCCACGCGGTCCAGCCGGTCGCCGATCAGGCGCCGCGCCAGCTTCATGACCTGCGCGTGCTCGACGTTGCCCGCCACCGCCAGCACCATCCGGGGCAGCGTGTAGCGGCGCTTGTAGAACGTGAACAGCGCGTCGCGGTCCATGTCCCCGATGGACCGCTCGGTGCCCAGCACCGGGCGGCCCAGGACGTGGTCGCCCAGCAGGGCGTCCAGGAACGCGTCGTGCAGCAGGTCCTCGGGGTCGTCGTCGCGCATCGCGATCTCCTCGAGCACCACGCCGCGCTCGGTCTCGAAGTCGCGCGGCTCGCAGAGCGCGTCGAAGACGACGTCGCACACCAGGTCCACCGCCAGCGGCAGGTCCTCGTCGAGGACGTGCGCGTAGTAGCAGGTGTGCTCCTTGGCGGTGAACGCGTTCAGCTCGCCGCCGACCGCGTCGATCTCCTCCGCGATGGCCGCCGCCGTGCGGCTCGCCGTGCCCTTGAACAGCAGGTGCTCCAGGTAGTGCGCGGCGCCCGCGACCTCGGCGCGCTCGTCGCGCGACCCCACCTGCACCCACAGGCCGACGGACGCCGACCGCACGCCCGGGACGCGCTCGGTGACGACCCGCAGGCCCGACGGCAGCAGGCTGCGCCGGACGGTCGCGACGCCGTCGCCGTCGCGCTCCAGCGCCACCGTGGTGCCGGGCTTCTGGAGGTGCCCCGGACGCCGGGTAAGCGGACGGCCGCGAGCGCCGGAAGCGCTCGCGGCCGTCCCGTTGACGCTCGTCGTCACTCGGCCGAAGCCTCCGCCGGAGCGGCGTCCTGCGCGGGGGCGTCGGCGTCGGGGGCGTCGCCGGCCGGGGCCGCGTCGGCGTCCTCGTTGACCAGCACGAGGCTGATCTTGCCGCGCTGGTCGATGTCCGCGATCTCGACGCGGAGCTTGTCGCCGACCTTGACGACGTCCTCGACCTTGGCGATGCGCTTGCCGTTGCCCAGCTTGGAGATGTGGATCAGGCCGTCCTTGCCCGGCAGCAGCGACACGAACGCGCCGAACGCCGCGGTCTTCACCACGGTGCCCAGGAAGCGCTCGCCCACCTTCGGCAGCTGCGGGTTCGCGATGGCGTTGATCAGGTCGATGGCGGCCTCCGCGGACGGGCCGTCCGCCGCACCGACGTAGATCGTGCCGTCGTCCTCGATGGAGATGTCGGCGCCGGTCTGCTCGGTGATCGAGTTGATCATCTTGCCCTTGGGCCCGATGACCTCGCCGATCTTGTCGGTCGGGATCTTGACCGACGTCACGCGCGGTGCGAACGGGCTCATCTCGTCCGGGCGGTCGATGGCCTCGGCCATGACCTCCAGGATGGTCAGGCGCGCGTCGCGGGCCTGACCGAGGGCCTTGGCCAGCACGTCGGACGGGATGCCGTCGAGCTTGGTGTCGAGCTGGAGCGCGGTCACGAACTCCTTGGTGCCGGCGACCTTGAAGTCCATGTCGCCGAACGCGTCCTCGGCGCCGAGGATGTCGGTCAGCGCGACGTACTCCGTCTTGCCGTCGACCTCGTCGGACACCAGGCCCATGGCGATGCCGGACACCGGCGCCTTCAGCGGCACGCCGGCGTTGAGCAGCGACATCGTGGACGCGCAGACCGAGCCCATCGACGTGGAGCCGTTCGAGCTGAGCGCCTCGGACACCTGGCGGATCGCGTAGGGGAACTCCTCGCGCTTGGGCAGCACGGGCATGAGCGCCCGCTCGGCCAGCGCGCCGTGGCCGATCTCGCGGCGCTTCGGCGAACCGACGCGACCGGTCTCACCGGTGGAGAACGGCGGGAAGTTGTAGTGGTGCAGGTAGCGCTTGTGCGTCTCCGGGGACAGCGAGTCGATCTGCTGCTCCATGCGCAGCATGTTCAGCGTGGTGACACCCAGGATCTGGGTCTCGCCGCGCTCGAACAGCGCCGAGCCGTGCGCCCGCGGGATCAGCTCGACCTCGGCCGACAGCGACCGGATCTCGGTGAGGCCGCGGCCGTCGATGCGGACCTTGTCGCGCAGGATGCGCTGGCGGACCAGCTTCTTGGTCAGCGAGCGGAACGCGGCGCCGACCTCCTTCTCGCGACCCTCGAACTGCTCGGCCAGCTTCTCCAGCACCGACGCCTTGAGCTCGTCGATGCGGTGCTCGCGCTCCTGCTTGCCGGCGATGGCCATCGCCTGGGCCAGCTCGCCCGCCACGGCCTGCTCGACGGCCTCGAAGGCGTCGGCCTGGTAGGCCGGGTAGGTCGGGAACTCGCCGGTGGCCTTCGCGGCGACCTGCGCCAGCTGGGCCTGCGCCTCGCACAGCGACGCGATGAACGGCTTGGCGGCCTCCAGGCCGGCGGCGACGACCTCCTCGGTGGGCGCCTGGGCGCCCTCGCCGACCAGGTCGACGACGCGCTCGGTGGCCTCGGCCTCGACCATCATGATCGCGACGTCCTCACCGACGATGCGACCGGCGACGACCATGTCGAACACGGCCTTCTCCAGCTGCTCGTGCGTGGGGAACGCCACCCACTGGCCCTCGATCAGCGCCACCCGGACGCCGCCGATGGGGCCGGAGAACGGCAGGCCCGCGAGCTGCGTGGACGCGGACGCGGCGTTGATGGCCACGACGTCGTACAGGTCCTGCGGGTTCAGGCTCATCACCGTGATGACGACCTGGATCTCGTTGCGCAGACCGTCCACGAAGGACGGGCGCAGCGGCCGGTCGATCAGGCGGCAGGTCAGGATCGCGTCGGTCGACGGGCGACCCTCGCGGCGGAAGAACGAGCCGGGGATGCGACCCGCGGCGTACATGCGCTCCTCGACGTCCACCGTGAGGGGGAAGAAGTCGAAGTGCTCCTTGGGGTGCTTCGACGCCGTGGTGGCCGAGAGCAGCATGGTCTCGTCGTCCAGGTAGGCGACGACGCTGCCGGCGGCCTGGCGGGCCAGGCGACCGGTCTCGAAGCGGATGGTGCGGGTGCCGAACCGACCGTTGTCGATCAGGGCTGAAGTCTCGTGGACCTCAAGTTCCGTCATGCGGAAAACTCCTCGTCGTGCGGGCCGCAGCGCGCTCGGGTGCGGGATCGCGGTTCGGACGAGGCCGGTCTTCGATCGAAGTCCCCTGGTCTTCTCCACTGCCAGGGGGCCACTACCGAGGACCGGCGAACTGTCGTCCCGTGCGCCGCGCGTACGTCCCTCGTCTTTGTTGTCTTGTCCTTGCGAAGCCGAAGGGGGAGTGATCGTGCGATCACTCCCCCCCGGCACGTTTCACCTGCGCAGGCCGAGACGACCGATCAGGTCGCGGTAGCGCTGGATGTCCACCTTCTGGAGGTAGTTGAGCAGCCGGCGGCGACGGCCGACGAGCAGCAGCAGGCCACGACGCGAGTGGTGGTCGTGCTTGTGCTTCTTGAGGTGCTCCGTCAGGTCGGCGATGCGCTTGCTCAGCAGCGCGACCTGCGCCTCGGCGGAGCCGGTGTCCGTGTCGTGGACGCCGTACTCGGCGAGGATGGTCTTCTTCTCATCGGTGGAGAGTGCCACGTTCCTGCTTCCTGGTTCTCGATTCCCGTGCCGTGGGGCCCCGCTCGCGCGGGGTAGTCGGTACTGGCCGCCACGGACCGCAGCCAGACCCAACTGTCGAGGTTACCAGTAGTGGCGGACGGCTACCCGTCCGCGGTCAGGCGTCGCGGTCAGGCGTCGCGGTCCTTGCCCGCGCGCCGCAGCACGTCGGCCAGCGCCGGGAAGTCCTCGCCCAGCACGTCGGCGGCCTGCGACAACTCGCGGCGGTCGGCCAGCCGGCGCAGGAACGGGAACACCACGGCCTCGTCGTCGGCGAGGTTCACCGGCAGCGACTCGCGCCCCACCGTGGGCTTGGAGCCGCGGACCTCGTCCAGCGCGCGCTGGAGGGCCTCGGGCGCGCCGGTGGACACGTCGGGGGTGAGGACCTTGCGCTCCAGCATGATCATCCGCGCCAGCACCGACGGGTTGCCGATCTTCGCGCGGCGACCGCTCATGACCTGGCTGAGCATCGGGGCGCTGATCCCGAGGACGTCGGCGAGCTGCGCCTGGGAGACGTTGAAGGCGACCACCAACCGGCGCACCCGGTCACCCAGGGGCTCCCCGTACCACTCACGCTGCAACGCGAGGTTGCGCTGGACGATCTTGTGGTCCTCCACCTGCGCCTCTCCCCTAGCCCGGTCGACGTGACAGCATCCTGCCAGGTCGCCGACCACGGCACGGACGGTTCCACCCACCTGGTTCAACAGGTCACAGCCGCTCTTCGGCCACCAGGACGTCGCGGGCCACGACCACGTCGCGGTGCATCTGCACCAGCAGGTCCTCGACCGCGTCGAACTTCTCCATGCCGCGCAGCCGCTCCACGAAGTCCAGCGCCACCCGCTGGCCGTAGAAGTCCTCGTCGACGTCGAGCACGTAGGCCTCGACGCGCCGCTCCCGGCCGGAGAAGGTGGGGTTCGTGCCGACGCTCACCGCGGCCCGGAGGCGCCTGCCGTCGCCGCGGACGAACCAGCACGCGTACACGCCGTCCGCGGGCACGGCGGCGAAGCGGGTCGTGGACAGGTTGGCCGTGGGGAAACCCAGCTCCTTGCCGCGGCCGTCGCCGCGCACCACGATGCCCTCCAGCCGGTGCGGCCTGCCCAGCGCGTGCGCGGCGGCCGCCACGTCACCCGCGTCGATGCACGCCCGGATGTAGGTCGACGAGTACGTCACCCCGTCGTCGGTCACCAGATCCGCCCCCTCCGTCACGAAGCCGAACCGCGTGCCCAGCGCGCGCAGCAGGTCGACGTTGCCCGCCGCCCTGTAGCCGAACGTGAAGTTCTCGCCCACCACCACGGCCGCCGCGTGCAGCCGGTCGACCAGGATCTCGTGCGCGAACTCGTCCGCGGGCATCCGGGACACCTCGGCGGTGAACGGGATGACGCAGAAGACGTCCGCGCCGAGCCCCTCGACCAGCTCGGCGCGCCGGTGCAGGCCCGTCAGCTGCGCGGGGTGGCTGCCGGGGCGGACGACCTCGGAGGGGTGCGGGTCGAACGTCATGACGACGCTCGGCACCCCCTTGGCCGCCGCCAGGTCCACCGCGCGGCCGATCAGCGCCTGGTGGCCCCGGTGGACGCCGTCGAACACGCCGATCGTCACGACGCAGCGGCCCCAGCCGCCCGGAAGGAGGTCGAGCCCTCGCCAGCGTTGCACGCGGCAAGCCTACGGGGCCGGGTCGCGGTCAGCGGTTGGGGTTGACGTCCCGTCCGGCCTGGTAGACCGTGCCGCCGTCACGCGCGACCGCGTGCTGGGTGACCGCCGTCGACGAGTCGATGGTGACCGAGCCCACGTTCCCGGCCTGCACGACGCCGCCGTGCACCGTGCCGGTGACCGAGTTGTGGACGGACGGCTCCGGCCGGGAGGGCCGGGGTGCGGGCTGCGGTGCGGGCTGCGCAGACGGCGGCGCCGGGGGCCGCCGTCTGGCGGGCTGCTGCATCCGCACGGTGAGCACGACGCCCAGCACGGTGAGCAGCACGACCGCCGCCCACGCCCACGGGTCGCCGGCCGCGTCCGTGGCCACGTTGATCGCCACACCGGTCGCCGAGGCGACCACCCCCGCCGCCGCGGGCAACACCCATCTCGCCATGCCTCCACGGTAGGCCCACGCGGCTGCGGTGGGACCCGGGATCGGCGGTCAGCCCGCCGGCGTGAGCACCACCAGGGACTTGGTGACGGGCCCCTCGTCCTTGGCCAGGGCCACGACGTGGCCGTCCGGGCCGAACACGCCGTAGGTGCCCTCCAGCCCACCCGCCGGGAGGCGTTGGCCGTGGGACAGGGCCACGGCCTCGCGCGGCGCGATCTCGCGGCGCGGGAAGGCGGTGGCGACGGCCGCGTCGAGGTCCAGGGACAGCCCCGGGGCGTCCTCCAGCTGCTGGAGGGTCCTGGCGACGCGCAGGTCGAACGGGCCGACCCTGGTGCGGCGGAGGTTGGCCAGGTGGCCGCCCACGCCCAGGGCGGCGCCGAGGTCGCGGGCCAGGGCCCGGACGTACGTGCCGGACGAGCACTCGACCATCACGTCCAGCTCGGTGGTCGCGCCCTCGCGGCGGATCGCCAGGACGTCGAAGCGGTGCACGGTGACCGGGCGCGCCGGGATGTCGACGACCTCGCCGTCGCGCACCCGCGCGTAGGCGCGCTTGCCGTCGATCTTCACGGCGCTCACCGCGCTCGGCACCTGCTGGATCGCGCCGGTCAGCGCGGCGACGCCCGCGCGGATCGCGTCCTCGGGCACCGCCGAGGCGTCCGCGCTCGACACGACCTCGCCCTCGGCGTCGTCGGTCGTGGTCGACGCGCCCAGGCGGATCGTCGACAGGTACGCCTTGCTGTCCAGCGCGAGGTGGCCGAGGAGCTTCGTGGCCCGCTCGATGCCGAGCACGAGCACGCCGGTCGCCATCGGGTCGAGCGTGCCCGCGTGGCCGACCTTGCGGGTGCCGAGGATGCGGCGGACCTTGGCGACCACGTCGTGGGAGGTCATGCCGTCCGGCTTGTCGACGACGACCAGGCCGGGCGCTACGGGGGGACGGGAAGGGCGGCTGGGTACGGGCACGAGGGGAGATCCTAGGCGTCGGCCAGGGCGTCCCAGCGACGGCGGCGCACCGGCACCGGCACGGTCTCCCCCCGGTCGAGCGCGGCGAACACGGCGGCCCTGGCGCGCCGCCACCACACGACCGTGCGCCACACCCCGACCAGCAGCACGGCCACCACGGACAGGAACGCGACCCGGTAGGCGTCGGGCGCGGCCAGCGGTTCGGCGACGTCGAGCAGCACGCCCACGACGAGCGCGGTGAAGGTGATCGCGGCGAACCCGCCGACGTTGGCCACGCCGGTCGCGGTGCTCACCCGGTGCAGCGGGTTGTAGTCGCGGACGAGGGCGAAGGCGACGCCGGACACCGGGTTGCCGATCGCGAGCAGGGCGAACACCGCGTACAGCACGGGAGCGGGCAGCACGCCGCCCGGCCAGCCGAGCAGCAGGGCCCAGCACACCACCGCCACGCCGAGGTAGCCCACGACGATCGGCATGCGCCACCCGGGGCGGCCCGCGATGACCGCGCCCATCACGGGACCGGCCACGACGGCGACCACGACGAGGGTGCTGAGCACGGCGGACGCGGCGGGCCTGGACAGGCCCTGCGCCTCGACCAGGTACGGGAAGCCCCACAGCAGGGCGAGCAGCGCCGGGGTGGACATCGACGTGAAGTGGACCCAGAAGCCCAGGCGGGTGCCGGGCACGCGCCACGCGGCGGCGACGCGCGGGCCGAGCGCGCGCAGCGGCACCGGCTCGGCGACGGGCGGCGGCACGCCGTCGGGCACCTCGCGCACCCGCCACGCCACGACCGCGGAGTAGGCGGCGGTGGCGGCACCGGCGATGAGGAACGTGGCGGTCCAGCCGGCGTTGTCCAGCAGCAGGGTCAGCGGGACGGTGGCGACGAGGTTGCCGGCGCCGCCGAGGGCCGCGGACAGCGTCATCACGACGGTGAACCGGCGGGGCGGGAAGTGCGCGGCGGCGAGCCGCAGCACGCTCACCCACGTCATGGCGTCGCCGACGCCGAGGACGGCGCGGGCGGCGAGGCCGACCTGGTAGGAGGAGGCCAGCGCGAACAGGACCTGGCCGGCGCCCATGAGCAGCGCGGCGGCGACGAGGACGCGGCGGGGGCCGAAGCGGTCGACGAGCAGGCCCGTGGGGACCTGCATCAGCGCGTACAGCCCGATCTGGAGCACGGTGAACGTGCTGAGCGCGGCGGGGCCGACGCCGAACCGCTCGGACGCCTCCAGGCTGGCGACGCCGAGCGAGTTCCGGTGGAACAGGGCGGCGACGTAGACGGCGACGGCGGTTGACCAGATCAGCCAGCCGCGCTTCGTGGCTCGATCGACCGGCAAGGGGAACTCCTCGTGGACCGTGCGGCGGCACTCCCGGTATCGAAAAACAGTTGCCCTATGTTAACGATTCCCGGACGTGCGCCTCGCCACACGACGGTCAGGTCACGCCGACCCTCGCCCACCTGCCGGAACGGGTCCGCGCCAGCACCGCCACCAGCCGCAGGACCATGAACGCCGTCAGGCCCGTCCAGATCCCGACCAGGCCCCAGCCGAACGCGTGCGACGCCCACACCAGCGGCAGGAAGCCCAGCGCCGCGGAGGCCAGGGTGGCGGTGCGCAGGAACCCGGCGTCGCCCGCGCCGAGCAGCACGCCGTCGAGGGCGAACACCACCCCGGCGACGGGTTGCAGGCCCACGAAGAACCACCAGGCGTGCGGGATCTCGTCGAGGACGAGCCGGTCGGTGGTGAACAGCAGCGGCAGCGGCCCGGACAGCGCCGCGAACACGGCCCCCAGGAACACGCCGAACACCAGTCCGTAGCCGGTGACCTGCCGGGCGAACCGACGGGCCCGGTCGCGGCGCCCGGCGCCCAGCGCCGCGCCGACGATGGACTGCGCGGCGATGGCGAGGGAGTCGAGCACGAGCGCCAGGAACGTCCACAGCTGGAGCACGACCTGGTGCGCGCCGACGGCGGCGACGGACGTGCGGGCGGCGACGGACGCGGCGGACAGGAAGCACGCCTGGAACGCCAGGCTGCGCAGCACCAGGTCGCGGCCGAGGCCGAGCTGGGCGCGCATCCGGCGCGGGTCGGGCCGCAGGTCGACGCGCTCCGCGCGCAGCGCCCGGCCGAACAGGCCGGCGGAGAGGACCTGCGCGATGACGTTCGCGACGGCCGAGCCCTCCAGGCCCCAGCCGGCGACGTGCACGAAGAGCGGGCACAGCACGGCCGAGATGCCGTTGCCCACGAGCACGTAGCGCAGCGGGCGACGGGTGTCCTGCACGCCGCGCATCCACCCGTTGCCGGCCATGGTGACCAGCACGAACGGCGCGCCGAACAGGGCGACGCGGAGCCAGCCGACGGCGTTGTCGGCGACCTCGCCCGGACCGGCGAGCAGGCGCGCGGCGGGGTCGGCCAGGAGTTGGCCGACGGCGATCACGAACGCGCCGACGGCGAGCGCGAGCCACGTGGCCTGCACGCCCTCCTCGACCGCCTCCACCCGGCGGCCCGCGCCGAACAGGCGTGCGGCGCGGGCCGTGGTGCCGTACGAGAGGAACGTGAGCTGGGTGGCGACCTGCGTGAACAGGACGCCGCCCAGGGCCAGGCCGGCGAGGGGCAGCGCGCCCAGGTGGCCGACCACGGCCGTGTCGACCAGGACGTAGAGGGGTTCGGCGGCCAGGACGACCAGCGCCGGTGCGGCCAGGCCGATCACGCGGCGCGCGGGCACCCGATCGGCGTCGAGCGGGTCGGGGCTCATCGTCCGGCCACCTCGGCCAGCGCCTCCCTCAGCCGTCGGAGCACCGCGTCGGCCGAGCCGGTCGCGGTGAAGCCCGCGGCGAGGCGGTGACCGCCGCCGCCGAGCAGCTGCGCCACCTCGCGGACGTCGACCCGGCTCACCGCGCGCAGCGACACCGACCACGTGGCGGGACGCAGCTCCTTCAGCACCGCCGCCACCTCCGCCTCGGCCGTGGTGCGCACCAGGTCGACCACGCTCTCCACCTCCTCGGGGCGCAGCCCCGCGGCGTCCTCCAGCGTCACGACGGCGTGCACGAACCCCAGCCCGGCCGCCGCGTCCGGTTCCAGCCGCGCGCCGCGCAGCACGGTCGACAGCATCCCCAGGTAGCCGAACGGGTGGGAGTCCATCAGCGGCCGGGCGACGGCCTCGGCGTCGACGCCCGCGGCGAGCAGGCGGGCCGCGACCTCGTGCGTGGACGCCGACGCGTGCCGGAACGACCGCGTGTCCGTGACCAGGCCCGCGTAGATGCAGCGGGCCACCGGCTCGTCCAGTTCCACGCCCAGTTCGTCGAGCAGCCGCAGCACCACCACCGCGGTGGCCTCGGCGCGGTCGTCGACCACGTTGACGTGCCCGAAGCGGGGGTTGGACACGTGGTGGTCGAGCACGACGACCACACCGGCGGTGGCCACCCGGTCGCCGAGCGGCCCGAGCCGGCCGACGCTGCCGGCGTCCAGGGCGACGAGCACGGGTGGCGCGGCGGGCACCTCGGAGGCGGGCACGAGCAGACCGGCGACGTCCAGGTCGCGCAGCGTCTCCGGCACCTCGTCGGGCGCCCCGAACGACACCCGCGCGGTCACGCCGCGGCGGTGCAGGGCCAGTCCGAGCGCCAGGGCGCTGCCCAGCGCGTCCGCGTCGGGGTTGACGTGGGCCAGCAACGTGACGTCGGTGGCGGTGGACAGGACGCGGGCCGCGGCGGTGAGGTCGTTGTGCACGACCGGAACGCTAGTCGGCCCGCGTCGGTCGATTCCTACTCGCCGTCCTCGGTCTCCCGCGGCGGCTTGTACGGGTCGGGCTCGCCGGCGGGCTCCGCGCCGGACGCGATGCGGGCCACCTCGGCGTCCGCCTCGCGCGCCCTGGCCAGCAGCTCGTCCATCCGCCGCGCCTCGTCGGGCACGGTGTCGGTGACGAACGTGAGCGTCGGGGTGAACCGCACGCCGGTCTGCTGGCCGACCATGGTGCGCAGCACGCCCTTGGCGCTCTCCAGCGCCGCCGCCGCGCCCGCGAGGTCCGGCTCGGCGTCCAGCTTCTCGCCCAGCACGGTGTAGTAGACCGTCGCGTCGTGCAGGTCGCCCGTCACGCGGGTGTCGGTGATGGTCACGCGGGCCAGCCGCGGGTCCTTCACCTCGTGCTCCAGCGCGGAGGCCACGATCTGCGAGATCCGCTTGGCCAGCTTGCGAGCCCGTGCCTGGTCGGCCACGGCGCTCCCCTCCTTATCGGTTGTCGCCGCGTGGCGACGTGTTCAGTCGTCCTCCGGCCCGACCAGCCTGTGGCGGGCGGAGAGCAGTTCCAGTTCGGGTCGCCCGGCGACGAGCCTCTCGCAGGCGTCCAGGACTTCCCTGACATGCTGGGCGTCGGCGGCGACCACCGCCACTCCGATCAGCGCGCGGCGGTGCAGGTCCTGGTGGCCCGCCTCGGCGACGGACACCTCGAACCTGCGCCTCAGCTCGGCCACGACGGGCTTCACCACGGACCGCTTCTGCTTCAACGAGTGGACGTCGCCGAGCAGCACGTCCAGCTCAAGGGCACCGACGAACAGGGTTCATCACCACGTGGGTTTCCAAGGGTGCGGGGCCGCCCCGTGGGACGGCCCCGCACCGTGTCGGAAGACGATCAGGCGCGCGGCTTCTCGCGCATCTCGAACGTCTCGATGACGTCGCCGACCTTCAGGTCGGCGTAGTTGCCGAGCGTCAGACCGCACTCGTAGCCCTCGCGGACCTCGGTCGCGTCGTCCTTGAACCGCCGCAGCGAGCTGATCGGCAGGTTCTCCTGGACGACGTTGTTGTCGCGCAGCAGGCGGGCCCGCGCGTTGCGGCGGATCTCGCCCGACAGCACGAGACAACCGGCGATCGTGCCGACCTTGGAGGACTTGAAGACCTCGCGGACCTCCGCGCGGCCCAGCTGGACCTCTTCGTACTCCGGCTTGAGCATGCCCTTGAGGGCCTGCTCGATCTCGTCGATCGCCTGGTAGATCACCGTGTAGTAGCGGACGTCGACGCCCTCGCGGTTCGCGAGTTCGGTCGCCTTGCCCTCGGCCCGGACGTTGAAGCCCAGGACGATGGCGGAACCGGCGACGGCGAGGTTGATGTCGCCCTCGGTGATGCCGCCGACGCCGCGGTGGATGACCCGCAGCTCGACGTCGTCGCCGACCTCGATCTTCATGAGCGCGTCTTCCAGTGCCTCGACGGTACCGGAGTTGTCGCCCTTGATGATCAAGGTGAGGGCGCTGGTCTCCTTCAGCGCGGCGTCCAGGTCCTCCAGGCTGACGCGCTTCCGCTTGGCCGCGTTCATGGCGTTGCGGTTGCGGGCCTGGCGGCGCTCGGCGATCTGCCGGGCCACCCGGTCCTCCTCGACCACGAGGAACGTGTCGCCGGCGCCGGGCACCGAGGTGAGGCCGATGACCTGCACCGGGCGCGACGGGGTCGCGACGGTGACGTCCTCGCCGTGCTCGTCGACCATGCGGCGCACGCGACCGTAGGCGGCGCCCGCCACGATCGAGTCGCCCACGCGGAGCGAACCGCGCTGCACCAGCACCGTGGCGACCGGACCGCGACCGCGGTCGAGGTGCGCCTCGATGGCGACGCCCTGCGCCTCCATCTCGGGGTTGGCGCGCAGGTCGAGCGAGGCGTCGGCGGTCAGCAGGATCGCCTCCAGCAGGCCGTCGATGTTGATGCCCTGCTTCGCCGAGATGTCCACGAACATGGTCTCGCCGCCGTACTCCTCGGCGACCAGCCCGTACTCGGTGAGCTGCTGGCGGATCTTGGCGGGGTTGGCCCCCTCCTTGTCGATCTTGTTGACCGCGACCACGATCGGCGCGTCGGCCGCCTGGGCGTGGTTGATCGCCTCCACCGTCTGCGGCATCACGCCGTCGTCGGCCGCCACCACGATGACCGCGATGTCGGTCGAGTTCGCACCACGCGCACGCATGGCGGTGAACGCCTCGTGACCCGGGGTGTCGATGAAGGTGATGAGGCGCTCGTTGCCCTCCAGCTCCGTGTTCACCTGGTAGGCGCCGATGTGCTGGGTGATGCCACCCGCTTCGCCCTCGGCCACCTTCGCGGTGCGGATCGTGTCGAGCAGTCGCGTCTTGCCGTGGTCGACGTGACCCATGACGGTGACGACCGGCGGGCGGATCTGGAGGTCCTCCTCGCCACCGGCGTCGTCGCCGTAGGTGATGTCGAACGTCTCCAGCAGCTCGCGGTCCTCCTCCTCGGGGGACACGACCTGCACGACGTAGTTCATCTCGGAGCCGAGCAGCTCCAGGATCTCGTCGGACACGGACTGCGTCGCGGTGACCATCTCACCGAGGTGGAACAACACCTGCACCAGCGAGGCCGGGTTGGCGTTGATCTTGTCGGCGAAGTCGGTCAGCGAGGCGCCGCGGGGCAGGCGGATCGTCTCGCCGCTGCCCTTGGGCAGGCGGACGCCGCCGACCGACGGCGCCTGCATGTTGTCCATGTACTCCTGGCGCTTCTGCCGCTTCGACTTGCGGCCGCGACGCGCCGGACCACCGGGACGGCCGAAGGCGCCCGCGGCACCGCCGCGACCACCGGGGCCACCGCCGCCGGGACGACCGCGGAAGCCACCGCCGCCACCACCGGCCGGGGCGCCACCGCCGCCGCCGGGGCGGAAACCGCCACCGCCGCCACCGCCGCCACCGGGACGGAAACCGCCGCCACCGGCACCGCCGCCGCCCCCACCGGGACCGCCGCGGAAGCCACCGCCGCCACCGCCGCCACCGGGACGACCGCCACCGCCACCGGGACCGCGACCGCCACCGCCACCACCGGGGCCGCCGCCGGGACGACCGCCGCCGCCACCGCCACCGGGGCGGGGGGCCGGACGGCCGGGCATCATGCCCGGGTTCGGCCTGGGCGGCATGTTGCCGGGGTTGGGGCGCGGGCCGCCGGGACCGCCGGAGCCACCCGGACGCGGACCGGCCGGACGCGCGTCACCCGGCTTGGGGCCGGACGGGCGCTCGTCGCGACCGCCACCGGGGGTCTGCGGGCGCGGGGCCTGCGGACGCGGCGCGGGAGCGCCACCGCCGACACCGAACGGGTTGTTGCCCGGACGCGGGGACCGCGGGCCGGCGGGCTTGGGGGCCTGCGGGCGCGGCGGGACCACGGACGGGGGGTTCTGCGCCGCGGCGGGCTGCTGCGGCTGCTGCTGCGGCGCCGGGCGCGGGCCGGGACGCGGACCCGCGGGCCGGGAGGCCTGCTGCTGCTGTTGCTGCTGGGCCGGAGCCGGCGCGGCGGGCGCCTGGGCCGCGGGGGCCTTCGGCTGCTGCGTCGGGGCCGGGGCCGCGGGGGCCTTCGGCTGCTGGGTCGGGGCCGGAGCCTGGGCCGCGGGGGTCTGGGCCGCGGGGGCCGGGGCCTGGGCCGCGGGGGCCGGGGCCGGCGGCTTCTGGGCCATCGGCTTGGGACCGGGCACCGGGCGCGGGCCGGGCTTGCCGGCGGGCGCGCCGGGGCGCGGGGCGTCACCGGACGACGCGGGGACCTGCGGCTTCGGCGGCGCCGGGCGGGCGCCGGACGACTTCGGCTTCGCGTCGTTCTTGGCGTAGGCGTCACGCAGCCGTCGGGCCACCGGGGCCTCGACGGTGCTGGACGCGGACTTCACGTACTCGCCCTGGTCGGCGAGCTTGGTCAGCAGTTCTTTACTCGTGACACCGAGCTCTTTCGCGAGCTCATGCACGCGGGCCTTGCCTGCCACTGCACTCCTCTGTGAGGGAGGCCGGCGGCTGGTCCCGTCGACCTCGTCTTAACGTCGCGCGTTCATGTCTTCAGCTTCACGGCTGACTCATGACGGGTCGACCTGCTTCCTTGCTTCCTGCTGGTCACGGGGCGATCCCGCGACCTCCTGGCGGTACTGCTCGAAGTGTTCGCGCAAGCCTTCGACGTCGAGCGGACCCTGGACCCGGAAGGCCCTGGGGAACGCCCGGCGCTTCTCTGCGTTGCGCAGGCAACCGGGATCGGGGTGCAGCCATGCTCCCCGCCCCGGCAACCGTCGGCGCGTGTCCGGGACCACAGTCCCGTCCACGACCACCACGCGCAGCAGCTCGGAGGGCAACGTCCGAGCGCGGCATCCTATGCACGTACGAACCGGGCCGATGTGCGTGAGAACCGATCCCCGACGTTGAACCACTGAGAAGTCTATCCCCTAATGCCTATTCGGCCGAACCGGATGTCGCCGCGCCCGCCGGAGCGGCCCCGCCGGCGTCCGCGTCGGAGCGGATGTCGATGCGCCAACCGGTCAGCCGGGCGGCCAACCGGGCGTTCTGGCCCTCCTTGCCGATGGCGAGGGAGAGCTGGAAGTCCGGCACGACGACGCGCGCCGTCTTGGCGCGTTCGTCGAGCACCGTGACGGACACGACCTTCGCAGGCGACAGGGCATTCCCGACGAACGTGGCCGGGTCGTCCGCGTGGTCGATGATGTCGATCTTCTCACCGGCCAGCTCGCTCATGACGTTGCGCACACGGGCGCCCATCGGGCCGATGCAGGCGCCCTTGGCGTTGACCCCGGGCACCGACGAGCGGACCGCGATCTTCGAACGGTGACCTGCCTCACGTGCCACCGCGGGGATCACCACGGTGCCGTCCGCGATCTCCGGGACCTCCAGCGCGAACAGCCTGCGCACGAGGTTCGGGTGGGTGCGGGAGAGGGTGATCTGCGGGCCGCGCTGGCCGCGGGACACGCCCACGACGTAGCACTTGATCCGCGAACCGTGGACGTAGGTCTCGCCGGGCACCTGCTCGGCCGGGGGCAGCACGCCCTCGGTGTCGCCGATCTGGACGACGACCATGCCCCGGGCGTTCGCGCGGGCGTCGCGCTGCACGACGCCGCCGATGATCTCGCCCTCCTTGGCGGAGAACTCGCCGTAGGTGCGCTCGTGCTCGGCGTCGCGCAGGCGCTGGAGGATCACCTGGCGGGCGGTGGTGGCGGCGATGCGGCCGAACCCCTCGGGGGTGTCGTCCCACTCCTCGGCCACCGAGCCGTCCGGGTTGAGCTCCTGGGCGAGCACGCGCACCACGCCGGTCTTGCGGTCGATCTCGACCCGCGAGTGCGAGTGGTGCCCGTCGGTGTGCTTGTAGGCGGTGAGCAGGGCGGTTTCGATCGCTTCGAGGACCGTGTCGAAGGGGATGTCCTTGTCCCGTTCGATCGCCCTGAGAGCGGCGATGTCGACGTTCACTCCGACTCCTCCTTCGGGTGCTTGCCCTCCAGGAGCGCGAGCTCCTCGACGGGCGGCTGCTTGAACTCCACTTCCACGGCGGCGCGCTCGATCGTCGAGTACTCGACGCGGCGCAGCTCGCCCTCGACCAGCAGCACGACCCCGGTGTCGTCCGCGTCACCGACGCGGCCGAACCACTCGACCCGGTCGGGCTGCTTGACCTTCACCAGGCGCAACCGGTTGCGCTTCCAGTGGCGCGGCCTGGTCAGCGGGCGGTCGGCGCCCGGCGAGGTGACCTCAAGCGTGTACGGGCCGGCGATGAGGTGTTCGTTCGCGTCGAGGGCGGCCGACACGACGCGGCTCGCCTGAGCCACCTCGTCCAGGCCGATCCCGTCGTCGCCGTCGACGACCACCTTCACCAGCCTGCGACGCCCAGCCTGGTTCACGTCGAGCAGTTCGAGGTCGAAGCCGATGGCCTCGACCGCCTCCCGCACGACGGGGGTTAGCTGCGCGGCGAGTTCTCCGCGCGGCGGGCTGGACACGTGGTGACTCCTTGCGTCGGCGTGTGCAGGGTCAGGGCGGAGGGCATGACGACCCCGGTCGACGCTGCACTCGCCGGCCGTGGTCGCCCAGACTATCTGGTCCCGGCGGGGGCGCACGTCCCACGGGAGGGCGGTACCCGTTCCGGCTCTGGCAGGATCGGTACCCGTGATCGGTGAATCGGCGTTCAGCAGGCGGGGAGTGCTGCTGGCGGCGGCCACGGTGCCGTTCGTGGCGGCGTGCACCCCGGAACCTCCCCCTCCGCCACCCCCGGACGTGCTGGAAGACCTGGTGGGGGCCGCCCTGTCCGACGCCGCGCTGGCCACGGCGGTCGGCGCGACGGAGACGGCCGCGGCCCGGACCGAGCACGCCGACCGGCTGCGCGCGGAGATCGAGCGCGCCACGCCGCGGGTGCCGGGGTCGACGCCGCCGCCCTCGCCGCCGCCGTCGGTGGCGCCACCCGCCGGGGGGACGCGGGAGACGTTGGTTACGTCGCTCCAGGCGGCGCAGAAGCAAGCCGGCGACCTGGCGGTGACGGTCGGGTCGCACCGGGTCGGGTTGGTCGCCTCGGTGGCCGCCGGGTGCGCGAGTCTGGTGGAGGCGTTGTCGTGAGCGTGGACGCGGTGCAGGACGCGTTGGCCGCCGAGCACGCGGCGGTGTGGACGTACGGGCTGGTCAGCGCGTTCATCGAGCAGCAGGCCGCGGCGGTGGCGGACGGCGCGAACGCGCACCGGGCCCGGCGGGACACCACCGAGCGGTGGCTGCGGGACCAGGGGGCGACGCCCCGCCCGCCCGCGGCGGCGTACCTGCCGCCGCAGCCGGTGGACAGCGCCGCGTCGGCCATCGCGGCGCTGATCGCGGTGGAGGCGGACGCGTGCGCGGCGTGGCGCGGGGTGCTGGAGCGGACCGACGACGGCGCGCTGCGGCGGTCGGCGCTGGACGCGCTGACGGTGGCCGCCGTGCGGGGCACCCGGTGGCGGAAGGTCGCCGGGGTCGCGCCGCTGTCGATCACGATGCCGGGGATCGCGGTCGGCTGACCCGGCCCGTCGGCCCTCAGCCCTCAGCCCTCAGCCCCCAGCCCCTCAGCCCCTCAGCCCCTCAGCCCCTCAGCTCGTCCGCGAGCCGCATAGCCTCGAAGCTGATCTTCTTCATGAGGCGGTTGTGCTCGGCCTCGTTCGCGCCGTGCGCGATCGTGTCCGACTCGATGATGACCAGGTCGCGGTCCTTGAGCTGGGCCGCGAACCCGCCGTTGCCGAGGGTGGTCAGGCCCTGGACCTTCACCGCGCCGTCCTTGACCAGGTCGTTGACGTTGCCCGTGCCGTCGCGGCTGGTCAGGTCCTTGAGCTTGGTGGCGTCCTCGACGGTCCTCATGCGCACGACCGACACCGACGTGTAGACCGTCGCGCCGTCGGGTGTCCGCGTCGTGTACAGGCCGCGGGTGAGCTGCTGGCACGGGGTCGCGGTGAGGAACGCCTTGGTCTGGCCGTAGGCGTGGGACGCGCAGTCGCTGTCCTTGAGCGGCTCCGGGGCCTGCGCCGACTTGGCGAAGGTGAACTCCCCCGCCGGCGCGGGCGTGGTGGTGGGCGTTCCGGTCGGCGTGTCCTTCGGCATGACCACCAGCCAGACCAGGCCGGACACCACCGCCACGCCGAGCAGGCCGGCGGCCTTGAGCAGCAGGCCGCGGCGCGACCTCCCCGGCGCGGGCGGTGGCGCGGGCGTGGGTGGTGGTGTGCTGAGCAGGGAGTCCAGCTGCCCGATCTCGGACGGCCGCCACAGGGGGGCGGTGTCCGAGGGGCGGAGCGGAGGAATCCGCTGCGTCACCTCTTCGGGTGATTCGGGAGGAACCGACACGAAGACCCACGGTAACGGAAGCGTCAGCGGAGCGCCGCGAGCACCGCGTCGACGTCCTCGGCGGTGTTGTAGAGGTGGAACGCGAGGCGGACCCGACCGGCCCGGACGCTGGAGCGGACGCCCGCGGCGGCCAGCTTCTCCGCCGCGCCGGGCAGGCCGAGGGAGACGATCGGGCTGGGCGTCGGGGGCAGGTCGAGGGCCGTGAGCAGGTCGTTCGCCAGGCCCACGGCGTGCTCGCGGACCTCGCCGAGGTCCAGCCCGGCCAGGTAGGGCAGGGACTCGGCGGCGCCGAACTGGGACAGCCAGACCGGGGACAGGTCCAGCCGCCGGGCGTCCGGGGCCAGGCGCAGCGGGAGGCCGTAGACCGAGGTCCAGGGGTCGTCGCCCGCGTACCAGTTGGCGGCGGCGGGGGTGGTGCGGGCCAGCGCGGCCGGCGAGCAGGCCAGCCAGGCGCAGCCGCGCGGGGCCATCAGGAACTTGTAGCCGGCGGCGACGACCCAGTCGGCCCACCCCAGGTCGAGCGGGGTCCAGCCGACCGCCTGGGTGGCGTCGAGGAGGACCGGGGTGCCGGCCGCGCGGAGGGCGTCGAGGTCCACGGCGCGGCCGTCGGCGGACTGGACGACGCTCACCGCGACCAGGTCGTGCCGGGGGGCGTGGGCGGGGACGTCGTCGAGGTCGACTTCGGTGATCCGCAGGTCGTGGGCCGCGAAGGGGAAGGTGAGGCTGGTGAAGTCGCCCTTCGCGACGAGGACCGAGGTGGTCGGCGGGACGCTCGCGGCGACCAGGGCGACGAGCTGGGACACGGAGGCGCCGGACGCGACGCGGTCGCCGGGGACGCCGACGAGGCGGCCGAACGCGCGGCGGGCGGTGGTGACGTGCGGGTCGGCCGTGCCGCCGTTGTCCAGACCGGTGGACCAGCGGCGCACCGCGTCGGCGACGGCGGCCGCGGTGGGGGCGGGCGGCACGCCGACCGCCGCGGTGTTCAGGTAGCCGAGGGGGACGTCGAAGGTCGTTCCGAAGGCTTCGCGCATGGGGTCATCAGACGGTCCGGGGCACGTCGGCGTCCACGGGGTTCCCGCGCCGCTTGCGCCGGGCGTAGACCTGCTTGCGGGTGCGGGCGACGACGGCGCCGGTCGCGTCGACGACGTCGGTCTCGAACCAGACCAGCGCCTTGCCGCCGTCGGCGGTCCGCGAGCGGATCTCGTCGAGGTGCTCGTCGGTGAGGCGGAACTCGGCGGTGACGGTGCCCCGGCCGGGTGCGACGAACTCGATCTCGCCCGCCTTGTCCCAGACGAGGTGCTCGCGGCCCAGGTGGTGCAGGACGAGGAGCATCCAGAACGGGTCGGTCATGGCGAACAGCGAGCCGCCGAAGTGGGTGCCCACGTAGTTGCGGTTCCACCGGTGCATGCGCAGGCGGACCTTGGCGCGGCGGTAGTCGTCGGACAGCTCCACGACGCGGATGCCGGCGAACAGGAACGGCGGCCACAGGTTCATGCCCCGGCGGAGGTGCGATGCCTTCACGCGCAGCCATGTTACCGGCGGGTAGAACGGGGTCAGTGCAGCGTGATGACGTTCTTCGTCACTTTCGCCGCCTCGTCGGAGCAGAGGAAGGCGACGACCCCGGCCACGTCCTCGGGCTGCGAGACGTCGTGCTGCGCGCGCACCGCGTCGTTGACCCAGCCGGTGTCGGTGACGCCCGGCTTCACGACGTTCGACGTGATGCCGTGCGGCCACAGCTCGGCGGCGGCGGACATGGCGTAGTTGTCGAGCGCCGCCTTGGCCGCGCCGTAGGTGACCTCGCTCGGGAACCCGAGGGGACCGCCGGAGGTGAGGCCGACGATGCGGCCCCAGTTGCCGCCGCGCGCGATGTGCCGGCGGGCGAACTCGGAGATCATCAGGGCGCCCGCGCGGGCGTCCACGGCGAACTGCGCGTCGAACGTCTGGGGCGTCACGGCGCGCAGCACGCGGCCGAACTGGTCGGTCTCGGCGGCCAGGAACGTGTCCTGCACCCAGCTGGAGGCGTTGTTGACGAGGATGTCGACCGGCCCGAAGACGTGCTCGGCGACGTCGAACAGCCGGGCGGGCACGAGGGGGTCGGCCAGGTCGGCCTCGACGGCGTGGGCCCGGCCGCCCGCCTCGGTGATGGCGGCGACGACGTGGTCGGCGTTCGACTCGCGGGCGGCGAAGTACTCGGGCGGGGTGCTCGGGTCCGGCGCGGGCGCGAAGCGCAGGAACGTGACGAGGACGTTGACGCCCCGGGCGGCGAGGGCCTTGGCCGTGGCGGCGCCGATGCCCTGGTTGGCGCCCGTGACGATCGCGGTGTGGATCACACCGCGATCCTGCCCGACCGGCCCGTGCGGGCGCACCGGCATTGTTCCGGGCAAGGTATGGGGTCATGCGCAGCGAAGAGATCGAGGTCCGCACCGGGTCCGAGCGGGTCGTCCACGACCTGACGCGGGTGTGCGAGGAGTTCCTGGCCGACGTCGGGGGCGACGGGCTGCTGCACGTGTGGGTGCCGCACGCCACCGCGGGCCTCGCCGTGCTGGAGACCGGGGCGGGCAGCGACGACGACCTGCTGGCCGCGCTGGAGGACCTGCTCCCCGCCGACGGCCGGTGGCGGCACCGGCACGGGACGCCCGGGCACGGCCGCGACCACGTGCTGCCCGCCCTCGTGGCGCCGTACGCGACCATCCCGGTGCTGGGCGGCGTGCTCGCGCTCGGCACGTGGCAGTCGGTGTGCCTGGTGGACACCAACGTCGACAACCCCGTGCGCACGGTGCGGCTGAGCTTCCTGCCGGGGTGACCCGGCCTCCCGGCCGGCGGTGTCGGGGTACGGTTCACCGGTGACGTACCCAGGTGACGGGCAGACCGGCTGGGGCGGCCAGTCCAACCAGGGCAACCAGGGCGACTGGGGCCATCAGCAGCCGCAACCGCAGCAACCGCCGTACGGCGGGTACCCGCAGCAGCAGTACCCGCAGCAGGAGTACCCGCAGCAGGGCTTCGGGTCCTACGGCGGGCTCGGCGTGTTCTCCGGCGGGGACGAGCCGCCGCGCAAGGACCGGACGAAGGTGTGGATCGCCGTCGCGGTCGCCGCGGTGGTGCTCCTCGCCGGCGGGCTGACGGCGTTCTTCGTGACCCGGTCCGGGTCCACGCCGGTCGCGCAGACGTCGAGCAGCGCGCCGACCACGACGACCACCCGGTCGTCCGCCCCCACCACGACGCGGACGACCGAGGCCGGGCCGTCGTGCGAGGCGGCGAAGCGGGACTGGAACTGCCTGCCCGTGCCCGCCCTGTCCTACAGCTACGACGTGCCCAAGGGCTGGTCCCCGGCGGCGGGGTCGGCGAACGTCGAGGGCCTGGACGGGGTGAAGCTCACCGGCCTCACGCTGACCGGCGCCTACGACTGCGGCGGCAACGGGTTCACCCGCGGCGGCGCGGGCGGCGTGGTCGTGCCGGCGGGCGACCTGGCGGCGGTGGCCAAGGACTTCGCGCAGAGGCTCGGCACCCAGTTCTACAACTCGGCGCCGCGGTTCGACGTGAAGCTCGGCGAGCCGAAGCCGGTGAAGCTGGCGGGCGAGGTCGAGGGCGTGCAGGTCGACGCGACCATCACCACCTCGGGCGACGAGTGCCTCGCCACCAAGGGCATGGTGAAGGTCCTCGTGCTCCGGGGCGACCCCGGCTTCCACGTGTTCATGGCCAACGGCGACCTGGAGGGCGGTCCCGCCCAGCCCGCGCCGCCCACCGAGGCCGACCTCCAGGCCATGGTGGACTCCGTGAAGCCGCTGGCCCGGTGAGCTACACCGGTTTCGGGGTCTACCAGCCCCCACCGCCTCCTCGGAAGCCGAACCGCGCGCCGCTGTGGGTGGCGCTCGGCGTCGTCGGCGTGCTGGCGGCGGGCGGCGCGGTGGCCCTGGTCGCGGTGAACTCCGGTGACGAGCCCGCCGCCCCGTCGTCGTCGGCCCCCGCGGCTCCGCCGTGGCAGGTCGTGGAGGACTCCCGGTCCGGGGTGGTCTACGAGCTGCCGCCGGACTGGGAGTCGCAGGGCGGCGGCGCGTCCGGGCGGATCGCGCTGGGCTCGTCGTACGTGTCGCGGCCGTTCGAGTGCCAGGGGCGGAACATGATCCAGGCCCAGGCCGTCGCCGGGTCGCTCGTGGAGGACGACCCCGAGCAGGTCGGCACCGAGCTGGTGAACCGGCTCGCGGCGAGCGGCTACACGGTGAACGGCGCCGCGCCGACGATCGGCGAACCGCGGGTCGAGGGCGACGGCGACCGGGTCGTGGTGAGCGTCGAGGTGACGCCGGAGGCGGCGAACGCCTGCTTCGCGCCGAAGGCGAGGATCACGGCGGTGGCGCTGCGCGACGGCGGCGAGGTGGCGGTGTTCGCCCTCAACGTCGCCGAGGGCGGTCCGCACGTGGCCGAGGGACCGTCGGAGGACGACGTGGAACGCATCCTGGGGAGCGTGCGGCTGCCGTGAACACGCTGGTGCTGTGGGACATCGACCGCACCCTGGTCGACGCGGGCGGGCTCGGCGTCGACTGGTACCGGACGGCGCTGCGCGCGGCGGCCGGCCGGGACATGGTGCGCGAGCCGGACTTCGCCGGGCGCACCGAGCGCGCCATCACGCTGGAGCTGCTGGCGCTGCACGAGCTGGAGGCCACCGAGGAGCTGATCGCCCGGCTGCACGCCGAGCTGATCGACGCGGCGCGGCGGGAGCACAGGCTGCTGACCGAGCGCGGCCGGGCGCTGCCCGGCGCGCTGGAGGTGGTGCGGGCGCTCGCCCGGCGCGACGACGTCGTGCAGACCCTGGTGACCGGGAACCTGGTGGAGATCGCCCGGTTCAAGCTCGCCCCGTTCGGCCTGGACGAGCACCTGGACTTCGACATCGGCGGCTACGGCAGGCTGTCCGAGCACCGACCCGAGCTGGTGCTGGAGGCCGTGCGGCTGGCGTCGGCCAAGCACGGCCGCGAGTTCCGCGCCGTGGTCGTCGGGGACACGCCGCACGACGTGCGGGCGGCGCTGCACCACGACGCCGTCGCCGTGGGCGTGGCGACGGGCCGCAGCAGCGCGGAGGAGCTGCGGGAGGCCGGCGCGCACGTGGTGCTCGCCGACCTGTCCGACACGGACGCCGTGCTGGCGGCCGTCCTCCCCTGACCCCTAGCCCTGCCCCCTAGCCCTTCACGACGTCGACGAGGTGCTGCACGGCGCCGTCCACCGGCACCTCGACGCGCTCGCCGGAGCGGCGGTCCTTGACCTCGACCACGCCGTTCACCAGGCCGCGGCCGACCACGAGGATCGTGGGCACGCCGATCAGCTCGGCGTCGGCGAACTTCACGCCGGGGCTGGCCTTGCGGTCGTCCAGCAGCACCTTCACGCCCCGCGCGGACAGCTCGGCGGCCAGCTTCTCCCCGCCGGAGAGCAGGGTCTCGTCCTTGCCCGCGACGACCAGGTGCACGTCGTACGGCGCCACGTTGCGGGGCCAGATCAGGCCGCGCTCGTCGTGGCTCTGCTCGGCGATGGCCGCGACCAGGCGGGACACGCCGATGCCGTAGGAGCCCATGGTGATGCGGACGGGCCTGCTGTCCGGGCCCAGCGCGTCGAGCTGGAACGCGTCGGCGTACTTGCGGCCGAGCTGGAAGATGTGCCCGATCTCGATGCCGCGCGCGGCCACCAGCACGCCCCGGCCGTCGGGCGACGGGTCGCCCTCGCGGACCTCGGCGACGTCGATCACGCCGTCGGGGGTGAAGTCGCGGCCCGCGACCAGGTCCACCACGTGGTGGTCGGCCTTGTCCGCGCCGGTCACCCACGCCGTGCCGCGCACGACCCGCGGGTCGGTCAGGTACCGCACGCCGTTGGCCTGGAGCGCGGCCGGACCGATGTAGCCCTTGACCAGGAACGCGTTGCGGGCGAAGTCCTTGTCCTCCAGCATCGCGATCTCGGCGGGCTCCAGCGCCGCCTCCAGGCGCTTGAAGTCCACCTCGCGGTCGCCGGGCAGGCCGATCGCCAGCAGCTCCCAGTCGCCGCCGGGGACCCTGGTCTTCACCAGGACGTTCTTGAGGGTGTCCGCGGCGGTGAAGGTGCGGTCGGTGTTGGCGTTGAGGACCGCGACCAGGCTCTCGATGGTCGGGGTGTCGGGCGTGTGGTGGACCTGCGCCTCCGGCTTGGTCGCCGGGTCCTGCTCGGGGGGCGCGGGCGTGGTGACCGCCTCGACGTTCGCCGCGTAGGCGGACTCCGTGCTGCGCACGAAGGTGTCCTCGCCGGTGGGCGCGACCGCCAGGAACTCCTCGGACGCCGAGCCGCCCATCGCGCCCGACGTGGCGGAGACGATCACGTACTCCATGCCCAGCCGGTCGAAGATGCGGATGTAGGCGTCGCGGTGCTGCCGGTACGAGTGGGCCAGGCCCTCGTCGGTGAGGTCGAACGAGTAGGAGTCCTTCATGACGAACTCGCGCCCGCGCAGGATGCCCGCGCGGGGACGCGCCTCGTCGCGGTACTTGGTCTGGATCTGGTAGAGCGTGACCGGGTAGTCCTTGTAGGAGGAGTACTCGCCCTTCACGGTGAGGGCGAACAGCTCCTCGTGCGTGGGGCCGAGCAGGTAGTCGGCGCCCTTGCGGTCCTTGAGGCGGAAGATGTTGGGGCCGTACTCGGTCCACCGGTTGGTGGCCTCGTAGGGCTCCTTCGGCAGCAGCGCGGGGAACTGGATCTCCTGCGCGCCGAAGGCGTCCATCTCCTCGCGCACCACCTGCTCGATGTTGCGCAGCACCCGCAGACCCAGCGGCAGCCACGAGTAGCCGCCCGGTGCGACCCGCCGGACGTACCCGGCGCGGACCAGCAGCTTGTGGCTGGGGACTTCGGCGTCGGCCGGGTCCTCGCGCAGGGTGCGCAGGAACAGCGACGACATCCTCGTGATCACGGTGGGTGCTCCTCGTGGCGCTGGTGGTCCGGCCAGGGTAGTGAACGGCGTCTGCCCAGTTCCAACGGGTTCCGCCTCGTGCCCGGCGTCCGGGGGGCGGGGCACTAGGCTGCCCGGTCGTGCTGGTGTTGCTCCCCCCGTCGGAGACCAAGGCCGTCGGTGGTTCCGGCGCGCCGCTCGACCTCGACCTGCTCTCGCACCCCGAGCTGACGCCGGTGCGGGCGAAGCTGGTGGACGCCCTCGTCGAACTGGCGGCCGACGTGCCCGCCGCCCTGGCCGCGCTCGGGCTGTCCGAGCGGCAGGTCGGGGAGGTGGAGCGCAACGCCCGGCTGCGCGGGTCGCCGACGATGCCCGCGCTCGCCCGGTACACCGGTGTGCTGTACGACGCGCTCGCGCTCGACTCGTTCACCAGGGTCGAGCGGGCGCGGGCGTTCGGGCGGCTGGCGGTGGCCTCGGCGCTGTTCGGGCTGGTCGGCGGCGGCGACCCGATCCCGGCCTACCGGCTGTCGGGCGGCAGCGCGCTGCCGTCGGTGGGCCCGCTGGGCGCGCTGTGGCGGCCCGCGCTGGAGCCCGTGCTGGCGGGCGGCGGGTTCGTGGTGGACCTGCGGTCGAGCCCGTACAACTCGCTGGCCCGGGTGCCCGGCGCGGCGGTGGTCAGGGTGGTCACCGAGGGCGGGGGCGGGCGGCGGGTCGCGGTCAGCCACTTCAACAAGGCCCACAAGGGCCGGCTCGCGCACGCGCTGGTGAAGTCGCGCGCCGAGCCGGGCGACCTGCGGGCGCTGGCGAGGGTCGCGGTGCGGGCCGGCCTGCGGGTCGAGGTGACCGGGCCGGCGACGGCGGACCTCGTCGTCGGGGCGGGCGGGTGAGCGCGGCCCCGCGGTCTTCCCCCGGGTCGCCCGCCGAACGCGTGACGGAGCGCGTCGGGTTGTGACCACCGGTGACACGGGTGCCAGAATGGCGCGCGTGAGCCCCGACACACCCGGCGACACGCCTGCCGAGACCGTGACGCCCGCCCTCCTGAGAGGGATCTCCGAGGACCTGCGGGCCGGACCGCTCGACGCGCCCGAGGCGTTGAAGCTGGTCTGGTCGGGGCTGTGCCTGGCCCGGCTGCTCGGCCTGCGGCTGGGCGCGGTGGACGGGCGGTGGGGACAGCGGCAGCGCAACGCCGAGTCGGTGGAGCACCAGTTGGCGCGGGACTTCGGCACGTCGGCGACGTTCACCGGCACCGCGCTCGCCCTGCCCGGTGACGGGTTACCGCGCCCGCTGGCCGCGGACGAGGTGGACGAGGCGCTCGACGCGCTGGTGGAGTTCAGCTCGACGGCCCGGCAGCGGATGCTCGCGACCGCGCCGAGGGCCGCGCAGTGGCACGACGAGCGCGTGCTGCGGCACGACTCGCTGGTGATGGGCGAACTGGGGGCGGCGTGGCTGGGCAACCGCGCCAGCTACCGCGTGGACAGGTCGCGGTAATCCGGTTGCGGCCGCGCCGGGACGCGCGGCACCCTGTGCGGGAACGCGTTGCAGCGCCGGCGGTGGACGCCGCGGCGGACCAGAGGAGGTGCCAGATGGCCATTGCCGTCCGGGACGTGGCACCGACCCGTCCGCTCGCCCCGCCCGCCTGACGCGGACCACTTCGGCACCGCGCCGGGTGGGAGGGGCGACCACCCCGACCTCACCTGGAGCACATCCGGTGCGCGAGCACAACGCTGAGCACGACGACGACCACGACCACTTCGAGCACGCCGACGACCTGCGCTGGCAGTCGAAGAAGGCCTGGCGGGCACGCCGCCGCGAGGACGTGGACCCGGTCCGCCGGGGCCGCCTCACCGAAGAGGCCAAGGACCGCCTGGCGCAGGTCCGCGAGGACGTGGCGGTCGAGGACGCGCCGCCCGACGGCGACCGCTGGTCGACCTGGGGCGACGCCGACCAGGGCCCCGAGCCGTACCCGTCGTGGCTGGTCACGGACCTGTCCGCGGTGGACCGCGAGCTGGGGGTCGTGAAGACCGGCAAGGAGGCGGACGTCTTCCTGCTGGAGCGGTCCACGCCCGGCACCGACCGCGCGTGCCTGCTGGCCGCGAAGCGGTACCGCGGCAACGACCACCGGCTGTTCCACCGGGACGCCGGTTACCTGGAGGGCCGTCGCATGCGGCGGTCCCGCGAGATGCGGGCGATGGGCAACCGCAGCGCGTTCGGCCGCAACCTCATCGCCGAGCGGTGGGCGGTGGCCGAGTTCGCGGCGCTGACCACGCTGTACCTGCTGGGTGCCCCGGTGCCCTACCCGGTGCAGCGGGACGGCACCGAGCTGCTGCTGGAGTTCGTCGGCACCGACGGGACGGCGGCGCCCAGGCTGGCGCAGCTGCGCCCGGAGCCCGGCGAGCTGCTCGACCTGTGGCGGCAACTGGTCGACGCGCTGGACGTGATGGCCTCGGCGGGCCTCGCGCACGGCGACCTGTCCGCGTTCAACCTGATGGTCCACGACGGCCGGCTCGTCGTGATCGACCTGCCGCAGGTGGTGGACGTGGTCGCCAACCCGCGGGGGCCGGAGTTCCTGGAGCGCGACGTGCGCAACGTCGCGGCCTGGTTCACCGCTCGCGGCCTGGAGCCGGAGCTGGTCGATCCGTCGGCCGTCACGGCGTCGCTGCTGGAGACCGCAGGAATGCGGTGACGATCCGGGTCGGCGCCCGCCGGGGCGGGCGCCGACCTGGGTTTACCCGCCCCGTGTGCGCCACGACACCACGGCCGTGACGAACTCCGGCGCGTGATCGGCTAGACTGAGTGGTGCACCGCCCGGTGGCGCCACGAAGCGCCCCAGGCCGCCCGAGTGGCCGGTGGTGCTTCCAACCACTATCGGCGCGGTCCGCGCGCCGGGCCCGTCCCCGCGATTCGCGCCTGCGCAGCAGATGCAGAGCAATCTCCGAGACGTGCCTTGTCCCGGAGGTTTGATTTGCCCACCATGTCCCAAGGCCGTTCCGAGCGCCCGCAGTTCCGCAAGACCCGTACCAGGCGCCCTGGCCAGGGCAACCGTCGTCCCGCCTCCGTCGTGGAGCAGACGACCACCATGTTCGACGACGTCGAGAACATCATCCCGGACGGCCCGCTGCCCTCGTTCGCCGAGTTGGGCCTCGCCGACGAACTGCTGGCCGCGCTGATCAAGGCCGGCATCACCGAGCCGTTCCCCATCCAGGCGGCCACCCTGCCCGACGCGATGGCGGGCCGTGACGTCCTGGGCCGCGGCCAGACCGGCTCGGGCAAGACGCTCGCCTTCGGCCTGGCCCTGCTGTCCCGCCTGGCCGGTGGCCGGGCCAAGCCGCTCAAGCCGCGCGCCCTCGTGCTGGTGCCGACCCGCGAGCTGGCCATGCAGGTGGAGGAGGCGCTGTCCCCGTTCGCGCGCTCCCTCGGCCTGTGGTGCCGGACCATCGTCGGCGGCACGTCGTTCCCCCGCCAGATCGACGGTCTGCGCCGCGGCGTCGACCTGCTGATCGCCACGCCGGGTCGGCTGTCCGACCACGTGCGGCAGGGCACGGCCGACCTGTCCGAGGTCATGTTCACCGCGCTCGACGAGGCCGACCAGATGGCGGACATGGGCTTCATGCCCCAGGTCCGGGCCATCCTCGACCTGACGCCGCAGGACGGGCAGCGCCTGCTGTTCTCCGCGACGCTCGACGGCGACGTGGACAAGCTGGTCCGCCAGTACCTGCACGACCCGGTCGTGCACTCGGTCGCGGCGGCCACCGGCAGCGTCACGACGATGGAGCACCACCTGCTGTTCGTGTCCGCCGAGGACAAGCAGAACGTGGTGACCGAGGTCGCCGCCCGCGAGGGTCGGACGATCATGTTCGTGCGCACCAAGCACCACGTCGACCGCCTGGCCAAGAAGCTGCGGTCGATGGGCGTCCACGCGGGCGCGCTGCACGGCGGCAAGGCGCAGAGCGCCCGGACCCGCGTGCTCGGCCAGTTCCGCGAGGGCTCCATGCCGGTCCTGGTCGCCACGGACGTGGCGGCGCGCGGCATCCACGTCGACGACGTGAGCCTGGTCGTCCACGTCGACCCGCCGGCCGACCCCAAGGACTACCTGCACCGCGCCGGTCGCACGGCGCGCGCGGGCCAGTCGGGCACGGTCGTCACGCTCGTCACGCACGACCAGCGCCGCGCCGTGCAGGGCCTCACCGCCCGCGCGGGCATCCGGCCGGCCTCCACCAAGGTCCGCCCGGGTGACGAGGACCTGATCCGCATCACGGGCGCCCGCACGCCCAGCGGCGTCCCGGTCGTCGAGCCGGAGGTCCCGGTCCGCGCCCGTCGCGGTGGCGGTGGCGGCGCCCCGCGTCGCGCCGGTGGCGGCCAGTTCCGCGGCGGTCGCCCCGACCGCTCGGGCGGCGGCTCCGGCCGTCCGCGCCGCAGCGTCGCCCAGCACTGACGCGACAGCACCGACGCAGCACCGACAGACCGCGAACGCCCGGCCCCCAGGGGTCGGGCGTTCGCGCTGTCACTCCAGCAGCGCGTCGGCGCGGGCGGTGCGCATGTGCAGCACGTGGCGCCCCTCGCGGCGCGTCGTCACCAGGCGGGCCGCCCGCAGCACGGCGACGTGCTGCGACACCGCGCCCGGCGTGACGCGCAGCGCGTTCGCCAGGTCGGTGGTGCTGCGCGGCGCCGCCAGGAGCGTCAGCAGCCCGGCCCGCGTGCGCCCGAGCAGCGCCGCCAGGTCCTGCGGCACGTCGCGGTCCTCCCACAGGGTCCCGATGCCGCGTGCCGGGTACCGCAGCACCCCCTGGCCGACGGGGTCGAGCGCGATCCACGCCTTGGGCCAGCAGAACGCGCTGGGGCACAGCACCAGCCCGTGCTCGGCGAGGTCCACGCGGTGCTCCGGCTTGCGGTGCAGCACGAGCTCGCCGTCGGCCCACGTGACCTCCGGGTGCAGTTCGGCGAACACCGCCTCCACGCCGTGCGCCGCGAGCGTGGCGGCGCGCGCGGCGATGTCCGCCTCCAGCACGGCGGTGATCCGCTTCCAGTGCGGTGCGACGACCGCCGCGTGGCAGCGCCTGATCACGTCCGCCTCCACCGGCGGCACGGTGCGCAGCTCGGCCTCCAGGTCGGGCGCCCGCACGTCCGGCACCGGCAGCAGGTCGGCCGGTTTCGCGGGCCCCTCCAGCCGGGCCAGCAGCACGTCCAGGCCCTCGACGCCGGCCAGCCGCTCCCGCGCCCACCGCACCCACGGCTCGTGCACGGCGTGCGCGCGGGGGCCGCGCATCCCGTCGACCGCCATCACCGTCTCGAACACCGGCGAGTAGGCGAACCTGACCCTCGCCAGGCCCACGCCGGCGAGCCGCACCTGCACCGCCACCCGATCAGCCTAGGCCCGGGTGGTTGCCGCCCTCACCCCCGCCCGACCCCGTGGTCGGCCGCGACGACGGAGGTGTTCGCGTCGGCCGAGCCGCTCAGGAGTGGAAGGGCAGCTCCGCGGCGAGACCCGCCACCGGTCCCACCACGATGATCGCGGGCGGGCGGATGCCGTGCTCGGCGAGGTCCGCGGCCAGGGCGTCCAGGGTGGAGCGCACGACCTTCTCGGTGCGGGTGCTCCCCTCCTGCACGACCGACACCGGGGTGTCGCCGGGCCGGCCCTCCCGCAGCGCCGCCGCGAACGCGCCCGCCCGCTCCACGCCCATCAGGATCACGACGGTGCCGCGCAGCCGGGCCAGGGCCGACCAGTCGACCAGCGACCTCGGGTCGTCCGGGGCGACGTGGCCGGACACGACCACCACCTCGTGCGCCACGCCCCGGTGCGTCACCGGCACGTCGGCCAGCGCGGGCACGCCGAACGCGCTGGTCACGCCGGGCACGACGGTGACCGGCACGCCCGCCTCGGCGCACGCGATCAGCTCCTCGAAGCCCCGGCCGAACACGTACGGGTCGCCGCCCTTGAGCCGCACCACGAACTTCCCGGCCTTGGCGTTGTCCACGAGCGTGCTGTTGATGAAGTCCTGGGTGGCCGCCCGGCCGTAGGGGATCTTGGCCGCGTCGACGACCTCCACGTGCGGCGGCAGCTCGTCCAGCAGCTCGCGCGGCGCGAGCCGGTCGGCCACCACGACGTCCGCGCGGGCCAGCAGCCGCCGGCCGCGCACCGTGATCAGCTCGGGGTCGCCGGGGCCGCCGCCGACCAGGGCGACGCCCGCCGGCTGGTCGTGGTGGTCGGCGATCGACCCGTCGCGCAGGGCGGCGATCAGGCCGTCCCGCACGCCCGCCGACCGCCGGTGCTCCCCGCCCGCGAGGACACCCACCAGCAGGCCGTCGTGCTCACCCGCGGCGGGGGTCACGGCGGTGCCCTTCACCGCGACGTCCGCGCGCACGCAGAACACCCGCCGCTCCTCGGCGTCGGCGGTGATCCGGGCGTTCACCTCCGGGTCGGAGGTGCAGGCCAGCACGTACCAGGCGCCGTCGAGGTCGCCGTCCGCGTAGGGCCGGGCGTGCCAGGCGGCCTCACCGCCGTCCACGAGGCCCTGGACCGCCGGGGTCACCTCGGGCGAGATCACCTCGACCCTGGCGCCCGCCGCCACCAGCCTGGGCAGGCGCCGCTGGGCGACCGTGCCCCCGCCCACGACGACGACCCGCCGTCCGGTCAGGTCCAGACCCACGAGGTAGTGCTGTTCACCGTGCATGGGTAGAAGCATCCACACCGGACATGTCCTGTCCAACGTGGGTACCCCACATCGCCGGCAGGTGGGACGGCTACGCCTCCTCGACCTCCGCGCCCACCGCCCGCGCCGGGCCGTGGCACGACACGCCGATCGTGCCCTTGCCGCCGGAGATCGTGATCCACGGGCTGCGCGCGAACCGGTTGTCGTCGCACGCCACGACGACCCGGAACGTGCCGCTGCCGCTGCACCAGCCGTTGCCGACCGACTCCTCCACCGACGTGCCGCACGAGCGCAGCCCCTCCGGATCGGCCGACGCGGCGCCGGTGGTGGCGGGGAGGGCGGCGAGGACGAGGACCGTCGCGAGCAGTGAGCGCATACCCCGGATGGAACACACGGGACGTGCCCACGTCCGGGACCTCACCCGGACGTGGGCACGTCGTCGTGCGGCTGCGGCTACAGCTGTGCCGTGATCGTCGAGTAGTACGTGGCGATCCGGGCGTACACGCCGGGGTAGCCGGCCGAGGCGCAGCCACGGCCCCACGAGGTGGCGCCGATCAGCTTGCCGCCCGCGACCAGGGGGCCGCCGGAGTCGCCCTGGCAGGTGTCCACGCCGCCCTGCGTGCGGCCCGCGCACACCATGGCGGTGGCGATGTAGCTCGACCCGTACGCCGTGCGGCAGGTGGCGTCCGAGGTCAGCGGCACGGTCGCGCCGAGCAGGTAGCGCGACGCCGAGCCGCCCGAGGAGGTGGTGCCCCAGCCGAGGATGGTGGCGTTGGTGCCCGCCGCGTACAGCGCCGTGTCGGACGGCGTGGCCAGCGGCAGGTACGGCGAGGGCAGGCTGGTGCCCAGGGTCAGCACGGCCACGTCGTAGCCGGAGGTGGCGGTGCGGTAGCTCGGGTGCACCCAGATCCGGCTGACCGTGGCCACGGTGCCCGCCGTGCTCTGCTTGTCGTCGCGGCGGTGCACCACGCGGGTGCTGGACGCCGAGCGGCCGCTCACGCAGTGCGCGGCGGTGACGACCTTGGTCGCGCCGACCAGCGTGCCGCCGCAGAACTGGCCGCCGGAGGACGTCGCCAGGTACACCACCCACGGGTAGGTGCTGGTGGACACCCTCGACCCGCCGACGATGAACGTCGAGACGTCGTCCGGGGTCTGCGCGTTCGCGGGCGCGACGGTCATCAGGCCCACGGCCGCGACGGCCGCGGCCAGGGCGGTGATCAGGCGATGCAGGGTTTTCGCCATGTCGGTCCTTCCGTGCAGGGACGCGCCGGGTGGCGCGCTACTCCCTGCCTAGGTCCAACCCGGCAAAGCCGACAACCACCTTTAGGAGGCTGCGGGCCGCTTCACAGTTGACTGGGCACGCCCGTGACGCGGACGACGTCGGCGTGCACCGTGCCCGTGACGACCGGCCCCTCCCCCGCGCCCACGAACGCCACCGCCGCGCCGGACTCGGCCAGGCCCACCGCGCCGTCGGCCCGCACCCGGGTGCCCGGCCGCAGCAGGTGCCGCACCTGCGCCACGCACTCGTCGCTGCCCACCACGACCGACGCCCGCCGCAGCTCGGCCTCGGCGCGCGGGGTGCGGTCGTCCGCGCCGCCCGGCCCGAGGCCCACCAGCGCGAGCCTGCCGCGCGGCAGCACGCGGGCGGCGGCCACCGTGACGTTGTCGCCCTTGGCCTTCTCGGCGGCCATCTCCACCCGGCCGCCCGCGGACAGCTCCACCGCGCCGCGCAGCGCCGCCGCCTCGGCCACGCTGGGGATGCCGATGGCCAGGTCCGCCGGGTTCGGCACCGGGACGACCGCCAGCTCCTCGCCGGGGTAGGCCAGCAGCGGCGCGGTGGTGGAGCCGTGCCAGAAGCCCCAGTCCTCCAGGGCGTCGGCGATGCCCTGCTCGGCGACCTTGCGGTCCAGCGTCGCGAACGCGCGGACCGCGCGCAGGTCCAGGCCCTCGTCCTCCTCCAGCCGGGCGAGCGCGGCGGACACGGCGGACGCCGGCACGCCCGTGCCGGAGCCCACGCCGACGACGAGCGTGCGGGGCACGATCCGCACCACGCGCTCCTTCGCCGGGCCCTCCGGCACGCGGTCGTCGATCAGGACCGTCCACGCGCCGCGACCCCGGTGCAGGACGTTGTCCGGCAGGGCGGGCAGCGGGAAGCCCAGGGGGTTGAGCAGCAGCACGGGTTCGCCGAGCCGCAGGGCCTCGCCGCACCCGGCCAGGTCGCCGTCCGCGGTGGCGTCCAGCAGCTCCACCAGCTCGTCCAGCGGCGAGTCGGCCGAGGCGGAGGTCACCACGGCCCGCAGGCCCAGCACGTCGGCGACCCGCTCGGCCAGCGCGTCCGCGCCGCCCAGCAGCGATACCGCGTACCCGGCGTCCACGCACACCACGCCGGGATCGGACCGCTCGTCGCGCACCAGCGGCGCGACCAGCCGCACGGTCGCCTCCGTGCCGAGGAAGAACACCGCCGACCCCAGGCGCGGCCACAGGGCGCGCAGGGCCGGTCCGACCGGTCCGTCGGGCAGCACCGCGTCGGGGCCGAGCAGCCCGGCGAGGTCCGCGGCGGCCCGCCGGCCCGCCTCGCCCGCGGCGAACACGCCGATCACGCCTTCTTCCTCCCCCACAGCACGGTCACCGGGTTGGTGGCCAGCAGCGTCCCGCCGGTCAGCCGGGCCGCGGACAGCTGGCTGCCCTCGACCTCGTAGCCGGCGTCCACCAGGGCGTCGCGGGACGGCACGACGCGGTCCAGGTCGGACGTGGTCACGACGATCCGCCGGGCGCGGGAGCGGGCGACGTGGCGCACCGCGTCCGCGCCGCCGCCGCCGACGTGCGCGGCGTCGGGCCGCGGCAGCTCGCCGGCCCGGTCCAGCTCGGCCTCCACGACCCGCACGTCCACGCCGTGCGCGGAGGCGTTGGCGATGATCCGCACGCACTGCACGGGGTCGCGCTCCACGGCGACGACGGCCGCGCCGAGGCGGGCGCACTCGACGCCGACCGCGCCCGGTCCCGCGCCGACGTCCCACACCAGCACGCCGGGGCGCGGGGCGAGCCGGGCCAGCACCAGCGCGCGCACCTCGGCCACGGCGACCATGCCGTCGCGGTGCGCGAAGTCGTCGTCGGGCAGCGCCCAGCCGCCGGGTGAGGGCGCGAAGGCGCTCTCCGCCAGGCACAGCACCGCTCCGGGCTCCTCCCAGCGGCGCACCACCGCGTCGGCAGGGTCCACTGTGGACAGACCGGCGGCGGACTCGACGACGAGCGTGCGGCGCCACCCGGCGAGGTCGCGGGCCAGCTCGGCCGGGTCCGCGCCGGACACCACCACGGCGGGCCGGGCCCGGCACACGTTGACCGCGTGCCGCGGGCCGACCGCGGCGGCGTCCACCGCGGTCACCTCGTCCCAGGACCGACCGGCGCGGGTGACGAACGCGTGCAGCGCGACGACGTCCACGTCAGTTGGCGCGCTTGCTCTTCTTGGCCCGCGACCCGACCGGTTTGCGCGGCGTCGTGCTCGCGCGCACGCCCACCGGCTTCGGCGTGGTCGCCGCGGCCACCACGGTCCTCGGCTTCGGCTCGGCGGGCGGGCCGTCGGCCCCGTCCTCGGCGACCGGGCCCTCGACCGCCGGGCCCTCCGCGGCCGGGCTCCCGGCGGCGGGCTCGTCCACCACCAGCTCCAGCACCGGCGCCGCGGGGTCGGCGGCCTTCGCGGCGCGCTTGGTGCGCGCGGCCTCCTGCCACTCGTGCACCGCCGACCAGGCGGCGGCCGACGCCGAGTCGCCCGCGGGCCGCTGGGTGCGCCGGGACCACTTCGACCGGCGGACCGGCTCGTCGCCCTCGACCGACGGCGAGCGGCGCCGCGCCGGCGGCTGCGCCAGCGCCTCGCCCACCAGGAACAGCGTGGTGCGGTAGAGCTTGTGCTCCTTCACGCACGCCTCCAGGCCGCCGATCGTGGTCTGCGCGACCGTCTCGTCCGGCAGGGACACCTTGTGCGCCACCACGACGGGCGTCTCGTCCGGGTACCCGCCGGCGCGCAGCCGCTCGACCACCAGGCCGGCGCGGGCGCCGGAGGCGGAGATCGCCATGGTGGTGCCGTGCGCGGCGAAGTCCTCGACGTGCTCGGCGGTCTCGGGGCCCGCGAGCACCAGCGACTGGGCGACGTCCGAGGTGGTCAGCTCGCGGCCGACGGCCGCCGCCGCGGCGGAGACCTGCGACACGCCGGGCACGACCTCGGTGTCCAGGCCGAGGCGGCGGCAGGTGTCCTGCTGCTCGTTCAGGCCGCCCCACAGCGCCGGGTCGCCCGCGTGCAGCCGCACGACCTTCAGCTTGCCCGCCGACGCGCGGCGGTACAGCTCGACGACCTCGATCTCGGGCACGCGCGAGAAGTCGACCAGCTCCGCGTCGGGACGGGCGTGCTCGCGCACCGCCTCCACCTCGATGACCGCGGGCGACCACACCACCGCGTCGGCCTCGGCTATCCGCTTCGCCCCGCGCACGGTGATGAGATCGGCGGCGCCGGGACCGGCGCCCACGAAGCTGATCCGACCAGTCATCACAACTGCTCCCCACGAGGTGCTCGTCTTGGTGGGCAAGGACCGTACCGCGCGGGTGGTCACCACGGACGAGTGGCCTCGCGGCACGGCGCCGCGGCCGCGCAGGCCCGCGCGAAGCGGGCCACGACCCCCGGTTCGGACACCGGGTGGGTGTGCAGGTACGACGCGTGCACACCGCCGAGCACGAACCCCTCGGCCACCGGCCGCTGGTCGTGGCCGCGCCACCGCCAGGCGGGCTTCGCCCCGTGCGGCACGCTCAGCGCGGTGCGGTGGAACTCGTGGCCGGTGATCCGGGCGCCCGCGCGGACCAGCACCGAGTCGTGCGGCGCGACGGCGTCGCGGTAGCCCAGGGTGAGCCGGGCCGTCATCGCGCCGTCGGCGTCGACCACCCCGCACATGGGCGCGCCGTCCAGCGACGTGGCCAGGTACAGCAGGCCGCCGCACTCGGCGTGCACCGGCGCGCCGGACCGCGCCAGGGAGGTGACGGCGGCGCGCAGCGGCTCGTTGGCCGACAGCTCGGCGGCGTGCTGCTCGGGGAACCCGCCGGGCAGCACCAGGCCGGTCGTGCCGGCGGGCAGGGCCTCGTCGCGCAGCGGGTCGACCACGACGACGTCCGCGCCCGCCGCGCGGAGCAGCTCCACGTGCTCGGCGTAGCCGAAGGTGAACGCGGCGCCGCCCGCGACGGCGACCACCGGCGAACCGACGACCGGTTCGACCTCCGCGGCCGGGTCCCAGGGCGGCACGGCCAGCGCGGGCGCCTGCGCGGCGAGGGCCCGGACGCCGTCGAGGTCGACGTGCCGGGCGACGGCGTCGGCGATGGCCTCCACCGCCTCGACCGCGGCGGCGCCGTGCTCGGCGGCGGTGACGAGGCCCAGGTGCCGGGACGGGAGCGCGAAGGCGTCGTCGCGCGGCAGCACGCCCAGCACCTCCAGCCCCACCTCGGCGCACGCCTGCCGCAGCACCTGCTCGTGCCGGGCGGAGCCCACCTGGTTGAGCACCACGCCGCCCAGTCGCACGGTCGGGTCGTAGCCGCGGAAGCCGTGCAGCAGGGCGGCCAGGCTGCGGCTCTGGCCGCGCGCGTCGACCACGAACAGCACGGGCGCGGACAGCAGCTTGGCGACGTGCGCGGTGGACCCGACGCCCTCGGTGTCCACCCGCCCGTCGAACAGCCCCATCACGCCCTCGACGACGGCGATGTCGCAGCCGCGGGCGCCGTGCGCGAACAGGCCCGGCACGCGGTGCTCGCCGACCATGACGGCGTCCAGGTTGCGGCCCGGCCGGCCGGTGGCGACCGAGTGGTAGCCGGGATCGATGTAGTCGGGGCCCACCTTGAACGGCGCGACCCGGTCGCCGGCGCGCCGCAGCGCCGCCATCAGGCCGGTGGCCACGGTCGTCTTGCCGCTGCCGGAGGCGGGTGCGGCGACGACGAGCCGCTTCACCACTCGATCCCCTTCTGCCCCTTCTGGCCCGCGTCCATCGGGTGCTTGACCTTGGTCATCTCCACCACCAGGTCGGCGGCCTCGACGAGCGCGGCGGGGGCGTGCCTGCCGGTGATGACGACGTGCTGGTGGCCGGGCCGGTCGCGCAGCGTCGCCACCACCTCGTCCACGTCCACCCAGCCCCAGTGCAGGGGGTAGGTGAACTCGTCGAGCACGTACAGGCCGTGCCGCGCGTCGCCGATCCGGCGGGCGATCTCGCGCCAGCCCTCGCGGGCGGCCTCGGCGTGGTCGTCCTCGGTGCCCTGCTTGCGGGACCAGGACCAGCCCTCGCCCATCTTGTGCCACTCGACGGGGCCGCCCTCACCGGTCTCCTCGTGCAGCCGGCCCAGGGCGCGGAACGCCGTCTCCTCGCCGACCTTCCACTTGGCCGACTTCACGAACTGGAACACGCCGATCGACCACCCCTGGTTCCACCCGCGCAGGGCGAGGCCGAACGCGGCGGTGGACTTGCCCTTCATCTCCCCGGTGTGCAGCACGACCAGCGGCCGGTTGCGGCGCTGCCGGGTGGTGAGCCCGTCGGTGGGCACGACGGACGGTTGTCCCTGCGGCATTCCCGTTCCCCTCTCAGGCGGCGCGCGCGGCGCGCACGACGCCGGCGACCTGGTCCGCGGACAGTTCCTCAAGGCGCAGGCACGCGGCCTCCAGCGCGCCGGCGACGCGGGCGGCCAGGCCGAGCCTGACGTGCCCGGACTCGCAGTCCACGACGACCGAGGCGACGCCGTCCGAGGCCAGCAGGGCGGCGGCGCGCAGGGCGTCGCGCACCGGGTCGCCGCCGGTGCCGCTCGCCGTGGCACGGCCGTCGGTGAGCAGCACGAGCAGCGGGCGGCGGCGCGGGTCGCGGACGCGTTCGACCTCCAGCACGCGGCGGGCGCGCAGCAGGCCGTCGGCGAGCGGGGTGCGCCCACCGGTGCGCAGGGCGCGCAGGCGGGCGGCGGCGGCGTCGACCGAGTTGGTCGGGGGCAGCGCCACCACGGCCTCGCGGCCGCGGAAGGTGACCACGCCGACCTTGTCGCGCCGCTGGTAGGCGTCGCGCAGCAGGGAGATCACGGCGCCGCTGACGGCGGACATCCGCTGCCGGGCCGCCATCGAGCCGGAGGCGTCGACGGCGAACAGCACGAGGTTGCCCTCCCGGCCCTCGCGCACGGAGCGCCGCAGGTCCTCGCCGCGCAGCTCCAGGCCGGGTCCGGTGCGCCCGCGGCCGGCCTGGTGGGGCGCCGCCGCGGCGAGCGTGCCGATCAGGTGCAGGCCCGATCCGTCCACTGTGGACGGTCGGACCACGCGGCCGGTGCGGGCTCGGGCGCGGGAGCGCCGGCCGGGCGCGCCCTCGCCGACGCCGGGCACCTGGAGCAGCCGGGCGCGGAACGCGGGGGCGGGGGCGTGCGTGCGCTCCGGCGAGCCGGCGCCTCCCGGCGCGTCGGTGTCCGAAGTGGACCCGAGCGGTCCGTCGGGCGGCTCCGAGCCGCCGCCGTCGGGACCACCCCCGTCCGGACCGTCCCCGTCCGGGCCGCCGTCGTCGGGGCCGTCGGGGTCGTCCCCGGTTTCCCGGGCGGCCTCCTCGCCCTGCCGGAGGGCGTCGTCGAGCTGCTCCTCCTCCAGACCGGGCTCGTCGAACGGGTCGCGGCGCTTGCGGTGCGGCAGCGCGAGGCGGACGGCGGCCTCCACGTCCTGCTCGGCGACCTCGTCCGCGCCGCGCCAGGCGGCGTGCGCGGTGGCCGTGCGGGCGACGACGAGGTCGGCGCGCATCCCGTCCACCTCGAACGCGGCGCAGATGCCCGCGATGCGGCGCAGCTCGGCGTCCGGCAGCGCCACGGACGCCAGCCGCGACCGGGCGACCACGATCCGCGCGGCGAGCGCGGCGTCCTCGGCCTCCCAGCGCGCGGCGAAGCCCTCGGGGTCGGCCTCGTAGGCCAGCCGGCGGCGCACGACCTCGGTGCGCGTCGCCACGTCCCGCGACGCCCGCACCGAGACGGTCAGGCCGAAGCGGTCGAGCAGCTGCGGGCGCAGTTCGCCCTCCTCGGGGTTCATCGTGCCCACGAGCAGGAACGACGCGGCGTGCGAGACCGACACGCCCTCGCGCTCGACGTGCGCGCGCCCCATGGCGGCGGCGTCGAGCAGCAGGTCGACGAGGTGGTCGTGCAGCAGGTTGACCTCGTCCACGTAGAGCACGCCGCGGTGCGCGGCGGCCAGCAGGCCGGGTTGGTAGGCGCGCACGCCCTCGGTGAGGGCGCGCTCCAGGTCCAGCGAGCCGATCAGTCGGTCCTCGGTGGCGCCGACCGGCAGTTCGACCAGCCGGGCGGGCCGGCGTTCGACCCCGGGCCCGTGCGGCCCGTCGGGGCAGTCCGCCGGGGCCGCCGGGTCGCAGCCGAAGCGGCAGCCCGGGACGACGTCCAGCTCCGGCAGCAGCGCGGCGAGGGCGCGGACCACGGTCGACTTCGCGGTGCCCTTCTCGCCTCGGACGAGCACCCCGCCGATACCGGGGTGCACGGCGTTGAGCAGCAGGGCCGTGCGGAGGTCGTCGTGGCCGACGACGGCGGAAAAGGGGAAACGCGCGCCCATGCGGCGGTGTCCTTCCTCGGGTGTCCACGCCCGGGTCCGGTGAACGATCACTCGGGGGGCGAGTTCCTGACTCCCGGGGTGAACCGGTCACAGTGGCGGGACCGTGCCGGATTCGCACCGGCTTCCTCGCGCACCCCTACAACCCGGGCATCGTCGCACTTCGCCCGGCGGGCTCCAAGCCCCGGGCCGGTGCCGCGGGGGCGACCGCCGTCACACCCGCCCGGACCGCGGCGTGCCCGTCCCGTCCCCCAGCAGCACCGGGACGGCCACCGGCGCGCGGAACGACAGCAGGCCGAGCATGGGCGGCGGGTCGTCCGAGGCGAGCCGCAGGCGCGGGAAGCGGCGGGCGGTCTCGCGCAGCACCACCTCCGCCTCCAGCCGGGCCAGCCCCGCGCCCGGGCAGAAGTGCCGCCCGTGGCCGAAGGCCAGGTGGCGGCGGTTGTCCGGGCGGGCCGGGCAGAACCGCTCCGGCTCGTCGAACACCTCCGGGTCGGAGCCGCTGCCCATCAGCATCAGCAGCAGCGGCGCCCCCGCCGGGACCGCCACGCCCGACAGGGTCACCGGCTCGGCCGTCACCCGCCGCCACGTGCTCACCGGCGGCTCGCGCCGCAGCACCTCCTCCACGCACGCCGCCGCGAAGCCCGGCTCGTCGAGCCGGGACCACAGGTCGCCGTGCCGCAGGACCGCGTGGAACGCCGCGCACAGCAGCTGCGTCGTCGTCTCCTGCCCGGCGACCAGCAGGAAGTAGCACAGGCCGGCGGCGTCGCGCGGCGGCACGCCCGCCGTGCGCAGCGCGCCGAACAGGTCGTCGTCCCCGACCGCGGTCCTGATCCGCGAGGTCAGCCACCGGTGGAACGCGGCGGCGGGCTCGGCCAGCTCGCGCTGCCGCTCCGGGGTGACGTCACCCCAGAACAGCTCCAGCGACGCCGTGCTCCACGCCTTGAGCGCGGCGACGTCCACGTCGCGGATGCCCAGGACCTCCAGCAGCACGACCGCGGGCAGGTCGCGGGCCAGCGCCGGGTGCAGGTCGGCGGCACCGGACAACCGGTCCAGCCGCTCGCGGGTCAGCTCCGCGACGCGCGGGCCGAGCGCGGCCACCCGGGCGGGGGTGAGGAAGCGGGCCACCAGCCGGCGCAGGCCGGCGTGGGTGGGGGTGCCGTTGTTGGCCAGCGTCGGTGGCAGCGAGAACCCGGCGCGGGCCAGCGTCCGCAGCACCGGGCGCGGGATCGGGACCACCGCGTCCAGCGCGTTGTCCGGGCGGAACCGGCGCGGGTCGGCCAACGCGGCGCGCACGTCCGCGTACCGGCTGACCAGCCACAGCCCGGTGCGCCCGTCGCGGTGGACCGGGGCGTTCGCGCGCAGCTCGCGCAGGTCGCCGGGGCCGTGCCGGAAGAGGTCCACGCCGGCACGGTAGCCGTCGGATGCGACACTCCCGGCGTGAGTGCGCACACGGGCGAGTCGGTGTTCGACTGGATCGACACGCGGGCCGAGGCCCGCGCGAAGGCCGGTCTGTCACGCCGGGTCCGGCCCCGCCCGGCCGACTCGACGGACCTCGACCTGGCTTCCAACGACTACCTCGGCCTGGCCCGGGACAAGCGGGTCACGGGTGCCGCCGCGGCGGCCTCGCTGCGCTGGGGCGCGGGCTCGACCGGCTCGCGGCTCGTCACCGGCTCGATCGAGCTGCACACCGAGCTGGAGTACGAGCTGGCGAACTTCTGCGGCGCGCAGTCCGCGCTGGTGTTCTCCTCCGGCTACGCGGCGAACCTCGGCGTGCTGACCGCCCTGTCCGGGCCGGGCACCGCGATCGTCGCCGACCAGCACATCCACGCCTCGCTCATCGACGGGACCCGGCTGTCCAAGGCCGACGTCGTGGTCGCCGGGCACTGCGACGTGCCGCAGGTCGCGCGCGCCCTGTCCACCCGGGGCAAGCGGCGGGCGCTGGTCGTCACCGACTCGGTGTTCTCGGTGGACGGCGACCTCGCGCCGCTGGCCGAGCTGGCGGCGGCGTGCCGCGAGCACGACTCGGCGCTGATCGTGGACGACGCGCACGGCCTGGGCGTCATCGGCGAGGGCGGGCGCGGCGCGGTGCACGCGGCGGGCCTGGCCAAGTCGCCGGACGTGGTGACGACGCTGACGCTGTCCAAGTCGCTCGGCGCGCAGGGCGGCGCGGTGCTCGGCCCGGGCCGGGTGATCAGGCACCTCGTCGACACCGCGCGCACGTTCATCTTCGACACCGGCCTCGCGCCGTCGAGCACCGCGGCGGCGCTGGCCGCGCTCAAGGTGCTGCGGGAGGAGCCCGACCGGCCGGCCCGGGCCCTGGGCGTGGCCCAGGACCTCGCGTTCCGGCTGAAGGACAGGGGGCTGCGGGTCAGCACGCCGACCGCGGCCGTGGTGTCGATCCAGGCACCGTCGGCCGAGGCGGCGTTCGGCTGGGCCGAGGCGTGCCGCGCGCAGGGCGTGGTCGTCGGCTGCTTCCGGCCGCCGTCGGTGCCCGACCAGGTCTCCCGGCTCCGGTTGACCGCCCGCGCGGACCTCACCGAGGCCGACGTCGAGCGGGCCGTACGGGTGATCAGCGAGACCGGCGCATCCGCTGGTGCGGTATCCCGTCCTCGATGAACTCCGCGCCCTCCGGCACGAAGCCGAACGACGCGTAGAAGTCGACGACGTAGGTCTGCGCGTCGAGCACGCAGCCGGCGTCGCCGACCTCGACGAGCGCGGCGTCCACCAGGCGGCGGCTGTGGCCCCGGCCGCGGGCGGCTCGGGCGGTGCAGACGCGGCCGATGCGGAAGCCGCCGCCGGGTTCCTCCAGCAGCCTCAGGTACGCCTCCGGGTGCGGCGAGCCGGCGGACTCCAGCCACAGGTGCCGGGTGCCGGGCTCCAGGTCACGCCCGTCCAGCTCCGGGTAGGGGCAGCCCTGCTCGACCACGAACACGTCCACGCGCAGCGCGAGCAGGGCGTACAGCTGCCCGGTGGTCAGGTCGGCCGACCACTGCCTGCGCAGGGTGGCGTGGGGTCGCTGGCTCACGCGGCTTTGGTACCACAGTCTCAGATCAGGTCGAGGTACCGGCTCAGCCTCGTGTAGACGCCCGGCTGGTCGGGACGCGCGCAGCCGCGGCCGAAGGACACCACGCCGACCAGCGCGCCGTCCACGATCAGCGGGCCGCCCGAGTCGCCCTCGCACGCGTCCTTGCCGCCCTCGGGGTAGCCCGCGCACACCATGCCCTCGGGGCGGTAGCCGGGAACCTCGGCGGCGCACTCGGCGTCGGCGCGGATCGGCACCTCCACCTGGCGCAGCCGCCTGCTCGGCGCCTTCAGCTCGCCCGTGCGGCCCCAGCCGTAGACGGTGGCCCGCGCCGGGCCGGTGTCGGCGACGCGCACCGGGCGGACGGGCACCGGCTCGGCCAGGGTGAGGGTCGCCACGTCGTGCCCGGCGGCGACGTCGGTGAAGTCGGGATGCCGCCAGACGGCCCGGACCGCGACGGCGTGCCCGTCGCCGCCGTCGAGGTCGGCGCGGCCGACGAGCGCGGTCAGCTCCTCGGGACGGCGGTCGCGCTTCGTGACCGCGGTGCGCTCGATCGTGCAGTGCGCGGCCGTGACGACCCGGTCCCGGTCGATCAGCGCGCCGCCGCAGAACACGGTGCCCGCCCGGTCCGCCAGCGCGACGACCCACGGCACGGCGGGGGCCTCGCGGCCGCCGACGATTGCGTCCGCGGGCACGGCGGACAGGACCAGCACCAGGACGGCGAAGACCGGCGCGCTGATGCGCATGGCGTACCCCTCTACGTCAGGTGGTCGATCGGGCACCGACCGTAGCGGACCGGGACCGAGAGCGGCAGTCGGGTATCAAAACCGGAAAATCTGTTGTTACGATCTCTCAGAGCCGAAGAATCGACGGCTTGAGAGACAGATCACGCCGATCTGTCCGGATCACGAGGGGGGTTTCCCATGCACCTGGACTTCACCCAGCTCCCGGCGTTCCTGATCGCGTGCGCGGTGGTCGTGCTGACGCCCGGGGTGGACGCCTTCCTCCTGCTGCGCACCTCGATGCGCGCGGGCACCCGAGCCGGGTTGTGGGCGCTGGCGGGCATCCACACCGCCGCGTTCGCCCAGGTCGCCCTGGTCATCTCGGGCCTCGGCGCGGTGATCGCGCGCTACCCGGCGGTGCTGACCTCGCTGCGCTGGATCGGCGCGGCCTACCTGCTGTACCTGGCGCTGTCCATCGCGCGCGGCCTGCTCCTGCGGCGCTCGGGCGGCGAGACGGCGGAGGTGGCCTCGGACCGGCCGTTCCGGCAGGGGTTCCTGACCAACATCACCAACCCGAAGATGCTGCTGTTCTCACTGGCGTTCCTGCCGCAGTTCATCGGCACGGGCGACCCGACGTGGCAGCTCGGCATGCTCGCGGCGGTGTTCCTGGGGCTCGCGGCCCTGTGGGAGCTGACGATCGTGGTGGCCGCGGCGCGCGTCGGCGGCTCGCTGCGGCGACCGGGCGTGACGACGGCGCTGGACGCGGTGTGCGCGACGGTGTTCGTGACCATGTCGGTCGGGCTCGTCCTCTAGCCACCCCCTCCGGCCCCCCGGCCTCCGGGCCGCCCGCCGCGCGGGTCCCGGGGCAGCGGGGTCCGCGCGACGGGGTCGGCGGTCAGGAGTCGAGCTGCTCCCGGAGGACGTCGTGGTAGGCCGCCACACGGCTGTAGACGCCCGGCTTGCCCTCGCGCGCGCAACCCTCGCCCCACGAGGTGACGCCGATCAGCTTGCCGCCCGCCACCATCGGACCGCCCGAGTCGCCCTGGCAGGTGTCCACCCCGCCCTCCGGGTAGCCCGCGCAGGTCATCGTGGCCTCGTCGTACTGGAAGTAGGCGGCGGAGCAGTCCTCGTCCGACATCACCGGCACGGTCGCCGCCAGCAGGTACCGCGACGCCGGGGCCTGCTCGCCGGTGCGGCCCCAGCCGAGGACCCGCGCCCGGGACCCCTCGGCGTACAGCTCGCCGTCCTCCGGGCCGGCCGGCGGCAGGGGCTCCTGGTCGACGGCGTCGCGCAGCGTCAGCACCGCGATGTCGTCACCGCGGTCGGCCGCCACGTAGTCGGGGTGGACCCACGGCCTGGACGCCAGCCGGACGACCTCGCCCTCGTCGCTGTTCTTGTCCCCGCGCCCGACCACCACGCGGGTGTTCCTGGTCGTCCGGCCGACGGCGCAGTGCGCGGCGGTCACCACCTTGGTCGGCGTGACCAGCGTGCCGCCGCAGAACTGGAACCCGCTCGCGTCGGTCAGGTACACCACCCACGGGTGGTCCTCGATGGACACGCGCTCGCCGCCGACCACCCGGTCGTCCGCCACCCGGTCGTCCGCCATGCGGTCGTCCACCACGCGGTCGTCGGCCGAGGCCGTCCCCGCGAGAGCCATCAACAAAGTCACCATCAACGCGGCAAGCCGCATCGGCCCCTCCTCGTAGATCACCAGGCATCCACGAGGAGGTTAACCAGAACGGCTCATCACGTTCGGCTGAACAGCCTAATTACCACCGAACTTGCTACGGACCTTGCCCGCGGCACCCGCCAGCACGTCGCCGAACTCGTTGAAGACCTTCATCAGCGGGTCCTCGGACTCGGCCGCCGACTCCTTGTAGGACCGGGCCGCCGCCTTGAGGTCGTCGGCGAACGCGCCGGTCGGCCGGTCGGCCTCGCGGCGCTCGTACTCACCGGTCAGGATCGCCCGGTACTCCTCGCCCGCCGCCCACTTCTGGAGCTCCGCCGCCCGCACCACGGCCAGCGGGTGCGTCAGCGGCCAGGTGCGGATCAGCTTGAGCACCGAGTCGCGCACGTCGTCGACCTGCTCGTACTCCTTGGCCTGCTTGAGGAACTCGGCCGTGTCGACCTGGCTCAGGTCCATGCCGCCCGCCATGGCCACGTGCACGCGCAGCGCGGCCGCCGGGTCCTGCACGCACAGCAGGCCGGCGCGGTCGCAGGACAGCTCGGTCTTGCGGTACCACTCGCACAGCGCCGCGATGACCGCGCGGATCGCCCAGTAGCCGGCGGGCATCCAGCCCAGGCCGTACTGGAGCTGCATCAGCCGCTGGAGGATCGTCTGGTAGAGGGCGTGCCCGGACAGCACGTGCCCCATCTCGTGGCCGATCGCGAAGCGCAGGCCGTCCTGGTCGAGCAGCTCGACCAGGCCCGTGGTGAGCACGATGAACGGCTTGTCGATGCCGAGGCTCATCGCGTTGGGCACCGGGTCGCGCCGCACGAACAGCTCGGGCACCGGGTCGACGTCGAGCGTCGCCGCCACCTCCAGCCGGAGCCGGTCCAGCTCCGGGTACTGCTTCGGGCCGACCCGGATGCTCGACGCCAGGTAACCCAACCGCTCGCCGCGTTCGGTGAACGCGCCCGCCACCGCCTGCAACACCGGACCGATGCCCGGCACCGCGCGCAGGACCGCCAACGCCCCCCGGTCGACCGGGTGCTCGTACGCCCTGGGGCTGATGCCCGGGAAGCGGACGCGCGCGGTCGACCGTTCGATCTCCTCGCTGCTCATGCGCCCCAGCGTGCCACGCCCCGACGACCGCCTCCCCCCGTTCGGGGGAATCGGCGTGCACACTTGCCCGGTGGACGCAGACGCGCTCGGGACCGACTACGAGACCCGCACGCTGCCGCTGGGCGGCGAGCTGAACGCGGTGCTGGTGCGCCGACGCGCGCAACCGGCCACCCGGGGTGCCGTGCTGTACGTGCACGGCTTCGCCGACTACTTCTTCCAGCGGCACGTGGCCGAGCACTTCACCGCGCGGGGCTTCGACTTCTACGCGGTGGACCTGCGCGCCTACGGCCGGTCGCTGCGCCCCGGCCAGGTGGCGAACTACGTGACCGACCTGACCGAGCACTTCGAGGAGATCGACGCCGCGGTGCGCGTGATCCGCGAGGAGGACGGGCACCGGCACCTGGTCCTGATGGGCCACTCGACCGGCGGCCTGACCACCAGCCTGTGGGCGCACGAGCGCCGCGACGACGACCTGGTCGACGCGCTGGTGCTCAACAGCCCGTGGCTGGACCTGGCCGGGTCGTGGTTCATGCGGACGATCGGCACGGCGGTCGTGCGCGGCGTGGGCCGGGTGGCCCCCAGGCTGGTGCTGAGGCCCGGGCTGGGTCCCGTGTACGGCCAGAGCATCCACCGCGACCACCACGGGGAGTGGGACTTCGACCTGGCGTGGAAGCCGCTGGAGGCGTTCCCGGTGCACGCCGGGTGGCTGCGCGCGGTGCGCCGCGCCCAGGCGCGCCTGCACCGCGGCCTGGACGTGCGCGTGCCCGTGCTGGTCCTGCGGTCCGGGCGCAGCCACCTGCACGCGAAGGCGTGGACGCCGGAGGCGATGACGGCGGACGCGGTGCTGGACGTGGAGCACATGCGGCGGTGGGGGCCGAAGATCGGGCGTCACGTGGTGCCGGTGGCGGTCGAGGGCGGGATGCACGACCTGTTCCTGTCGGCGGAGCCGGTGCGGCGGCGGGCGCTGGCCGAGGTGGACGAGTTCCTCGACTCGGTGTGAGCCGGGGCCGGCCGGGGCGTCAGAAGACCCCGGCCCGGGCGGCGGCGAGCGCGGCCCGGGCGGCGCGTTCCGCCGTGGCGCGGTCGACCGGTTCGCCGGACACGAACACCCGGTAGAAGATCGGCGCGCACGTCTGGCGGACCAGCTCGCGCGCGTCCACGCCCGGGGGCAGCTCACCGCGCTCGACACCCCTGGCCGCGATGGCCGCCGCCGCCTCGTGCCGGGCGTCGTAGTAGGCGCGCTTGGCCTCGGCGGCCCGGTCCGAGTGGAGGGCGGCGGCGACCAGGCCGATCGGCACGGCCCGGGTCTCGGGGTCGGCGAAGGCGTCGACCACCTCGGTGGCCAGGGCGATCAGGTCGCCCTCGACGGCACCGGTGTCCGGGGCGGGCCAGTCGACGTCCCGGCCCCGGTCCAGGGCGTCGGCGACGAGGACGTCCACCGAGCCCCACCTCCGGTACACGGTGGTCTTGTGCACGCCCGCGCGGTCGGCGACGTTCTCGACGGTCAGCCGGGGGTAGCCGCGTTCGGTCAGCTCGGCGTGCACGGCGTCGAGGACGGCGTCGCGCACGCGCGCCGAGCGCCCACCGGGTCTCGTGGTCACGTGCAACTCCAGTTGCGTCAGCGGGTCGATGCGTGTCACCCTAACGCAACCCGAGTTGCTTTAGGAGTTCCGTGATCCCCGACCCGAACCGGCTCCACCCGCTGCCGCACGCCGAGCGCGTCGTGCACCTGAAGCCGCTGGTCACGTCGCCGGTGATCGAGGTGGGCGAGTACACCTACTACGACGACCCGGAGCACGCGACCGAGTTCGAGACCCGCAACGTCCTCTACGGCTACGGCGCCGAGAAGCTGGTGATCGGGAAGTTCTGCGCGCTGGCCACCGGCACCCGCTTCATCATGGCCGGCGCGAACCACCTGGACACCGGCGTGTCCACGTTCCCGTTCACCATCTTCGGCGGCACGTGGCAGGACAGGACCGTCGACCTGATCACCGGCATGAGGACGCGCGGCGACACCGTCGTCGGCAACGACGTCTGGTTCGGCTACGGCTCGATCGTCATGCCGGGCGTGACCGTCGGCGACGGCGCGATCGTCGCCACCGGTTCCGTGGTGGTGGACGACGTCCCGCCCTACACCGTCGTCGGCGGCAACCCCGCCCGCCCGATCAAGCGGCGCTTCCCGGCGGAGGACGTCGCCCGCCTGCTGCGCGCCCGCTGGTGGGACTGGCCGGTCGGGTTGATCACCGAGCACGTCCGCACGATCATGGCCGGCCGACCCGAGGACGTCGAGCGCGTCGCCGAGGAGAACGGGCTCGGCGCTCCCGCCCGACCGGGTCCCACCCCACCCCGGTGATCAGGGCTCGCCGGTGATCAGGGCTTGCGGCCGACCCCGGCGTAGGCGCTGATGTAGGCGTCGTCCGAGTCCGGGCGCCACTCGGCCAGCGGCACGACGCCGGGCTCCGCCACGTCCAGGCCCTCGAAGAACGCGGTGATCTCGGCGCCCGAGCGGAGCACCAGGGGGCTGTCGGTCTTGCGGTAGATCGCGTTGACCTGCTCGCCGCCCTCGATGCCCTCCGCCGAGATGCCGTCCCAGCTGGCGTGGGAGATGGCGACGTGGCTGCCGGGCGCCAGCGCCTCGCGGTAGCGGGCGATGGCGGAACGCGGGTCGTCGTCGTCCGGCACGAAGTGCAGCACCGCGACCATCAGCAGGCCGACCGGGCGGTCGAAGTCGATCATGCGCTTGACCTCGTCGTGCTCCAGCACGGAGGCGGGGTCGCGCAGGTCGGCCTGGATGGCGCTGGCCTGCGCGTTGTCCGCGAGCAGGGCCGTGCTGTGCGCCACCGCGACCGGCTCGACGTCGGCGTAGACGACCTTCGCCAGCGGGTTGGCCTGCTGGACGATCTCGTGCACGTTGCCCACGGTGGGGATGCCCGAACCGAGGTCGAGGAACTGGTCGATGCCCTGCTCCAGCAGGTAGCGGACGGCGCGGCGGAGGAACGAGCGGTTGGCCCGCGCCGCGCCGGACATGCCGGGGAAGATCTGCTCGACCGACTTCGCCGCCTCGCGGTCGACCGCGAAGTTGTGCGAGCCGCCCAGGTAGTAGTCGTACATGCGGGCCGCGCTCGGCCGGTCCAGGTCCACCGAAGACGGGACCCAGCTCGCCTGTTCCATGCGCACATCTCCTCGTCAGCCGGACTGCGTGATCGTCGTCGGGCGCCCGACGGGGCACAACCCCCGAATGGACGCTCGCTCAGGGCGAACACCTACCGGAAACAATGCCCCGCTCATCTTGGTTGAGCCAATCAGACTCAACTCTGGAGGAGAACATGGGCGAGACGTTGGCGCTCCCGGTGCTGCCGCTGGACGACGTGGTCGTCCTGCCCGGCATGGTCGTGCCGATCCGGCTGAGCGGCTCGGACGCCACCGCCGAGGCCCGCGCCGCCGTCGAGGCCGCCACCGCGGCGGGTGGCCGGTTGCCCGACGGGAAGTCCGCGGTGCTGCTGGTGCCCCGGCTGGACGGCAAGTACGCCAAGGTCGGCACGCTGGCGCTGATCGAGCAGGTCGGCCGGCTGTCCGGCGGCGAGCGCGCGGCCGTGGTGCGCGGCACGGAGCGGGTCCGCATCGGTACCGGCACGACCGGCCCCGGCGCGGCCCTGTGGGTGGAGGCGACGGTGGCGGACGTGCCGCCGGTCGACGACCGCACCCGCGAGCTGGCCCGCGAGTACCGGGCCGTGGTGACCACGATCCTCCAGCAGCGCGGCGCCTGGCAGGTGGTCGACTCGGTGCGGCAGGTGGACGAGCCGTCGGCGCTGGCCGACCTCGCCGGCTACGCCTCGTACCTGGACGACGGGCAGAAGGTGTGGCTGCTGGAGACCGCGGACACCGCGCGGCGGCTGGAGAAGCTGCTGGAGTGGGGCCGCGAGCACCTGACCGAGCTGGACGTGGCCGAGACGATCCGCAAGGACGTCACGGAGGGCGTGGAGAAGCAGCAGCGGGAGTTCCTGCTGCGCCGGCAGCTCGCCGCGATCCGCAAGGAGCTGGCCGAGCTGGACGGCAAGCCCGCCACCGAGGAGCAGGACTACCGGGCCCGCGTCGAGGGCGCCGACCTGCCGGAGAACGTGCGCGCCGCGGCGCTGGCCGAGGTCGACAAGCTGGAGCGGACGGCCGAGCAGTCGCCCGAGGTCGGCTGGATCAGGACGTGGCTCGACACGGTGCTGGAGCTGCCGTGGAACGAGCGGACCGAGGACTCCTACGACATCGCGGGCGCGCGGGCGGTGCTGGACGCCGACCACGCGGGCCTGGACGACGTGAAGGAGCGCATCACCGAGTACCTGGCCGTGCGGCGGCGGCGCGCCGACCGCGGCGTGGGCGTCGTCGGCGGACGCCGGTCCGGCGCGGTGCTGGCCCTGGTCGGTCCGCCCGGTGTCGGCAAGACGTCGCTGGGCGAGTCGGTCGCGCGGGCCATGGGGCGGAAGTTCGTCCGGGTCGCGCTGGGCGGCGTGCGGGACGAGGCCGAGATCCGCGGCCACCGGCGCACCTACGTGGGCGCGCTGCCCGGCCGGATCGTGCGGGCCGTCGCGGAGGCCGGCTCGATGAACCCGGTCGTGCTGCTGGACGAGATCGACAAGGTCGGCGCGGACTACCGGGGCGACCCGACCGCGGCGCTGCTGGAGGTGCTGGACCCGGCGCAGAACCACACGTTCCGGGACCACTACCTGGAGGTGGAGCTGGACCTGTCGGACGTGGTGTTCCTGGCCACGGCCAACGTGCTGGAGTCCATCCCCGGCCCGCTGCTGGACCGGATGGAGCTGGTGCGGCTCGACGGCTACACCGAGGACGAGAAGGTCACCATCGCGCGCGACCACCTGCTGCCGAGGCAGGTCGAGCGGGCGGGCCTGACGACCGAGGACGTGTCGGTCTCCGAGGGCGCGCTGCGCAAGCTGGCCGGCGAGTACACCCGCGAGGCGGGCGTGCGGCAGCTGGAGCGCTCGCTGGCGCGGGTGCTGCGGAAGGTGACGGCGCGGGTCGCGCTGGGCGAGGCGACGCTGCCGGTGTCGGTGGACGTGCCGGACCTGCGCGGGTACCTGGGATCGCCCAAGCACACGCCGGAGTCGGCGGAGCGCACGGCGGCGCCGGGCGTGGCGACGGGTCTCGCGGTGACCGGCGCGGGCGGTGACGTGCTGTTCGTCGAGGCGTCGCTGGCCTCGGAGGGCACCGGGGCGGCCGGCGTCACCCTGACCGGCCAGCTGGGCGACGTGATGAAGGAGTCGGCGCAGATCGCGCTGTCCTACCTGAAGTCGCACGACGACCGGGCGGCCGTGCTGTCCCGGCGCGGGGTGCACATCCACGTGCCGGCGGGCGCGGTGCCGAAGGACGGGCCGTCCGCGGGCGTCACGATGACGACGGCGCTCGCGTCGCTGCTGTCGGGGCGGCCGGTGCGGGCGGACGTGGCGATGACCGGCGAGGTGTCGCTGACCGGCCGGGTGCTGCCGATCGGCGGGGTCAAGCAGAAGCTGCTGGCCGCGCACCGGGCGGGCATCACGACCGTGCTGCTGCCGCGGCGCAACGAACCCGACCTGGACGACGTGCCGGCGTCGGTGCGCGACGAGCTGACCGTGCACCTGGTCGGCGACGTGCGCGAGGTCCTCGACCTGGCGCTGGAGCCGGTCGCCGCGGGTGCCACCGCGGCGGCCTGACCCGCCACCGGCCCGACCGGCCGGAGCCCCGGCGACCCGCGTGGTCGCCGGGGCTCCGGCGCACGTGGCGCCCCGCGCGCGCCGCGCCCTGCGACGCCCCCGCGCCGCCGATAGGGTCGTGCGGCATGAGCCTCGAACGACCCGTCGCCCCCGACCCGTACGCGCTGCTGCCGCAGGTGCCCTCGTTCACCGTCTCGTCGACCGACGTCGAGGACGGCCAGGCCCTGCCGCAGGCCCAGGTGTTCGAGGGCGGCAACACCTCGCCGCAGCTGACCTGGACCGGCTTCCCGGAGGGGACGAAGAGCTTCGTCGTCACCTGCTTCGACCCGGACGCCCCGACGCCGTCGGGCTTCTGGCACTGGGTGGCGGTGAACATCCCGGCGACGGTGACCTCGCTCGACACCGGCGCGGGCGGGTCGGACGACTCGCTGCCCGCCGGCGCGTTCCACGTGCGCAACGACTACGGCACGCGCGCGTTCGGCGGCGCCGCCCCGCCGCCCGGCGACCAGGTGCACCGCTACTTCTTCGTGGTGCACGCGGTCGACGTGGCGGAGTTGGACGTCGACGGCGACGCCTCGCCCGCCGTGGTGGGCTTCAACCTGGCCTTCCACACGCTGGCCCGCGCGATCCTCACCCCGACCTACGCGCACTGACGTCGGGAACAAGCGCCCCGCGCCGGGAGTTGGAGCCGACGTGAGGCACTTCGACCTGGTCATCATCGGCACCGGTTCCGGCAACTCCATCGCGGACGAGCGGTTCGCCGGCTGGAACATCGCGCTCGTCGAGAAGGGCGTCTTCGGCGGCACGTGCCTGAACGTCGGGTGCATCCCCACGAAGATGTTCGTGCACACGGCGGACGTCGCCGGGGCCCCGGCCTCGGGCGCGCGGCTCGGCGTGGACGCCCACCTCGACGGCGTCCGGTGGACGGACGTGCGCGACCGGATCTTCGGGCGCATCGACCCCATCTCCGAGGGCGGCCGGCGCTGGCGGGCCGAGGAGAACGCGAACGTCACCGTGTTCGCCGGCACGGCGCGGTTCACCGGCCCCAAGACGCTGGACACCGGCACCGGCGAGACGATCACCGCGGACCGCTTCGTGATCGCGGCCGGCAGCCGCCCGGTCGTGCCCGAGGTCGCGGACATCGGGACCGTCGGCTACCACACGTCCGACACGGTCATGCGCCTCGACACCCTGCCGGCCCGGATGACCATCCTGGGCGGCGGGTTCATCGCCGCCGAGTTCGCGCACGTGTTCTCGTCGTTCGGCGTCCGGGTCACGATCGTGGGCCGCTCCGACCTGCTGCTGCGGCACGAGGACCGGGAGGTCGCGCGGCGCTTCACGCGGATCGCGTCGGAGAAGTGGGACGTGCGGCTGCACCGCAAGGCCGTGCGGGCCGAGCGCGTGGACGGCGTCGTGCGCCTGCACCTGGAGGGCCCGGACGGCGCGGAGGTCGTGGAGTCGGAGGAGCTGCTGGTCGCGGTCGGCCGCACGCCCAACTCCGACCTGCTCGACCTGGCCGCGACGGGCGTCGACGTGCGCCCGGACGGCCGCGTCGTCGTGGACGAGCACCAGCGGACGTCGGTCGAGGGCGTCTACGCGCTGGGCGACATCAGCTCCGAGCACCAGCTCAAGCACGTGGCCAACCACGAGGCGCGGGTCGTGCAGCACAACCTGCTGCACCCGGACGAGCCGATCGCCTCGGACCACCGGCACGTGCCGTCGGCGGTGTTCTCGTCGCCGCAGATCGCGTCGGTCGGCCTGACCGAGGAGCAGGCGGTCGAGCGCGGCCTGCGGTACGTGGTGGGGTCGCAGGCGTACGCGTCCATCGCCTACGGGTGGGCCATGGAGGACACGACGGGCTTCGCGAAGGTGCTGGCCGACCCGACCACGGGCGAGATCCTGGGCGCGCACGTGATCGGCCCCCAGGCGCCGACGGTGATCCAACCGGTGATCCAGGCGATGAGCTTCGGCCTGGACGCGAGGACCATGGCGCGCGGCCAGTACTGGATCCACCCGGCGATGCCCGAGGTGATCGAGAACGCCCTGCTCAACCTGCCGCTGCACTGAGCGGGCGCGGTCCCCGAACGCGCGAAGGGCCGGCCGGCCGTCACACGGTGCGCGGGCGGCCGGCCACGTAGCCGAGGACCGTCAGCAGCACGAGCAGGACCACCAGCAGCAGCATGGACACCGTCCAGGTGCCCGTCGCGCCGCGCAGCACGCCGAAGGCGAAGGGGCCGCTCGCCGAGATCAGGTAGCCGATGCTCTGCGCCATCGCGGACAGCCTGGCGGTGTCGGCGGAGTTCGCCGTGCGCAGCGAGATGATCACCAGCGCGAGCGGGAACATGCCCATGCCGACGCCGACCAGCACGACCCAGAGGCCGGGCGCGGCGGCGGGCGCGAGGGCCAGGCCCAGGACGCCCAGCACGGACAGCGCGCCGAGCGCCACGACGAGACCGGACTGGCTGCGCCGGCGGGCCGCGAGGGGCGGGACGATCAGGCTGACCGGGACGCCGAGGACCATGGTGACGGCGAGCAGGAGGCCCGCGGTGGTGCGGTCGACGCCCGCGTCGCCGAGGATCTGCGGCAGCCAGCCCATCACGGTGTAGGCCAGCAGCGACTGGAGGCCGAAGAAGACGGTGACGACCCAGGCCAGCGGGCTGCGGAACAGCGAGCGGCCGGGGGCGGGGAGGCGGGTGGCGGCGGTGCGCGCGGCGGTGCCGTGGCGGGCGCCGGCGGTCCAGACGAGCAGCGCGGCGAGGGACAGCAGGGCCCACGCGCCGACGGCCGGGCGCCACGAGCCGAAGAACGACTCCAGGCCCGGGGTGAACGCGGCGCCCAGTGCCGCGCCCGCGGCGAGCGCGGCCGTGTAGACGCCGGTGACCAGGCCGACCCGGCCGGGGAACGACTCCTTCACGACCACCGGGATGAGGACGTTGCAGACGGCGATGCCCGCGCACGCCACGAACGTGCCGCCGAGGACCGTCAGCGGGCCGTCGAGCACCCGCAGGACGAGGCCGACGGTCAGCACGGCCAGCGACAGGCCGACGGCGCGCGCCATGCCGAGGCGGCGGCCGAGCCAGGGCGCGAGGAACGCGGCGGCGCCGAAGCACAGCGTCGGCACGGCGGTCAGCGCGCTCGTCCAGGCCGTCGACACGCCCAGCGACGTGCGCACGTCGCCCAGCACGGAGGCCAGGCCGGTCACCGCGGGGCGGAGGTTCGCGGCGGCGAGCGCTACGCCGATCGCCAACAGGGTGCTGCCGACCAGGGCAACTTGACGACTACGCCGCACGGCACCGGTGGCACTACCAGCAGGATGGTCGGCGATCGTCGCATTGGCACGGGGATCAGTGGCAATGTTGACGGTCGACGGTGACACGTCCGACCGGGTCTGCGGGATCGTCACCGGATTACTATCGCAGACATGGGATGTTCGGATGAAAGGATGATGCTGTGCCGTTGGCCACTACTCGGCGGGCAGGGCTCGTCGACCAGGTGATCGACCAGATGCGAGGTGCGATCGCCGCCGGTGAATGGCCGGTCGGTCGCCGCATCCCGCCGGAACCCGAGCTGGTCACCGCGCTCGGGGTGGGCCGCAACACCGTGCGGGAGGCGGTGCGCGCGCTGTCCCACGCCGGCCTGCTGGAGGTGCGCCAGGGCGACGGCACGTTCGTGCGCGCCACGAGCGAGCTGTCCGGCGCGGTCCGCCGGATGTGCGGCAGCGAACTGCGCGACGTGCTCCAGGTGCGGCGGACGCTGGAGGTCGAGGGCGCCCGGCTGGCCGCGACGAACCGCACCGACGACGAGCTGCGCAGGCTGGAGGAGCTGCTCGCCGAGCGGGACGAGGCGCTGGGCGCGAAGGACTGGGCGAAGCTCGTCGAGCGGGACACCGCGTTCCACGTGCTGCTCGTGCGGTGCTCGCACAACACGCTGCTCGCCGAGCTGTACCAGGGCCTGACCGAGGCGGTCCGGGCCAGCATCACGGCGACCGTCGAGACCGACCACGACGACGACCAGGTCTCGCACACCGGCCTGCTGGACGCGGTGCGCGACCGCGACGCCGCGCGCGCCGCCGTGGAGGCGGGCGGTTTCCTGGAGGACCTGCTGGAGCGGCACAAGCACTAGCCCGCGCCGGGCGGGGACCCCCCACGACGGCGGATCCGTGGGAGGCCCCCTGGGTGGGTGGCTCGGCGGGACGTCGGCCCACCTGGGAATCGTCACGAGGGGGCATTACGCAACAGCGTGGAGCACAATCGTCATCACGCCGTGTCCCGCAGCCCCCAGCACTCGCGCAGGGCCGCGAGGGCGGCCGTCACCGCGGGCCGCCTGCTCGCCTGCGTGCGCCACACCGCGAACACGCGGCGGGTCGGCGTGGGCCGGAACGGCACCGCGCGCACCGAGTCCGGCAGCGCGCCGCGCCCGAGCCGGGGCAGCAGCGCGACGCCGATGCCCCTGGCCAGCAGCGCGAGCTGCGTCTCGTACTCGGCGACGCGGTGCGCCAGGTCGGGCTCCATGCCCGCGCCGCGGAAGGTGTTCACCAGCCAGTCGTGGCAGATCGCCCCCTCGGGCTGGCAGATCCACCGCTCGCCGGCCAGGTCCTCCGGCGTCAGCGACTCGCGCGCCGCCAGCCGGTGGCCGACCGGCAGCAGCACGTCGGCCACGTCCTCGCCGAGCCGCGCCCGCGACACCGGCCCGGGCACGGCGAGCGGCGCGTTGACCCAGTCGTGCGCGACCACGAGGTCCAGCTCACCCCGCGCCACCGCCTCCAGCCCGTCCGGCGGGTCCAGCTCCACCACCCGCACGTCCAACTGCGGGTGGCGCTCGTGCAGCAGCACGAGGGTGGTGGGCAGCAGGCCGCGCGCGGCGGTCGCGAACGCGCCGACGCGCAGCTCCCCCACCGCGGCGCCGCGCTGCTCCTCCAGCGCCACCTCGACGCCCTCGACGAGCGCCAGCACCTGCCCGGCGGCCGCCGACAGCAGGTGCGCCGCGTCGGTGAGCGCCACGCCCCGGCCGCGCCGCTCCAGCAGCGTGGTGCGGGTCTCGCGCTCCAGCTTGGCGATCTGCTGGGACACCGCCGAGGGGGTGTAGCCGAGCGCGGTGGCCGCCGCGCCGACCGAGCCGTGCGTCGCCACCGCGTGCAGCGCGCGCAGCCGTCCGAGGTCCAACATGCAGCGATCCTAAACTGAAGACTTCAGAACTCGTTGCTGGTGCTAAACGTTCGCAGCGCCGAGAGTGGAGCGCGTGAAACCACGCCACGCCGCCCTCGCGGTGCTCGTCGCCACCATCTGGGGCGTCAACTTCGTCGTCATCAAGGTGGGCCTGCGCGACTTCCCGCCGATCTTCTTCTCCGCGCTGCGCTTCCTGGCCGCCGCCGTGCCCGCAATGTGGTTCGTCGGCCGGCCGCGCGTGGCGTGGAAGTGGATCGTGGCCGTGGCGCTGGCGCTGGGCGTGGCGAAGTTCGGGCTGCTGTTCGTCGGCATGGCCGCGGGGATGCCCGCCGGGCTGTCGTCGCTGGTGCTCCAGAGCCAGGTGTTCTTCACCGTGCTGCTCGCCGCCGTGCTGCTGCGCGAACGGCCGAGCGCCGTGCAGGTCGTCGGCATGGGCGTGGCGGCAGTCGGCATCGTGGTCATCGGCGCCGACTACGGCGCGGGCAGCCCGCTCGGCGCGTTCCTGCTGGTGGTCACGGCCGCGCTGGCGTGGGGCCTGGCGAACGTCGCCACCCGGCGCGCCCAGGCGGCCGACCCGCTCAACTTCATCGTCTGGGTGAGCGCGGTCGCGTTCCCGCCGCTGCTCGTCCTGTCCCTGGTGTTCGAGGGCCCGGCGGCGGACCTCGCCGCGCTGCGCGGGCTCGACTGGTCGAACGTCGGCGCGATCCTGTTCATCGCGTGGGTGTCGACGCTGCTCGGCTTCGGCCTGTGGAACTCCCTGCTGCACACCTACGAGGCCGCCGTCGTCGTGCCGTTCGCCCTGCTGGTGCCGGTGGCGGGGATGCTGTCGGGGTGGCTGCTGCTGGACGAGGCGGTCACGCCGGTCCGGCTGGGCGCGGGCGCGCTGGTGGTGCTCGGCATGGCCGCCACCACGATCCGCCGCCGCGTGCCGCGCGTGGAGCGGGACCTGGCGACGGCGGTCGCGGCGCCGTAGCCGCCGCACGCGCGGGCGCTCACGACACGGGCGGCGCACCCGCGGGCGGTACGACGGGCAGTCCCCGCGGCGCACCGCGCTCCAGCAGGTCCATCACCGCACCGGTGTCGAGGTGCTCGACGACCAGGTCGCCGAGCAGGTCGAGCTGCGCGGCCCGGCGTCCGGCGAAGTCGACGTCCGGCGCGGGGGTGAAGCCGTCGCGGCCCGCGTGGCCCGCGGCCCAGCGCAGGAACGCCCGCCGGAACGCGTCGTTCTCCAGCAGCCCGTGCCAGTGCGTGCCCGCCACGCGCCCGCGCAACGCGCCCTCCGCCGTGCCGTCGGCCAGGGTCACCAGGCCGTCCTCGGCGGTGCGCGTGACCGAGCCGTGGTGGATCTCGTAGCCGGTGACGGGTTCGCCGAACGCCGTGCCGCGCGGGTTCTCCAGGGTCTTGTCCGCCGCGAACCGCACGTCCACGTCCAGCAGGCCGAGCCCGGCCACCGTCCCCGCGCGGGACTCCACCGGGTCGTCGATGCGCGCGCCGAGCATCTGGAACCCGCCGCAGATGCCCAGCACCGGGCCGTCGTGCGCGGCGACCGCGTCGGCGAGGCCGGTGGCGCGCAGCCAGCGCAGGTCCTCCACGGTGGCCTTCGAGCCGGGCAGCACCACGAGGTCCGCGTCGGCCAGCCGGGACGGCTCGGTGACGAACCGCACGGACACGCCCGGCTCGCAGGCCAGCGCCTCCACGTCGGTGGCGTTGGAGATGCGCGGCAGCCGCACCACCGCCACCCGCAGCCACTGGTCGCCGCGCGGCGCCTCCGGCCGCCCGATCACGCCGTCCGCGGCGTAGGACAGCGAGTCCTCGGCGTCGAGCCACAGCTCCTCGCGCCACGGCAGCACGCCGTGCACCGGCCGCCCGGTCAGCGCCCGCAACTGGCGCAGACCCGGTTCCAGCAGGGCCGGGTCACCGCGGAACTTGTTCACCACGAACCCGGCGACCAGCGCCTGGTCGGCCGGGTCCAGCAGGGCGAGGGTGCCGAACAGGTGCGCGAACACCCCGCCGCGGTCGATGTCGCCGACCACCACCACCGGCAGGTTCGCGGCCCGCGCCAAGCCCATGTTCGCGATGTCGTCCGCCCGCAGGTTGATCTCGGCGGGCGAGCCCGCGCCCTCGCAGACCACCGCCTCGAAGTCGTCGCGCAGGGAGTCGAGGGTGTCGAGCACGGTGCCCATCAGCTCGGCCTTGCGCGCCCGGTAGGACAGGGCGGACACCTCGCCCACCGCCCTGCCCAGCACGACGACCTGCGAGCTGCGGTCGCCGCCCGGCTTGAGCAGCACCGGGTTGAACCGCACGCTCGGCTCCAGCCCGCACGCGGCGGCCTGGAGCGCCTGCGCCCGGCCGATCTCGCCGCCGTCGCGCGTGACGACCGAGTTGTTGGACATGTTCTGCGCCTTGAACGGGGCGACCGCCACGCCCTCGCGCGCCAGCCAGCGGCACAGCCCGGCGACCAGGACGCTCTTGCCCGCGTCCGAGGTCGTCCCCGCCACCAGCAACGCGCTGCGCACGAATGTCCCTCCGCCGTCGGTCCCGGCTGACATCATCCACGTCATGGTCGACGTCCCCGCCACCGCGGTCCTGGTGCACAGCCCGTACCTGGGACCCGCCAGCCTCCGCCCGCTCGCCCGGGTCCTGGCGTCCCTCGGGCACCCCGTGCTGATGCCGGACCTGAGGGCGACGGTCAACGCCGCGCCCGTGCACCAGCGGCTCATCGGGGTGTTCGCCGACGCGGTCGAGGAGTCCGAGGTGGCGGGCGACCTGGTGCTCGTCGGCCACGGCGGCGCCGGTCCGCTGCTGCCCGCGTTCGCCGACGCGCTGGAGACGCCGGTGCTCGGCCTGGTGTTCCTGGACGCCGAGCTGCCCACGCCCGGCCGCAGCTGGCGCGACGACGCGCCCGCCGAGCGCATGGCGCGCCTCAAGTCCCTCGCGCGGGGCGGCCTGATGCCGCGCTGGGACCTGTGGTTCGCGCCCGAGGCGCTGTCGGCGATGGTGCCCGACGTGCGGCTGCTGGAGGAGATCGTGGGTGAGGCGCCCGAGGTGCCGCTGGCGTTCCTGAAGGAGGACCGGCCCACCGTGTCGTGGACCGGGGCCTGCTCCTACCTGCGGCTGAGCGCGGTCTACGACGCCGCCGCCGGCCGGGCCCGCGAGCTGGGCTGGCCCGTGGTGCCGCTCGACGCGCACCACCTGGCCGCCGCCACCGAGCCCGACCTGGTCGCCTCGGCGCTCGTGCCGCTGCTCGGCCGGCGGTGACCCTCGTCAGCAGACGGTGAGGATCTCCGCGCCGTCGTCGGTCACGACCAGGGTGTGCTCGAACTGGGCCGTCCAGCTCTTGTCGCGGGTGGTGACGGTCCAGCCGTCGTCCCACACGTCGTGCTCGATGCCGCCGAGGGTGATCATCGGCTCGATGGTGAACGTCATGCCCGGCTCGATGACAGTGGGGACGTGCGGGGCGTCGTAGTGCAGCACGACCAGGCCGCTGTGGAAGGTGCGGCCGATGCCGTGGCCGGTGAAGTCGCGCACCACGCCGTAGCCGAAGCGGTTGGCGTACGCCTCGATGACGCGGCCCACGACGTTGAGCTGCCGGCCCGGCTTGACCGCCTTGATGGCGCGCATCGTGGCCTCGTGCGTGCGCTCGACCAGCAGGCGGACCTCCTCGCGCACGTCGCCGGCCAGGAAGGTGGCGTTCGTGTCGCCGTGCACGCCGCCGATGTAGGCGGTGACGTCGACGTTGACGATGTCGCCGTCCCGCACGACCGTCGAGTCGGGGATGCCGTGGCAGATGACCTCGTTCAGCGAGGTGCAGCAGGACTTCGGGAAGCCGCGGTAGCCGAGCGTCGACGGGTACGCGCCGTTGTCGCACAGGAACTCGTGCGCGACGGCGTCGATCTCGTCGGTGGTCACGCCGGGCACGATGACCTTGCCCGCCTCCTGGAGGGCCTGCGCGGCGAGCCGGCCTGCGACGCGCATGGCCTCGATCACCTCGGGCGGCTGCACCCACGGGTCGGTGTTCCTCTTGGGCTCCGACCGGTCCACGTACTCGGGGCGTTCGATCCCCTCGGGCACCGGACGACGCGGGGACTGCACACCTGGCTGGAGGACGGCACGAACGGACGACATGCCCCCAGGTTACGACGCGTCGTGGAGCGGACCGCGCCGTGTGCCCGTTGTGCGGCCGCCCGGCCGGCCGGTACCGGGCGGCCCGGTGAGAGCGGTCAGCCCAGCGCGGCCAGGAACCTGGCCGTGGCCTCGACCGCCGGGCCCGACGAGTTCGCGCCCACCACCAGGGTGGCGAAGGCGACGTCACCCCGGTAGCCGACGAACCAGCCGTGCGAGTTGACGCCGTCGCCGAACTGGGCCGTGCCGGTCTTGCCCCGCACGTCGCCGTACGGCTTGAGCTGCGGCGCGCTGCCGTAGTCGACCACCTCGCGCATCATCGCCCGCAGCGGCTCCAGGACGGCCGGCGCGGGCGGGGTCGGGCTGTGGTCGGCCTTCGTCTCGCGGCCCTCGATCAGCGTCGGCACCGGCACCGCGCCCGACGCGGCGGTGGCGGCCACGACGGCCATGCCGAACGGGCTGGCCAGCACCTTGCCCTGGCCGAAGCCGTCCTCGGCGCGCTCGACCACGTCGGTGGCGGGCGGCACGGAGCCGGTGATCGTGGTGATCGCCGGGATCTCGTAGTCCACGCCCAGGCCGAACGAGTCCGCCGCCTTCGTCAGCGCGTCCGGCGCCATCCCGGCCGCCAGTTCCGCGAACGTCGTGTTGCACGAGAACGCGAACGCCGAGCGCAGCGGGATGGTGCCCTTGTCGAAGTCGCGGTCGTTCGGCACGATCCGGCGGCCGTCGATCGTGGTCCGCCCCGGGCACGGCAGGGGCGTGTCCGCGGTCGCCCGGCCGGTGCCGATCGCCGCCGCGGCGGACACCACCTTGAACGTCGAGCCCGGCGGGTACTGGCCGGTCAGCGCCACCGGGCCCTCGGCGTCGGCCGGCGCGTTCTGCGCGACCGCCAGCACGTCGCCGGTCGACGCGGACAGCGCAACCAGCATTGCCGCCTGCGGCACGGGTTCCAGCGCGTCCTCGGCGGCCGTCTGCACCGCCCGGCTCAGCACGGTCTTGACGGCCCGCGCCGGCTCGGGCTGCCGCTCGTGCAGCGTCTCCACCTCGTCGCCGGCCGCGCCCACCGTGTGGACGCGCACGCCGGCGCGGCCCTCGATCTCCTCCTCCACGTGCCCGCGGATCGCGGGCAGGACCTGCGAGCCGAACGTGCGCGACGGCGCGAGCAGGGTGGTCTGGGAGGTGAACCGCACGCCCGGCAGGTCGTAGATGGCCGGTTTCACGGTCTGGTAGTCCGCGTCCCGCAGCGCCGCCACCTGGTAGACCTGCCCGGCCGGGACCCCGGCCACCCCCCGGGTGATGGACTCGCGGGTGATCGCGGCGTCGATCGGGGACAGGGCGGCGGACAGCGCGGCGGCCACCGCGGGCACGTCGCCCGCCTCCTGCGCGTTCAGCAGCACCGAGACGACCTGCTCGGGCGCCAGCAGCGCCGCACCGTCGCGGTCCAGCACGGGCGCGGGCTCCGGCCGCACCTCGGCCAGGCCCAGCGTCTGCTCGGCGGCGAGCTTGGGGTGCACGACGGACGGCGCCCAGTGGACCTTCCAGTCCTCGTCCTCGCGCCGCAGGTCGAACCTGGTCTGGTAGGTCCACGCGTGGCCGTCGCCGAGGTCCCAGGCGAGTTCCGCCGTGGCGTCCGCGGTGGACGACTCGCCCGCCGAGCGCACCTGCTGCACGGTCGTGCGCAGGGCGGCGGGCTTGAGCACCCCCCGGACCTCGTCCAGCAGCTCCTTCGCGCCCGCCGGGTCGTCGGTGACGCCCGCGGCGCCGTCGACGTCACCGGCCGCGAGCTTGGCGAGGAAGTCGTCCGCCACCTGGTCGGGCCCCGGGCGGGAGGAGAACAGCCCACAGCCGCCGACGAGCAGCAGCACGACCACGGACAGGGCGAGCGTGCGCGCGATCACGGCCCGAGTATGCCCGTGCGCCGCCGCGGACGGGGTGCCACCCGCTCAGAACAGGACGGTGGCGTACTCGCCGACCTGCATGAAGCCGATCCTGCGGTAGGCGGACTGCGCCACCTCGTTGTAGGAGTTCACGTAGAGCGACGCGGTCCGCCCCAGGCCGCGGACCAGGCGGTCCGCGACGGCCGCGGTACCGGCCGTGCCGATGCCGCAGCCCCGCCGGTCGGGCCGCACCCACACGCCCTGGATCTGGCCGACCCGTGCCGACATGGCCCCGATCTCGGCCTTGTAGACGACGTCACCGCCCTCGAACCGGGCGAACGCCCGCCCGCCCGCGATCAGCTCGGCCACCCGCGCCCGGTAGGACGCGCCGCCGTCCTCGGCGCACGGGTCGACACCGACCTCCTCGATGAACATGGAGATCGCCGCGGGCAGGTACCGGTCCAGCTCGTCCGGCCGCACCGGCCGCACCAGCGGGTCCGGTGCGACCGACGGGGCGCCGCCGAGCGCCATCAGCGGCTGCACGGGGCGCACCTCGCGGGCGGGGCCCCAGTCCCGGGACAGCTCCTCCCACAGGCCGAGCACCTGCTCCGAGGGCCCGACCAGCGACGAGCACATCCGGCCGCGCCGGCGCGCGCGGTCGGCGAAGCCGCGCAGCGCCGCCGCGTCACCGCGCAGCGGGATCAGGTTGGGCCCGGCGAAGCACAGGGCGTCCACCCGGCCGCCGCGCAGCGCGCGGTGGTCGTAGGACCACACCTCGCCGCCCAGCCGCCACGGGTCGAGCCCCGCGACCTCGACCCGGGCGGCGACCATGCAGGACGCCACCGGGTCGGCCGCGAGCACCGCGAGGACCTCGCTCAGGTCCCGCTCGTCGAGCAGGCGCGCGCCAGCCAACCTCAACACGGTTCAAGCCTGCCAGAAGGACGGCGTCATCCGCGCGTCCACCACCCGCTCAGCCGACCGAGACGACCGGTTCACCGCCCTCGACGGACTCGCCCATCTCCTCGGCGAGGCGCATGGCCTCCTCGATGAGGGTCTCCACGATCTGGTGCTCGGGCACGGTCTTGATCACCTGGCCCTTGACGAAGATCTGGCCCTTGCCGTTGCCGGAGGCCACGCCCAGGTCGGCCTCGCGGGCCTCGCCGGGACCGTTGACGACGCAGCCCATCACGGCCACCCGCAGCGGCACCTCCATGCCCTCCAGACCGGCCGTGACCTGCTCGGCGAGCGTGTAGACGTCCACCTGGGCCCGCCCGCACGACGGGCAGGACACGATCTCCAGCTTGCGCGGGCGCAGGTTGAGCGACTGGAGGATCTGGTGGCCGACCTTGACCTCCTCGACCGGCGGCGCGGACAGCGAGACCCGGATCGTGTCGCCGATGCCCTGGCGCAGCAGCGCGCCGAACGCCACCGCCGACTTGATGGTCCCCTGGAACGCCGGACCGGCCTCGGTCACCCCCAGGTGCAGCGGGTAGTCGCACCGCTCGGCCAGCAGCTCGTAGGCGCGGACCATGACGACCGGGTCGTTGTGCTTGACGCTGATCTTCAGGTCGTGGAAGTCGTGCTCGGCGAACAGCGACGCCTCCCACAGCGCCGACTCCGCCAGCGCCTCCGGGGTGGCCTTGCCGTACTTCGCCATCAACCGCGGGTCGAGCGACCCGGCGTTGACCCCGATCCGGATCGGCGTGCCGTGGTCGCGGGCCGCCGCGGCGATCTCCTTGACCTTGTCGTCGAACTTCCGGATGTTGCCGGGGTTGACCCGCACCGCCGCGCAGCCCGCCTCGATGGCCGCGAACACGTACTTCGGCTGGAAGTGGATGTCCGCGATCACCGGGATCTGCGACTTGCGCGCGATCGCCGCCAGCGCGTCCGCGTCGTCCTGCGACGGGCACGCCACCCGCACGATGTCGCAGCCCGCCGCGGTCAGCTCCGCGATCTGCTGCAACGTCGCGTTCACGTCCGCGGTGAGGGTGGTCGTCATCGACTGCACCGACACCGGGAACTCGCTCCCGACGCCGACGGACCCCACCATGAGCTGGCGGGTCTTGCGCCGTTCCGACAGCACCGGAGGCGGCATCGCCGGGATACCGAGCATGACGCCGTCACTCATGTACTAACACCTCTCACGGGAGCCGGATGGGGTTGACGATGTCGGCGGTGATCGTCAGCAGCGTGACCGAGCCGCCGATCAGGATCACGAAGTAGGTCAGCGGCAGGAGCCGCAGGTAGTTGACCGGCGCGCCGGCGGGCAGGCCGCGGAGCTTCCTCACCCAGTTTCGCACCCGTTCGTACAGGTTGACCGCGATGTGACCACCGTCAAGCGGCAGCAGGGGCAGGAGGTTGAACACACCCACGAAGAAGTTCAGGCCGGCGAGCATGAGCCAGAAGAACGGCCACAGGCCCTTCTCGACCGCGTCGCCGCCCAGGACGCTGGCGCCCACGACGCTCACGGGGGTGTCGACGTCGCGCTCCGCGCCGCCGATGGCCTTGACCACCGCGGGGATCTTCTCCGGGAACCGGAGCAGGCCCTCCCAGGTGTTCTGGAACATCGTGCCGGTGAACTTGGTGGCGCCGCCGACCGCGGTGAGCGCGTTGTACTCGAAGTTCTGCTCGTGGATGACGCCGATGGCGCCGATCTCCTGCTTGTAGGTCGAGCCGTCGGCCCTGCGCAGCTCGCGCTCGACCCGCGCCACGTCGGCGGTCAGCGTCAGCTCGCGGCCGTCGCGCTCGACCCGGAACTCGGTCGTGCCGGCACGCTCGCGCGTCTCGGTGATGACGTCGGTCCAGGTGGGGGTGGAGGTCCCGGCCACGGCCAGGATCTCGTCGCCGGGCTGGAAGCCCGCGTCCTTGGCGGGGGCGGGCGCGCCCGCGGCGCACTCGGCGTCCACGCTGTTCTGCACGCACGGGGCGACCTCGGCGATCACGGCCGTGTCGCGCACGTTGGGCAGGCCGAACGTGAAGGCCATGAAGTAGAGGATGACGAACCCGACGATGAAGTGCGTGATGGAGCCCGCGGAGAGCACGACGACGCGCTTCCAGGTCTTCTGCCGGTAGAACGCGCGGGGCGCGTCGTCGGGGTGGACCTCCTCCAGCGACGTCATGCCGGTGATCTCGCAGAACCCGCCCGCGGGGATCGCCTTGAGGCCGTACTCGGTCTCGCCGCGGCGGAACGACCAGATCTTCGGCCCGAACCCGATGAAGTACCGGGTGACCTTCATCCCGAACATCTTCGCCGTGGCCAGGTGGCCCAGTTCGTGCAGCGCGATCGAGATGCCGATCAGCAGGGCGAAGAGCAGGATGCCCAAAAAGAAGACCACGGTCAGTCCCTTCCCGACCCCGCCGGGGCGGCCACGAGTTCCCGCGCCCGCGCGCGGGCCCAATCCTCCGCCGCGAGCACCTCGGCGACGTCCGCCGGCTCATGAGCCCAGTCACCGGCCTCGTCGAGCACGCGCCGCACAGTGTCCACGATGGAGGTGAACGACGTGCGACCGCCGAGGAAGACGGCGACAGCTTCCTCGTTGGCCGCGTTGTAGACCGCGGGGAGGCAGCCCCCGCCGGAGCCCGCCCACCTGGCCAGGCGGACCGCCGGGAACGTGTCGTCGTCCAGCGGTTCGAACGTCCACGCGGTCGCCACGTCGAAGGTACACGCGGCCGAGGCGCCGGGGACGCGGTCGGGCCAGCCGAGGCCCAGCGAGATGGGCAGCTTCATGTCCGGCGGGCTGGCCTGGGCCAGCGTGGAGCCGTCGGTGAAGGTCACCATCGAGTGAATGACCGATTGCGGGTGCACGACCACGTCGATGCGCTCGTAGGGCACGCCGAACAGCAGCTGCGCCTCGATCAGCTCCAGGCCCTTGTTGACCAGGGTGGCCGAGTTCACGGTGATGACCGGCCCCATCGACCACGTGGGGTGGGCGAGGGCGTCACGCGCGGTGACGTCCGCGAGCTGGTCCCGGGTCCGGCCGCGGAACGGGCCGCCGGAGGCGGTGAGCACGAGCTTGGCCACCTCGTCCTCCCGGCCGCCGCGCAGGCACTGCGCCAGCGCCGAGTGCTCGGAGTCGACCGGCACGATCTGGCCCGGCTTGGCGGCCTTGAGCACGAGGGGGCCGCCGGCGATCAGCGACTCCTTGTTGGCCAGGGCGAGCGTGGCGCCGGTGGCGAGCGCGTGCAGCGTGGGTTCGAGGCCGATCGAGCCGGTCACGCCGTTGAGCACGACGTCGGCGGGGGTCGAGTCGATGAGGTCGGTGGTGGCGGTGGGGCCGGCGAGGATGCGGGGCAGCGTGAACCCGCCCCGCGCGTAGCCGCGCTTCTGCGCCTCGGCGTAGAGGGCGAGCGTGACGTCCTCGACGGCGGTGGCGCGGGACACGGCGACCGCGGCGACCCCGAACTCGACGGCCTGGGCGGCGAGCGCGGCGGGGTCCGCGCCACCGGCGGCCAGTCCGACCACGGAGAACCGGTCGCGGTTGGCGGCGATGACGTCGAGGGCCTGGGTGCCGACGGACCCCGTGGAGCCGAGGACCAGGACCGTGCGTGGTGTGCTCATCACGTCCATTGTTCCGGACACCGGATGACAGCCCTCACAGCGGTAGTTCGATAACGGAATGGTAACCGACGCGTGGCGCGCCCTCGCGGTGGGCACTCCCTGATCAAGCGCCACGACGAATCCGCTCGCCGTGGTCCTCAGGAAGGAGAGCCCCCGTGGGCATCTTGGGTTGGATTGTGCTCGGCCTGATCGCGGGTGCCATCGCCAAGGCCATCATGCCTGGTCGTGACCCCGGTGGCATCATCATCACGATGCTGCTCGGCATCGTCGGCGCCATCATCGGCGGTTTCGTGGGGCGTGCCATCTTCGGCACGGACCTCAACACGTTCTTCAGCCTGAGCACCTGGCTGCTGGCCATCCTCGGCTCGCTGATCGTGCTCGGCATCTACCGCCTGGTGACGGGCAACCGAGCCAGGGCCTGACGTCGACCGACCCGTCGAGGCGGGTCTGAGCGAACTCACGCGGAGCGGCCCCCGTCGACCTCGGTCGGCGGGGGCCGCTCCGCGTCCCGGTCACCCCCGCCCGCTCACCCGGCGAGCCCGGCGTCGCGGGCCAGCAGCGCGGCCTGCACCCGGTTGGTGAGGCCGAGCTTGGCGAGCAGCCGGCTCACGTAGGTCTTCACGGTCGCCTCGCTCATGTGCAGCCGCTGGCCGACGTCGGCGTTCGACATGCCGAGCCCGAGCAGCGCCAGCACCTCGACCTCCCGCTCGGTCAGGCCCGCGACCTGCCGCACCGCCTCCTGCCTGCGCGGTTGGCCCACCTGGGCGACCATGCCGACGACGCGGCTCGTCACCATCGGCGACAGGTACGCCTCGCCCGCGTGCACGGCCCGCACCGCGCGCAGCAGCTCCTCGGGTGCGGAGTCCTTGAGCAGGAAGCCGGCCGCGCCGTCGGACAGCGCGCGCACGATGTTGTCGTCCTCCCCGAACGTGGTCAGCACCACGACGCGCACGCCCGGCGCGACCGAACGCAGCTCGCGGGCCGCCGCCAGGCCGTCCAGGCGCGGCATGCGGATGTCGAGCACGGCGACGTCGACCCGCCGCTCCCGGGCCAGGGCGACGGCCTCGCGGCCGTCACCGGCCTCGGCGACCAGCTCGATGTCGTCGGCGGTGCCGAGGATGGCCTTGATGCCCGCGCGCATCAGCGGCTCGTCGTCGGCGATGAGGACCCGGATCAACGTTCACATCCCCTGGAGGTGGGTTGTCTTCTCGACGAGCCGTCCGCCCGCGAAGCAGAACCGGACGACCCTGGTCGCCCGCGACCGGTAGCTCTGCTCGTCGGCCACGCGGTACCGGCACGTCGCCCCGGCGGGTTCCGGCGGCGCGTCGGAGCTGAGGTCGCCCAGCGGCGGTTCGGCGCCGCCCGGCAGCCTCGCCATCACGTCGGCCTCGGCCTGCCCGACCTGGATCGAGTCGTACAGCGCCTGGTCGACGACCTTGGTGAAGGGCTGGGAGCCGATCCACGTGTAGCCGCCCACTACCACCACCACGACGACGCCGGCGAGCAGGATGGAGCCGACGCCCGCCCACTTGCGGATGCCGGTCGGCTTGGCGGGCTCGGGCTCCACCTCGTCGGACGGCTCGTCGTCCGCCGCGGCGGTGTCCTCGTAGGGCAGCACGGCCGCGATCCGGAACCCGCCGGCGGGCAGCTCGCCGACGTGCAGCATGCCGCCGGCCAGCCGCACCCGCTCCCCCAGGCCGATCAGGCCGAAGCCGGAGCCCTCGGGCCGCTTCGTGCGGGGCGGGTTGTTGCGGACCTCGACGACCAGCGCGTCCGGCTCGTACTTCACGGTGACCTGAACGCTCGCGCCGGGCGCGTGCTTGCTGGCGTTGGTCAGGCCCTCCTGGGCGATGCGGTAGGCGGCGTGGCTGACCTTCGCGGGCAGCGGCACGGGTTGGCCGCCGCGGACCAGGCTGACCCGCACGCCGGCCCGCCGGGCGCCCTCGACCAGCTCGTCGATCGCGTCCACGGTGCGCCGGACCTGGTCCTCCTCGGGCTCGTCGCGCCGCAGCACGCCGATGACGCCGCGCAGCTCCTCCATCGCGGTCAGGGCGGCGCTGCGCAGCACCTGGACGGCCTCGCGCTGCTTCTCGCCCAGCCCGGTGTCGAGCGCGAGCGCGCCCGCGTGCACGGAGATGAGGCTGAGCCGGTGGCCGAGGCTGTCGTGCATGTCCTGGGCGATGCGGTTGCGCTCGCGCAGCCGCACCTGGCGCGACACCATCCGCCGCTCGCGCACCACCCGCTCCTCGCGCTCCTGCAGCGCGGCGACCAGGGCGTTGCGCTGGGCGGTGTACCGGCCGACGAGGAACGGCAGGGCGACGGCCATGCCGTAGACGGTGAGCATCACGAACGACCCGAACGGGCCGGACAGGCCCGGCGTCGACACGCCCCAGGCCAGCATGTGCAGGGCGAGGGCGAGCACGGCGGTGAACAGCGCCCGCTGCCACGACGCGATCCGGTAGCCGGCGCCGTAGGCGAGCATCACGATCATGACGAGGCCGCCGTGCTCGTGACCGAACACCACCCAGGTGCCGATCAGCAGCGCCAGCGCCGGGAACAGCAGCCGCACGAGGTACAGCGCCACGTAGCCCGCGCCGACCCCGGCCAGGACCAGGCCGGACGTCCGCCAGTCGCCCTGGAGCCAGCCGGGGAACACGTCCATCGCGAGCATCACCAGCACCGCGAACACCTCGCGGGCGACGCGCCACGGCGTCACCCGGGCGAACCGGGCGGCGTGGGTGCGCAGGAAGGCGGCCGGCGCCTCCCGGAGGTCCGGCAGGTCCGGCCGGAACCGCTGGACGCGGTGCACGACAGGGGTCACAGGTGACCACGGTAGAGAAGCCGCAGGTCGTCGGCCGCGTTCATTGGTCGCGAAGGTGTTCGACGAAAGTTGACGCGCGCCCGGCGCGACGCGCCCGCCAGGTGGCGACGAGCACACCCGCGACCAGCAGCGCCGCGCTCACCCCCACCATCAACGTCGACAGGGCGACGATCTCCGGGGAGACGCCGCGCTTCGACGCCTGGGCGTAGACGAACACCGGCAGCGTCGTCGACCCCACCCCGGTCAGGTAGCTCGACGTCACGACGTCGTCGAAGGAGAGCAGGAACGCGAACGCGAAGCCCGCCGCCACGGCGGGCGCCACCAGGGGCAGCGTGATCGTGCGGAAGGCGACCAGCGGACCGGCCCCGAGGTCGGCGGCGGCCTCCTCCAGGCGGTGGTCCATGCCCGCCACCCGCGCCCGCACCACCACGACGACGAAGCTCAGCGAGAACGCCACGTGCGCCGCCACCAGGGCGCCGAACCCGAGCGGGATGCCGGCGAGCTTCACGCAGAACCCGAGCAGCGCCACCCCCAGCACCACCTCGGGGACGACCAGCGGCAGGCTGAGCAGCACCGTCCACAGGCCCCGCCCGGGGAACGCCCGCCGCAGCCCGAACGCGGCCAGCGTGCCGATCAGCGTGGCCACGACGGCGCTGGTCAGCGCCAGCCGCAGGGTCAGGCCGAGCGCGCCGAGCACGCGGTCGTCGGCGAACAGCTCGGCGTACCAGCGGGTCGACAGGCCGGTGATCCGGCTCAGCGAGCGCGAGTCGTTGAACGACACGACCGCCAGCCACGCGATCGGCGCGTACAGGAACGCGAACACCAGCCCGGCCACCCCGCCGAGCACCCACGGTCGCCGGGTCACAGCACGTCCTCCCCCGGTTTCCCGCGCAGCACCAGCACGACCACCACGAGCACCAGCAGCAGCACGGCCATCGCCGAGCCGAGCGGCCAGTTGTTGCCGCCCCGGAACTGGTCGTCGATGACGCTGCCGAACGTGGACTGGTCCACGCCGCCGAGCAGCCGGGGCGTCACGAAATCACCCGCCGCGGGCACCAGGACCAGCAGCGACCCGGCCAGCACGCCCGGCGCGACCCCGGGCAGCACCACCCGCAGGAACGTCGACGACCGGCCGTGGCCTAGGTCGTAGGACGCCTCCGCCAGCCGGAAGTCGAACCGCTCGCACGCCACGTACAGCGGCAGCACCATGAACGGCAGGAAGCCGTAGGTCAGGCCGAGCACCACCGCGCCGTGGGTCAGCAGGAACCCGCCCTCGCGGTCCAACCCGACGTACCCGAGCAGCGTGTTGACCAGGCCCTCGCCGTCCAGCAGCGCCTTCCACGCGTAGACGCGGGCCAGGTAGCTCGACCAGAACGGCACCAGCACCGCCGCGAGCAGCGCCGTGCGGTACCTCCCGCCGTGCCGCGCGATGAACCACGCCAGCGGGAAGCCCAGCAGCAGGCACAGCAGCGTCGTGAGCACCGCGTAGGCCAGCGTGCGGCCGAAGATCGGCAGGAACGCCGGGTTCAGGGCCGTCGCGTACGCCTGCGCGGTCCACGGCAGCACGGCCCGCGCCACGCCGGTGTCCCGGGTGGCGAAGCTGAACTGCACGACCAGCGCCAGCGGTGCGACGAGGAACAGGCCGAGCCACAGGCCGGTCGGCGCGAGCAGACCGGTGGGGACCAGCCAGCGGGGACGTGCCATCAGCCGGTCTTCACCCTGGTCCACGCGTCGGCGTAGCGGGCCTCCAGGTCCGCGCCGAGGTCCTTGGTGAACGGCAGCTTCGCCAACTGCTCCTCCGACGGGTACACGAGCGGGTCGTTCAGCAGCTCGGGGTCGATCAGCAGCCGGGCGGCCTCGTTGGGGCTGCCGTAGCGGACGGCGTTGGTGAGGGCGGCGCCCACCTCCGGCCGCAGGACGTAGTCGATGAACCGGTGCGCGTTCGCCGCGTGCGGCGCGTCCTTCGGCACGCACAGCAGGTCGACGTAGGACAGGCCGCCCTCGGTCGGGATGGTGTACGCCACGTCCTCGTTGGCGTCGCGGACCTGGAAGGCGTCGCCGGAGTAGGCCTGCGCCAGCGGCACCTGGCCGGAGGTCAGCGGCTCGATCACGTCCGAGGTGATCTGGCCGAGCTTCTTCTTCAGCGCCAGCAGCGCGGCGGCGGCCTCGTCCACCTGCTTCACGTCCGTGGTGTTCGGGTCGTGCCCCAGCACGAGCAGGCCCAGCGCCATGGCGTCGCGCGCCTCGTCGAGGATCGAGCTGCGGCCCTGCGCGGCGGCCAGGTCGTAGGCCGAGAACCCGGTCACGTCGCCGAGCTGGGACTTCGAGTACGCCAGGCCCGTCGTGCCCCACGCCCACGGCACCGAGTAGCGGTTGCCCGGGTCGTACTCCGCCTCGGTGAACCTCGGGCCCAGGTTGTCCAGGTTCGGGATCAGGTCGTGGTCCAGCGGCGAGAGCAGGCCCGAGCGCAGGAACCGGCGCAGGAAGTTGTCGCTCGGCACGACGAGGTCGTAGCCCGCCGCCCCGGAGGCGATCTTGGCCTCCATCTCGTCGTTGGTGCTGAAGTTGTCGTAGGTGACCTCGATGCCCGAGACCTCCCGGAACCCCGACAGCGTGTCCGGCGCGATGTAGTCGGTCCAGTTGTAGAAGTTCAGCTTCGGCTCGTCGGTCGCGTTGGTCGCCTTCGTGGCCGACGTCGCCGCGACGCTCGTGCCGGACGGGGCCTCGCCCACGCCGCACGCGCCGGTGGCGGCCAGCGCGAAGAACGCGGAGGAGCGCAGCATCGTCCGGCGGGTCACCTTCGGGCCGGCATCCCACAAACGGGCGATCCGGAGGTTCTTCTCAGTCATCGGTGCTCGCTCTCCAGCAGAACGGTGAAGTCGGGGTCCCAGGCCATGCGCACGGGTTGGCCGGGCGCGCCCGCGTCGGTGGTGCGGCGGGTGTTCTGGACGAACGCGACCAGCTCACCGCCACCCGGCACGTCCACCACGTACTGCGTGGACACGCCGGTGTAGACGACATCGCGCACGGTGCCGGTGAGCACGCACCAGCCCGTCGGCGGCTCGTCGTCGAGGTCGTGCAGGTGCACCTTCTCCGGACGCACGGTCGCCGCGACCCGCTGCCCGTGCTTCACCGACCGGGTGAGGGGCACGCGCAGTCCGGTGACACCGGGCGCGTCCAACCGCGCCCAACCGCCGTCCACACCGGACACCGTCGCGTCCAGGATGTTCGACGTGCCGATGAAACCGGCCACGAAGCGGGTCGCCGGGCGCTCGTAGACATCCTCCGGGTAGCCGACCTGCTCCAGCCTGCCCGCGTTCATCACGGCGACGCGGTGCGACAGCACCAGCGCCTCCTCCTGGTCGTGCGTCACGTAGAGGAACGTGGTGCCGACCTCGCGCTGGATGCGCATCAGCTCGATCTGGAGCTCCTTGCGCAGAACCGCGTCCAGCGCGCCAAGGGGCTCGTCGAGCAGGAGGAGCCGCGGGCCCGCGGCGAGCGCGCGGGCGATGGCGACCCGCTGCTGCTGGCCGCCGGACAGCTGCGCGGGCCGCCGCTTGGCGTACTGCCCGAGTCGAACCAGTTCCAGGTGCTCACCGACCACCTTCTTCAGCTCCGGGCCCCTGGTGCCCTTGCGCTTCACGCCGTACGCCACGTTGTCCCACACCGACATGTGCGGGAACAGCGCGTAGGACTGGAACACCGTGTTCACGTCGCGCCGGTGCGGCGGGACGCCCACCATGTCCACGCCGTCCAGCTCGATCCTCCCCGACGTGGGGTGCTCGAACCCGGCGATCATGCGCAGCAGGGTCGTCTTGCCGCAGCCCGACGGCCCGAGGACGGAGAAGAACTCGCCCTCGTGCACGTTGAGCGTCACGTCGTTCACCGCGGTCTGGTCGGAGAAGCGCTTGGTGACGCCGTGCAGCCCGACCTCGACGGGTGCGAAGGTGTCGGGCATGCGTTCCTCGGCCGGGTGGAAGCCGCGGACCGGCTGATCGGTCAACCTCATCGCCTTTCTGGCAGCGCGCAGCCCCGGTGGCAGGGCGGGAGCGGTGCGGACGCGCGCGAGGGGTGAGGGTAGACGCCGGAACGGTGCCGCGCACCTCACGTCCCGCGGGGCACGGGCGTGTGCGACGATTGCGGGCGTTGGTGAACGTGATCGTGATCGGGCAGGAAGGTCGTGCGGCTGTGTCTTCGTCCTCGGAACTGGACAAGCGTCCTGCGGTCGACCTCCACGACGAGCCGTCGGCCGAGTGGGGTTGGCACGGCACCTTCCCGAAGGGCATCAAGATCGCGGGCTGGCTGTCCACGCTGAGCGTGTTCGCCATGCTGATCGGCAACCACCACGGCCGCACCGAGGACCTGTGGGTCGTCCTGATCGGCGTCGCGATGGCCGCCGGTCTGATCTGGCTCCAGGTGCGCAGCCGCACCCCCTGGCGCCGCTGACCCACCCGTGACACCCGAGCCCCCGCGCGCCGAGTCGTGCGGGGGCTCCGTCGTGCGCGCCCGCTGCGGTCTAGGCCCGGGTTGCGACGCAGGTACCCGCTGCCTGCGGACGAGGCGAGGTCATGTGATGCGCAATCCGTTCGCACCGGTTCCCTCTTCGAGGTGGCGACGGGCGCGCTTGCCGAATCGTCCAACGCCCATGTGGTCCCATCCCGGCCCAGCTTCACTCCTTCGATCGATATCGACAGCGTTCCTTACGTCTAATCGTAAGGAACGCTGTCACAAGCTGTAATGTTCGCCGCATGGAGATGGTTCGCGCTCTCGAACTGCTTGGCGGCTACACCGCCGGGCAGTGGGGCATGGTGACCACGCGGCAAGCACTGGCCGTCGGCGTGGGCGATGTCACCCTGCACCGCCTCAGGGGAGCCGGCCTGCTGGAGACCGTGCGTCGTGGCGTGCACGCCACGACGTCGTCCGCAGCCTCCGACGCCCGACTCGAACAGGCGGCCTGGCTGGCCCTTCGACCGGACACCGCCGGTTGGGAACGCCCCGCGCTCGACCCGGACGGCGGCGTCGTCTCGCACCGTTCGGCGGCCCGGCTGCACGGCCTCGGGGACCTGCCGGACAGCGGGGTCGAGATCACCGTTCCCCGGCGACGCACCACGCGCGACCCCGGTGTGCGGCTGCACAGGGCGGAACTGCGCCAGGACGACGTGGCCCTGCTGGACGGCCTGCCGATCACCACCCCGGTGCGCACGATCTGCGACTTGCTCGGCCGGCACGTCGATGCCAGCCACATCGCGACGATCATCAGGCAATCCGTCAAGGCGGGGCAGGTCGACCTCGCAGATCTGGTGGAGCGCATCGGACCGCACGCCCGCCGCTACGGAGTGGCGCGCGGGAACGGGGTCGAACTCCTGGCACAACTCCTCGCGCAGATCGGGGTCTCCCCCGGCGAACTGGCGATCGTGTCACCTCGCTTGACGTGGAAAGGGCTGAGTGAGTCCACCTGGGGGCAACTGGCCAAGACCGAGGTCACCTGGGGCGACCTCGCCACCGCGTCGCCGGAGTTCCTGCAGCGCCTCCTCCGAGCCGCGCCGGACCGTGACGCCACCACCGATCAGGACGACAGGTCATGACACCGAAACCGCCCCTGAGCCCCCAGGCCTTCATGAACGCCCTGAAGGCCCGTGCGGCCAACACCTCGAAGGTCAGCGGAGTCCCCACCAAGGAACTGCTCGAACGCTATTACCACCGTCGCCTGCTGGCCCGCGTGTTCCACGCGGACGGGAACGGCTGGGTGTTGAAGGGCGGCCAAGCCCTGCTGGTGCGGTGGCCCCTCGCCCGCTACTCGACCGACGTCGACCTCCTGCGCACCTCCGGGGAATCCACGGTCGACGACGCCGTGGTGGCGCTACTCGACGCGGTGGCCGTGACCCTCGACGACCACCTGCGGTTCGACCACCACGACACATCGCGCGAGGCGGCCGCGAACCGACCGTCCCGCAAGGTGCGGTTCAGGGTGATGTTCGGCCTCAAGCAGTTGTCGGTGGTCAGCGTCGACGTCGTAGCAGCCGACCTGCACCCGCTCGGCGAACTCGTCGTCGAGCGGTTGGCCGCCCCGTTCACCGTCGATTCGAGCCCTTGGCCGGCGGTGCGCATGTGGCCGTTGGAGGACCACGTGGCGGACAAGGTCGCGGCGATGTACGAACGCCACGGCGAGCACCTGCGGCCGTCCACCAGGTTCAAGGACCTGGTGGACATCGCGTTGATCGCGCACAACTCACCCCTGGCAGGCGCGACGACCCACGCGGCCCTGCACGCCGAGGTGCGCCGACGCCGGAACGCGGGGACCCACCTGGTCCTCCCGGACCGCTTCACCGTTCCCGGTGCCGGGTGGGTGACGGGCTACCGCGCGGAGGCGGCCAAGGCGCATGAACTCCCGAACGGCTACCGCACTCTCGACGGTGTGACGCCGCTGGCCAAGGCGTTCGTCACCCCTCTGCTCCAAGAGCACGAAATCCCGGGGACGTGGCAGCCAGGCGCTCTCCGGTGGGTGTGACGGGACTCAGCCCTCCGCCGCCAGCTGCCCGCAGGCGGCGGCGATCTCCTGGCCCCGGGTGTCGCGCACGGTGCACTCCACGCCCTGCTCCTTGACCCTGCGCACGAACTCGCGCTCCACCGGCTTCGGCGACGCGTCCCACTTCGAGCCGGGCGTCGGGTTCAGCGGGATGACGTTGACGTGCACCAGCTGTCCCAGGTACCTGCGCAGCAGCTTGCCCAGCAGGTCGGCGCGCCAGCCCTGGTCGTTGATGTCCCGGATCAGCGCGTACTCGATCGACACGCGGCGACCGGTCTTGTCCGCGTAGCCGCGCGCGGCCTCCAGGACCTCGGCGACCTTCCACTTCGTGTTGACCGGCACGAGGGTGTCGCGCAGCTCGTCGTCGGGGGTGTGCAGCGACACGGCCAGCCTGACCTGGAGGTCCTCCTCCGTCAGCTTCCGGATCGCCGGCACCAGGCCGACCGTCGACACGGTCACCGAGCGCTGTGAGATGCCCAGGCCGGACGGCGCGGGGTCGCAGATGCGGTGCACGGCCTCCAGCACCCGCTTGTAGTTGGCCAGCGGCTCGCCCATGCCCATGAACACGATGTTGGACAGCCTGCCGGGACCACCCGGGAGCAGGCCGTCGCGCATGGCGGCGGCACCCCGCCGCACCTGGTCCACGATCTCGGCCGTGGACAGGTTGCGGGTCAGGCCGCCCTGGCCCGTGGCGCAGAACGGGCACGCCATGCCGCAGCCGGCCTGCGACGAGATGCACAGGGTGGCGCGGTCCGGGTAGCGCATGAGGACGCTCTCGACCAGCGTGCCGTCGTGGGCGCGCAGCAGCGTCTTGCGGGTCATGCCGTCGTCGGCCTCCACGCCGCGCAGCTCGGTCCACAGCGGGGGCATGAGGTCGGCGACGAGCCGGTCGCGCGCGGCGGCCGGGATGTCGGTCATCGCGTCGGGGTCGACGGTGAGCCGGGAGAAGTAGTGGTTCGACAGCTGCGCGGCGCGGAACGGCTTCTCACCGAGCGCGACGACGGCCTCTCGACGCTGGTCGGCGGAGAGGTCGGCGAGGTGGCGCGGCGGCAGGCCGCGCTTGGGCGCGTCGAAGACGAGGGGGAGGGCAGTCATAGCACCTCCAGTGTCCCACGCCCGCGCCGCTACCCCCGACCACGCGCACCGTGTGCCCGAACACGCTGTGCGATCGGGGCGCGGTGAGGGGTGACACAGCGCAAAGCGAGCGGTCGGCGTTGCATCGCGATACGTTCCGATATATCGTCAACATGTCACAACCGGTCGGTACCGACAGCCGGTACCGACAACGGGCACTTCACGACGAGGAGCGGACGATGCGTTTCCACCACGAACACCACGGACACCGGCACGGCTACCTGCACCAGCGCGACCACGGGTTCGGCGACCCCCGCGGCGGCGGGCCCGGGGGCGGCTTCGGGCCGTTCCACCCCGGTCCGCCGGCGCCGCCCGGACCGATGGGGCCGCCCGAACCGCCGGGCTTCTTCGGCCACGGCCGGGGGCGGGGGCGCGGGGGCAGGCAGCGGAAGGGCAACGTGCGCGCCGCCGTGCTCGCCCTGCTCGCCGAACGGCCGATGCACGGCTACGAGATGATCCAGGAGATCGGCCGCCGCACGGACGGCCTCTGGCGGCCCAGCCCCGGGTCGGTCTACCCGACCCTGCAACTGCTGGCCGACGAGGGCCTGGTCGCCTCCACCGAGGAGGCGGGCGGCAAGAAGCTGTTCACGCTGACCGGGTCCGGGCAGGCGGAGGCCGCGAAGCTGGAGGGCGCGCCGCCGTGGCAGCAGGTCAACGACGAGCTGGACCTGAACGCGGCGAAGCTGCGCACGGCGTCCCGCCACCTCGGCGCGGCGATGCAGCAGATGGCCCACGCGGGCACGCGCGAGCAGCAGAACCGCGCCGTCGAGGTCCTCAACGAGGCTCGCCGCAGGCTCTACGCGATCCTGGGCGAGCTCGACGTCGAGGAGGACGACGTGGACGAGGGGTGACCGACTACCAGCGGTCGTGCACCAGCGGGCGGATGAGCGAGTCGTACACGGCGCGCACCTCGTCCTGGGCCGACGGCGACAGGGGCGGGAGGTCCGCGGCGGCCGAGTTGGCGCGAGCCTGCTCAGCGTTGCGGGCCCCCGGGATCACCACGGTCACCCCGGGCTGGTCGACGATCCACCGCAGCGCGAACTGCGCGAGGGTCGCCCCGGCGGGCACGAGGGGCCGCAGCCGCTCCACCGCCTCCAGGCCGACCTCGAACGGCACGCCGGAGAACGTCTCGCCGACGTCGAACGCGTCGCCGTTGCGGTTGTAGTTGCGGTGGTCGTCCTCGCCGAACGTGGTCGAGGCCGTGTACTTGCCGGAGAGCAGGCCGGAGGCGAGCGGCACGCGGGCGATGACCGCCACGCCCGCCTCGGCCGCCGCCGGGAGCACCCGCTCCAGCGGCTTGAGGCGCAGCGCGTTGAGGATGACCTGGACGCTCGCGACGCCCGGCCGGGCGATCGCGGTCAGCGCCTCCTCGACCGTCTCCACGCTCACGCCGTAGGCGGCGATCCGCTCGGCCTCGACCATCTCGTCGAGGGTGTCGAACACCTCGTCGGTGGAGTACACCGGCGTCGGCGGGCAGTGCAGCTGCACGAGGTCCAGGGTGTCCACGCCCAGGTTCGCGCGGGACCGGTCGTTCCAGGCCAGGAAGTTCTCGCGGGAGTAGTTCCCCGGCACCTGCTCGACGCGGCGGCCCATCTTGGTGGCCACGGTGATGCCCGCGTCACCGCGCTCGCGCAGGAACTTGCCGACCAGGGTCTCGCTGCGGCCGTCGCCGTAGACGTCGGCGGTGTCGAAGAAGGTCACCCCGGTGTCCGCGGCGGCGTGCAGCACCGCGAGCGCGTCGGACTCCTCGACCTGCCCCCAGTCCGCGCCGAGCTGCCAGCAGCCCAGACCGATGACGCCGACCTGCCGACCGAACCTGCCCGCGTTCCTGTTCTCCACGCCGCCGATCCTATGTGAACGTTCTCAGGGCAGCACGAGACCGGTGGGCTTGCGCCGCACGTGCAGCCGGTAGCCGACCTCGAACGACAGGCCGGGCGTCTCGGCGAGGGCGCGTTCGGCGACGGCGGCGGAGAACTCGATCCGCAGCACCGCCTCCAGGTCCTCGCGCCGCTCGAACCGCCACAGCGCGCGCACCCGGCGCAGCGAGAAGCCCTGCTCGGCGAAGAACCGCTCCACCTCGACGGGGTCGTAGCGGGGTTCGTCGGCGCACAGCCACGGCCCGTAGGGCGGGGCGAGGCCGTCGAGGTCCACGACCGCGAGCGCGCCACCCGGCCGCAGCACCCGGTCGGCCTCCCGGATGCCCGGCTCGCAGCCGGGGCCGAAGAAGTACGCGGTGCGCGCGTGCACCAGGTCCGCGGTCGCGTCGCGCAGCGGCAGCCGCTGGGCCGGGCCGGCCAGCACGGACGCGCCCGGCACGTCGGCGACCCGTGCGCGGGCACGGCGCACCAGCGGCGGGTGCGGTTCGACCCCGACCACCGACGCGGCGTCGCGGGCGAACACCGGCAGGTGGAAGCCGTCGCCGCAGCCCACGTCGACGACGTCCCGGCCCGCCCAGTCGCACTCCCCGCGCAGCGCGGCCCAGAGGGCGCCGCCCGCGTCCTGCGCGCGGTTCTCGACCTCGTAGACCTCCGGCCAGTGCCAGATGTTGGGGCTCGGCAGCACGTCGGCCGGGCGGACGGCGGCCAGGGCGGCGCGGACTAGTCCCTTCACGGGACGACTCTAGAGCCGTAGCGTGATCCGGACACCGGTGAGCAGGAGGTAAGCGGTGTCGATCGTCCCGAATTCACCCGCTTTGGCCGAATTGCACCACGGTGCGCCGTGCTGGGTGGACCTCGCCACCACCGACCTCCAGGCGAGCATCGACTTCTACACGGGCCTGTTCGGCTGGTACTACGCCGACAGCGCGGGCGGCACGGTCGCCGTCGTGGACGGCCTGCCGGTCGCCGAACTGGTTCCCGCGTCCCAGCCGAGCGCGTGGACGCTGTACCTCGGCTCCCCGCACGCCCGCGCCACCGCCGAGCGGGCGCACGCCCTGGGCGGCACCGTCCTCGGCGAACCGACCGAGGTGTCCACCGTGGTCGTCGACCCGTCCGGCGCGGCGATCGGCTTCCGGCACGTGCCGCCGGACTGGCTGTTCGGCACCAACGGCCACGGCGCGTACGCGTGGGCCGAGCTGAACACGCGCGACGTGCAGGCCGCGGACGCGTTCTTCCACGAGCTGTGCGGCTACGAGATCACCCAGATCGGTGACGGTCAGGCAGTGGACTACACGCTGTGGGCGATCGAGGGCGAGACCGTCCTGGGGCGGCAGCGGATGGGCGGCGCGTTCGCGCCGGACACCCCGCCGCACTGGATGGTGTACTTCACCGCCGCGCCCGAGATCGGCACCGACTCCGTCGCGTCCCGCGTCCTGGAGCTGGGCGGGCAGATCACCGTGGAGCCGTACGACACGCCGTTCGGCCGGATCACCGTGGTCGCCGACCACGTGGGCTCGGTGTTCTCGGTGATCGACCCGTCGCGCAGCTCGCCGCTGTCCGACGACGAGGTCGGCTCGGCGATCGACGACCCGTACGACGAGTGAGGCGGCCGTCCTAGGACGGCACGAACGTGTGCAGCAGCAGCCAGGCCACCACGGCCGACGGCAGCAGCGAGTCCATCCGGTCCATCAGGCCGCCGTGGCCGGGCAGCAGCGTGCCCATGTCCTTGATGCCCAGGTCGCGCTTGATCAGCGACTCGACCAGGTCGCCCGCGGTGGCCGTGACGACCAGCGCGGCGCCGAACACGACGCCCTGCCACCACTGGCCGTCGAGCATCACCCCGACGGTGAGCACGCCGCCGAGCGTGCCCGCCAGCAGCGAACCGCCGAAGCCCTCCCAGGACTTCTTCGGGCTGATGGCGGGCGCCATCGGGTGCCTGCCCAGGAGCACGCCCGCCACGTAGCCGCCGGTGTCGGACAGCACGACGCCGATCAGGAACGCCAGGACCCGGAACACACCGTCCTCGGGCACCACCAGCATCACCGCGAACGCCGCGAACACCGCCACGTACGCCACCGTGAAGATCGACGCGGTGACGTCGCGCAGGTAGCCGTCGGCGCCGTCCTTGAGCCGCCACAGCAGGCAGACCAGCATCGTCACGACGAACGCGCTGAGCACGCCGCCGCGCTCGAACGGCCAGGCCAGCCAGACGACGGCCTGCGAGCCGAGCAGCACGGGCACCAGGGCGACCCGGATGCCCGCGCCGCGCTTGAGGGCGCCGGCCAGCTCGTACACCGACACGGCGACGGCCACCGCCACGACGACCACGAACAGCTGCCGCACGGTGAAGAGCGCCACCAGGATGACCGCGCCCAGCCCGACGCCCACGCCGATGGCGGCGGGCAGGTTGCGGCCCGCGCGGGACGGGGACGCGCCCCCGACCGCCGCGTCCCGTCCGGGTGCTCCCCGTTCCGGCGCGCCCCGTTCCGGCGCGCTCCGCCCCGGTGCGCCCTGCTCACCGCCGCCTGACACCTGTTGCGCTCCTGTCACGGCCGTCGACCGGCCAAGCCACACGCCCGGTCGTCGACCCGACCGGGCGAACCCGACACGACCCACCTAGACCTCGAGCAGCTCGACTTCCTTGTGCTTGACCAGCTCCTCGACCTGGGTCACGTACCGGTGGGTGACGTTCTCCAGCTCCTTCTCGGCGCGGGAGCCGTCGTCCTCGCCGACCTCGCCGTCCTTGACCAGGCGGTCCAGCTCTTCCTTGGCCTTGCGGCGGATGTTGCGGATGGACACCTTGGCGTCCTCGCCCTTGCCCTTGGCGACCTTGACCATCTCGCGGCGGCGCTCCTCGGACAGCTGCGGGATCACCACGCGGATGATCGAGCCGTCGTTGCTGGGGTTGACGCCCAGGTCGGAGTCGCGGATGGCCTTCTCGACCGCGTTGAGCTGCGTCGTGTCGTAGGGCTTGATGACCGCCATGCGCGCCTCCGGGATGGCGACGCTGGCCAGCTGGTTCAGGGGCGTGGGCGAACCGTAGTACTCGACGACGATGCGGGAGAACATCGAGGGGTTGGCGCGGCCGGTGCGGACCGAGGCGAGGTCCTCCTTCGCCACGGACACCGCTTTTTCCATCTTCTCCTCGGCGTCGAGGAGGGTCTCGTCGATCACGGCTGACTCCCTTGTGTGCGCTGTTCGGCTCGAATCCCAGCAGGTCTAGAAGGACGGGCGACCACCGGGGGTGCTCACCAGCGTCCCGATCTTCTCACCACGAACGGCACGCGCGATGTTCCCCTCGGTGAGGAGGTTGAACACCATGATCGGCATGTTGTTGTCCATGCACAGGCTGAACGCGGTGGCGTCCGCGACGTTCAGGCCGCGTTCGAGTACCTCCCGGTGGGTGATGTCGTCGAACATCAGCGCATCCGGGTCGATCTTCGGGTCGGCGGTGTAGATGCCGTCCACGGCCTTCGCCATCAGGACGATCTCGCAGCCGATCTCCAGCGCGCGCTGGGCGGCGGTGGTGTCGGTGGAGAAGTACGGCATGCCCGCGCCGCCGCCGAAGATCACCACGCGGCCCTTGTCGAGGTGCCGCATCGCCCGGCGGGGGATGTAGGACTCGGCGACCTGGCCCATCGTGATGGAGGTCTGCACGCGCGTGTCGATGCCGTGCTCGCGCTCCAGGAAGTCCTGGAGGGCGAGGCAGTTCATCACCGTGCCGAGCATGCCCATGTAGTCGGCGCGGCTGCGGTCCATGCCGCGCTGCTGGAGCTCCGCGCCGCGGAAGAAGTTGCCACCACCGATGACGACGGCGACCTGGACCCCCGTCCGGACGACCGCGGCGATCTGGCGGGACACCGTCTGCACGACGTCCGGGTCGACGCCGACACCGCCGCCGCCGAACATCTCGCCGCCCAGCTTGAGCATCACGCGGCGGTAGCCGGCAGCCGGCTCCTCCTCGCGGACTCCCGGGCCGTCCACCTCTGCGTTCTCTGCCTCTGGGCTCACGGGTCCTCCTCTGGACACGGCAAGGGCGGGGTCGCGACACCTGCGCGCAACCCCGCCCTCACGTGGATCAGGCCTGGCCGACCTCGAAGCGGGCGAACCGGGTCACGGTGACCCCGGCCTCGTCCAGCACGGCCTTGACGGTCTTCTTCGACTCCGTCACCGACGACTGCTCCAGGAGCACGACGTCCTTGAAGAAGCCGTTCACGCGACCCTCGACGATCTTGGGCAGCGCCGCCTCCGGCTTGCCCTCCTCGCGAGCGGTCTCCTCGGCGATGCGGCGCTCGTTGGCCACCACGTCCGCCGGGACCTCGTCACGGGTGAGGAAGCGCGGACGCATCGCGGCGATCTGCATCGCGGCGCCGCGGGCGGCCTCCTCGTTGTCACCGGTGTACTCGACGACGACGCCCACGGCGGGCGGCAGGTCGGCGGCACGGCGGTGCAGGTAGGTGGTCACGGCGCCGTCGAAGACGGCGACCTTGGCCAGCTCCAGCTTCTCGCCGATCTTGGCGGAGAACTCCTGCACGACCGCGTCGACGGCCTTGCCGTCCAGGTCGGCGGCCTTGAGGGCCTCGACGTCCGCCGGGCGGGTGGCCTTGGCGACGGCGACGATCCGGGAGGCCAGCTCCTGGAAGTCGGCGTTCTTGGCGACGAAGTCGGTCTCGCAGCGCAGCTCGACCATCACGCCGTCCTGGGCCAGGACCAGGCCGTTGGAGGTCGTGCGCTCGGCGCGCTTGCCGACGTCCTTCGCACCCTTGATGCGGAGGATCTCGACCGCCTTGTCGAAGTCGCCGTCGGCCTCCTCCAGCGCCTTCTTGCAGTCCATCATGCCTGCGGCGGTGAGCTCGCGGAGGCGCTTCACGTCAGCGGCGGTGTAGTTCGCCATCGTGCTGAATCCGTTCCTTCTGCGTATCGCGCGGGTGTCTGTGCGCGCGCCGCGCCCACCCCGTCGAGGTGGGCGCGGCGTGCGGCGGATCAGGACTGAGCGGCCTCGGTGCCCTCGGCGGGCGCGGCGGGCGCGTCGGCGGCGGGGGCGGCAGCGGCGGGCGCGTCGGCGCCGACCAGCAGCTCCTGCTCCCACTCGGCCAGCGGCTCGTCGGTGCCGACACCCGGCTCGGGCTTCTCGGCGCCGTCAGCGGCCTGGTTGCGGGCGCCGGAGCGCTGCATCAGACCGGCGGCGGCGGCCTCGGCCACGACCTTGGTCAGCAGGGCGGCGGAACGGATCGCGTCGTCGTTGCCCGGGATCGGGTAGTCGACCTCGTCCGGGTCGCAGTTCGTGTCGAGGATCGCCACGATCGGGATGTTCAGCTTGCGGGCCTCGCCGACCGCGATGTGCTCCTTCTTGGTGTCCACGATCCACACGGCGCTGGGCACCTTGGACATGTCGCGGATACCGCCGAGCGTGCGCTCCAGCTTGTCCTTCTCGCGGTTCATCATCAGGATTTCCTTCTTGGTGAAACCCTGGAAACCGCCGGTCTGCTCCATCGACTCCAGCTCCTTGAGCCGCTGGAGGCGCTTGTGCACCGTGGAGAAGTTGGTGAGCATGCCGCCCAGCCAGCGCTGGTTCACGAAGGGCATGCCGACGCGGAGGGCCTCGTTGGCGATGGCCTCCTGCGCCTGCTTCTTGGTGCCGATGAACAGGATCGACCCGCCGTGCGCGACCGTTTCCTTCACGAACTCGTAAGCCCGGTCGATGTAGGTCAGCGTCTGCTGCAGGTCGATGATGTAGATGCCGTTGCGCTCGGTGAAGATGTAGCGCTTCATCTTCGGGTTCCAGCGGCGGGTCTGGTGCCCGAAGTGCACGCCGCTGTCGAGCAGCTGCTTCATGGTGACGACGGCCATGGCCGGGTTCGCACCTCTTCGTTCGGGCGCACCGGCTCGTTCAGGCCGGCACGCGGTTCCGGTTCCTCGCGGCGGACCGGGGTGGACCGCCGCCCTGGTGCCCTTGCCGCCGCCCGAACCGGAGGGGTGTCGCATGCTTGCTCGCCACACCTCGGGACCGCCGGACTGCGTGACTCGACCACGGAAGCGGGTCGGATCTGCATTGGCACGCGAAGTCGTCCCGCGCTCACACGGGCCGCGGCACGAGTGTACGCCGATCGGCTCCGGAACACCGAACCGCCCCCGGGAGTTGTCCACAGGCCGCCGAGTTGTCCACAGCCGACGTGAAGCCACTGGTGAACCGCACCGCGGCCCAGGACCGTGGACCCGTGACTCCCACGATGCGAACGCCGCTGGTCCTGGCCTTGACAGCCCTCCTGGCCCTGTCGCCGCCCCTGCCCCCGCTCCCCGCGCCGCCGCCATGGCCGTCGTCGTGGGCGGCGTCGTGGGCGCCGCTGTGGGCGCCGCTGTGGGGTGCGTCGGTCGCCGGGGCGAGCCGGGCTCCGCGCTTCGCCTGGCCCCTGGCCCCGCCGCACGAGGTGGTCCGGCGCTTCGAGCGCCCACCGGGCCCGTACGCCGCGGGCCACCGGGGCGTCGACCTGTCCGCCCCACCGGGCGCCGCGGTCCTGGCCGCCGCCGACGGCGTGGTGCTGCACAGCGGCCCGGTGGCCGACCGCACCCTGGTCTCGTTGCTCCACGCGGGCGGCCTGCGCACCACCTACGAGCCGGTCATCCCCTCGGTCCGCACGGGTCAGGACGTCCGGCGGGGCGATCCGATCGGCACCCTGCGCCCCGGCCACGAGGGCTGCCCGACCCCTGCCTGCCTGCACTGGGGAGCCCTGCGGACGACGCCGCCCCGGACCCGCGAGTACCTCGACCCGCTGCGCCTGGTGCTCACGGGACGGGTGCGCCTGCTCCCCCGGGCCGCGCCGACGGCGGCTGCCGCCGCGCGATGACCGCACGACGACCGCGTTGGTGGTGCCCGCTCAGGCTTCGAGCTGCTCGTTGAGCTTGGTGCGCAGGCGCAGGACCGCCCGCGTGTGGAGCTGGCAGACGCGCGACTCGGTGACCCCGAGGACCTTGCCGATCTCGGCGAGGGTCAGGTTCTCGAAGTAGTACAGGGTGACCACGACCCGGTCGCGTTCGGCGAGCTGGGCGATGGCGTCCGCGAGCTGGCGGCGGCTGTCCTGGTCGACCAGGCTCGCGATCGGGTCCTCCGCGCCCTCGTCGGGCAGCGACTCGGCCAGTGACGAGCCCGGACCGCCGGTGCTGCGCCCGGCGGCGATCAGCTCGTCCAGCGCGACGACGCTGGTGAGCTGGAGCTGGGCGTACAGCTCGCGCAGCTCGCCCAGGCCGATCTTCAGCTCGGCGGCGAGCTCGCGGTCGGTAGGGGTTGCGCTGGAGGCTGGCGCCGAGGCGTTCGAGCGCGCGCTCGACGTCGCGGGCCCGGCTGCGGACCGAACGGGGCACCCAGTCCTGGGAGCGCAGGTCGTCGAGGATCGCGCCGCGGATGCGCTGCATCGCGTACGTCTCGAACTTCAGGCCGCGCTCGGGTTCGAACTTCTCGATCGCGTCGACCAGGCCGAAGATGCCGGACTGGATGAGGTCCGCGACGTCGACGTGCGCGGGCAGACCGGTGCCGACGCGGCCCGCGACGTACTTGACCAGCGGCGCGTAGTGCAGCACCAGCCGGTCGCGCAGGCCCTGCTTCCGCGACTCGCCGTAGGTGTGCCAGAGCGCGATGATCCCGGCTTCCACGTCGTCGGCGGTGCGCGACTCGGACGCCGGGTGCGCCGGTCTGCCGGCGGGCGCGGCGTGGCCGTTGATCGCCTGCGCTCCGTCGACGTGGTGACCGTTCGTCCCGGCCGGGGTGCGCGACTCCGACGAGGTCCCGACGTGCGCGGCGGAGGGAGAGGTCACGGTTGCGGTCCGCGAACCTCCCCCTGCGACGTCAGGAGCGGGGGTGGGTTCGGTCATGGATCGCCTTCAGCCGTTCGACGGTGACGTGTGTGTAGAGCTGAGTGGTTGCGAGCGTAGCGTGACCAAGAAGCTCTTGGACGGTGCGCAGGTCCGCTCCTCCTTCCAGCAGGTGCGTGGCCGCGGAGTGGCGCAGCCCGTGCGGTCCGGTGTCGTTCGCCTCGGGGACCGCGCCCACTACATCGTGGACGACCCTCCGGGCGGTACGCGGATCGAGCCTGCCGCCTCGTGCACCCAGCAGCAGCGCACGGTGTGAGCGGTCGTTGACCAGCGCCGACCGTCCGTGCTCCACCCAGCGCCGTACCGCCCGTTCGGCCGGAACGCCGAACGGCACCGTGCGTTCGCGATTGCCCTTGCCCAGAACCCGAATCACCCTTTGGGAGTAGTCCACGTCGTCGAGGTCGAGCCCGCACAGCTCGGCGACCCGGACACCTGTCGCGTACAGCAACTCCACCACGGCCTGGTCACGCAGCGCAACCGGATCGCCCTGTTCCGCACCTGCTTCCGCTGCCGCCATGGCGGCCCCGGCCTGGTCCGGCCGCAGTACTGCGGGCAGCGTGCGGTGCGGGCGCGGCGCGACGAGCCGCAGGCCCGGGTCGGCCGTGAGCGCGCCCGTGCGGGCGGCCCAGGCGGTGAACGCGCGGGCGGAGGCCGCGCGGCGGGCGAGCGTCGTCCGGCTCGCGCCCGCGGCGTGCTGCGCCGCGAGCCACGAGCGGAGTCCGGGCAGGTCGACGGCCTCGACGGTGGCGTCGTCGGGCTCGCCGCCGGCCAGGTGGACCAACAGCGCGACGACGTCACCGAGGTAGGCGCGGACCGTGTGCGGGGACAGCCCGCGCTCCATCGCCAGGTGGCGCTCGAAGCTCCCCAGAACCGCCGCCACGTCGCCCGGCAGCGCGCGACGAAGGCGCACGAGATCGACACGACGTGTCCGGGCGGGCGGCGGCGGGGACATAGACCCTGACGCTGCGCCCTCGGACGCCCTTGGTCAAGCATCGCCACGCCAACTCGCCTCCTGGGAGCGCTTCCAACCTGACTCGCCCCGCTCTGCGAGACGAGCCAGTTCCAGTTGTGGCAGCAGGGCACGCACCCTCGCCAGCTCGACGCCGGACTCCACCGAGATGGCCTCCGGGCTGTGCCCGGACGACAGGCCGAGGGCCTCGAAGACCCTCATCGCGTCACCCTGCGGCGGCCCGACCTCGGTGTTCCGCCGCGCCTCGACCAGGTCGACCCCGAGCCGCCCCGTCGACTCGACGACCTCGGCCACGCTGCTCACCGGCACCGCCTCCCCCGAGCGCAGCAGCTCGTGGCACCCGGACGAGCTGACCGAGGTGATCGGTCCGGGCACCGCCATCAGCACCCGGCCCAGCGCCGACGTCGACGCCGCGGTGTTCTTCGCCCCGCTGCGCCGCCCGGCCTCGACCACGACGGTGCCCTCCGCGAGTGCCGCGATGAGCCGGTTCCGGGTCAGGAAGCGGTGCCGGGCGGGCGTGTGCCCCGGCGGGTACTCGCTCACCACGAGCCCTTCGACCGCGATGCGCTCGATCAACGCGCGGTGACCGGAGGGGTAGGCGACATCGACGCCGCACGCCAGCACCGCGACCGTCGTGCCGCCGGCGGTCAACGCGCCCCGGTGCGCCGACCCGTCGATCCCGTAGGCGGCGCCGGACACCACGGCCACCCCCGCCTCGGCCAACCCGAAGCCGAACTCCTCGGCGACGTGCTGCCCGTACCCGGTCGCGGCCCGGCTGCCGACGACCGCGACGGCCCGCCCGGTGACGGCGGCCAGGCTCGCCCCGCCGCGCACCCACAGCGCCAGCGGCTGGAGGCCGCAGCGCAGGCCGTTGGCGGAGGCCGTGTCCAAGGCGGTGAACGGCCACGCCGGCCACTCGGGGTCCTCGGGCACGACCAGCCGCCCCCCGGCCTGCGCCACCAGCTCCAGGTCGCGCTCGGGCCGGACCTCCGCGCGCCGGGCCGAGGTCTGGCTGTCGACGGCGGCGGGCACCTCGCCGCGCCGGACCAGCTCCGCCGCCACGACCGGGCCCACCCGGGCCACGAACGCGTGCAGGGCGTGCGCGGGCGGCTCCGCGACCCTGGACAGGTAGGCCCGCGCCAGCCGCACTTCGTCGCCGACCGCCGGCCTGGTCGCGGACGGCGGGCCGGGCGCACCGGCGCCGGTGTGGTCGGTCACGGCGTCCTCCGGTCCCGGAATTCGAGCGCGGCGGCCACGTGGTCGGCGGTCGGGCGGTCCACCTCCGCCAGGTCGGCCAGGGTCCAGGCGACCCGGAGGCAACGGTCCGCTCCCCTGCCGGTCAGGGCGCCCAGGGACAGTGCCCGGTCCAGGATTCCGGTGACGTCGCGCGGCAGGCGGTGGTCGCGGCGCAGGGCGGGACCCGGCACCTCCGCGTTCGTCGACCAGCCGTGCGCGGACCAGCGTTCGGTGGCTCTCGTCCTGGCCTTGTGGACCCTGGCCCGGACCGCGGCCGAGGGTTCGGGGGGCGCCACCTCCGCGCCCGACATGGCGGTGAGGGGGCGCATGGTCACGCGCAGGTCCACCCGGTCGAGCAGGGGACCGGACAGCTTCGCCTCGTACCGCCGCCTGGCCGCGGGCGGGCACAGGCAGTCGATGTCCTTCGGCGGCGCGCACGGGCAGGGGTTGGTGGCCAGGACCAGCTGGAACCTCGCCGGGTAGCGGACTATCCCGTCACGTCGCGCCAGCCGGACCTCTCCCTCCTCCAAGGCGGTGCGCAGGGCCTCCAGCTTCGCCGCGCCGAACTCGCGGGCCTCGTCCAGGAACAGCACGCCGCGGTGGGCACGGCTCATCGCGCCCGGCTTGGCCGTGCCGGAGCCGCCGCCGACGAGGGCCGCGGCGGACGTGGTGTGGTGCAGCGAGACGAACGGCGGCGTGGAGACCAGGGGCGCGTGCGGGGTCAGCAGGCCCGCGATGGAGTGCACCGCCGTCACGCCCAGCGCCTCGTCCCGGCCCAGCGGCGGCAGCAGACCCGCCAGGCGCTGGGCCAGCATCGTCTTCCCCGTGCCGGGAGGACCGGTGAGCAGGAGGTGGTGGCCGCCCGCCGCGGCCACCTCCAGCGCCCACCTCGCCTCCGGCTGGCCGATCACGTCCGCCAGGTCCGGGCCGTCCGGCGACCGGGTCGGGGCCGGTTCGGGCGCGGCGGCCAGCTCGCCCTCGCCCGCCAGCCACGCCAGGACCCCGGTGAGGGTGGACGCACCACGCAGGATCAGGCCGCCGACCAGGGCCGCCTCGGGCAGGCAGTCGACCGGGACGACCGCCTCGGTCAGACCGGCCCGCTTCGCCGCCAGCAGCGCGGGCAGGACGCCGCGGACCGCGCGGACCCGGCCGTCCAGGGCCAGCTCGCCCAGCAGCACGGTGCCCTCCAGCCGGTCGCCGGGCACCGCCCTGGTCGCGGCCAGGACGACGCACGCGATGGCCAGGTCGTAGCCCGAGCCGTTCTTCGGCAGCGTGGCCGGGGACAGGCCCAGGGTCACCCGCTGCGTCGGCCACGCGTGGCCGCTGTTGCGGACCGCCGCCTTCACCCGGTCCTTCGACTCGTGCAGGGCCGCGTCCGGCAGGCCCAGGAGCTGGGTGCGCACGGTGCCCGCGCCGACGTCGGCCTCGATCTCCACCGGTACGCCGTCGACCCCGGACAGGGCCACGGACCAGGTGCGCGCCAGCGCCATCACACACCTCGCAGGTGGTGCAGGCGGACGCGACCGCCGGGCGGCCACTCGATCGACACGACGTCCACGCGGATGCGGACGCCGGGCAGGCGGTGCAGGGCGGACCAGCGCAGCGAGGCCCGCCGCACCCGGTCGAGCTGCGCGGGCGTCACGGCCTCCAGCGGCGTGCCCCTGCTGGTGCCCGAGCGGCACTTCACCTCGACGACGACCAACTGGTCGCCGTCGGTGGCGACGACGTCGAGCTCACCCTCCTCGCAGCGCCAGTTGCGGGCGAGCAGGGCGAGGCCCTGGTGTTCGAGGTAGCGGCACGCCGCGTCCTCGCCGCGCCTGCCCAGGTCGGTCGCCGTGCTCATCCCGTGCCTCCCGGTGGTGGTCGTGTGCTCGACCATCCCGGGACGGCCGGGGCGGGGCCACCGGCGAATCCGGAACTGTGGACAACTCCGCGTCCTGTGGACAACAGGCCGGGAACGCCCCGGAAAAACGCGCGGGGGCCCGCCGGACGGCAGACCCCCGCGATGCGGCCGGTGTCAGGAGTTGAACGGGCCGTCCTCGGGCAGGCGCAGCTCGGGCTTGTCGAGCTCCTCGACGTTCACGTCCTTGAACGTGATGACCCGGACGTTCTTGACGAACCGGGCGGGGCGGTACATGTCCCACACCCAGGCGTCGGACATCCGCACCTCGAAGTAGACCTCGCCGTCCGCGTTGCGGACCTGCACGTCCACCGAGTTGGCCAGGTAGAACCGCCGCTCGGTCTCCACGACGAACGAGAACTGGCTGACGATGTCGCGGTACTCCTTGTACAGCGACAGCTCCATCTCGGTCTCGTACTTCTCGAGATCCTCTGCACTCATTACGCCTCCGCGCGGGTATTCATCGAATCCGCGCCCCTCCTCGTCGCGAGCCTGCCACCGCTGGTCTGCGGGGGTGTTCCATTCTGGACCACACCGGCGGTCACGACGCCACGCGCCACCCGGTGCGGCGGCTCCAGGCCGTGACGAGCCGCTGCCGCCGCCACATTCGCATACGACCAGCGGTGTTGCGCACTCGGGCCGTGTTCCGCCAGGGCCGCGGTGTGCTCGGCGGTGCTGTAGCCCTTGTGCACGTCGAACCCGTAGACGGGCAGCTCCTCGTGCAGCCCGGTCATGATCCGGTCGCGCGTGACCTTGGCCAACACCGACGCCGCCGCCACGCAGGCCGCCACGCGGTCCCCCTTGACGACCGGCATGCTCGGCGCCGTGAGGCCCGGCACGGGGAAGCCGTCGGTCAGCACGTAGCCGGGATGTGCACCCAAACGGGCGACAGCCCGACGCATGCCCTCGATGTTGGCCACGTGCACGCCGATGAGGTCGACCTCGGCCGCCGGCACGACGATCACCGCGCAGTCGACGGCGTGCTCCAGCACCACGTCGTACATGCGGTCACGAGCGGCGGCGGTGAGCAGCTTCGAGTCGGTCAGGCCCGCGAACTTCGCGGCGTCACCCGGCTTGAGCACGCACGAGGCCACCACCAGCGGTCCGGCGCACGCGCCCCGCCCCGCCTCGTCCACGCCCGCCACCGGGCCGAGGCCGCGCCGGTCGAGCGCTGCCTGGAACGCCCAGATGCCCGCGGTCGGCCGAACCTGGACGCGGGGCGGCTTGCGGATCACCCCTCGACCTTATCCCAGGCGGGAGCGGCGGAACCGGGCGCGCACCCGCTTGCCCAGCAGCAGCACCGGCCACGCCGCCGCGAACCCGGCGCCGGCCGGGAGGGCGTCCTGCCAGGCGGGCGCGCCGATGGCCACGACCTGCGGGTCGTGGTCGCCCACGCCCTGCCAGCGCGACGGCGGCAGCACGATCGCCCGCGCCTTGCCCACCACGTTGTCCACCGGCACGAGGCCGCCCTCGCGGCCGTCGCCCTGGCACCGCGAGTCGCACGAGTCGTTGCGGTTGTCGCCGAGCACGAACAGGTAGCCCTCGGGGATCTTCAGCTCCGCGAACGACTCCTGCACGGTGCTGCGGCCCGGCTCCCAGTGGACGTAGGGCTCGTCCAGCGGCTTGCCGTCGACCACGACCCGGTTCTTGTCGTCGCAGCACCGCACGGTCTGCCCGCCGACGGCGATGACCCGCTTGACGAAGTCCTCCTCGTTCGCCGACGGGAAACCCATCAGCGAGCCGAGGCCCTGGATCGCCTTCGCGACCGGGTTCGTCGGCTCCGGGACCGCGAACTCCTGGTTGATCCAGGTGTCGGGCCCGTGGAAGACCACCACGTCACCCGGTGCGGGTTCGGTGAAGTCGTAGGTCAGCTTGTCGACCAGCACCCGGTCGCCGAAGCAACCGTCGGAGCAGCCGTGCAGCGTCCGCTCCATCGACTCCGACGGGATCATGTAGACCTTGGCCAGGAACGACTGGATCAGCACCGCCAGCACGACGGCGACACCGATGAGGATGGGCAGTTCCTTCCAGAACGAGCCCTTCTTCCCGGCCTTCTTGTGCGCGCGGGCGCGCCACTGCTCGACCTTCTCCTCGTGCTCCGGGTCCTCCCCGTCGGAGGGGCCGCGGGACGGTGCGACGTCTACCACCCGCCCAGCGTACCGATCAGACCTGTGAGGCCCTGGTCAACCGCTTCCGCACCTTCCGGGTGAAGAACACCAGGGGCCACGCGGCGACGAGCCCGGCGCCGGCCGGGATGCCCTGCTGCCACGCGGGGGCGCCGAGCGCCGCGGCCTGCGCGTTGTGGTCGCCGATGCCCTGCCAGCGCGACGGCGGCAGCACGATGACGCGCGCCTTGCCGATCACGTTCTCCTCGGGCACGGTGCCGTTCAGGCCGCCGCCGCCCTGCGCGCGGGAGTCGGTGGAGTTCGTCCGGTTGTCACCCATGACCCAGAGGTGGCCCTCGGGGACCGTCACCGCCTCGAACGGCTTGTGGTCCTCCGGCGAGGTGCCGGGCGCCCAGTAGACGTAGGGCTCGTCGAGCGGCTTGCCGTCGACCTTGAGCCGGTGCTGGTCGTCGCAGCACTCGACGGTCTGCCCGCCGACGGCGATGACCCGCTTGACGAAGTCGCGCTCGTCCGGCGGCGCGAGGCCGACCAGGGACAGCGCGGACTGGAGGCCGGCGACGACCGGGTTCTCGGAGCGCACCGAGGTGAAGTCGTTGTTGCCCCACGCGTCGGGGCCGCGGAAGACCACGACCTCGCCGGGTTCGATGTCACCGAAGTCGTAGACCAGCTTGTCGACCAGCACGCGGTCGTTGTTGCACCCGGGGCAGCCGTGGAGGGTCTCCTCCATCGACTGCGACGGGATCACGTACACCCTCGCCAGGAAGGTCTGGATCAGGACGGTGAGGACGAGGGCCGTCGCGGCGAGCACCAGCAGCTCGCGCCACAGCGGCGGCTTCTTCTTGCCCTTCGGGCCGTCACCCGCAGCCGCGTCCGGAGTGGACTCGGCTGCGGGTTCCTGACCGTCTTCGTCAGCGGAGCGGTGCACGGGTTCTGCCACGTGGGCAGGCTACTGGTTCCGCGTGAGCCCGGCGTCAGGAGGCCGGCTTGGCCCCGGGCTTCGCGTCGCGCTTCTCCTTGATCTTGGCGGCCTTGCCGCGCAGGTCGCGGAGGTAGTAGAGCTTCGCGCGGCGCACGGCGCCGCGGGTGGCGACCTCGACCTCGGCGATGTTCGGGGAGTGCACCGGGAAGGTGCGCTCGACGCCGACGCCGAACGAGACCTTGCGGACGGTGAAGGTCTCGCGGATGCCGCCACCCTGGCGGCGGATCACGACGCCCTGGAACACCTGGACCCGCTCGCGGGAGCCCTCGATGACGCGGACGTGGACCTTCAGCGTGTCGCCCGGCCGGAAGCTCGGGATGTCGGAGCGCAGCGACTGGGCGTCAAGAGCGTCCAGGGTGTTCATCGGTGGTCCGTCCTCGTCCTCACGTGTACGTACTCCCCCGGCGCGCGTTCGGGTGAAACTTCACGGCCTTCGGGGGCGGGCTAGCGCACGCCGGACAAGTTGAACCGGGTGCAGCAACCTGTCCAGTGTGCCAGATGGGCACGGCCGGGACGAAATCGGGCCTAGTCGAGCTCGTCCAGGAGCGTGCGGTCGTGCTTGTCGAACGCGCTGTCGGGCAGCGCGGCGAGCAGTTCGGGGCGGCGTTCCCGGGTGCGGCGCAGCGACTGGTCGCGGCGCCAGCGGTCGATCAGCCGGTGGTTGCCCGAGCGCAGCACCTCGGGCACGGCCAGGTCGCGCCACACCTCGGGGCGGGTGTAGCTCGGCCCTTCGAGCAGGCCGTCGGAGAACGAGTCCTCCGCGGCGGACTTCGGGTTGCCCAGCACGCCGGGCAGCAGCCGGGCCACCGCCTCGACCACGACGAGCACGGCGACCTCGCCGCCGACCAGCACGTAGTCGCCGATGGAGACCTCGTCCACGCGCATCCGGCGGGACGCGTCGTCCACGACCCGCTGGTCGATGCCCTCGTACCGGCCGCAGGCGAACACCAGGTGCTCCTCGGCGGCGAACTCGTGGGCCATCGCCTGGGTGAACGGCCGGCCGGCCGGCGTGGGCACGACGAGCCGCGTCTCCTCCGTGCACACCGCGTCCAGGGCGTCGCCCCAGACCTGCGGCTTCATCACCATGCCGGGGCCACCGCCGTACGGGCTGTCGTCCACGGCCCTGTGCACGTCGTGGGTCCAGTCGCGCAGGTCGTGCACGCCGACCGAGATCAGGCCCCGGTCGATCGCCTTGCCGAGCAGGGCGGCCCGGAGCGGGTCGAGGTACTCCGGGAAGATCGTGACGACGTCAATCCGCATCGAGCAGGCCCTCGGGTGGGGTCAGCACGACGCGCCGGCCGGCGACGTCGACCGTGGGGACGATCTCCCGCACGAACGGCACCAGGTGCTCGCCGCCGCCCTCGCGGGTGATCACCAGCAGCTCGCCACCGGGACCGTGCACGATCTCGCGGACCGTGCCGACCTTCGTGCCGTCGGCCAGCTCGGCGGCCAGGCCCTCCAGCTCGTGGTCGTAGAACTCGTCCGGGTCGCCGGTGGGCGGCAGGTCGTCCGTGCTGCCGAGCAGCAGCGTGCCGCGCAGCGTCTCCGCCACGTCCCGCGTCAGGACCTCGTCGAAGCGCACCAGCAGCCGCCCGGAGTGGTTCCGGGCGGCTGTGACGGTGAGGTCGCGGGACGTGCCGTCGCGCAGCTTCGCGGCCAGCACCGAGCCCGGCGCGAACCGGGTCTCGGGTGAATCGGTGCGCACGTCGACGGCGAGCTCGCCGCTGATCCCGTGCGCCTTGGCCACGCGGCCGACGACGACGTCCATGCGCGCGCTCAGCGGTCGGTGTCGACCACGTCGACCCGCACGCCACGACCACCGATGCCGGCCATCACGGTGCGCAGCGCGGTCGCGGTGCGGCCGGAGCGGCCGATCACCTTGCCGAGGTCGTCCGGGTGGACGTGGACCTCCAGCGTGCGACCGCGCCGGGTCGTGACCAGGTTCACCCGGACGTCGTCCGGGTGGTCGACGATGCCCCGAACGAGGTGTTCGAGGGCGTCAGCCAACAAGCTCACGCCTCGTCCTTGGGGGCGTCGGCGGCGGGCTCGGCGTCGGCCTTCTTGGCGGCCTTCTTCTTCGGCGTGGTGGCCTCGGTCGACGGCGCGTCGCCGGCGGCGGCCAGCGCGGCGGCGAACAGGTCCGCCTTGCTGGTCTTGGGCTCCTTGACCTTCAGCGTGCCCTCGGCGCCCGGCAGGCCCTTGAACTTCTGCCAGTCGCCGGTGATCTCCAGCAGGCGCTGCACGGACTCGGTCGGCTGCGCGCCGACACCCAGCCAGTACTGCGCGCGGTCGCTGTCGACCGCGATGAACGACGGCTCTTCCTTCGGGTGGTACTTGCCGATCGTCTCGATGGCCTTGCCACTGCGGCGGGTGCGGGCGTCGGCGACGACGATCCGGTAGTACGGCTGACGGATCTTGCCGAGTCGCTGAAGCTTGATCTTGACGGCCACGGGTGTGGGTGCTCCTCGTGCTTCGATGTGCTCAGGTTGGGCAGTCCTCACCCGCGTGGGGCACGGGTGCGAAAAGCCCAGGTGTCTGGGGCGCCACGGCACGGTGAGAGGGACCGACCTCGGCGAACAACCAATCATTCTGCCAGACGCGTCGCCCCGGGGACGAACCGGGCCACGTCCACCCCCGCCGACGCCAGGGCCGCGCGGATCACCCGGGCGTGTTCGACGGCCCCCGGCGTGTCGCCGTGCACGCACACCGAGTCGACGTCGACCTCGATCACGGACCCGTCCGCGGCGACCAGCTCACCGCGCTCGGCGAGCCGCAGGACCCGCGCGAGGACGGCGTCCGCGTCGCCGAGCACGGCCCCCGGCTCGCGGCGCGGCACCAGGGTCCCCTCCGGGGTGTACGCGCGATCGGCGAACGCCTCGCGCACCGGGCGCAGGCCCGCGCGCGCGGCGTGGTGCAGCAGGCGCGAGCCGGGCAGCCCGAGGACCGGCAGGTCGCCGAACGCCCGCACCCCCGCCACCACGGCGGCGGCCTGCCCGTCGTGGTGCACGGTGGCGTTGTAGAGCGCGCCGTGCGGCTTCACGTAGGTCACCGACGTGCCGGCCGCGCGGGCGCACGCCTCCAGGGCGCCGATCTGGTAGAGCACCTCGTCGGCCAGTTCGCGCGGGTCGACGTCGATGAACCGGCGGCCGAAGCCCGCGAGGTCGCGGTAGGAGACCTGGGCGCCGACGGCGACACCCCGCGCGGCGGCCCGCTCGCACACCCGGCGCATCGTCGACGGATCGCCCGCGTGGAACCCGCAGGCCACGTTCGCGCTGGTCACGACGTCGAGCAGGGCGTCGTCGTCACCGAGCCGCCAGATGCCGAAGCCCTCACCGAGGTCGCTGTTGAGGTCGATCACGCGGGCATCACCCCCACGGAGACGAGGAGCAGGGTCAGACCGGGCAGGAAGTTGTTGACCACGTGCGCGACGACGCTCGCCGTCAACCTGCGCGTGATCAGCCGGGCGATGCCGATCGGGATCGCGATGACGATGAGCAGCGAGGTCCGCAGCGGCTCCAGGTGGCTCGCGGCGAAGATCAGCGTGGTGAGCGTGAACGCCGCCCACCGGCTCCAGCGCTGCCGCTCGATCGCCCCCCACAGCAGGCCGCGGTAGATGACCTCCTCGCAGACCGGGCCGAGGAAGCACACGTAGAGGAACATCGCGACGGCCGCGCCGAGCGGCAGGGCCGCGCCGTCGACCAGTTCGCCGATGGCCGAGGTGGCGTTCTGGTCGCCGACCACCCGGGACCAGACCACCGCGGCCACGTAGGTGAGCACCAGGCCGAGGGCGCCGAGCTTGAGGCCGACCTTCACGTCCGCCCAGTCCCAGCCCAGGCGCAGGTCCTGCAACGGGCCGTTGCCGCGCAGGTGGGTGATGGCGACGGCCGCGGCGGCGGCGAGCACGGTCGGGACGATCGAGCCGACCAGGATGAACGCGACCGAGTTGCCGAGGTCGGTGCCCGAGGTGCGGGCGATCGCCGTGATGAACACGGCGCTGAGGATGAAGATCGCCTCGACCAGCAGGAACGCGCCGAAGCCCCAGCGCTGCCCGGACCGGGCGGGTTCCGGCTCGCGGCCGACCGCGCGGACGCTGGCGATCAGTCCCGTCGGGGGTACGTCCGGTGGGTTCACAGCCATCCACCCTAATCAGCCGGTGTAGAGGTACACGGCGGGCAACAGGTTGTTCGTCGCGTGGGCCACCACGCTCGACGCCACGCGCCCGGTGATCATGCGGGCCGCGCCGATGGCCAGCCCCTGGGCGAAGAGGCTGATCATGCGCCAGCTCTCCTCGTGCAGGAAGGCGAACACCAGCGCGGTGAGGGCGAGGACCGCGACCCGCGGCACCCGGTAGTGGGCCAGTGCCTGCCACAGGGCTCCCCTGGTCAGCAGCTCCTCGGCCAGTGGCGCGCCGAGGAAGACGAACAGGACCGCGGCGGCCAGCCAGACGGTGCGACCGCCCGACAGCGCCTCGATCCGCTCCGCGCCGGACGTCTGGTCCCGGGTCAGTCGGAGCAGGATCGCGCCGAGCAACCACGCCGCCAGCAGCGCCGCGCCGCCGGCGGCCAGGCCGACCTTGAGGTCGCGGACCGTGGGCAGCAGGCCGAAGTCCCGGTTCGGCCCGGCGCCCCACCGCCAGGACACGACGGCGGGTCCCAGGCCGAGCAGCACGTTCGGCAGGAACACCAGCAGCAGGAGCGGGCCGAGCACCGGCGGGTCGGAGATGTCGACCTCGGCGAAGCGATCGGCCGTCGCCGCGGTGAACACCAGGGTGGCCAGGTAGTAGCCCGCCAGCCCCGTGAAGAACGCCAGGAAGCCCCAGTGTGCCCGCCCGGTGCCCTGTTCCTCCACTCGTCCGAACGTAGTGGTGTCCGGTCGGGGCACGCCGCCCGAGGGCGGTCAAGATCACCCTGACGGCGGCACGGCGCCTTCGGAGTCGTGCACGCCGGTCGGACCCGGGCCTGATCAGGCCCGGATCGATCAGGCCCGGAATCGATCAGGCCCGGATCGATCAGGCGTGGACGCGTCCGCGCAGCATGACCAGCTCCGGGTGGCGCAGGGCGTCCAGGTCGACGCGCGGGTCGGTCCGGTAGACCACGACGTCGGCCGCCGCGCCCTCGGTCAGCGACGGGAAGCCCAGCCACTCGCGGGCCGCCCACGACGCCGCGCCGAGCGCGCGTTCCGCCGTCATGCCGACCCGGCGCAGGGCCTGCACCTCGTCGACGATCCGGCCGTGCTCGATGCCGCCGCCCGCGTCGGTGCCCGCGAACACGGGCACGCCCGCCTCGACCGCCTTGGCGACGGTCCCGGCGCCGCGCGCGTACAGGTCGAGCATGTGCCGCTGGTAGACCGGGTACTTGTCGGCGCCCGCCGCGATCGACGGGAAGTTCTCGGTGTTGATCAGCGTCGGGACCAGGGCGGTGCCGTTGCGGGCCATCTGCTCGACGGTGGCGTCGGTGAGGCCGGTGCCGTGCTCGACGCAGTCGATGCCCGCGTCGAGCAGGTCGGGCAGGGCCTCCTCGCCGAACACGTGGGCGGTGACCCGCGCCCCGCCCTCGTGGGCGACCTTGACGGCCTCGGTGAGCGCGTCGCGGGTCCACAGCGGCTTCAGGTCGCCGCTCCCCCGGTCGATCCAGTCGCCGACGAGCTTGACCCAGCCGTCGCCCTGCCCGACCTGCTCCGCGACGGCGGCCGGCAGGTCGGCCGGGTCCTCGACCTCCACGCCCAGGTACTTGATGTACCGCTTGGGCCGGGCGATGTGCCGGCCCGCGCGGATGATCCGGGGCAGGTCCAGGCGCTCCTGCAACGGCCTGGTGTCCAGCGGCGAGCCGCAGTCGCGGACGAGCAGCGTGCCCGCCCGGCGGTCGGTGAGCGCCTGCTCCGCGGCCTCGGGCAGGTCGACGGCGCCCTTCGGGCCGAGGCCCACGTGGCAGTGCGCGTCGACCAGGCCGGGCAGCAGGTAGCCGCCGTTGACGATGGTGGTGGCGCCCGGCACGGGCCGCGTGCGGATGCGGCCGTTGACCACCCACAGGTCGCGCGGGTCACCGCCCTCCGGGAGGACGACGCCGCGCAGGTGCAGACCGGTCACTTGCCGAACTTCAGCTTCGACGGGTCGAAGCCGGGCGGCAGCTGGTCGAGGCCGCCGAGGCCGGGGGGCAGCTCGGGCGCGGCGCCGGGCATGCCGGGCGGCATGCCACCGGGCATCATGCCCGGCACCATCCCGGGGAAGCCGCCGCGCACCTTCGGCGGCGTCGGGCCGCGCCCCTTGCCCTTCTTCCCCTTCTTGCCCTTGCCCTTGCGGTTGTTCCTGCCGCCGCCGGCGCCGGGCAGGCCGAACCGGCCGGCCATCTGCGACATCATCTTGCGCGCTTCGAAGAAGCGGTTGACCAGGTCGTTCACGTCGCTGACCCGGACGCCGGAGCCGTTGGCGATGCGCAGCCGGCGCGAGGCGTTGATGATCTTCGGGTCGTCGCGCTCGGCGGGCGTCATGCCGCGGATGATCGCCTGCACGCGGTCGAGGTGCTTCTCGTCCAGGTTGGCGAGCTGGTCCTTCATCTGGCCCGCGCCCGGCAGCATGCCGAGCAGGTTCGCGATGGGCCCCATCTTGCGCAGGGCCAGCATCTGCTCCAGGAAGTCCTCCAGGGTGAGCTGGCCGGAGCCCATCTTCACCGCGGCGGCCTCGGCCTGGTCGGCGTCGAACGCCTGCTCGGCCTGCTCGATCAGGGTGAGCATGTCGCCCATGCCCAGGATGCGGCTCGCCATCCGGTCCGGGTGGAAGACGTCGAAGTCCTCCAGCTTCTCGCCGTTCGAGGCGAACAGGATCGGCTGGCCGGTGACCTCGCGGACGCTGAGCGCGGCACCACCGCGGGCGTCGCCGTCGAGCTTGGTGAGCACCACGCCGGTGAAGCCGACACCGTCGCGGAACGCGGTCGCCGTGTTCACGGCGTCCTGGCCGATCATGGCGTCGACGACGAACAGCACCTCGTCCGGCTGGACGGCGGCGCGGATGTCGGCCGCCTGGCGCATCATCTCCTCGTCCACGCCGAGGCGGCCCGCGGTGTCGACCACGACGACGTCGTGCTGCGACCGCCTGGCCTCCTCGATGCCGCGGCGGGCGACGTCGACGGGGTCGCCCACGCCGTTGCCCGGCTCGGGCGCGAACACCTTCACGCCGGCGCGCTCGCCGACGACCTGGAGCTGGGTCACCGCGTTGGGGCGCTGGAGGTCGCAGGCGACCAGGATCGGGGTGTGGCCCTGGCCGCGGAGCCACTTGGCCAGCTTGCCCGCCAGCGTCGTCTTGCCCGCGCCCTGGAGGCCGGCGAGCATGATCACGCTCGGCGGGTTCTTGGCCAGGTTCAGCCGCCGGGTCTCGCCGCCGAGGATGCCGACGAGCTCCTCGTTGACGATCTTGACGACCTGCTGGGCCGGGTTCAGCGCCTGGCTGACCTCGGAGCCCTTGGCGCGCTCCTTGACCTTGGCGATGAACGTCCGCACCACGGGCAGCGCGACGTCGGCCTCCAGCAGCGCGACCCGGATCTCGCGCGCGGTGGCGTCGATGTCCGCCTCGGACAGCCGTCCCTTGCCCCTCAGGTTCTGGAGAACCCCGGTGAGCCGGTCGGAAAGGGTGTTGAACACGGTGCCGCCAGACCTCGCACGTCGATTTCCGCCACTGGTCGCTTCCCAGGGTAGCCGTTCAGCCGGCCGTCACCGACAGGCGCAGGCGGTCCTGGCGGGTCAGCACGGTCACGCCGTGCCACCCGCGAGGGGGTCGGCCCCCGGTGAACCGGGTCCGCAGGCGGGTCGCGCGGCGCACGTGCCGCCCGAACGACCGGGAGCGGATCAGCCTGCCGCGCGCGACCTGGCCCGAGAACGCCTCCTCCGGCGTGGCGTCGAGCCACACGAAGTGCCGCGGCCGGTTGCTCAGCACGCCGACCACGACCAGACCGGCCCTGGTGGTGGGCCGGGTCGACGGCTCGTGCACCAGCAGCAGGCTGGTGGTGGCGGTGAGCGCGAACCAGAGGATGCGGGTGCGGTGGACCAGGTGGACCAGCGGCCGGTAGAAGCGGTAGGGGAGCGCCCGGGGCAGGGCGGCCGTGAGGGCGCTCCGGACCTGGTCGGAGTCCAGCACGACGGTCGGCGCTCCCCCGGTGTCGGCGGCGGCGAGCAGCGTCGTCTTGCCCGCTCCCGGCAGTCCGGCCAGCACCACGAGCGAGCGCGGCCTCACAGCGACAGCGGTCATCACGTCCATACTAGGGAGACGTTCCGGGCGCGCTTTAGTTCCCGGCCGCGACCGGCCGCGACCGGTGTCGACCGGCGGCGGCCCAACCCCTCGATGGGCCGCCACCGGCCGGCCGTGGCGACGATCCCCCGCCCCACCCCCCTTGATCGGGCGGGGTTCCCCCTGCCATGCCGGAAGCATGCCCCGAGGACGGGCGCGGGGGCAGCGTGAGCACCCCCGGTCGGTTGTGCGTAGAGCTACGCAACCCGGGCACGCGGACTCACCCGGCGGCGAGCAGCACGGCGCGTTCGACCGCGCGGCGGGCGGCGGTGTCGAGGCCGCCCGGCACGGTGAGGGCGAACGAGTCGACCACCGTGGAGCCCATTGTGGACACCCGGGCCCAGGCGACGTCCACACCGGACCGCTCCAGGGCGTCGGCGACGCGGTGCAGCAGCCCGATCCGGTCGGCCGCGCGCAGCTCCAGCACGACGGCGCCGGTCGACTCGTCGTCGAACCACAGCACCTTCGGCGGCGGCGGGTCCTGGGGCGGGCCGCCGTAGTCGCGCTCCTTGGCGGCCAGCTTGTCGGCCAGCGGCAGCGAGCCGTCCAGGGCCCGGGTCAGCTGCTCGCGCAGCAGGGCCACGTCCGGCAGCGAGCCGAACCGCGGCGACACGGTGAACACGTCCACGGCGCACGCGCCGAGGGAGGGGTCGACGTGCGACCGCAGCGTGGCCGCGTGCACCTCCAGGGAGTTCAGCGCGAGCACCCCCGCCGCCCGGGACAGCAGACCGGGCCGGTCCGGCGCCACCACTGTGACGACGGCGCCCTGGTTGCCGGGGTCGACCAGCACGTCCGGCCGGCCGCCGGCCAGCACGGCGACCGCGAGGTCGAGCCGGCGCCGGTCGAGCGGTTCGGGCTCGGGCAGGGGGTCGCCCGCCATCGCCGTGCGGCAGCGCGCGACCAGGTCGCCGATCAGCGAGGACTTCCACTCGGACCACACGCCGGGCCCGGTGGCCACGGCGTCGGCCTCGGCCAGCGCGTGGAGCAGTTCGAGCAGCACCGGGTCGCCGTCGAGGGTGTCCACGACCCGGCGCACGGTCGCCTCGTCCTCCACGTCGCGGCGCGTCGCCGTGTGCGGCAGGAGGAGGTGGTGGCGCACGAGCGCGGTGAGCGTGGCGACGTCCTGGGGCCACAGGCCGAGGCGTTCGGCGATCTGCGTGGTGAGGGCGGCGCCCACCTCGGAGTGGTCGGCCTGCCTGCCCTTGCCGATGTCGTGCACCAGGGCGCCGAGCAGCAGCAGGTCGGGCCGGGAGACCCGGGTGACCAGGCGGGCGGCGTGCGCGGTGGCCTGCACGAGGTGCCGGTCGACGGTCCAGGTGTGGGCGGCGTCGCGCGGCGGCAGGTCGCGGACCGCGCCCCACTCGGGGAACAGCCTGCCCCACAGGCCGGTGCGGTCCAGCGCCTCCACCACGTCGACCAGGCCGGTGCCGCTGCCCAGCAGGGCCAGCAGCTCGTCGCGGGCCTCCCGGGGCCACGGCTGGCGCAGCTCGGGCGCGGTGTCGGCGAGCGTGGCGAGCGTGCCCGGCGCGATCGGGTGCTTGCCGCGCGCGGCGGCCGCGGCGACCCGCAGCAGCAGCGCGGGGTCGCGGCCGGGCACGGCGTCGCGCGCCAGGGCCACCTCCGCGCCGTGCAGCACGACCCCCTCGTCCAGCGGGCGCCGGGAGGGCGTGCGCCGCAGCGTGGAGCGGGCGAAGACGCCCAGGCCCTTCCTCGGCACGGCGGCCCGCGCCGTGCGCATGGCCACGTCCACCGCGTACACGATCGTCCGCGCGGCCGACGACATCGCCCTGGCCAGCGCGAACCGGTCCTGGAGGCCGAGCGCGGAGGCGACCTCGTCACCGTCCTGGGCGCGCAGCACGTCGCGCGGGCGGCCCGCCACCCGGCGCAGCTCGGTGCGCACGTCCAGCAGCAGCTTGCGCGCCTCGTCGACCTCCGCCGACGGCCGGTCGACCAGTTGCGCCGCGGACAGCGCGTCCAGCAGCACCACGTCCCGCAGCCCGCCGCGGCCGTGCTTGAGGTCGGGTTCCACGCGGTGCGCGATCTCGCCGCTGCGCGCCCACCGGCGCGACGCGGACTCGGACATCTCGTCCAGCCGGGTGCGCACACCCGTGCGCCACGCCTGGCGCGCGCCGTCCGCGAGCCGCCGGCTGACCTCCTGGTCTCCCGCGAGGTGGCGGGTGTCGAGCAGGCCCAGCGCGGTGCGCAGGTCGTCGGCGGCGACGCGCAGCGCCTCGCCCACGGTGCGCACCGAGTGGTCCAGGCCGATGCCCGAGTTCCACAGCGGGTACCAGAGCTTCTCCGCGATGCCGTCCACGCCCTTGTGCCCGTTGTGCACCAGGAGCAGGTCGAGGTCGGAGTAGGGCACCAGCTCGCGCCTGCCCAGGCCCCCCACGGCGACCAGGGCGACCCCGCTGCCCGGCCGGCCGACGCCCGCCTGCGCGGCGTGGGCGGTCAGCCAGAACTCGTGCAGGTCGACCAGCGCCTCGCGCAGCGACTCCCCCGTCAGACGGCGCCGACCCGGCGCGAGCAGCCGATCGCGTGCCCGCACCAGGTCGTCAGCCGTGACGACGGCCGTCTCGGTGTTCTCCATACGGCCGTCTCCCATTGCCTTAGAGGGCGTCCGAGCCGCGCTCCCCGGTCCGGACCCGGATGACCGTGTCGACCGGCGTCACCCAGACCTTCCCGTCGCCGATCTTGCCGGTGCGCGCGGCCTCCACGACGGCGTCGAGGACCTTGTCCACGGCGGCGTCGTCGATCAGCACCTCGATGCGCAGCTTGGGCACAAAGTCGACGGCGTACTCGGCGCCGCGGTAGACCTCGGTGTGGCCCTTCTGCCGGCCGTAGCCCTGGACCTCGCTGACGGTCATGCCGAGCACCCCGAGCTGTTCCAGGGATGTCTTCACGTCGTCGAGGGTGAACGGCTTGATGATCGCGGTGACCAGCTTCATGACTTGTTGCTCCCCTCAAGGACCGCGGTGGCGCCCGCGGCGGCGCTGGGCTTGGAGGCACCGCGGGTGCCGAGGCCCGAGCCGAACTCGTACGCGCTCTCCGCATGCTCGGCCTCGTCGATGCCGCCGACCTCGGCCTCCTCGTCGGCGCGGAAGCCGACGGTGAACTTCACCAGGTAGCCGAGGAGCAGGCTGAGGACGAACGAGTAGGCGAGCACGGCGAGCGCGCCCACCGCCTGGCGCCACAACTGGTCCACGCCGCCTCCGTAGAAGAGGCCGTCGATGCCCGCGGGGGCGGCCGAGCTGGCGAAGAAGCCGATCAGGATGGTGCCGGACAGACCGCCGACCAGGTGCACGCCGACCACGTCGAGCGAGTCGTCGAAGCCGAAGCGGTACTTGAGGCTGACGGCCAGGGCGCACAGGGCGCCGGTGATCGCGCCGATGGCGATGGCGCCGACGGGGGTGACCGAGGAGCAGGCGGGGGTGATGGCGACGAGGCCCGCGACGACGCCGGAGGCCGCGCCGAGGGTGGTGGCGTTGCCGTCGCGGACGCGCTCCACGGCGAGCCAGGCCAGCATGGCGGCGGCGGTGGCGACCAGGGTGTTGACGAACGTGACGCCCGCGGTGGCGTTCGCGCCGAGCGCGGAGCCCGCGTTGAAGCCGAACCAGCCGAACCACAGCAGGCCGGCGCCCAGGACGACCAGCGGCAGGCTGTGCGGCTTCATCCGGTCCTTCGGCCAACCGACGCGCTTGCCGAGGACGAGCGCCAGCGCGAGGCCCGCCGCGCCGGCGTTGATGTGGACCGCGGTGCCGCCGGCGAAGTCGATCGCGAGGAGCTTGTTGGCGATCCAGCCGCCGGGGTCGACGACGTTGCCGTCGGCGTCCTTGCCGTCGAAGTCGAACACCCAGTGCGCGACCGGGAAGTACACGACCAGGGACCACAGGCCGGCGAAGAGCAGCCACGGGCCGAAGCGGGCGCGGTCGGCGATCGCGCCGGAGATCAGGGCCACCGTGATGATGGCGAACATCGCCTGGAACGCGACGAACACGGTCGTCGGCACGGTCCCGAACAGCGATTCCTTGGTCAGCAGGCCGTCCAGGCCGAAGAACTCGAACGGCTTGCCCAGCAGGCCGCCACCGAGGTCGGTGCCGAACGCGGTGGAGTAGCCGACCAACACCCAGAGCACACCGACCACGCCGATGGCACCCAGGCTCATCATCATCATGTTGAGCACACTCTTGGACCGGACCATGCCCCCGTAGAAGAAGGCAAGTCCCGGCGTCATCAACAGCACCAGTGCGGCACTGGTGAGCACCCAGGCGGTGTCCCCTGTATCCACGTCGACCTCCACTGCACGTCGGTTGCGGAGGAGCATCGGCACGTCCTGTTTCGCGCGGCCGCGCCCGGGGTTTCGCGGGGGTGAACTGTCGCGGTCCCGGTGTTACGGGCAGGTTTCGCGTGGTTGAAGGGCGCGGTTCGTCCTGCGGGGAGTCCACCCGGCCGGGGAATCGACGGTGACGTTGCGTGTGAGGGACCCCCGCCCCGGGGTGGCGCGCGGGTCACGGCGGTCCGCCCGGCGACGGTGGGTCACCGGTGGCGCCGGCCTCGGGGACCGGCGTGCCGGAGACGGCGGAGGCCGCCCCCGCGCGGTGGCGGGAGCGGCCTCCTGATCGTGCCGGCCTGATCGTGCCGGCCCGGTCGTGCCGGCGGTTATCGGAGCCAGCCGGGCACGCCCGGCGCCGGGCCCGCGGGCAGCGGCGTGGCGTTCGACGACGCCGCCTGCTCGGGCGGCTCCACGGCGGCGCAGCGGGCGCCGGGCCGCGGGGTCTTGAGCGCGATCAGGTACTCGTCGGTCGCGCCGCGGGTGCAGTCGCTGCGGTCGTACACGCCGTGGCCCCAGCCCTCGTAGGTGAGCAGCACGGTCTTGTCACGGCTCTGCCGGTGGGCGTTGACGGCCCACTCGTAGCCGGTGGCCGAGTCGTGCAGGGCGTTGCTCATCAGGATCTTCGGCGAGTCCTCGATGCGCAGGCGGTGCTGCGGGTTGTTGACCTTCTCGGGCAGGCCCACGCAGCCGGCGATGGCCGAGTGCCCGAGCGACCCGCCGCGCATGTGCGGGGCGAGCTGGTTGGCGCGGTTCACCAGGGCGGAGAACTCGCGGTGGTTCTTGACGCGGATGGCCCAGTCCTGGCAGAACACCGCGGGGAACGGGTTCTCCACGGTCTCCTGGGCGGCCCGGACGGCCTTGACCGACGTGCCCGGAGTCGGCTCACCGGCGGCGAGCCGGACGAGGAACTCGGCGAGCGGAGCCCAGTTCGGGCCGTAGAACGCGCCGAAGGCCGTGCGGACGATGTCCCGCGCGGAGACGACGTAGGTCGGGTCGCCCGGGTCGGTGATCTCGCCGCGGTCGGCGCGGGCGAGCAGGTCTTCCCAGAACTCCACGACGTCCCGGTCGTGCAGGGCGCACGACTCGGTGCGCTCGCACCACTTCACGAACTCGGTGAACGAGTCCTCGGCGGTGACGGCCTCGGTCTCGTTGAAGCGCCACGTGCCGAGGCTGTGGTCCATGTTCGAGTCGATGACCATGGCGCGGATGTTGCGGCCGAACTCCTCGGCGTACTGCTGGCCGATGAGCGTGCCGTAGGAGATGCCGTAGTAGTTGATCTTCCGCTCGCCGAGGGACCGGCGCAGGGCGTCGATGTCCTTCACGACGGACAGCGTGTCGGCGTGGTCGTAGATCGGGCCGCTGTGGGCGCGGCAGTCGGCGGCCAGCTCGCGGTTGTAGGCGGCGAGGGCGTCGAAGCCGGCCTGGTCGGTCGGGTAGATCGACGGGGCGTTCACCGCGAGGTCGAACGAGCACTTCACCGGCCGGCTGCGGGCCACGCCGCGCGGGTCGAAGCCGATGATGTCGAAGCGCTGCTGCACCTCCGGGCTGAAGTAGCCGTCCGCGCCCAGCGCGAAGTCGACGCCCGAGCCGCCGGGACCGCCGGGGTTGATGACCAGGACGCCGAGGCGCTTGGCCGGGTCGAGGGCCTTGCGGCGGGCCACGGCGAGGTCGAACTTCTCGCCGCGCGGCCTGGTCCAGTCGATCGGCAGGCTGAGCGTGCCGCACTCGACCTCGGCGATCTCGGGGCAGGGCGCCCAGGTGATGCCCGCGACGCCCCGGGCGTCGACGGGCTGTTCCTCGGCCGACGCGAACGTGGCCGTCCCCAGGACGAGCGCGGCGGCGGTCCCCAGACCGCCGAGCGCACGGATGATCGATCGCACAGGTTCCTCCCTAGTTCCTGTCACCCAATCGGGTTACCGCAGGCTTTCAGGGGGGTGGTGCGCCTCACAACCGACTCAGGTCGTATAGGTCATCAGCCCTTGGGCGGACAACCTTGACTGTTATTCAGCTCAGTTCCCGGTACCTCCGGGTGATCGCCCCGAGGCCGTCCGTCGTCAAGCGGCCGAACAGCCGAAGGCGTGCCATCCCGCCGTCGGGGTAGATGTCGAGCCGCGCGTGCGTGGCCTCCGGGACCGCCTCGACGGGGAAGCGGTGGCGGGTGTCGGGTTGCAGGCGGGTGCGGTGCAGGACCGGGAACTCCGCGCCGGTGCGCTCGTCCCGCCCCGTCACCGAGGCCCAGCCGGGCGCGTTGCCCTTGAAGTGCGTGGTGTCCAGTTCGACCAGCCGCACCGCGCCGGCCGCGGCCAGCCGCACGTCCACCCAGTCGTTGCCGTCGTCGCGGCGGCGCGCCGTCTCCCAGCCCTCCCCCATCACCGCGGCCTGGCCGGGCGCGATGAGGTTGCCGGGCGAGCCGTAGAACATGTCGCTGCACCCGACCACCGCGCCCCCGTTCTCCAGCGCCGCCAGGTCCACCGCCTCGGGCAGCAGCAGCGCCGGGTCGGGCACAGGCTCGCCGAAGACCCGCAACCGGGCCACCCCGCCGTCCGGGTGGATCGTCAGCCGCACGTGGGTGTACCGGCGCGCGGCGTCGACCTCGAAGGAGTTCTTCCGGTCGCCCCCCAGCGGCGACTTGGGCACCAGCTCCTCCCAGCCGGTCAGCTCGGCCGGGTCCGGGTGGCCGACCGCCGAGGTGGCCTCGACCGAGGCGAACGGCGGGTAGTTGCCCGTGAAGAACGCCGTGTCGACCACCACCGCCTTGACCACGCCCGGCAGGCCGAGGCGGACGATCGCCGAGTCCTGCCCCGGTTCGCGCCGGCGCCGGGTCTCCCAGCCGTCGTAGACCTGCCCCTTGTGGCCGAAGGTGTAGGCGTCGAACACGGGCTCGGCCCGTTTGATCAGGTTCTCCCGCTCGGCGAACAGCTCGTCGTTCGCCCACACCACGCCGCCGCCGAACTCGCGGCAGGCCAGGTCGGGCAGGTGGGTGAAGCCGGGTGCCTCGGTCATGCGTCTCCTCGGGTGAGCAACCGCCCGCGCGGTCGGTCGTCGATCGGCCGCCCGCGCAGCCACGTCCGGCGCACCACGCCGGCCAGCGGTCGGCCGTGGTAGGGCGTCACGGGGTTGCGGTGGTGCAGCGCGTCCCGGTCCACCACGAACGCCTCGTCCGGCGCGAACACGACGAAGTCCGCGTCCGCGCCCGGCGCGATGCGCCCCTTGGTGGTCAGGCCGACCAGGTCGGCGGGGTTGCCGGCCATCCAGCGGACCACGTCGTGCAGGGTGTGGCCGCGCCGCCGGGCCTGGGTCCACACGGCGGGCAGGCCCAGCTGGAGGCTCGCGATGCCGCCCCACGCGGTGGCGAAGTCGCCCGCCTTGAGGTCCGGCGTGCACGGCGAGTGGTCGGTCACCACGAGGTCGACCACGTCCTCGCCGAGCGCGCGCCACAGCGACTCGCGGTTGGCGGCGTCGCGGATCGGCGGGCAGCACTTGAACTCGGTGGCCGCGTCCCCGATCTCCTCGGCGACGAACGTCAGGTAGTGCGGGCAGGTCTCGGCGGTGACGGCGAGGCCGCGCGCCTTGGCGTCGCGGACGTGCGCCACGCCGTGCCCGCTGGACAGGTGCAGCACGTGCAGCCGCGCGCCCGTCTCCTCCGCCAGCCCGACGACGGTGGCGATGGCGCCGGACTCGGCCGCGTGCGGGCGGGAGTCGAGGAACGCCCGGTAGCCGGGGCCCGGTTCGGTGATCTCGCGCGGGTCCTCGGCGTGCACGACGGTCAGCGCGCCGCGCGGTCCCAGGCGGTGCAGCGCGCGCCGCAGCTCGTCCCCGGTCACGTGCGGGAACTCGTCCACGCCGGAGTGCGCCAGGAAGCACTTGAAGCCGAAGACGCCCGCGTCGTGCAGCCCGTCGAGGTCGTCGAGGTTGTCCGGCACGATGCCGCCCCAGAACCCGACGTCCACGTGCGCCCGCTCGCGCGCCACCTCCCGCTTGGCCTCCAGCGCGGCCACCGAGGTCGTCGGCGGCAGGCTGTTGAGCGGCATGTCGACGATGGTGGTGACACCACCGGCGGCCGCCGCCCGGGTCGCGGTGGCGAAGCCCTCCCACTCGCCGCGCCCCGGCTCGTTCACGTGGACGTGCGTGTCGACCAGGCCGGGCAGCAGCACCTCGTCGGCCGCCAGCTCGACGACCCTCGCCCCGTCCAGGCGGTCGGCGACGGCCGCGATCCGACCGCTCTCCACGCCCACGTCGGCCCGGCGCTCGCCGTCCGGGGTGATCACGCGGGCAGCGCGCAGCACCAGGTCCATCGGGTCACCTTCGCACCCATCGGGCGCGGTGCGAAGCCCCGGTTTCCCCGGCGGCGGTCCCGGCCGGGCCGGCGCGCCGAGGCGGGGGTGGGTGGACGGGCGACGTCGTTGACACGCCGCGAAGGCGCTCGTACCGTCCCCCGGTGCGGAAGTGGCATTCCGCCATGCAAAAAAGGGGGCCGCCGTGCCTGATCCCGTGGTGCCCGATCCCGTGGTGCCCGATCCCGCCGGGTTCGACCTCGCCGGTTTCAACACCGCGCCCGCCGACGTGCTCCGGCCCCTGCTCACCGAGTGCCTCGCGGTGCCGCGCTGGGTCGACGCCGTGCTGGCCGGGCGGCCCTACCCCGACGTGGACGCGCTGCTCGCCGGCTCCGCCCGCGCCGCGGACCTGTCGGACGACGAGGTGCTCGCCGCGCTCGCCGGACACCCCCGCATCGGGGAGGGTGCGCGGCACGGCGGCGTCTCCGCGGCGTGGTCGGCCGACGAGCAGTCCGGTGTCGCGGAGTCGTCCGCCGACCGGCTCGCCGCCGCCAACGCCGCCTACGAGGACCGGTTCGGCCACCTCTACCTCGTGTGCGCGACGGGGTTGTCCGCCGGGGAGGTCCTCGACGACCTCGCCGCGCGGATGGACAACGAGCCCGCCGCGGAACTGCGCGTGGCGGGCCGGGAACTCGGGAAGATCGCCGCGCTGCGGCTCGGGAAGGTGGTGGCATGAGCACGCTGTCCACGCACGTGCTCGACGCGGAGACCGGTCGGCCGCGGGTCGGCGTGCCGGTGCGGTTGGAGCGCGACGGCGCGGTGCTGGCCTCCGGCCGCACGGACGACGACGGCAGGCTTCGGTTCGCCGAGGAGCTGGAACCCGGCGTGCACCGGCTGGTGTTCGAGGTCGACACGCCGTTCTACCCGGAGATCACGATCGCCTTCCGGGTGACCGAGGGGCACCTGCACGTGCCGATCCTGTTGAGCCCGTTCGCGTTCACCACCTACCGGGGGAGCTGACCGTGGGGATCGTCCTGGGCCCGAACCAGTACGGGAAGGCGGAGAACCGCCTGGTGGTCGTGTCGCGCGACGGCGACGTGCACACGATCAAGGACCTCACGGTCGGCACGTCCCTGCGCGGCGACCTCGCGGACACCCACCTCACCGGCGACAACTCGAAGGTGCTGGCGACCGACACGCAGAAGAACACCGTCCACGCGTTCGCCAAGCGGGCGCCGGTGGGCGAGATCGAGGACTTCGCGCTGCGCCTCGGCAGGCACTTCGTGTCCTCGCAGGAGGCGATCACCGGCGCGCGGGTGCTGGTGGACGAGCACTCGTGGCAGCGGATCGAGGACAACGGCCACTCGTTCGTGGGCGGTTCCGCGGAGAAGCGCACGACGGCCGTGACGGTCGACGGCCCGCGCGCCTGGGTCGTGTCGGGCGTGCGGGACCTGGTGGTGCTCAAGACGACCGGTTCGGAGTTCCACGGCTTCCCCCGCGACGAGTACACGACGTTGCCGGAGACCGACGACCGCGTCCTCGCCACCTCGGTGACGGCGCGGTGGCGCTACCGGGACGAGGACGTCGACTGGGCCGCGGCGCACGCGGCGATCCGGCGGCTGCTGCTCGGCGCGTTCGCCGCGAAGCACAGCCTGTCGTTGCAGCAGACCCTCTACGCGATGGGCGAGGCCGTGCTGCTCGACCGGCCCGAGGTCGCCGAGGTGCGGCTGTCGATGCCGAACAAGCACCACTTCGCGGTCGACCTGTCCCCGTTCGGCCTGGAGAACCACAACGAGGTGTTCCACGCCGCCGATCGCCCGTACGGCCTCATCGAGGGTTCCGTGCTGCGCGACGACGCCGAGGACCCCGGCCTGGCCTGGTACTCGCTGCCGGAGTTCTGACCCGGCCGGGGTCCGTTCAGCCCGGCCGGACCGCGGCGTACAGCAGCATGTCCACGCGCCGCCCGCCGATCTCCTCGTGGCTGCGCAGCAGGCCCTCGCGCTCGTACCCGGCGGCCTCGGCGGTGCGGACCGACGCCGTGTTCCACGGTTCGACGCGCAACTCCACCCGGTGCAGCCCCGGCACCGTCCACGCGAACCGGGTGAGGGCGGTGAGTGCCCGGCCCGCCACGCCGCGGCCCCGGCTGCGCGGCGCGATCGAGTAGCCCGCCGACGCCCGCCCGGCCGGGAGCCGGTCCAACCAGAGGCCGACGCCGCCCAGCGCCTCGTCGGTGTCCCGGTCGGCGACGCAGAACGAGTACCCCTGGCCGGTGGCGAGGCGGTCGTGCTGCCGGGCCAGGTAGGCGAGGGCCTGCTCGCGGTCGGCGTTCAGGGGCAGCGTGCCGATCGTCGGCACGTACGGGTCCGTCGCGAGGTCCAGCACCATGCCCACGTCGCGGTCCTCGAACGCGCGCAGGCGCACGTCCTCGAAGGTGGGGGGCGGTGACGGCACGACGAGGGGTTCCACGCCCTCGATCATGGCCCCGGGCAGCCCCGGCGGGCCACCGGTTTCACGCCTCGCGCAGGGCCATCCGCTGCACCCGCCACTCGTGGAACAGGTCGGCCTCGTCGTACCAGTCCACGGTGGTCGGCCGCCGCGCGGTGGCGAGGAACTCCAGCAGCACCTCGCGGAACAGCGGCAGGCGCAGGCCCACCCCCGGTGGGAAGTCCGTGTACCGCTCGTCCACGTACGGCGCGTCCGGGTCGCCCTTGGGCCAGCCGGTGAAGTCGTCGTCCACGTAGTTCAGGTAGCCCCACGGGCCGCGCACGGCGAGGACCAGGTTGTGGTCGCTCTCCCCGTCCGCGTCCAGGTCGCGGGCGAAGTGCTCCAGCATCCCGTCGTTGCACTCCGGCCGCCCCAGGGCGGCGATGAGCACGTCCACGTCCTCCGGGCACGCCACCACCTGGTACCGGAACTCGGCCCGTTCCAGGTCCGGCAGCCCGGTCCACAACCCGGCCCGCATGGTCATGGCCCCCACCATGGCCGGTCGTCGCGCGCTCGGCCGCGCGGAACCGCGAGATCACCCCTTCCGGTGACGGCGGGGTCCGCCGCCGGGAGCTTCGCGGCCGGTCACCCGCGCCGGGCCAGGGCCCTCAGCTCGGCCGGGCCGAGGCCGGTCGCGCGGCGCACCTCGTCCTCGTCCAGCGCGCCGCAGTCCAGGGCGCGCACGAACGACGACGACAGCGCCCGCGCGGTGGCGGGCTCGTCCAGCACGGACCCGCCCGCCCGCGCCACGTACGCCCGCAACCGCGCCGCGTCGCCCGCCAGGCCCTCCAGGTGGAACGCGTGCACGGCGGCGTACCGGGTCACCAGCTGCGCCGGGTGCAGGTCCCAGCCCTGGTGGAAGCCGTGCGCCAGGGAGCGGCGGACCAGGCCGTAGTGGGTGCGCCAGCCGTGCTCGACGTCGTCGCCGACGGGCAGCACGTTGGTCGAGCCGTCCGACACCTCGACCCCCGTGCCGGCCGCCGACACCTGCATGACGTTGCGCGCGAAGTCGCACGCGCCGTGCGCGAGGTGCTGGTGCGCCGCGCCGAGGCCGCAGTCCGCCGTGTAGTCGTAGGTGCCGAAGTGCAGGCCGCTCACCCGCCCCCGGCCGGCCTCGATGAGCCGCGGGACCGCGAGCCGGCCGGACGGGTCCACGATCGACCGGGTCGTCTCGACCTGGATCTCGAACCGCAGCGGCAGGCCGAACAGGTCGAGCACGTCGCCGAGCACCTCGACCTGGTCGACCGAGGTGACCTTGGGGAAGGTGATCACGAATCCCTCGGGTGCGCCGCCGAGCGCGGTGAGGAACACGTCGAGCGTGCGGATGCCTCGCTCCCGCAGCGCCCGCGTGTCGAACGACTTCATCCGCAGCCCGAACCGCGGCGGCGCGGCGCCGGAGGCCACCCAGTCCCGCACGACCAGCGCGGTGCGCTCGGCGTCGGCGTCCTCCTCGGCGTCGGGGCGCGGGCCGTAGCCGTCCTCGAAGTCGACGCGCAGGTCCTCGACCGGTTCGGCGGCGAGCTTCGCCCGCACCCGGTGGGGCAGCACGGCGGCCAGGTCGCCCGGCAGGTCGAGGACGCGCCCCAGGTCGGGGTGCGCGTCCAGGGCCGCAAGCGCTTGCGCGCCCCAGTCCCGCACGGTGTCCGCGGTGACCCGGTCGGCGGGCACGTAGCAGGTGTGCACCGGCTGCCTGCCGACCGGCGACCGCTGCCCGGCGTCGACCAGCCGCGCGGTGAGCGCCCGCACCGCGTCGGCGGGCAGCGACGTGCGCGGCACGTCAGATCCGCTCGTAGGCGGGCAGGGTCAGGAAGTCCACGAAGTCGTCGGACAGCGCGACCTGCTCGAACAGCTCCACCGCCACGTCCAGGTGCGCGCCGTCGAGCCGCCCGCGGACCTCCGCCAGCACCTCGCGCACCAGCTCGGCGGTGACCGGCGTGCCGTCGTCGAGCACCACGTCGTTGTGCACCCACTGCCACAGCTGGGAGCGGGAGATCTCGGCGGTGGCGGCGTCCTCCATCAGGTTGTGGATGGCCGCCGCGCCGTTGCCGCCCAGCCAGGACAGCAGGTAGCGCACGCCGACGTCCACGGCGGACTCGACGCCCGCGCGGGTGGCCGCACCACCGGCCGACGCGAAGTCGAGCAGCTGCCCGGCCGTGACCTCCACCTCGGGCCGCAGCACGTCGAGCTGGTTCGGCTTGCCGCCCAGCCGCTCGTCGAAGATCTCCCGGCACACCGGCACGAGGTCCGGGTGCGCGACCCACGAGCCGTCGAACCCGTCGCCCGCCTCGCGGGTCTTGTCGGCGCGCACCTTCTCCAGCGCGTTCTCCGTGACCTCGGGGTCGCGCCGGTTCGGGATGAACGCCGCCATGCCGCCGATGGCGAACGCGCCGCGCTTGTGGCAGGTGCGCACCAGCAGCTCGGTGTAGGCGCGCATGAACGGCGCGGTCATGGTGATGCTGCCGCGGTCGGGCAGCACGGCGTCCGGGCCCGCGTCGCGGAAGTACTTGATGACGCTGAACAGGTAGTCCCAGCGGCCCGCGTTGAGGCCCGACGCGTGGTCGCGCAGCTCGTGGAGGATCTCGTCCATCTCGAACGCGGCGGGGATCGTCTCGATCAGGACGGTGGCGCGGATCGTGCCGTGCGGGACGCCGAGCCGCTCCTGCGCGGCGGTGAACACGCCGTTCCACAGCCGGGCTTCGAGGTGGCTCTCCATCTTCGGCAGGTAGTAGTACGGCCGGCCGAGCGCGGCGTTGTGGAAGAAGTGCAGGCCGAAGTCGACCAGCGCGCCGATCGCCGGGCGGCCCCCGACCTCCAGGTGCCGCTCCGGCAGGTGCCAGCCGCGCGGGCGGACCACGATCGCGGGCCGCTCCACGTCGTCGCGCAGGGCGTAGTGCTTGCCCTCGGGCGAGGTGAACTCGACCGTGCCGCGGGCGGCGTCGTAGAGGTTGACCTGGCCGGAGACGACGTTGTGCCAGTGCGGCGTGTTGGCGTCCTCCAGGTCGGCCAGCCACACCTTCGCGCCGGAGTTGAGCGCGTTGACGGTCATCTTGCGCTCGGTCGGGCCGGTGATCTCGACCCGCCGGTCGCGCAGCGGTTCCGGGGCCTCGGCGACCTTCCAGTCGCCCTCGCGGACCTCCCTGGTCCCGTCGAGGAAACCGAGCGGGCGGCGGTGCGCGCGGCGGCGCATCAGCGCGGCGTGCTCCGGCGCGAAGCGGCCGTGCAGCTCGGCCACGAACTCCAGCGCGTCCGGCGTGAGGATCTCGTCCCCGCGCTCCACATCGCCCCCGAGGACACGAACACCGGACATGGAGGTCCACCTCGTTTCAGCTCGGTTTCTACTTCGCGGACTATAGTTTTCACAACGCGGAACGGCAACGAAGGAGTGGTCCCGTGGCACGAGAGTCGGGCGGCGGCGTCCAGTCGCTGCAACGGGCCTTCGACCTGCTGGAACGCCTCGCGGACGCCGGGGGCGAGGCGAGCCTGTCCGAGCTGGCCGCCACCTCCGGCCTGCCGTTGCCGACCATCCACCGGCTCATCCGCACCCTCGTCGCGCTGGGGTACGTGCGGCAGAACAGCAACCGCCGCTACGCGCTCGGCCCCCGGCTGATCCGGCTGGGCGAGAGCGCGTCGCGGCAGTTCGGCACGTGGGCGAGGCCGTTCCTGGCGCAGCTCGTGGACCAGGTGGAGGAGACCGCGAACCTGGCCGTGCTGGACGGCGACGAGGTGGTGTACGTGGCGCAGGTGCCGTCGCGGCACTCGATGCGGATGTTCACCGAGGTCGGCCGCCGACTGCTGCCGCACGGCACGGGCGTGGGCAAGGCGATGCTCGCGCGACTGCCGCGCGACGAGGTGCGGGCGCTGCTGGCGCGCACCGGGCTGCCCGCGTACACGCCGAACACGATCACCGACGTCGACGCCCTGCTGGCCGAACTGGACCGCGTCGCCGAGCAGGGTTACGCGCTGGACGAGGGCGAGCAGGAACTGGGCGTGCGCTGCGTCGCCGTGCCGCTGCCCGGCGCCCCGGCCCCCGCCGCCCTCTCGGTCTCCGGTCCGGACAGCAGGCTGACCAAGGAGTCGGTGGCCGGCATCCTCCCGGCGATCCTGGGCACCGCCGCCCACCTGACCACCCAGGCCACCCGCACCTGACCCCGAGAGTCCAACGCCCAGGCTTCGGAAGTCCTGAGGGTTGGACTCTCGAAGCCCGGGTGTTGGACTCTCGGGTGGAGTCAGTTGAGGAGGGCGTCCACGAAGGCCTGCGGTTCGAACGGGGCCAGGTGGTCGGCTCCCTCGCCCAGGCCCACGAGCTTGACCGGCACGCCCAGCTCGCGCTGCACCTGGAACACGATGCCGCCCTTGGCGGTGCCGTCGAGCTTGGTCAGCACGATGCCCGTCACGTCGACGACCTCGGCGAACACCCGCGCCTGGGTCAGGCCGTTCTGGCCGGTGGTGGCGTCGAGGACGAGCAGCACCTCGTCCACCTCCGCCTGCTTCTCCACGACGCGCTTGACCTTGCCCAGCTCGTCCATCAGGCCGGTCTTGGTGTGCAGGCGGCCCGCCGTGTCGATCAGCACGGTGTCCACGCCCGCGTTCACGCCCTGCTTGACCGCCTCGAACGCGACCGACGCCGGGTCCGCGCCCTCCGCGCCGCGCACGGTCGACGCGCCGACCCGCGAACCCCAGGTCTCCAACTGGTCGGCGGCGGCGGCGCGGAACGTGTCGGCCGCGCCCAGCAGCACGGTGCGGCCGTCGGCGACGAGCACGCGGGCCAGCTTGCCGGTGGTGGTGGTCTTGCCGACGCCGTTGACGCCCACGACGAGGAGGACGGCCGGCTTCACCCCGTGAGGACCGGCGGAGTGGGGCAGCGCGTGCACGACGCGGTCCATCTCCGGGTGCAGCGCGTCGACCAGCACGTCGCGCAGCAGGGCGCGGGCGTCGTCCGGCGTGCGCACGCCGCGGGTGGCGATCTGCTCGCGCAGCGCGGCGACGACCTGGTCGGTGATGGCGGAACCGAGGTCGGCCATCAGGAGGGTGTCCTCGACGTCCGTCCACGAGTCCTCGTCCAGGTCGCCCGCGCCGAGCAGGCCGAGCAGGCCCTGGCCGAACGTGGACCGCGACCGCGACAGCCGCCCGCGCAGCCGCTCCAACCGGCCCGCGGTGGGCTCGATCTCGTCGATCTCGGACGCCTCTTCGGGCAGGTCCACCTCGACGAACCCGCGCTTGACCGAGTCGCGCGGCACGGAGGCGTCGTCACCGACGCCCGGCTGGCCGTCGACCTCGGTGCGCTCGGCGACCGGGTGCTCGACCGGTTCGGCCACCGGGGGTTCGGCCACCGGGGGTTCGGCGGCTTCGGGTTCGACCACCCGCGGTGCGGCCGGCTCGGGCGCGGTGGTCTCGACCGGCTCGGGCGGGGCCGCCGACCTCGGTGGAGCGGTCGGCGCGTTGAACGTGATCGCCCCGCCGGCCTGGTAGCCCTTGGCGGGCTTCTCGACCTCGTCGCGCTCGGTCTCGGTGAGGCTGATCCGCCGGCGCCGGGACAGCGCGACGCCCGCCACGATGGCGACCGCGAGCAGTGCCGCGACGACGACGACGATCCAGATCAGGGACGTGGTGGACACCGGGCAATCCTCGCACGCCCCCCTATGTGGACGATCGACCAACCAAGTTGATTTCCGGCAACTTTCCCACCTGTGGTCTTGCGCGCTGCGGGCTGTGTGGAATACACCACAGGGCGTGAGGGTGATCGGGCTCATCTCGGGCACGTCGATGGACGCCGTCGACGTCGCCGTGGCCGACCTGTCGTTGGACGGGCCGACCGTCCTGCTGACCCTCGTGGAGCACGCCGAGCACCCGTTCCCGGCCGAGCTGCGCGTGCCGCCGACGAGCGCCGCCGAGCTGTGCGAGCTGGACACGCGGCTCGGGCAGCTGTTCGCGGACGTGGCGTCGCGGTACGAGGGCGACCTGGTGTCGTCGCTCGGCCAGACCGTGCACCACCGGGTCGAGGACGGCCGCTGCCTCGGCACGCTCCAGCTCGGCCAACCCGCGTGGATAGCCGAGGTCACCGGTTTGCCGGTGGTGTCCGACCTGAGGGTCCGCGACGTCGCGGCGGGTGGGCACGGCGCACCGCTGGCGAGCACCCTCGACGCGCTGTGGCTCGCCGACCTCGCGGCCGACGGGCCCGCCACCGCGCTCAACATCGGCGGTATCGCCAACATCACCAAGGTGTCACCCGCAGGTGTGATCGCCTACGACACCGGACCGGGCAACGCGCTCATGGACGCCGCGATGGTCGTCCTCTCCGGTGGGTTGCGCGACCGGGACGTGGACGGCGAGTACGCCCGGCGCGGCCGGGTGCGCGCCGACCTGCTCGACCGGCTGCTCGCGGACCCGTACTACGCGCGGCCCGCCCCGAAGTCGACCGGCAAGGAGCACTTCGGCCGCGCCTACCTCGACCGCGCCACCGAGGGCCTGACCATGCCCGCCGAGGACCTGCTGGCCACGCTGACCGAGCTGACCGCGCGCACGGTCGCCGCCGGGTGCGAGGGCGTCGTGGTCGGCTCGGGCGGCGGGATGCGCAACCCCGTGCTCGTCGAGTCGCTGCGGCGACGCGTCGACCTGCGTGCGAGCGACGAGTTCGGGTTGCCCTCGGACGCCAAGGAGGCCTACCTCGCGGCGCTGCTGGGCTTCCTCGGCTGGCACGGGCTGCCGGCCAACGTGCCGTCCGCCACGGGCGCCGCCGGCCCCCGCCCGCTGGGGTCGTTCACCCCCGGCCGCTACCCCCTGCGCCTGCCCGAACCCGCGATCACCGCCGTTCGCGGGCTCAGAATCACTGGAGGACACCGTGCGCGCACTTGATGTCGGCATCATCGTGCTGTTCCTGGTGGGCATGCCGCTGCTGGGGGTGTGGATCGCCGGGCGGCAGCGGTCGGCGACCGACTACTTCGTCAGCGAGCGCCGCATCTCGTGGTGGGTCGTGTGCGTGTCGGTGGTGTCGGCGGAGACGTCCACGCTGACCGTGCTCAGCGTGCCCACGATCGCGTACCTGGGCACCTCGACGTTCCTGGCGCTGGCGTTCGGCTACCTGATCGGCCGGGTCGTCGTGTCGTTCGTGCTGCTGCCCAAGTACGTCGCGGGTGAGCTGATCACCGCGTACGGGTTCCTGGGCAAGCGGTTCGGGCCGGGCATCCAGAGCACCGCGTCGGTGACGTTCCTGGTGACGCGGCTGCTCGCGGACGGCCTGCGGCTGTTCGCCACGGCGATCCCGGTGAAGGTCGTGCTGGCCGCGTACGGCGTGGACGCGTCGTACTGGGTCATCGTGGCGGTGCTCGGCGTCGCGATGGTGGCCTACAGCTTCCTCGGCGGCGTGCGGGCCGTCGTGTGGGTCGACGCCATCCAGATGCTCTGGTACGTCGTGGGCGCGGTCGCGGTGATCGCGGTGCTGAGCGGGAAGCTGCCCGACGGCTGGTTCTCCGCCGCCGCCGACGCGGGGAAGTTCCAGGTCATCGACCCGTCGCTGTCCGCGCTGACCTCGCCGTACGCGATCCCCACCGCGTTCATCGGCGGTGCCGTGCTGTCGATGGCGTCGCACGGCGCGGACCAGCTCATCGTGCAGCGGCTGATGGCGACCAAGGACGTGAGGGCGGCGCAGAAGGCGCTCATCGGCAGCGGCGTCGTGGTGATCCTCCAGTTCGCGCTGTTCCTGTTCATCGGCGTGATGCTGTGGTCGTTCTACAAGGCCGCCGCGCCGGTGAAGGACCTCGGGCTCAACAACAACGACGAGCTGTTCGCGCACTTCATCGTCAACGACATGCCGTCGGGCCTGTCCGGGTTCGTGATCGCGGGCATCCTCGCCGCCGCGCTGTCGTCGTCGCTGGGCGCGCTGGCGTCCTCGACGGTGACGGACGTGGTGCAGCGCGTGCGGCGGAAGCCGATGACCGAGGCCGAGGTGTTCCGGCAGGGCCGGCTGTGGACGGTCGCGTGGGCCGGGCTGCTGATCGTGTGCGCCGGGCTGTTCGCGTCGCTGACGCGGCGCGGCAACCCGATCGTGGAGCAGGGCCTGTCGATCGCCGGGTTCACCTACGGCGCGCTGCTGGGCGCGTTCCTGCTGGGGCTGCTGTTCCGCCGGGCGCGGCAGTTCGACGCGATCGTGGCGTTCGCGGTGACGGTGGTGGTGATGGCGTTCGTGATCCTGGGCGTGAAGTTCGTCGGCCCGGACGCGACCCTCGCGATCGACTTCTCCGCCGCGGCGCCCGCGCAGAAGGTCGTGTCGCTGGCGTACCCCTGGTACACGCCGATGGGTGTGCTCGTCACGCTGGTCGTGGGTGGGCTGTTGTCGTTGCGGCACAAGGGGGAGCTGCCGCCGGGGGTGGACGAGCCGGTGTCGGCCGAGGCCCGCTGACCCCGGTCCCGGGCGCCACCCGGGTCGGGCGGCGGCGCGCTCCGTCGCCCGACCCGGGCGGGATCACGCGGCCTTGCCGACGCGGTAGGACACGAGTTCCAGGTGCAGCCGGAAGCCCAGGCGCTCGAACAGGCGCTGGGACGAGCGGTTGCCCGCGAGGATCGCTGCGGCGGCCTGGGGGCGCGCGCCCGCCGACTCGGCGAGCTTCCACACCAGCTCGGTGATCAGGGCCGCGCCGACGCCCTGACCCCGGACGTCGGGTTCCACGGCCACGAAGTCCAGGTAGAACTCGCCCGGCTCGGCCTTGCCGGACGCGTAGCCGAGGACGCGGTCGCCGTCCATGGCGACCACGACGGTGTGCTCGCGGCTGCCGTCCACGAGCGAACGGCCGGACAGGTAGGTCTTCGGGAAGCACCGCTCGTGCAGCACGGCCACGGCCTCGTGCACGGCGCGGTCGGTGGGCAGGACGCGCATCTCGCGCGCGGGACCGGTGCGGGGACAGCTCGCCTCGCGCAGCATCAGCTCGCGCAGGCCGTCGCCGGCCAGCACGTGGATGCCGCACGGTCGCGCGGCGGCGAAGCCGTGCCGCCCGGCGAACGCGGCGAGCCGCCGGTGGCCGGTGTGGCCGAGCAGCTCCCGGTCGGCGACGCCGTCGAGCAGCGGCGCGGCGCGGGCGTAGAGGGCATCGGCGGTCTGGTCCCAGATGCGACTGCCGGCGGGGTGGTTGACGGGTACGTCGACGAACGGGCCGTGCAGGAAGGCGCGGTTCAGCTCGGTGTCGACCTCGATGCTCAGCGCGCCGCACACCCGACCGGAGTCGTCGGTCGCGACCACCGTGCACGAGGCCCAGTCTGGCTCGAACTCGGCCAGCTCGGCCGCGACGTCGCCGAGCGTCTCGCCGAGGTAGCCGATGTGGTGCGCGTCATCGGCCTGCAGGCGCAGGACGAAGGCGAGCACGGCGTCCAGGTCGTCCTGGGCGGCGGGACGGATGTCGTACATGTCTGAGATGGTCACCCGCGGGTCCGACGAATGCGAGGGAGTTTCAGTGGTGGACGGGGCGGTGGTCCGGGCGGTCGCGCGGGAGTGCGGCGGGTTCCTCGACGGGCTGGTCGGGGCCGACTGGTCGGCGGTGGTGCCGGAGGTCGGCTGGACGGTCGCCGCGACGGTGGCGCACGTGTCGGACTGCCTGCTCTACTACTCGGCGGACCTCGCCGCGGGGCCGGCGGGGCTGCGCGTGGCGGAGGTGCGGGTGCTGCCGTCCTCGCCGCCCGCGGACCTGGTGCGCGCGGTGCGGACGACGGCCGCGGTGCTCGCCGCCGTCGTGGAGGGCCGGCCGCCGGACGCGCTCGGTTGGCACCCCTGGGGCCTGTCGGACGCGGCCGGGTTCGCCGGGATGGGCTGCGACGAGATGCTGGTGCACACCCACGACGCGGGCCGCGGCCTGGGCGCGGTGTTCACGCCCGACCCGGCGCTGCCCGCGGCGGTGCTGCGGCGCCTGTTCCCGGACGTGCCGCCCGGCGACGACCCGATGGCGGCTCTGCTGTGGGCGAACGGCCGCGTCTCGCTGGGTGGGCGGCCCCGGCGCGAGGAGTGGCGGTGGCGGTGCGCGCCCCTCGACGCGGCCGGGTCGGGCTCCTAACGTCGGGATCATGACGGACGACGTGCTCGACATCCCGTTCGCCGACGCCTTCTCCTTCGACCCCTCCCCCACGTGGGCGCGGTTGCGCGAGGAGGCGCTGGCGGTGCGCGTGCGCACGCTCGCGGGCGCGCGGGTGTGGCTGGTGACGCGGTACGACGACGTGAAGCTGGTGCTGGCCGACCCCCGGTTCTCCCGCGCGGCGGTGGTGGAGGAGGGCGCGCCGAGGGTGGGCGTGTCGCGCCCGCTGGCCGGCACCCTGCCGACGACCGACCCGCCCGAGCACACCCGGCTGCGCGGGCTCGTGTCCGGCGCGTTCGCGCACCGGCGGGTGGAGCGGGCGCGGGAGTGGGTGCGGGAGCTGTGCGAGGGGCTGGCCGACGACCTCGCGGCGGGCCCGGCGGACGGCGTGGACCTGCGGCGGGTGTTCGCGCTGCCGCTGCCGATCCAGGTGATCTGCACGCTGCTCGGCGTGCCGTACGACGACCGCGAGCGGTTCCGCGAGTGGGTCGAGCTGTCCTACAGCATGGAGATGTCGGAGCGGGAGCGCGTCGAGGAGGCGATGACGAGCCTGCTGGAGTACATGGGCGCGCTGGTCGCCGCGAAGCGCGCCGGGGAGCGGTCCGGGGAGCGGTCGGCCGACCTGCTCGACGAGCTGTGCGCGACCTCGTTGACGCACGACGAGCTGGTGGCGTTCGCGCTGAACCTGCTCGTCGCCGGGCACGAGACGTCGGCGAACCAGATCACCGGCTTCGTCGCCACGCTGCTGCGCGACCGGCGGCACTGGGAGCGGCTGGTGGCCGAGCCGGACCTGGTGCCGCGCGCGGTGGAGGAGCTGATGCGGTTCACGCGGCTCAGCGAGGTCGGGCAGCTGCGGGTGGCGCTGGAGGACGTCGAGGTCGCCGGGGTGGTGGTGCGGGCGGGAGAGGGCGTGATGGCGTCGATCGGCTCGGCCAACCGCGACCCGCGGGCGTTCGACGCGCCGGACGAGCTGGACCTGGGGCGAACGCCGAACCCGCACCTGGCCCTGGGCGCGGGCCCGCACTTCTGCCTGGGCGCGCAACTGGCCCGGATCGAGCTCCAGGAGGCGCTGGGCGTGCTGCTGAGGCGGTTCCCGGGCCTGCGGGCGGCGCGGCCGGTCGAGGAACTGGCGTGGCGGCGAGTGCTGGTCAGCGGGTTGGCGGAGCTTCCGGTCGCGCTGGGTTGAGCGACATCACTTGCCGCGCGTTCACCGCTGGGGAACCCTGGACGGGTGAGCAGTGAGGAAACGATCCAACTCGAACTCAACGACAGCGGGGTGGCGGTGGACCTCCCGATGCCCGCCAACCAGCGGGACCAGGTCCAGGAAGTCCCCTACCGGCCCGTCGAGTTCCGCGACGACGACCTGCCCAGCGCGTTGGAGCGCGCCGCCTCCTGGCTGCGGCAGACCCAGGACTGGCTCGGTGAGCCGGTCGACGTGATCGCCGTGCACCTGGACTACGACGACACCAAGGGGTCGCCGTACTACGCGCTGAAGCTGTTGTGCAACGAAGAGGACCTGGCGGGGGTGCCCAAGGTCGTGCGCGAACACGAAGGCTCCGCCACTACTAGCGAGTAACGTAGGCTGGTCGTATGCCAGATCGCGTGTACCCGCCGGTGATCGCCGCGGCCAAGCTGATGTTCCGCGTGCTCGACCTGCGCATCGCCCGGGAAGGCACGGAACACGTGCCGACCACCGGCGGGGCCGTGTTGGCCTCCAACCACGTGTCCTACCTCGATTTCATCTTCGCCGGGTTCGGCGCGCTGCCCGCGCGCCGGCTCGTCCGGTTCATGGCCAAGCACGAGGTGTTCAAGCACCCCGTGTCCGGCCCGCTCATGCGCGGGATGCGCCACATCCCGGTGGACCGGGGCGCCGGCCAGGCGTCCTACCAGCAGGCCCTGACCGCGCTGCGGTCCGGCGAGGTCGTCGGGATCTTCCCGGAGGCCACGATCAGCCGGTCGTTCACGGTCAAGGAGGTCAAGAGCGGCGCGGTGCGGCTCGCGGCCGAGGCGGGCGTGCCGCTGCTGCCGACCGCCGTGTGGGGCACCCAGCGGCTGTGGACCAAGGGCCGGCCCAAGAGCCTGACCCAGCGGCACGTGCCGATCACGATCGTCGTCGGCGAGCCGATCGAGCCGACCACCGACGCCGCCCTGCGCACCCGCGTCCAGGAGCTGCTGGACCACGCGCAGAAGACCTACCCGGAGTCCGGTGAGGGCCAGTGGTGGCAGCCCGCCCACCTCGGCGGCACCGCGCCCACGCCGGAGGAAGCCGCCCGGCTCGACGCCCCGAGGGGCCCGTCACCCGCGTAGCACCTCCCGGCGGAGCCGTTCGGCCGACCACCGCCCCACCAGCTCCCGCGGGCGGCCTCGGAGGCGCCCACGACCCGACCCCGCGCACGGCGCGGGGTCACCCGCCGGGTTCGACCTCGGGTTCGGGTGCGGCGGCGGGCTCGGCGGCGGGCTTGGCCTTGGCGCGCTTCGGCTTGTCCTCCGGCGCGCGCAGGCGCTGCGAGATCACCTGGCTGATGCCGTCACCGCGCATCGAGACGCCGTACAGCGCATCGGCGATCTCCATGGTCGGCTTCTGGTGCGTGATGATCAGCAGCTGCGAGTGCTCGCGCAGCTGCTCGAACAGGCTGATCAACCGGTGCAGGTTGGTGTCGTCCAGCGCCGCCTCGACCTCGTCCATCACGTAGAACGGCGAGGGCCTGGCGCGGAAGATCGCGACCAGCATGGCGACCGCGGCCAGGGACTTCTCGCCGCCGGACAGCAGCGACAGCCGCTTGACCTTCTTGCCGGGCGGACGGGCCTCCAGCTCGATGCCGGTGGTCAGCATGTCGCCCGGCTCGGTCAGCACGAGCCTGCCCTCGCCGCCGGGGAACAGGACCTTGAACACGACCTCGAACTCGCGGGCCACGTCCTCGTAGGCCGACGTGAAGACCTCCAGGATCTTGTCGTCGACGTCCTTCACCACGGTCAGCAGGTCGCGCCGGGTCGCCTTGATGTCCTCCAGCTGGTTGGACAGGAACTTGTAGCGCTCCTCCAGCGCGGCGAACTCCTCCAGCGCCAGCGGGTTGACCTTGCCCAGCAGCGACATGTCCCGCTCGGCCCGCTTGGCCCGCCGGACCTGGGTCTCGCGGTCGTACGGGATCGGCTGCGGCGGGGTGACGGCCTCGCCGCGCTCCTTGGCCGCCTCGTACTCGGCGACCTCCTGCGGCGACGGCGGGATGAACACGTCCGGGCCGTACTCGGTGACCAGGTCGTCCAGGCCGATGCCGAAGTCGTCGGCGACCTTGGTCTCCAACTGCTCGATGCGCATCCGCTGCTCGGCGCGCAGCACCTCGTCCCGGTGCACGGCGTCGGTCAGCTTCTCCAGCTCCACCGACATCTCCCGCACCAGGTTGCGCACCTGGGCGAGGAACGCCTCGCGCTGGCCGCGGCGCTCCTGCGCGGCGTCGCGCTCCTGCGCGGCGCGGGCCAGCGACACCGCGATCCGCTCCAGCGCCAGCTCACCGCCGCGCACCACGGCCTTGGCGACGACGGCGCCGCGGGCGCGGGCGGCGTGCGCGCGCTGCGCGCGTTCCCGGGCCTCCCGCTCGGCGCGGGCGGCGCGGCGCAGCCCCTCGGCCTTGCCCTGCAACGCCCGCGCGCGCTCCTCGGCGGTGCGCAGCGACAGCCGCGCGTCCACCTCGCCCTGCCGGGCGGAGGCCAGTTCGGCGGCCATCTCGTCGCGGTGCGCGGTGTCCGGCTCGTCCTCCAGGTCCTGCTGCTCCTGGGCGACGAGGAGGCGCTCCTCCAGCTCGGCCAGCTTGAGCAGGTTCTCCTCGCGGGCCGCCTCGACCTTCCCGCGCTGCGCGCGCACCCGCTCGACCTCGGCCTCGGCGGAGCGCACGGCCGCGGCGAGCCGGTTGAGCCGCTCCGAGGACCGGGCGCGGCGCACCTTGGCCTCGTTGAGCTGCTCCTTCAGGGCGGCGACCTCGGCGCGCCTGGCCTGCTGCTCGGCCCGCGCGCCCTCCAGCGCCGCCGTGTGCTGCTCGGCCGCCCGCTCGGCGAGCGCCAGCTTCTCGGTCGCCTCGTCGACCGCGGCCTGCACCTCGATGACGCTCTGGCTGCGGGCGCCGGAGCCGCCGACGGCCCAGTCCGCGCCCAGCACGTCGCCCTCGCGCGTCACGGCCCGCACCGACGGGTGCGCCGCCACGAGGTCCCGCGCGGCCGGCAGGTCGTCGACCACGACCAGCCCGTCCAGCGCCCGGTGCAGCGCGGGCCGCAACGCCTCCGGCGCCCGCACCAGGTCCACGGCCCACCGCGCGCCGGGCGGCAGCGGCGGCCGGCCGGAGCGGTCGGGGAACGTCGGCGCGCCACCGACCAGCAGGCCCGCGCGCCCGCCGTCCTGCTCCTTGAGGAACTCCAGCGCGGCGACCGCGTCGGAACCCGCCGCCACCGCCACCGCGTCCGCGACCGGACCCAGGGCGGCGGCCAGCGCGACCTCCGCGCCCGGTTCCACGGTCAGCAGCGCGGCCACCGACCCGAGCAGTCCGGGCAGCCGGGACGCCAGCAGCGCGCCCGCCCCGTCCTTGCGGGTCAGGCCGAGCGACAGCGCGTCCACGCGGGCCTTCCACGACGCGATGTCGCGCTCAGCGGCGCGCTCGGCCTTCACCAGCTCCTCGACCCGGCTCCGCGCCGCGTCGTTCGCCTCGACGGCCAGCCGGTGCCGCTCGTCGAGCCCGACGTCGTCCTCGTCCTCGGTGCCGGTGGCCTCGCGGCCCTCGGCCAGCTCCTGCTGCGCCAGCTCCGACCGCCCGGCGGCCTCGGCGAGCGCGGTGGACATGCGCTCGATCTCCTCGGCGGTCGCGCTCGTCTTGGAGCGCAGCGCCTCCACCTGTCCGGACAGCCGGGCCAGGCCCTCGCGGCGGTCGGCGATCGCCCGCACGGCCGCCAGGTGCGCCTTCTCCGCCGCCGACACCTGCCGCTCCAGCTCGGCACGGGTCTCCACGGCCTCCGCCAGCCCCACCCGGGCCTCGGTGACCGCCTCCTGGAGCTCCTCCTCCAGCAGCGCGGTCTGCTCGGCCTCGGCCTCCAGCTCGTCCGGGTCGCGCCCGCCGCGCGGGGCCTCGACCGCCGCCGACAGGTGCCGCTCGCGCTCCACGGCCAGCCGCACGGTGCCGCGCAGCCGCTCCTCCAGCGCGGAGAGCCGGTACCAGGTGTCCTGGGCCCGCTGGAGCTTCGGCGCGTCGGCCGCGACCTGGTCCTCCAGCTCGTTCTGCTGGAACTGCGCCTGCTGGAGCGACTTCTCCACCTCGGCGCGGCGGGCGCGGGCGCGCGCCTCGTCCTGCTCCTCGCGGGCCAGCGCCTCGCGCCGCGTCACCAGGTCGTCGGCCAGCAGGCGCATCCGCGCGTCCCGCAGCTCGGACTGCACCACCTGGGCGCGGCGGGCGATCTCGGCCTGCTTGCCGAGCGGCTTGAGCTGTCGGCGCAGTTCGGCGGTGAGGTCGGTGAGGCGGGTCAGGTTCGCCTGCATCGCCTCCAGCTTCCGCAGCGCCTTCTCCTTGCGCTTGCGGTGCTTGAGGACGCCCGCGGCCTCCTCGACGAACGCCCGGCGCTCCTCCGGCTTGGACTCCAGGATCGCGGCGAGCTGGCCCTGGCCGACGATCACGTGCATCTCGCGGCCGATGCCGGAGTCGCTGAGCAGTTCCTGGATGTCCATGAGCCGGCACGAGTTGCCGTTGATCTCGTACTCGGTGGCGCCTTCGCGGAACATCCGGCGGGTGATCGACACCTCGACGTAGTCGATCGGCAGGGCGCCGTCGGAGTTGTCGATGGTCAGCGTCACCTCGGCGCGGCCGAGCGGCGCGCGGCCGGACGTGCCGGCGAAGATGACGTCCTCCATCTTGCCGCCGCGCAGGTCCTTCGCGCCCTGCGTGCCCATCACCCAGCGGAGCGCGTCCAGCACGTTCGACTTGCCCGACCCGTTGGGGCCGACGACGCACGTGATGCCCGGCTCGAAGCGCAGGGTGGTAGCCGAGGCGAAGGACTTGAAGCCCTTCAGCGTCAGGCTCTTGAGGTGCACGCCGGGCAGCGTAACCGAGAACGGTTCGGGCCGGTCACGGACCGGGCGGGGCTGACCTGCGCGATCACGGCGCCACCGAGACCAGGACCTTCATGTCCACCACCACGTCGAGGCGCTCGATGTCCTCCACCGGGAACGAGGTGGCGCCGGGTACGCGGTCGCCGGGGGCGTGGTCGGTGCCCCACCAGCCGCCGATCTCGGTGCGGCCGGCGCGGTCGTGGACGACGAGCTCGCACCTCATGCCCTTGGGCACGTTCCCGATGGTCAGCCACAGCTCCGTGCCCCACGACCGGCCGAGGAGGTCGGCGCGGGCCTCCACGCCGGAGGTCGCGTCCAGGGCGTGCCAGCTGACCGCGCCCCGGTCCGGCGCGTCGTCGCGCGGCGACAGCACGAGCAGCGCCGCGGCCGCGACCAGCGGCACGAGCACGCCGGCGGCCACGAGCAGCAGCCGCCGGCGCCGGGTGCGGGCGGTGGGTCCGGCCGGCGCCGGGGCGTCCGGGGGAGGCAGCGGCCACAGGTCCGGCGCCGGGGCCGGGTCGTCGAACGGCAGCTCCAGGTCGGCCGGCTGGACCTGCCCGAGCAGACCGGGCAGCGGCGCGAGGCGCACCATCTCCCGGCGGCAGGTGACGCAGGTGCGCGCGTGCCGCTCGAACCACGCCCGTTCGGCCGGGTCGAGCGAACCGAGCAGGTAGGCGCCCAGCGCGACGGTCTCCGCGCAGCTCACGACCGGATCACCCCGCGTTCCTCCAGGGCGTCGCGCAGGGCGCGCAGGGCGTAGAAGCAGCGCGACTTGACCGTGCCGGCCGGGACGCCGAGCACCGCCGCCGCCTCGGCCACCGTGCGGCGCCGGTAGTACAGCTCGACCACCGCGTCGCGGTGGTCCGCGCCGAGGGACCGCAGCGCCTCGACCACCTGCCAGCCCTGGAGGGCGTGCTCCACCGCGTCGGCGACCGGCGGCAGGCGCCGCGGTCCGACCGGGACCTCCGGGTCGCGGCCGCCGCGCTTGCGGAAGCCGGAGACGACCAGGTTGCGGGCCACGGTGTGCAGCCACGGCCCCGCGTCGGCGGGCGTGAGGTCGCCGGCGTGCCGCCAGGCCCTCAGGAGGGTTTCCCGGACCACGTCCTCCGCCTGCCGGTGGTCACCCCCGACCATCCGCAGGACGTAGCCGTGCAGCGGGCCGCGCCAACGGCCGTACAGCTGCCTGACGACATCTTCGCCCCGGTCCACATCGAGGTACTACGCCACCGGGCGGGCGCGCGTTCAACGCTCCGCGAAACCGGTGAGGCCGCCTCGGGCCGCCGACCAGCGCTCCACGACAGATTCCACCCGACCGGGGGTAGCGCCGGAACGCAGCGCGACCACCAGTTCGCGGCACGCCGACTCCGGACCCTCGGCGTTCACCTCCACACGGCCATCCCGCAGGTTGGAGGCCGATCCGACAAGTCCCAGCTCAAGAGCTCGTGATCGGGTCCACCAGCGGAACCCGACGCCTTGCACGTGCCCGCGCACCCAGGCGGTGAGGCGCACGACCGGTTCTTCTTCAGCCACGATGGCCATCCTGACATTTCACCCGTTAGTGGTACGGTGCGCGACCGTGACTGCACGACGCGGTAATCGGTCCGTGATCGGCGTTCTCCTCGGCCTGCTGCTCGGCGCGGCCGGTGCGACCGGGGTCGCGTTCGCGGGGCCCGAGCAGCTCGCGCCGTTCACGGGGCAGAGCACGGCCCAGGACGGCGACGTGGGCAACGGTATCGGCATCGGCGGCGTGGGCGGCATCGGCGAGCCCGCGCAGGGGCGCGAGCCCGAGGCCCCGCCGGCGACCACCGACGCACCGTCGGTCGACGAGACGACCACCACGACGACCACGACCACCACCGCCGCGCCGACCACGACGACGCCGGTGACGACGACCACCGCCCCCCGCGAGTCGTCCGCCGCGCCCACCACGACGACCACCGAGGTCGCCGCGTCGCCCGAGGCCGAGGTCGTGGCGCTCGTCAACGACGCCCGCGAGCTGGCCGGCTGCACGCCGCTCACGGTCGACGAGCGGGTCGTGCGGGCCGCGCGGGACCACACCACCGACATGGCCGACCGCGACTACTTCTCGCACACCACCCCGGAGGGCGTGGACTTCGCCCAGCGGATGCGGTCCGCGGGCCACCCCAACCCCGGCGGCGAGAACATCGCGAAGGGCCAGCGCTCCGCCGAGCAGGTCATGACGGCGTGGATGAACTCCGACGGGCACCGGCGCAACATCCTGAACTGCGGGTTCACCACGATCGGGGTGGGCCTGGACACGCGTGGCTGGTACTGGACCCAGAACTTCGGCTGGTAGATCACCTTGGGAGCACCGTTGCACGACACACCGGAGCAGGGCACACCGGAGTACCGGACCCCGGAGCCCGACGGCCCGCGCAGGCGCGTGTCGCCGCACTGGCTGCTGGCCGCGTCGGGTGTCGCCGTGTCGACGGTGTTCGCCACCATCGCCTCCTTCGCGGGCGCGAGCCCCGGCGCGGCCCCCGCCCCGACCCCGCGCGAGGACGTGGTCAGCCGCGACACCCTCACCACCGCGTCGCGCACGTCGTCGGCGGCCCCCTCGGTCAGCGTGACCACGACGACCGAGAGCACGTCGTCGTCGGCGGCCGCGGAGACGACGACCACGACCACCGCGAAGCGCACCCGGGTCACGACGGTCACCAACGCGGACGGCACCACGACCACCACCACGGTCGAGGACACGGGCCCGACGCAGCAGCCGACCAACCCGGGCCAGCCGACCACCACGACCACCACGACGACGCCGGTGGTCACCACGACCACGACCACCACCACGGTGCCGACCACGACCACCACCACGACGACCGCTCCGGCCGGCAGCGAAACGCCGTAACGAGCGCCCGCGCGACCGGTGACGGTCCTCCACACCATCGTGTGGAGGACCGGCTCTGGCCGTGAACATCGCCCCCCGAACCGCCGATATCCCGGTAACCCGGCCGATCGACCGGGTTTCCCCTGGGAGATGGTGTGTTCGAGGAAGATCGCCAGACGTCGCCGAAGAAGCGGTTCTCGTCCGTCGCGCTGCTCGCCGCGGGCGGCGCCGTCGTCGCCACCGTCATCGCCACCCTCGCGTCGATGATGGCCACCGGCGACCCGGCGCCCGCCCAGCCGGAGCCGCGCGCCGGCGTGGACGCGTCGTTCACCACGTCGGAGAGCGTCCTGCCCGACGGCCGGACGGCCACGGTCGTCGTCACGGTGTCCACCCGCGTGGCGGCCGCCAAGCGCCCCGAGGCGCCGGCGGCGAAGCCCGAGGAGCAGCGGCCGGCCACGGAGTCGGCGCGGGTCACCACGGTGACCCCGACGGAGCCGCAGGCGACCACCACGCAGCCGCCGAGCACCCCGCCGCAGTCCGCCCCGGCGTCCTCGTCCGCCTCGTCGAGCGCCACCACGCCCCCGACCACCACCACGACGGAGACCGGGGCGTCGTAGGGCGCGCTACCAGACGTCGCCGTCGCGCCAGTCGCACGTGAGGTCGCCCCGGAGGTCCGGCACGACCCCGGCGGGCAGCACGAACACCCCGTCGTCCTCCTCCTCGGTGCGCACGACCCCGTCCGGGGTCATCGCGAAGGTCCGACCGCGCCACCGCAGCCACCCGCGCCCCGCGTAGAAGGGCACGCCGTCCTCGGAGGCGCTCAGCACCCCGAACGCGTACCCGCCGCGCACGACGTCCTCCAGCGCGCCCATCACCGCGCCGCCGACGCCCCGGCGGCGGTGCGACGCCCGCACGGCCACCGCCTCGACGTACCCGACGCGCACCGACCGGCCCCCGTGCAGCATCTCCCGCCGCACGACCGAGCCGTGGCCGACGAGGACGTCGCCGTCGCGCACGAGGGCGTGCACGCCGCCCAGGGCGTGCGCCCAGTCCTCGTCGGAGAACCCGCCGTCGAACGCCCCGTCGAGCAGGTCCCGCACGGCGGCGCGGGTCGGCTCGGGCAGCTGCCAGGTGTGGACCAGGGAGACGGGTGACACGCTTCACACCTTAGGCGCGTCACGTCCGCGCCCCCGGCCCCGCTCCACCTCCGGAGAGAGGACGGGGACATGGCAGAGCACGTCGTGGTGGTGGGTGCGGGGTACGCCGGCCTGGCCGCCGCCAAGCTGGCGGCGAGGTGGACCGGCTCCAGGGTCACCCTGGTCAACGAGCGGGACCGGTTCGTCGAACGGGTCCGGCTGCACGAACTGGCGGCGGGTCGGCGGCTGCGCGACCTCCCGCTGCGCGACCTGCTGGCGGGCAGCGGCGTGGAACTCGTGGTCGACCGGGTCACCGGCATCGACCTCGCCGCGCGCGAGGTCCGGCTCACCGGTGGCGCCCTGGGCTACGACCGGCTCGTCTACGCGCTGGGCAGCCACGCCGACCCGGGCGTGCCGGGCGCCGCCGGGCACGCCCACTCGGTGTCCACCCTGGAGGACGCCGAACGCCTCGCCGCCGCGCTCGCCGGCGCGCGGGCGGTCGCCGTCGTCGGCGGTGGTCTGACCGGGATCGAGGCCGCCGCGGAACTGGCCGAGGCGCGCCCGGACCTGGCCGTGGCGCTGGTGACGGGCGGCGGGTTCGGGGAGGCGCTGTCGGTGAAGGGCCGGCGGCACGTGCGCCGCGTGTTCGACCGGCTCGGCGTCACCGTCCACGACGGCGCGGGCGTCACCGCGGTGGACGCCGACGGGGTCGCGCTGGGCACCGGCGGGCGGGTCGCGGCCGACGCGGTGGTGTGGGCGGCCGGGTTCGCCGTGCCCGACCTGGCCCGTGCGGCCGGGCTGGCGGTGGACGCCGCGGGCCGCGTGCTGGTCGACCACACCCTCACGTCGGTCTCGCACCCCGACGTGCTGGCGATCGGCGACGCCGCCGTGATCAGGCGGCGGGACGGCCTGGAACTGCGCATGGCGTGCGCGACGGGCCTGCCGACCGCGCAGAAGGCCGTGCGGGCGCTGGCGCGGCGGCGGCGCGGCGCGGAACCGGGGCCGCTCGACTTCCGCTATGTCAACCAGTGCGTCAGCCTGGGCCGCCGCGACGGGCTGATCCAGTTCGTGGACGCCGACGACCGGCCGAGGGAGTTCGTCCTCACCGGACGGCTCGCGGCGCGCTACAAGGAACTGGTGGTGCGCGGGACCGTCCTCGTCGAGCGGTACCCGGCGATCCCCGCCGGGTGAGGGCTCACACCTCGAACCGGTACCCCATCCCCGGCTCCGTCACCAGGTGCCGGGGGTGGGACGGCTCGGGCTCCAGCTTGCGGCGCAGCTGCGCCAGGTACACCCGCAGGTAGTGCGTCTCCTTCGCGTACTGCGGGCCCCACACCTCCTGGAGGAGCTGCTTCTGCGCCACCAGCCGGCCGCGGTGGCGGACCAGCACCTCCAGCAGACCCCACTCGGTGGGCGTCAGGTGCACCTCGGCGCCGTCGCGCAGCACCTTCTTCGCGGCCAGGTCCACGGTGAACGACGCCGTCTCCACGACCGCGTCCTCGCCCTCCACGACGGCGCCGCGCCGCACCGCCGCGCGCAACCGGGCCAGCAGCTCGTCCATGCCGAACGGCTTGGTCACGTAGTCGTCGGCGCCCGCGTCCAGGGCCTCCACCTTGTCGGTCGAGTCGACCCGCGCGGACAGCACGATGATCGGCACGGTCGTCCAGCCGCGCAGGCCCGCGATCACCTCGGTGCCGTCGACGTCCGGCAGGCCCAGGTCCAGCACCACCACGTCCGGCTTGCCCTCGGCGGCGGCCCTCAGCGCGGTCGTGCCGTCGTGGGCCGTCAGCACGGAGTAGCCGCGCGCCGACAGGTTGATCCGGAGGGCCCGCACGATCTGCGGCTCGTCGTCCACCACCAGCACCTTCGTCACGCTCGGACACTACGCCCGGGACGCGCCGGCCCGCCGCGCGCGATCACGTTCGGCGAGTTCCCTGACGCCGTCTTGACGGGGTCGGGTCAACCGCCCATCCCAGGTCGTGGCCGGAAGTCCGCATCGGTGCGGACACAGGTGAGTACATCCGGGTGCGAATGAATCCATTCTCTGGACAGGAGTACTGCGATAGTGCGAACGTCCTGTCCGAATTCGGACACTTGCTCACTCACGGTGAGCCACCAGGAGGTCCTTGATGACCACCAGTGTGACCAATCAGGACGCGTTACAACTCGTGGTCGCCGTGCACCGGCTGACCCGGAGCCTGCGCCAGTCCGCTTCCGTACGCCGGCTCCAACCCACGCAGCTGCTGGTGCTGGCCGAGCTGTCCTCCCTGGGGCCCATGCGGATCGGCGAGATAGCGGTGCGGGCCCTGTGCTCCCAGCCGACGGCGACCACCGTGGTGACCGGCCTGGAGTCGACCGGTCTCGTCCGGCGCGAGTCGGACCCGGCCGACGGCCGGGCCACGATCGTCGAGCTCACCGCGTTGGGCCGCGACACGATCGCGTCGCTGGCGCACGGCGAGGCGGAACTGCTCTCCGAGCGGCTCTCCCGCCTCAGCGAGGACGAGCGCGACGCGCTCAGGTCCGTCACCCCGCTCCTGCGACGCCTCGCCGAACCCCGGTGAGGCCGCACCGGTGACCCGCGCCGCGCCCTGCCCGCGGCTCACCGGCCCCCCGCTCAGGTCCTGGGCCTCGGCTGGCAGCGGGGGCACGAGTACGACGAGCGGTTCATGAACGGCTCGCGCCGGACGGGCGTCCCGCACCGGCGGCACGGCTCGTCCTCCCGCCCGTACACGGCCAGCGAGCGGTCGAAGTAGCCCGACTGGCCGTTCACGTTGACGTACAGCGCGTCGAACGACGTCCCGCCCTGCCCCAGCGCCTCGCGCATCACCTGCGCGGCGTGCGCGATCAGCTCGGCGGCCTTGGGCCGGGACAGCCGGTCCGTCGGCCGCTCACCGTGCAGCTTGGCCCGCCACAGCGCCTCGTCGGCGTAGATGTTGCCCACGCCCGACACCAGCGTCTGGTCGAGCAGGGCGCGCTTCACCCCGGTCCGCCGCCCGCGCAGCGCGGCCACCGCCGCGGTCGGGTCGAACGCCGGGTCCATCGGGTCGCGCGCGATGTGCGCCACCGGCCGGGGCAGCCGGGCGCCGTCGACCTCCACGACCTCCGCCAGCGCCAGCCCGCCGAACGTCCGCTGGTCGACGAACCGCAGCTCGGGGCCGTCGTCGTCGAACCGCACCCGCACCCGCAGGTGCTTCTCGTCGGGCGCGCCGACCGGTTGGACCAGCATCTGGCCGCTCATGCCGAGGTGGGCGAGCATGGCGTCGCCGCCCGACAGGTCGAGCCACAGGTACTTGCCGCGCCTGCGCGCGGCCTCCAGGGTCTGCCCGGTCAGGCGCACGGCGAAATCCGCCGCACCGGGCAGGTGTCGGCGGATCGCTCGTGGGTGGAGGACCTCGACCGCGGCCACGGTCCTCCCGGCGACGTGCTCGTGCAGACCTCGGCGGACGACTTCTACCTCGGGCAACTCGGGCACGGGCGGTCGATCAGCCCTCGGACTGCTCGCGCTCGGCGGCGGCCTCGGCCTGCTCCAGCTCCTCCAGGAGCTCGTACGCGGCGGCCTGCGGCTTGGTCGGCTTGAGCATCCAACCGCCCGCCTGGGCGGTGTCGCGCACGAGGACCAGGCCCTGGATGCCGCCGCTGCGGGAGGCGTTCAACGGGCGGGAAGGACGCGCGTGGCGCGCGCGCCGGTTCGTCCGGACGTTCGTGGCATACATTTCGGCGTCAGTCTTCCTGAGTAGGTGAAGTCTGCGTGTTCGCCGAGTTGGAGGCGTGACCGTTCCCGGCCGCACCGGCTTCCTGCTCGGCGCGGACCCGTTCGTGGAGCACGCGGTAGGCGGCCTCGGCCGCCTTCTGCTCGGCTTCCTTCTTCGTGCGCCCGTCGCCGGTGCCGTGGGGCCTGCCACCGACGAGCACCGTCGCGGTGAACTCCTTGCGGTGGTCGGGCCCCTGGTCGTCGACCCGGTACTCCGGGACGCCCAGGCCCGCCGAAGCGGTCAACTCCTGCAAGCTGGTCTTCCAGTCCAGCCCGGCGCCCCGCAGCGGCGCTTCGGCCAGCAGCGGGTCGAACAGGTGGTGGACCAACTGGTGCGCGGTGTCGATGCCGAACTGCAGGTATACCGCGCCGATGACGGCTTCGAGGCCGTCGGCGAGGATGCTCGCCTTGTCCCTGCCACCGGTCAGCTCCTCGCCACGACCGAGCAGCAGGTGACCACCGAGACCGTCCTCACCCAGACCGCGGGCCACGCCCGCGAGGGCGTGCATGTTCACCACGCTCGCGCGGAGCTTGGCGAGCTGCCCCTCGGGCAGGTCGGGGTGCGTCCGGTACAGGTGGTCCGTGACGACGAGGCTGAGCACCGCGTCGCCCAGGAACTCCAGTCGCTCGTTCGGCGGGAGCCCGCCGTTCTCGTACGCGTACGACCTGTGCGTCAGGGCGAGCGTCAGCAGCTCGGCGTCCAACGGGACGCCGAGCGCTTCGAGCAACGGGACGCGATCGGCGGACCGACCGCGCGACGACCTACCCCCCACGATTCGCCGCTACCTTCACCAGAGGGGTGATCAGGCCGGCTGGACGACCTGGCGGCCGTCGTACTGGCCACAGGTCGGGCAGGCGACGTGCTGCGGCTTCGGCTGGCGGCAGGCCTTGTTCTGGCAGGCCACCAGGTGCACGGCAGCGGTCTTCCACTGAGCGCGGCGCGAGCGCGTGTTCGAGCGCGACATCTTCCGCTTCGGGACGGCCACGACTAGTTCTCCTCTGGATTGTCACGATTCCCGTCGAACCGCTCCTGGAGAGCCGCCCAACGGGGGTCAATCGTCTCATGCCCGTGGTCAGGGCCGAGATCGGCCAGCCTGCCGCCGCAGTCGACGCACAGCCCGAGGCAGTCCGGCGAGCACAGCGGCACCTGCGGCAGCGCGAGCACGATCGCGTCGCGCACCACCGGTTCGAGGTCGATCAGGTCGTCCTGCAGACGGCTGACCTCGTCCTCTTCGGTCGTCTCGTCGGTGGTGCTGTCCGGGTACGCGTACAGCTCGGTCAGCTCCACCTCGACCTCCGCGGACAGCGGCTCCAGGCAGCGCGAGCACTCCCCTTCGACCACCGTCGCGGCGGTGCCGGTCACCAGCACGCCCTCGACCACCGACTCCAGCAGGAGGTCGAGTTCGACCACGCCTCCCGCCGGCACCGCGATCACGCCCAGGAGGCCGACACCCTCCGCGGGCACCGTTCGACGGTAAGCGCGGCTGGAGCCCGCGCGACGACCCAGGTCCCTGGTGTCGATGACCCAGGGCCCGGCTGCTGTGGGACGCGCGGCGGCGTGACGATGCTCAGGCATGATGTGTGGGTGCTGTCGGGCGACTTACCACGACCAGCCAATCAAGGGTACGGGACAACCACCCCGGACGTGAAATCGGCAGGTCGGGCGTCGTCCGGCCGGATCGCTCAGTCGTGGTAGTCGAACGGCGCGGCGGCGCTGGCCACGGCCGGGCCGCGCAGGTGCGAGCGCCCCTTGCCGACGCTGCGCAGGGTGTGCGCGAGCAGGTCCTCGAAGTCGGCGAGCTTGCCGTCCACGTACGCGTCGCACTCGCCGCGCAGCCGGACCGCCTCCGTCCGGGCGACCTCCAGCACGCGGGCCGCCTCGTTGTGGGCGGCCTGCACGACCTCGGTCTGGTCGACCAGGCGCGTCTGCTCGGCCCGGCCCTCCTCGACCGCGCGCTCGTAGTTGGCCCGGCCGGCCTGGACCATCCGGTCGGCCTCGGCGTGGGCGCGGCCGACCAGGTCCTCGTACTCCTGGCGACCGGCGGCGACGGTCCGCTCGGCCTGGTCCTGGGCCTCCGCGACCATCCGCTCCGCGCGGGCGCGCGCCTCGGACAGCATCCGCTCGGCCTCGTGCTGCGCCTCGGACACCATCCGGTCCGCGTCGGAGCGGGCCTTGCTCAGGCTCTGCTCCACCTCGTGCTGCGCCTTGCCGACCAGTTCGTCGCGGTGGTCGAGCACGTCCTGCGCGTCGTCCAGCTCGGCGGGGATCGCGTCGCGGACGTCGTCGAGCAGTTCGAGCACGTCACCGCGCGGCACGACGCACCCGGAGGTCATCGGCACGCCACGCGCTTCCTCGACGATCGTGACCAGCTCGTCGAGGGCCTCGAACACCCGGTACACGTCACACTCCTCGCGCCCACAGCAGTACCCGTCCAGTGTGCCCTGCCGATCTCGTCGCCGCCGGGAGATCGGCAGGGCGTGTCCGGCCATCGGGTGATCTCCACCGGGACGGGCCCGGACGGCGGTCCGGCGGCGGAGGTGCGGCTCCGGGCTCGCGCCGCCGGTACGCCGCCTGGGCGAAGGCCGCCGCGGGGCCGGGGCGGAACGGCGGCGGAACGGCGGCGCCGTCACGGCGCGCGATGTGATCCCGCTCATGCCGACGAAGGGTAACCACCCAGGGTGATGACGGGCGCCCCTCGACCTAGCCCAGGGTTACCGGTCAGCGGCTCTCGGCGAGCCGGGCGAGCAGCCGCTCCTTGATCGTCGGCGGCAGCAGGCTGGACACGTCGCCGCCGTAGGTCGCCACGTCCTTCACCAGGGAGCTGGCCAGGAAGCTGTAGATCGGGTTGGTCGGCATGAACAGCGTGTCGACGCCGGTGAGCTGGTGGTTCATCTGCGCCATCTGCAACTCGTAGTCGTAGTCGCTGACCGCCCGGAGGCCCTTCACGATGGCCTTGATGTCGTTCTCCAGGCAGTAGTCGACCAGCAGGCCGTGCCAGGCGTCGACGCGGACGTTGGGCCACTGGGCGGTGACCTCGCGCAGCATCTCGGTGCGCTCCTCGACCGAGAAGAGCGTCTTCTTGTTCTTGTTGATGAGCACGGCGACGACGACCTCGTCGAAGAGCTTCGCCGCTCTGCCGATGATGTCCAGGTGTCCGTTGGTGGCCGGGTCGTAGGAGCCGGGGCACACGGCACGCGTCATGGTTTCGGACGGTAGCACCCGATCGGACGCGTCCAGTCCGGTGCGTGGTCCGCATCACCCGGTGGCGGACACCTGTTCTGCCCAGTGCAGCGCGGTGTCGCCGTATCGCTTGCCGCGCAAGGATTCCACGCCGGCCGGCCACACCGGCTCGGGGTCGCGCGCGGCCCGTTCGACGACGAGCAGCGTGCCCGGCCTGGTCCACCCGGCGGTGACCAGGGCTTCCAGCAGCCGGTTGAGCTGTTCGGCGGTCACCGCGTAGGGCGGATCGGCGAACACGACGTCGCACGCCTCGTCGGGCGCGGTCGCGGCGACGGCCTCGGCGGTGCGGTTGAGGACCGTCGCGCCGGGCAGGCCGAGCGCGCGGGCGTTGCCCCTCAGCACTTCGGCAGCCCGCTTGTCGGACTCCACGAACACGGCCCTGGCCGCGCCCCGGGACAGGGCCTCGAAGCCGAGCGCCCCGGAACCGGCGTAGAGGTCGAGCACGGTCGCGCCGTCGAGGTCGAGCAGCGTCTCCAGCGAGCTGAACATGGCCTCGCGGACGCGGTCGGAGGTGGGGCGCGTGCCGCGCGGCGGCACCTGGAGGCGGCGGCCACCGGCGACGCCCGCGACGATCCTGGTCACGCGCTCATCGTCCCAGGTGCGCGCCGCCGTTGACGGCGACCACCTGCCCGGTGACGTGCCCGGCCTCCGGCGAGGTGAGGAAGGCCACGGTGGCGGCCACGTCGGCGGGCGTGCCCGCGCGGCCGTTGGCGGTCTGCGCGACGAGGTCCGCGCGGCGCTGGTCGCCCATGGCGCCGCCGAAGAACTCCGTCCCGTCGACGAAGCCGGGCGACACGACGTTGGCCGTGATGCCGCGGTCGCCGAGGCGGAACGCCAACTCGGCCGTCCACGCCTCGACCGCGGCCTTGGCCGCGCCGTAGCTGCCGCCACCGCGGCGGCCCGCGATCGAGCCGATGGTGACCACGCGCGCCTGGTCGTTGAGCCGGGGCTGCAGGGCGGTGGTGACGAGGACCGCCGTGACGACGTTCAGCTCGTAGTCGGCCGGCCACCGTCGCTCGAGGTCGGCGCCGTCGGCGAGCCCGCCCGCGTTGTTCACCAGCACGTCGGCGCGGCGGCCGGTGACCACCACGTCGAGCCCGCGCCGCACCAGTTCCTCCGCGACGGCCCGGCCGATGCCGGTGCCGCCGCCCGTGACCACCGCCGTCCTCGTCACGCGAGCGCCTGCCACCAGCCGTCGACCGCGGGGGGTCGGGAGACGTCGACCCTCTCGCCCGGCCGCGGCACGGCGAGCGGGACCTCCTGGGCCTTGGCCTCGCGCCACACCCGGTCCACGGGCTCGGACCAGTCGTGCAGGGCCAGGTTGAAGGTGGCCCAGTGCACCGGGATCAGCAGCCCGCCGCGCACGTCGCGGTGCGCGGCCACGCCCTCCTCGGGCGTCATGTGGATGTCCGGCCAGCCCGGCCCGTACGCGCCGATCTGCACCAGGGCCGCGTCGAACGGCCCGTGCTCCTCGCCGATCCTCCGGTAGCCGTCGAAGTAGCCCGTGTCACCGCTGTAGTAGACGCGGTGCTCGGGGCCCTTGACCACCCACGACGCCCACAGCGTGTTGTCCCGCTCGAAGCCGCGGCCGGAGAAGTGCTGCGCGGCGGTGGCGACCAGCGTGATGCCCGCGACCTCGTGCGACTCGTCCCAGTCCAGCTCGACGATCCGGTGCTCGGGCACGTCCCAGCGGCGCAGGTGCGCGCCGATGCCCAGCGGCACCACGAACACCGCGTCCTGGCCCTCGGTCAGCGCCCGCACGGTCGGCAGGTCGAGGTGGTCGTAGTGGTCGTGCGAGATGACGACCGCGTCGACCCGCCCGACCTCGTCGAGCCGGTGCGGCACCGGGTGCAGGCGCTTGGGGCCGACCACCGGCGACGGCGAGCAGCGGTCGCTCCACACCGGGTCGACCAGGACGCGGGCGCCGTCGATCTCGATCAGCGTGGAGGCGTGGCCGTACCAGGTGATGTGCAGGCCGTCCGGCGTGCCGGGGACCGGCGGCACGAGCGGTACCTCGCCGTCCGGGTGGCGCCGCTGACCGCCGAAGAGCATCTCCCGCAGCGTCCCGCCGGCGTCGGAGGGCGGCATGGTGCGGGTCTGCCTGGCGTTGCGGAACTTCCCGTCGCGGAACTGCGGCGAGTTGCGGACCCGGTCGCCGCCGGGCTTGCCGCCCAGCGCGACCGGGACGTCCCGGGCAGCCCAGGCCACCGCTCCCGCGACCAGTCCCAGCGCGAGTCCGACCTTCTTCATCGCCACCGCCCCCTCACAGCTCGTCCGCCACCACAACCGTGCGGTGCCCGAGCCGGGCCGACAACTCGGCGACGAACCCGGGGCGCAGCGGTGGCCAGTTCCAGAAGGTGAAGGCCACGGCACCGAAGCCCCACTGCGGTACCCAACGCCACCCGTTCGGATCAAGTTCCCGGGCGCACGCCGGGCACGGCCGCGTCCCCGGTTCGCCGCGCAGCCACTCGTCGAACGAGTCGGCGACCCGCTCCAGGCCGACGTCCGCGCCGCAGTGCGGGCAGAGGACGCCCGGGTCACCCCTGGTGTAGTGGACGGCGCGGCCGACGACGACCTGGAGGCCGTTCCACGCCGGCACCGCCTGGTCCGCGTCCGGCGGGGGCGCGGCGAGGGTCCGTTCCGGGCCGGGCGCGTGACCGGGACCACCGGCGCAGCTGGTGACGCCGGCCACGACGACGCCCCGTTCGACGAGCCACGCGGTCACCGCGGCGGCGAGGTCGGCGGCCTCGGCGTCGGTCGCCTCGACGTCCACGACCGTCTGGTACCCGTTCTGCATCAGGCAGGTCTACACGCACCGGGGCGGGGGCACCGCACCGGTGCCCCCGCCCCGATCCCGCGGTCAGTCCAGGACGATCAGCAGGTCGCCGCCCTCCACCTGCTGCACGCCGCGCACCGCGAGCCGCTTCACGCGGCCGGCCCTCGGCGCGGTGATCGCGGCCTCCATCTTCATCGCCTCGATGGTCGCCACGGTCTGCCCGGCCTCGACCTGGTCGTCCTCGTCCACGCTCGGCGTGACGACGCCCGCGAACGGCGCGGCGACGTGGTCGGGGTTGGCCCGGTCGGCCTTCTCGGCCACCGGGACCTCGGCGGCGACCGACCGGTCGCGCACCTGGATCGGCCGCAGCTGGCCGTTGAGCACCGCCATCACCGTGCGGACGCCGCGCTCGTCGGCCTCGCCGATGGCCTCCAGGCCGATCAGCAGCCGCACGCCCGGCTCCAGGTCGACCGAGTACTCCTCCCCCGGCTTGAGGCCGTAGAAGAAGTCCTTGCTGCTCAGCACGCTGGTGTCGCCGTAGGCGTCCCGGTGCGCCAGGAACTCCTTGGTGGGCGCCGGGAACAGCAGCCGGTTGAGCGTGGCACGCCGGTCGCCCTCCAGGCCCTTCTCGTCGTCCTCGGTCAGGTCCGCCACGCCCTTGGGCGCCGGGCGGCCCTGGAGGGCCTTGGAGCGGAACGGCTCGGGCCAGCCGCCGGGCGGGTCGCCCAGCTCGCCGTGCAGGAACCCGATCACCGAGCCCGGGATGTCGTACCTGCCCGGGTCGGCCTCGAACTCCTCCGGCTTCACGCCCGCGCCCACCAGGTGCAGCGCGAGGTCGCCGACGACCTTCGAGGACGGGGTCACCTTCACCAGCCGGCCGAGCATCCGGTCGGCCGCGGCGTACATCGCCTCGATCTCCTCGAACTTCTGCCCGAGGCCGAGCGCGACCGCCTGGGTGCGCAGGTTCGACAGCTGCCCGCCGGGGATCTCGTGCGTGTAGACGCGGCCCGTGGGGCCGGGGATGCCCGACTCGAACGGCGCGTAGACCTTGCGCACCGCCTCCCAGTAGGGCTCCAGGTCGCACACCGCCCGCAGGTCCAGGCCCGTGGCGCGCTCGGTGTAGTCGGTGGCCGCCACGATCGCCGACAGCGGCGGCTGCGACGTCGTGCCCGCCATCGAGGCGACGGCGCCGTCCACCGCGTCCACCCCGGACTGGATCGCCGCCAGGTAGGTGGCCAGCTGGCCGCCCGCCGTGTCGTGGGTGTGCAGGTGCACGGGCAGGTCGAACTCCTTGCGCAGCGCCGTGATCAGGCGCGCGGCGGCCGGCGGGCGCAGCAGGCCCGCCATGTCCTTCACCGCGAGCACGTGCGCGCCCGCGCCCACGATCTGCTCGGCGAGCTTGAGGTAGTAGTCGAGCGTGTAGAGCCGCTCCGCCGGGTCGGACAGGTCCGAGGTGTAGCAGAGGGCGACCTCGGCGACCGCCGTGCCGGTCTCCCGGACCGCCTCGATGGCCGGGCGCATCTGCTCGACGTCGTTGAGGGCGTCGAAGATGCGGAAGACGTCGATGCCGGTCTTGGTCGCCTCCTCGACGAAAGCGCTGGTCACCGCTTCGGGGTAGGGCGTGTAGCCCACCGTGTTGCGGCCGCGCAGCAGCATCTGGAGGGTGATGTTGGGCACCGCCTCGCGCAGCGCCGCCAACCGCTCCCACGGGTCCTCGGCGAGGAACCGCAGCGCCACGTCGTACGTCGCGCCGCCCCACGCCTCCAGGGAGAGCAGCTGCGGCGCCATCCGCGCGACGTGCGGCGCGACGGCCAGCAGGTCCTTGGTGCGCACGCGGGTGGCCAGCAGCGACTGGTGCGCGTCGCGGAACGTGGTGTCGGTGACGCCGAGCGCCTTCGACTCCCGCATCCAGCGGGCGAAGCCCTCCGGGCCCAGCTCCACCAGCTTCTGCTTCGACCCGGCGGGCGGTTCCGCGGTGAGGTCCGCGGCCGGCAGCTTCACGCGCGGGTCCACGGCGGGCGGGCGCGGGCCGTTCGGCTTGTTCACCGTCACGTCGGCCAGGTAGGTCAGCAGGCGCGTGCCGCGGTCGGCCGGGACGCGCGCGGTGAGCAGCCGGGGGCGCTTCTCGATGAACGAGGTGGTGACGCGGCCCTCGTAGAAGTCCGGGTCGTCCAGCACCGCCTGGAGGAACGGGATGTTCGTGGACACGCCGCGGATGCGGAACTCGGCGACCGCGCGGCGGGCCCGCGCCACGGCGGCGGAGAACGTGCGACCGCGGCAGGTGAGCTTGACCAGCATCGAGTCGAAGTGCGCGCCGATGGCCGTGCCGGCGCCGGTCGTGCCGCCGTCGAGGCGGATGCCCGAGCCGCCCGGCGAGCGGTAGGCGCTGATCATGCCCGTGTCGGGGCGGAACCCGTTGGCCGGGTCCTCGGTGGTGATGCGGCACTGGAGGGCCGCGCCGCGCAGCTGCACGGTCTCCTGGCTGAGCCCCAGGTCCTCCAGGGACTCGCCGCTCGCGATCCGCATCTGCGACTGCACGAGGTCGACGTCGGTGACCTCCTCGGTCACCGTGTGCTCGACCTGGATGCGGGGGTTCATCTCGATGAAGACGTAGTTGCCGTGCGGGTCGAGCAGGAACTCGACCGTGCCCGCGTTGCGGTAGCCGATGTGCCGGGCGAACTTGACCGCGTCGTCGCAGATGCGCTGCCGCAGCTCCGGGGCCAGGTTCGGCGCGGGCGCGATCTCGATGACCTTCTGGTGGCGGCGCTGCACCGAGCAGTCGCGCTCGAACAGGTGCATCACGTTGCCCTCGCCGTCGGCGAGGATCTGCACCTCGATGTGCCGCGGCTCGACCACGGCCTGCTCCAGGAACACCGTCGGGTCGCCGAAGGCCGATTCGGCCTCGCGGGACGCCGCCTCCAGGGACTCGCGCAGCGCGCCCTCGTCCTCCACCCGCCGCATGCCGCGACCGCCGCCGCCGGCGACCGCCTTCACGAAGACGGGGAAGGTGATGCCCTCGGCGGCGGCCAGCAGCTCGTCGATGTCGCTGGACGGCGCGCTGGACTTCAGCACGGGGAGGCCGGCCTCGCGGGCCGCGGCGATCGCGCGGGCCTTGTTGCCGGTCAGCTCCAGCACGTCGGCGGGCGGGCCGACGAACGTGATGCCCGCCGCGGCGCACGCCTTGGCCAGCTCGGGGTTCTCGGACAGGAAGCCGTAGCCGGGGTAGACGGCGTCGGCGCCGGCCTTGCGCGCCGCCCTGATGACCTCGTCCACGGACAGGTAGGCGCGGACGGGGTGGCCCGGCTCACCGATCTCGTAGGACTCGTCGGCCTTCAGCCGGTGCAGGGAGTTGCGGTCCTCGTGGGGGAAGACCGCGACCGTGCCCGCGCCCAGTTCGTAGGCGGCGCGAAAGGCGCGGATCGCGATCTCGCCGCGGTTGGCGACAAGAACCTTGCGGAACATGCGGCGTTCCCTCCCGGTTGCTCGACGTGGATCAAGGCAGGGGTGAATCAAGGCACGCTACCGCGCGCTTCCCGCCCTTCGGGAGTTCCATCTCACGTGACGGACGTCATCGTGATCGGTCACTCATCCGGTCAAGGGTGGCCGCGACCTGGGACCATGCCCCTGGATTCTCCCCTGGGACGCACTCCGGCGCAGCTCTCCGTTTTGTCGAACACGCGTTCGACACACGGGCGTCACGCTCCGTTCACCGCACACTCAGGATCACTGACCCGTTACGGTGCGTTCGCTGCATCGGGTGATTGCGGTCAGCGACTTCTCGGTAGGGTTGAGGTCATGGCCGGGGCTGAAGGGACTGGGCAGCCTGCTGCCCGCACCCATTTCGACGTCGTTCTCCGCGGGTACAACCAGCGTCAGGTGAACGAGCGCGTGACGCGTCTCGAGTACGACCTGAAGAACTCCAACAGAGCGCGTGAGGCGGCCTCGACCCAGGTCGCGGAGCTGTCCAAGCTGCTCGGCTCGACCCGTGCCGAGCTGGACAAGGTCAAGGGCCAGCTGAGCAACCTCGCCAACAGCCCGGTCAACGCCTCCAACGTCACCGAGCGCGTCCGCGTGATGATGACGCTCGCCGAGGAGGAGATCGCCGACGTCCGCAAGGCCGCCCTCGACCAGGCCAACGCGACGCGCGCCGAGGCCGAGCGCGCCGCCGCCGAGGGCCGGGCGGCGCACCAGCGGGCGATGACCGACCTGGAGGAGCGCCGCCGCCAGCTGGAGGCGGCCCACCAGCAGCGGACCGCCGAGCTGGAGCGCCAGTACGAGGAGCGCCGCGCCGAGCTGGAGAAGTCGCTGGAGGAGCTGCGCGCCAAGCTCACCCGCGAGCACGAGGCGCTGGTGGCCGAGGCGAAGTCGGAGCGCGAGCGGCTGACCGCGGACTTCGAGGGCCGGACCGCGGAGCTGGCGGCCAAGCGCGCCGAGCTGGAGCAGAAGTACAAGGGCCACCACGACGAGCTGGACAAGGAGTACGACGAGCTGCGCACCACGCTCCGCAAGGAGCACGAGGTGCACGTCGTCGAGGCGAAGGCCGAGGCCGCGAAGCTGCTCGAAGCGGCCCGCGCGGACACCGCCGCGCTGCGCGCCGAGTCGGCGCGGCAGATCGCCGAGCTGGAGTCCGAGGCCCTGGCCAAGGCCGAGAAGGCCATCGCCGACGCCGACGCCCGCGCCGAGAGGACGATCACCGAGGCGGACGCCCACGCCGACCGCCGCGTCACCGCCGCCGACCGCAAGCTCGCCGAGCTGCACAGCGTGCACCGGGCGGTGACCGAGCAGTTCGGCGCGGCGCAGGAGGCCATCACCCGGGCGATGGCCAGCCTCTCGCCGCTGGACGCCGAGGCCCTGGCGGACGACGAGGCCGAGAGGGCCGCGGCAGCCGGGTCCGAGCCGGCCGAGACGAAGGCGACCGGGGTCGAGGCCGCCGAGGCCGGGACCGCCGCACCGGAAACCGATACCCCGAAGGCCGACGCACCGGAGACGGCCCCGACGGCCGCCGAGCCCGAGGTGGACCCGTCCGAGCAGCCCACGACCCAGCTCCCGGTGCCGAAGGCGGCGCCCCGCAAGGGCAGGTGACCCCGGGTCGGCCCGACTGCCGGCTACCCCGACTGCCGGCTACCCCGGCAGCCGGTCGGCGGGCACGACCTCGGCCTGGTCCGGCACCGCGATGTCCACCGGCCCGCCCCAGTCGCGGAACCGGGTGGTGGACCGCTTGACCACCTCGCCGTCCAGCTCGAAGCGGTACTCGGCCTTGAGCGGCGCGCCGGTGCCGTCCACCCACACCGAGGCGGCGATGGCCACGCCGTACTCGGCGAGCTGGGTGTGCTGGAGCTGGATGTCCCGGTCCTCGACGACCTTCGCCATCGTGAGCGGGTCGACGACCAGGTCGTGGCGGGTCACCGGCACGCCGTCGAGCTGCTCGGCCGCCGTGCCGACGACCAGCGCGGCCCTGGGTTCCACGTAGTCCAGCTCGGCGCCCACCGTGGCGCTCGGCCCGAACCCGCGCATCAGCGCGTCCAGCGAGCCGCTGTTCTCCGCCGTGTAGTAGCCCCACTTCTTGCCCTCGGGCATGGGCGCGCCCGCGACCTGCACGTACGTCCCGGCGGGCACGACCACGAGGGACGTCCTATTCGCGGGCCGACCACCGGTCGCGACGTCCATCACCATCGACGCGCTCACCCCGCCGGGCGAGTGCCGGACCGACCCGTCGACCACGTTGCGGACCTCGGTGGCCTGCCCGTCGGAGGCGAAGCCCTCGGTGTGGAACGTGGCGGTGGACAGCTCGGCGCGGCGCTGCTCGATGCGCTCGGCGAGCACCGCCAGGTCACTCCGGGGCGGCGCGCTCGACGGGGCCGGGTCGCCGCCCGGACCGGACGAGCAGGCGACCAGCGCCAGCGGGATCAGGACGAACGGGAAACGGCGCACGATCCACCCTAACCGGACCGGCGCTCAGGCCTTCTCCAGGTACTCGGCGCGCTCCTCGTCCAGCAGGCCCGCCACCAACCCGGCCAGGCCGGGGTGGTCCGCCAGGTCCGGGTCGGCCTCCACGACCTCCTGCGCCACCACCCGCGCGTCGGCGATCACGTCCTCGTCGCGCAGCAGCGACAGCATCTTCAGCCCCGAGCGCGTGCCCGACTGGGCCGCGCCCAGGACGTCGCCCTCCCGGCGCAGCTCCAGGTCCAGCTGCGCCAGCTCGAAGCCGTCCAGCGTGGACTCGACGGCCCGCAGCCGCTCCATGGTCGACGTGCCGCCGGGCATCTCGGTCACCAGCAGGCACAGCCCCGGCGCGCTCCCCCGGCCGACGCGCCCGCGCAGCTGGTGCAGCTGGCTCACCCCGAACCGGTCGGCGTCCATGATCACCATGACGGTGGCGTTGGGCACGTTCACGCCCACCTCGACCACCGTCGTCGCCACGAGCACCTGCACCTCGTTGGCGGCGAACGCCCGCATCACGGCGTCCTTGTCGTCCGGCGCCATCCGCCCGTGCAGGATGTCGACCCGCAACCCGCGCAGCGGCCCCGCGGCCAACCGGTTCGCCACGTCCACCACCGCCAGCGGCGGGCGGCGGTCCGAGCCGTCCTCCTTCGGCGGCGCCTCGCCGTCCTCGTTCTCCCCGTCGCCGATGCGCGGGCACACCACGTACACCTGGTGCCCCTTGCGCACCTCCTCGTGGATGCGCTGCCACGCCCGGTCGAGCCACTGCGGCTTCTCCGCGATCGGCACCACGGACGTCGAGATCGGCGACCGCCCCTGCGGGAGCTCGCGCAGCGCGGACACCTCCAGGTCGCCGTAGACCGTCATGGCCACCGTGCGCGGGATCGGCGTCGCCGTCATCACCAGCACGTGCGGCGCCGACCCGCCCGCGCGCCCGCTCAGCGCGGCCCGCTGCTCCACGCCGAACCGGTGCTGCTCGTCCACGACGACCAGCCCGAGGTCGTGGAACTCCACCTTGTCCTGGATCAGCGCGTGCGTGCCGACCACGATCCCGGCCTCACCGGTCACGATCTCCAGCATCGCCTTCTTCCGCGCCGCCGCCCCCATCGACCCGGTCAGCAGGGTGACGCGCGTCGCGTGCTCCGCTCCCCCCAGCTCACCGGCCCGCGCGAGGTCCCCCAGCTGCTCCCGCAGCGACCGCGCGTGCTGCGCGGCCAGCACCTCGGTGGGCGCCAGCATCGCGGCCTGCCGCCCGGCGTCGACGACCTGGAGCATCGCCCGCAGGGCGACCATCGTCTTGCCGCTGCCGACCTCCCCCTGGAGCAGCCGGTTCATCGGCACGTCGCGCGCCAGGTCCGCCGCGATCTGCTCGCCGACCTCGCGCTGGCCGGCCGTCAGCTCGAACGGCAGGCGTGCGTCGAAGGCGTCGCGCACCAGGCCGTCGCGGGGCGGGCACGCGGGGGCCGGCCGGGCGGTCGAGGACCGGCGGCGCTGGGCCAGGGTGAGCTGGACGGCCATCGCCTCGTCCCACTTGAGGCGCTGCTGGGCCACGGTGATGGCGGCCCAGCCGTCGGGGCGGTGGATGTCGCGCAGGGCCTTCTCCAGCGGCACGAGGTCGCGGGCCCGGCGCAGGTCCTCCGGCAGCGGGTCCTCGGTCACGCCGTCCCACAGGGCGAGGACCTGTTCCACGCAGTTGGAGACGTTCCACGACTGGATGCCCTGCGCCGCCGGGTAGACCGGGATGAACGCGCCCGCGAACTTCGCCGCGTCGCCGTCGAACCCGTCGAGGACCTGGTAGTCGGGGTGGGCGAGCTGGAGCTTGCCGTTGAACAGACCGACCTTGCCCGCGAACATCGCCTCGCGGTTGGGCAGCAGCTCCCGCTCGACCTTGCGCGAGCCGCGCCCGAAGAACACCAGGTGCAGGTCGCTGGTGCCGTCGGTGATGACGGCCTCCAGCAGTTCGCCGCTGCGCGACTTCATCCGCCGCTGCCGCGCGCTCTTGACCCGCGCCTGCACGGTGACGTGCTCGCCCAGCTCCAGCCCGGCGATCTCGGTGAGCTTGCCGCGCTCGTCGTAGCGGCGCGGGTAGTGGCGCAGCAGGTCGCCGACCGTGCGCAGGCCCAGGCCGGACTCCAGCGCGTCGGCGCTCTTCTTGCCGAGCACCGACACCAGCTTCTCGTCGAAGGTCGTCATCAGCGGCCCATCCAACTACTCGACACCGACAAAACCGCTACTCGACGCCGACGACGACGAGGGCGTCCGCCTGTCCGCCCTGGTAGGCGGCAAGCTCCACTTCGGGGTGGGTCACCCGCAGGTGATCCTCCAGCACCAGCTCCAGGCCGTCCGGGGCACCCCGGCCGAGCAGCACGGTGACCAGCTCGCCGCCGCTGGCGAGCATCCGGTCGACCAGGCGGCACGCGAGGTCGCCCACGTCCTCGCCGCCGGGCGCGATGAGCACCACCTCGCCGTCGAGCATGCCGAGCAGGTCGCCCGGCTCGCAGCGGCCGACCCAGGTGATGGCCTCCCGCCCGGACACCGCGACCTCGCCGCGCCGGGTGGCGGCGGCGGCCTCGGCCATGGCGACCACGTCGTCGCCGGCGCGCCGGGTCGGCGAGTGCACGGCGAGCGCGGCCAGCGCCTGCACGGGCGAGAACGTCGGCACCACCACCACGTCCTGCCCGGCGGCGACGGCCTGCGCGACGGCCTCGTCGAGCGGTTCGCGCCACGCCGGGTCGCCGGGCAGCACGGTCACCTGCCGCGCGCGCGTGCCGACGATCACGGCGAGCAGGTCGGCGGCGGTGACCCCGTCGCCGGGTTCGAGCACCGCGGCGCCCTCGGAGCGGAACAGCTCGGCCGCGCCGGGCCCGTCGACCAGCACGACGATCGCCCGGTCGCGCACGAAGCGGGGCGCGGCGGCGGCGATCTGGTCGGCGAACCGGGAGACGGTGATGCGGTGCGGGCGGCCGACGGCGATACCCGCCTCGATCGCCGCGCCGACGTCGTTGCAGTGCACGTGCACGGTCCACAGGCCGGCCCCGTCGCCGACGACGGACACGCAGTCGCCGAGCGCGCCCAGGGAGACCTTCAGCAGTTCGGCGTCGGGGTCGCCGTCGAGCAGGTACATGACCTCGTACTCGTACTCGGCGGACCCGGCCTCGCGGGCGGTGGTGAGCGCGTCGCGCGGCACGGTGGCCGGGACCGCCCCCACGGGATTCGGCCCCGTGGGATTCGGCCCCGCGGGATTCGGCCCCGTGGGATTCAGGACGGCGGGATTCGGGACGGTGGGCTCCGGGACGCGGCCGGTGACGACGTCCGCCAGGGCGTCCAGGAGCACGACGAGGCCCCGCCCGCCCGCGTCGACGACCCCGGCGCGGGCCAGCACGGCCAGTTGACGGGGTGTGTCGGCGAGCGCGACGGCGCCCGCGCCGGCGGCGGCGGTGACCACCTCGCCCAGGTCGTCGGAGCCGCAGTCGCGGGCCGCCTCGGCGGCGGCGTGCAGGACGGTCAGCACCGTGCCCGGCACGGGCGCGGACACGGCGGCGGTGGCGAGTACGTCGGCGCGCAGCAACGCCCTCCGCAGCGACGAGCCGCCGGCTGTCGACGCGCCCTGGGCGGCCTCGGCGAGGCCCCTGAGCACCTGGGACAGGATGACGCCGGAGTTGCCGCGCGCCCCGGCCAGCGCGCCGCGGGCGAGGGCGGCGAGGGCCGTGCCGACGTTCTCGTCGGCGGGGGTGCGGAGCAGGTCGTCCAGCGCCGAGCGCATGGTCTGGAGCAGGTTGGTGCCGGTGTCGCCGTCGGGCACCGGGAACACGTTGATGCGGTCGATGTCCTCCCGGTTCGCGTCCAGGGACCGCACACAGGCGTCCGCCCACTGGCGCACCGCGACCGCATCGAGAGCCCGCATGGCCGCCCAGGGTATTCGACCCGGTTTGGAGGGGGTGCGGCCGACCGGTTACCCTGTCCAGGTTGCCATGCCCGGCTGAGGCTTGTGCACGCTTGCGCGCCCGCCGGGGCGTGAGTACCCCCAGAAGAATCTGAAGGAGTGGCTGACGTGGCTGCCGTGTGCGACGTCTGTGGCAAGGGGCCGGGCTTCGGCCATTCTGTCTCGCACTCCCACCGGAAGACGAACCGCCGGTGGAACCCGAACATCCAGACCGTGCGCGCGAAGGTGTCCTCTTCGCAGCGCCAGCGGCTCAACGTGTGCACCTCGTGCCTGAAGGCGGGCAAGGTGGTGCGCGGCTGACGCCGTGCCCTGACGTGCAGTGGAAAGGCCCCCGGGGTTGTCGCCCCGGGGGCCTTTCGCTGTCCGCGCGGCCGGTCGGGCGCGGGTCCGGGGTGCCAGGTGGACGGACCCGCTGTGCCCTGGTGGCGGAACCCGGGCGGCGCGCGGAGGTCGGTGGCGGTCAGTGGTCGTCGGCCGCCCAGACGTGCTCCGGGTGCGGGTCCGGGGTGGCGGGCGCGAGGACGGCGGTCGTCGGGCGGTCCCCGTCGTAGCCGACGCCGAGCACGAGGTGGCGGTTCGCGCCGTGGGCGAGGGTCCAGCCGCCGTCGCCGCTCGGGCGCAGGGCCCAGCGCTGGTCGGCGGCGCCGTCGCACGCCCGCAGCCCGACCCGCGCGCCCGGTCGCACGTCGGTGGCCGGCCCGGTGAGGCATCGGCCGGTGGCGGTGTTGCGGACCCGGACGCCCTCGGTGGTCTGGTCGACGTCCCAGGTGTCGGCGTCCGACCCCCGGGAGGTGAGCACGATCGCGTCGCCCCTGGCGGCCAGCCGGGTGCCGGTCGACGGGTTCGCGAGCCGCGTGGTGTCCGGCTCGGCGCCGGCCCGGCCGGGCTGGTGACCGGGGGTCGAGACGACGCTGGGCGTCACCACCGGCACCGGGACGGGCCACCCCGCCCGTTCCGGACCGGCCGCGAGGGCGGTGGCGGCGAAAGCGGTGGCGGCGCAGGCCGACGCGGAGAGCGCGACGAGCGCCGCGGACGTGAGCGAGCGTGCGAGCGGCATCGTCGGTCGTCCTTCCCGTCGGTCCTGGGGACCTCGGGGTTGCCCGCCCGGCACGCCCTACGCGGCCGACCACCCGGCCGTGAGCACTTCTCCCACCTACGGGTGAAAGGAGGCGCTCAGGGCAGTTTCCAGTCCACGGGCTCCGCGCCCTGCTGCACGAGCAGCTCGTTGACCTTGCTGAACGGCCGCGAGCCGAAGAAGCCGCCGGACGCGGACAGCGGGCTCGGGTGGACCGACTCGACGCACGGGTACGGCGCGAGCATCGGCTTGAGCGCGCGCGCCTGGCTGCCCCACAGGACGGCGACGAGCGGCGTCTCGCGGGCCGCGAGCGCCTTGATGGCCTGCTCGGTGACCGGCTCCCAGCCCTTGTTGCGGTGGGAGTTCGACTTGCCCGGCTGCACGGTCAGCGCCCTGTTGAGCAGCAGCACGCCCTGCTCGGTCCACGGCGTCAGGTCGCCGTTCGACGGCGTGGGGTGGCCGAGGTCGGCCGTGTACTCGGTGTAGATGTTGTTCAGGCTCTTGGGGATGGGCCGGGTCTCCGGCGACACCGAGAAGCTCAGGCCCACGGCGTGCCCCGGTGTCGGGTACGGGTCCTGGCCGACGACGAGCACCCGGACGGAGTGGAACGGCTGCTGGAACGCCCGCAGCACGTTCTCCCCCGCGGGCAGGTAGGTGCGCCCCGCGGCGACCTCCGCCCGCAGGAACTCGCCCATCCTGGCGATCCGATCGGCGACGGGCGCGAGTGCGGCGGCCCAGCCGGCTTCCACGATTTCCTCAAGGGGACGTCCCACGGCGGGACCCTATCTCAGTCGAGGCGCCGCAGTTCCCCGCGGTAGCGCGAGGCGTTGTCCACGTACTTGTCCACCGCGAACTGCCACGCGCCGTCCGGCACGACGTACCCCTCGCGGATCTTCGCGGGCACGCCGAGGGCCATCGACCGCGCGGGCACGTGCCCGTCGAACGAGACCACCGCGCCGGCCCCGACGATCGAGCCCTCCTCGACCACGGCCCCGTTGAGCACCACCGACCCCGACGCGATCAGGCAGCGGTCGGCGATGGTGGCGCCCTCGATGTGCACGTTGTGGCCGATGACGCACTCCGCGCCGATGACGGCCGGGTGGACCTCGGTGCAGTGGACGACCGTGCCGTCCTGCACCGACGTGCGCTCGCCGACCTCGATGCGCCCGTAGTCGCCGCGCAGCACGGCCTGCGGCCACACGGAGGCGTGCGCGCCGATCCGGACGTCGCCGATGACGGTGGCGTCCGGGTGCACGTAGGCGTCCGGGTGGATCACCGGTTCCAGCCCGCCCAGCGCGTAGATGGCCACGACCGCTCCCTCGGGGTCCTAGAGCGCCTTCCCGTAGCAAAGGCTGTCCGGATGATGCCGGTAGACGCCGAAGTTGTCGATGCGCCCGTACCCGACGGCCTCGTACAGGCCGATCGCCTCGGGCTGGCGGGTGCCGGTCTCCAGCACCATGCGGGTGCGGCCGGCGGCCCGCGCGGCGTCCTCCAGCGCGGCCAGCACGACCCGGGACAGGCCCCGTCCGCGCAGGGAGTCGACGACGTACATGCGCTTGATCTCGGCGTCGCCGGGGCGCAGCGCCTCCTCGACCACGTCGTGCGCGCGCCACCCGCCGCAGGCCACCGGGGCGTTGTCGAGGTAGCCGACGACGAAGTGCCCGAGGGGCGCGGAGAACTGCGCCGGGTCCACCGGGGTCACGTCCACCTCGCCGTAGCGGGCGAGGTAGACCTGCTGGAGCTCGGAGATCAGCTTGACCGAGTCCGGATGGTCATACGGGAGCGTGCATAGTTCCACATTCGTCACGTTACCTACCGCCAGTGCTCCCAGCCAGGGGGTTTCTCGTACGCGCGGCCGTCCACGGTGACACCGCTGCCGTGCCGGACGGTGCCGATGGTCTGCCAGCCCTCGGGCACGGCGGCGGGTTCCGGGAACGTCGCGGCCAGCGCGTGGTCCTCGCCACCGGTGAGCGCCCAGTGCCGGGCGTCCGCGCCGAGCGCCGCCGCCACGTCGATCAGCCGCGGGTGCACCTCCAGCAGCTCGGTGCGGATGTCGATGCCGATGCCCGACTCGTCGGCGATGTGCCCGAGGTCGGCGAGCAGGCCGTCCGAGACGTCGATCATCGCCGTCGCGCCCGCGGCGGCGGCCTGCGGCCCGGCGGCGTACGGGGGTTCGGGGGTGCGCTGCGCCCCGACCACCGCGACCGGCGACCGGAACCCGCGCTGGAGCACGGCGAGACCGCCCGCCGCCCAGCCGAGCCGACCGCACACCGCGACGACGTCGCCGACCTGGGCGCCGGCCCGCGTGACGGGCTCCAGCCCACCCATGTCACCCATCGCCGTAACGGAGATCACCAGTGTCGCGGAGGACACCATGTCGCCGCCCACCACGCCCGCCCCCGCGACGACGGCCTCCTGCCACAGCCCGGCGGTGATCCCCTCCACCACCGAGGAGGGCGTGTCCGCGGGGCACGCGAGGCCGATCGTGAGGGCGGTCGGAACCGCCCCCATGGCGGCCACGTCGGCCAGGTTCACGGCCGCCGCCTTGCGGCCGACCTGCTCGGGGGAGGACCAGTCGAGTCTGAAGTGGACACCTTCGACCAGCACGTCGGTGGACACCACCACGCGGCCGTCGGGCGTCGCGACCACAGCCGCGTCGTCACCCGGGCCGAGCAGGGTGGTGGGCGGCTGCGTCCGACCTGCCGTCACCCGGCGGATGAGACCGAACTCACCCACTTCAGCGACCGTGTCCGCGTTCCGCGGCGGCTCCGGACGCAAGATTGCCTCCCGTTCTGAGCATTCGGAACCCCGACTGGGGTACGTTGCTGTCCACGTTCCTACCCCGACCTAACCTGTCGCGACGAAGGGGCACGCCGTGGTGCACGCATACATCCTCATCCAGACCGAGGTCGGGAAGGCAGCCGCCGTCGCGGCGGAGATCTCCGGCATCCCCGGAGTGGCCCAAGCGGAGGACGTCACCGGTCCGTACGACGTGATCGTCCGGGCCGAGGCCGACACCGTCGACCAACTCGGACAGCTCGTGGTCGCCCGCATCCAGAACGTGGAGGGCATCACGCGAACCCTGACCTGCCCGGTGGTCCACCTGTAGGTCCGTGCTGTCATAACCGCGTGGCACAGGAACCGGAACCCGCCTCGCTGCTCCCCCGTCCGCTGCTCGTCGTGGCCCTGGGCCTGCCGGCGCTGCTCGCGGCGGGCGTGGCGGCCGTGGGCCTCTTCCTCGGCGCGGGGGGCAAGGACGCCCCCGCCGACCCGTCGGTCGACCGCTCCGGCCCCGTCGCGCTGGTACCCGTGCCCGCGCCGGGCGCCGGGTCGGCCGAGTGCGGGGCGCTGGTGAGCGCGCTGCCGATGCAGCTGCTGTCCAACGGCGCCACGCTGCCGCGCCGCGAACTGGCGTCCCCCGTCCCACCCGGCGCGGTGGCGTGGGGCGACGCGGCGCACGAGCCGATCGTGCTGCGGTGCGGTCTGGACCGACCGGCTGACCTCACGCCGACCTCCACCCTGCGGACGATCTCCGACGTCGACTGGCTGGTGCTGTCCGAGGGTGCCACGTCGACCTGGTACGCGGTGGACCGGCCGGTGTACGTGGCGCTGACCGTGCCGTCGGACGCGGGCACGGGGCCCCTGCAGGACATCTCGACGACGATCCGAGACACCCTCGCCAAGGGCCCCGTGGACACGCGGGGGTGACTAGCGCAGGCCGGTGCCCCGGGCGATCGCGGTCTCCACGAGGGTCGTGAGCAGCGACGGGTAGTCCACGCCGGTCTTCGCCCACATCGCCGGGTACATCGAGATCGGCGTGAAGCCGGGCATCGTGTTGACCTCGTTGACGACCAGCTCGTCGTACTCGGTGACGAAGAAGTCGACGCGGGCCAGGCCCTGGCAGTCGAGCGCGCGGAACGCGGCGACGGCCATCCGGCGCAGGTCGCGGGCGACGTGCTCGTCGAGCTTGGCCGGGATGTCGAACTCGGCGACGTCGTCGAGGTACTTGGCGTCGAAGTCGTACCAGTCGACCGCGCCGCCGACGATGCGCAGCTCGGCGGGCAGCGACGCCTCGACGCGGCCGTCCGGGAACTCCAGCACGCCGCACTCGACCTCGCGGCCGGTCACCGCGGCCTCGATGATGACCTTCGGGTCGGTCTTGCGGGCCAGCGCGATCGCGCTGTCCAGGTGGGACCAGTCGACGACCTTGGAGATGCCGACCGACGACCCGGCGCGGGCGGGCTTCACGAAGACAGGGAGGCCGAGCCGCTCGCGGTCGGCGTCGGCCAGGGTCTGCTCGTCGCGGCGCAGGATCGCGAACTCGCCGACCGGGAGGCCCGCGTCCTTGAGGAGGCGCTTGGTGAACTCCTTGTCCATGGCGACCGCGCTCGCCAGGACGCCGGGGCCGACGTAGGGGATGTCGGCGAGCTCCAGCAGGCCCTGGACGGTGCCGTCCTCGCCCCACGCGCCGTGCAGGACGGGGAAGACCACGTCCACGTCGCCCAGCACCGCGTCGGGGGTCACCGGGACCAGCTCGCCGCCGGACACCGGGACCAGGGAGGCGACGGTGGGCAGCTGCCGGTCCCGCACCTCCAGCGCCTTCGTGTCGTCGGCGCCGATCACCCACGCGCCGCCCTCGGTGATCCCCACCGGCACCACCTCGAACCGCTCGCGGTCCAGGTGCGGGAGGACGCTGCCGGCGGACAGGCAGGAGACCATGTGCTCGCTGCTGCGCCCGCCGAACACCACGGCGACCTTGGTCTTGCGCTGTGTCATGGCTCGGACCCTACCCGGATGGCGTAACCCCCACCGCGACCGTGGAACTCGGACGTCGCGAGAGTCCAACGCCCGGGGGTTGGACTCTCGGGGTGAGGAGGGGGATGAGGGTGGGGATCGCGGCGGCGAGCTGGTCGCGCGAGCAGGCGCTGTAGCCGATCGCGGCGCCGTGGACCGCGGGGCGGCCCGCGTGGTGGCGGCCCAGGCCGTCCAGGCGCAGGCCGTGGGCCAGGGCTTCGGCGAGGACGTCGCGCTCGGCCTGCGCGGTGGGCAGGGGCACGACGATGTGCGCGCCCGCGTCGTCGCCCAGCACGGGGATGCCCGCCTCGGCGAACGCGGCGGAGAGCAGGGCCCGGCGCTCGGACAGCTCGCGCCGGAGCTTGCGCAGGTGCCGGCCCAGGTCGCCGTTGCGGGCGAGTTCGACCAGCACGCGCTGCCCCGCCGCGGACGGGCTGGTGCCGGTCTCGTCGCGGTGGGCGAGGACGGCGGTGGCGACGGGTTCGGGCGCCACCATCCAGCCCGCGCCGAGCGTCGGGGTGAGGATCTTGCTCGTCGTGCCCAGGTGCACCACGACGTCCGGCGCGAGCGCGGCCAGCAGCGGCAGGGGGGCGACGTCGTAGCGCAGCTCGCCGTCGTAGTCGTCCTCCACGACCAGCCACCCCTCGGCGCGGGCGCGCTCCACCAGGGCCACCCGCCGCCCGGCCGACATGCGCCCGCCCATCGGGTACTGGTGCGCGGGCGAGCAGTACACGCCGCGCACGCCCGCCGGCACGGCGTCGACGAGGATGCCCTCCTCGTCCACGGGCGCCTGCACGACCCGCACGCCCGCCGACCGCAGGGCGGACACGGCGCGCTGGTAACCGGGTTCCTCCACGGCCACCGCGTCACCGGGTTCCAGCACGGCCGCCGCCAGCTCGACCAGCGCGGCGGTGGTGCCGCCGGTCGCCAGCACGTGCTCCTCGCGCAACCCGCCGCGCACGGCCAGGCCGCGGTGGCGCAGCAGGTGCTCGGCGACCACGGCCCGGTACTCGGGCAGCCCCGCGCGCGCGGGCCGGAACAGCGGCGGCACGTCCGCCGCCGCGCGCCACGCCCGCCGCCAGGCCGCCCGGTCCAGCCCTTCCGCCCACGGCGCGCCGGGCGCCAGGTCGAGCACCCCGGACGGCACGGCGGGCGCCGCGGCACGGCGGGTGCGCGCCCGCAGCGCCCCCGGCGGCGTGGTGGTCACGTAGGTGCCCGACCCGTGCCGCCCGGCGATCCAGCCCTCGGCGTGCAGCTGTTCGTAGGCCGCCGCCGTCACGGTCCGGCTCACGCCCAGCCGCTCGGCCAGCGCCCGGGTGGACGGCAGCCGGTCGCCGCTGCGCAGCCTGCCGTCGGCGGCGGCCGTGCGCAGCGCCTCCGCGAGCTGCACGGCCAGCGGCTCGCCCGACGTGCGGTCCAGCGAGACGGCGAGCGCGGTCTCCGACAAAGTGGCCTCCTCGAAACGTCAAGAATTGGCACTTGAGAATAGCCACTCTACCGGAGAAGCTGGTCGCATGACCCTGTCACCGACGCCGCGCAGCACGATCAGGCGCGGGAGCAAGCGCGCCGCCACCGACCGCGCCGACCTGCACGCCGTCCTCGACGCCGCCCTGGTGTGCCACCTCGCCGTCGTCGTGGACGACGCGCCGCTCGTCCTGCCCACCGGCTACGGCCGCGACGGGGACACCCTCTACCTGCACGGCTCGACCGGCGCGCGCAGCCTCCGCGAGGCCGCGCGCGGCGTGCCGGTGTGCGTCGCCGTGACCCTCCTGGACGGTGTCGTCTACGCGCGCTCGGTGTTCGACCACTCGATGAACTACCGCGCGGCCGTCGTCCACGGCACCGCCGTCCCGGTCACCGACCCGGACGCCAAGGCGCACGCCCTGCGCGTCCTCACCGAGCACATCGCGCCCGGCTCGTGGGACTACGCCCGGCAGCCGACGCCGAAGGAGCTGGCCGCGACGTCGGTGCTGGCGCTCGACCTCGCCGAGGCGTCGGTGAAGATCCGCAGCGGCCCGCCCGGCGACGAGGAGGACGACGTCGCCGCGAACGCGCGGTGGGCGGGCGTGCTGCCGCTGCGCACCTCGTGGGGCGCGGCGGAGTCGGACCCCGCGCTGGTGGGCGACTGGGACGTCCCACCGCACGTCGTGAACAGGACCTGACGGGCGGGCGCTAGCCGACGGGGTCGAACCGCACCGGGCGGACGGTGCGCCCGCCGTCGCGGTAGACGTGGATCGTGACGGCGGGGTCGACGCCGTCGTTGCGCACCTGGTGGGCGTAGTCGGGCCCGAACACGCGCGACTGGCCGGCCACCAGGTTGTGCAGCACCTGGTGGCCGCGGGACGCGACCACCTCGGTCAGCGAGCCGCCGACCACGGTGAACGCGCCGGTCGTCGGGCCGTGGTCGTGCAGGTCGGTGTGCTGGCCGGGCAGCCAGCTCATCAGCCACACCTCCTGCTCGTCGGTGCGCTCGACGAGGGCGGCGAAGCGGGTGTCGGGGTCGTAGCGGAGCAGGTGGGCCCAGCGCTCCCGCCGCGCCGCCACGTCGAGCGCGATCCGCACCGGGTGCGGCGCGGCGTGCGACTGGGGCAGGGCGATCGTGTTCTCCGGAACGGCGAACATCAGGTTCCTTCTTCGGGATGCCGTGGGTGGCGAGCGTCGACTGCTCGCGGGACGCGGGGCGATCTACCGACAGGAACAGAGCGCGCTGGCGACCAGGCCGAGGTCGATGTGACCCCGCCCGTCGATCATGGCGCGGAAGGACATGACGACGAGGGTGGCAGCGACCCGCCACCCTCGCAACCACGTCCCACGAAATGGACCCGTTGGGGCGAACTTCAGAGGGCCTTCAGCACGTCGGCCACCAGGTCCCCGGTGTCCTCGCAGCCCGCGGACAGCCTGACCAGGCCCTCCGGCACCGGGTCGCCCCACTGGGCGCGCCGGTCGAGGCTCGTGTGCAGCCCGCCGAAGCTGGTGCTCGCGTACACCAGCTCCGAGCGCGCCAGGAACGCCGCGACGGCGTCCGCGTCCGCCAGCACGAAGGTGAGCACGCCGCCGAAGCGGCGCATCTGCCTGGCCGCGACGGCGTGCGCCGGGTCCTCGGGCGCGCCGGGCCAGCGCAGCCCGGTCACCGCCGGGTGCGCCTTGAGCGCGTCGTACAGCGCGGCGGCGTTCTCCGCCTGGCGGGCGAGCCGCAGGTCGAGCGTGCCGAGCCCGCGGTGCGCCAGCCACGCCTCGAACGGGCCGGGGATCGCGCCGCCGGTGGTGCGGGCCGCGCGGACCTCCTCGGCCAGTTCCGGGTCGGCCGCGGTGACGTGCCCGAGCAGCACGTCGCTGTGCCCCGCCACGGCCTTGGTGTCGCTGCTCACCACGACGTCCGCGCCCAGCGCCAGCGGCAGCTGCCCGAGCGGCGTCGCGGTCGTGTTGTCCACCGCCACCAGCGCGCCGGCGGCGTGCGCGGCCTCGGCGAGCGCCGCGATGTCGCACACGTCGAGCCCCGGGTTGGACGGCGACTCCAGCAGCACCAGCCGCACGCCGTCGAACGACGGGTACGGCCCGGCGGTGGGCGCCTCGACGACCTCCACGGGCATCCCGGCGACCAGCGCGCGGGTCAGGTAGTAGCCGTCACCGGGCACGACGACGGTGTCGCCGGGGGCGAGGACGACGCGCAGCAGCGTCGAGATCGCCGCCATGCCGGACGGGAAGAGCACGGTCGTGCCGCCCTCCAGCCCGCCCAGCGCCTCCTCCAGCACCCGCCACGTCGGGTTGTGCGCGCGGCCGTAGGTGTCCGCGCCGCCCAGGTGGTACGCCGACGCGAACACGGGCCCCGCGGTGAACGGCTCCCCCGCCACCGCCGGCGTCGTGTGCACGACCCGCGTGCCGTCGCCCCACCGGCCGACGTCGTTCACTGCCGTTCCGCCTTCCGCTCCCGCCCGAGCAGCGCCGCGGTGAGCACGCGCGGGTCGAGCCCTTCGTGGCACACCTGGTGCACGCCCTCGGTGATGGGCATGTCCACGTCGTGGCGCGCGGCCAGCTCGCGGATCGACGAGCACGACTTCACGCCCTCGGCGACCTGCCCGTGCGCCGCCTCCTGCGCCCGCGCCAGGGAGTCGCCGCGGCCGAGCCTCTCACCGAACGACCGGTTGCGCGACAGCGGTGAGGCGCACGTCGCCACCAGGTCGCCCAGGCCGGCCAGGCCCGCGAACGTGAGCGGGTCGGCGCCCAGCGCCGCGCCCAGCCGCGCCGTCTCGGCCAGGCCGCGGGTGATGATCGAGGCCATCGTGTTGTCGCCGAACCCCATGCCCGCCGCCATGCCGCACGCCAGCGCGATGACGTTCTTGCACGCCCCGCCCAGCTCGCAGCCGACGACGTCGACGTTCGTGTACGGCCGGAAGTAGGAGTTGGAGCAGGCGTGCTGCAACTCCACCGCCCGGTCGTGGTCGGTGCACGCGATGACCGTGGCGGTCGGCTGCTCGGCCGCGATCTCCTTGGCCAGGTTCGGCCCGGTCACCACGGCGACCTGGTCCTCCGGCACCCCGGCGACCTCGCGGACGACCTCGCTCATCCGCTTGAGCGTGCCCAGCTCGACGCCCTTGGCCAGGCTGACCAGCGTGGCGCCGGGCGGCAGCGACGGGCGCCAGCCGGCGAGGTTCTCCCGCAGCGTCTGGCTCGGCACGGCCAGCACCACGGCCCGCGCGCCGTCGAGCGCCTTGTCGGCGTCGGCGGTGGCGGTCAGGTTCGCCGGCAGCACCACGTCCGGCAGGTAGTCGGTGTTCACCCGGCCCGTCGAGATGGCGTCGGCCACCTCGGCGCGCCGCGCCCACAGCACCACGTCCGTGCCGGAGTCGGCGAGCACCTTGGCGAAGGCGGTGCCCCACGACCCGGCGCCCAGCACCGCGACCCGGTCCACGTCAGGACTTCTTCGCCGAGTAGAAGCCGTCCGGCGCCGGCTCCTCGCGGATCTCCGCCAGCAGGTCCTTCACCTCGCCCATCAGCAGGTCGGTGACCTCGCGCAGCAGGGCGAGGTTCTGCGGCCGGGCGCGGTGGGCGGACAGGTCGACCGGCTCGCCGACCTTCGTCACGACGGTCTTGCGCGGGAGCGGCCGGAACTTCCGGCGGTAGTGGTCGTAGACGTCGCGGGTGCCCCAGCGGGCGACGGGCAGCACCGGCACGTCGTGCTCCAGCGCGAGCCGCGCCACGCCCGTGCGGGAGCCCATCGGCCAGCCGTCGGGGTCGCGGGTGATCGTGCCCTCCGGGTAGATGATCACCACCAGGCCCTGCTCCAGGGCGTCGTGGGCGGCGCGCAGGCTCTGCTGGGCGTCGGACGTGCCGCGGTAGACGGGGATCTGGCGGGCGCCCTTGAGCACGGAGCCGAGCACCGGGACGTTCCACAGGCCGTGCTTGGCCAGGAAGTGCGGCACGCGCCCCTGCTCGTGCGTGAACACCGCGTCGTAGACCGGGTCCAGGTGGGACACGTGGTTCATCACGACCAGCGCGCCGCCCTTCCGGGGAAGCCGCTCGCCGCCCTCCGTGCGCCGGCGCGCCATCACGGCGGTCGACGGGTAGAAGACCGCCGCGGCGAACCCGACCCAGAAGCCGCCCTTCTCTCTGGCCACGTGCACTCCCTCTCCGTTCGTGGACCTGGAGTCTTCCCCGGAGGCCCCGGCCAGGTCCAGCCGGCATCGGGGAGGCCGGCATCGGGGAGTATGGCGGGGTGGGAGCCGAAGTGGACCTGGTGGTGCCGGTCAAGACGCTGGACCGGGCCAAGTCGCGACTCGTGGGGCTGGACCGGCCGGCGCTCGCGCTGGCGTTCGCGCTCGACACCGTCACCGCCGCCCTGCCCGCCGTGCGCCGTGTGGTGGTCGTCACGTCCGATCGCGCGGTGGCGGCGGAGCTGCGGGCGCTCGGCGTCGAGTCGATCGCCGGGCCGGAGGGGTTGAACGAGTCGCTGCGGTTCGGCTCGGAGGTGCTGCGGGCGCGGGACGCCTCCTCGGTCGTGGGGGCGCTCCAGGCCGACCTGCCCGCGCTGCGGACCGCCGAGCTCGCGGCGGCGCTGGCGGCGGTGACGGGCCGGTCGTTCGTCCCGGACCGCCAGGGCACGGGGACGACGGTCCTGCTGTCCGCGCCCGGCGGCGCGCTGGACCCGTCGTTCGGCGCGGGGTCGGCGGCGGCGCACGCGGCGTCCGGCGCGGCGCCGCTGATCGGGCCGTGGCCGTCGCTGCGGCACGACGTCGACACGGCGGAGGACCTGGGGTCGGCGGCGGCGCTGGGGCTGGGCGCCCGGACGGCGGCGGTCCTCGCGCCGGTGTGCGGCTGAGGGGTGCGGCTGAGGGGTGCGGCTGAGGGGTGCGGCTGAGGGGTGCGGCTGAGGGGTGCGGCTGAGGGGTGCGGCTGAGGGGTGCGGCTGAAGGGGCGGGGCCGGGCCACCCGCGGGATCGGTTAGCTTGGCGGTGTGACCGAGCAGGCGACCGTGAGCGCGCACCACCCGGACGGGTCGGCGACGGTGCTGCGCGACGACGGCGTGCTCGTGGACGTCCCGGTCGCCGCGGTGGCCGAGGGCGGGTGGCGGGTGCTGCGCCCCGGCCAGCGGGTGGCGCTCGTGCGTGACGGCTCGGGTGCGGTGCGCGGTCTGCTGCGGCCGGTGTGACGGGGAGTTCACCTCTCGGCCGGCTCCGATCGGCGCAAGTGGCCCGGGATTGGTGGACAATACTGTTCGTGAGCACGGACAACACGCCTGAGCAGCCTGCGCCGAAGCGACGCTCCAGGACGCCGCGGGCCACGCCCGCCGCGAGCGCACCCGCCGCGGGCGCGCCCACGCCTGGGGCGCCGAAGCGCCGACCGCGACCGGCCGCCCGCCGGGCGCCCACGGGCGGTGCGCCGGCGGCGGTGCAGCCGAAGCCGGAGACGCCCGCCCGCCCGTTCCCGAGCTCACCGCCCGCCGCCACCGCCACCGAGGCGCAGGCCGACCTGCCCGATGACCGGTACTTCAACCGGGAACTGTCCTGGTTGGACTTCAACGCCCGGGTCCTGGCGCTGGCCGAGGACGCGTCCCAGCCGTTGCTGGAGCGGGCGAAGTTCCTGGCGATCTTCGCCTCGAACCTCGACGAGTTCTACATGGTGCGGGTCGCCGGCCTGAAGCGCCGCGACGAGACGGGCCTGTCGGTGCGCAGCGCGGACGGCCTCACCCCGCGCGAGCAGCTGGCGAACATGTCCAAGCGCGCCCAGGAACTGGTCGAGCAGCACGCCCGCGCGTTCCTCGACCACGTGCAGCCGGAGCTGGAGAAGCACGGCATCAGCATCGTCAACTGGGCGCAGCTCAGCGAGTTCGAGCGGCTGCGGCTGTCGAACTACTTCACCGACCAGGTGTTCCCGGTGCTCACGCCGCTGGCCGTGGACGCCGCGCACCCGTTCCCCTACATCTCCGGCCTGTCGCTGAACCTGGCCGCGACGGTGCGCGACCCGGAGGGCGGCGCGGAGCGGTTCGCCCGCATCAAGGTGCCCGACAACGTGCCGCGCCTGGTCCGCGTGGAGAACGACCGCACCAGCCCGACGGCGACGTTCCTGCCCGTGGAGGAGCTGATCGCGGCGCACCTGGGCGAGCTGTTCGCGGGCATGCACGTCGTCGAGTGCCACGCCTTCCGGGTCACCCGCAACGCCGACCTGGAGGTCGAGGAGGACCAGGACGAGGACCTGCTCCAGGCGCTGGAGCGGGAGTTGGCGCGCCGCCGGTTCGGCCCCCCGGTCCGCCTGGAGGTCGCCGACGACATGACCGAGAACATGCTGGAGCGGCTGCTGCGGGAGATGGAGGTCGACCCGCACGACGTCGTCCAGGTGCCCGGCCTGCTGGACCTGTCGTGCCTGTGGCAGCTCTACGGCGTGGACCGCAAGCAGCTCAAGGACGCGCCGTTCGTGCCCGCCACGCCCCCGGCGTTCGGCGAGCGGGAGACGCCCAAGAGCATCTTCGCCACCCTGCGCGAGGGCGACGTGCTCGTGCACCACCCGTACGACTCGTTCTCCACGTCCGTGCAGCGGTTCATCGAGCAGGCGGCGGCCGACCCGCGCGTGCTGGCCATCAAGCAGACCCTGTACCGCACGTCCGGCGACTCGCCGATCGTCGACGCGCTCATCGACGCGGCCGAGGCCGGCAAGCAGGTCGTGGCGCTGGTGGAGATCAAGGCGCGGTTCGACGAGCAGGCGAACATCAAGTGGGCGCGCGCGCTGGAGAAGGCGGGCGTGCACGTCGTGTACGGGCTGATGGGCCTCAAGACGCACTGCAAGACGTCGCTGGTGGTGCGCCAGGAGGGTTCGCGCATCCAGCGCTACTGCCACATCGGAACCGGCAACTACAACCCGAAGACGGCCCGGCTGTACGAGGACGTCGGCCTGCTCACCGCCGAACCGACCATCGGCGCGGACCTGACCGACCTGTTCAACGTGCTCACCGGCTACGCCCGGCAGGACCACTACCGCAGCCTGCTCGTCGCGCCCTACGGCGTGCGGCGCGGCATCGTGGAGCGCATCGAGCGGGAGGTCGAGCACGTCCGGGCCGGCCGGCCCGCCGGCGTGCGCATCAAGGTGAACTCGCTGGTGGACGAGCAGGTCATCGATTCGCTGTACCGGGCGTCCCAGGCGGGCGTGCCGGTGCAGGTCGTCGTGCGCGGCGTGTGCTCGCTCAAGCCCGGCATCAAGGGCCTGTCGGAGAACATCCACGTCCGCTCGATCCTCGGCCGGTTCCTGGAGCACTCCCGGGTGTTCCACTTCGTCGGCGCGGGCGAGCACTGGATCGGCAGCGCCGACATGATGCACCGCAACCTCGACCGGCGCGTCGAGGTCCAGGTGCGGGTGACCGACCCGAAGCTCACCGCGCAGCTCGACTCCATGCTCGACTCGGCGCTGGAGCCCACGACCCGCTGCTGGGTGCTCCAGCCCGACGGCGAGTGGGAAGCGTGGCCGTCCGACGGGAGCCGCGTGCGCGACCACCAGGCCGAACTGCTGCGGGCGCACCGCGCACAGGGGTGAACCACGTGATCAGGGCTGCCGGCGCCGTGCTGTGGCGCGAGGGTTCCGTGGCGGTCGTGCACCGGCCGCGCTACGACGACTGGTCCCTGCCGAAGGGCAAGCTCGACCCGGGCGAGACGGTGCCCGCGGCCGCGGTGCGCGAGGTCCGCGAGGAGACCGGCTTCCACGCCGTGCTCGGGCGGTACCTGTGCCGGGTGTCCTACGAGGCGTTCGGCAAGCCGAAGGTCGTGGACTACTTCAGCGCGCGGGCCGGGTCGGGCGCGTTCGAGCCCAACGACGAGGTGGACGAACTGCGCTGGCTCCCGATCGCCGAAGCGGCGGCGCTGGTGACGGGGGACAACGACCGGGGCGTGCTGGAGCGGTTCGCGGCCGAACCGGCGGACCTGGCGACCCTGCTGCTGGTGCGGCACGCGAAGGCGGGCAAGCGGGACAACTGGCCGGGCGACGACGACCTGAGGCCGCTCAGCTCGGCGGGCTGGCGGCAGGCGGCCGGACTGCGGTCGCTGCTGCCGCTGTGGGGTCCGTCGCGGGTGCACGCCGCACCGCGCGCGCGGTGCGTGGACACGGTGCGGGGCGTCGCCGACGACCTCGGCGTGGACGTGCTGCCGGAGCCCCGGTTGTCCGAGGAGGGCTACTGGCCCGACCGCGAGGCGGGCCTGGTCCGGCTGCTGGAGATCGCCGACGGTCCGGGCACGCCGGTCGTCTCCAGCCAGGGCGGGGTGATCCCGGACGTGGTCGCCACCCTGGCCGACCTGGGCGGCCTGCACCTGCCCGACGTGCCGTGCAAGAAGGGCAGCACCTGGCTGCTGGCGTTCCGCCGCCCGGCGCCGGACTGGTCCACTTCGGACTCGTCCACGGGCTGGCCGCGACTGGTCTCGGCGCACTACATGCCCACCGCGCTGGCCGCGCCGACCACCTGACGGATACAGCGGGTCGGCGTCCGTCCCGCCGCGACTGGGCCGGACGGGTTCGCGGTGCGGCCGGTCGGGTAACGCGGGAATGCGCGTCGGCACGATGGGTTCCGGACGGTGGGTTCCGGTGTTCACGGGTGCGGAGTTCGGGAGGCCGAAAGCCCCGGCCCATTCCCCCGGCGGATTCCACGCCGTGGCGCCGACTTCCGCCGCGTGGTCCGGTCTTCACCTCTCCCGTCACCGGGGTCGGTCACCGGCCGCGCGGGCGAAAGGCGCGGAAACCCGAACTTGTTAACTCGTAAGTGTGGTCTTGCGGCTGATACCAGCCGACGTCGCCGGACCGAGGGGCGCTGAGAGGGCCGCTGAGCGCCGAACGGCCGGTGCCCACCGTTGAACAGGCTCAGGGCCCGGTGCGCGTCCGCACCGGGCCCTGAGCGCCTGGAACTGCTGTGCCTGGCCGGTGATCACCCGGCTCAGGGTCACTTCTTCTTGGCCGGGGCCTTCTTGGCCGCGGGCTTCGCCGCGGCCGAGGTGGTGGCCTTCGCCGCCGCCGGGGTGGCGGTCTTGGCCGCCGCCGGGGTGGCGGTCTTGGCCGCCGCCGCCGTCGTGGCCTTGGCGGTGGTCGCCTTGGCCGTGGTCGCCTTCTTGGCGGCCGGGGCCTTCGCCGCGGTCGCCTTGGCCGCCGTGGCCTTCGCGGTGGTGGCCTTGGCCGGGGCGGCCGCCTTGGTCGCGGTGCTCTTCGCAGGCGCGGCCTTGGTGGCGGTGGCGGCGGGCTTCGCGGCCGCGGTGGTCCGGCGGGTCGCCGGGGCCTTCGTCGCGGCGGCAGCGGCGCGCGTGGTGGTGCCGGTGGCACGCGTCGAACGCGCCGTGGTGCCCCGCGTGGCCGGGGCCTTCGTGGCCGCGGCCGGCTTGGCGGCGGCAGCTGCCGCCGGCTTGGCGGCCGCGGGCTTCGCGGCCGTCACGCGCGGCAGCTTCTTGGTGCCGCTGATGACGTCCTTGAACGTCGAACCCGCGCGGAACGCGGGAACGTTGGTCTTCTTGACCTTCACGGTCTCACCGGTGCGCGGGTTGCGAGCGGTGCGCGCCGCACGGGCACGCTTCTCGAAGACACCGAAGCCGGTGATGTTGACCTTCTCGCCCTTGTGGACGCTGCGGACGATCACGTCGACGATGCCGTCGACAGCGGCAGCCGCGTTCTTCTTGTCGCCAAGGCGCTCGGCGAGCGCCTCGATGAGCTGGGCCTTGTTCACCTTCAGTCCCTCCCAGGACGCTCACGGCCCTTAGCTCGGGCCGACTGATTGCCCACGGTAAGCCCATATGCAAGGAAATACCAATCGCCACGCCAGATTTTCCGTTGTGGCGTGGGCGATTACGACCCTTCGAGGGACGCCCCGGGAGGCCCCGGTGGAAACGAAGGGGTCGGATTTCCGCTGCTAGAGGCGAAATCCGACCCCTTCGACTACCGGGTGGGCAGCGGATCGGTGGTGGGCAGCCAAGCCGCCCTTCCCCGCTCGAACTCGGTCACCTCATCGGCGTGCCGCAGGGTCAGGGCGATGTCGTCCAATCCCTCCAGCAGCCGCCAGCGGGTGTACTCGTCGATCCCGAAGCGGGCGGTGAAGTCCTTGGCGGTGACCGTGTTGTTCGTGAGGTCGACGGTCACCGGGGTGCCCGGGTCGTTCTCCAGCACCTTCCAGAGCAATTCGACATCGGACTGCTCCAGCTGCGCGGCCAGGAGCCCCTGCTTGCCCGCGTTGCCCCGGAAGATGTCGGCGAACCGGGAGGAGATGACCACCCGGAAGCCGTAGTCCATGAGCGCCCAGACGGCGTGCTCGCGGGACGAGCCGGTGCCGAAGTCGGGCCCGGCGACGAGCACGCTGCCCGCCGTGAAGGGCTCCTGGTTGAGCACGAAGTGCTCGTCGGAGCGCCAGGCGGCGAACAGGCCGTCCTCGAAGCCGGAGCGGGTGACCCGCTTGAGGTAGACGGCCGGGATGATCTGGTCGGTGTCCACGTTGGACCTGCGCAGCGGAACGCCGACCCCGGTGTGCGTGGTGAACGCTTCCATGGTTGTAGAACTCCCTCAGACCAGGTCGGCGGGCGACGACAGGGTGCCCCGCACGGCGGTGGCGGCGGCCACGAGCGGCGAGACCAGGTGGGTGCGACCGCCCTTGCCCTGCCTGCCCTCGAAGTTGCGGTTGGAGGTGGACGCGCTGCGCTCACCCGGCTTGAGCTGGTCCGGGTTCATGCCCAGGCACATCGAGCAGCCGGCCTGGCGCCACTCGGCGCCCGCCGCCAGGAACACCTCGTGCAGCCCTTCGGACTCCGCCTGCGCGCGCACCCGCATGGAGCCGGGCACGACGAGCATCCGGACGCCGTCGGCGACCTTGTGGCCCTTCAGCACGTCCGCGGCGGCCCTCAGGTCCTCGATGCGGCCGTTCGTGCAGGAGCCGAGGAACACTGTGTCGACGTGGATGTCGCGCAGCGGGGTGCCCGCCTCCAGGCCCATGTAGGCCAGTGCCTTCTCGGCGGCGACCCGCTCGTGCTCGTCGACGATCGCCTCGGGGTCCGGCACCCGGTCGGTCAGCGGCAGGCCCTGGCCGGGGTTGGTGCCCCACGTGACGAACGGTGTCAGCTCGGCGGCGTCCAGGCGCACCTCGGCGTCGAACTCGGCGTCGTCCTCGCTGCGCAGCGTCTCCCAGTACGCGACGGCCTCGTCCCAGCGCTCGCCGGACGGCGCGTGCGGGCGGCCCCGGAGGTAGTCGAACGTGGTCCGGTCGGGCGCGATCATGCCCGCGCGGGCCCCGGCCTCGATCGACATGTTGCAGATCGTCATGCGGGCTTCCATCGACAGCGCCTCGATCGCGCTGCCCCGGTACTCCAGGACGTAGCCCTGGCCGCCGCCGGTGCCGATCTTCGCGATGACGGCGAGGATGACGTCCTTCGCGGTGACCCCTGGCGCGAGCTGCCCGTCGACGGTGATCGCCATGGTCTTGAACGGCCGCAAGGGCAACGTCTGGGTCGCCATCACGTGCTCGACCTCGGAGGTGCCGATGCCGAACGCCAGCGCGCCGAACGCGCCGTGCGTCGAGGTGTGGCTGTCACCGCAGACGACCGTCATGCCGGGCTGCGTGAGGCCCAGCTGCGGGCCCATGACGTGCACGATGCCCTGTTCGAAGTCGCCCATGGGGTGCAGCCGGACGCCGAACTCGGCGCAGTTCTTGCGCATCGTCTCGACCTGCGTGCGCGACACCGGGTCCGCGATGGGGAGGTCGATGTCCACGGTGGGGACGTTGTGGTCCTCCGTGGCGATCGTGAGGTCGGGGCGGCGCAGGCCGCGCCCCGCGAGGCGCAGGCCGTCGAACGCCTGCGGGCTGGTCACTTCGTGCAGCAGGTGGAGGTCGATGTAGAGCAGGTCCGGCTCGGCGCCACTCCCGTGGCGCACGACGTGTGCTTCCCACACCTTCTCCGCGAGCGTGCGGCTCATCGCAACTCTCCCAAGATCTGGACAGTCGATAGATCTGGACTTCCCAGACAGTGGGAAGTTAGTATCGGCTTGTGGGACAGCATAGCGGGATCGGCGTGTTGGACAAGGCAGTGGCTGTCTTGAACGCCGTCGCAAAGGATCCGTGTGGGCTCGCCGAGTTGTGCAACCGGACGGGCCTGCCCCGGGCGACCGCGCACCGGTTGGCGGTCGGCCTGGAGGTGCACCGGTTGCTGCGGCGGGGTTCCGACGGCCGCTGGCGGCCCGGCGCGGCACTGGCGGAGCTGGCGGGCGGCGCGACCGACCCGCTGCTCGACGCGGCGTCGTCGGTGTTGCCGCGCTTGCGCGACATCACGGGCGAGAGCGTCCAGTTGTACCGGCGGGACGGGATGCAGCGGATCTGCGTCTCCTCCGCGGAACCGCAGAGCGGTTTGCGCGACACCGTGCCGATCGGCGCGCGTTTGCCGATGACCGCCGGATCGGGCGCGAAGGTATTGGCCGCGTGGTCCGACCCGAGTACTCAGCGGTCCGTTCTCGCGGACGCCGTTTACGGCGAGCGCACTTTGTTGGAAGTGCGCCGCCGGGGTTGGGCACAAAGCGTGGCGGAACGGGAACCGGGCGTCGCGAGCGTTTCCGCGCCGGTGCGCGACAGTTCCGGCGCGGTGGTCGCCGCGGTATCCGTTTCGGGCCCCATCGACCGCATGGGCCGCCGTCCGGGGGCGAGGTGGGCCGCGGACCTCCTGGCGGCCGCGGAAGCCCTCCAGTCACGCCTCTGAGCACCGCAGGAGCCCGTGGCGCCCTTCACCACCCGGTGGGGCGCCACGGGCTCCCGGAGGGCGGGTCGGCGCACAAAGGAAAATCCCCCCACCCGTGATCGGGTGGGGGGATTTCCGTGTAGCCCCGAAGGGATTCGAACCCTCGCTACCGCCTTGAGAGGGCGGCGTCCTAGGCCGCTAGACGACGGGGCCCTGGGAACTTCCGTTGTATTCAGTTTATCAGGTCCGGGAGGCTCTCGCCAAATCCGGGGTCTTGCTCTGTTGCTCCGGCAGTCTAGCAGGTCTTTCTTTCCACCGTCGCAGCTGGGGTACCAGGACTCGAACCTAGACTAACTGAACCAGAATCAGTCGTGCTGCCAATTACACCATACCCCATTGGTTTCCCGGCCAGCCTACCCGTCCTCCCGGGATCTTGTCCTCGGGGTTTCGGGGGCTCTCCGTTCCGCCGGGAGGAATACTAGACCACGAGCCCGGCGGAACGGAAATCGGGGGTCACGCGGAGGCTGCCGACAGCTCGCAGACGAGGAGTTCGGGCAGCTCAGCCAGGCTGGAGATGGCCGCGATGCCGGTGGGCAGCCCGCCCTCGCGAGGGCCCTGCCGGTTGAGCCAGACGCCCCTCATGCCGGCGTCGCGGGCGCCGATGGCGTCGGCGTGCAGCCGGTCGCCCACGTGGATCGCGTCGCCCAGCTCGACGCCGAGGTCGGCGCACGCGGTGTCGAAGATCACCCGGTCCGGTTTGGCGGCGCCGACCTCGCCCGCGATGAGGACGGTGTCGAAGTACTGGGCCAGCCCGAGGGTCGCGATCTTCACCCGTTGGTGGTGTCCTGAGGCGTTGCTGACGGCCGCCACGGGCAGACCGGTGGCCCGCAGCCACTCCAGGCAGGGCACGACGTCCGGGAACAACCGCCAGCCCGACGCGAGGACGTCCTGGCGGCGCAGCTCCCGCCGGGTCGCCTCCTCCTGGTCCAGCTCCTCGCCCAGGGCCGCGAAGAAGGCGCGCGTGCGGATGTTGCGCATGCTCTCGTACTCGAGCTCGCCGGCGAGGAGGCGGGAGCAGTGCTCATCGGTGATGCGCTGCCACAGCGGCCACGCGTCGGCGTTGCCGACCATCGCGGCCAGGGCGGCCCGGGACGAGGTGCTGTAGTCGACCAGGGTGTCGTCGACGTCGAGGCACACTGCCCGGATCTCGCCGGTTCTCCGAGGGGTGAAGGTCGGGGCTGCGGTTGTCACCCCGTGAGGCTAGGTGCGGTCACCCCTCGTCCGACTCGACCAGAGAGGTGATATCTGGCGATGCTTGCACGATCAAGCACCGCTGAACCGTCCGATCGCACCAGTCAGATTGCCCCGAGCGCGCGCCGCAATCGCCCGATCGAGCGACTTTGGCCCAACAGTTCCATGCTTTCGTACAGCGGAGGCGAGACGGTACGGCCCGTCACGGCAACCCGCACGGGGGCGTAGGCCTTGCGCGGCTTGAGGCCCAACGTGTCCACAAGGGACACCTTGAGCGCCTCCTCGATCGCGGCGGTCGTCCACTCGGGCAGCGGCTCCAGGGCGGCGATCGCCGCCTCCAGCACGGGGCGCGCGTCCTCGCCGAGCGCCTTGGCCGCGGAGTCCTCCTCGGGCGCGAAGTCCTGCTCCGCGACGAACAGGAACCGGACCATCCCGGACGCTTCGGACAGCACGACCAGCCGCTCCTGCACGAGCGGCGCGACGCCGCCGAGCACGGCGAGCTGTTCGGGCGTGGGCTCGGCCGGCAGCACGCCGTCCTTGACGAGGTGCGGCACGACGCGGCTGACGAACTCCTCCACGGGCAGCGCGCGCAGGTGCGTGGCGTTGATCGCCTCGGCCTTCTTCAGGTCGAAGCGGGCCGGGTTGGCGCTGACCTTGGACAGCTCGAACGCCTCGACCATCTCGGTCATCGAGAAGATGTCGCGGTCGTCGGCGATGGACCAGCCGAGCAGCGCGAGGTAGTTCAGCAGGCCCTCGGGCACGAAGCCGCGGTCCCGGTAGAGGAACAGGTTCGACTGCGGGTCGCGCTTGGACAGCTTCTTGTTGCCCTCGCCCATGACGTAGGGCAGGTGACCGAAGAGCGGGGTGGACGTGGTCACGCCGATCCGGGTCAGCGCCTCGTACAGCGCGACCTGGCGGGGGGTCGACGGGAGCAGGTCCTCGCCGCGCAGCACGTGCGTGATGCCCATGAGCGCGTCGTCGACGGGGTTCACGAACGGGTACAGCGGGTCACCGTTGGCGCGCACCATGACCGGGTCGGGCGTGCTGCCCGCCTTGAACGTGACCTCACCGCGGATCAGGTCGTCGAACGTGATGTCGCGGTCGGGCATGCGCAGGCGCAGCACCGGGTTGCGGCCCTCGGCGCGGTACGCGGCCCTCTGCTCGTCGGTGAGGTCGCGGTCGTAGCCGTCGTAGCCGAGCTTGGGGTCCTGGCCGGCCGCCTTGCGCCGCGCCTCGACCTCCTCGGGCGTGGAGAACGACTCGTACAGCTCGCCCGCCTCGAACAGGCGCTTGGCGATGTCGTCGTAGAGGTCGCGCCGCTGGGACTGCCGGTACGGCGCGTGCGGGCCGCCGACCTCGGGGCCCTCGTCCCAGTCGATGCCCAGCCAGCGCATCGCTTCGAGCAGCGAGAGGTACGACTCCTCGGAGTCGCGGGCCGCGTCGGTGTCCTCGATCCGGAACACCACGGTGCCGCCCACGTGGCGGGCGTACGCCCAGTTGAACAGGGCGGTGCGGATGAGCCCCACGTGGGGCGTGCCGGTCGGCGACGGGCAGAAGCGGACGCGGACCTCTGGGGATGCTGCTGATGCGCTCATGACCCGATCAGCCTATCCGGCTTGACCAACGCGTTTCGCGGGAGCATCCTCAAGTTATTCAACCGGTGTTGAAATCTGAGGGGTGGACCATGGAGAGGACAGGCGTCGTGGTCGTCGGCGGCGGACCGGCGGGCGTGGTGTGCGCGCTGCTGCTGGCCCGCGCGGGCGTGGAGGTGACCGTGCTGGAGAAGCACGGCGACTTCCTGCGCGACTTCCGCGGCGACACGGTGCACGCGTCGACGTTGACGCTGCTGGACGAGCTGGGGCTGGGGCCGTCGTTCGCCGAGGTGCCGCACCGGCTGGTGCAGCGCGTCCAGGTGCTGCTGGACGACGGCCCGGTGACGATGGGCGACATGTCGCGGCTGCGCGGCCCGCACCGGCACATCGCCATGGTGCCGCAGTGGGACTTCCTGGACCTGCTGGCGGACGCGGGCAGGCGCGAGAGGACCTTCGCGCTGCGGATGGGCACCGAGGCGGTCGGCCTGCTCCGCGAGGGCGACCGGGTCACCGGCGTCCGCTACCGCACCGCGGACGGCGCGACCGGCGAGCTGGCCGCGGACCTCGTGGTCGCCGCCGACGGCAGGCGCTCGCTGGTGCGCGACGAGGCCGGGCTGCGGGCGCGCGGCTACGGCTCGCCGATGGACGTGTGGTGGTTCCGCCTGTCGCGCCGGCCCGACGAGCTGGAGGGCGCGACCGGCAGGTTCGGCGGGGGCAGCGGCCTGGTGCTGATCGACCGGGGCGACTACTTCCAGGTCGCCTTCCTCATCCGCAAGGGCACCGACCGGGCGCTGCGGGAGGAGGGCGTCGAGGCGTTCCGGGCGCGGGTGGCGGCCCTGGTGCCGTGGCTGGGCGACCGGGTGGACGAGATCGCGTCGATGGACGACGTGAAGCTGCTCGACGTGCGGATCGACCGGTTGCGGCGCTGGCACGTCGACGGCCTGGTGTGCATCGGCGACGCTGCGCACGCCATGTCGCCCATCGGCGGGGTCGGCATCAACCTGGCCGTGCAGGACGCGGTGGCCGCCGCGCGGATCGTGGCCGGTCCCCTGCGGCGCGGCGCGCTGACGCCGCGGGTGCTGGCGAAGGTGCGCCGCCGCCGGTGGCTGCCCACCGCGGCGGTGCAGGCGGCGCAGCGGCGCGTCCAGGACTCGTTCCTCGCGCCGGCGCTCGCCGGCGGCCCCGGCGCGACGACGGGGGAGGTCCCCCTGCCCGTGCGGCTGGTGCGGCGGTTCCCCGCGCTCCAGGTGGTGCCCGCCTACGTCGTCGGCATCGGGCTGCTGCCCGAGCACGCGCCGGACTTCGCCCGTCGCGCGCCCGAGCGCATCGAGCGGAGCTGACGGGTCAGCGCGCGGAGACCGCGTTGGTCAGCGTGCCCAGGCCCTCGACGGTGACGGACACGGTCTGCCCGGCGGTCAGCGGGCCGACGCCGGCGGGGGTGCCGGTGAGGATCACGTCGAGCGGGCGCAGCGTCATCACCGATGAGATGTACTCGATCAGCGCGGGGATGTCGTGGATCAGCAGCGAGGTCCGCGAGTCCTGCTTCACGACGCCGTCCACCTCGGTGCGGATCGCCACGTCGGACGGGTCGAACGAGGTCTCCACCCACGGGCCGAGCGGGCAGAACGTGTCGAAGCCCTTGGCGCGCGTCCACTGCCCGTCGGTCTTCTGGAGGTCGCGCGCGGTGACGTCGTTGGCGATCGTGTAGCCGAGGACCGACTGCCGCGCCCGGGACGCGGGGATGTCCCGGCCGCCGACGCCGACCACCACGGCCAGTTCGCCCTCGAAGTCGACCCGCTCGGACACCGCCGGCAGCTTGATCTCGGCGTTCGGGCCGATGACCGCGGTGTTCGGCTTGAGGAACATCAGCGGTTCGGCGGGCACCTCGTTGCCCATCTCGGCGGCGTGCTCGGCGTAGTTGCGGCCGATCGCGACGATCTTGGGCGGCAGGAACGGCGCCAGCAGGCGGACGTCCGCCAGCGGCCACGAGCGGCCGGTGAACGTCGGGTTCGCGAAGGGGTCGTCGGCGATCTCGACCGCGGTCAGGTCGTCGCCGTCGCCGCGGATCTCGGCGAAGGCCAGGCCGTCGGGCTGGGCGATACGGGCAATGCGCACGCCGAACACCCTAACCGGCGGCTTGAAACCGCACCGTCCGTGCCTAGCGTCAGGAGGATGCGAACCCTGCTGATCGCCCTCGCCCTCTTACTGGGGACGGCCGCCCCCGCCGCCGCCGTCGCCCCGACCCCGCTCGAAGCGGGCACCCCGCTCACCGCCGTCGGCGGCGGGCGCTGCCTCAACGGCTTCAACGTCCGCGGCCACCTGCTCGTGCCGACCTCCTGCGGTCCGGTCGGCACGGTGGTCGGCGGTCCCGGCGGCGCCGTCGTCGGAACGATCACCGCGGTCCGACCGACCTACTCGGTCGTCACCATCACCAACCCGGCCGCCTGGGTCCAGCGGCCCACCGTCGCCGGTGCGCCCGGCACGATCACCGGCTCCGCCGAGACCGCCGTCGGCGGCTCGGTCTGCCGGGTGGGCGGCGCCACCGGTCTGCGGTGCGGCACGGTCCAGCAGAAGAACGCCACGGTGTCCTTCCCCGGCGGCACCATCACCGGCCTGACGCGCACGAACCTGTGCCCCGACGGCCGCGACCACTGGGTCGCGGTGTTCAGCGGCTCCCAGGCCCAGGGCCACGTGATCGGCGGCTCCGGCAGCTGCACCAGCGGAGGCACGACCTGGTTCCACCCGCTCAACCGCGTCCTGGCGGCCGAGGGCTTCACCCTGGTGACGGGATGAGGGCGCTGCTGCTCGCCGTGGCGCTCCTGGTCGCCACGGCACAGCCGGCCGTGGCGGCGCCGACCCCGCTCGAAGCGGGCACCCCGCTCGTCACCGCGAGCGGCGCCCGGTGCGCCAACGGCTTCAGCGTCCACGGGCACCTGCTGGTCTCGCCCGCCTGCGGGCGGGCGGCGGGTGGCGCCCTCCACCACGCCGACGGCAGGCGGATCGGCACCGTCGTCGCGATCCGCCGGACGCACGCGGTCGTCCGGATCGACGACACCCGGCTGTGGCAGCCCAGGCCGACCGTCGCCGGCCGGCCCGACGTCGTCACCGGGTCCACCGAGGCCCCGGTGGGCGCGGAGGCGTGCGTGCGGGGACCCGTCACCGGCTGGCGGTGCACCACCGTCGCGAGCCGCGACAGCACCCTGTACTTCGGCGACGGGTCGATCCTCCACGGGGTGTCGCGGATACCGGTGTGCTCACCCCCGAACGACGACTGGGGCGCCGTGGTGAGCGGCACGCAGGCCCAGGGCCTGGTGTTCGTCGCGCACGGCTGCCCCGGCGGCACGTCGTCGTTCTTCTTCCCGCTGGTGGACGTGCTGGCGCAGGAGGGGCTCAGGCTGGTGACGGGCTGACCCGCATGGCCTTGTGCGCGAGCGCGTCGCACAGGGCCAGCCAGCTCGCCTCGACGATGTTGCCGTGCACGCCCACGGTGGTCCACTCGCGCTCGCCGTCGGTGGACTCCACCAGCACGCGGGTGACGGCGTCGGTGCCGTGCTCGGCCGGGTTCCGCCGCGTCCCGGGCAGGATGCGGACCTTGTAGTCGTTCAGCTCCACGGCGTCCAACCAGGACAGGTGGGGCAGCAGCGCCTTCCGCAGGGCGGCGTCCAGCGCGTGCACCGGGCCGTTGCCCTCGGCGGTGGCGATGACCCGCTCCCCCGCGACGTGCACCTTGACCGTGGCCTCGGACACGATCGTGCCGTCCTGCTGGTGGTCCAGCACGACCCGGTAGGACTCCAGCCGGAACGGCGGCGCGTCCAGTTCGGACAGCTCGTCGCGCATGAGCAGCTCCAGGGAGGCGTCGGCGGCCTCGAACGACCAGCCGCCGGCCTCCAGCTCCTTCACCCGGCGCACCGCGTTCGTCAGCGCGTCGGGCCGGCGGGCCAGGTCGATCCCGAACTCGCGCCCCTTGAGTTCGAGGCTGGCCCGGCCCGCCATCTCGGTGACCAGCACCCGCATGTCGTTGCCGACGGTCCCCGGGACGATGTGGTTGTACAGCTCCGGGTCGACCTTGATCGCGCTCGCGTGCAGCCCCGCCTTGTGGGCGAAGGCCGACGACCCGACGTAGGCCTGGTGGGTGTCGGGGGCGATGTTCGCGATCTCGGCGAGGGCGTGGGACACGCGGGTCAGCTCGGCCAGCGACTCGTGCGGCAGCACCTGGAGGCCGAGCTTGGTCACGAGATTTCCCACCACGGCGAACAGGTCGGCGTTGCCCGCCCGCTCGCCGTAGCCGTTCGCGGTGCACTGGACGTGGGTCGCGCCCGCCTGCACCGCGGCGAGGGTGTTGGCCACCGCGCAGGACGTGTCGTCCTGGCAGTGGATGCCGACCCGGAAGCCCGTGCGGGCCACCACGTCGGCGACGGTCTCGGCGAGGCCCAGTGGCAGCTGCCCGCCGTTGGTGTCGCACAGCACGACGACGTCCGCGCCGCCCTCCACCGCGGACTCCAGCACGCGCAGCGAGGTGTCCGGGTCGAACGCGAAGCCGTCGAAGAAGTGCTCGGCGTCGAGGAACACGCGGCGACCCTCGTCGACGAGGAAGCGCACGGTGTCGCGCACCATCGCGCAGTTCTCCGCGACGTCGGTCCGCAGGGCCTTCTCGATGTGCCTGCGGTCGGACTTGGCGACCAGCGTCACGACCGGCGCCCGGCTGTCCAGCAGTGCCCTGACCTGCGCGTCCTCCTCGACCCGGACGCCCGCCCTGCGGGTGGAGCCGAACGCGACGAGCTGCGCGTGCTTGAGCGTCAGGTCCCCCGCGGCGGCGCGGGCGAAGAACTCGGTGTCCTTCGGCAGCGCGCCCGGCCAGCCGCCCTCCACGAACCCCACGCCCAGCGAGTCGAGCAGCCGCGCCACGGCCAGCTTGTCGGTGACCGAGTAGGTGATGCCCTCGCGCTGGGCGCCGTCGCGCAGGGTCGTGTCGTAGACGTGGAAGGAATCGCCGAGGGGGGTCACGAGAGGTCTCCTTGGGATCTCGGAAAACAAAAAGACCCCCCGCAGGATGCGAGAGGTCGGCGCGCCGGGTGCTTCTCAGGAGCACTACCCGGCGCGCTGGGCGATAATGATCACGGCGTGGAGAGCCACGTCCGGAATGGTGCCACACCCCTCCCGCGCATACCAAGCCACGGACGGGTTGTCCCACATGGTGGGTCCGGCTACCGGTGGCGAACCCCCGCGGTCGCCTCGTGCGAAAAGCGAGGGCCACCGCGGCGGCGCCGCGGTGGCCCTCTCGTGCCCGCTCCGGAGCCTCAGCCGGTCCGGACGTTCGACGACACCAGGGCCGCCAGGCGGTCGCCCACCGCGTAGGTGGCGCCCGGCGACGCGTGGTCCCGGGTGGCCAGGTCGAACGCCACCGACGCCTCGATCCGGCGCGCCGACTCCGACTGGCCCAGGTGGTCGAGCATCAGGGCCACCGACAGGACCGCCGCCGTCGGGTCGGCGATGCCCTGGCCCGCGATGTCCGGCGCGCTGCCGTGCACCGGCTCGAACATGCTCGGGTTGCGCCGCGTCACGTCGAGGTTGCCCGACGCCGCCAGCCCGATGCCACCGGTCACGGCCGCCGCCAGGTCGGTCAGGATGTCGCCGAACAGGTTGTCGGTGACGATCACGTCGTACCGGCCCGGGTCGGTGACCAGGTGGATCGTCGCGGCGTCCACGTGCTGGTACGCGACCGTCACGTCGGGGTGCTGCAACGACACCTCCTCCACGACCCGCGACCACAGCGAGCCCGCGTGCGTGAGCACGTTGGTCTTGTGCACCAGCGTGAGGTGCTTGCGCGGCCGGTTCGCGGCGCGGGCGAACGCGTCGCGCACCACCCGCTCCACGCCGAACGAGGTGTTGATCGACACCTCGGTGGCGATCTCGTGCGGCGTGTCCTTGCGCAGGAGGCCGCCGTTGCCCGCGTACAGGCCCTCGGTCCCCTCCCGCACGACCACCATGTCGATCTCCGGCGGGTCGGAGATCGGGCTGCGCACACCGGGGTAGAGCCGCGCCGGGCGCAGGTTCACGTGGTGGTCGAGCTCGAACCGGAGCCGGAGCAGCAGGCCGCGTTCCAGGATGCCGCTGGGGACCGAGGGGTCCCCCACCGCACCGAGCAGGATCGCGTCGTGCTGGCGCAGTTCGCCCAGCACGGACTCCGGCAGGAGTTCACCTGTGGCGTGCCAGCGCGCCGCGCCGAGGTCGTAGCGGGTGATCTCAGCCGCGGGAACGACCTCACCGAGCACCTTCAGGGCCTCGGCGACGACCTCGGGCCCGATCCCGTCTCCTGGGATCACTGCGAGCCGCATCCACACACCTCCCAGGTATCAGTCCCATTGCACGGGACTAGTTTTCATTGCGAAAGGCTACCGGTCCACAGCCCTCGAACCGCACTCGGAACACCCCTCCGTGGCCGAGTCTCCCGGACTGCGGGACACCCGAACGGTTCAGTGCCTCCAAATGGCGGTCACCCGATGTGCTTAAACGGCTCTGGCCGGCCGGGGCAACCCCCGACCGGCCAGAGCGTCGTACGGCGATCAGTCCGCCGAGCGGTTGTTCGTCCTGCCCTTCACCTTCACCACGGACGCCCGGTCACCCGTGGCGTTGTGGTGGTGCAGGACCAGCAGGCTGTCCGCGCCGTCGGTCGCGAGCGACGCGGCGTCGCGGTTGACCACGAGCGCGGTGCCCGGGCGGGCCGAGTAGGACAGCGCGGCGTCACCGCCGCCCTGCACCCACAGGCCCGGCTTGAGCGGGTCGAACGACAGTTGGCCCGGGATCGAGTCGATCAGGCCGTTCGTGCTGCCCGGGGCGAGGTAGAAGCCCGCGGTGCCGGCCTGGTACCCGATCCGCGAGGTGTCCGCCGAGGCGTCGATGCCGATCGCCGACAGCAGCACCGGCAGGACCACCACGTTCGTGTCGAACACGTTCGTGTCGACGTCGCCGAACTGGCCGTTCACGCCCTGGAGGTCGACCGTGACGCCGGTGGCGAGGTCGACCGTGGCCGCGACCAGCAGGTCGGTGTCGGTCAGCTTGGTCGCGTACACCTCGTAGTCGAAGACGCCGTCACCGTTGGTGTCGATGTCGACGAACGGCACGGTGTTGCTGCCCAGGTTGTACCAGTTGCCCCAGGTCGCGACGCCGAACGCGAGCAGCGCCTCCTCCGGCGCACCCTGCGCCCTGGCCAGCGGCGCGGTGGACGCGGCGCCGACGTAGCGCAGGTCACCGCCCTTGGCCGTGTCGTTCAGGGTGCAGTTGGCGGTGACGTTGCGGCGGCACTCGGGCAGCTTCGGCGAGGACGCCTGGAGCTCCAGGACGCTCACCAGGGACTTGTACGCGCCCTGGTCGAGGCCCTTGCCGGTCAGGTTGAGCACGGCCTGGCCGCCGTTGTTCGCCTTGACGCTCTTCGGCACGTCGATGTCGGCGACCGGCTTCGGCGCCGAGTACACCGGCACGCGCAGCGGGACCGCGGTGCCCGACTTCGGCGCGAACACGACCCGGCCCGACGCGTCCGCCAGGAACTGGCGCGGCACGTCCAGGTGCAGTGCCTCCACGGTCGGGTCGACCGTCTTGCGGAGCGCCTTCGGGTCGTCGATCTTCAGGGTGACCTTCACCCGGGCGATGCCGCGCGGCGACAGCCGGACGGTGTCCGCCGACAGCTCGTAGCGCACGCCCGGGATCTGCGTCAGGGCCTCGTAGCCGACGGTGTAGTCGACCCACTTGGTCGACTTGTTGACCACCTTGATCGTCTTGGTCAGCGACACCGGCTTCGAGACCTCGACCACGCCGAACGACGCGGACACGGCGCCCGGGTCGTCCTGCACGTAGGCCAGCACCTGGTTCTCGACCGCGGCCTTGCCGTCGATGCGGCCGGAGCCGACGCGGTTCGGGGCGTAGGTCTTGCCGTCCTGGGTCTTCACGTCGGCCGAGGCGCTGTTCATGACCGCGGCCTTGACCTCCTCGGGCGTCCAGTCCGGGTGGACCTGGCGCACCAGCGCGGCGATGCCGGTGGTGTGCGGGGCCGCCATCGAGGTGCCCGAGATGACGAGGGTCTTGTCGCCCGAGCCCACCAGCGCCGAGGCGATGGTGTCACCGGGGGCCGCCACGTCCGGCTTCACGACCGGGCCGCGCACGCCGCGCGAGGTGAACGAGCTGGGCGTGTCGCTGATCGATTGGTCGTACGTCGGCAGCGAGGTGCGCAGGTCGCCCGCGAGGCGCAGGGTCAGCGCCCCGGTGGCCAGGGCCGGGCGCAGCGCCGCGGTGGCCGAGCCGGTGATCTGGATGACCGGGATGGCCGCGTTGCCCGCGATGCCCGCGTTGAAGTTCTCCAGCTGCGAGGTGAACACCGCGCCGATGGCGCCCGCGGCGGTCACGTTGTTCGTGCGACCGGCCGAGCCGCAGCGACGCGTCGCGTCGTTGTCGTCCCACTCCAGCCACGCGACCTTGCCCGCGACGGCGGCCTTGTCGGCGGCCGACAGCGGGAGGCAGCCGTCCTTGTTGCCGGCGTCGCCCAGCGGCACGGCGACACCCGTGACGCTCTTGCCCTCGTAGTTGTAGCTCTGGCTGTACTGGCCCGGCTTCGGCCCCTTGACGGCGTCGGGGGCGGTCACCTCGACCGCGTCGCGCAGCACGTAGGAGTCGCGGGTGCTGGCCACGGTCAGCGCCTCGGGGGTGCTGCCCGGCGAGCCGCCGATGTCGTACAGGTCGCCGCCGTTGCCCGCAGAGAACACGGTCAGCACGCCGGAGGCGTTGAGCTTGCGCACGAACAGGCTGTCGGGGTCGTCCGGGGCGCCGTAGTCGGAGCCCAGCGACAGGTTGACCACGTCGAGGTGGTCGGAGAAGTCGCCGTCGCCGTCGGGGTCGAGCGACCAGTCCAGCGCCTGCGCGGTGACGTTGGTCGACCCCTCGCAGCCGAACACCTTGAGCGCGTACAGCAGGGCCTTCGGCGCGGTGCCGGGGCCGATGCGCATGGCGTCGAGCGCCTCGGGGGTGAGCTTGGTGTAGTCACCGGTGAAGGTGGACCCGTCGGCGTTGACGCCGAAGCCCGCCGCGGTGCCCGCCACGTGCGAGCCGTGGCTGTTGCAGTCGAGCGGGTTCGGGTCCGGCTTCGGGGTGTTGACCGCCGGGTCGTCGCTCTCGCCGTCGTAGGCGTTGCCCACGAAGTCGTAGCCGCCGACGACCTTGGCGGTCGGGAAGTACGACGGATCGACCTTCGTCTCGTCGATCGCCTGGAACGCCTCGACGGTGCCCGGGCCGCCGAAGTCGGCGTGGGTGTAGTCGATGCCCGTGTCGATGATGCCGATGCGGGTGTCGTCACCGAGCTTGCCGTACTGCTGCCACGCCTTGAGCGTGTTGGTCAGCTGCACGGCGGTGGAGTTCTGGCGGGACTTCGGCACCACCGTGCGCACGGACTTCACGTCCGGGCGCTGCGCCAGCTCGCGCACCTTGGCGGCGTCGGCGGTGACCACCACGCCCGGCACGCCGTTGGCGGTCCGGTACAGCTCCTTGGTGGCGGAGTCCTTGCCCTTCAGGTCGGTGACCACCCGGTCGACGACCTTGCCGGTGTCGTTCCTGGTCGCCTTGGCCGCGTCCTTGGCCTGCTGCTTGCTCGCGCCCTGGCTGGTCTTCTCCTCGTAGGTGTCGACGGCAGGCTTGGCCTCCAGCTCGACGAACGCGGTGACCTTGCCCTGGGCGGCGGAGAGCCGCTTGGCGACCTTCAACTGCAACGTGCCCGCGTCCAGCCCGCGCGCGGTGGCGACGGACGGCGCCTGCGGATCTTCCGCGGCCAGTGCCGTGCCCGCCGTGGACGCCACGAGGAGGATCGCGGCGAACAGCGGTACGGCTGATCTGGCGACAACGCGAGATCGGCTCACTACGTGCCCCAACCGAGGTCGGATTCGACCGGGCGGGCAGTGTCGCGACGACTAGGGGGACAGCTGCCCGCGTGGTGCCGTGCCCTCTACGGCACCGGGTCGACCTCGTTGGGCAGCAACCTAACCGCTCTAAAGAGCTACTCAATTAGTCCGAACGAGTGATAACGCCAACAGTTTTAACGACTAACGGTTAAATGTGACACCGCCGAGACCTGCGACGATATACACCGACAGGTCTCGGCGGCACTAGTCCGATTCAGTTACGGACACCCCGCGTCACTTCGGTCAGTCGAAGTTGACCGAGCGCGCGGTGCGGGCGCCGACGGCCGCGCCGATGGGGGCCAGCACGCCGGCGTCCACCGGGCGGTCGACGCGCAGCAGCATGAACGCGTCCTGGCCGTCCGCGGTCTGGCTGATCTGCGCGGCCTCGACGTTCACGCCCGCCTCGCCGAGCAGGGTGCCGACGGTGCCCATCACGCCCGGCCGGTCCGGGTACTCCAGCAGCAGCACGTTGCCCTCGGCGCGCAGGTCGAAGCCGCGGCCGTTGATGCCGACCAGCTTCTGCACCTGGTCCAGGCCCGACAGCGTGCCCGACGCGGTGATGACCGCGCCGTCCGCCTGCACCGCGCGCACCGTCACCAGGCTGCGGTGGGCGGCGCTCTCCGGCTCCTTCACCAGGGCCACGTCCACCCCGAGCGAGTTCGCCAGCGCCGGGGCGTTCACGAAGGTGACCTGCTCCTCGACCACGCTGGAGAACACGCCGCGCAGCGCGGCCAGCGGCAGCACCGCGACGTCCTCGTTGGACAGCTCGCCGCGCACCTCGACGGTGACCGAGGTGGGGGCCTTCGCGCTCAGCGCGGCGACGACCGTGCCCAGCTTCTGCACCAGCGGCAGGTACGGGCGGACCTCCTCGCCGACCACGCCGCCGCCCTGCACGTTCACCGCGTCCGGCACGAAGTCGCCCGCCAGCGCCAGCAGCACCGACTTGGCCACGTCCGTGCCCGCCCGGTCCTGCGCCTCGGACGTGGACGCGCCCAGGTGCGGGGTGACGACGACGTTCGGGACGCCGAACAGCGGGTTGTCGGTGGTGGGCTCGCTGGAGAACACGTCCACGCCCGCGCCGCCGACCTGGCCCTCGCGGACCGCCTCGGCCAGCGCCTCCTCGTCGATCAGGCCGCCGCGCGCGGCGTTGACGATGATCACGCCGTGCTTGGCCTTGGCCAGCTGCTCGGCGCCGATGAGGCCCTTGGTCTCCGGGGTCTTCGGCAGGTGGATCGAGATGAAGTCGGAGCGCTCCAGCAGCTCCTCCAGCGACACCAGCTCGATGCCGAGCTGCGCGGCGCGGGCGGCGCTCACGTACGGGTCGTAGGCGATCAGCGTGGTGCCGAAGGCGGCGATGCGGGCCGCGAACAGCTGGCCGATCTTGCCCAGGCCGACGACGCCGACGGTCTTGCCGTTGACCTCGACCCCGTTGAACTTGCTGCGCTTCCACTCGTGGTCCTGGAGCGTGGCGTGCGCGGCCGGGATCTGGCGGGCGGTGGCGAGCAGCAGCGCGACGGCGTGCTCGGCGGCGCTGACGATGTTCGAGGTCGGCGCGTTCACCACCATGACGCCGCGCTCGGTGGCGGCGGGCACCTCGACGTTGTCCAGGCCCACGCCCGCGCGGGCGACGACCTTCAGCTTCGTGGTGGCCTTGAGGACCTCGGCGTCCACCTTGGTCGCGGAGCGGACCAGGAGGGCGTCGGCGTCGGCCACGGCCGCCAGCAGGGCGGGGCGGTCGGTGCCGTCGACGTGGCGCACCTCGATGTCTTCGCCGAAGACGTCGAGAACGGACGGTGCGAGCTTCTCGGCGATGAGGACAACGGGCTTGGTCACGGACGTCGCTCCCAGTGCTTCTGGTCGTGTGGGGAGCGCGGGGCCGTCGTGCAGGTAGTCACCCGCGCCGGCCGGCCACGGCAATGTGTCCGGGTTGTTAACGAGCTTAGTCGGGACACCTTCACGGATTCACACCCGGGTACCGCGTTTCACCTGCTGGGACCCGGTACGCACGTCCCACTCCCGCGAGTCGTACGTCCGGGCCGCGCGTGTCGTAATCCCGACCCGGGCGTGTCGTACGTTCATGACCACCCGAGTTCGCAAGCGGTGTGCGACCGGAAGTGCCCCGGCTTACGACTCGCGCGGGCGGAACCGACGACTCGCGCGGGCCGAAGTGACGACTCGCGCGGGCTGAAGTGACGACTCGCGCGGGCCGAAGTGACGACACGCGCGGGCCGAAGTGACGACTCGCGGTTACCAGGGTTCGTCGAACTCGCCGTCCTTGACGCCCAGGATGAACGCCTCCCACTCGGCGGGGGTGAAGACCAGCACGGGGCCCTCGGGGTGGGCGGAGTTGCGCATGGCCGTGTACGTGATGCCGTCGGTGTGCTCGACGAACGCGATCTCGACGTGCTCCTCCTCGTCCTCCGCACCCTCGTCGCTGCGGATCCACTCGGCGGCGGTGAGGTCGAGGTTGCCCCGGACGTGGGCCTTGTCGTCGTATATCGGCGCGCTGTCGGTCATGGGACCTAGATATACCGGAGCCCGCGGCGTGCGTGAACACCGCGGGCTCCGGGGGCGAAACAGCAGGTACTAGGCCGTTTCGGTGATGGGGCGGTCCACCCACGACATGAGGCCGCGCAGCTTCTTGCCGACCTCCTCGATCGGGTGCTGTTCGCCCTCCTGCTGCAACTTCTTGTAGTTGCCGCGGCCGGCGTCGTCCTCGTTCACCCACTCGGTGGCGAAGGTGCCGTCCTGGATCTCGCCCAGGATCTTGCGCATCTCCTCCTTGACGGCCGGCGTGATCACGCGCGGGCCGCGGGTGAGGTCGCCGAACTCGGCCGTGTCGGAGATCGAGTAGCGCATGCGCGCGATGCCGCCCTCGTACATGAGGTCCACGATCAGCTTCAGCTCGTGGAGGCACTCGAAGTAGGCGACCTCGGGCGCGTAACCGGCCTCGGTCAGCACCTCGAAACCGGCCTGCACCAGAGCGGACGCGCCACCGCAGAGCACCGCCTGCTCGCCGAACAGGTCGGTCTCGGTCTCTTCCTTGAACGTCGTCTTGATGACGCCCGCGCGCGTGCCGCCGATGCCCTTGGCGTAGGCCAGGGCGAGCGCCTGCGCGTTGCCCGTCGCGTCCTGCTCGATCGCGATGAGCGCCGGCACGCCCTTGCCGTCGACGAACTGGCGGCGGACCAGGTGGCCCGGGCCCTTGGGCGCGACCATGGCCACGTCCACGTTGGACGGCGCCTCGATCAGGCCGTAGCGGATGTTGAAGCCGTGGCCGAAGAACAGCGCGTCGCCGTCCTTGAGGTTCGGCGCGATGTCCTGCGCGTAGATGTGCCGCTGCGCGGTGTCCGGCGCCAGGATCATGATCACGTCGGCCTCGGCCGCCGCCTCGGCGTTGGTGAGGACCCGCAGGCCCTCCTCCTCCGCCTTGGCCGCGGACTTCGAGCCCTCGCGGAGGCCGATCCGCACGTCGACGCCGGAGTCGCGCAGGCTCAGCGCGTGGGCGTGGCCCTGGCTGCCGTAGCCGATGACCGCGACCTTGCGCCCCTGGATGACGCTCAGGTCGGCATCGTCGTCGTAGAAGATCTCGACGCTCACGTGTGGTACTCCCTTTCGAAAAGCGGGGTGGGGTTCAGCGCACCGCGGTGGCGGTGATGGAGCGGGCGCCACGGCCGATGGCGACCATGCCGGACTGGACGATCTCGCGGAGCCCGTAGGGCTCCAGCATCCGCAGCAGCGCGTCGAGCTTCTCAGACGTGCCGGTGGCCTCGACGGTGACCGCCTCCGGGGAGACGTCGACGACCTTCGCGCGGAAGAGCTGCACCGTTTCGAGGACCTGGCTGCGCACCGTGGCGTCGGCGCGCACCTTGACGAGCAGGAGCTGCCGCTGCACGGCGGCGGCGGGCTCCAGCTCGACGATCTTGATGACGTTGACGAGCTTGTTGAGCTGCTTGGTCACCTGCTCCAGCGGCAGCTGGTCCACCGAGACGACGATGGTCATCCGGGAGATGTCGGGGTGCTCGGTGCGCCCGACGGCGAGCGACTCGATGTTGAAGCCGCGCCGCGAGAACAGGCCCGCCACGCGGGCCAGGACGCCGGGCTTGTCCTCGACCAGGACGCTGAGGGTGTGCCGGGTCATCTCACTCGTCCTCGTCGAACAGGGGGCGGATGCCCCGCGCGGCCATGATCTCGCTGTTGCCGGTGCCCGCCGCGACCATCGGCCACACCTGGGCGTCCTTGCCGACCACGAAGTCGATGACGACGGGGCGGTCGTTGATCTCCATGGCCTTCTCGATGACCGCGTCGACCTCCTCGCGGGACTCGGCGCGCAGGCCCGCGCAGCCCATCGCCTCGGCCAGCAGCTTGAAGTCGGGGATGCGGTGCTTGTGGGTGCCCAGGTCGGTGCTGGAGTAGCGCTCGCCGTAGAACAGGGTCTGCCACTGCCGGACCATGCCCAGGTTGCCGTTGTTGATGACGGCGACCTTGATCGGGATGCCCTCGATGGCGCAGGTGGCGAGTTCCTGGTTGGTCATCTGGAAGCAGCCGTCGCCGTCGATCGCCCACACCTGGACGTCCGGCACGCCGGCCTTCGCGCCCATCGCGGCCGGGACGGCGTAGCCCATCGTGCCGAGGCCGCCGGAGTTGATCCAGGTGCGCGGCGACTCGTACTTCACGAACTGCGCGGCCCACATCTGGTGCTGGCCGACGCCCGCCGTGAACACGGTGTCCGCCGGGGTGAGGACGCCGATCCGCTCGATGACGTACTGCGGGGACAGCGTGCCGTCCTCGGGCCAGTCGTAGCCCAGCGGGAACGTGCCGCGGACCTCGTCGAGCGTGGCCCACCAGGGGGCCAGGTCGACCTCGCGGGCGGCGTTCTCCTTCTCGGCGCGGACCGCGTCGATCAGCTCGGCGATGATCTCCTTGCAGTCGCCGACGATCGGGACGTCCGCGCGGCGGTTCTTGGAGATCTCGGCCGGGTCGATGTCGGCGTGCACGACCTGCGCGTCCGGGGCGAACGTGGACAGCTGGCCGGTGACCCGGTCGTCGAACCGCGCGCCCAGGGCGACCAGCAGGTCCGCCTTCTGCATCGCGGCGACGGCGGCGACCGTGCCGTGCATCCCCGGCATGCCCAGGTGCTGGGGGTGCGAGTCGGGGAACGCGCCGCGCGCCATCAGCGTGGTGACCACCGGGATGCCGGTGGACTCGGCCAGCTCCAGCAGCTCCGCCGACGCCTCGGCCTTGATGACGCCGCCGCCGGCGTACAGGACGGGTCGGCGGGCCGCGGCGATCAGCTTCGCGGCCTCGCGCACCTGCTTGCCGTGCGGCCGGGTCGTCGGCCGGTAACCGGGCAGGCGCAGCTCCGGCGGCCAGGAGAACGAGGTCATCTCCTGGAGCACGTCCTTGGGGATGTCCACCAGGACGGGGCCGGGTCGGCCGGTGGAGGCCAGGTGGAACGCCTCGGCCACGGCGCGCGGGATGTCCGCGGCGTCGGTGACGAGGAAGTTGTGCTTGGTGATCGGCATCGTGATGCCGCAGATGTCCGCTTCCTGGAACGCGTCGGTCCCGATCAGCGGGCGGGACTGCTGGCCCGTGATGGCGACCACCGGGACGGAGTCCATGTTGGCGTCCGCGAGCGGCGTGACCAGGTTCGTGGCGCCGGGACCGGAAGTGGCCATGCACACCCCGACCCGGCCCGTGGCCTGGGCGTACCCGGTGGCGGCGTGGCCCGCGCCCTGCTCGTGGCGGACCAGGATGTGGCGCACCTTGGTGGAGTCGAGGAGCGGGTCGTAGGCAGGCAGGATGGTGCCGCCGGGAATGCCGAAGACCACCTCGCAGCCCACTGCTTCGAGGGAGCGGACGAGGGACTGGGCACCGGTCACGCGGATGGGGGCTCCGCTCGGCGGGGCCGGTTTCGGCCGCGGTCCAGGGCGGGGCGACGGCGGCTCACCGGGAGCCGGTCGCGAGGTTGCGCTGGTCATCTGTCTGCCTCGTGGGTAAGGAGAATGCACGGTCCGGGCACGAAAAAACCCTCGCCAACCCGGACGGGTCGCACGAGGGTCGCGCGTCGACGCAAGCTCGGTCGCCTAGGCGTCGACGCGCCTGGGAAGTACGAGAACGAGGTTGCGCTGCATGGTGGTGACGTTAACCGTCAAGTGCGGGAAGCGTCAACTGTGCGGGACGGCACTCCCGGATCGTGGACACCCCCACGTGCCTGGAGCCGGGCCGGGGTCACCCGCCCGGACGACCGGTGGGACCATGCGGGGCGTGTCGAAGGTCGTGTTCCGCATCCCCACCCCCGCCCTGCTCGCCGCCGGGCTCGCCACCATCTGCGCGACGCCGTTCGCCTGGGCGGCGCCCGGTCTCCAGGCGATCTACCTGCTGCCGGCGGCGTTCGCGGTGTGGGTCGTGCGCAACCGGACCACGGTGGACGGTGAGCGGATCGTGGCGCGGAGCACGTTCGGCAAGCGGGTCGTGCCGTGGTCCGGGGTCAAGGCCCTGAAGGTGGTCGAGCGCGGGTGGCTGAGCGTCGTGCTCGCGGACGGTTCGCTGGTCAGGCTGCCCGCCGTCCGGGCGGGTCACGTGCCCGCGCTGGCCCTGGTGAGCGGCGGCCGCCTGCCGAACCCGACCCCGGCTCCGGACCCGGACGAGGCGCCGTCGACGCCGGAGCCCACCACCACGACACCGGCCGGCACGGCTGCGGCGGGCACGACTGCGACCGCTCCGACGAGCACCGCCGGCGACGCCGCTTCGGGTGGTTCCGCGGAGACCCCGGTCACGCCTGACCGGGACGCAACGCCGCCCTCCGTACAGTCCGGGGAGTGAGTTCGAACACGCGGACCCTCCGCTGGGTGCCGGTCGGCAGCCTCGTGCTGTCGCTCGCGGGCCTGGCCGTCTCGACCTACCTGACCATCGCCCACTACACCGCCGGCGCGCTGCTGTGCGCCGAGGGCGAGGTGATCGACTGCGGCACGGTCACCACCAGCGAGCAGTCCGAGCTGCTCGGCATCCCGGTCGCGGTGCTGGGCCTGGCGTTCTTCGCCTTCATGACCGTCGCCACCCTGCCGTTCGCGTGGCGCGTGGAGGCGCTGCACTGGGCGCGCTTGGCGTCGGTCGCGGTGGGCGTGCTGTTCGTCGTCTACCTGGTGGCCGCCGAGTTCCTGCTGATCGGCAAGATCTGCCTGTGGTGCACCGCCGTGCACGTCATCACGCTCGCGCTGGCGGGCGTGCTGGTCGCGGGGGCGCTGCGGCGGAGTAGCCTCTAGGCACCGCTCCCACCACCCCGGCGCCCCACCCCACGCGCCGTCGGCGCCTTTCGCGCGCCCCGCGACCAGCACCTGAACCGCAGACATGGAGGAGCCGTGCCACCGCTCCGTTCCCGCACCACGACCCACGGCCGCAACGCCGCGGGCGCCCGCTCGCTGTGGCGGGCGACCGGCATGACCGACTCGGACTTCGGCAAGCCGATCGTGGCGATCGCCAACTCCTACACGCAGTTCGTGCCCGGTCACGTGCACCTCCGCGACCTCGGCGACATCGTGGCCGAGGCGATCCGCGAGGCGGGCGGCGTGGCGCGCGAGTTCCACACCATCGCCGTGGACGACGGCATCGCGATGGGCCACAGCGGCATGCTCTACTCGCTGCCCTCGCGCGAGATCATCGCCGACTCGGTCGAGTACATGGTCAACGCGCACCAGGCCGACGCGATCGTGTGCATCTCGAACTGCGACAAGATCACCCCGGGCATGCTGAACGCCGCCATGCGGCTCAACATCCCCGTGGTGTTCGTCTCGGGCGGGCCGATGGAGGCGGGCAAGGCGGTCGTGGTGGACGGCGTGGCCGTCGCGCCCACCGACCTGATCACCGCGATCTCCGCGTCGGCGTCGCCGGACGTGGACGAGGCCGGGTTGGCCGAGGTCGAGCGGTCGGCGTGCCCGACGTGCGGCTCCTGCTCGGGCATGTTCACCGCGAACTCGATGAACTGCCTCACCGAGGCGCTGGGCCTGTCGCTGCCCGGCAACGGGTCGACGCTGGCCACGCACGCCGCGCGCCGCGAGCTGTTCGCCGAGGCCGGCCGCGTGGTCGTGGAGCTGTGCAAGCAGTACTACGAGCGGGACGACGAGTCGGTGCTGCCGCGGTCGATCGCGAACCGCGCGGCGTTCGAGAACGCCATGGCGCTGGACATGGCGATGGGCGGCTCGACGAACACCGTGCTGCACGTCCTCGCCGCCGCGCAGGAGGGCGAGGTCGACTTCACGCTGGCCGACATCGACGCGCTCAGCCGCCGCGTGCCGTGCCTGTCGAAGGTGTCGCCGAACTCGGACTACCACATGGAGGACGTCCACCGGGCCGGTGGCATCCCCGCCCTGCTGGGCGAGCTGTGGCGGGCCGGGCTGCTCAACGAGGACGTGCGCACCGTGCACAGCCCGGACCTCGCGTCCTGGCTGGGGGCGTGGGACGTCCGCGCCGAGTCGCCGTCCGCGAAGGCGGTCGAGCTGTTCCACGCGGCGCCCGGCGGGGTGCGCACCACGCAGGCGTTCTCCACGACGAACCGCTGGTCGAAGCTCGACACGGACGCCGCCGGCGGCTGCATCCGCGACGTCGAGCACGCCTACACCAAGGACGGCGGCCTGGCCGTGCTGCACGGCAACCTGGCCGAGCGCGGCGCGGTGATCAAGGCGGCGGGCATCGACGAGGAGCTGTGGCGCTTCGAGGGCCCGGCGCGCGTCGTCGAGTCCCAGGAGGAGGCCGTCTCGATGATCCTGAAGAAGGAGATCCGGGCGGGCGACGTGCTGGTGGTCCGCTACGAGGGCCCCGCGGGCGGGCCGGGCATGCAGGAGATGCTGCACCCGACCGCGTTCCTCAAGGGCGCGGGCCTGGGCCGGAAGTGCGCGCTGATCACCGACGGCCGGTTCTCCGGCGGCACGTCGGGCCTGTCGATCGGCCACGTCTCGCCGGAGGCGGCGGGCGGCGGCGTGATCGGCCTGGTCCAGGACGGCGACCGCATCCTGATCGACGTGCACGAGCGCCGGCTGGAGCTGCTGGTCGACGACGAGGTGCTGGCCGAGCGGCGGGCGAAGATGGAGGCGTCCGAGCGGCCGTGGCAGCCGGTGGACCGGGTGCGCCCGGTGACCTCGGCGCTGCGCGCCTACGCGCGGATGGCGACGGACGCGTCCACCGGCGCGGTGCGGGACGTCACCAGGTAGGTCTTCCCGGGGACCGGCCGCCCGCACCTCGGGGCGGCCGGTCCCCGCACGTCGGGAGGTTCGTCAGCGGAACACGTAGAGGGTCGCGGCCGTCGCGCCCGCCGCCACCACCAGGCAGATGAACCCGGCGAGCAGCGCGTGGCGGAACCAGCCGCGGTTGTAGTCCAGGGCCGCCCGGCCCGGCCCGGCGAACAGCAGGCCGAACGCCATCGCCGCGTACGCGACCTCCAGCTCCACGCCGTCGGGCGCGAAGAACCCGCCCCGGTACTTGAGCGCGATCACGTTCGCCATCACGCCCAGCACGCCGGCCGCAGCCAGCGGCGTGAACAGGCCGAGGACGAGCAGACCGCCGCCCGCCAGCTCGGTGACGCCCGTCACCCACGCGAGGATGCGAGGCTCGCGGAAGCCCACCGACTGGAGGTAGTCCGCGAAGCCGTCGACGCCCGGTCCGCCGAACAGGCCGAACACCTTCTGCAACCCGTGCACCACGAACGCGCCACCCAGGGCCAGGCGCAGCACCAGCAGGCCGATGTCGGGGCCGGCGCTCCACCCGAACGGCCTGCGCTCGTCGTCCTCGTCGTCGTAGTGGGACGCGGGCTCGTCGAGCGTGGTGACCGGCGTGTACCCGGTGGAGTCGAAGCTCTGCGTGTCCTTGTCGTACGCCTGCGCGCCGAAGGCGGTGGTGCCGTCGTCGAAGTGGTGGACTCCGCCGCCGCCCGCGCTGCTCGTCGAGTAGAACCCGTCGTCGGAGTAGCCGCCCGAAGCCTTCGAGCGGTCGTCGTGAGTAGCCACGCACCCGCACGTTAGGAGGTTCGGACGACGACCGCGAGCGTCCGTTTCGCGGCGCACATTCACCCGAACGGGCTAATAATCGCCTGTCACCGCGTTGACCGGCCGCTCCCCGCGGGCGTACCGGGCCACCTCGGCGGCCACCACGGCGTACGCGCGCTCGGTGTGACCCGTGCAGCTGCCCGCCACGTGGGGGGTGATGAACAGGCCCGGCGCCGTCCACAGTGGATGCCCCTCGGGCAGCGGCTCGGGCTCGGTGACGTCCAGCGCCGCCCGCAACCGGCCCGAGCGCAGCTCCGCGAGCAGCGCGTCGGTGTCGACTACCGGGCCGCGAGCCGCGTTCACCAAGACCGCGCCGTCCCTCATCCGGGCCAGGAACGCGGCGTCCACCAGCCCCGTGGTCCGCTCGGTCAGCGGCACCACGACCAGCACCGCGTCGAAGCCGCCCAGCAGCTCCGGCAGCTCGTCCACGCCGTGCACGCCGGGCCGGGCCGTGCGGCCGACCATCGTGGCGGTCGCGTCGAACGGCTCCAGCCGCCGCCGGAACTGCTCGCCCAGGTCGCCCGCGCCGACCACGAGCACCTTCTTGTCCTGCAAGGTGTCCGTCGCGTGGAAGTCCCAGCGGCCCTCCTGCCTGGCCCGCTCGAACGCCGGGAAGTCGCGGTAGATCGAGAGCAGCGCGCCGATCGCCCACTCCGCCGTGCTGCCGCCGTGCGCGCCCCGGCACGTCGACAGCAGCACGCCCTCCGGCACCGCGCCGACGAACCGCTCCGCGCCCGCCGACAGCAGCTGCACGTACTTCAGCGCGGGCAGCTGCGCGAACACCTCGCCCGGGTCGGTGGTCTGGAGGAAGCGCGGCACGATCACCTCGGCCTCGGCGGCCTCGGCGGGCAGCGGCTGCCCCGGCTCGTAGCGGACGGGGCGCACACCCTCCACCCGGGACAGGGCGCGGACACCGGTTTCGTCGGGGACCAGCACGGTGACACTCACGCCCCCGCACGTTACGGCACACTGGCCGCCATGCTGGAGCACGACGTCCGCAGCGCGGACGGCACGCGGATCAGGCTGTGGCGCACGGACGGCGACGGCCCGGACGTGCTCCTGTCCCCCGGTCTCGGCGCCGTGCCCGACGGCTGGCCGGAGCTGCCGACCGCCCGCGTGCACAGCTGGTACCACCGGGGCACCCCCGGGTCCGACCGGCCCGCCGACCCCACCCGCATCGAGGTGGCCGACCACGTGGCCGACGCGCTGGCCGTGCTCGACGACGCCGGCGTCGAGCGGTGCGTCGTGATGGGCTGGTCGATGGGCGTGACCGTGGCCGCCGCACTGGCGCTGCGGCACCCGTCGCGGGTCAGCGGGCTCATGCTCGTCGCCGGCTCGCCGGGGGACTCCTTCGCGGGCGTCCTCGCCGTGCCCGGCGTGCCGCCGGAGGTGCGGCGGCTGCTGGGCGTGGCGGGCGCCACGGCGTTGCGGGCCGCCGGGCCGCTGCTGGACGGCGTGCTGCACCGGCTGCCCGTGCCGAACCTGCCCCTCCCGCTGGTCGCCACGCTGCGGCGGTTCCTGCGGCACGACTGGCGGTGGTACTTCACGCTGGCGCTGGCGCTGGGCCGCACGCCCCCGCTCGACCTGACCGGCGTGACGTGCCCCACCACCGTGCTCGCCGCGCGGTACGACGTGCTGGCCTGCGCGTCCGGCGTGGTCGACCCGGTCGCCGCGCTGCCGCAGGCCAGGGTGCGGGTGCTGCCCAACACCCACTTCCTGCCGCTGGAGGACCCGCGCGTGGTCGTCGAGGAGCTGGAGCTGCTGCTCGACCGGGTGGCGGCGGTGGAGCGGGTGCTCGGCGACGACGTAGACGGGCCGCTCACCCCGCGTTCACGGCCGCGCGCTTAACCTGGGTGGTGTGTCGCGACTGCGTGGAGTGGTGATCGGGTCAGCCCTGGGCCTGCTGGTCGCGGGCTGCGCGAGCTTCCCCGAGCAGCCGGGACCGGCGGGGTGGAGCGCGGCGCAGCAGTTGACGCCGCAGGCCGGGCCGGTGCCCGAGCTGCCCGGTGAGCTGCCCAAGGCCCCCCAGGGGCAGGAACCGGGCCAGTCGCAGACCCCCGTTCCGCCCCCGCAGGGCTGCACGGACTTCAACCCGGCCGTCGTCGGCACCTGCCTGGACCCGGTGTCCGGGGTCGCGCTGACCGACGTGAACCCGTCCACCGGTGCGGTGACGGCGCTGGCCACCGAGCGGTCCACCGGGCGGCTCGTGCGCGTGGCGAAGGACGTGGACCCGGTCGAGCTGGCCCGCTTCGACGTGGACGCCGCCGCCGACGGCGGGCTGACCGGGCTGACCCTGTCGCCCACCTACGCCGAGGACCAGCTCGTCTACGTGTACGTGACGACCGCCACCGACAACCGGGTGATGCGGATCGCGCCCGGCGACGTGCCCAAGCCCGTGCTCACCGGCATCCCCAAGGGGCCCTCGGGCAACCGGGGCGTGCTGGCGCACGACCGCAGCGGCGCGCTGCTCGTGGCCACCGGGGACGCGGGAAGCCCGGCGTCGGCGGCAGACCCTGCGTCGCTGGCGGGGAAGGTGCTGCGGATCGACGGCTCGGGCCAGCCCGCGCCGGGCAACCCCACCGCCGGGTCGCGGGTGCTGGCGTCCGGGCTGCGGTCGCCGGGCGGGCTGTGCGTGTCCGGCGACGGGTCGAAGACGTGGGTGACCGACGCGGGCGCGTCGGCGGACCTGCTGTACCGGGTCGAGGCGGGCAAGGCCCTGGGCGACGCGGCGTGGTCGTGGCCGGAGCGGCCGGGCGTCGCCGGGTGCGCGTCGATGTCGGACATGGTGTGGGTCGCGACGTCCGCGACGCCGGGGACCCTGTCGCTGCCGATGAACCCGGACGGGAGCTTCACCGGGAAGCCGGAGCCGATGCTGGGGGGCGAGGACGGCTTCGGCCGCCTGGGGCCGTTGGTGGCGCTGGACGACCGGACCGCCCTGGCGGGGACGGTGAACAAGGCGGCCGGCGGGACACCCGTGTCGAGCGACGACCGGGTCGTGATCATCCTCCGCCCGGACGCGGCGGGCGGCAGCAAGGACTGAGCCGGCCATCCCTTCCCCCGGCTCTCCGCACGCTTCCCCGCTCCCCGCCGGGCCCCGACGTGGCCTGGCCGGAGCTGCTCATGGCGCAGGACGAGTCGGCGCGGTCCCGGGAGCGGGTCGGGACGAGGCCGCCGGGCGGTGGGTGTCGCGGTCGAACGGAAGCGCCGCCTCAGCGTGCCGTCCGGTAGATCGCGTCCGCCACCTGCCAGTACAACCCCTTCGGGTGGTCCCTGAAGAGGGGCTCCGTGCCGAACAGCACCGCCTCTCCACCGCGCGGTGACCTGCCCGCCACCACGGCCGCCTGGCCGGCCGCCTCCGACTGGCCGCCGGTGCCGTCCGGGCGGCTCGCCCAGTGCCCCGCGACCAAGCCCCCGTAGCGTTGCAGGGCCCGGACTTCTCCCCCGAGGTCGGTGAACCAGTGGGGGGCGTACACGAACGAGTGGTCTTGGACGCCCACGCCGTCGACCACCGACACCACGCCGTTCGCGTCCTCGCGGCCGGCCACCGGCCTCACCGGCAGCAGGGCCGTGTCGGTGGCGAAGCGGGCACCGGTCGCGCCCCGGGTCACCACGCCGCCTCGTGTCAGGAACGCGTCCACGGCGGCCCGGGCCGCGGGGACCAGTTGGTCGTGGCGCAGGCCCGACGAGACCAGCAGGACGTTCACGCCCGCCAGGTCGGCGCCGGCGTTCAGGGTGGCCGTCGACACGGGCCTGACCTCGAACCCCATGTCCCGCAACGCCTTCAACTCGTCCGCCGCCACGGCACCCGCGACCACCGGGCGGGGCAGCGGGCGGGTGGGAGCGGCCGTGGCGGCGGTGAAGCGGGCGCCGTGGCGGTCGGAGGCGTCGGTGGCGGCGGCACGGGCCGACGCGGGCACGACGATGGTGCCGTCGTCGGCTCGGCGCAGTTCCACACCCCTCGCCAGCAGGTCGTTGACGGCCGCGGCGTCCTTGCCGTCGCGCGGGGTCAGGGCCAGGTCGCTCCCGGGGGGCGCCTCGACCGACCCCGTCGGCGAGGCGGCGGCCACGGGGCGGCCCCGCACGTCGAGGCCGCCGGAGACCGCCGCCTCGACGGTGGCGCCCCACAGCAGGCCGTGGCTCCAGCCGCTGATGTCGTACATGACGTCCACCCGGTCGGAGATGTCGCGCCCGGCCTCCAGCAGCGCGTTGGCCAGCGCCCGCTTCGGCTGGTGCATGTCGACGACGTACGACCCTGCGGGGTGGTCGCGGCCGGCCAGGGTGAACGGGCGCTCCGCCCGCACCACCCGGACGTCGTGCGCCACCAGGTGGTCCACCAGGCGCGCGGCGGCGGCGCCGGAGCGCTGGCCGGCGCCGACCGGGATGACGTAGGCGCGGGGGAACGTGGTGGTGTAGCGGTCCTCGGGGCCGAAGCCGGGGACGATGCCGTCGGGCGCGGGGCGCTGGGGTTCGCCGAACAGGCCCCGGCGGAACAGCTCGATCTGGTTGTCGAGCATGGACGTGCGGTTGTCGCGCACGTAGTCGAGCGCGCTGCGGACCGTGGCCTCGACGACGTCGGTGTTGATCGCGGAGCGGCGGCGCAGCTCGGTCTCGGGCAGCGCCTGGTACTCGCCCCGGTTGACCCGCGCGGGGACCTCGACCGTGTAGGACACGGCGCCGTGGTACATCGAGTACTGGGCGGTGTAGATGGGCGCCCACCCGTCCCACACGCCGGGTTCGTAGTCGCGGAACGGGATCTCGGGCTTGGCGGCCTCGGGGTGGCCCAGTGCCCGCACGGCCTTCTCCATGCGCAGCCCGCCCGCGTACCCGTGCCGGATGTAGAGGTCGAAGTCGTAGTTCTGGCCGTGCGGCGGGGTGGTGGGCTCGATGAGGGTGTTGGCCACGTACCCGTGCTCGTCGAGCACGAGCAGCGGCTGGATGCGCTTGACGACGTCGCGCAGGGCCCGGGACTCGGGCTGCGAGTTGGTGACGAAGTCGCGGTTGAGGTCGAACCCCGCGCCGTTGGCGCGGGTGCCGGCGACGCGACCGTCGGGGTTGGCGCTGAGGGTGAAGTAGACGCGGTGGCGGCGCAGGAACGGCGCCGCGGAGGGGGTGAGCGCGAGGTCCTCGATGACCCGCAGGGCGCCGTCGGTGCCCTCCCACTCGTCGCCGTGGATGTTGGCGTTGACCCAGACCGGCGCCTTGTAGGCGGCGCGCAGGAGGATGTCGCGGCGCGCGGCCACGGGGTCGTTCTCGATCTTCTCCCGCCACGCGTCCTGGCGGCGGGTCTCGGCGGGCGCCTCGGGCGCGGTGAGGGTGACGAGGTACAGGTCGCGGCCCGCGGTGGAGCGGCCGACGACCTCGACGGACACGCGGTCGCTGCGGCGCTGGAGGTCGTTGAGGCGGGGCGCGAGGGAGTGGTACGGGGCGAGGCCGAGCTTGACGGCCTTGTCGGTGGGGTCCTCGGGGTAGGCGCGGAGCTGGGTGCGGCGGGGGTAGCCGGGGTTGGCGTCGGGCCAGTTGTCGCCGCGCGCGGTGGCGGTGGCGAGCGGCGCGTCGGTGGCGGCGACCTGGTTGCGCTCGGGGCCGTTGCCGGGTTCGTGGCCGCGTCCGGTGGCCCGGTCGGCGGTCGCGGGTGTGGTCAGCGTGGTCAGCAGCAGTGCGGCGAGCAGGATGGAGCGCACCGGTCACCCTCCGATCACCGGGGAACCCGCGGGGGGTTCACGTCCACCCTGACTAGCGGGTGGGTCGGCTCCGGGTCAACCGGTCATCGGGAGGGTCGGCCGGGCGGGGGGCGGGGGCCGTCCGACCCGCGGGAGGGGTCAGCCGGAGCCGAGGCAGACGAACGGCCTGCGCAGGGGGTCGGCGGCGACGGCGTCGGCCAGGGCCACGGCGGGTCGGGCGCCGCCGGCGAGGTGGCGGTGGAAGTCGGCCATCGCGGCGGCGGAGGGCTCGTCGCCCACGCGGCTGGACGCGGCGATGACGGTGCGCGCGCCGCCGGCGAGGAGCGCCCCGGCGAACCCGAGGGGCTCGTCGCCGGGGCGGACGCGGTTGAGGGCGAGTTCGCAGGCGGCGAGCACGACCCGGTGGGGTGGGCGGCGGACGCGGCCGACCTCGTGGGCGAACACGGCGCCGTCGACGAGTTCGAGCCGGGAGAACAGGGCGTTCTCGGGCTCGTGCTCGCCGTGGGCGGCGATGTGGGCGAGTTCGACGCCGTCGAGGGCGTCGAGGACGGCGGCGACGCGGGCTTCCGGGACGCCGAGGAGCGTGGCGTCCCGGTGGTAGCCGGCGAGGCGGTCGATCTCGCCCTCGGCCGCTTCCAGACCGGGGCCGCGGACGAGGAGGACGCCGGCGGCCGGTTCGCGCTCGGCGCGGGTGGCGGACAGCCAGGCGGTGGCGGACGGCACGGCGGTGGTGGGCCGGTTCGCGCAGGTCGGGAGGACGCCCCAGGGCACGACGTAGAGGGCGCCGGTGGGCACGACGACGAGCTCGCGGTCGCCGATCATGGGCGCGAGGGGGCGCAGCAGGAGCCGGTCGAGCTTGTCCGCCTCGCGGCGCGCGGAGGCGGCGATGACGTCGACCAGGGGCGGTGCGAGGTGGTCGGGGGCGAGGGCGTTGAGGTCGGCGTGGAGGCGGCGGGCGCCTTCGGTGGCGGCGGTGGCCGAGCCGAGGCGCACCATGCGGACGCGGTCGTCGGCGAGGACGACGGCGATGAGGTCGTCGTCGACGACGGCGAAGCTGACCAGGGCGCGGCCGTCGAGGCGGGCGAGGACCTCGTCCGGGGTGCCGACCGGGCGGGGTGTGCCCCACGGGCTGGCGGCGCTCCAGCCCAGGCGGGAGGCGGCGCGCTGGCTCGCCTTGAGGCGCGACTCCAGTTCGGCGGTGGGCAGGCCGTCGAGGCGGGCGCGGAGCAGGACGCGGCTGAGCCGGCGCACCTCGGTGATCCGCTCACCCAATTCGGAGTCCACCGTGGACTCGGCGGGGTCGTAGCGGTAGAGCTGGGCGCGGGTGCGTTCGAGCCAGGTGAAGAGGCGTTTGGCGTTGGCGGCCGAGTCGCGGCCGCGCAGCACCAGCCGCACGGCGAGCTCGCCCAGCTCGCGGCCGTGCACGGCGGTGCCGGAGACGAGTTCGAGGCCGCCGAGGCCGTCGCGCATGCGGCCCAGTTCGGCGAGGCCGGCCTTGGCCTGGGCGAGGGCGACGCGCTGGTTGCCGCGGGCGAGGGCGAGTTCGGCGCGGGCGAGCCGAAGCAGCATGCGGTGGTCGATGGGCGCGATGCGGCGGGACTTGGGGACGCTGCGCAGCAGGGCGTCGGCGCGGTCCGGGTCGCCGCGGCGGATCTCCAGGCGGGCGGCGAGGACGAGCGCGAACGCGGCCTGGTCGCCGAGCTTGAGGCGGGCGAGTTCGGCGGACAGCGCTTCGGCGCGGGCGACGACGGTGGCGGAGGGGCGTCCGGCGAGGGCGCGCGCGGCGTCCACGCGGAGGGCGATGAGGCCGGCGACGGCGGCCCACGCGGGGCTGCCGCGGCGGGCGAGCTTGCGCTGGGCGGCGCCCGCCGTGCGCTTGGCGAGCGCCGCGTCACCGTCCTGGAGGGCGGCGGCGGCGCGGAGCAGCTCGGCTTCGGCGACGTCCTGGCCGATGCGCTGGCGGCGCAGGTCCGGCAGGACCTCGTCGAGCAGCCGGCCGGCCTCGTCGGCGAGGCCGACGCTGATCATGGCCTCGGCCTGGTCGATGCGCAGGCGCAGCAGCAGACCCGGTTCGAGTTCCTGGAACGCCCGGTTGGCCTCGTGGTAGTGCCGCAGGGCGACGGGGATGTCGCCGGCGCGCTGCACGGCGTTGCCGAGGGCGTGCTTGGCGATGGCGGCGCGCAGCGGCAGGTCGTGGGCCTCGGCGAGGGCGACGACGCGGTCGAGGTCGCGGACGGCCTTGTCGTGGCGGTGCACCTCGCCGTGGGCGTTGCCCCGGTTGGACAGGGCGAGCGCGAGGAGGTTGACCGCGTCGAGGTCGGGGGACGCGGCCCGCTGGATCACGGCGTCGAGCAGGTCGACGACGACGTCGAGGCTGGCGATGCCCTCGTCGATGCGGCCGACGCGGCACAGCAGGGCGGAGCGGTTGAGGTTCGCGGTGGTGGCGAGCCGGGTGCGCAGCCCGTCGTCGCGCAGTTCCCCCAGTTCGCGGTCGACGGCGGCGAACTGGAGCAGGCCGTCCTCGACGTTGCCGGTCTCACCGAGGCAGAAGGCGAGGAGGCTGAGCAGCCGGATGCGGACCTCGTGGCGCTCCTGCGGGTCGATGCCGGGGGTTTCGAGCAGGTCCAGGCCGCGGCGCATCTGCCGGATGGCGACGGGGTGCCGGTCCGCGGTCGCGGCGTCCAGCGCGCTGTCGCGCAGCTGCCGGGCGAGGGCGACTGCCCGGGCGGACTTCGGCGCAGGCACGGTCATATGAGATCACAACCGGGGAGCGGGCACCGCCGACTCGGCGTCGACGGTGCCCGCCACGTGTCACCGGGTGTGCGCTAGACGGCGGCCGCCGGCTCGCTGCCGGGCTTGTACGGGCCGCCCTGGGGCGTGGGCAGCGGCTCGCTGCCGGGCTTGTAGGGACCGCCGGTGGGCTTCGGCAGCCCGCCGCCGCCCGCGCCGAGGCCACCGCCGGCGCCGAGGCCGGCCTCGGGTGCCACCACGTCGGTCGTCGTGTCGACCATGTCGTCCTCGATCGCGTCGATCTCCGCGACGAGCTCCGGATCGGTTCCAGCCATGACGTCGTCCTCCCCTGCAACGGGCCCTTCCGGGCACCTACGGCGGGTGATCGTCCGGTGGCGACCTCCCCGACCGCCGTCCGAACGGTGGCAAGCCTTACACAGACGGACGCATGCACAAGAGGAAATCTCACTAAGCGCTATCAAGATCACGTCTGACATCGCGATGACCAGCACCGGCATCATCCGTTGAGCTTCGTTACCACTCGAACGGACGAATGTGTTCACAGGATGCATGCACTGTGAGTCCGCAATAAGGGGACCGCGCCGGACCCCGGGAACGCCGGTGGGGGCGGCGCCCGACGGCACCGCCCCCACCCGGACGGACTACTGGGAGCAGCGGGCGATCACGAGCTCCCGCACGCGCTTGGCGTCCGCCTGGCCCTTCGTCGCCTTCATCACCGCGCCGACGATCGCGCCCGCCGCGGCGACCTTGCCGTCGCGGATCTTCGCCGCCACGTCCGGCTGCGCGGCCAGCGCCTCGTCGACCGCCTTCTCCAGCGCGGAGTCGTCGGACACGACCTTCAGGCCGCGCGCCTCGACGACCGCGTCCGGTTCGCCCTCGCCGTCCAGGACGCCGACGACGACCTCGCGGGCCATCTTGTTGGTCAGCTCACCGGAGTTGACCATCGCCACGACCCGCGCCACCTGCGCCGGCGTGATGGCCAGCCCGGACAGCTCGACACCGCGGCCGTTGGCCTGCTGCGGCAGGTACGACACCCACCACGACCGGGCCTCGGCCGACGTCGCGCCCGCCTCGACGGTGGCCGCCACCAGGTCCAGCGCGCCGGTGTTCACCAGGTCGCGCAGCTCCGGGTCGGTGAGGCCCCACTCCCGCTGGACGCGCTTGCGGCGCTCCCACGGCAGCTCCGGCAGCGTCCCGCGCAGCTCCTCGACCCACTCGCGCGACGGCGCGACCGGCACCAGGTCGGGCTCCGGGAAGTACCGGTAGTCCTCCGCGGTCTCCTTCTTGCGCCCCGGCGAGGTGCCACCCGTCGACTCGTCGAAGTGGCGGGTCTCCTGGGTGACCGAGCCGCCGTTCGCGAGCACCGCCGCCTGGCGGGTCATCTCGAACCGCACGGCCCGCTCGACGCTGCGCAGCGAGTTCACGTTCTTCGTCTCGGTGCGCGTGCCCAGCTCGCCCGTGGTCTTCGGCGAGAGCGACACGTTCGCGTCGCACCGCAGCGAGCCCTGGTCCATCCGGACGTCCGACACGTCGAGCGCCTTGAGCAGGTCCCGCAGCGCCGTCACGTACGCGCGCGCCACCTCGGGCGCCCGCTCACCGGTGCCCGGGATCATCTTGGTGACGATCTCGATCAGCGGCACGCCCGCGCGGTTGTAGTCCAGCAGCGAGTGCTCGGCACCGTGGATGCGACCGGTCGCGCCACCGACGTGCAGCGACTTGCCGGTGTCCTCCTCCATGTGGGCGCGCTCGATCTCGACCCGCACGACCTCGCCGTCGTCCAGCGCCACGTCGAGCCAGCCGTTGAACGCGATCGGCTCGTCGTACTGCGAGGTCTGGAAGTTCTTCGGCATGTCCGGGTAGAAGTAGTTCTTCCGGGCGAACCGGCACCACTCGGCGATCTCGCAGTTCAGCGCGAGGCCGATGCGGATGGCCGACTCGATCGCGGTGGCGTTGACCACCGGCAGCGCGCCGGGCAGGCCCAGGCACACCGGGCACACGTTCGTGTTGGGTTCGCCGCCGAACGCGTTGGCGCACCCGCAGAACATCTTGGTGTTGGTGTGCAGCTCGACGTGCACCTCCAACCCCAGCACCGGATCGTAGCGCTCGACGACCTCGGCGTAGTCCATCAGCTCGTCGACCGACGTCATGCCTTCCCGCCCTTCCGCAGCCCGCGCACGGCCAGCGCCGCACCGGTGATGGCCACCAGGACGCTCGCCGCGGCGTTGGCCAGCGCCAGCTTGTCGCCCTTGCCGCGGGCCGACTTCAACGTGGAGAACGCGCTGGTCGCGGCGCCCGCGGCACCGACCAGCGACAGGACCACCCGTGCCTTCTTCACCGCGCACCCGCCAGTTCCGGCGCGCCCAGGATCAGCGGCGAGCCGTCCGCCGCGTCCCGCGCCACCTCGTAGGCCGCCGCCACCCGGTACATCCGGTGGTCCTGCAGCGCCGGGGCCATGATCTGGAGGCCCACCGGCAGTCCGTCCTCGTCGGACAGTCCACTCGGGACGCTCATGGCCGCGTTGCCCGCCAGGTTGGCGGGGATCGTGCACAGGTCGGCCCGGTACATCGCCATCGGGTCGCCGGTGCGCTCGCCGATCCGGAACGCCGTGGTGGGCGTGGTCGGCGACACCAGCACGTCGACGGTCGCGAACGCCGCCTCGAAGTCCCGGGAGATCAGGGTGCGCACCTTCTGCGCCGACCCGTAGTACGCGTCGTAGTAGCCCGACGACAGCGCGTACGTGCCGATCATGATGCGGCGCTTCACCTCGGGGCCGAACCCGGCCTCGCGGGTCAGCGACATGACCTCCTCGGCGCTGCGGGTGCCGTCGTCGCCCACCCGGATGCCGTAGCGCATGGCGTCGAAGCGGGCCAGGTTGGACGACGCCTCGCTGGGCGCGATCAGGTAGTACGCGGGCAGCGCGTAGTCGAAGCTCGGGCAGGAGACCTCGACGACCTCCGCGCCGAGCTGCTTGAGCCGCGCCACGGCCGCCTCGAAGCTGCGCAGCACGCCCGGCTGGTAGCCCTCGCCGGCGAACTGGGTGACCACGCCGACGCGCACGCCGGACAGGTCGCCGTTCGCGCCCTCGCGGGCCGCCGCCACCACCGGCGGGACCGGCGCGTCGATCGAGGTGGAGTCGAGCGGGTCGTGGCCGGCGATGACCTCGTGCAGCAGGGCCGCGTCCAGCACCGTGCGGGCGCACGGGCCTGCCTGGTCCAGCGACGAGGAGAACGCCACGAGGCCGTAGCGCGACACGCCGCCGTAGGTGGGCTTCACGCCGACCGTGCCGGTGACCGCGCCGGGCTGGCGGATCGAGCCGCCGGTGTCCGTGCCGATCGACAGCGGGGCCTCGAACGCGGCCAGGGCCGCCGCCGAACCGCCGCCGGAACCGCCGGGGACGCGGTCGAGGTCCCACGGGTTGCGGGTCGGCCCGTAGGCGGAGTTCTCGGTGGAGGAGCCCATCGCGAACTCGTCCATGTTGGTCTTGCCGAGGATCACCACGCCCGCCTCCTTGAGGCGGCGGGTGACCGTGGCGTCGTAGGGCGGCAACCAGCCTTCGAGCATCCTGGAGCCGACCGTGGTCGGCACGCCCTCGGTGGTGAAGACGTCCTTCAGGGCCAGCGGCACACCGGCCAGCGGGCCGACGGCCTCACCGGCGGCGACGGCGTCGTCCACCTTCTTCGCGGCGGCCAGGGCGCCCTCGGTGTCGACGTGCAGGAACGCGTGCACCGCGCCGTCGACCTCGCCGATCCGGTCGAGGTGGGCCCGCGCCACCTCGACGGCGGAGACCTCGCGGCCCGCGATCCTCGCGGCGAGCTCGGCCGCGGTGCTGCGGATCAAGTCCTTGCTCATGCTTCCTCACCCAGGATTCGGGGAACGCGGAAGCGGCCTTCCTCGGCGGCGGGGGCGCCCGCGAGCGCCTGCTGCTGACCGAGGCTGGGACGCACCACGTCCTCGCGGAACACGTTGGTCAGCGGGACGGCGTGCGACGTGGGCGGGATGTCCGCGGTGGCGATGTCGCCGACCGTGGCAACCGACTGGAGGATCACGTCCAACTGGCCCGCGAACAGGTCGAGCTCGTCGTCGGTGACGGCGAGCCTCGCCAGTCGGGCCAGGTGCGCGACCTCGTCGCGGGAGATGCTCGGCACCTCGTCAACCCCCGGGGGTCTGGTTTTCTCGGATTTTGGACCCACCGAGTCTATTGGCTGGTCAGGGCGACCTCGTACCGGGTTGTCCGCTCCCGCGCGCGGGGGTGCGCGATTTTACCGGTGCGCAACGCGGCCGGTGGGTCCGAGAGCGAAGCCGCGTCTGCGAGAATCACCGGTCGGCAAGTACCACCACCTGCTGTTGGAGGCGTGCACCGTGTCCTTCCTGATCCGGGTCCAGCTCCCGGACCGTCCCGGCGCGCTGGGCGCGGTCGCCACCGCGCTCGGCCACATCGGGGCCGACATACTGAGCGTGGACGTGGTGGAGCGCGGCGCGGGCCTGGCCATCGACGACCTGGTGGTCGAGCTGCCCTCCGGGCGGCTGCCGGACGTGCTGATCACGGCGGCCGAGTCCGTCGACGGTGTCGAGGTGGACGCGGTCCGGCCGTACGCGGGGGTGCTGGACACCCACCGCGAGCTGGAGCTGGTCGAGGAGGTCGCCGAGGACCCCAAGCACGGCCTGGAGGTCTTCACCGAGGGCGTCCCGAAGATCATCCGGGCCGGGTGGGCCGTGGTGGTGTCGTGGGACGGCGCGAAGGTGCACCGGCTGACCTCGTCGTCGGCCGCGCCGGAGACCCGCCTGGAGGCGCAGCCGTGGATGCCGCTGGCGCGGGCGACGGTGCTCGACGGCGACGACGACTGGGTGCCCGAGACGTGGCGCGAGCTGGGCACCGAGCTGGCCGCCACGCCGCTGGGCAAGCCGGACCGCGTGCTGCTGGTGGGCAGACCGGGCGGTCCGATGTTCCGCGCGGCCGAGGTGGCCCGGCTGGCGCACCTGGCGGGCATCGTGTCCGTCGTGCTGCCGGACTGAGCCGGGCCGGGCCGGGCCGAGTCCGGGCCGGCCGAGTCCGGGCCGGAACGACCCGGGCCGGAACGAGCCGGGCCGGGTCAACCCTCCCGGCCGGACACGGCGACCGCGACGCCCAGTCCGATCATCGTCACCCCGCCGACCCCGCCGACCACCGCGAGCCGCCGGGGTGATCGGGCGAACCAGTTCCGCGCGGTGCCCGCGGCGAGTCCCCACGCGCTGTCCGAGACCACCGCGATGAGGTTGAACACCAGGCCGAGCAGCAGCACCTGGCCCACCACGTGCCCGCGCGCCGGGTCGACGAACTGCGGCAGCACGGCGGCGAAGAACACGACGGTCTTGGGATTGGCCACGCCGACCGCGAACCCCTCCCACAGCGTGCGCAGGCCACCGCGGCCGGCGCCGGCACCGGCGAACGAGGCCGTCAGCTCGCCACGCCGCCGCACCGCCCGCACGCCCAGGTGCACCAGGTAGGCGGCGCCCGCGAGCTTCAGCGCGGTGAACACGACCACCGAGCGCTCCACGACCGCGCCCACCCCGAACGCCACCGCCACCACCAGCAGGTACGCGCCCAGGGTGTTGCCGACGACGGTGATCAGCGCCGCCCGGCGGCCCTGCGCCAGGGCCCGCCCGATGACGAACAGCACGCTGGGCCCCGGCACGAGGATCAGCGCGGACGACAGGGCCGCGAAGGCCAGGAACCGGTCGGTGGACACCACGGGCCCAGGCTAGGCGGCGACGACAAGCCGTTTCACCCGCGCGCCAGGGCGACCAGTCGCGCGTTCGTCAGGCCCGTCTCGCCGCCGCGGCCCAGCAGGGTGTCCTCCAGGCCGACGCGGGTGTCCAGCCCGCGGGCGAGCGCCAGGTCCAGCACCGGCCACGCGCTGCCGTCCTCGCCGTGCAGCAGCAGCGGCGCGCCGAGCGGCGCCAGCAGGTCGAGCAGGCGCTCCGCGTCGTCGGTGGTGCCCCCCGGCCGCACCTCGGCCAGCACCCGGACCGCGCCCGACGGCAGGCCCGCGTCGAGCAGGGTGCGCGCCGCGTCCTCGTGGAACACGCCCAGCTCGACGCCGACGCCCGCGTCGCGCAGGGCGGCGGCGGTCTCCCGCCAGCCCTGCTCGTGGACGTTGACCGACGCCACGTCCGGGCGGCCCGCCGCCAGTCCCGCCCAGCCGCGCACGAGCTCGGCCCGCCGCACCGGGTCGGGCACGATCCACGCGCCCGTCGTCACGCCGATCTCCGCGCCCGGCACGGCGGCGCGCACCACCGCCACCGCCGTGGCGACCTCGGGCCCCGCCAGGACCTCCAGCCCCACCACGTCGCGCGGGTGGAGGTGGAACGCCGCCACGCCCAGCTCGGCGCACGCCGCGGCGTCCGCGGCCAGCTGCTGCGGGGTGATCGGCAGGCTCGGGTGGGCGCCCGGCCGGCGGGCGCCGTTCAGACATGCCTGTAGCACGCGACCCACTCAACCGCACGGTGTTGGATACCGCCATGCGGACGCTCACCCCGGCCCTGCTCCGACACCACGCGGGAGCCAAGTCGTACTGGCGCGGGTTGACCTACCGGGACTCCGTGGTGGACCTGGTCGTGCGTTCGCGGCACGTGGACGCGACCGTCGTCGGCGCCGACGCCTACCGGGTGTCGCTGACCTGGGAGGACACCCACCTGGCGGGCTCCTGCTCGTGCCCGTACGGGGCGCAGGGGTTCTTCTGCAAGCACTGCGTCGCGGTCGGCCTGGTGCTGCTCGACCGCGGCCTCACCGTGCCGCCGCCGGACGCGGAGGACGCGGAGCTGCGCGCCCGGCTGGGCGAGCTGGAGCACGCCGAGCTGGTCGAGCTGCTCTACGAGCGCGCCTGCGCCGACCGGGCGCTGTACGACGCCGTCATGCGAGTTCGAGGCTGAACGCGCACGCCACGACGTCCGAGCCGGGCACCGGCAGCCAGTCGCGCTCGGGCAGCCGCCGGAACCCCAGCCGCCGGTAGAGGCGGTGCGCGGTGAGCATCCGCTCGGAGCTGCTCATCACCAGCCGCCGCGCGCCCAGCTCCCGCGCCCGCGCGACGACCGCCAGCACCAGGGCCTCCCCGACGCCCCGCCCACGCGCGCCGGGGCTCACCGCGAGCATCCGGAACTCGACCTCGCCCGGCCGGCCGACCTCGGCGTACGGGGTGCCGGGCCGCACCACGGTGACCGTGCCCAGCACCGTGCCCGCCGCGTCCACCGCCACCAGCAGCTCCGCTTGCGCGGCCCGGGTCCGCGCGTCGACCAGCACGTCGGCGTACCCGCCGGTGTTGCTGTCGACGTGCCGGTCGGCCCGGTAGGCGGCCACGGTGACCTCGCCCGCCGCCGCCCACTCGTGTTCCCTCGCCGGCCTCACCACCACGTCGGCCATCCCGCACCCCTCCACCTCGGCGACTCCCCCGATCCTCCCCGGACAACCGCGCGGGTGGTGCTGCGATCGGGGTCCGACCGCGATGTCACCCGCGGCCACCGCCCTTCCGGAAGGTCCGGAACGCCTGCCCGGAGGACATGGGGCGAGCCGGACCCGACGGCCGCACGTCCCGGTCTACGAACCGGCCTGACCGCCCTCGTCAGGGGCTTCCGCGGGGGGCTCCTCGACGACGGCCACGGCCGCCGCGGCTTCCGGGCCCCGCTCCAGCAGGACCCGGAAGCCCGCCTCGTCCAGCACGGGCACCTTCAGCTGCACGGCCTTCTCCGCCTTCGACCCCGGCGACTCGCCGACCACCACGAACGCCGTCTTCTTCGACACCGCGCCCGCCGCCTTGCCGCCGCGCGACAGGATCGCCTCCTTGGCCTCGTCGCGCGAGAACGTCTCCAGGGAGCCGGTGACCACGATCGACAGGCCCTCCAGGGTGCGCGGGACCGACGTGTCGCGCTCCTCCGCCAGCCGGACGCCCGCCGCGCGCCACTTCGCCACGACCTCCTGCCGCCACGGGGTGCCGACCCACTCGCGGACGGCGGCGGCGATGGTCGGGCCCACGCCCTCGGCCGCCGCCAACTCCTCCTCCGACGCCGACGCGATGCGGTCCAGCGAGCCGAACTCGCGGGCCAGCGCCCGCGCCGCCGTCGGGCCCACGTGGCGGATCGACAGCGCCACCAGCACCCTCCACAGGGGACGGTGCTTGGCCGCCTCCAGGTTGTCGAGCAGCTTGAGCGCGTTGGTGGTCGGCTCGCCGTGGATGGTGCGGAACAGGTCGACGTCGAGCAGCTTGTCGGCGTCGAGGTCGAACAGGTCGCCCTCGTCGCCGTAGTGGGGCGACTCGGCCAGGGCCGCGGCGGCCTCGTAGCCGAGCACCTCGACGTCGAGCGCCGACCGGGACCCCAGGTAGGCCAGGCGCTCCCGCAACTGCCCCGGGCAGCGCGCCGCGTTGGGGCAGCGGATGTCGACGTCGCCCTCCTTCATGGGGCGCAGCGCGTGGCCGCACTCCGGGCACGTCGCCGGCATCTCGAACTCGCGCGCGTCGTCGGGCCGGGCGTCGACCACCGGGCCGAGCACCTCGGGGATCACGTCGCCCGCCTTGCGGATGACGATGCGGTCGCCGATCAGCACGCCCTTGCGCTTGACCTCGCTCGCGTTGTGCAGGGTGGCGCGGGCGACCGTGGACCCGGCGACCTTCACCGGCTCCATCACCGCGTACGGCGTGACCCGGCCGGTGCGGCCCACCTGCACCTTGATGTCGAGGAGCGTGGTGGTGGCCTCCTCGGGCGGGTACTTGAACGCGATGGCCCAGCGCGGCGCGCGGGAGGTGCTGCCCAGGCGGCGCTGGAGCGACACCTCGTCGACCTTGACGACCACGCCGTCGATCTCGTGCGCGGCGTCGTGCCGGTGCGCGCCCCAGTACTCGACGTGCTCGGCGACCTCGTCGAACGAGGCCGACACCTTCGTGTGCGGGGACACCGGCAGGCCCCACGCCCGCAGCGCCTCGTACGCGTCGGACTGGCGGGTCAGCTCGAAGCCCTCCCGCTTGCCCAGGCCGTGGCAGATCAGCCGAAGCCGCCGGGACGCGGTGACCTTCGGGTCCTTCTGCCGCAGCGAGCCCGCGGCGGTGTTGCGGGGGTTCGCGAACGGGGGCTTGCCCGCCTCCACGAGGGTGGCGTTGAGCTCCAGGAAGTCCTCCACGGCGAAGAACACCTCGCCGCGCACCTCGACCAGCGCGGGCACCGGGTGCTCGTCGGTGCCGGTCAGCACCTCCGGCACGTCCCCCAGCGTGCGCGCGTTGAGCGTCACGTCCTCGCCGGTGCGGCCGTCACCGCGGGTGAGGGCGCGGACCAGCCGGCCGTTCTCGTAGAGCAGGTTGACCGCCAGGCCGTCGATCTTCAGCTCGCACAGGTAGTGGACGCCCGCCCCGACCTCCTTCTCGACCCGCTCGAACCACGTGCGCAGCTCGTCGAGGGAGAACACGTTGTCCAGGCTGAGCATCCGCTCCAGGTGGTCGACCGCGGTGAACTCGGTCGAGAACGTGCCGCCGACCCGCTGCGTGGGCGAGTCGGGCGTGGCCAGGCCCGGGTGGGCCCGCTCCATGTCCTCCAGCTCGCGCAGCAGCGCGTCGAACTCGCCGTCGCTGATCGTCGGCGCATCCTTGACGTAGTAGTCGAACTGGTGCCCGCGCACCACCTCCGCCAGGGCGGCGTGCGCCTCCCGCGCGGCGGCGGGCACGTCCTCCACGCCCTCGGCCGGCTCCTGGCTCTCGTCCACCACGTCGCTGCTGGTCACGGCATGATGCTAACGAGAGGGTCCGACGGTTTCAGCCACCGTCCCCGGTCATCGCGCGGACGAGGTCGCGCAGTTCCAGCAGGTCGATCGTGCCCTCCGGTTCGGTGGACGCGGTCTCCACCCGGCCGAGTCGTTCACCGGCCAGCCGCTCACCGAGCGTGACGTCCAGGGGGAGGAACGTCATGGTCCGCCGGGCGTCGTCGTCCAGGGCGGCGAACTCCGGGTGGTACACGGCGACGTCCACGAGCCCGTCTGCCACCCGGGCGACGACCCGCACGTCGGCGAGCGCGATGCGGCGCGCGCCAAGGTTGATCGTCACCACGGTCGGGTCGGGCACCGGCGGCACCGAGTCGTGGTACTCCCAGATCATGTCCTCGGTGGGCGCGGCGGCCATCCACGCGTCCGTCCACGGCCGCAGCCCCGGGTCCTCCTGACCGGTGACGACCAGCGCGTAGATCGCGCGGTGCCCGCGTTCGAGGGAGAAGTGCAGGTCCGGGTGCAGGTCGGCGACGAGCGCGCCGATCTCGCCCTCCACGCGGTGCGGTTCGCCGTCGCCGAGCGCCGCGCTGACCGTCGGCAGCAGCTCGGACCAGCCCGTCCAGAACGCGACCGCCGCCTCCCGCGGGTTCGGCAGGTGCGCGGGCGCGCCCCCCGCCGGGGGTCCGGGCCGGGATTCCGGTCGGGGCTGGGCGGGGCGTCGGCGGCGGAACCAGCTCATGGCCCCATTGAACTACGGCGGGTCGCCGCGGCGAGGAGTTCCGCGGCAGGTCCCACCAGCCGCCGCCCGCCCGGCCACACGGCCCGCAGCACGCGCCGCAGGTCCAGGGCCACCGGCACCTCCACGAGCCGCCCGTCGGCCAGGTCCAGCCCCACCGCGAGGACGCTCAGCACGGCCGGCGCGACCCCGGCGACCACCGCGCCGCGCACGGCCGTGGTGGACCCCAGTTCCAGCGCGGGCGGGCAGGCGTCCGGCAGCGCGCGGTCGAGGGTGTCCCGCGTCCCCGAACCGCGCTCGCGCACCACCAGGGGGACGGTCGCCAGCTCCGCCGCCGTCAGCTCGCGCCGCCGCCGCGCCCACGGGTGGCCTGGCGCCACCACCAGGGCCAGCCGGTCCACCGCCACCCGTCGCGTCGACAGCCCCGCCAGCGCGCCGGGCGCCTCGACGAACCCGACGTCCACCGCGCCGTCGCGCACCAGCCCGACCACGGTCTCCGAGTTCGTCACCCGCAGCCCCACCCGCAGCTCGGGCCGGTGCCGCCGCAGCTCGGCGATCCACCCCGGCGCGAGGTGCTCGGCCACCGTCATGCTCGCCGCGACCCGCAGCCCGGCCTCCCGCGCCGACCGCAGCGCCTCCGCGCCCTCCAGCAGCCCGGCGACCTCGTCCAGCACGCGCCGCGCCCGTTCGCCGACGACCACGCCCGCCGGCGTGAGCACCGACCCGCGCCGCCCCCGGTCCACCAGCACCAGCCCCAGCGCGCGCTCCAGCGTGGCCAGGCGCTTGCTCGCCGAGGGCTGCGCGACACCGAGCCGCTCGGCCGCCCGCCCCAGGCTGCCCAGCTCGCCTACCAGCACCAGCAGGCGCAGCGAGTCCAGGTCGGGGGTCACCGCGAGTCCTGGGTCATAGCCCCAGGGTATGGGCACAGAGCGGGTTGCCGCCTACCGGCGGGCCCCGGTCGGGCGCACGGTGGGTGGGTGCTGATCGCCGCGGTGGTGCTGGGTGTGCTCGTGGGCGGCCGGGTGCCCGACCTGTCGACGTGGACCCGGCGGCTGCTGCGCGCCGGCGTCGTCCTGCTCGGCCTCCAGCTGTCCGTGCCGCTGCTGCTGTCCCTCGGACCGGGCGTGCTGGTCGCGGTCGTGGTGACGGTCGGCGTCACGTTCCCGGGCACGCTGTGGCTGGGCGCGCGGCTGGGCCTGCCGCGCGGGTTGACCGTGCTGGTGGCGAGCGGCTTCTCCATCTGCGGCGCGTCGGCCATCGCCGCCGTGGAGGGCGTGGTCGAGCGCGAGGACGAGCACGTGGCCGCGAGCGTCGCCCTGGTCACCCTCTACGGCAGCCTCGCGATGGTCGCGCTGCCGCTGCTCGGCGCGTCCGCGCAGTGGACGGGGCTGAGCGTGCACGAGGTGGCGCAGGTGGCCGCCGCCGCGCCCGCGGGCGGGCTGGCGACGGCCATGGCGGTCAAGCTCGGCCGGGTGGCGCTGCTCGCGCCGATCGTGGCGGGCCTGGGCGGGCGGCGCGGCGTGCCCGGTTTCCTGCTCGGGTTCGCGGCGGCGGCGCTGGTGTCCCCGCTCGTGCCCGAGCCGGTGCTGGGCGTCGCCCGGACGGCGACGACGGTCCTGCTCGCCGCCGCCCTGTTCGGCCTCGGCACGGCCGTCCGGCCGCGCGCCCTGCTGCGCCTCGGCCCGCGCCCGCTGGTGCTGGGCCTGCTGTCGACGCTGCTGGTGTGCGGGACGGGCTACCTGTCGCTGCGGCTGGTGTGAGCGCGCAGCAGGTCGGCGTTGAGGCGGGCGATCGTGGTCAGCGGGATGCCCTTGGGGCACGCCGCCGTGCACTCGCCGGTGTTCGTGCAGCCGCCGAAGCCCTCCGCGTCGTGCTCGGCCACCATGTCCCGCGCCCGCGACCACCGCTCCGGCTGCCCCTGCGGCAGCACGCCCAGGTGCGTGGCCTTGGCGGCGGTGAACAGCATCGCCGACCCGTTCGGGCAGGCCGCCACGCACGCGCCGCACCCGATGCACGCCGCCGCCTCGAACGCGGTGTCCGCGTCCGGCTTCGGCACGGGGGTGGCGTGCGCGTCGGGCGCGGACCCGGTCGGCACGCCCACGTACCCGCCGGCCGCCACGACCCGGTCGAGCGCCGACCGGTCCACCACCAGGTCCCGCACCACCGGGAACGGCCCGGCCCGCCACGGCTCCACGGTCACCACGTCGCCGTCGCGGAAGTGCCGCAGGTGCAGCTGGCACGCCGTGGTCGCCCGCTGCGGCCCGTGCGCCACCCCGTCGATCATCAGCCCGCACGCGCCGCAGATGCCCTCGCGGCAGTCGTGGTCGAACGCGACCGGCTCCTCCCCGGCCGTGGTCAACCGCTCGTTGAGCACGTCGAGCGCTTCCAGGAACGACATGTCCGGCGACAGCCCGTCGACCGGGTACTCGACCAGTCGCCCGGTCGCACCGCGCTGCCGCCAGATCCGCAGGGTCAGCTTCACGAGTAGCTCCTCGTCGACGGCGTGACGTGCTCGAACACCAGCTGTTCCCGGTGCAGCACCGGCGGCGTGCCGACGCCCGTCCACTCCCAGGCGGCGACGTGGGCGAAGTTCGCGTCGTCGCGCAGCGCCTCCCCGTCCGGGGTCTGCGACTCGGTGCGGAAGTGGCCGCCGCAGGACTCGGCGCGGTGCAGGGCGTCGACGCACATCAGCTCGGCCAGCTCGAAGAAGTCGGCCACCCGGCCGGCCTTCTCCAGCTCCTGGTTGAAGTCCCGGCCGCCGGGCACCTTCACGTCGTGCCAGAACTCCTCGCGCAGCTCGGGGATGCGCTCCAGGGCCTTGCGCAGCCCGGCCCCGTCGCGCTCCATGCCGCACTCGTCCCACATCAGCCGGCCCAGCTCGCGGTGGAACGACTCGGCGGTGCGCCGGCCGTCCACGGCCAGCAGCGTCGTGAGCCGGCCGCGCACCTCGGACTCGGTGTCGGCGACCTCGCGGCGGCCCTCGACGGGCTCGAACGGCGCGTCGGCCAGGTAGTCGCCGATGACGCCCGGCAGCACGAAGTAGCCGTCCGCGAGGCCCTGCATCAACGCGCTGGCGCCCAGCCGGTTGGCGCCGTGGTCGGAGAAGTTCGCCTCGCCGATCACGTACAGGCCGGGGATGTTCGACCTCAGGTCGTAGTCCACCCACAGGCCGCCCATCGTGTAGTGCACGGCCGGGTAGATGCGCATCGGCGACCGGTACGGGTCATCTCCGGTGATGCGCTGGTACATCTCGAACAGGTTGCCGTAGCGCTGCTCGACCACGCCCCGCCCCAGCCGCCCGATCGCGTCGGCGAAGTCGAGGTACACGCCGCGCTTCTCGTCGGAGATGTTCTTGGCCGCGCGGGAGGCGATGTCGCGCGGCACGAGGTTGCCGAAGCTCGGGTACATGCGCTCCAGGAAGTAGTCGCGCGCGTCCTCCGGGACGTCGTTCGGCGCGCGCCGGTCGTGCGGGTCGCGCGGCACCCACACCCGGCCGTCGTTGCGCAGCGACTCGCTCATCAGGGTCAGCTTCGACTGGTGCTCGCCGCTGACCGGGATGCACGTGGGGTGGATCTGGGTGAAGCACGGGTTCGCGAACAGCGCGCCCCGCCGGTGCGCCCGCCAGATCGCGGTGGCGTTGCAGCCCTTGGCGTTGGTGGACAGGTGGAACACGTTGCCGTAGCCGCCGGTGGCGAGCACGACGGCGTCCGCGAAGTGCGTCGACACCTCGCCCGTGACCAGGGACCTGACCACGACGCCGCGCGCCCGGCCGTCCACCACCACGAGGTCGAGCATCTCGGTGCGCGGGTGCACCTCCACCCGCCCGGCCGCGACCTGCCGCTCCATCGCCTGGTAGGCGCCCAGCAGGAGTTGCTGCCCGGTCTGGCCGCGGGCGTAGAAGGTGCGCGACACCTGCGCCCCGCCGAACGAACGGGTGTCGAGCAGGCCGCCGTACTCGCGGGCGAACGGCACGCCCTGCGCCACGCACTGGTCGATGATCGCGGTGCTGACCTGCGCCAGCCGGTGCACGTTCGACTCGCGGGAGCGGAAGTCGCCGCCCTTGACGGTGTCGTGGAACAGCCGGTGCACGCTGTCGCCGTCGTTGCGGTAGTTCTTGGCCGCGTTGATGCCGCCCTGCGCGGCGATGCTGTGCGCCCGGCGCGGGCTGTCCTGGTAGCAGAACGACGTGACCCGGTAGCCCAGCTCGCCCAGGGTCGCCGCGGCGGACCCGCCGGCCAGGCCGGTGCCGACGACGATGACGGAGCGGTTGCGGCGGTTCGCCGGGTTGACCAGCCGCGCGGAGAAGCGGCGGCGGTCCCAGCGCGACTCGATCGGCCCGTCGGGGACGCGCTGGTCGGTGATCGGGGAACCCTCGGTGAAGTGCACGTCAGCCCACCAACCCGGTGACGACGGCGAACGGGACGGACAGGAAGCCGGCGCAGACCACCACGGCCACGCCGAGGCCGGCCACGCGCGACGTGGTGACCCCCAGCGTCTGCGTGGCGCTCCACACGCCGTGGCGGATGTGCAGGCCGAGGGCGAGCACTGCGACGGTGTAGGCGAGCACGACGTACCAGTGCCGGAAGTCCGCGACGACGTTGGCGTGGATCTCGCCGGCGACGCCGTGCGGGTTGAGCCACCCGGCGGTCAGGTCGAGCAGGTGGTAGACGACGAACAGCGCGATCACCACCCCGCCCCAGCGCATGGTGCGGGCCGCGTAGCTCCCCTGCACGCGCCGCCGGTGCTCGTAGCGGCCGCGGGCCCTCCGGGCGCGGGCGGTGAGCTGGTGGGCGGCGGTGAGGTGCAGCGCCACGGCGGCGAGCAGGGCCACCCGCGTCGGCCACACGGCGCCGATCCCGCGCAGCCACCGGCCGTAGCCGTCGATCGCCTCGGGCCCGGCGAAGATCGCGAGGTTGCCGACCATGTGCGCGACGACGTACAGCAGCAGCACGGCGCCGGTGACCGCCATGACGGCCTTCTTGCCGACGGTGGTGCGGTAGAGCCGGATCGTGTCCACGCCGAGGACGGTAGGAAGAGGCGCGACGAGTCGTCCAATACATCGCGGAGTGCGAGACGATAGCCTGCGGCTATGACGCTCACGCAGCTCGCGTACTTCCTGGCAGTGGCCAGGACGCGGCACTTCACCCGCGCCGCCGAGGAGGTGCGTGTGGCGCAGCCCTCACTGTCCAAGCAGATCCACGCGCTGGAGAAGGAGCTCGGGGCGGAGCTGTTCAGCCGGGCGCGGGGCAACATCGCCCTCACGCCCGCCGGCGAGGCGCTGCTGCCGGTGGCGAACCGCATCCTGTCCGATGTGGACACCGCGCGGCTGGAGGTGGCGGAGCTGGTGGGGCTGCGGCGCGGCCGGGTGCGGGTGGGCGCGACGCCGAGCCTGTGCGGCAGCCTGTTCGCCGACGTGATCAAGCGCTTCCACGACGCGCACCCGGGCATCCGGGTCGTGGTGACCGAGGGCGGGTCGCGCGACCTGGTGGCCGCGCTGGAGGCAGGTGACCTGGACCTGGCGCTGGTCATCGTGTCGCCCGCGGACGCCGACCGCGCGCTGACCGTGGTGCCGGTGCTGCGCGAGGAGCTGGTGGTCGCGTCCGCCGAGCCGCTCGGCGTGACCCGGATGCGCCTGACGGACCTGCGCGAGCACCCGCTCGTGATGTTCCGGACCGGGTACGACCTGCGGGAGACGACGCTGGCCGCGTGCCGCCGGGCCGGGTTCGAGCCGTCGTTCGCGGTGGAGGGCGGCGAGATGGACGCCGTGCTGCGGTTCGTGGAGGTGGGGCTGGGCGTGGCCATCGTGCCGTCCACGGTGCTGGCCACGCGGTCGCTGCACGCCACGCCGCTCGCGCCGAGCACCACCCGCACGGTCGCCCTGGCGCACCGCACCGACGTGGCCCCCACGTCGGCCGGCCGGGCGTTCCGCTCGGTCCTGCTGGGCTTCCTGCGCGGCGCGGAAATGCCCTCGGGCGTGCACCTGGTGGAGCCGTAGGCTGCGCCGCGTGGTGATCCGACGCGAGACCCCCGCCGACGTGGACGTCATCCGGGCCGTGACCGAGGCCGCCTTCGCCGCCAGGCCGGGCGGCGAGGCGTGGCTGGTCGACGAGCTGCGCCGGGACTCCGGCTGGATCCCGGCCCTGTCCCTGGTGGCCGAACTGGACGGCGAGGTGGTCGGGCACGTCGTGTGCACGCGCGCCGCCGTGGGCGGGTCCCCCGCGCTGGGGCTGGGTCCGCTGAGCGTGCGCCCGGACCGGCAGCGCGCCGGTGTGGGCAAGGCCCTCGTGCACACCGTCCTGGGCGCGGCCGACGGCCTGGGCGAACCGCTGGTGGTCCTGCTGGGCGATCCCGCCTACTACTCCCGCTTCGGCTTCCGCCCGGCCGCGGACCTGGGCATCACCCCACCAGTGCCCGAGTGGGCCCCCCACTTCCAGGCCCGCCCCCTGACCGCGTGGACGCCCACCCTGACCGGCGAATTCCACTACGCCGAACCCTTCACCCACCTCTGACCGCGAGTCGTAAGCCCACCCCGCGCGAGTCGTAAGCCCACCCCGCGCGAGTCGTAAGCCCACCCCGCGCGAGTCGTAAGTCCGTGCCCCGCGAGTCGTAAGTCCGTGCCCCGCGAGTCGTAAGTCCGTGCCCCGCGAGTCGTAAGTCCGTGCCCCGCGAGTCGTAAGTCCGTGCCCCGCGAGTCGTAAGTCCGTGCCCCGCGAGTCGCGGTTGGCCGAACCCGGACCTACAACTCACCGAGCCCGAACTTACGACTCGCGCGGGATGGGCTTACGACTCGCGGGTCACCAGGTTTCGGGCGGTTCCACGAACGCCTTGCCGAGGTCGCGGGTCAGCGACAGCGCCCGCCGCGCCCAGGCCGCACTCGCCCCGGCCAGGCCGCACGTCGGCGTCGGCACGGCGTGCGTGCCCAGCACCTCGCGCGGGAAGCCGAGCCGGTCGACCAGGTCGAGCACGGGCCGCGCGAGCGACTTCAGGGTCGGCGGCGAGGCCGGGTCGGTGCTCGGCGTGACGCCGAGGAACAGCTGGGTCTTCTCCTCCCACGCCTCGCCGACCTCGTCCCACAGCGACTCGTGGAGCGCGGTGACGTCGAACGAGACCGCCTTCGCGCCCGTCCGGCGCAGCAGCCCGATCGGCGGGTTCGGGGCGCAGCAGTGCAGGACCACGTCCGCCTCGACCCCCTCGACGACGCCCTGGAGCAGGGCCAGCGCGTCGGGTTCGGGCACCGCGGCCACCGTGCCGAGCTTGGACGGCGTCGGCAGCAGGCCGCGCAGCACGGCGGGCAGCGACGGTTCGTCCAGCTGCACGAGCACCGTCGCCCCGGTCCGCCTGGCGACCTCGGCGACGTGCCGGTTCAGCCCTTCGACGAGCGACGCGGTGAACTCGCGCAGCGCGCCCCGGTCGGTGAGCACGCGGTGCCCGCGCACCAGCTCGACGTTGGCCGTCAGCGTCCACGGCCCGGCGGCCTGCACCTTGACCAGCCGGGGCGGGGCGGGGTCGGCCGCCTCCTCGAACGCGTCGAGGTCGCGGCGCATCAGGTCCACCGCCCGCCGGTGGTCGCGGCCGGGGTGCGCGGCGACCCGGTAGCCGGACGGGACCACCTCGACGGGCAGGTCGACCAGCAGCCCGGCGGTGCGGCCGATCACGTCCGCGCCGACGCCGCGCTCGGGGAGTTCGGGCAGGTGGGGCAGGTCGGGCAGCTCGCCGAGAACGATCCGCGACGCTTCCAGCGGGTCGGTTCCGGGCAGCGAGCCGAGGCCGGTGGCGGTACCGGCGGTCCAGGGGAGGGCGTCCACCGGCACAGTCTCCCACCGACCCCCGCGGGACCACCCGCACGAGCACCGCGCGAGCACGCCGCGAGCCGCAAAAGGTCTAGACCCATTGACGTCGTGGTACAGACCACATACCGTCACCTTGTCGGTGCCGACAGTTGCGACGACACCGCCACGACCGTGGTGTGGGGGCGTGCCGCGCCCCACGTCCTCACACCACTCCCACCCGGCCGGCGGGACCTCGGGGTGCTGCCGAGGACCCCCGGAGTCGCTCGCCGACGACCCCGCCTCGCAGGCTCCCCGCATCCGAGCGCTGGAGCCGGGCGACGGCACGGCTCGGGTGGTCGTCATGGCGTGCCCCTGCCGCCAGGGGCACTGCCGGCGCTGCGTTCCGCCAGTCGTGCGGAGCAGGGGTTGCGGGGTCGCGCCGACAGGTGGAGCCCGAGCCACCAGGCCAGGCCGGAGGTCACCACCGACAGCGTGATCACCGGGCGATCCCACGGTTGCGCCCACTGGGACGATGTGCGTCATGCCGGTCGAGCGGACGCTGCACAGGGTGGCCGAGGAGGTCGAGCGGGGCGACTTGGCGAGCGTGCTGCGGGCACGGCAGCGGCTGGTCGGGCTCGTGACCAGCTACCCGGACCGGCTCGACCTGCGCGACCGCCTCGCCGGGGTGTACCGGCTGCTGGGCGATGCCGCCCAGGCCGGGCGGTGGAGCTACCTGGCCGAGGAGCGCGACGAGGCCGAGGTCGCCGCGTTCGAGCGCGCCTACCGCACGCCGCTGGCCCGGCTGACCGCGATGAACTGGGTGGGCGGCGAGGCCGTCGCGACGACGGGGACCGCGCGCGACCGGCTGGTGGCGCTCCAGAGCGCGGCGAACGCGCAGCTGCGCGCCGAGCTGCTGGTGACCGAGGACCGCGACTCGTCGTGGGCGACGAACGCGCTCGTGCTGCTCGGCCTCGTGGTGGTGCTGCTGTGCTTCGTCGTCGGGGTGGTGACGCTCGTCATCTGGGTCTACAGGTGGTTCGCCGGCTGAGCGCATCCTGGTGGCATGAACCCCGACGTCTCCGCCGCCGCCGACCGCATCCGACCGCACGTCCGACGCACGCCCCAGTGGCGCGTCGAGGTCGACGGCCGGCCGCTCGTCCTCAAGCTCGAACACCTCCAGCTCACCGGCTCGTTCAAGCTGCGCGGCGCGGTGAACGCCCTGCTCACCGCAGGGTCACCCGAACGCGTGGTCACGGCGTCGGGCGGCAACCACGGCCTGGGCGTGGCGGAGGCCGCGCGGCTGCTCGGCGTGCCCGCCACCGTGTTCGTGCCGTTGAGCGCGCCGGAGGGCAAGGTGCGGCGCATCGAGGCGGCCGGCGCGAAGCTCATCCGCCACGGGGACACCTACGCGGAGGCGGTGCTGGCCGCGCGGGAGACGCCGGGCTTCTACCTGGAGGCGTACGACTCGCCCGACGTCGTGGCGGGTCAGGGCACCGTGGCGGCCGAGGTCGTGCAGGACGACCCGGACGTGGACGTCATCGCGGTGGCCGTCGGCGGCGGTGGTCTGGCGGCGGGCACCGCGCTGGGCTCGGGGTTGCCGACGGTGGCCGTCGAGCCGGAGCGCTGCTGCGCGCTGCACCGCGCCCTGGCGGCCGGCGAGCCCGTCGACTCGGAGGTGGCCTCGGTGGCCGCGTCCGCCCTCGGGGCCACCCGGGTGGGTGAAGTCCCGTTCGGGGTGCTGCGGGCGCACGACGTGCGCTCGGTGCTGGTGTCGGACGCCGAACTGCTGGCTGCCCGCGACCGGTTGTGGGAGGAGTTCCGGTTGGCCGTGGAACCGGCCGCCGCCGTGCCGTTCGCCGCGTGGCTGGCCGGGCGCGTGCCGGGTGAGCTGCCGTGCGTCGTGCTGTGCGGCGCGAACACCGACTGGACGCCCTGACGGGAGCCCCGGCCCGGACCCCGCCACCGGGGTCCGGGCCGGGTCGCTACTCCTCCCGCCACCGCCAGGACACCGGCACGTCGTCGACCTCGCGCGGACGCGCGACCCTGGGCCCCGCTCCCCGCGCCTGCGCCGGCACGTCGACCTCGACCACCGGCACCATCCGGTCGACCCGCTCGACCAGCGCCTCGACGCGGGCCAGCACGGTCGCCCACTCCACCCGGTGCCGGCGTTCACGGGCGACCCACTGCACCGTCCGGACCTCGGCCCTCAGCCGCTCGTGCTGCTCGACCGTGAGGCGCTGCGCGGACGGGTGGTCGACCTTGCTCCCCAGCACACCGACCCGTTGTTCGACGTCCGCCAGCGACTGGCGTCGTCGTGCGTTGTCATGCGACACCCGATCAGTGTCCCAGGCCGCACCGACAAAGTCCCCGGCTCAGCGCGTCGACCTGATGGTCGCGCTCGCCAGCACGAGGTCGCCCGCGGCGTCCTCCCGGTACACCGCGACCGCCTGACCAGGGGCGACGCCGCTCAGCGGCTCCCGCAGGCGGACCACCAACTCACCGTCGACGATTTCCGCGACCGCGGGCGCGAGGCCGCCGTGCGCGCGCACCTGCGCCACGCACTCCACCGGGCCGTCGAACCGCGCCCGCGTCACGGGCCGCGTCGCCACGATCTCGGTGACCTGGAGCCTCTCCGCCGAACCGACCCGCACGGTGCCGCTCACGGGCTCCAGGGACAGCACGTACCGCGGCCTGCCGTCCGGCGCCGGGGCGTCGATGCCGAGGCCCTTGCGCTGGCCGACGGTGAACTCGTGCACGCCGACGTGCCGGCCGAGCACCGCGCCGGTCTCGTCGTCCACCAGCACGCCGGGCTGCTCGCCGAGCTTGCGGGTGAGGAAGCCGCGGGTGTCGCCGTCGGGGATGAAGCAGATGTCGTGGCTGTCGGGCTTCTCGGCGACCTGCAACCCGCGCGCGGCGGCCTCGGCGCGCACCTCGGTCTTGGTCGAGCCGCCGAGCGGGAACATCGCGTGCGACAGCTGCTCGCGGGTCAGCGACGCCAGCACGTAGGACTGGTCCTTGCCGTCGTCGGCGGACCGGCGCAGCTCCACCTCGCCGCCCGCCGCGGACAGCCGCGCGTAGTGGCCGGTGCACACCGCGTCGAAGCCGAGCGCGACCGCCTTGTCCAGCAGCGCCTCGAACTTGATCTTCTCGTTGCACCGCAGGCACGGGTTGGGCGTGCGGCCCGCCGCGTACTCGGCGACGAAGTCGTCCACGACGTCCTCGGTGAACCGCTCCGCGAAGTCCCAGACGTAGAACGGGATGCCGAGCACGTCCGCCGCGCGCCGCGCGTCCCGGGCGTCCTCGACCGTGCAGCAGCCGCGCGCGCCGGTGCGCAACGTGCCCGGCTTCGCGGACAGCGCCAGGTGCACGCCGGTCACGTCGTGCCCGGCCTCCACCGCACGCGCCGCGGCCACGGCGGAATCCACGCCGCCGCTCATCGCCGCCAGCACCCGCATCCCCGTCACACCTCCGCTGTCCTGTGGCCCCGGGTCCTGCCCGCGAGCCGCTTCAGGCCCGCGATGCCCGCGGTGCGGGCGCGGTCGACGACGGGGCCGATCACGTCGACCAGCTCGCGCACCTCGGCCGCCGTGGACGTGTGCCCCAGCGAGAAGCGCAGCGAGCCGCGCGCCGCCACCGGGTCCACGCCCATCGCCAGCAGCACGTGGCTGGGCTGCGCCACGCCCGCGGTGCACGCCGAACCGGTGGAGCACTCCACGCCCTTGGCGTCGAGCAGCATCAGCAGGCTGTCGCCCTCGCAGCCGGGGAAGGTCAGGTGGGCGTTGCCGGGCAGCCGGTGCGCCGGGTCGCCGTTCACCGCCACGTCCGGCACCACCCGGCGCACCTCGGCGACCAGCTCGTCGCGCAGCGCGGACAGCCTCGCGGCCGTCTCCTCGCGGTGCTCGACCGCGTGCCGCACCGCCGCCGCCAGGCCCACGATCGCGGGCACGTCGAGCGTGCCGGACCGCACGTCGCGCTCCTGCCCGCCGCCGTGCAGCACCGGCGTGGTGGGGACGTCCCGGCCCAGCAGCAGCACGCCCACGCCGTAGGGGCCGCCGACCTTGTGGCCGGAGAGGGTGAGGGCGGAGGCGCCGGACGCCGCGAAGTCCACGGGCACCGCGCCGACCGCCTGCACGGCATCCGTGTGGAACGGCACGCCGGCGCCGGCGCACAGCGCGGCCAGCTCGCGCACCGGGTTGACGGTGCCGACCTCGTTGTTCGCCCACATCGCGGTGACCAGGGCGACGTCGTCGCCCAGCGCGTCGGCCAGCACCTCGGGCCGGACGCGGCCGAGGCCGTCGGGTTCGAGCCACGTGACCTCGGCGCCCTCGTGGTCGACCAGCCACTGCACCGCGTCCAGCACGGCGTGGTGCTCGACGGACGAGGCGACCACGCGCCTGCGGCGGTCCGTGCGGCGGGACCAGTAGACGCCCTTCACGGCGAGGTTGTCGCTCTCCGTGCCGCCGCTGGTGAAGATCACCTCGGAGGGGCGCGCGCCGAGGGCGTCGGCGATGTCCTCGCGCGCCTCCTCGACCGCCCGCCGCGCCCGCCGCCCGGAGGTGTGCAGCGACGAGGCGTTGCCCGGGGTGGACAACGCCCTCGTCATCGCCTCGATCGCCCCCGGGAGCATGGGGGTCGTGGCGGCGTGGTCGAAGTAGGCCATCAGTGGTCCAGGGTAGCCCGCCGCAGCCGGCCGGCGAGTACGGCACCGAGCACGGCGACCCCGGCCATCAGCAGGTCGAACGGCAGCACGGCCGCGGTGGGCGCGGTGGCCGAGGCGATGGTCGTGACGAGCACGCCGCCGAGGCCGACCAGCAGCGCCGAGCCGAGCATGTCGCTGATCTGGAGCGCTGCCGAGTTGAAGCCCCGGTCGACGTCGGTGGACGCGGCCAGGGTGAGCACGCTGAGGCTCGGCATGGCCAGCCCCATCCCGGCCCCGGCGATCGCCCACAGCACCGGCGTGGCCCACGCGGGACCCCACGAGGGTGCGATGAGCGTCACGCCCGCGATGCCCGCCGCGTTGAGGGCGAACCCCCACCGCACCAGCTTCTCGCGCGGGATGTGCGTCCGGCGCGACTGCCACCAGGCGGCGCTCGACCAGCCGAGCGCGCTCAGCGTGAGCGGGACGCCGGAGGCGACGGCCGAGTAGCCGTGCACGGACGTCAGGGTCAGCGGGATGAACGCCTCGGCGGCGAAGAACGACCCGGCGAGCAGGGCTCGGGCCAGGATCGCCATCGGCAGGCCGGGCCGGGCGGTCAGCGTGCCCTTGGGCAGCAGCACGCGCAGCGAGGGCACCAGCGCGGCGAGCCCGGCGGCCCCGATCACCAGGTCGAGCTCGCTGGGGTGCTGCGCGGCCCAGCTCAGCGCCGCCACGCCCCCGCCGGCCCCGAGCGCCGCCCACGGCAGACCGCGCCGCGTGCCCTGGGCGGGGGTGTGCGCGGGCAGGTTCCGCAGGACGGGGACGAGCAGCAGCACGCCGAGCAGCACGAACGGCGCGAGCCCGAGGAACACCCACCGCCAGCTCGCCACCTCGGTCAGCCACCCGGACAGCGCCGGCCCGACCAGCGAGGGCACCACCCACGCGGAGGCCAGCAGCCCGAACACCGCGGGCCGGTCCCGTTCCGGGTACACCAGCCCGATCAGCACGTAGACCGCGACCACCTGCGCCCCGCCGCCGATGCCCTGGAGCACCCGGCCGAGCAGCAGTTGCACCATGTCCTGCGCGAGGCCCGCGACGACCAGGCCGACCAGGAACAGCGCCGGTCCCACCAGCAGCGACGGGCGCGGCCCGCGCAGGTCGCTCAGCCGCCCGGACAGGACGGTCGCCACGACGCTGGCCGCGAGGAAGGCGAGGAACGGCCAGGCGTACAGGTCGTTGCCGCCCAGCTCCGCGACCATGCGCGGCATGGCGGTCGAGACGCCCATGTTCTCGAAGGCGAGGAGGGTGACGAGGAGGACTATGCCGATCGTCGGTCCCCGCCGTTCGGCGGTCCAGAGGTTGCTCTTGCCGGCAGGCGCCTCGGTGCTCATCACGGCTCAATGGTTCAACCTCCACCCCCGTCGAGGTCAAGGTGATATGACCTGGACGGGCGGGGGCCGCACGGCACGGCCCTCGGCGCCGGCCGCGTCATCGCGGGCGTCCCGCCGGCGGCACCCTGCTGGGGGCGCCGAGCACGGAGTGCTCCTGCCGCACCGGCACGACCAGGTCGCCGTGCGCGACCCGCTCCGACTCCCGCTGCACGATCGCCGCCAGCTCGCGGCGGTCCGCCGCGCGACCGGGCGCGACCTCGTCGAGCACGTGGACCTCCACGACGAGCCGCCGGGCGCGCAGCACGCGCGACACGGAGTCGAGGAGCGTGTCCGAGCCGACGAACGCGGGCCGCGTCGAGGAGGCCCCCTCCTGGAGGTAGCGCAGCACGACGGGCCGCACGGGCACGCCCGCGTCCAGCGCCGCCTGGAACAGGGCCGGGCGGTAGCGGCCGGACGCCACGCCGCACCACGTGGTGCCCTCGGCGTGGATGCCCACGGCCGCGCCCCCGCGCAGCGCCGCGGCCAGCTCCGCCACCGTGCCCGGCAGCAGGGACAGCCGCTCGCGGTCCAGGTACACGGTGCGGGCCGCGGTGATCAGGCGCCCCAGCACGGGCCAGTCGCGGATGTCGCGCTTGGCGACCAGGCGGATCGGCTGGGTCGCGTCGATGGCCAGCTCGTCCAGCCACGACACGTGGTTGGACACCACCAGCACACCGCGACCGGGCGTCGCCTGGAACACCGGCCCGAGGACCCGCAGCCGTGCGCCGAACGCCCGCAGCAGCGCCCGGAACCAGCCGCGCAGCAACGACTGGCGCGCACCGCCCCGCAGCACGAGCACCGCGCACACCACCAGCGCGCCGGACAGCAGCACGACGAGCGCCGCGAATCCCCGGAGGAACGCCCGGAACCCGCCCACGGTCGGCGTCGAGCGGTCGACGCACCCGTCACCGCACGGCGACACCGGCATCCACGCGTGCGCGCTCACGCCCCCTCCCCGAGGAAGAACTTCAGGTACCGCCGGTCCACGCGGTCCATGCCGAGCAGCACGGGCAGGTCGACCACGCCGAAGTCGGTGTCCAGCGCGGGCGGTCCGCACACCCACGCGCCCAGCCGCAGGTAGCCCTTCAGCAACGGCGGCAGCACGGCCTTGCCGGTCCGCCGCACCGCGTCCGGGTCCCACGCGCGCAGCGGCACGACCCGGTGCTCCTCGGGCGCCAGGTGGCGGGCGCGCACCAGGTCCCACACGCCCGCCGCGAACGCGCCGCCGTCGTGCAGCGGCACGGAGGCGCAGCCGATGAGCCACGAGTGCCCGGACAGCAGCATGTACCGGGCGATCCCGGCCCACACGAGGGACACGACGGCGCCGTTGCGGTGGTCGGGGTCCACGCAGGAGCGGCCCGTCTCCACCAGTGACGGCCGCAGCGGGTCCAGTCGGGACAGGTCGAACTCGGTGTCGGAGTACAGCCGCCCGGCCTCGCGGGCCCGCTCGGGCGGCAGCATCCGGTAGGTGCCGACGATGTCGCCGGTGCGGTCGTCGCGCACCACGAGGTGGTCGCAGAACCCGTCGAAGTCGTCCACGTCGTGACCGGGCACGGACGTGTGCAGGGTGGCGCCCATCTCCTCGGCGAACACCCGGTGCCTCAGCCGCTGCGCGGCGACGACCTCGTCGCCCTCGCGCGCGACCAGCAGGGAGTAGCGCGGCGCGTCGGAAGCGGCGTCACCGGTGCTGACAAGCAGTTGCGGCTGCGTCATGGCTCTGGTCTACCGACCGGTCGGCGACCGGGAGCAGGCCGTTCCGGTGACGCGTCGGTGAGGGCTCGGTGAAGCCCTGGTGGGCCGGGGACGGGCGAGGGCCGTCCCGCGGCGTGCGGGACGGCCCTCGACGTGCTACCGGGCGCTCAGCCCTTGCGCTTGCCCACCTCGTCGGTGAGCTGCGGCGCGACGGTGAACAGGTCGCCGACGACGCCGAAGTCGGCGATCTCGAAGATCGGCGCCTCCGGGTCCTTGTTGACCGCGACGATCGTCTTCGACGTCTGCATGCCCGCCCGGTGCTGGATGGCGCCGGAGATGCCCAGGGCGATGTAGAGCTGCGGCGACACCGTCTTGCCGGTCTGGCCGACCTGGAACTGGTGCGGGTAGTAGCCGGAGTCCACCGCGGCGCGGGACGCGCCCACGGCGGCGCCCAGGCTGTCGGCGAGCTTCTCGACGACGTCGAACTTCTCCGCGCTGCCCACGCCGCGACCGCCGGACACGACGACCGACGCCTCGGTCAGCTCCGGGCGGTCGCCGCCGGTGATCGGCTCGCGGCCGGTCACGCGGGTCACCGTGGCCGGGTCGGCCGCGGGGACCTCGACGGCCTGCTCGGCCGCGTCGGCCGGGGACTCGGTCGCCTCGACGCCGCCGGGGCGGATCGCGATGACCGGGACGCCCTGCTTGACCTTCGACTTCACGACGTACGCGCCGCCGAAGATCGACTGGGTGGCCACGCCCTCGCCGTCGAGGTCGACGGCGTCGTAGAGCAGTCCGGAGCCGAGGCGCACGGCCAGCCGGCCCGCGACCTCCTTGCCCTCCAGCGTCGCCGACACCAGCACGGCGGCCGGGGACGCGGTGCCCGCGATCGCCGCCAGGGCGTCGACCTTGGGCGTCACCAGGACGTTGAGGGCGTCGTCGGACTCGACGGCGTAGACCTTCGTCGCGCCGTAGCGGCCGAGGGACTCCCTCACCTTGCCCGCGGTGCCGGGCGATCCGACCACCACCGCGGCCGGCTCGCCGAGACCGCGCGCGGCGGATAGAAGCTCATGGGTGACCTTCTTGACCTCGCCGTCGACGTGGTCGACGAGGACCAGGACCTCAGACATGCGTTCCCTCGCCTTCAGATGAGCTTCTGGCCGACCAGGTACTCGGCGATCTTCGAACCGCCGTCACCCGAGTCCTCGACGCGCTGACCGGCGCTGCGCGGCGGCTTCGGGGCCGCCTCCAGCACCTGCGACCACGCGGCGCCGAGGCCGACCTCGCCGGCGTCCAGACCGAGGTCCGCGACGGTGAGCGTGCTCACGGGCTTCTTCTTGGCCGCCATGATGCCCTTGAAGGACGGGTAGCGCGGCTCGTTGATCTTCTCGTTCACGGAGACCACGGCGGGCAGGCTCGCCTCCAGGTGCGCCACGCCCTCGTCGGTCTCGCGCTCGGCCTTGACGGTGCCGCCCTCGACGCTGAGCTTGCGCACCTGCGTCACCTGCGGGAGGCCCAGCAGTTCGGCCAGGATGGCGGGCACGGCGCCCGCGCGGCCGTCGGTGGCCTCGTTGCCGGCGATGACGAGGTCGAAGCCCTCGACCGTGCCGATGGCCTTGGCCAGCACCTTCGCGGTGGTGATCGCGTCGGAGCCGTGCAGCGCCTCGTCGGAGACGTGGATCGCCTTGTCCGCACCCATGGACAGCGCCTTGCGGATCGCGTCGGTGGCGCGCGCGGGACCCATCGAGACGACGGTCACCTCACCGCCGTGCGCCTCCTGGAGCAGCAGGGCCTCTTCCACGGCGCGCTCGTTGATCTCGTCGAGCACGGCGTCCGCGGAGTCGCGGTCGAGGGTGTGGTCGGCGTCGGAGAGCTTGCGCTCTGACCAGGTGTCGGGCACCTGCTTGACCAGGACGACAATGTTCATGGGTCCTCTTCGACCTCCTGCGGACGGGCGGCGACGTGCCTGGGCGACGGTGGTTTCCCCCGGTCGCCGGTTGTTCTCGGTGACCCGTGACCCTGCCATGTCATCGCCGCGTTGGCATGGTGGTGTCGACCACCCCGATGTTACCCATGAGTAGCAGGGGTGCAAACGACAGCAAGCACCCGGCAAGCGTGATGATGCTCACTGGGCCGTTCCGACCACCCGGACGATCGCCTGCGTAGCGGTCGTGTCACCACGCGTGTCGTGACCACCCCGTTACAAACGCTCCCCCTGTTGGGTTACCGTCGCCCCATGTTCCGGCGAGTAGCGATAGTCACGGACTCCACCGCGTGCCTGCCGCCGCAGTTGACCGAGAAGCTCGGGATCACCGTCGCGCAGATCCAGGTCCGGATCGGCGACTGGGTGGAGGACGAGGTCCGCGTCCCGGTGCCCAGGCTGGTGGACGCGCTGCGCGGTCGGCTCGACGTGGTCACCGCGCCGCCCGACCCCGGCGCGTTCTTCTGGACCTACGCCGACGCGGCGGCCTCCGGTGCGGAGGCGATCGTGTCGCTGCACGTGTCCACCGGGTTGTCGGGAACCGTCGAGGCCGCCCGGCAGGCCGCCGCCCAGTCGCAGGTCCCGGTCCACGTCGTCGACACCCGCACCTGCGGGATGAGCCTCGGCTACGCGGTGGTCGCCGCCGCCACGGTCGCCGCGGCGGGCGGCGGGGTCGAGCGGGTGGTGTCGGCGGCCCAGCGCACCGCGACCCGCAGCACCGAACTCCTCTACGTCGACACGCTGGAGTTCCTCAAGCGCGGCGGGAAGATCGGCCGGGCGGCGGCCCTGCTCGGCTCGACGCTGTCGATGAAGCCCCTGCTGACCATGTCCGGCGGGCAGATCACCCCGCTGGACAGGGTGCTCGGCGCGGAGCGGGCCGTGCGCAGGTTGGTGGACATCGCGGTCAAGCGCGCGGGTGGCGGCCAGGTCGACATCGCGGTCGAGCACTTCGACTCCGCGGAGCGCGCGGGGTCCGTCCTCCAGTCGCTGCGCGGGAAGCTGCCCAACGTGCGCCGGTTCATGCTCACGCAGGTGAGTTCCGCGATCGGCGCGCACGTCGGCCCGGGAGCCGTCGGGGTGACCGTTTCGCCGGTTTAGCCGGGTTGGGAACCGCGGTTGGGGTTTGGGCGTTGAGCGGACAGGGAAGCTTGGACTGTCAAGGAGGTAGACATGGCTTCGTTGTTCAGCAAGATCGCCGCGTTCGCCCGCAGTCCTCAGGGTCGTCGGGTCACCGATCAGGTCAAGAACGCCGCCCGTGACCCGCGCAAGCGCGCCAAGGCGCAGCAGATGCTGCGCAAGTTCCGCGGCAACAAGCACTAGCTCCGACAACCGCCACCGGCTGCGACCGACGCCGGTGGCGACCGGTCACTGGTGGCGACCGGTCACTGGTGGCCCGAGGTCCGGTGATCGGGCTCCGATCGACTCCGGACCGCCGCGAACGCCCGCAGGTGGCGCTCGCGGCACCCGCCCGCGTCCGGCCGGGACTCCCCCGGCGGGTGCGGGTCGGTTCGCACAGGCAGGTCCGCGGCGACGTCCGCCGGCGCCCCGTTCGCGGGATGCGCCGGCGTCGTCGCGTCCGGGGCCCGCTCCGCCGGTTCGGCGGACCGTCCGGCGTCCGTGCCCGCGGCGGCCTCTCCCCCGTCCTCGGGGTCGGCGGCGCGCACGGTGCGCAGCACCACGGGTCCCGGGACCTCCGGCGTCCCGGCGATCTCCGGCGACACGGGCGCGAGCGCCACCAGCGCCGGCTCGGACCCCATCCGCCGCGCCGGTTCCGGTAGGTCGCGCACCAGGTGGATGCGGCGCGCGGCGGCGGGCTCCACCGGCCGCTCGGGCTCCGGGTCGGGCACGACCGACAGCCTCGGCTGCTCGGGCAGCACCCGCGGGATGCCCGGCACCGGGATGCCCAGTACCGGGTTGCGGTGGATCGGCCGGGTCGCGTAGTCCTCGGGCGGCCAGGGCTGCTCCCGCTCCCGCACGTCCGGTTCGACGGCCTCGGGCTCCCGCCGGCGCTCCTCCTCCGGCACGGGCTCGCGCCGGAGCATGACGGCCGTCAGCACGCACCCGGCGACGAACGACAGCGCGCACAACCCGACGACGAACGCCACCGCACCTGACATCACCGCATCCCTACCCCACGAGCACGTCGACTCGGGGACCGCCGCCGAAGGACGGGCCCCGCACCGGGTCGACCGCGACCCCGGCGCTGATGGACTCGGCCGGGGCACCGCGCCCGACCGGGGACTCCCGCACGGCCCCGTCACGCCCGGCGGACCGCGCCGGCTCCTGCGTCGGCCGGACCGGCGCGGCGGTGGGCCGCGGCACCCCGTGGCCCGTCGACGGGGAAGCGGCCGCCGGCGCGCCGGCGACCTCCTCGCCGTGGCCGCCGAACCAGAGCGCGGTGACCGCGGTGGGCACGACGACCAACCCGGCCGCGAGCGGCAGGACCGGTACCCCGGAGCGGACGGGCATCAGGCGTCCACCCGGCGTCCGGCGTCCTGCCCCGCACCCGCCTGCCCCGCACCTACCTGCCCGGTGCCGCCCTGCCGGACCGCGTCGGCCTCCTCGGCGCTGGTCTGCTCCGGGATCAGGCTGGGCACGAGGTCGGCCGCGGACACCAGCGCCACGCGGGCCGCCGCGAGCTGGTCCGCCACGGCGCGCCGCAACTCGTCGAGCTGGTCGCTGCGCTGCTGGATCTCGGCGATGCGCCGGTGCGCCTCGCGCGCGGCCATCTTCACCAGGAACGCGGCCCGCGTGCGGGCCAGCTCCTCCTGCTCGGCGAGGTGCTGGTCGGCCTCGTGACGACGCCGGGTCATGGTCAGCTCGAAGAAGTTCTGCGCCTTGGCGCGCTTGGCGTCGGACTCCGCCTCCAGCCCGGCGCACTGCTCGGCGGTCTCGCGCAGGAGGCGGTCCGCCTCCGCCTGGGCCTGCACCACGGCGGCGGCGCACTCGGCGTCGGTCTGCTCGGTGCGGGCCTTCAGGTGCGCCTCCACCTCGACGCGGCGGCGCTCCAGGTCGACCTCGCGCTGGTCCAGCTCGGCGGCACGCCGGTTCGCGGCCTCGCGCTGCTCGGCGGCGTGCGCGTCGGCGCGTTCGCGGAAGGCCTCGATCTCCGCCTCGACCTGGCGGACCCGCTCGGCCAGCTCGACCTCGGTGCGCTGCCGCAGGGCGGCCACGTCGCGCTCGGCGCGCAGCCGCAGCTCGTTCGACTCCTCCTCGGCGAGCAGCAGCATCCGGTGCAGGCGCTCGGTCGCGCCGGCCGTCGTGCCCGGCGACATCTCCATCCGCTCGACCCGCGCGCGGGCCTCGTCCAGGTCGCGCCTGGTCATCTCCAGCAGCTTGCGGAGGTCGGCGGCCTGCGCCAGGGCCTCGGCGCGGTCGACGGTCGTGTACCGGAGCTGCTCCTCCAGGTTCTCCAGGTGCTCGATCACCTGCTTGCGGTGGAATCCCCGGTAGACCACGTCGAAACCCGCGTGCAGCGGAACAATCTCCGGCTCTTTCGCACCCATGGTCGCCCCACTCGTTTGAAGATTGGTCGAGAGTACCGAGCAGGCGGCGCCTCAACCAGCACTTGACCACCTCTCACTACCCCGCGCATCCCCGGGTGAAGCGGCCCGGAGCAGCCGTAACACTATCGTGGATGATCGTCGCCCCCTGATTGGAGGTCACCCGATTGTGTCATTGTCAACGAATGGGCGCCCCCTGGTGGAATGGCCACTCCACGCCGCTCCGGAAAACCGGGAACCGACCGTTCACGTGAATTGCCCGCCCTCCCGGGACCGGGCGCTGCCTACCCGTCAGTAACGGGCAACTACGCTGGTCGGGTGACCGTCGAGCCGCTGCCCCTCACCGGTGAGCGCACCGTGCCCGGTGTCGCCGAGGAGAACTACTGGTTCAGGCGCCACGAGGCCGCCTACCTCGACCTCGTGCGGCACTGCGGGGGTGCGGTGGTGCTGGAGGCCGGGTGCGGCGAGGGCTACGGGGCCGCGCTGGTCGCCGAGCGCGCCGCGCGGGTCGTGGCGCTGGACTACGACGGCCCGACCGCCGCCCACGCCGCCCGGGCGTACCCGGCGCTGGACGTGGTGCGCGGCAACCTCGCGTCCCTGCCGCTGCGCGACGCGAGCGTGGACGTCGTGGCGAACCTCCAGGTGATCGAGCACCTGTGGGACCAGGAGGGCTTCCTCGCCGAGTGCGCGCGGGTGCTGCGGCCCGGCGGCAGGCTGCTCGTCACCACGCCGAACCGGATCACCTTCTCCCCCGGCCGCGACACGCCGCTGAACCCGTTCCACACCCGCGAGCTGGCGCCGGCGGAGCTGCGCGACCTGCTCGTCGGCGCGGGCCTGCGCGTGGAGCTGCTGGCCGGGCTGCGGCACGGACCCGCGCTGCGCGAGCTGGACGCGCGGTTCGGCGGCTCCGTCATCGACGCGCAGGTGGCGGTGGTGGTGGACGGCGGGGAGTGGCCCGCCGACCTGCTGGCGGCCGTGGCGTCGGTGCGCAGCGAGGACTTCGAGATCACCACCGACGACCTGGACGCCTCGCTCGACCTCGTGGCCGTGGCGGTGCGCGGGTGAGCGGTGCGGGGACGACGGGGGCCGAGGGCACGTTCTGCCTGGTCCTGCACAGCCACCTGCCGTGGCTCGCGCACCACGGGGCCTGGCCGGTCGGCGAGGAGTGGCTGTACCAGGCGTGGGCGCACTCCTACCTGCCCGTGGTGGACCTGCTGGAGAGGTTCGCCGCCGAGGGCCGCGAGGACGTGCTGACGCTCGGCGTGACACCGGTGCTGGCCGCCCAGCTCGACGACCCGTATTCGCTGCGCGGCCTGCACGACTGGCTGGGGAACTGGCAGCTGCGGGCGCACGGCGCGGAGCCGCGGCTGCCGGACCTGGCGGCGCGCGAGCACCGGGCGTCGGCGTGGGCGCTGGAGCGCTTCGAGACGCGGTGGCGGCACGGCTTCTCGCCCGTGCTGCGCCACCTCGTGGACTCGCGGGTCGTCGAACTGCTCGGCGGGCCGGCCGCGCACCCGTTCCAACCGCTGCTCGACCCGCGCGTGCGGGCGTTCTCGCTGCGCACCGGCCTGGCCGACACCGCGCTGCGGATCGGCTCGGCGCCCGAGGGCATCTGGGCGCCGGAGTGCGCCTACGCGCCGGGCCTGGAGCACGACTACGCGCGGGCCGGCGTGCGGCGGTTCCTGGTGGACGGCCCGTCGCTGCACGGCGACACCGCCGCGGGCAGGCCGGTCGGCACCTCGGACGTGGTGTGCTTCGGGCGCGACCTGGAGGTGTCCTACCGGGTGTGGTCGCCGAAGGTCGGCTACCCCGGTGACCCCGCGTACCGCGACTTCCACACCTACGACCACCCCAGCGGGCTCAAGCCGTCCCGGGTGACCGGCAAGGGCGTCGCGCCGGAGGACAAGCGGCCCTACGAGCCGGACGCGGCGGCGCTCGCCGTGCGGCGGCACGCGGCGGACTTCGTGGACGTCGTCGTGGCCCGGTTGCGGGCGCTGCGGGAGCGGCACGGCAGGCCGTCGCTCGTGGTCGCCGCCTACGACACCGAGCTGTACGGGCACTGGTGGCACGAGGGTCCCCGCTGGCTGGAGGCCGTGCTGCGGCTGCTGCCCGAGGCGGGGGTGCGGGTCACGTCGCTGCGCGGCGCGGTCGAGGCCGGGCACGTGGGCGCGCCCGTCGAGGTGCCGCCGTCGTCGTGGGGGGCGGGCAAGGACTGGCACGTGTGGAACGGGCCGCAGGTCGCCGACCTGGTCGACCTCAACGCGTCCGTGCAGCGGGAGCTGCTGGAGCTGGACCTGGCCGGCCCGGTGCGGTCGCCGGTCGCCGACCAGGCGGTGCGCGAGGCGCTGCTGGCGCTGTCCAGCGACTGGGCGTTCATGGTCACCAAGGACTCGGCCGCCGACTACGCGCGCTACCGGGCCAAGGTGCACGCCGACCGGTTCGCCGAGCTGGCCGCGCTGCTGCGCGCCGGGTCACCGGCCCGCGCCCTGTCCCGGGCACGCGAACTGCGCGCGGTCGACGGGCCGTTCGGGCACCTCGACGCGCGGGGACTGGGCCGGGCGACCCGTCCCGGCGCCGCCCGCACCCAGCGCTGACGCCGACGAATGCGAGGATGCCCCATGCGCGTGCTGATGTTGTCGTGGGAGTACCCGCCGGTCGTCGTGGGCGGCTTGGGCAGGCACGTGCACGCGCTGGCGACGTGCCTCGCGGCGCAGGGGCACGAGGTGGTCGTGCTGTGCCGGCAGCCCGCGGGCACGGACGCGATGACGCACCCGACGTCCGACGAGGTGGTCGAGGGCGTGCGGCTGGTGCGCGTCGCGGAGGACCCGGCGCACCTGGTGTTCGAGCGCGACCTGGTGGCCTGGACGCTCGCCCTGGGCCACGCCATGACGCGGGCCGGGCTCGCGCTGCTGCGCGGGTGGCGGCCGGACGTGGTGCACGCGCACGACTGGCTGGTGACGCACGCCGCCGTGGCGCTGTCCGAGGCGTCCGGCGCGCCGCTCGTGGCCACCGTGCACGCGACCGAGGCCGGTCGGCACAGCGGGTGGCTGTCGCAGGTGCTCAACCAGCAGGTCCACTCCATCGAGTGGTGGCTGGCGAACCGCGCGGACGCGCTGATCACGTGCTCGGCGGCGATGCGGACCGAGGTGGCGCACCTGTTCGAGGTGGAGCCGTCGCCGATCACCGTGCTGCACAACGGCATCGAGCCGCGCCGGTGGCGGGTGCGCGCGGCGGACGTGGCCGAGGCCCGCGCGGAGCACTCCCCGACCGGCGCGCCGCTGCTGCTGTTCTTCGGCCGGTTGGAGTGGGAGAAGGGCGTGCAGGACCTGATCGCGGCCCTGCCGAGGGTGCGCCGCGCGCACCCCGGCACGCGCCTGGTCGTGGCCGGCACCGGCACGCACCGCGACTGGCTCGTGGAGCAGGCCCGCAAGCACAAGGTGCGCCGCGCGGTCGACTTCGTCGGCCACCTGCCCGACCGCTCCCTGGCCGCCGTGCTCGCCGCCGCCGACGCGGTGGTCCTGCCGTCGCGCTACGAGCCGTTCGGCATCGTCGCCCTGGAGGCCGCCGCCGCGGGCGCGCCGCTCGTCGCCTCCACCGCCGGCGGCCTGGGCGAGGTCGTCCTGGACGGCCGCACGGGCCTGTCGTTCCCGCCGGGCGACGTGGACGCCCTGACCGCCGCCGTCCGCGCGGTCCTGGACGACCCGTCGGCGGCGGCGCGCCGGGCGAGGGCCGCCAAGGCCCGCCTGGCCACCGACTTCGACTGGGACCGCATCGCCGCCGACACCGCGGACGTCTACCGCTCCGCCGCGGTCCGCGCCCGCGAGCCGCTGGGCCGGCCCAAGATCGCGACCGGCAACGCCTTCCTGTGACCGGCGTGCCGACACTCGTCGCCCTCCGACCCGGAATCGGAACAATCCGCCAGTAATCGACAAGCCAAAGAATGTTGTAATCCGCACTACACCAAGCCCGGAGAATTCCCGGCGTACACTCGGGACGGCTACCTCCCCCACTGCCGAGGAGTACGCGTGATCTCACGGAGAACCATGCTCATCGGGGGTGCGGCCACCGCGACCGGAATCGCCGCACCGACTGTCGCGGGATGCGGAAGTTCCACCATCGTGGCAGGTCAACTCGCTTCAAAAGCTCCCTGGCTCAAGCAAATGGCCGAGAGCATCGTCGCCGAACTGGTTGGGGAAAGCATCACCGCCGGGTTCAAGGAGGCGTGGGGTGCGTGGTTCGAGCCGACGAAGGAGGCCGTCGCGGCGGAATTGACGGGCACCGGTTACGACGTTTACTCGTCTTACATCTTCGGGCACGCGGTGCCCAGCGTGACCCTCACCCGCCTGACCTCCTCCACCGACAGCGCCAACCACCCGGATCGCCTTCTTTGCGTTCGCGAGAACGGTGAGCGCGTGGTCCTCCAGGCCTGGGCGTGGAAGGCGATCGACGCCTTCATCCGCAGCGAACTGGTGAACCGCTCGGGAGCGGACCTGCTGCGTTACCGGGAACTGCTGGTGAAGACCGTCGTCCCGCACGGGACGGCCGAGGGCAACGTGGTGAGCCCGCTCCGCACCTCGGCTTGGGTGGCGTACCCCGCGCGGGACGGGGTCGTGGAGGTGTCGTTCGCCCGGGTCGAGGGGGAGTCGAAGGTGACGGTCAAGGCGAGCGGGTACCCCTCGGAAGACTCGGCCGACGGCACCGAGAGGACCTTCGCCCTGGTCTAGGCGTCCTCGGAGCCGTTCCGCGACCGCTCCAGGGCCTCCCGGGCCTTGCGCGCCATGTCGGCCACGGCGGCCCGGCGCACGGCGTCCGCCTCGTAGTCCGCGCGCCGGTCCTTCACGACGCGCGCCGGGATGCCGACGGCGATCTTGTAGTCCGGCACGTCGCCCCGCACGACGGCGTGCGCGCCCAGCACGCAGCCGCGCCCGACCCGCGTGCCGCGGGTGACGGTGACCTTCGTGCCGAGCCAGCAGTCCGGGCCGATGCGGACCGGGGACTTCACGATGCCCTGGTCCTTGATCGGCAGGTCGACGTCGGCCGTCACGTGGTCGAAGTCGCAGATGTAGACCCAGTCCGCGACGAGGGTGGCCGCGCCGATCTCCACGTCGAGGTAGCAGTTGACGGTGTTGTCCTTGCCGAACACCGCCTTGTCGCCGATGCGCAGCGACCCCTCGTGGCAGCGGATGGCGTTGCCGTCGCCGATGTGCACCCACCGCCCGATCTCCAGCCGGCCGTAACCGGGGCGGCAGTGCAGCTCGACGCCCTTGCCGAGGAACACCATGCCGCGCAGCACCACGTGCGGGTTCGCGATCCGGAACCGCAGCAGCCGCCAGTACCGCACCAGGTACCACGGGGTGTACGCGCGGTGCCGCAGCACCCAGCGCAGCGAGGCCAGGGTGAGGAACCGGGCCTGCTCCGGGTCGCGGCGCGACGTGCGCCACCTCGTCCACACCGGCGCGCCCCACATGCTCGTCACGCGGGCACTCTAGCCGGCACCCGCGCGCGGGCCACCGGCCACCGGCCGTCCAGGATGGGGCACGTGACGACACCCCTCATCATCGACACCGACCCGGGCGTGGACGACGCCTTCGCCCTGGCCCTCGCGGTCGCCAGCCCGGAGGTCGAACTGCTCGGCGTGACCACGGTGTTCGGCAACGTCGCCCTGCCCGACACCACGGAGAACGCCCTGCGCCTGCGCGCCCTCCTCGACCGCGAGGACGTGCCGGTCGCGGTGGGCGCGGCGCGTCCCCTCGTGCACCCGCAGCCGCGCCTGTCCAGCGCGCACGGCTCCGACGGCCTGTCGGGTTTCCGCCACACGCTGCCCGAGCCGACCGCGCCGGTCGACGCGCGCGACGCCGTCACGCTGCTGCGCGAGCTGCTGGAGGCCGCCGACCGGCCGGTGACGGTCGTGCCCGTCGGCCCGCTGACGAACATCGCCCTGCTGCTGGCCGCGCACCCGCACGTGAAGCCGAAGATCGCCCGTCTGGTGATCATGGGCGGCGGCCTGGAGGGCGGCAACATCACCGCGTCCGCCGAGTTCAACCTGTGGTGCGACCCGGAGGCGGCCCGCCGCGTGCTGGCCGACGAGGACGTGCCCACGACGCTGGTCACGATGGACCTGACCAGCCGCTGCGCGGTGAGCGGCGAGTGGCTGGGCGACCTCGCGCGGACCTCGGCGCGGGCCGCGAAGCTGGTCGGCCTCACCCCCGACTACCTGGCCACCTACCGCCGCTTCCTGGGCATCGACGGCATGGCCGTGCACGACGCCGTCGCGGTCGCGGAGGCGATCCGGCCGGGCCTGCTCACCACCGCCGCCTACCCGGTGGACGTCGAGTGCGCGTTCGGCCCGGGCCGCGGCGCGGTCGTCGCGGACCGCCGCCTGGACGCACCCGCCGGGCGGCGCGTGGACGTCACGACGGGCGCGGACCTACCGGCCGTGCGCGACTTCCTGTTCGAGCGGCTGGGTGCGCTCGGCGACGGCGAGTAGGCACACCGGCTCACGGCCGATCCTGGTCAGCACGACGGTCCGCTCGACCGACCCGCCGAGCTTCAGCCGGCGGCGCAGCGCGTTCGGGTCCACGTCGAGGCCGCGGACCAGGATCTCCAGCCTGCCCACGTCGTGCGCGCGCAGGAGCGCCTTCAAGGACTTCTCGCCGTAGTGCCCGTGCTCCAGCACGCGGAACGCGCGCACGCCCGGCGGCGGGGTCGGTCCGGTCAGGTAGGCGATGCGCTCGTCGAGCTGGGCGAGGCCGTGGCGGGCGGCGTAGTGGCGCACCAGGCCCGCCCGCACCACGGCGCCGTCCGGGTCGACCAGCCACTCGGCGGGCGGGGTGACGGGGCAGTCGTCGGGGTCGGCGGAGGTGATCGTCCACTCCGCGCCGGACGACGACAGGACGGTCGCCCGCCGCGCGACGCCCGGCGTGGCCAGGCCGCGCGTCCACAGGCACGCCTCGCGCACGGCGCCGTCCAGCGACACCAGTTCGACCTCGTCGGCCCACGGCGCGACCGCGAAGTCCACGCCCGGTGAGCACTTCACGGCCAGGTCGCGGCCCTCGTACGCGGCGGCCAGCCCGTCCAGGGGCGGCAGGAAGTCGGCCGGGCGCCACGTGCGGCGGCCCGCCGAGTCGCGTCGCGCCGGGTCGGCCAGCACGGGCACCCCGCGCGACACGGGGTGCAGGGCGTCGGCGCGCACCACGGCCGCGCCGGGCACGTTGTGCCGGGCCATCGCCAGCCGCACGGGGTCGAGGTCGGAGCCGAACGACCCCGGCGGCAGCGCGGCGAGGTCCGCGCCGACCGAGCACGTCACGTCGTGCACCGGACCGGTGAACCGCCGGGCCCGGTGCGCGGCGACCGGGTGCGCGGTGGCCTGCTGGAGCGCGTCGGCGGTGAACAGCCCGTCCTCCGCGAACGGCACCCGGCCCGCCGCCTTGCGCCGCAGCAGCAGGGTCTCCAGCACGGCCGCGAAGTGCCCGGGCGCGACCGCCCGCGCCGCCCGCACGTCGGACAGCCGCGACGCGTCGGTCAGCGGCAGGTCGGCCAACGACGACAACGCGGCGCGACCGGCGTCGGAACGCAGGTGCGCCACGTCGTCGAGGCTGAACTCGTACCCCACTGGAGCGGCTCCGCTAGACCGGCTTGCGGCCCGTCACGGAGACGTTGTAGAACACCTCGCGCGGCAGGACCTTCGACAGCACGTTCTCGTCCACCCAGGACAGGCGCTGCCACGTGCGGTAGGCGAACATCGCCCAGCCGAAGCCCAGCTTCTCGCGCGGCACAGCGGCCTCGAACGTGCGCACCGGCCACCCGAACAGCGCGGCCGACAGCTCCTCGGTCACCGCCTTCACGTCCACCGCGCCCGCGCCGCGCGCGGTCCGCTCCAGCTCGCCCGGGTCGAACGTGTGCAGGTCCACGACGGCTTCCAGCGCCGCCGCGCGCGACGACTCGTCCAGCTCCTCCTGCGGCCGGCGCCAGTCGTTCAGCGGCGACAGCTTCGTCACGTTCGTGGTCAGCCACCAGGTGAGCTGCCCGAGCTTGCGGGCGTAGAAGTTGCCCACGTTCGTGGGGTCCCCGGCGAACACGAACCGCCCGCCCGGCTTGAGCACCCGCAGCACCTCGCGCATGGCGGCGGGCACGTCCGGGATGTGGTGCAGCACCGCGTGCCCGACGACCAGGTCGAACGTGTCGTCGTCGTACGGGATGCGCTCGGCGTCGGCGACCCGGCCGTCCACCGGCAGGCCCAGCTGCTCGGCGTTGCGCAGCGCCACCTCGACCATGCCCGGCGACAGGTCCGTCACGGACCCCTTTCCGATCACGTCGCCCTGCATGAGGTTGAGCAGGAAGAACCCGGTGCCGCAGCCCAGCTCCAGCGCGTGCGCGTACGGGCCGGTGTCGCCCGCGACGGCGCGGAACCGGTCGGTGGCGTAGGTGATGCAGCGCTCGTCGTAGGAGATCGACCACTTCTCGTCGTACGTGCCGGCTTCCCAGTCGTGGTAGAGCACGTTGGCGAGCTTGGGGTCCCCGTAGGCGGCCTGGACCTCCTCCGCGGTGGCGTGCGGGTGCGGTTTCGGGTCGACGGGGTCCGCCTGCCCGGGGGTGTCCACGCGATCAACGGCCACTGAACTTCGCCTTCCCCGGGCCGTTCTCGATGAACGACGCCATGCCGGTCTTCTGGTCCTCGGTCGCGAACATCGCCGCGAACAGCTGGCTCTCCAGTTTCAGGCCGCTGCCGAGGTCGGTGTCGAGGCCGCCGTCGACGGCGGCCTTGGCGGCGGCGTAGGCGCGCACCGGGCCGCCGACGAACTGCGCCGCCCACCGCCTGGCCGCCTCGTACACGTCATCGGGCGCGACGACCTCGTCCACCATGCCGATCCGCAGCGCCTCCTCGGCGCCCACGAACCGGCCGGTGTAGATGAGGTCCTTGGCCTTCGACGGGCCGATCAGCCGCGGCAGGCGCTGCGTGCCGCCCATGCCGGGGATGACGCCGAGCAGGATCTCCGGCTGGCCGACCTTGGCGTTGTCGCCCGCGACGCGGCGGTCCGCGCACAGCGCCAGCTCGAAGCCGCCGCCGAGCGCGTAGCCGGTGACGGCCGCCACGGTCGGCTTGGGGATCTCCTCGACCGCCCGCAGGGCCGAGCTGAACGAGCCCGCGCGGGCGGCCATCTCGGCGTAGGACAGCCCGGCCATCTCCTTGATGTCCGCGCCGGCCGCGAACACCTTCGGGCCGCCGTAGACGATCACGGAGAACACGTCGGCGCGGTCGGCCGCCTCCAGCGCGGCGGACCGGATCTCCTCCTGGACCTGCCTGTTGAGCGCGTTCATCGGCGGGCGGTCCAGCCGGATGGTGCCGATCCCGTCCTCGACTTCGAGCCTCACGAACTCAGCCACGCAGTCCTCCTCGACCGTGCCTCACTAGCCGCCTCGCAGGTTACTACCGGGTAGTCAGGCTGCCCGCCGGGCCGTCACGCCTGCTTGCGGCGGGCGAAGTACCGGTCGCCCGCGCGCTGGAGCTCCAGCGGCTGGTCGAAGGTCTTGGTCAGGTTCTCCTCGGTCAGCACGTCCGCCAGCAGGCCCTGGGCCACGACACCGCCCTCGCGCAGCAGCAGCGCGTGCGTGAAGCCCGGCGGGATCTCCTCCACGTGGTGCGTGACCAGCACCATCGCCGGGGCGTCCGGGTCGAGCGCCAGCTTTGAGAGGCGCGCCACCAGGTCCTCGCGCCCACCCAGGTCCAACCCGGCGGCCGGCTCGTCGAGCAGCAGCATCTCCGGGTCCGTCATCAGCGCGCGGGCGATCAGGGTGCGCTTGCGCTCGCCCTCGGACAGCGTGCCGAACGCGCGGTCGGCCAGGTGCTCGATGCCGAGCGCGCCCAGCAGCTCCTCCGCGCGGCCCGTGTCGAGCTTGTCGTACTCCTCGCGCCACCGGCCCAGCACCGCGTACCCGGCGCTGACGACCAGGTCGACGACCTTCTCCTCGTCGGGGATGCGGTTCGCCAGGGCCGCCGAGCACAGGCCGATGCGCGGGCGCAGCTCGAACACGTCGGTCTTGCCGATCCGCTCGCCGAGCAGGTGCAGCTTGCCCTTCGTCGGGTGCAGCTCGGCGCCGGCCAGGCGCAGCAGCGTGGTCTTGCCCGCGCCGTTGGGGCCGAGCACGACCCACCGCTCGTCGAGCTCCACGCCCCAGTCCACGTCGCCGACCAGCGTGGTCTTGCCACGTCGAACCGAAACACCCTGCATGTGGATGACCAGATCTTCGTTTTCCACGCTCGTCCTCGCCCCGATCGACACCAACCCCGGCCATTGTTCTGCAAGCCCTCTCGCGGGCGGTGCGGCGGGTGCGGGTTCGTGTGACGTTCCGGCCACGTCGCGCGCTCATCCCCACGCCGTCGGTGGCTGCTGGAAGGATCGCGGTATGCCAGCCGACTCGATCCTGCTTGCCGGCCGACCGTTCCCCCTCGGGGCCCACCCGGAGGCCGGGGGTGTGCGCTTCGCCGTGTCCGCACCGCCCGCCGAGGCGGTCGAGGTGTGTCTGATCAGCGAAGACGGTACCGAGGAGCGCGTCGAGCTGACCGAGCGCACGTTCGGCGTGTGGCACGGGTTGATCTCCGGCGTCACCCCCGGGCAGCGCTACGGCTACCGCGTGCACGGCCCGTACGACCCCTCGCGCGGCCTGCGCTGCAACCCGGCGAAGATCCTCGTGGACCCGTATGCGACCAGGATCACGGGCGCGCTGACCGACCTCGACGCCGCCCTCGGCTACGTGGGCGACCCGATGCACGGCGGGCCGTCGACGGTCGACTCGCTGGGCAGCGTGCCGCTGTCCGTCGTCACCTCGCCCGGCGGGCCGGACACGGGCGTGAAGCCCGAGGTGCCGTTCGAGGAGGCGGTGGTCTACGAGCTGCACGTGAAGGGCTTCACCCAGCGGCACCCCGGCGTGCCCCAGCACCTGCGCGGCACCTACCTGGGCCTGGCCCACCCGGCCGTCGTGGAGCACCTGGTGCGGCTGGGCGTGACGACGGTCGAGCTGCTGCCCGTGCAGGCGTTCCTCGACGAGCCGTCGCTGGTCGAGGCCGGCCGGCACAACTACTGGGGCTACTCGCCGCTGGCGTGGTTCGCGCCGCACCCCGGGTACGCCAGCGAGCCCGGCCGCGAGGTCGAGGAGTTCCGCACGATGGTGTCCGCGCTGCACTCGGCGGGCATCGAGGTGCTGATCGACGTCGTCTACAACCACACCTGCGAGGGCGGGCCGGACGGTCCCACGCTGTCCTACCGGGGCTTCGACGCGCCCGGCTACTACCTGCACATCGAGGGCGGCGGCACGCTCGACATCACCGGCTGCGGCAACACCACCGAGGCCGGGTCGCCGCAGTTCGTGCGCCTGGTGACCGACTCGCTGCGGTACTGGACGACCGAGCTGGGCGTGGACGGGTTCCGGTTCGACCTCGCGTCCACGCTGGGCCGGCCGGGCGGGCGGGGCTTCGACCGGGCGTCGGCGATGCTCACCGCGATCACCACCGACCCGGTGCTGTCGCGGTGCAAGCTGATCGCCGAGCCGTGGGACGCCACCGGCGACGGCTACCGGGTGGGCGACTTCGGCGTGCAGTGGGCCGAGTGGAACGGCCGCTACCGCGACACGGTGCGCGACTACTGGCGCGGCGCGACGAGCGTGCGCGACCTGGCCTATCGGCTGTCCGGGTCGTCCGACCTGTACTCCGACGACCTGCGCCGGCCGTGGCAGTCGATCAACTTCGTCACCGCGCACGACGGGTTCACGCTGCGCGACCTCGTGTCGTACAACGACAAGCACAACGAGGACAACGGCGAGGACAACCGCGACGGCACCAACGACAACCGGTCGTGGAACTGCGGCGCCGAGGGCGGGACCGACGACGCCGAGGTGCTCGCGCTGCGCGCCCGGCAGGCCCGCAACCTGTTCGCCACGCTGCTGCTGTCCACCGGCACCCCGATGCTGACCGCGGGCGACGAGCTGTGGCGCACCCAGCTCGGCAACAACAACGCCTACTGCCTGGACGACGAGACGTCCTGGGTGGACTGGGAGCTGTCGCCCGAGGGCGAGTCGATGCTGGCGTTCGCCCGGCGGGTCATCGCGCTGCGCGCGACCAGCCCCGCGCTCCGGCAGCCCGCGTTCTTCGACGGCCGCACCACCCCGTCGGGCGCGCCGGACCTGGTGTGGTTCCGCCCGGACGGCGAGGAGATGGCCGAGACGGACTGGTTCGACGACGGCCGCCGGTTCCTCGGCATGTGGATCGACGGTTCCACGTCGCTGTCCCGCTCGCGCGACGGCGAGCTGGTGTCCGACGACTCGTGGCTGCTGCTCGTGCACGCCGGCGACGAGCCGCTGGAGGTCACCCTGCCGGGCGCGGAGTACGGCGGTCGCTACGAACCGGTGGTCGACACGACCACGGCCGACGGCTCGCCGGCCACGCCGGGCAGCTTCGCGGCGGGTGCGCCGCTGGTGCTGGGCGGCCGGTCGCTGATGTTGCTGCGCGTGCCCGGCTGACCCGGTCGGGGTCACCCGGATCGCTCGGGCACCGAGGCAATCCTGCCTGGTGAGAGCGCCCGGGCGGGGTGCCGCGGGCCGTGACAGGATGCCGACGTGGACCGGCCGTTGCTCACGTGGCGCGACCGCACGATCGACCTCCTGCTGGTGGCGTCGTGCGGCTGTAGCCGGACGCGGCGCGGTCGGTAGGAGGCCCAGGAGCCACCCCGGAACCGCGTCGCGTCCCGATCGCTACCCGCACCCGTAGCCGTCAGGAGCGACCCCGTGACCACGACGACCCCGCGCGTCGACCTGCACCCGGCGCTGGACGTGCCGCCGCTGCGCGACCTCGTCCACCCCGACCGCGAGCTGTGGACGCCGCGCGAGCTGCGCGAGCTGACCTCCGCCGTCGCAAGCGAGCTGACCACCCCGCTGCTGGAAATCCTCCGGTACGACCGGGAGCGGCGCTGGTGGGCGCGCCTGGGCCTGACCGGGGGCGTGGAGCTGTGGCTGCTGAGCTGGCTGCCCGGCCAGGGCACCGAGCCGCACGACCACGGTGGCGCGGCGGGCTCGTTCACCGTGCTCACCGGCGAGCTGTCCGAGGAGTACCGCTACCCCGGCGGTCCGGTCCGCGGCGCCACCCGTCCGGCGGGGAGCGCCCTCGGGTTCGGCGCGGGCCGCGCGCACCGGGTGCTGAACCGGGGCATGATCGGGGCGGCGAGCGTGCACGCGTACTCGCCGCCGCTGGTGCCGACGCGGGAGTACCCGAGCCTGCTCGACATCCCGGACGAGATCCCGCCACTGCCCGCGCGGAGGCTGCCGCTGGAGCGGCTGCGCGAGTTGGCCGACCAGGAGGACCCGTGAGCGTCGAGCAGTTGTTGGAGGAGGCGCGCCGTTCGCTGGCGCGCGTGGAGCCGCACGAGCTGGCCGAGCTCGACGACGTGCTGGTCGTCGACATCCGGCCGCGGGAGAACCGGGCCGCCGAGGGCGAGATCCCCGGTTCGGTGCCGGTGGAGCGGATCGTGCTGGAGTGGCGCCTCGACCCGGCCGGCGAGTCGCGCATCCCCGGTTTCACCGCCGACACGACCGTGGTCGTGTTCTGCAACGAGGGCTACTCCTCCAGCCTGGCCGCCCGGGACCTCCAGCGCGTGGGCCTGCCGAAGGCGACGGACCTGGTGGGCGGCTTCCGCGCCTACGCCGCCGCCGGCCTCCCCGTCCGCCCGGGCCCCACCGAAGCCGTCACCTGACCTGAACGTACGACTCACCGGGCGCGAACGTACGACACGCGGTGCGCGAACGTACGACACGCGCGTGTCGTGCGTTCGCGCACCGCGTGTCGTGCGTTCGGGGCTCGCGTGTTGCGTGTTGCGGTTCGCGGTGGGAACCCGGGGTGGGGCGGTAGCGTCTCCTGCTCTGTGTGGAAATGGCTGACCGGGCTGGTCCTGGTGGTGTTGGCGGTCTGGCGGCCGAGCGTGGCGAGCTTCGGCGGGGCCGCGGTCGGGACGTGGGCGGTGCTCGCGCTGCTCCAGCTGGGACTGCTGGTGGGCGCCCTGGTGTTCGGCGTCCGGGTGCCGCTGGTCGTCATCGGCGTGGGCGGTGAGGTGCGCGCGTGGACCAGCCCGCGGCGGCGGGTGGTGTGGCGGACCGTGCCGCTGCTGTTCGCCGTCGGGCTCAGCTCGGTCAAGGCGCCCGTGCGCAGGCGGCTCTTCCTGGCCGCGCTCACCTCCCTCGTGCCGAGCGCGGCGGCCGTGGCGGGGGCCTGGCCGGCAGCGCGGTCGGGTGGGGGCTTCTGGCACGGGTTCGCCATCGCCGGCACGGCGGTGCTGGTCAACGCGCTGTGGCCGCGGCGCGGGGCGGGCACGACGTCGCCCGGCTGGTTCCTGTTCTCGCTGCCCCGGCTGACCGGGCGCACCGCCGAGGAGTTCGAGGCGACACCGCTGGTCAACGAGGTGTCGGACCTGCTCGCGGTCGGCGACCTCGACCGGGCCGAGGTGGCGGCCGAGGAGATGGCGCGGCGGTACCCGACGCTGCTGCTGTCGACGTCCGCGAAGGTCGCGGTGCTGACCCTGCGCACCAGGTACGCCGAGGCGCTGCACGCGGTGAGCGCCCTGGTCGGCCGCACGGACCTGGAGCCGCGCGACATGGCGTTCGTGATGGCCGAGATGGCCAGTGCCACGGCCAACGCCGTGGAGGGCGGTCAGGTGCCCGCCGACATCGGTCTGCCCGCCGCGCGCCGGGCCGTGGAGGGCGCGATGCAGCTGGGTTACCCGCGCTACCGCTGCACCGGCACGCTGGCGCAGCTCGCGCTGCTGGAGGACGACCACGCCGCCGCGATCACCCTGGCCACCCAGGCCGGGAACTCCAGCGAGAGCGGTCTGGGCCGGGCGGACGCGCTGGCCACGATCGCCCGCGCGCAGATGGCGTCCGGCGACAACGCGGCGGCCCGCCGCACCCTGGTGGAGGCGGTGGAGCTGGCCGGCTGGATGCCGCGCGTGGCCGAGACCAGCGCCCGGCTCGACGTCGGCTGACACCCGCCCCCACCAGCCCTCGTCAGGTGGGCCGCGCGGACGTCGTCGTGGGCGAGGGGGTGGTGGTGGAGGTGGGTGAGGGCGAACCCGGCGCGGGCACGGTCGGCAGTCCGCCCTCGGGTTCGGGCAGGCCGCAGTTCGCCAGCAGGTCCTTCACCGTCTTGAGCACGCCGGTGACCTCGTTCTTCAGCTTGCCCAGGTCGGGCGGCACGGCGCCGGGCACGACCTTGCTCAGCACGCTGTAGACCCCGGCGAACGAGGCCATCGCGTGGGACGGGCACAGCTCCGGCCCCAAGAACGGCTCGGCGGCCGGCGACCCGGCGGCGGGCGCGCTCACCGGCGGCACCGGCAGGCACTTCGCGCCCTGCATCGCGGTCAGCAGACCGAGTGAGTCGCCGAGCGCCTCCGACACCGCCTTGCCCTCGGGCGGCTCGGCCACGACGCCGTCGACGACCCCCTTCAGCGTCGACGACAGCTGCCCCACCAGCCCGCCGCACGCCGCCGGGGGTTCCTCCGCCACCGCCGAGGGGACGACGAGGACGACCCCCGCGACGATCAGGGAAATACCGGACGCGATCGATTTCCGGATCGTTCCCACTCGACCTCCAGCACGATCGGCGACCCGTTCGGCGGGCTGTTCCACGCAATCGAGCGTAAGGCGCTGAACTGCCCGCTACCAGCGGAGACACCGATTTCACCTGAAGGTCGAACGCGGTTCTGACGTGTTGGAGGAAATGCGCTCCGGATGACCGTCGGTCACCACCGACGGTCATCCGACCGGGTCACCAGCCCGCGAGCACCACACGTCCGAGTTCAGCCGGTGACGCCAGCAGGTCGTGCCGCGGCAGCACGCGCACGGTGTACCCGACGGCGCCCGCGTGCGGCAGCGGCACCTCGGCCTCGTAGTTGCCGTTGCCCGCGTAGGCCATGCCGTGCGTGACCACGTCGTACAGCTCGTCCGAGTCGCCGACCCGGCCGAGCGCCACCTGCACGTCCACCTCGGACGGCTCCAGCCCGGCCAGCTCGACCCGGGCCCGCACGCCGACCGGCGCGCCGAGCAGCGGCGCGGCGGACCCGTTGAGCGAGACGTCCGAGTCGAGCACCCGCACCCGCGTCCACGACGCGCGCAGCCGCTGCCGGTAGGCGGCCAACTCCTTGGCCCCGCGGTAGCCCTCGCCGACGACCGACGCGGCCGACGCGGCGGCGGGCGCGTACAGGTTCTCCACGTACTCGCGGACCATGCGCGACGCCTGCACGGCCGGGCCGAGCGAGGCCAGCGTGTGCCGGACCATCGAGAGCCAGCGCGCGGGCACGCCGTCCTCGCCGCGGTCGTAGAACAGCGGCGCCACCTGGTTGCCGAGCAGGTCGTAGAGCGCGGCGGCCTCCAGGTCGTCGCGCCGGGTCGGGTCGGTGACGCCGTCCGCGGTCGGGATGGCCCAGCCGTTGCTGCCGTCGTACAGCTCGTCCCACCAGCCGTCGCGGATCGACAGGTTGAGGCCGCCGTTGAGCGCCGACTTCATGCCGGACGTGCCGCACGCCTCCAGCGGGCGCATCGGGTTGTTCAGCCACACGTCGCAGCCCCAGTACAGGTACCGGGCCATGGACATGTCGTAGTCGGGCAGGAACACGATCCGGTGGCGCACGCCCGCGTCGTCGGCGTAGCGCACGATCTGCTGGATCAGCGCCTTGCCGCCGTCGTCGGCCGGGTGCGACTTGCCCGCGACGACCAGCTGCACGGGGCGCTCGGGGTGCAGCAGCATCGCGCGCAGCCGCTCCGGGTCGCGCAGCATCAGCGTGAGCCGCTTGTAGGTGGGCACGCGGCGGGCGAAGCCGACGGTCAGCACGTCCGGGTCGAAGACGGAGTCGGTCCAGCCGAGTTCGAGCGCGGACGCGCCGCGCTGGAGCCAGGAGGCGCGGGTGCGGCGGCGGACCTCGTCGACGAGCTTGCCGCGCAGGTCGTTGCGCAGCTCCCACAGCCGCTGGTCGGTGACCGGCTCGAACCCGTGCGGGCCGACGCCGTCGTCCTCGCCGTCGCCGAGCAGCCTGCTCATCTCGGTCGCGGCCCACGTCGGGCCGTGCACGCCGTTGGTGACCGAGCCGATGGGCACCTCGGTGGCGTCGAAGCCCGGCCACAGGCCGCGGAACATGTCGCGGCTGACCCGGCCGTGCAGCTTGGACACGCCGTTGGCGCGCTGCGCGAGCCGCAGGCCCATGTGGGCCATGTTGAACAGGCCGGGGTTCTCCTCCGCGCCGAGGGCGAGGACGCGCTGCGTGTTCACGCCCGGCAGCAGCGTCTCGGAGCCGAAGTAGTGCTGGACGAGGTCGACGGGGAACCGGTCGATGCCCGCCGGCACGGGGGTGTGCGTGGTGAACACGGTGCCCGCGCGCACGGCGGCGAGCGCCTGGTCGAAGTCCAGGCCCTCACCGGTGACCAGCTCGCGGATGCGCTCCAGGCCGAGGAACCCGGCGTGTCCCTCGTTGGTGTGGAAGACCTCGGGGCTCGGGTGACCGGTCAGGTCGCAGTACGTGCGCACGGCCCGCACGCCGCCGACGCCCGCCAGGATCTCCTGGCGGATGCGGTGGTCCTGGTCGCCGCCGTAGAGGCGATCGGTGACGCCCCGCAGGTCCTCGTCGTTCTCCTCGACGTCGGAGTCGAGCAGGAGCAGCGGGATGCGGCCCACCTGGGCCTTCCAGACCTTGGCGCGCAGCACGCGGTCGCCGGGCATGGCGACGTGCACGAGGAGGGGCGCGCCGGACGGCTCGGTCAGCAGCTCCAGCGGCAGGCCGCGAGGGTCGAGCACCGGGTAGTGCTCGATCTGCCAGCCGTCGAGGCTCAGCGCCTGGCGGAAGTAGCCGGACCGGTAGAGCAGGCCGACCGCGATCAGCGGGACGCCCAGGTCGGACGCCGCCTTCAGGTGGTCGCCGGCGAGGACGCCGAGGCCGCCGGAGTAGTTCGGCAGGGCTTCGGTGACGCCGAACTCCATCGAGAAGTAGGCGACGGCCGCGGGCAGGGGGGCCGACTCGTGGTCGCCGTGCTCGCGGCGCTGCCGGCCCTCGTCCCGGCGGCGCTGGAACCAGCGGGGGCCGGTCGTGTAGCGGTGCAGGTCGTCGGCGAGCGCGCGGACGTGGGTCAGGAACTGCCCGTCGCCGGCGAGCGCGTCGAGGCGTTCGGGCGACACGGTGGAGAGCAGGCGGAGCGGGTCGCCGTGCTCCGCCCACAGCTCCGGGTCGACGGAGGCGAACAGGTCCTGGGTGGGCTGGTGCCACGTCCACCGCAGGTTGGTGGCGAGGGTGCCCAGCGCCCCGAGCGGCTCGGGCAGGCTGGCTCGGACGGTGAACCGGCGGAGTGCTCGCATGGCGTCGGACCTTATCCCCCATCCAGCGGTGTCGAGCAACGGTCACCCGAACCGATGCAGGGACCGATACAGCCGGACCTGCGACAACGCTTCCCTGCAAGTTATTTCGCAGAAGCGCCGCAAGCGTTAACAGGGGAGGCCGGAACCCGCATGATCAAGCCCCCGAACGTGTGACCCCGCGCTCGGCCACGGCGGCCCGATAATCGATCAGGGCTTGCGGGAACAGCGCCGCGCACTCCTCCAGCACCCGCTCCGTCAGGACCAACTGGAAGGTGTTGTCCCCCTGGAACGAGAACTCGACCGCCTCGTCCTCGACGTCGACCGCGTGCACCACCCGGGCCCCGTCGTACGCCTTCACCCAACCACCGACAGCCACGCGCCCCACGGCGCCACCTCCTCTGCTTGATGCCACCCAGTTAATCTGCTTTAGGCAGCTTGCGTAAGTACTCGAAGGAGTGATCGTGGGCCAGACCGCCCAGACCATGCCCCGCCGGTTGCTCGGTGCCGAACTGCGTCGGTTCCGACTGCGCGCACAGCGCTCACAGGTCGAGGCGGCACGGGCGATCGGCCGCGATCAAGGTCGAATCAACAAGGTCGAGGCAGGCCGGAGCAACCTCCGACCGGAAGAGCTGGAGACGCTCCTGACCTTCCTCGACGTCACCCCCGAGGAGCGCGATCGCCTTCTCGCGATGAGTGTCGAGGCACGGAAAAGGTATCCGAGGTCACGTGCTTATGTAGATCACCTGCCGGATTCCTACCGGCGGTTCGCGACCCTCGAATCACAAGCAAGCGTGATCATGACCTACGAACGGGGCATCTTCCCGGGACTGCTCCAGACCGGGGAGTACGCCGAAGCAGTGATGCGGGCGGGTGACGGGCTGTGGTGGGAGCCGTCCTACGAGGAGCGGGCCGAGCGGGTGGCGTTCCGACTGGAGCGGCAGCGGGTGGTGTTCGACTCGACGCCGCCGCGCAGGGTCGAGTTCATCGTGACCGACGACGCCTTCCACGCCGAGTTCGGCGACCGCGAGCTGATGCGGCGGCAGGTCGAGCACCTGCTCCGGGTCGCGGACCGGCCCGGGGTGGACCTCTGGCTGCTGTCGGCCACGACCAGGAACAGCCCGGCGCCGCACGCCGGGTTCACGCTCCTGCACTTCGAACCCCCGGCCCCGGCGATCGGCTTCGCGTCGGTGGCGTACGGCCCCTCGCCCTACCTGGACGACCCGGCGGACACCCTCCCCCTGGGGCGGGTCTTCCAACGGCTCAAGCAGCTCTCGACGGGCCCGGCAGAATCGAAGGACGTCCTGAGAGAGGCACTGAGGAGGTCCTGACCATGTCCGACATCCCCACCGGCTGGTTCAAGAGCAGCTACAGCGGCGCGGCCACCGACAACTGCGTGGAGGTCCGGTTCGCCGGCGCGGAGCGCGCGGTCGGCGTGCGCGACTCCAAGAACACCCGCGCGACCCTCGCCGTCCCGTCCGCGCGCTGGTCGGCATTCGTCGCGTCGATGCGCCGGAGCTGACCGACGTGCGTTCGCGCCCCGCGTCATTGATCATGTTCACCGGAGGTTCCCGCGCCGTCGCCCGAACGGTGACGGCGCGGTAACCGGGCGGGACCCCAGGACCTGGGAACCTGCCCTCCACGGCGAGAACGTGCTCGCCACGTGTGCGATGCCATCAGACGGGGTACGAACAGCAGGTGGGTCCCGGTGACGGCTGGTCCGGCCGCTGCGGGCAGACTTGACCGTGCACGCGTCACACCAGGTGAGAGGGGCGCTGCTGCCGATGAGTGGACGACTCGGGATCGACGACGTCTCCCCGATCGTGAGCGGTGGTCGTTACCCGGCGAAAGCCGTGGTCGGCGAGCACGTTCCGGTCGAGGCGACGGTCTGGCGCGAGGGGCACGACGCCGTCGCCGCCACCGTCGCGTGGCGGGGTCCGAACGACCGGGTCGCCAGACAGACGCGGATGGTCCCGCTGGGCGTGGGCCTCGACCGCTGGGCCGCGACGATCGTGCCGGACGCCGAGGGCGCCTGGACGTTCCGCGTCGACGCCTGGAGCGACCCGTGGGCCACGTGGGTGCACGCCGTCGAGGTGAAGATCGCCGCCGGGCAGGGTCCGGAGGAGCTGGCCAACGACCTGGAGAGCGGCGCGCTGCTGCTCGACCGCGTCTCCCGCCGGCCCGACCGCCGCCGGGAGAAGCCGCTGCTGGCCAACGCCGCCGCGGCGCTGCGCGACCAGCACCGCCCGCTGGCCGAGCGGGTCGCCCCCGCGCTGGCCGCCGACGTCCGCCAGGTCATGCACGAGCACCCGGTCCGCGAGCTGATCACCAAGGGCAAGCCGCAGAAGGTCTGGGTCGACCGCAAGCGCGCCGCCTTCGGTTCCTGGTACGAGTTCTTCCCCCGCAGCACGGGCGGCGTGGACGAGTCGGGCGTGCCGGTCCACGGCACGTTCGCCACCGCGACCCGCGAGCTGGACCGCGTCGCGGCCATGGGCTTCGACGTCGCCTACCTGCCGCCGATCCACCCGATCGGCCGGGTCAACCGCAAGGGCCCGAACAACACCCTGCACGCCACCGAGGACGACCCGGGCTCGACGTGGGCCATCGGCGCGGACGAGGGCGGGCACGACGCGATCCACCCCGAGCTGGGCACGATCGAGGACTTCGACGCGTTCGTGGCCCGCGCCCGCGAGCTGGACCTGGAGGTCGCGCTCGACCTGGCGATCCAGTGCGCGCCCGACCACCCGTGGGTGCTGAAGAACCCGGAGTGGTTCACCACCCGCCCCGACGGCTCGATCGCCTACGCGGAGAACCCGCCGAAGAAGTACCAGGACATCTACCCGGTCAACTTCGACAACGACCCGCAGGGCATCTACAACGAGGTGCTGCGCGTCGTCCTGCACTGGGTCGACCACGGGGTGAAGATCTTCCGGGTCGACAACCCGCACACCAAGCCGCCGGACTTCTGGGCGTGGCTGATCTGGGCGGTCAAGGGCCGCCACCCGGACGTGCTGTTCCTGTCCGAGGCGTTCACCCGCCCCGCCCGCCTGTACGGCCTGGCCAAGCTCGGCTTCACGCAGAGCTACACCTACTTCACCTGGCGCACGACCAAGGAGGAGCTGACCGAGTTCGGCAACGAGCTGGTCGCGCACTGGGATGAGGCGCGCCCCAACCTGTTCGTGAACACCCCGGACATCCTGCACGAGTCGTTGCAGGTGGGCGGGCCGGGCATGTTCGCGCTGCGCGCGGCGCTGGCGGCGACGATGGCGCCGACCTGGGGCGTGTACTCGGGTTACGAGCTGTTCGAGCACGAGCCCGTCAAGCCGGGCAGCGAGGAGTACCTGAACTCGGAGAAGTACCAGCTCCGCCCCCGCGACTACGCGGCGGCGGTGGCCGAGGGCAGGTCGCTCGAACCGTGGTTGCGCAAGCTGAACGCGATCCGCCGGGCCCACCCGGCGCTCCAGCAGATGCGAACGCTGCGGTTCCACCACGTCGACAACCCGGCCCTCATCGCCTACTCGAAGCAGGACCCGGCCACCGGCGACACGGTGGTCGTCGTGGTGAACCTCGACCCGCACGAGGCGCAGGACGGCACCGTCTGGCTGGACCTGCCCGCGCTCGGCATCGACTGGCACGAGCGGCTGATCGCACACGACGAGGTCACCGGGGAGACCTGGGACTGGGGGCAGGCGAACTACGTCCGCCTGGAACCGTGGCGCGCCGCGGCCCACGTCGTGGGCGTGCTGCGCCGATCCGGCTAGGGCGGGGTCCGGCGGCCGGCGGCCACGACAGCCGGCGACAGGCGACAACCGATCCGGTCCCTTTTCACGCAGTCCCCGCGCTCGCAGACGAGCGCGCGGGACTATCGAACGTACCCCCAATGAGGTGGGACGAGGTGGAGCACAGATGCATGAAGAGGTCCGACCCGACGCCGCCCTGGTAGGGCTGGAGACCGTCCCCCACACCGGTGAGGGCATCCGCGCGGACGGCATGCTCGTCGAACCGCAGGCCGAGGACTTCCGCTCGGCGAAGCTGGTGCCGCGCGAACCGGACTGGTTCAAGGGCGCGGTCTTCTACGAGGTGCTGGTCCGGGCGTTCAGCGACTCGAACGGCGACGGCACCGGCGACCTGCGCGGTCTCGCGTCGCGGTTGGACTACCTGGAGTGGCTGGGCGTCGACTGCCTGTGGCTGCCGCCGTTCTACGCCTCGCCGCTGCGCGACGGCGGTTACGACATCTCCGACTTCCGCGCCGTGCTGCCCGAGTTCGGCACCGTCGAGGACTTCGTCTACCTGCTGGACGAGGCGCACCGGCGCGGCATCCGCGTGATCACCGACCTGGTCCTCAACCACACCAGCGACGCGCACCCGTGGTTCCAGCAGTCGCGGTCGGACCCGGACGGGCCGTACGGCGACTACTACGTCTGGAGCGACGACGATCAGAAGTACGCCGACGCGCGGATCATCTTCGTCGACACCGAGTCGTCCAACTGGACGTACGACCCGGTGCGCGGCCAGTTCTACTGGCACCGGTTCTTCTCCCACCAGCCGGACCTGAACTTCGAGAACCCGCACGTCCAGGAAGCCATGCTGGACACGCTGCGGTTCTGGCTCGACCTCGGCATCGACGGGTTCCGGCTCGACGCCGTGCCGTACCTGTTCGAGCAGGAGGGCACGAACTGCGAGAACCTGCCGCGCACGCACGACTTCCTCAAGCGCTGCCGCAAGGTCGTCGACGACGAGTACCCGGGCCGCGTGCTGCTGGCCGAGGCGAACCAGTGGCCGTCGGACGTGGTGGAGTACTTCGGCGACCCCGAGGTGGGCGGCGACGAGTGCCACATGGCGTTCCACTTCCCGCTGATGCCGCGCATCTTCATGGCGGTGCGGCGCGAGTCCCGGTTCCCGATCTCGGAGATCCTGGCCCAGACGCCGCAGATCCCGTCGGGCGCGCAGTGGGGCATCTTCCTGCGCAACCACGACGAGCTGACGCTGGAGATGGTCACCGACGAAGAGCGTGACTACATGTACGCGGAGTACGCCAAGGACCCGCGGATGAAGGCGAACATCGGCATCCGCCGCCGCCTGGCGCCCCTGCTGGAGAACGACCGCAACCAGCAGGAGCTGTTCACCGCGATGCTGCTGTCGCTGCCCGGCTCGCCGGTGCTCTACTACGGCGATGAGATCGGCATGGGCGACAACATCTGGCTCGGCGACCGGGACGCGGTGCGCACGCCGATGCAGTGGACCCCCGACCGCAACGCCGGCTTCTCGTCGTGCGACCCGGGCCGCATCTACCTGCCCGTGATCATGGACCCGGTGTACGGCTACCAGGGGCTCAACGTCGAAGCCCAGCTGAACAACCAGTCGTCCCTGCTCAACTGGACCCGCCGGATGATCGAGGTGCGCAAGCAGCACCACGCGTTCGCCGAGGGCGACTTCACCGACCTGGGCGGGTCCAACCCCAGCGTGCTGGCCTACCGGCGGCGCTACTGCCGGCCCGACGGCCGCGAGGACGTCGTGCTGTGCGTGAACAACCTGTCGCGGTTCCCGCAGCCGGTCGAGCTCGACCTGTCCGAGCACCGCGGCTCCCGGCCCGTCGAGCTGACCGGCGGTGTCCGGTTCCCCCGCATCGGCGACCTGTCGTACCTGCTCACGCTGCCGGGCCACGGCTTCTACTGGTTCCAGCTCGTGGACGCGGGCGACGACAGCGAGAGCAGGTGAAGGACGTGACCGAAGCGCACGACCTGGTCGACAAGGTGGTGGCCGAGCTTCCGGCGTGGCTGCCGGAGCAGCGGTGGTTCGGCGGCAAGGACCGCCCGATCACCTCGGTCCGCCCCCTCCGGACGACCGTGCTGCGCGACGGCGCACCGGTGCTGGTGCACCTCGTGGTGGAGGTGGAGCAGGGCGACCGGCGCGAGCCGTACCAACTGCTGGTCGCCGACCAGCCGGACAACCACGACGCGACGGGCGACCCCGAGCTGACCGGGCTGCTGCTCGACCTGATCGCGGAGGGCCGCGAGGTCGGCGGGCTGGTGTTCGCGCACGAGCCGGGCGTGGAGATCCAGGCGGGCCTGCGCGGCAGGCGCATCACCTCGGAGCAGTCGAACACCTCGCTGGTGTTCGGCAGCCAGTACATCCTCAAGCTGTTCCGCAAGCTCACGTTCGGCGAGAACCCGGACCTGGTGCTCCAGCGGGCCCTGCACGAGGTGGGCTGCGAGCACATCGCGCAGCCGCTCGGGTCGATCACCGGCGAGCTGGACGGCCGCGGCACGACCGTCGGCATGCTCCAGCAGTTCCTGCCGGACGCGGTGGACGGCTGGGCCATGGCCACGACGAGCGTGCGCGACCTGATGACCGAGCGGGACCTGCACGCCGACGAGGTGGGCGGCGACTTCGCGGGCGAGGCGCAGCGGCTCGGCCAGGCCGTCGCCACGGTGCACGCCGACCTGGAGCGCGCGCTGGGCGCCGAGCACGCCGACGCCGACGACATCGAGCGCAGCGTCCAGGCGATGGTCACCCGGCTGGACGACGTGGTGGCGCGGGTACCCGAGCTGGAGCCGTACGTGCCCGCGCTGCGCGAGGCGTTCGAGCAGGCCAGGGACACCCCGGGGGCCGTCGCGATCCAGCACATCCACGGCGACCTGCACCTGGGCCAGGTGCTGCGGACCGTCCACGGGTGGCTGCTGATCGACTTCGAGGGCGAGCCGGGCGCGCCGATCGACGAGCGGACGGCGCTGCGGTCGCCGCTGCGCGACGTGGCCGGGATGCTGAGGTCGTTCGACTACGCGGCGCACCAGCTGCTCGTCGGCCGGCCGGAGGACCACCAGCTGGCCGTGCGGGCGCTGGAGTGGTCGCGGCGCAACCGGGCGGCCTTCACCCAGGGCTACGCGGAGTCGGCGTCGCAGACGGTCGGCGACCCGCGCGAGCGCGGTTACCTGCTGCGCGCGTTCGAACTGGACAAGGCCGTGTACGAGGTCGCCTACGAGCACGCGAACCGACCGGAGTGGTTGACGGTCCCGTTGTCGTCGATCGCCCGCATCACTGGAGAGGGAGCGGTGCAGTCATGATCTCGCCCCAGGACGTCGACCGGCTGCTGGCCGGGTCGCACCACGACCCGCACTCGGTGCTGGGCGTGCACCACGTCCCCGAAGGCGTGGTGGCGCGCGCCCTGCGACCGGGCGCGTCCGCGGTGGCCGTGATGGCCGGCGACAAGCGGTTCGAGCTGGACCGCGTGACCGACGGGCTGTTCGCGGGGGAACTGCCCGAGCACCCCGGCGACTACCGGCTGGAGGTCGAGTACGGGTCCCGGGTCGTCGAGGTGGACGACCCGTACCGGTGGCTGCCGACGATCGGCGAGCTGGACCTGCACCTGATCGGCGAGGGCCGCCACGAGCGGCTGTGGGACGTGCTCGGCGCGCACGTGCGGACCTACGACACGCCCAACGGCGTCGTCAGCGGCGTGTCGTTCGCGGTGTGGGCGCCGACGGCGCGGGGCGTGCGGGTGATCGGCGACTTCGACGGCTGGGACGGCCGGGCGAACCCGATGCGCTCGCTCGGCTCGTCCGGGGTGTGGGAGATCTTCATCCCCGGCGTCCCCGTCGGCACCCGGTACAAGTTCCGCATCCTCGGCCAGGACGGCGCGTGGCACGAGAAGGCCGACCCGATGGCGTTCGCCGCCGAGAAGCCGCCCGCGACCGCGTCGGTCGTCACCGAGTCGACGTACTCGTGGGGCGACGCCGAGTGGGAGGCGAAGCGCGACGCCACGCAGTGGGTCAACGCGCCGATGTCGGTGTACGAGGTGCACCTGGGGTCGTGGATGCCCGAGAAGGACGGGCGGAGCCTGGGCTACCGGGAGCTGGCCGAGGAGCTGGCCGACTACGTGTCGTCGGCCGGGTTCACGCACGTCGAGCTGATGCCGGTGGCCGAGCACCCGTTCGGCGGGTCGTGGGGCTACCAGGTGACGTCGTACTACGCCCCGACCTCGCGGTTCGGCTCCCCCGACGACTTCCGGCACTTCGTGGACGCCCTGCACCGGCGCGGCATCGGCGTGATCATGGACTGGGTGCCCGCGCACTTCCCGAAGGACTCGTGGGCGCTGGCGAAGTTCGACGGCACCGCGCTGTACGAGCACCCCGACCCGAGGCGCGGCGAGCAGCCCGACTGGGGGACGCTCGTGTTCGACTTCGGGCGCAACGAGGTGCGCAACTTCCTCGTCGCGAACGCGCTGTACTGGATCGAGGAGTTCCACATCGACGGCCTGCGGGTCGACGCGGTGGCCTCGATGCTGTACCTCGACTACTCGCGGCAGGAGGGGCAGTGGCTGCCGAACCAGTACGGCGGCCGGGAGAACCTCGACGCCGTGCGGTTCCTCCAGGAGCTCAACGCCACGGTCTACAAGCGGCACCCCGGCGTGGTGATGGTCGCCGAGGAGTCGACGGCGTGGCCGGGCGTCACGCGGCCCACGCACCTGGGCGGCCTCGGGTTCGGCTTCAAGTGGAACATGGGGTGGATGCACGACACCCTGCACTACCTGTCGCGCGAGCCGGTCCACCGCTCGTTCCACCACAACGAGATCACCTTCTCGCTGGTGTACGCGTGGAGCGAGAACTTCACGCTGCCGCTGTCGCACGACGAGGTCGTGCACGGCAAGGGCTCGCTGTGGCAGCGGATGCCCGGTGACGACTGGAACAAGGCGGCGGGCCTGCGGTCGCTGCTGGCGTTCATGTGGGCGCACCCCGGCAAGCAGCTGCTGTTCATGGGCGGCGAGTTCGGGCAGCGCGGCGAGTGGTCGGAGTCGCGGTCGCTGGACTGGCACCTGCTGGACGACCCGCTGCACGCGGGCCTGCGGACGCTGATCTCCGACCTCAACGGCGTCTACAAGTCGTGCCCGGCGCTCTACAGCGCGGACGACCGCCCCGAGGGCTTCTCGTGGATCGACGCGAACGACTCGGGCGGCAACGTGCTGAGCTTCCTGCGCATCGGCGACGACGGCTCGGTGCTGGCGTGCGTCGCGAACTTCGCCGGTCAGCCGCACCACGACTACCGGGTGGGCCTGCCGTCGGCGGGGCGGTGGCGGGAGGTCGTCAACACGGATTCGGGCGCCTACGGCGGTTCGGGCGTGGGCAACCTGGGTGGCGTGGACGCGGAGGAGAGGCCGTGGCACGGCCGTCCCGCGTCGGCGGTGCTCCAACTGCCGCCGTCGGGCGTGCTGTGGCTGACGCCGGAGGAGCCCGTGGCCGGTGAGGCGTCGGCGATGGCGCTGTCCGGGGTGAGCGAGAGCGGTGCGGTGACGGAGGCCCCGAAGGTGGTGCGGACGCCGGGGTCGGCCCCGGTCGCCTCGTCCGGCGGGGTCGACGCGGCCACCCCGGACGGCAGGGTCGAGCCGTCCGGCGGGGTCGACGCGGCGGGCGGGATCACCGAGGCCTGAGGCGCCGCCCCGTCCCGACGCCCGGCAGGGGGCCCTGGGAGGGCCCCCTGCTTCGTCCCACCCGCCGCACCTCCGGGCCGCCGAACGCCGGTCCGCGGAACCGCGTGACGCCCCGACGAAGTCCTGCGCTCCGGTGGGCGACCGCGAGCCGCACCGCGACGCCACGACTGCGCTGAACAGCGGCGGACAGGCGTCGTCCGTGCCACCCTCGACCCCGTGGCCGGGGACATGTGGGCGGTGGGTGACGCGTACGAGGCGTACGTCGGGCGGTGGAGCAGGCCCGTCGCGGCGCTGTTCCTGGACTGGCTCGACGTGCCCGCCGGACGGCGGTGGGTCGACGTGGGGTGCGGCACCGGGGCGTTGACCGGGACCGTGCCGGCGGTGGCCGACCCCGCCGAGGTGGTCGGGGTCGACACGTCCGAGGGGTTCCTGGGGACCGCGCGCGAACGGGTGCGGGACCAGCGGGTCGTGTTCCGGGTCGGGGACGCCTGTTCCCTGCCCTTGCCGGACGGGCGGTTCGACGTCGTGGTCAGCGGGTTGGCGCTGAACTTCGTGGCGGACCCCGCGCGGGCGGTGGGCGAGTTCGCGCGGGTCGCCTCACCCGGCGGCGTCGTGGCCGCCTACGTCTGGGACTACGCCGGGGGCATGGCGATGATGTGGCACTTCTGGGAGGCCGCCGCCTCGCTCGACCCCGCCGTGGCCGAGCGCACCGAGGCGAAGCGGTTCACGCTGTGCCGGCCGGAGCCCCTCGAAGACCTGTGGCGCGGCGCGGGGCTGGACGGGGTCGAGGTGCGGGCGTTGGAGGTGCCGACCGCGTTCGCCGACTTCGACGACTACTGGACCCCGTTCCTCGGGCGCCAGGGCCTCGCGCCGTCCTACCTGGCGTCGCTGCCGGAGGACCGGCGGCTCGCCGTCCGGGACGCGGTCCGCGACCGCCTGCCGACCGGGCGCGACGGCTCCATCAGCCTGACGGCGCGCGCGTGGGCCGTGCGGGGCACGACCTGACTCGTCCGGCCCCCCGCAGGGGGTGCGGGCAGGCACAATGGACGAATGCGGCTCGCTTCGGCTCGGCTGGTCCTGCTGTCGACGCTCCTCGTCACGACGACGGCCTGCACGCACCTCGTGACGGGCTCGCCCACGGCCGGTGACGCGGTCACCAAGGGCACCGTCGACCCCGCGTTCATCCAGGGCACCGACGGCGGTCCCATCGACCAGTTGGCGGCCACCGCGATCACGGACGTCGACTCGTTCTGGGAGGAGACCTTCCCGACGACGTTCGGCGAGCCGTGGCAGCCGCTGGAGGGCGGCATCTACTCGGTCGACACGTCCGACCCGTCCGCGAAGCCGCCGCCGTGCACGGAGAAGGCCAGCGACGTGGAGGGCAACGCGTTCTACTGCCCGAGCGCCGACGCCATCGCCTGGGACCGGGCCGCGCTGCTGCCGGTGCTCAAGGACCGGTTCGGCGACGCCGCCGTGGTGATCGTGCTGGCGCACGAGATGGGCCACGCCGTGCAGAACCGCATGGGCATCACGCCCGAGGCGGAGCGGCGCGACCCCGCCAGGTACCCGACGATCCTCACCGAGGCGATGGCCGACTGCTTCGCCGGCTCGTTCATCAAGTGGGTGAACGACGGCAAGTCCGAGCACCTCGACATCGGGTCGGACACGCTCGACTCGGCCCTCGGCGCGCTCATCACCTTCCGCGACCCCGTCGGCACGTCCCCGGACGACCAGTCGGCGCACGGCAACGCGTTCGACCGCGTGTCCGCGTTCCAGGACGGCTACCAGCAGGGCACGAAGTTCTGCGCGGCGATGACCGTGCAGAACCGGCCGTTCACGCAGGAGGCGTTCACCAGCGCCGACGACCGCGACCGGGGCGGCAACCTGCCGTTCGACGAGATGCTGGAGTCGATCACCCCGGACCTGAACGCCTACTACAAGGCGCTGGTCGAGTCGGCGGGCGGGACGTGGGTCCAGCCCGGGGCCACGGCCACCGAGACCGAGCCGGACTGCTCGGGCGACCAGGGGCCGGTGGCGTTCTGCCCGGCCGAGAAGTCGGTGGAGATCGAGGTCAAGGAGGACCTGCCCGAGCTGCACGCCGAGATCGGCGACTACGCGACGGGCGTGCTGCTGGCCAGCCGCTACGGCCTGGCCGCGATGTCCCAGGTCGGCGTGGACGTCGAGGGCGAGGCGGCGGCGACCGGCGCGCTGTGCCTGGCCGGCACGTACACGCGCGAGGTGTTCACCCGGCAGCAGGGCTTCGGCCTGTCCCCCGGTGACCTGGACGAGGCCGTGCGGGTGCTGTTGACCTACGACTACGCGGCGCGCGACGCGAGCGGCGGGTCCGCGCTGGACCCCGGCTTCAAGCGCGTCGAGGTGTTCCGCGGCGGGGTGCTGGAGGGCGTCGAGTCCTGCGGGTTGGGCTGAGGATTCACCGGCTCCCACCCGAACGGGCGATCCGCTGGGTAGGGTTCGGCATCAACGTGAACCGCGGGAACGATGGAGCTGGGGCATGGGTCGACGGGCTTCTCTCTTCACGGCGCTCGTCGCCGTCCTGGCGTTGACCGGGTGCACGCAGCTGGTCAGCGGGCAGGGCCGGTCCGAGCGGCCGGACGTGAGCAAGGTGTCGGGGCTGGAGATCACCACCGGTGAGAGCGGGCCGAAGCCCGGCGTGCCGGACGCCGACCTCCAGGTGGAGAACGGCGACGGCGGCGAGATGGACCGGCTGGCCATCAACACCCTCGCCGACGTCGAGGCGTACTGGGCGGAGCAGCTGCCGGCGAAGTTCGACGTCGAGTTCGCGCCGGTCAAGCGGCTCGTGTCGTACGACTCGAACGGCAAGGGCGTCGACATCTGCCGCACCAACACGGCGGGCGTGGCCAACGCGTTCTACTGCTCCCTGGACGACTCGATCGCGTGGGACCGGGGCGAACTGCTGCCCATGCTCGACGACGCGTTCGGCCCGATGTCCGTGGTGACCGTGCTGGCGCACGAGATGGGCCACGCCGTGCAGTACAAGCTCGGCGACAAGGGCGGCGTCAACCAGGCCACGCCGACGATCATCAAGGAGCAGCAGGCGGACTGCTACGCCGGCAACTTCTTCCGGTGGGTCGCCGAGGGCAAGTCGGAGCACTTCCGCATCTCGACCGGGCCGGGCCTGAACCAGGTGCTGGCGACGATGTTCTTCATCCGCGACGCGGCGGGCACGTCCGCCGAGAAGCAGGGCGCGCACGGCAGCGCGTTCGACCGGGTGTCGGCGTTCCAGTTCGGCTTCGCGGGCGACCCGACGCGGTGCGCCGCGATCGACGAGGCGGAGATCAAGGCCCGCATCACGCAGCAGAAGTTCGACGCGCAGGACGAGGACCAGGGGTTCGGCAAGGGCAACCTCAAGGTGGACGACCCGCGCTACCTGGACCTGCTGGAGCAGTCGCTGAAGGACGCGTACGCCGAGTCCGGTGCGACGCCCCCCACCTTCACCACGGAGGAGGACGACTGCCAGGACGCCGCCGAGACCTCGCCCGCGTCGTACTGCCCGGCGACCAACTCGGTGTCCATCGACCTGCCGGACCTGGTGAAGATCGGCACTCCGCCGAAGCGCGGCCAGAAGGGCGGGATCGGCGACTTCGCCGCGTTCGCCGAGATCGCGTCCCGCTTCGCGCTGTCCATCCAGAAGGCCACCGGGTACTCCCTGGAGGGGCCTGCGGCGGGGTTGCGGACGGCGTGCCTGACGGGCGCCTGGGCCGGGACCACGACGGAGAACGAGGCCCGGCTTCGGTTGTCGTCCGGGGACCTGGACGAGGCCGTGGCGGAGTTGCTGGCCGACAAGAGCCTGATCGCGGCCGACGTGAACGGAACCGTGGTGCCGTCGGGGTTCGCCCGGGTCGAGGCCTTCCGGGACGGGTTCTTCGAGGGCTCCGGCTTGTGCACCCGGAAGTACTCCGGCTGAGGCCGACCCGGCCGAGGGAACGGGAACAGCGGGAACGGGGACGGGGACCCGCCGGAGCGGGTCCCCGTCACGGCCGGACGTGATCAGTACAGGGCGCTGGCCAGGTTGCGCCGGGCCTTCGCGACCCGCTCGTCGTCCGCCGGGAACAGCTCGAACAACCCGACCAGGTGTTCGCGGACCCGGTCGCGGTCCTCGCCGAACACCCTGCGCACGGTGTCGACCAGGCGCTTGAACGCCTGCTCGACGTCGTTCGTGGCCACCTCCAGGTCGGCGGCGGCCAGTTGGGCCGCCACGTCGTCCGGGTCGGCGTCGGCCTTCGCGATCGCGTCGCCGCCGACCTCCTCGGCACGGGCGGTGAAGCGGACCTGGGCCAGGGCGGCCTTCGCGTCGGCGTTGGCGGGCTCCGCGGCCAGGATGGCCTCGTAGGCGGCCTCGGCGGCGGCGAAGTCGCCCCGTTCGAAGGCTTCCTCGGCGGCGACGAAGCGGGGGTCCTCGAACTCCGGCTGCGGTTCGCCGCCGGCGTCGCCGCGGTTGGCCTCGGCGGCCTTGATGCCGGGCAGCCGGTCGCGCAGGGCGTCCAGCAGGCGGGTGATCCACTGGCCGAACTCGGCCTCCGGGAGGGGACCCGCGAAGGCGTCGATCGGCTGGCCGCCGGCGACGGCGACGACCGTGGGCACGGACTGGACGCCGAACGCCTGGCCGATGCGCGGGTTCGCGTCCAGGTCGACGCGCGCCAGCAGCCAGGCGCCGCCGCCGGCGCGGGCCGCCTTGTCGAGGATCGGGGAGAGCTGCCCGGCCTCGGGGCTCCAGGACGCGGTCAGCTCGACCACGACCGGGACGTCCAGGGAGCGCTCGACGACGGACTGGAACGTCGCCTCGGTGACGTCCAGCACCCACGGGCTCGGACCTGCGTCCGGAGCGGCGCCCGCGGGCGGGGGTGGGGTCGCGGAACGCTGCCTCGCGGCATCGGCCCGGGCCTTGAGGGCGCCGAGGTCGACGGCCCCGGACAGCGCGGCGGACAGTGCGGCGTTCTTGCGCGGGTCTGGCCTTGTCACGTTCCCATCCTGGCACGAGGGCCGGGACGGTCCGCGTCGGGTTGGCCGGCGATCTGCGCGACCGGGTCGATGGCCATGGGGTTGGTCCGCATGGCCTCGTTGAGGTGCCCCAGCCGGAGGGCGACGGGGGTCATCAGCCCGGTGAACCGGGCCGCGTCCACCTCCGCCCAGCAGTCGCGGGCGGCGTCGTCGGTGGCGCGTTCGACGTCGTCGCGCAGCGCCCGGCCGGCCGGGGTGAGGCCGTCGTCGACCAGGCCGCGTTCGCGCAGGGCCGATTCGGCGGCGGCCCACTCGTCCGCGGTCCAGCCGCGCGCCTTGCGCAGGTAGTCCGCGCCGAGGCCCTTGTCGGCGTCGAACAGCACGAGCGCCTCGCACGGCCCGAGCCCGGCGGCGACCAGGGCGGCGACGTGGCCGTCGCCCCGGGACTCGCGCAGCACGGTGCACGCCCACCACAGCGCGAGGTGGGGTTCGCCGGGCACGGGCAGCGCCCGGTTGGCCGCGGCGAGCACCCGGCCGGCGAGGGGCGTGGCCGTGGCGGCGGCGACGGCCAGGTCGGCGGCCTCCGCGAGGTCCAGCGACTCCAGCATCCGCCGCAGCGCGCCGTCGACGCCCTCCAGCCGGGCCTCCAGGTAGCGGGCGGGCGTGGCCACGTCCCACGCGTCGGGCAGCGCGCGGGCGACCATCCGCGGGTGGAAGGTGAAGAACGCGGCGGTCACGACCTCCGGCGGCACGGCGCCGAGCGGCGCGGCGCGCATGCCGAAGTAGCCCATCCAGCCGCCCTTGCAGCCGAGCGCGTCGGTGGCGGCCCTGGACTCCGGGGAGAAATAGGTGACGTCGTGGTAGGTCTCGAACCGGAGCCAGAGGTCACGAGGTGTCATGACCACCAAATTAGTAGGACGTCCTACTAAATGCATCCCCCGGACGACTCCGTCCGGCTACGCGGGACCGGTCGGCGCGGCGTCGTCGCCGGCGGCGAGGTGCCGTTCGAGGCGCTCCACCTTGGCCGTCAGCTGACCGGTGTGGCCGGGCCGGATGTCCGCCTTGAGCACGAGACCGACGCGGGGGGCGACGGCCTGCACGGCCTCGGTCGCCGCCTTGACCACCGCCATCACCTCGTCCCACTCGCCCTCGACCAGCGTGAACATGGCGTTGGTCTCGTTCGGCAACCCCGACTCGCGGACCACCCGCACGGCCTCGGCGACGGCCGCCGCCACCCCGTCGGACTCCCCGCCGAGCGGGCTGACACTGAAAGCGACGAGCACTGCTGCCTCCTGCCGGGCGGGTACTGACTGGTAGCTTCGGCGGCATGACGTCCCAGCCGCTGCCGTTCGACCCCATCGCGCGTGCCGCCGAGCTGTGGGAGAAGCGGATCGGACCCTCGACGTCGATGGCGGCGGTCACGAGCGTCATGCGAGTACAGCAGATCATCCAGTCCGCCGTGGACGCGGCCCTCAAACCGCACGGCCTCACGTTCGCGCGGTTCGAGGCGCTGGTGCTGCTGACGTTCTCCCGCGCGGGCAGCCTCCCGATGCGGGTCATGGGCGAGCGCCTCCAGCTGCACCCGACCAGCGTCACCAACATCGTGGACCGGCTGGAGGCCGACGGGCTGGTGCGCCGCACGCCGCACCCCACGGACCGCCGCACGACGCTGGTGGAGATCACCGAGGCCGGCCACACCCGGCGCGAGGCGGCGACCGAGGCCGTCACGACCGTCGACTTCGGCCTGCGCGGGCTCACCGACCGGCAGACCGAGCAGCTGACCGACCTGCTGGCGAAGGTCCGCCGCGCGGTCGGCGACTTCGACGACTGAGGACGACCGACGACTGAGGACGACCGGGGACGTCGCGACCCGCCGATCCGGTCGACCCCGGGGCGGGGCGGGAACGCGCTCAGTCCTCGGCGGTCCGAACCGGCCGGGTGTCGTCGAGGCGGCCGGTCTTCGCGGCCCAGCGCTCGAACACGACGGTGCCGAACGGCGGGATGCTCGCGAACAGCGCCCAGAACAGGGTCTTGCGGTCCCACTGCTGCGCCATCATCAGCGTCACGAGCACGTAGCCGACGAAGACGAGGCCGTGGATCGGCCCGAAGACCTTCACGCCGATCTCGTTCTGCACCACCACGTACTTGAAGAACATGCCGAGCAGCAGCCCGGCCCAGGACACCGCCTCGGCCATGGCGAGGAGGCGGAAACGGCCGACGGGGCTGGAGAGCATGTCCCCATTGTGGTGGGTGACGGCGCTCACCAGCCCCGCGGGGTGTCCGATTCGACTGGATCGGCCCGGCTCAGTCCTCCCAGCGGAACACGCGGGTCGCGACGAAGCCGACCACGAGCGTGAAGGCGACCAGCACCGCGGACGGCACCAGCAGCGCCTCCACGCCCTTGCCGCGCACCAGCACGTCGAGCATGCCGTCGTTCATGTGCCGCAGCGGGAACGCCTTCGACACGGTCTGGAGCCAGCCCGGCGCGTTGTCCACCGGGAAGAACGTGCCGGACAGGAACGCCATCGGCATGATGATCAGGTTCGCCGCGCCGGACGCGGCCTCCTCGGTCCTGCAGAACGCGCCGACCAGCATCCCGATCGCGAAGAACGCCGTGGTGCCGAGCACCAGCAGCGGCAGCGCGAGGTACCACTGACCGGTGAGCCGCAGGCCGAACAGGGGCAGCATCGCGACCGCCACGAACACCACGCCCTGGACGAGCGCCGTGCCGATGGAGACGAGGATGCGCGAGGTGAGCACGGTGGTCGTGCTGACCGGGGCGAGCCGGATGCGGCGCAGCACCTGCTTCTTGCGCCACGACACCAGGGTGAGGGCCGCGCCGAACACGCCGGAGAACGAGACCGCCCACGACAGGATGCCGGGCGTCAGGTACTGGATGGGCTTGAGCGAGGCGTCCTCGACCGGCACGGTCTCCAGGGTGAACACCGGCCGCACGTCGGCCACGCCGAGGTTCACCTTGTCCACCACGCCGGACACGATGCCGACGACAGTGCCCGCGGCGACCTGGTCGGTGGCCGCGAACACGAGGTCGACCTGGTTGCCGTCCACGACGACCGCGGCGGGCAGGTCGCCGTCGTCGACCTTCCGCCGGGCGTCGGCGGCGCTGCCGTGGCGCTCCAGCTCCAGCGCGCCGGTCTGCTCCAGGGCGGTGACCACCGGGCCGTCGCCGACCACGCCGATCTTCGTCCGGTCGTCGCCCGGGCTGCCGAGCAGCAGGCCGAACACGACCAGGAACAGCAGCGGGAACAGGAAGATGAAGAACAGGGCCATCCGGTCGCGCAGGAAGCCCTTGACCATGGCCGCCGCGAGGCTCTTGAACGCGGTCACGCGCGGTACTCCCGTCCGGTCAGGTCGAGGAACACGTCCTCCAGGGTCGCGGTGCGCACCTGGAGCCCGTCGAGCGTGCCGCGCTCGGCCAGCGCCGAGAGGACGGGCGCGGGCCGGCGGGTGGAGATGGTCAGCGAGACCTCGTCCTCGTGCGCGTCCTCGACCCCGGAGATGGCGCGGGCCGCCTCCGTGGTGAGCGCGCCCTTCCGGAGGACGACGTGGGTGGGCGCGTCGAGGCCGCGCACCAGCGTGGCGGGCGCGTCCATGGCCAGGACGCGGCCGCGGTCCATGATCGCCACGCGGTCGCAGAGGATCTCGGCCTCGTCGAGGTAGTGCGTGGTGTAGACGATGGTCTTGCCGCGGGCCTGGATGGCGCGCAGCACGTCCCACAGGTTGCGGCGGGCCTGCGGGTCGAGCGCGGCCGTCGGCTCGTCGAGGAACACCACGTCCGGGTCGTGCACCAGGGCGCAGGCGATGGACAGCCGCTGCCGCTGGCCGCCGGACAGCTTGTTCTCCTGCACGTCCGCCTTGTCGCCGAGGCCGACGAGCTCCAGCATCTCGTCCGCCCGGCGCGCGGTCACGCCGTACAGCGAGCCGAACGTCTGGAGCTGCTCGCGCGCGGTCAGCCTCTCGAAGAAGCTCGACGCCTGGAGCTGCACGCCGATGCGGGGCAGCAGCTCGGGGTTGCGCGGCCACGGTTCGACGCCGAGCAGCGTCACCCGGCCCGAGTCGGGCTTGCGCAGGCCCTCCACGATCTCCAGCGTCGTGGTCTTCCCCGCGCCGTTCGGCCCGAGGATGCCGAAGAACTCCCCCTCCGCCACGGTGAACGAGACGCCGTCCACCGCCTTCAGCCCGCCGTAGCTCTTGCGGATGTCCGCAACCACGACCGCTGGAATGCGTGCCCCACTCATGGCTGGACGGTAGCCCCCGGACAGCCGTCGGTGGTGGGGAACGGGCAGCCCTCGACCGAAGTGGACGGTGATCGATACCTTCGTAGGACGCACCGGTAGCGCTGCGCACGCCCCCGACCACGAGGCGTGCTCACAGGCCCCGGGTGGCCTCGACCGGGGCGTCGGCCAGCTCGTGGGCGACGGTCGTGCCCGCCGTGAGCACTTCCCACGACAGCCGCACGTCGTCCCACGGCTCGTCGCCCACCCGCAACGCCCTCGTGCACTGGAGGCGGGACGGGTCGGCGCCGGGCGCGGTGACGGTCAGGTCGCGGCCGTCCGCCAGGTGCACGACGGCGCGGGCGAACCTCGGCGTGTTGAGCACGAACTCCCCCGTGCCCGGTGTCACCGGGTACAGGCCGAGCGCCCCGAGCACGTACCACGCGGACATCGTGCCGAGGTCGTCGTTGCCCGTGACGCCGTCGGGCGCGGCCACGAACAGGGTCTGCGCCGCCCGCACCACCACCGAGGTCTTCCACGGCGCGCCGAACAGCGCGTACATCCACGGCACGTGCAGGTCCGGCTCGTTGTTGGGGTTGTAGCGGTGCTGGTCGTAGTAGTCGTACGGCCCGACGACCCACTTGTCGCGCACCGCGCGCGCCGGGTCGGCCGGCAGGTCGGTGAAGGCGAAGAAGTCGTCCAGCCGGGCGAGCGCGGCCTCCCTGCCGCCCAGCAGCCCGACGAGCCCGTCCACGTCGTGCTGGGCCAACCACTGGTACTGCCACGCCGTGCCCTCGTGGAAGCCGTCCGGCCCTTGCGCGCTGAACGGCGACAGCCACGCGCCGCCGGCCACCTTCGGCCGCGGGAACCCGCGGAAGCCGCGATCGGTGACCGAGGGGTCCCACAGCGCGCGGTGGTTGCGGCCCCTCGCGCGCAGCACGGCGGCGTCCTCGTGGTGGCCCAGGGCTTCCGCCATGATCGACAGGGCGTGGTCGGCGAGCGCGTACTCCAGGGTCGCCGACGCGCCGTGGTGCGGGTCGACGTCCTGCCCCTTCTTCGGGAAGCCCGGGTCGTGCCGGACGAACCCGTCCGCGAGGTAGGACGGGTTGCCCGCCCTGCCCTCGAACGGCGAGGACGCGGGCGGCACGGACGTCGCGTTGCGCCACAGCGCCCGGTACGCCTGCTCCTCCCGGCCCTCCAGCGCGCCGAACCGCCACAGGTCGACCAGGAACGGCGTCACCGGGTCGCCGGTCATCGTGTTGGTCTCCTGGTTGGCGTACGCCCAGCGCGGCAGCCACCCGCCCTGCTCGTGGACCGCCAGCACGGACCGGGCGACGTCCCGCGCGCGGTCCGGCCGCAGCAGCGCGAGCAGCTGGTTGTGCGCGCGGTAGGTGTCCCACAGCGAGAAGTACTCGTGGTAGGTCCAGCCGTCCGCGCGGTGCACCCGGTCGTCGAACCCGCGGTAGCGGCCGTCCACGTCGTTGCCGGTCAACGGTTGGAGCAGCACGTGGTACAGCGCCGTGTAGAACACCACGAGGTCGTCGGGGTCGGCGCCCTCCACCTCCACGGACCCCAGTTCGCGCCGCCACTCGTCCTGCACGGCCGCGCGCAGCTCGTCGAACGCCCTGCCCCGCGACTCGGCCAGGTTCTTCGCCGCGCCCTCGGCGTCCACGTGCGAGAGGGCCGTCGCCACCGTCACCGGGTCGTCGCCGTCGAACACCGCCCACTGCCCGCGCAGGCCCGCGCCGCCCTCCGCGCCGCCCCAGTTCCCGGTGGTCCGGAACGGCCGGTCGAAGGTGGTGGTGAACCAGGTCGTGTAGGGCTTGCCGCCGCAGAACGCCTGCGCGGTCACGGTGCCCGCGAACGTGCGGTCGTCCACCACCCGCACGGAACTGGCGGACACGGGCTCCTCGTCGTCGGCCTGGCCGACGTTCACCAGCACGTGCGGCGTGGACCCGGGCGGGAAGGTGAACCGCTCGACGCCGGTGCGGGTCGTCGCGGTGCACTCGGCGGTGATGCCGGACGCCAGCCGCACCCGGTAGTAGCCGGCTTCGCCGACCTCGCCGTCGTGGGTGTACCCCGAGGCGTGCGCGCGGTGGTCGAACGACGCCGGCAGGCCGAGCGCGGGCAGGACCGGCACCAGCCCGCCCTGCTCCCGGCAGCCCGCGCCGGACAGGAAGAAGTGCCCGAACCCGCGGATGGCCGGGTCGTCGTAGCGGTAGCCCGCGTAGTGCGACCCCACGGGGCTGGAGTGGGCCATGCCGAACGGGGCCGACGCGCCGGGGAACGTGTTCCCCTCGTCGCGCGTGCCGATGAACGTGTTCACCCGGCCGACCGGGTCGAGGTCTGCCGCCATGACACCCACGGTAGCCCCCACCAGCAGCGCCTGTCCGGTTCGGGACAACGCGCGACGTTGACATCCGCTGGTGCGGGGTGTGTGATTCGGCCACTATGACAACGTTGTCCCCGAACGGCGCGGCCGGCGCCCGCAAGGTGCGGCGCGCCACGATGAACGACGTGGCACGGCTGGCGGGCGTCAGCATCAAGACCGTGTCGCGCGTGGTGAACGACGAGGCGGGCGTGCACCCGGCGACCGCCGAACGGGTGCTCGCGGCGATCGACCAGCTGGGCTTCCGGCGCAACCTCAGCGCGCGCAACCTCCGCCGCGGTTCGTCGACGGGCACCATCGGCCTGGTGCTGGAGGACGTGGGCAACCCGTTCTACTCCGGCGTCACGCGGGCGGTCGAGGAGATCTCGCGCCTGCGCGGCAGGCAGGTGATCACCGGTTCGTCGGACGAGGACCCGTCGCGGGAGCGGGAGCTGGCGCTGGAGTTCTGCTCGCGCCGCGTCGACGGGCTGCTGATCGTGCCGGCCGGGTTGCAGCACGGGTACCTGGTGCCCGAGATGCGCGCGGGCACGCCGGTGGTGTTCCTGGACCGGCCCGCGGGCGACGTCGTGGCGGACACCGTGCTGGTGGACAACATCGGCGGCACGGTCGAGGCGGTCGCGCACCTGGCGTCGTTCGGACACCGCAGGATCGCGTTCCTGGGCGACGCGCCGGACATCTTCACCGCCAACGAGCGGCTGCGCGGCTACCGCGAGGGCTGCGTGCGCGCGGGTATCGGCTACCACGAGTCGATGGTGGTCATGGGGCCGCACGACGAGCACTCGGTGCGCGCGGCGCTGGCCGGCCTGCGGGACCTGGCCGACCCGGCGACCGCCGTGGTGACCGGCAACAACCGGATCACCGTGCACGCGCTGCGCGCCCTCGCGGGTTCCGACTCGCGCCCGGCCCTCGTGGGCTTCGACGACTTCGAGCTGGCCGACCTGCTGTCCCCGCCGGTGACCGTGATCGCGCACGACGCGAGCGCGCTCGGCAAGGCGGCGGCCGATCTGCTCTACGCCCGGCTGGACGGCGACGGCACCCCACCGCGCCGCGTCGTCCTGCCGGTGCGCTTGGTGGCCCGTGGATCAGGAGAGGTACCCGTATGAGCTCCGACACCCAGCCCGTCCCGCTGGCGGCGAACCAGCCGCGCCAGTTCTACCGGGGCGGGGCGGCCATCGCGGCGTTGCGGAACGACGTCGGGGCCGGTGGCGGCCCCGAGGACTGGGTCGCCTCGACGACCACCCGGTTCGGCAAGGACGAGGCCGGTCTGTCCCGGCTGCCCGACGGGCGGTGGCTGCGCGACGCCGTGGCCGCGGACCCGGTGACGTGGCTCGGCGCGGAGCACGCGGCCGAGTTCGGCGGTGACACCGCGCTGCTGGTGAAGCTGCTCGACGCCGGGCAGCGGCTGCCGGTGCACTGCCACCCGTCGAACGCCTTCGCCGAGCAGCACTTCGGTTGCCGGCACGGCAAGACCGAGGGGTGGATCGTGGTCGGCACCACCGGCCCGGAGCCGACCGTCTACATCGGATTCCGCGAGGACGTGCCCGCGGACGTGGTGGCGCGGTGGGTGGCCGAGCAGGACCCGGCGATGCTCGACGCGCTCAACCCGGTGGCGGTCTCCCCCGGCGACACGGTGTTCGTGCCCGCGGGCGTGCCGCACGCCATCGGCGAGGGCGTGTTCATCGTGGAGCTGCAGCAGCCCACGGACTTCTCGATCACCCTGGAGTGGGACGGCTTCCTCGCCGACGCCGAGGCCGGCCACCTGGGCCTGGGCTACGACAAGGCGCTGGACTGCGTGGAGCGCCGCGCGCAGTCCGTCGACGACCTGGTGCTGCGCACGCGCGCCGAGACCGGTCCGTCGGTGCCGCTGCTGGGCACGCGGGCCGACCCGTTCTTCCGCGCCGACCGGCTGCACGTGTCGGGCACGGCGGCGATGGAGCCCTCGTTCGGCGTGCTGGTGGTGCTGGAGGGCGCCGGCACGGTGGGTCCCGTCGCGGTGCACCGGGGCAGCACGCTGGTCGTGCCGCACGCGGCGGGCGAGGTCGTGGTGACCGGCGACGTGGTCGCCGTCCGGTGCAGGCCGCCACTGGTGTCGAGCCTCGGGAGCTGAGCGCCCGGGACCCGGCCACCGAGGCGGTCACGCCGCGCGTGCCAGGAGGCGGCCCTGCGGGAACCGCTCCCCCTCGCACGGCTCGCGCAGCACCCGGCCGACCTCGGCGAACCCGGCGTCGCGCGCCAGCGCCGCGAGGTCGTCGACCGGCCAGCGGTAGGCCGTCACCACCTTGTGGTCGAACGCCGCCACCGGCCCTCCCCCGGCCTCGAAGAAGCCGAGCAGCAGGTGGCCGCCGGGGACGAGCACCCGGCGGAACTCGGCGAAGCACGCGGGCAGGTCGGCCGGCGGGACGTGGATGACCGAGTACCAGGACAGGACGCCGTGCAGCGAGCCGTCCGGCAGGTCCAGGGCGTCCAGGGAGCCGACCTCGAACCTCAGGTCCGGGTACGCCGCGCGGGCGAGGTCGACCATCACGGGCGACAGGTCGACGCCGAACGCGTCCAGCCCGAGGTCGCGCAGGTGCGCGGTCACCCTCCCGGGACCGCAGCCGACCTCGGCGACGGGGCCGGCGGCCCGCACGTGGTCGGCGAACGCGGCGAGCACCGCGCGGTCCAGCGGGACGCTGTCGAGGTCGTGGCGGGGCAGCTCGGCGTAGCGGACGGCGACGGCGTCGTAGGCGTCCGCCGTCGCGCGGAGGTCGGGTCGGGTCACGGCCGAAGACCCTAGAGGTACTTGTTGGCCAGCTCCGTGTACTCCTTCTCCAGGTCGTCGGCCAGGTACGCCACGTAGGCCCACGGCACGTCGTGCACGTGGTCGCGCATGCCGAGCAGGTGGCGCTTCGCGCGCGGCGCGTCGTCGGCCAGGGCGAAGGCCGCGGCGAACAGGTTGTGCGCCTGGAGGGCACGCGGGTGCGGCTTGGCCTGGACCGCCTCCCACCGGTCGGCGGCGGTGGCGATCTCCTCCCGGTGCCGGCTGAAGTAGCGCAGCTTCAGGGTGGCGATCTTCAGCGCCGCCCGGGACTGCACGGCGTCCTCGAACTGCTCCAGGAAGATCTCGAAGTGGGCGAGCGGCAGCATGGCCACGACCGGGTCGCCGGGCGGTGCGGCGTCCACGCTGCCCTGGGCGAACGCCATCATCTCCTCGGCCGAGCCGCCCCACTTGGCGGCCAGGATCTGCAACCGCGTCCAGTGCGCCGGGTAGAGGGTGGGGCAGCGCGCGGCGATCTCGCGCCACACCTCGTCCTTCTGGTCGCGGTCGACCTGGAGGCCCAGGCCCGCGGTCTGGAGCTGCGCCCACGGCACGGCGTCCCGCGGCAGGAGCTTCGCGGCCTCGTGCAGCGGGCCGACGGCCTTGCGCAGCGTGCCGAAGAAGACCTTGAACCGGTCCTTGCCGACGGTGTCCGCGCGGCCCGAGCCGCGGATCGCCCACGCCTCCCGGATGAACGCGGTGCCCGCCAGCAGCCACAGGTCGGGGTCGGTGTTGCCCTTGGCCAGCTCCAGCAGCTCGTCGGCGTGCCCGATGGCGTGCTCGCCGAGCACCTCGGCCCGCAGCGCCCGCACCTCCGGGTCGTCCCGGCACTCCGCGAGGACCGTGGTGGCCGCGCGCAGGTGGCCCGCGTCCATCTCCTCCGCCGCGATGTCCAGGATCGCGTCGTCGTACGTGTGGTCCCGCACCACCTCGCGGGCGACCGCGGCAGGCCGCTTCCTCCGGAAAATCCCCACTCCCGCGACCTTACTTTCCTCCGAGCCCGAGTGGCCTAAGTCTTTCGTAGAGCCGAACAGGGCCTTTCTGCGCTTGTCCTCCACCCTACGCACGCGGTGGGGTGGGGGCCTCGACCGGAGGGGGACCGATGAGGAGAGAACTGGCCGCGGCCGTGTCCGCCGCGTTACTCACGGTGGTTGCACCGGCACCGGCACCGGCACTGGCGCAGGCACAGGACCGGGCGCCGGAACGGGTGCCCGCCACCCCGTACGAGAGCCAGGCCGTCACGTGGGCGCCGTGCGCCGACATCCCGGGCCTGGAGTGCGCGACGTTCCGCGCGCCGCAGGACTGGCGCACGCCGGGCGACGGCAGGGCCATCACCGTCGCGATCAGCCGGCTGACGCCGTCCGGGCAGGTCAAGGGCACCGTGCTCACCAACCCGGGCGGTCCCGGCGCGCCCGGCCGCACCCTGCCGCTGCTCTTCGCGGACCGGACCAGGCTCGCGGGCAGCATGGAGGTCATCGGCATCGACGTGCGCGGCACGGGGGCGAGCACCAACGTCACCTGCGGCGGCTTCGACTTCTCGACGATCACCGACCCGCGCGACCGGAGCCGGGCCAACACAGACCTCCTCTACGACGCCGCGGAACTCCAGGCGACGGCGTGCCAGGTGCGGTCCGGTGCGTTCGGGAAGGTCGTGAACACCGAGCAGACCGTCCGCGACCTCGACCTGCTGCGTCACCTGCTGGGCCGCGACGAGGTCAGCTGGATCGGCTACTCCGGCGGCACGTGGCTGGGGGCCTACTACGCGACGTACTTCCCGGAGCGCGTCGACAAGTTCGTGCTGGACTCGAACACCGACTTCACCAGCACGTTCCAGGACGTCTTCGACAACTTCGGCCACGGCTTCGAGCGCCGGTTCCGGGTGGACTTCCTGCCGTGGGTCGCCGAGTACGACGCCCTGTACCACCTGGGCACGACCGCCGAGCAGGTCCGCCGGTCCTACGAGCGGACCCGGGCCGCGCTCAACGCGGACCCGGTCACGCTGCCCGACGGCACCCTGCTGGACGGGGTCCTGCTCGACTTCGTCCTCGTCCAGGGGCAGTACAGCAAGCAGCTGTTCCCGGACACCGCGGCCGTCCTGTCCGAGCTGTCGGGGGGTTCCGGGACCGCGGCGTCGGTCCGGCTCCCCGCCGCCCTGGCGCGCTACCCGGACGCGGCGACCGGCACGCTGTTCGCCATCACCTGCAACGACACGCCGTTCCGGCACGACCGGACCACCCTGGCGCGCGAGGCCGAGCGCCTCGGCGCGCGGTACCCGCTGATCGGCTACCACCAGCCGCTCGCGCCCTGCGCGACCTGGGACCGGCCCGCCCTGGAGCTGCGGAAGCCGACCGGCCGGGACCTGCCGCCGGTGCTCATGGTGCAGTCGGTGCGCGACCCGGCCACCCCGCTGGAGGGGGCGCGGGCCGCGCACCGGAAGTTCGCGAACTCCCGGCTGCTGACCGTGACCGACGAGGGTGACCACGGCATCTACGCCTTCGGCAACGCGTGCGTGGACGACGTCGTGGAGTCGTTCGTCGTGGACGGCGTGGTGCCCCCGGTCGACTCGACGTGCCCCGGCACGCCGCTGCCCGACCCGACCGCGCCCGCCGGCCAGCGGGAACGACCGCTCGTCGGCTACCCGCTGTAGCCGTTGGGGTGACCGGTCGCGCCGCCCGCCTGCCGACGGCGGGCGGCGTACACCCCGGCCTCGGTGCGCCGGTCGAAGCCCAGCTTGTGCAGCAGCGAGGAGACGTAGTTCTTGACCGTCTTCTCCGCCAGGTACAGCCGGCTCGCGATCTGCCGGTTCGTCAGGCCCTCGGCGATCAGGTCGAGGATGCGCCGCTCCTGCGGGCTCAGCGCCGCGTAGCGCGGGTCCTCGACCGGTCCGCCGCGCAGGCGCTGGAGCACGGTCGCGGTGACGCCCGAGTGCAGCAGCGAACCGCCGGCGGCCAGCGTGCGGATGGCGGACACCAGGTCGTTGCCCGACACCTGCTTGAGCATGTACCCGGCCGCGCCCGCCATGATCGCCCCGAACAGCGCCTCGTCGTCGGAGTACGAGGTCAGCATGAGGCACGCGGGCGGCGGCTGGACGGTCGAGCGGATCTCGCGGCACACCGTGACGCCGTCGCCGTCGGGCAGCCGCACGTCGATCACGGCCACGTCCGGCCGGTGCAGCGCGGCGGCGGACACGGCCGCCGCGGCGCTCTCCGCCTCACCCACGACCTCGATGTCCGGTTCCACGTCGAGCAGTTGGTGGAGCCCCCTGCGGACGATCTCGTGGTCGTCGACGAGCAGCACCGAGATGGACAACTCTTCCCTCCCTCTTGACCGCGTCACGCCGTGATCAGCGGCACGGACCACGTCACCGTCACCCCGCGGCCCCCCGGCGAGTCGACCTCGCAGGAACCGTCCCACCTCCTGGCCCGCGCCGCCATGTTGACCAGACCACCGGTGTGCCGCGCCCGGCCCCGGGGCAGGCCGTCGCCGTCGTCGCGCACGACGAGCCGCAACCACGTCGCCGCGCGGTCCACCGACAGCTCGACCTGGACCTTCTTCGCCGACGCGTGCCGCGCCGCGTTCGCCAGCGCCTCGCGCAGCGTGGCGAGCAGGTCGGGGCGCACGTGGTCGGGCACGACCGAGTCGACGGGGCCGTCCAGCGCGAGCGCGGGCTCGAAGCCGAGCAGCCGGGTCGAGTCCTGCACGACCCGGCGCAGCTGGACGCGCAGGTCGGAGTCGCCCGCGGGCGACTCCTGCAACGAGAAGATGGTGCGCCGGATCTCCCGGATCGTCTGGTCGACCTCGGTGACGAAGTCCTGCAACCGCTGCGCCACCAGGGGCTGCTCGACCAGGCCGTTGAGGCCCTGCAACCCCAGGCCCAGGCCGAACAGGCGCTGCACGACGAGGTCGTGCAGGTCGCGGGCGATGCGGTCGCGGTCCTCCAGCACCGCCAGCCGCCGCCCCGCGCCGGTGGCCCGGGTGAACTCCAGGATCAGCGCGGCCTGCCGGGCGAACGACTCGACCAGCTCCACGTCCGGCGCGTCGAACCCCACCTGGTCGCGGGCCCGCGCCACGAGCAGCACGCCGAGCACCCGATCACCGGCCGCCAGCGGCACGACGACCACCGGCCCCACCCGGTCCGGCGTGCCGGGCAGCCCGTCGAGCACCTTCGCGCGGCCGGTCCCGAACACCTCGCGGGCCGGGCCGCCCTCGTCGGACACGTCGAACCCGCGCAGCTCGCCGTCCATCACCCGCACGACCAGCTCGCCCTGCGGGTCGGGCAGCGCCAGCGCGGCGGTCAGCCCGTCGGCGGCGAGCCGGGCGCGCACCGCGACCAGCCGCAGCGCATCCCGGTCCGGGGTGCCGGTGAGCAGGGCGTTCGTCACCTCGTTGGACGCCCGCAGCCACACCTCGCGCTGCCGGGACTGCTCGTAGAGCCGGGCGTTCTCGATCGCGATGCCCGCCGCCGCGGCCACCGCCACCACCACCTCCCGGTCGGCGCGGGTGAAGTCGGCGCCGTCCTCCTTGTCGGTGAGGTACAGGTTGCCGAACACCTCACCCCGCACGTGCACGGGCACGCCGAGGAAACCGGGCGCGGACGGGTCGAACGCGGTGCCGCCCGTGTGCGGCCCGGCGGGGTGGTGCCCCTCGCCGTGGGTGAACTCCAGCAGCCGCCGGTTGGGGCCGACGACGGCCAGCGCGCCGTAGCGGGCGCCGACGAGGCTGCACGACGACTCGACGATGCGGCGCAGCACGTCCGGCAGCGACAGGTCGCTGGCCAGCGACACGACCGCGGCGAGCAGCCGGTGCAGCCGCTCCTGCGACACGACCGCCTCGGCCGTGCGGTCGGTCAGCTGCCGGAGCAGGCCGTCCAAGCGCACCGCGTTGGCGTCGGGGGAACCGGGCACCGTGGAACCGCCCTCGGGCTGTGGGGGCTGCGCTGACGACCGCGCGCGGGGGGCCACCGAGAGTAGCGCTTTCCGCTACGGGATGCGACGACCCGTGAGCACTTCCAGGTCCACGACCAGGTAGTGATCGGGTCTGCCGTGGCGGCGGGCGGCCAGGGGCAGTTCGCGCAGGCGCGCCAGGTCCGCTTCGTCGACGACCTCGGTGACGTGCCCGACCACCATCACCGACCAGCCCTTGGACAGGTCGTGGGCGATGTCGTCGATCTGGAACGCGACGATCGTGTCGCGCGCGACCAGCGTGGAACTGCCCTCGGGAACGCGGAGCACGACGGTCTCGCCGTCGACGACGTACGGCACGGGGTGGACGACCGGCAGGGCGCGGTCGGTGTAGACGAGCCGCCCGATGACGGCCGTCCGCAGCAGCTGCATGCACTCCTCGCGGGAGAGGAGCTGAAGTCCAGCGGCGTCGTACATCGCACCCTCTTCATCCCCCGGTTGCCGGCCCGAATCCTCCTGCCCCGTGATCGTCCCGCCTAGAGGCGGAAGTCCCCCCTTGCCTCCCCCACCCGGACGGGCGATCCCCAGTCCACCCGGCGAGTCCAACCCCCAGGACTCTCGGGCCTCGAATGTCGGACTCTCGCGACCTGGGGGTTGGACTCGCCGGGTGGACTGGGGCGGGAGGGGGCGCTACGCCCCCACTCCCTCGACGAGCCGGTCGGCGGCGGCGTAGGGGTCCAGCTCACCCGCCACGACGCTCTCGGCCAGGGTTTCCAGGTCCGCGCCGCCGCGCAGCCCGCCGAAGCGCGACCGCAGCCGCTCCACGGCGATGGCCTCGACCTCCCGCGCCGCGCGCACCACGCGCCGCCGGGCCAGCTCACCTCGTTCGACCAGCCACGCGTGGTGGGCGTCGACGGCGTCCACGACGTCGTGCACGCCCTCGCCGCGCGAGGCCACCGCCTTCACCACGGGTGGCCGCCACAGACCGCCCTCGCGCTCCCGGCGCCCCAGGGAGATCGCGTGCTTGAGGTCGCGGGCGGTCTGGTCGGCGCCGTCGCGGTCGGCCTTGTTCACCACGAACACGTCGGCGATCTCCAGCACGCCCGCCTTCGCGGCCTGGATGCCGTCGCCCATGCCGGGCGCGAGGAGCACGACCGCGGTGTCGGCCAGCGACACCACCTCGACCTCGGACTGCCCGACGCCGACGGTCTCCACGAGCACCACGTCGCAGCCCGCCGCGTCGAGCACGCGCAACGCCTGCGGCGTGGCCCAGGACAGGCCGCCGAGGTGGCCGCGGGTGGCCATGGACCGGATGAACACGCCGGGGTCGGTGGTGTGCTCCCCCATCCGCACCCGGTCGCCGAGCAGCGCGCCGCCGGAGAACGGCGACGACGGGTCGACGGCCAGCACCCCGACCCGTTCGCCGCGTTCCCGGTACGCCTTGACCAGCGCGGACGTGCAGGTGGACTTGCCGACGCCGGGTGCGCCGGTCAGCCCGACGACCCGCGCGTTCCCGCAGTGCGGCGCCAGCGCGGCGGCCACGTCGCGCAGCTCCGGGCCGGCGTCCTCCACGAGCGAGATGAGCCTGGCGACCGCGCGCGGTTGTCCTTCGCGCGCGCGGTCGACCAGTCCTGCCACGTCAACGGTGCGGGCCACGCCGCTGGACCTCCCGCCCGGCCCCGGTCAGGCCTTGGGCACGCGCACGATCAGCGCGTCGCCCTGCCCGCCGCCGCCGCACAGCGCCGCCGCGCCCACGCCGCCGCCGCGGCGCTTCAGCTCCAGCGCGAGGTGCAGCGCGATGCGGGCGCCGGACATGCCGATCGGGTGGCCCAGCGCGATCGCGCCGCCGTTGACGTTGACCTTGTCCTCGGTCAGGCCGAGTTCGCGCATGGAGACGATGCCGACCGCGGCGAACGCCTCGTTGATCTCGACCAGGTCCAGGTCGGCCGGGTCGATGCCCTCCTTGGCGCACGCGGCCCTGATCGCGTTCGACGGCTGCTGGTGCAGGCTCGCGTCCGGGCCGGCCACCACGCCGTGCGCGCCGATCTCGGCGAGCCAGGTCAGGCCCAGCTCCTCTGCCTTGGCCTTGCTCATCACGACCACGGCCGCCGCGCCGTCGGAGATCTGCGACGCCGAGCCCGCCGTGATGGTGCCGTCGGGGGCGAACGCCGGGCGCAGCTTGGCCAGCGTCTCCGCCGTGGTGTCGCCGCGCACGCCCTCGTCCTTGGCGAACACGACCGGGTCGCCCTTGCGCTGCGGGATGGAGACGGGGGCGATCTCCTCGTCGAACACGCCGTTCCCGGCGGCCTTCGCGGCCAGCCGGTGCGAGCGGGCGGAGAACGCGTCCTGCTCCTCGCGGGTCAGGTCGTGGCGCGCGTTGAACTTCTCCGTGGACATGCCCATCGCGACCTGGTCGAAGGCGCAGAACAGGCCGTCGTGGGACATGTGGTCGAGCATGGTGACGTCACCGAACTTGAACCCGCCGCGCGACTTCTGCAGCAGGTGCGGCGCCTGGGTCATGGACTCCTGACCGCCCGCGACGACGATGTCGAACTCACCCGCGCGGATCAGCTGGTCGGCCAGCGCGATGGCGTCGATGCCGGACAGGCAGACCTTGTTGACGGTCAGCGCGGGCACGGTCATCGGGATGCCGGCGTTCACCGCCGCCTGGCGCGCCGGGATCTGCCCCGCGCCGGCGGTCAGCACCTGCCCCATGATCACGTACTGGACCTGCTCGGGCGCGACCCCCGCCCGCTCCAGCGCTGCCTTGATCGCGACGCCGCCGAGCTGGGCGCCGGAGAAGTCCTTCAACGATCCGAGCAGTCGCCCCATCGGGGTACGGGCCCCGGCGACGATGACGGAACCGGACACAGCAGCCTCCACAGCGGGTGTAAGCGGTTGTTAACACGCCACGATACCCAGGGTTACCGAAGAGTAGCCTTGTGAGACGCCGCACAGCGGGACCTGCACCGATTCGGGCGTTATGTTCGCGGCATGGAAGAACTCCGCGGCTTCGTCACCGCCATCGACCACGTGGGCATCGCCGTGCCCGACCTCGACACCGCGATCGCGTTCCACCGCGAGCACTTCGGCCTGGAGGTCGCGCACGAGGAGGTCAACGAGGAGCAGGGCGTGCGCGAGGCCATGCTGCGCGCCCCCGGCGACGACGGCGGCGGCACCGCCGTGCAGCTGCTCGCGCCGCTGACCCCCGAGTCGACGATCGCGAAGTTCATCGGCCGGTCCGGCCCCGGACTCCAGCAACTGGCCTACCGGGTGTCCGATGTGGACGCCGCGGCGGACGCGCTGCGCGCCCGGGGCCTGCGCCTGCTGTACGAGGGGGCGCGGCGCGGCACGTCCGACAGCCGGGTCAACTTCGTGCACCCCAAGGACGCGGGCGGCGTGCTCGTGGAGCTGGTCGAACCCGCCCCCGGTCACTGAACGGGCGGCGGTCCGACGCCCGCGACCCGTCGGGGGACGGCCGTTCGGCGGAAGCTTCAGTGCGGTGGCTCACAGCGTGTCTTCTGAATCGGTTACCCGTGGGTAACCTCCGGCAACCTGCGTGGACCTCTTGAGCGCCACGACATCTCGAAGCACCCCCGACCTGGGAGGGAACGCCGTGCAGAAGATCCTCGACGCGATCCTGGCCGACGAAACGGACGCGATCGGATCGCTCGACGTACCGGAGACCTACCGAGGTGTGACGGTGCACGCCGACGAGGCGGGCATGTTCGAGGGCCTCGCCACCAAGGACAAGGACCCGCGCCGGTCGCTGCACGTCGACGAGGTGCGCACGCCGGAACTGGGTCCGGGCGAGGCACTGGTGGCCGTGATGGCCAGCGCGATCAACTACAACACCGTGTGGACCTCGATCTTCGAGCCGGTGTCGACCTTCTCGTTCCTGAAGAAGTACGGCGGCCGCCACGACCAGCCGTTCCACGTCGTCGGCTCCGACCTGGCGGGCGTCGTGCTGCGCACCGGCCCGGGCGTCAACGCCTGGAAGCCCGGTGACCGGGTGGTCGCGCACTGCCTCGACGTGCAGCTGGAGCACCCGGACGGCCACGGCGACACCATGCTCGACCCGGAGCAGCGCATCTGGGGCTTCGAGACGAACTACGGCGGCCTCGCCGAGATCGCCCTGGTCAAGGCCAACCAGCTGATGCCGATGCCCGCCCACCTCACGTGGGAGGAGGCGGCGTCGCCCGGTCTGGTGAACTCCACCGCCTACCGGCAGCTCGTGTCGACGAACGGCGCGAACATGAAGCAGGGCGACACCGTCCTGATCTGGGGCGCCTCCGGCGGCCTCGGCTCCTACGCCACGCAGTTCGCGCTGAACGGCGGGGCGACCCCGGTGTGCGTCGTGTCGTCCCCGGAGAAGGCGGAGCTCTGCCGGCGGATGGGTGCCGAGCTGATCATCGACCGCAGCGCGGAGGGCTACCGGTTCTGGAAGGACGAGCACGAGCAGGACCCGCGCGAGTGGAAGCGGCTCGGCGCGAAGATCCGCGAGCTGACCGGCGGCGACGACCCGGACATCGTGTTCGAGCACCCCGGCCGGGAGACGTTCGGCGCGTCCGTCTACGTCGCCAAGCGCGGCGGGACCATCGTGACCTGCGCCTCGACCAGCGGCTTCCTGCACCAGTACGACAACCGCTACCTGTGGATGCACCTCAAGCGGATCATCGGCTCCCACTTCGCGAACTACCGCGAGGCGTGGGAGGCCAACCGGTTGGTCGCCAAGGGGAAGATCCACCCGACACTGTCCAAGGTGTACTCGTTGGAGGACACCGGGCAGGCCGCGCACGACGTGCACCGCAACACCCACCAGGGCAAGGTCGGCGTGCTGGCGCTGGCCCCCGAGGAGGGCCTGGGCGTCCGCGACCACGAGATGCGGGCGGCGCACCTGTCCGGGATCAACCGATTCCGGGGCGTCTAAAGCGAAACCACCCCCGGTGCGCGGCGCTCGGGTGACCGCCGCGCACCGGGAGCGGGTAGCGTGCACGGCATGGGCCTCGCCGACGACCGTGACCTTGTCCCCCTGGGCTCCGGCTTCGACATCGTCAAGCGCGGGTACGACCGCGCCCAGGTCGAGGACCACCTGGAACGACTGGACTCCGACCTGCGCCTGCTCGCGGCCGACCGCGACGCGGCGGTGTCGCAGACCAACGACCTCGCCCGCCAGTTGGAGGCGGCCCGTTCGGAGGTCGGCGAACTGCGCGGCCAGGTCGAGCGGTTGTCGCTGCCGCCGACCACGCTGGAGGGCCTGAGCGAGCGGTTGCAGCGGATGCTGCGCCTCGCCCAGGACGAGGCCAACGAGATCAAGGCGCGCGCCGAGGCCGAGGGCGGCCACATCCGCGCCAAGGCGGAGGCCGACGCGGCGGCCCTGCGCGCCCGGTACGAGAAGCTGATCGCGGACCAGGAGCAGCGCCGCGCCGCGATGGAGGCCGAGCACCGGGGCGTCCTGGAGAAGGCCCGCGCCGAGGCCGAGAAGATCGTGGGCGACGCCCGCGAGGCGGCGGCCGCGCTCGACGCGGAGTCGCTCCGGCGCCGGACCACGGTCGAGGAGGACTTCGAGATCGCGATGGCCGCGCGCCGGGTCGAGTCGATGAAGACCCTGGCCGAGACCGAGGCGGCGTCGAAGGGCGAGGCGGACCGGCGGGTGCGCGAGGCCTCCGAGGAGGCGGCCCGCGTGCGCGCCCAGGTCGCCCAGGAGCAGGCGGCGTCGACCGCCGAGGCGCAGCGGCTGGTGCGGGAGGCCACCGAGGAGGCCAACCGGCGCCGCCACGACTCGATCAGCGAGGCGACCGCGCGCGTCCAGGAGGCGACCGACGAGGCCAACCGCCGCGTCCGGGAGGCCACCGAGGAGTCGAACCGGCGCGTCACCCAGGCCACCCAGAAGGTCGAGGCGCTCCGCCAGCTGCGCAACCGGCTGTCGCAGCAGCTGCACTCGGTCCGCACCGCCCTGCACGACGTGACGCCGCTGCTGGACCCGCTGGAGGAGGAGAAGCCGCAGGCCGTGGCCCCGGCTCCCGCTCCGGTCGCCGCTGGTCCGGTCGCCGCTGGTCCGGTCGCCGCTGGTCCCGCGCCCGCTCCGGTGGCCGCCGCTCCGGTGGCCGCGGAAGAGCCGAAGCCCGCGGGTGGCGCGTCACCGGCCCCTGCGCCCGGCGCGAAGCCCGGCCCGGACGGCCCGACCCAGAAGATCGCCCGGCCGACCCCGAAGGCCCAGGCCGGCAAGCGCTAGCGGTCCGATCGCGCACGGCCCCGGTGGCGTCGTCACCGGGGCCGTGCGCGTCCTCACAGGTCGACGCGCTGCCGCCACGCCACCACGGCCGCCGCGAACGCCTCCGGGGCCTCCAGGGGCGTCAGGTGACCCGCGCCGGGCAGCTCCACGCAGTCCACCCGCCGCAGCACCGCCGCCATCTCGCGGGCGGTCGCGGGCGGCGTGAGCCGGTCGTGCTCCCCCACCAGCACCAGGGCCGGCACGTCGACCTCCGCGAGCAGCCCCGTCGAGTCCGGTCGCGCGGCCATGGCCCGCTGCGCCCACGCCACCTCGGCCGGGTCGCGGGCCAGCACCAGCTCCCGCACCCGCTCGACCACGGCGTCGTCCGGGTGGGGGCCGAGGAGCCCGGGGACCACCGCGTCGGGCACCCAGCCGACGCCCTCGGCCTCCACCCGCTCGGCCATCGCCAGCCGGTTCGCCCTGGCCTCGTCGGTGTCCGCGCCGGCCCGCGTGTCGGCCAGCACGAGCCCCGCGACCCGCTCGGGCGCGCGCCGCAGCAGGGCCATCGCCACGTAGCCGCCCATGGAGCAGCCGCCGACCACGGCGCGCTCGACGCCGAGCCGGTCCAGTTCGGCCAGCACGTCCTCCGCGATGACCACCAGATCGGGTGAACGGTCGCCGCCGCGTTGGTCGATCGTGACGGGTTTCAGCTGGTCACGCACCCCGTCCCACATCCGTGAGTCGAGCGGGAAGGCGTGCAGCAGCACCAGGGGGAGGGAATCCACACCCGGGATTGTCGGTGACCCCCGTTACCGTCGCGACCATGACCTCGAACCCGGAGCTGATCCGCACCGACCGCCTGCTGCTCAGGCGCGTCGGGCCGGGTGACGTGCGCTCCGCGATCGCCGTGCTGTCCGATCCGGGGACGAACCGCTTCAACCCGGCCGGCTCGCCGTCCGCGGAGCAGGCGGCGGCGATGCTGGTGGAGTGGCAGGCCCACTGGGCGCGCGACGGCATCGGGTACTGGGCGGTGGAGCTGCCGGAGACGGGGGAGGTCATCGGCTTCGGCGGGCTGCGCCACCACGAGCTGGACGGGGAACCGGCGCTCAACCTGTTCTACCGGTTCCGCCCCCGGCACTGGGGCCGGGGCTATGCACCCGAGATGGCACGCGCGGCCGTCGAGTGGGCGGGCCCCGCCAGGCCGGACCGTCCGGTGGTGATCATCACCGACCCCGACAACAAGCCCTCCCAGCGCGTCGCGGAGAAGCTGGGCTTCGCGCACGTGGGCGACAGCAGGACCGTCGAGGGGCCGGTGCTGGTCTGGCGGCGTCAGGAGGCCACGATGGTCACCTGACGCTGCTCGTGAGGGCCGGACCAGGTGCGCGGCAACGGCGTGGGCACCTCGGGCACGGCCGCGGCGACGATCGCGTCGAGCACCTCGTCGGCCTGCCCGACCATGAGGTGCCCGGCCCCGGGGAAGACGATCACGTCCGCGGTCGGGATGCCCGCGCCGAACCGCCGCCTGGCCCGTTCCGGTGGGAGGAAGGTGTCGTGCTCGGGCACCAGGCACACCACCGGCTTGTCCGAGCGCGCCCACACCCGCAGGTGTTCGGCCTCGCTCCACCGCAGCGGCGGGGAGATCAGCACCGCACCCTCGACGCGCGGGTCGCACCCGTGCATGAGGGTGAGGTCGGTGCCGAACGACCAGCCGACCAGCCACACGGAGGGCAGTCCGCGCTCGGCCGTGAACGCCAGTGCGGCGGCGACGTCCAGCCGCTCGCCCACGGCGTGGTCGAACGCGCCCTCGCTGCGCCCGGCCTCGCTGGCCGTCCCACGCGTGTTGAACCTCAGCACCGCGAGGTCGGCCAGGGCGGGCAGCCGCCACGCGGCCTTGCGCAGGAGGTGGGAGTCCATCATCCCGCCGCGCGTCGGCAGCGGGTGCAGGAGCACGAGCGTGGCGCGGGGGTCGCGCGCGGCGGGCAGGGACAGCTCGCCGACCAGTGACAGGCCGTCCTCGGTCCGCAGCGTCACCGCCTCGCGCCGGGCGGGCAGCACGGTGTTGGCCTTGATCGGCACCTCGTCCACGCCTGATCCCTCCTTCGCCGAGCCCGCGCTGATCCGCGCCGCACCCTTCACCGGTGGCGAGGGCGCTCTCACCACCGGCGGGGGCTGGGGCCGCGCCGGCCGCGCGAGTTCCAGCAGCCCTGGTGCCAGTGCCGGCGGTCCTCGATCGAGCCGTGGTCGGCGCCGGGCCAGGCGACGACGTGCGGGGTGCCGGGCCGGATCTCGTGGTCGCAGCCGGGGCAGCGGTACGTCTTCGTGGTCGCGGCGCCCGAGACGGAGCGGACCAGCCACTCGCCGTCCGGTCCGCTCTCGGCACGCGCCCAACCATGGCCACCGACGGGTCGCGGCTCGGCGGGGCGCTGCGGGCGGTTGCGGCGGGGCACGAGGGACCAGGGTATCGGGCCCGGGGATCGGGCCGGGGGCGCCGGTCGCCCACGGTCCACGGGGCGGGCACGCGGGTGGCGGTGCGCGGCGCCCCTCCTCCTCGGGACCGAAGCGGTGGTGACGCCGCCGCCGGTCGTCCGCGGCCCGCCGTCGCCCGCCCCGCCCACCGCGGTGTCCGCCGTCGGGGTGCCCTCGCTGGTGCCGGCGCCCCCTCGGCGGGGAGAATGGGCGTCGTGCCCACCTACGAGTTCCGCTGCAAGGCGTGCGGGTCGACCTTCGACGTGAAGCGCTCGATGAGCGAGTCCGACGCCCCCGCTCCGTGCCCGCACGGCCACGACGACACCGTGAAGCTGCTGTCCGTGGTCGGCCTGGGCGGCAAGTCCGGCGCCCCGGCCGGCGGCGGGGGCGGGGGCGGGGGCTGTTGCGGGGGCGGCTGCTGCGGCTGAGGCGGCGCTCACCCGACAGGCCCGGCCCGGACACGACCGGACCGGGTCAGCCGTTCGGCTCCTTCTCCAGCAGCGCCTCGGCGACCTTCCTGCCCTGGTCGCAGATCCCGCCGAAGCGGGCGGTGCCGTCGATCACGATGATGCCGATGCCGCCGCCCGCGTAGTCCATCACCAGCACGCACGACGGCTGCACGGTGGTGTCCGTGGTCCGGTCGAAGTAGGTGACCTTGCGGTCGCCCACCTGGAACTCGCCGTTGTTCTGCTCCAGCGTGATCGTCCTGCCCTCGCGGAAGCGCAGGGTGACGCCCACGTCGAGCGAGCCGACCGACGTCTGCCACTTGCAGGACTGGTCGAACGTCGAGTCGTAACCGGTCTCGGTCGGCTTGGCGTTCTTGTCCTCGACCTCGTACGGCAGGTCCTTCCAGCCGATCAGCGCGCAGATGTCACCGACCGACCCGGTGTCCGGGTCGGAGGTGGACGACGGGTCGTCGTCGTCCGTCGGTGTGGGCTCCGTTCCCGAGGTGAACGGCGGGTCGATGTCGAGCACCTGCTCGGACACCGGGGTGCCGTTGACCGTGTACGCACAGGCGCCCGTCAGGCCGAGCACCGCCACCAGGAGCGAGATCACCACACGCCGCATGGTGCCCACGATGCCAAACGCCGCGACCGGACACGCACTCAGGCCGCGTAATCGCGAAAACCCTTCCCCGTCTTGCGCCCCAGCCGCCCCGCCGTGACCAGGTGCTCCAGCAGCGGCGCGGGGGCGAAGCCCGCCTCGCGGAACTCCAGGTACAGGGTCCGCTCGATCGCGAGCGACACGTCCAGGCCGACCACGTCGAGCAGCTCGAACGGCCCCATGGGCAGCGAGCAGCCGACCTTCATGGCCTCGTCGATGTCGTCGGCCGACGCGTAGTGGGCCTCCAGCATCTTCACCGCGTCGTTGAGGTACGGGAACAGCAGCGCGTTGACGATGAACCCGGCCCGGTCGCCGCAGTGCACCGGCACCTTGCCCAGGTCGAGGCACACGCGCCGGGCGGTGGCGACGACGTCCGCCGACGTGGAGATGGTCTCCACGACCTCGACGAGCTTCATCACCTGGGCCGGGTTGAAGAAGTGCAGGCCGACGACGTCGCCGGGGCGCGACGTGGCGGCGGCGCACTCGATGACGGGCAGCGACGAGGTGGTGGTCGCGAGCACCGCGCCCGGCTTGCACACCTCGTCCAGCGCCGCGAACACGTCCTTCTTGATCGACAGCTCCTCGGCGACGGCCTCGACCACCAGGTCGCAGTCGGCGAGGTCGACGAACTCCACGACGGGCGCGACGCGGGCGAGCGCGGCGTCCCGGTCGGCCTCGGACAGCCTGCCGCGCGACACCGCCTTGTCCAGGGACTTGCGCACCTTGCCGAGGGCCGCCTCCGCCTTGTCCCGCGAACGGGCCCGCAGCACGACGTCGTAGCCGCGCTTGGCGAACACCTCGACGATGCCGGTGGCCATCGTGCCGGTGCCGATCACGCCGACCCGCCGCACCTCGCGCGCCGGGGTGGCGTCGGCGGCGGCGACGGGGGTGTGCACGTCCGGCACGACGACCGGCGAGTCCGGGCCGTCGTAGGTGTAGAAACCGCGTCCGCTCTTGCGGCCCAGCAGACCGGCCGTGATCATCTGCTTGAGCAGCGGCGCCGGGGCGTGCAGCCGGTTGCGGGACTGGTGGTACATCGTGTCCAGGATCTCGTAGGCGGTGTCCAGCCCGATCAGGTCGAGCAGCGCCAGCGGGCCCATCGGGTAGCCGCAGCCGTACCGCATGGCCGCGTCGAGGTCCTCCCTCGTCGCGTAGCGGGACTCGTACATGCGCACGGCGTGGTTGAGGTAGCCGAACAGGAGCGCGTTGGCGATGAACCCCGCGCGGTCGCCGATCACCACGGGCACCTTGCCCAGCGACTCGGCGAACGCGACGACGTCGGCCACCACGTCCGGCTCGGTGACGACGGTGCGCACCACCTCGACCAGCTTGAGCACCGTGGTGGGGTTGAAGAAGTGCAGGCCGACGACCTTGCCCGGCCGTCCGGTGTGGACACCGATCTCGGTGATCGACAGCGACGACGTGTTGGACGCGAAGATCGTGTCGGGGCCGCAGATCCGGTCGAGCGCGGCGAACACCTCGGCCTTGAGGTCCACGCGCTCCGGCACGGCCTCGATGACGAGGTCCGCGTCCGCGAGGGCGGTCAGCGAGGTGGTGTACGAGATGCGGCCGAGAAGTTCGGCGCGCTCGTCCTCGGTGAGCTTGCCGCGCGCCACCGCGCGCCCGGTCGAGTGGTCCAGGTGCCCGCGGCCGCGGGCCAGGCCCTCCTCGTCCACGTCGACCGCCACGACAGCGACACCGGTCCTGGCGAGCACCTCGGCGATGCCGGCGCCCATGGTGCCGAGACCGACGATCCCGACCGTGCTGAACTGGCGCGTCACTGCGACCTCCCACTCAACCGGAGTGGCTACCAGACGGTAACTTGTGGCTACTGTGCCACGGTCGTCACGCGTCGCCCGCGTGAGCTTCACCATCGGTATCGAGCAAGTGACCGGTTCAGCGCGGCCGGTGGCCGCTACTCGTCGAACCCCCGCGCGACCAGGTCCTCGATGGCGCGCACGGCCCGCGCCGCGTCGGGCCCGGACGCCTCCACCCGCACCTCGGCGCCGCCCGGCACGCCCAACCCCATCAACGCCAGCACGCTCTTCGCGTCGGCCTCGGCGGTCCCGAACCGCACCACCACCAGGGCGTCGAGCGGGTCCACCGCGCGCACCACGAGCGCGGCGGGCCGGGCGTGCAGGCCGACGCCGTCGGTCAGCACCAGCGAGGTCCGCACGACCTCCTCGCCGGCCGGGGCGGGGACGTCCTCGGGCGCGAGCGCCGCCGAGGCGGCCGCCGCCACCTCCTCCAGCGAGGCGCCGCCCTGCGCCCGCACCGCCGCCGCGACCGCACCCTCGACCAGCGGCGCGTCCGCCACGAGCACCGTGACACCGGCCTCCTCGGCGGCCATCTCGGCGACCATCCGCGCGCTGCCCAGGTCGAACAGCACGACGACCCCGTCACCGGAGTCCGCGTCCGCGATGGCCTCCGCGACCGCGACGAAGTCCGTGCCGAGCCCGCCGGCCCCGTCGCCGCCGGCCGGCGCGATCGTCACCGAGGGCGCCATCTGCCCGGCCAGCTCCGCCACGCCCGCCGCCAGCTGCCGGCTGTGCGACACGACCACCAGCCCGATCACGACAGCACCTGCCCGGCGAACGAGCGCAGGACCAGCGCCGTGGACCGGGCGCCCGGGTCGAGGTGTCCCGCGCTGCGCTCGCCCAGGTAGGAGGCCCGTCCCTTGCGCGCCACCAGCGGCACCGTGGCGGTCGCCCCCGCCTCCGCCGCCTCGGCCGCCGCCGTCAGGACCGCGCCCACGTCGCCGCCACCCGCCGACGCGGCCTCGGCGGCCACCACCGCCGGGGTCAGGGCGTCGACCATCGTCTTGTCGCCCACGGCGGCCTTGCCGCGCGCCACCACGCCCTCCAGGGCGGCCTGGAGCGCACCCGCCACGGACGCCGCGTCCAGGGTCGCCGCGTCGCCGACCGACGTGGCCGCGCGCAGGAACGCCGTGCCGTACAGCGGCCCGGCCGCGCCGCCCACGGTGGAGATCAGGGTGGTCGCGGCGAGCCGCAGCACGCCACCCGGCAGGGCGGGCACGTCACCGTCCAACTTGGACACCAGCGCGGTGAAGCCGCGGGCCAGGTTCTCGCCGTGGTCGCCGTCGCCGATCTCGCGGTCGAGCCGGATCAGCTCCTCGCGGTGCTCCTTGACCACGGCCGCCACCGCGCGCAGCGCCCGCGCGACGTCCTCCGCCGTGCACGCCATCACACACCCCACCGCAGCGCCGGGGTGTGCACGGGCGCGTCCCACAGCTCCACCATCTCGTCGTCGAGCTTGAGCAGGGTCAGCGACATGCCCTGCATCTCCAGGCTGGTGACGTACGGGCCGACGAGCCGTCGTTCCACCACGATCCCCCGTTCCGCGAGCAGCCGTTCCGCGATGCCGTGCGCCAAGTACAGCTCGATCAGCGGCGTCCCGCCCATCGAGTTGGTGAACAGCAGCACCCGGTCGCCCTCCGCGAACGGCAGGTCCTCCAGGATCGGGTCGAGCAGCGCGGGCACCAGCTCGTCCGCCGGGCCGACCGGCACGCGCCGTCGCCCCGGCTCGCCGTGGATGCCGATGCCCAGCTCCATCTCGTCGTCGGCGAGCGTGAACGACGGCTCGCCCGCGTGGGGCACGGTGCAGGCGGTCAGCGCGAGCCCCATGGAGCGGACGTTCGCCACGACCCGCCGCGCGAGCGCCTCGCAGCCGTCGAGGTCGACCCCGCGCTCGGCCGCCGCGCCGACGACCTTCTCCAGCAGCACGGTCCCGGCGACGCCGCGCCGGCCGGCCGTGAACAGCGAGTCCTCGACCGCCACGTCGTCGTCGACGACCACCGTGCGCACGTCCACGCCGTCGGCGGCGGCCAGCTCGGCGGCGGTCTCGAAGTTCAGCACGTCACCGGTGTAGTTCTTGACCACGAGCAGCGCGCCCGCGCCGCCGTCGGTGCGCGCCACGGCCGCCGCGACCTGGTCGGGCGTGGGCGAGGTGAACACCGCGCCGGGGCACGCCGCGTCGAGCATCCCGCGCCCGACGAACCCGCCGTGCAGCGGCTCGTGGCCCGCCCCGCCGCCGGAGATCACGGCGACCTTGCGCGGCACGGGCGCGTCGGCCCGCACGATCACCGCCGGGTCGTGCTCGACGTCGAGGAGGTCGGCGTGCGCGAGGGCCATCCCGCGCAGCGCGTCCGCCACGACGGTCGCCGGATCGTTGATGATCTTCTTCACGGGGAGGCCTCCCGATCGACGCTGATCACCCATTCCTACTCCACCCGGGGCACCCCCGAAAGCGGAGCGGTCCGCGGCGACCGCGCCGACCCGGCCGGCGGCCGCACGGGGACTAGCGGCCGTACAGGACCCGGACCATCCGCAGCACGTGCCGCATGGTCCGGGACCCGCGGTCGTAGGTCATGGGGTTCAGCAGCGCCGGGAACCGCTTGCGCGCCACGGAGTGCGCGAAGGTGAACTCGCGCAGGCCGTCCTCGCCGTGGATGCGGCCGAACCCGGAGTCGCCGACCCCGCCGAACGGCAGCGCGCCCACCGACGCGTAGGCGAGCACCGAGTTCACCGACACCATGCCGCAGCGCAGCCGGTCCGCCAGCTCCTCGCCCCGGTTGCGGGAGAACACCGACGCGCCGAGCCCGTACTTGTGGGCGTTGGCGCGGCGCACGGCCTCGTCGGCGTCGGCGACCCGGGTCACCACGAGCGTGGGGCCGAACGTCTCCTCCGTGGCGGCCTTCGCGTCGTCGGGCACGTCCACCAGCACGACGGGCTCCACGTACGGCGGCCGGATCGACTCCAGCCCGCCGACGACGGCCCGCGCGCCGCGGTCGAGCGCGTCGGCCACGTGCGAGCGGATGACCTCGACCTGCCCGGGCATGGTGATGGGCCCGAAGTCCGCGTCCGGCTCGCCGCCGGGGCGCAGCTTGGCCGCCTTCCGGGTGACCAGGGCGACGAACTCGTCGTAGACGGCGTCCGCGACCAGCGCCACCTCGACGCCCGCGCACGTCTGGCCCGCGTTGAAGATCCCGCCCCACACCGCGGCCTCCGCGGCGGCCTTCACGTCCGCGTCCTCGGCCACGATGAGCGGGTCCTTGCCGCCGCACTCCAGCAGCACGGGCGTGAGGGACGCCGCGCACGCGGCCAGGACCTTCCTGCCGGTCGCCGTGGAGCCGGTGAACGCGATCTTGTCCACGCCGGACGCGCACAGCGCGGCGCCGGTCTCGCCGAACCCGGTCACCGTCCGGAGCACCGGGTACTCGGGCACGACCTGGGCGAACGTCTCGGCCAGGAACACGCCGACGCCGGGGGTGAACTCCGAGGGCTTGAACACCACGGCGTTGCCGGCGGCCAGCGCGTAGCCGATCGAGCCCACGGGCGTGAGCGCCGGGTAGTTCCACGGCCCGATGACGCCGACCACGCCGAGCGGCCGGTACTCCAGGGTGGCCGCGAAGTTGTACATGAGCATGCCGGAGGGCACCTTGCGCTTGCCCAGCGCCTTCGCCGCGTGCTTGGCGGCCCAGTGCAGGTGCTCGACGACCAGCGCCAGCTCGGTGCGCGCGTCGTCGGCGGACTTGCCGGTCTCCGCGCTGATCAGCTGCTGAAACTCGTCGAGCCGCTTGACCAGCAGCTTCCGCCACGCGTCGAGCCGGGCCCGCCGGCCGTCGAAGCCGAGACCGGCCCAGAACACCGCCGCGTCGCGGGCGGCCCGCACGGCCTCGCGCACGTCGGCCTCGGAGGCGACGGGGTGGTGCGCGACGACCTCGCCGGTGCGCGGGTCGAGGGAGGCGAACCGCTTCTGCCCGTCGTCGGCCCGCGCGCTGGTGGTCGGAGCGAGCTGCGTCATCGGGCCCTCCAGGCGGTGCACGGTGTTACTGAACAGTAACGGGTATCCGGCGGTGGTGTCAGCCCCCGTTCAGCCCTTCGGGATCTTGGCCAGCAGCACCTTGGCGAACGTCACGGCCGTGGCGCAGCGGTCGAACTGCGCCTTCTCCGGCCCGGCCGACTTCACCTCGACCACCTCGCCCTCGTCGTTCCCCGTCTCCCGCTGCACCCACTTGACCTCGCAGGAGGGGAACGCCGTGGCGCCCGCCTTCTGGTAGCCCTTGACGCCGCCGCCCAGGTCGACCTCGGTCTGCCCCTCGTCGAACTCCCGGTCGTCGGGGACGAAGGTGTGCCGGAAGTCCACGGTCAGCTCCGGGCCGTCGCCGACCCACGAGCAGTTGTGCAGCCCGTACGGGTACGTGCGGTGACCGGCGCCCACGGCCGCCTCGACCGCGCCGGCGTCCGGCAGGGCGCACGGGTCGAGCGTGATCAGCGACCCCTTGGCGGGCGTGATGACGCCCTTGCGGTCCCGGACCTGCGCGACCACGGACTCGGCCACGGTGCGGCCGGGCGCGCACGCGTCGCCGTCCTTGTAGCCGATCTGCACGGTGATGCCGAGGCCCGGCTTGTCCTGCGTGATCACCGAGACGAAGCACGCGCTGTTGTCCAGCGTCTGCTCGGCGCTGCGCAGGCCGGCGAGCTGCTTGTCGGCGTTCTTGATCTCGGAGGTCATCGTCTGGCCGAGGTCGACGGTGACCGCGAGGTCCTTGCCCGCCTTGTCGGTCATGAAGTTGGAGCACCGGCTGAAGCCGCTGCGCGACACGTCGCCGGGTGTGCCCAGGCCCTTGAGCACGTCCTCGTCGAGCAGCTCGCACGGGTCGGTGAGCCGCAGCCGGTCGGGCGCGAACGCCGGTTCGACCGGCTGACCGGGTGCGGCGGTGCCCGTGGTGCCCGTGGTCCCGGTCGGGTCGGCGACGTTCTCCGCGTTCGCCGGGATGGTGGTGCGGGGGAACCGCTGCTTCGCCAGGTCCGTCCCGGCGCAGCCGGCCACCAGGAGGGTCGCGCTCAGGATCGCGCTCAGCACAGCGACGGGACGCTTCACGACGTGCACGGTAGCTCCCGGTTGCGCCATTCGTGGCCGGAACCCTGTGTTCGTCCTCACGAGGACCTTCGGGAACGATTCAGAAGGTCATCGCGCTGAACCAGGTGGAACCAACGAAAGGAGCACCGAGTGCGCAACCGCATCCGACGCGCCGTCCGCTGGCTCGACACCTGGACGGTCGAGGCGTTCAACCCGGTCTACCCCCGGCGCTGAGCACCCTCCACCGGGTCCCCGTCAACGGGCTCGTCCGGCACGATGACGGGCCGCAGGAGCGCCCAGGCGGCGAACAGCGCCGCCTGGGCGAGCATGCCGACACCTGACCACAGGTTGATGTTGAGCCCGTCGGCCCTGGCCAGGTCGGACTCGTCGGTGAAGCCAAGTCCGACCACCACCAGGACCACCCCGTAGATCGCGAACAGCACCGCGATCACCAGCCGGAGGTCGAACAGACCTGCCTTGTGCGCCGCCATGACGACCTCCCTCAGGCGAAGATGATGTTGAGCACGACGGTGATGACCAGGACGCCCGCGCCGAGCACGGCGGGCGAGCGGTACCAGCCCGAGTCGTCGCCGGTCGTGGAGTGCCTGCGGTCCTCCTTGGGCGTCAGGCTGTAGACCAGCCCGCGCAGCCGCTCCTCCGGCACCGGCCGGGTGAACACCGTCACCACGACGCTGACCACGATGTCGACCGCGAACGCCACGCCCGCGCCGACGAAGCTCGCGCCCTGACCGGGCAGGTCGAGCACGCCGGTCTCGGCGAGCACGAACACCAGCACCGCGGCGAGCGTGCCCGCGACCAGGCCGATCCAGCCCGCCGCCGCGGACATCCGCTTCCAGAACATCGCCAGGATGAACGTGGCGAACAGCGGCGCGTTGAAGAACGAGAACAGCGCCTGGATGTAGTCCATGATGTTGCCGTAGCCGGCGGCGATGAACGCCGTGCCGATGGCGACCACCGTGCCGCCGATCGTGGCCAGGCGGCCGATGCGCAGGTAGTACTCGTCCGGCTTGTCCTTCTTGACGTACTGCTGCCACAGGTCGTACGTGAAGACCGTGTTGAAGCTCGACACGTTCGCCGCGACACCGGCCATGAACGACGCCAGCAGACCCGTGATCGCGATGCCGAGCATGCCGTTGGGGAGCAGCTCGCCGATCAGCGCGGGCAGCGCGTTGTTGTAGGCGACGTCCCCGCTCTCGTCACCGGCCTTGAGCGCCACCATCTCCGGCACGACCAGCGCGGCGATGATGCCCGGGATGATGATCACGAACGGGATCAGCACCTTGGGGTAGGCGCCGATGATCGGCGTGCGCCGGGCCGCGGACATCGACTTCGCCGACAGCGCGCGCTGCACCTCGGCGAAGTTCGTCGTCCAGTAGCCGAACGAGAGCACGAAGCCGAGGCCGAACACGATGCCGATGACGCTGAGCACCGGGTTCTGGATGCCGGTCAGCTCGGTCGCCGGCCACGACGACAACTGCTCCGCGCCGCCGGGACCGGCCGTCACCTTGTCGACCAGGCCGTCCCAGCCGCCGACCTTGTGCAGGCCCACGATGGTGAGCGGCAGCAGGGCGGCGACGATGACGAAGAACTGGAGCACCTCGTTGTAGATCGCCGCGGACAGGCCGCCGAGGGTGGTGTAGGCGAGCACGACCGCCGCGGCGATGACCACCGACAGCGGGATCGGCCAGCCGAGCATGAGGTTGAGCAGGAACGCCAGCGCGTAGAGGTTGACGCCCGCGATGAGCACCTGGGCCGCGGCGAAGCTGAGCGCGTTGACCAGGTGGGCCCCCTTGCCGAAGCGGCGGCGCAGGAACTCGGGGACGCTGCGGACCTTCGAGCCGTAGTAGAAGGGCATCATCACGATGCCCAGGAACACCATGGCCGGGATCGCGCCGATCCAGTAGTAGTGCATCGTGGCCATGCCGTACTGCGCGCCGTTGGCCGCCATGCCGAGCAGCTCGATCGCGCCGAGGTTGGCCGAGATGAACGCCAGGCCCGTCACCCAGGCGGGCAGCGACCGGCCGGAGAGCAGGAAGTCGAGGCTCGACGACACCGACCTGCGGGCCAGGAAGCCGATGCCGAGCACGAACACGAAGTAGACCGCCAACAGCGCGTAGTCCAGCGGTCCGGCGTCAAGCCGCAGGTCCGCCTGTGCGAGCACGGGCACCCTCGCCCACCTCCCCGATCAAACAATCTCAAACACCAACGAACACTACTCACCAGCGACCACGCTGACCGTAGTGCACTCCGGCGCGGTTCGCCGGTTTGAACTACCCGCTCCTAAACCTCGTACTCCCCGAGGTGGGGCCAGGAGGTGCCGATTGCCGACCGTGACCGCGTACGGGGTCGATTCCGGTGCTCGCGAGCTGACGCCGCGGGAGCTGTCCGAGTACACCCGCACGGGTGGCCACGACCTGAGGTTCCTCGTCCGCCGCACCGGTTCCCCGGCCGCCCGGGGCGCGTGGGGCGACCACCCGGGAGCGCTGGCCGGGCACCGCGCCGAGGGGCGCCTGGTGCTGCTCCGCCACCAGCTCGGGGACGACGACTTCGCCGGCGGCCACGACGCGGGCCGCGCGCACGCGACGGCCGCCCTCGCCGACGGCCGCGCGCAGGGCTACCCCGAACACCTGCCGTTCCTGTTCGTGTGCGGTTCCGGGCTGTCGCGTTCGTTCACGCTGCCCACCGCCCTCGACTACCTCCAGGGCGCGGCGGAGGTCGTCGGGTTCACCCGCACGTGGCTGTCCGGCACGGCGGACGTGGTCCACCCCGTCCAGGACCGCGGCGGCGCGGCGGGCTTCGCGCTCACCGGCGACGCGTCGGCCGTGCGCGAGGGCATCGCGTTCCACCGCCGGGACGACGGCGGGATCTTCCCCGGCCACGCCGGGGCGGACCTGCTGGAGGCGTACGTGGACCTGACCGACTTCGAGGGCGAGTGCCCGGACGTGCCGCCGGAGGTGGCCCGCCTGGCCGACCACCTGGCGAGCCGGTTCGCGCTGAGCCGCGCCGACGTCCTGGACGAGCTCTACCGGGTGAGGACGAACGGCGTCTCGGCGTAGAACGGCCCCGACGTGGCCCCGATCGTGACCTGGGTGCCGGGCCCGGCGTCCCCAAACGCGGTCGGCACCACCACCGCCACCTCGGCGAACCGCCCCACCGCGTCCGCGGTGGTCTCGCCCACCTGCGCCCCGTGGAAGGTGAACACCACCCGGCCGTGAGCGGGGTACCCCTCACCGCTCAACCGGATCTCGCTGTTCGCGGCCCCGGCCACGGGCCGTGCGGCCAGGTGCGCCGAGGGGAGGGCCGTCATGCTGGAGCTGGGCGCCGTCATCCCGAGCGGCACCGGTGCGCGACCGGTGTCCGCGCACGCCGCGAGCACGAGGGGGAGGAGCAGCAGAGCGGGCACACCGGATCTTCGTCTTCGCACGGTTCCTCCCCAGGCCCACCAAACGGGGAGGTCAGCGTATATCGCGGAAAACGCTTTGCCACGCGCCCGAACGGTGTACCGCGGACCGCGGGAATCGGAGTTCGGAACGGGTCAGAACAGGCGGAACTCGTCGGACTCGATGCCGCGCAGCGCGTCGTAGTCCAGGACCACGCAGCGGATGCCGCGGTCCTCCGCGAGGGTGCGGGCCTGGGGCTTGATCTGCTGCGCCGCGAACACGCCGCGCACCGGGGCGAGCAGCGGGTCGCGGTTGAGGAGTTCCAGGTAGCGGGTGAGCTGCTCCACGCCGTCGATCTCGCCCCGGCGCTTGATCTCGACCGCCACGGACTTCCCCGCGCTGTCGCGGCACATCAGGTCGACCGGGCCGATCGGCGTCGGGAACTCGCGGCGGACGAGGGTCCAGCCCTCCCCGAGGGTGGTGACGTGCTCGGCCAGCAGCTTCTGGAGGTCGGCTTCCACGCCGTCCTTCACCAGGCCGGGCTCGGGGCCGAGTTCGTGCTTGGAGTCGTGCAGGACCTCGGCCAGGGTGATGATCAGCTTCTCCCCCGCCTTGTTCTGCACCACCCAGATGTCCGGGTCCTCGATGAGCCAGCACGGCGGGCTCATCCAGTTCAGCGGCTTGTACGCGCGATCGTCGGAGTGGATCGACACGGACCCGTCCGCCTTGATCAGCAGCAGCCTCTGGGCCATCGGCAGATGGGCGGTGAGGCGTCCGACGTAGTCGACCTTGCAGCGAGCGATGACGAGGCGCACGGCCGACAGGCTACGGGGTGCGAGCGCCGGACGACCGGCAGGTACCGTCGGCCGACGTGTCACCGCCGCGGCAGCTCCTGCGCACCAAGCCCGTCGACCTGATCAACGACGAGAGCGCTCACACCGCGCTGCGCCGCGGCCTCGGGCTGCCGGCCCTGATCTCGCTGAGCGTCGGCGCCACCCTCGGCACGGGCATCTTCGTGGTGCTCGGCCAGGCCGCCCCGGTCGCCGGGCCGGCGGTGACGGTGTCGTTCGCCGTGGCGGCGCTCGCCGCGCTGTTCTCGGCCCTGTCCTACGCCGAGCTGGCGGGCGCGGTGCCGGTCTCCGGGTCGGCCTACTCCTACACCTACGCCACGCTGGGCGAGCTGGTCGCGTGGGTGTGCGGCTGGTGCCTGCTGCTGGAGTACGGCGTGTCGGTCGCGGCCGTCGCGGTGGGCTGGAGCGGTTACCTCGACGAGTTCCTCGGCGCGACGGTCGGCTCGCGGGTGCCCGAGGCGCTCAGCGGCGGCGTGGTCGACCTGCCGGCCGCCGCGGTGGTGCTGCTGGCCACGGCGGTGCTCCTCGGCGGCGTGCGGGAGAGCGGGGTGGTGACCGTGGTGACGACCGTGCTGAAGGTCGCCGTCCTCGCGTTCTTCGTGGTGGTCGCCGCGTTCGGGTTCAGCACCGGCAACCTGGCGCCGTTCGCGCCCGCCGGGGTCGCGGGCGTCACGGGCGCGGCCTCGCTGGTGTTCTTCTCGTTCATCGGGTTCGACGCGGCCTCGACGGCGGGCGAGGAGGCGCGGAACCCGCAGCGCGACCTGCCGCGCGCCATCGTCGTCTCACTGGCCGTGGTCACGGTCGCCTACGTGCTGGTGGCGCTGACGGCGGTGGGCGCGGTCGGCGTGGACGCGCTGAGCGGGTCCGACGCCTCGCTGGCCACCGTGCTGCGGCAGGTCACGGGCGACGGCTGGCCGGCCGTGGTGCTGGCGGCCGGCGCGGTGGTCGCGATCGCCTCGGTGGTGCTGACCGTCCTGTACGGACAGACCCGGGTGCTGGTCGCGATGGCGCGCGACGGCCTGGTGCCCCGGGTGTTCGCCCGGATCGGCGCGCGGCGCGTGCCCGCGGCGAACACGCTGATCGTGGGCGGGGCGGTGGCGGTGCTCGCGGCGCTGGTGCCGCTGGGGCAGCTGGCGGAGGCGACGAGCATCGGCACGCTGGTGGCGTTCAGCCTGGTCAACATCGGTGTGGTGGTGCTGCGGCGGACCCGGCCGGACCTGCCGCGCGGGTTCCGCACGCCCTGGGTGCCGGTGGTGCCGCTGCTGGGGCTGGGCATGTGCGTGCTGCTGGTGGCCGGGTTGGCGCCCGCGACGTGGGCGGCGTTCGGCGTGTGGTCGGCGGCGGGGTTGGTGGTGTACTTCGCCTACGGCCGCAGCCGTTCGCGGTTGGGACAACAGGTGCAGGGAGAGTGATCGTGGAGACCCTCGGCTCGCGCGAGGTGTACGCGAACCAGTGGATGGTGGTCCGGGAGGACGCGATCGGGCGTCCCGACGGGACGACCGGGATCTACGGGGTGGTGGACAAGCCGGACTTCGCGCTGGTGATACCCATGGACGGCGAGCGGCTCCGGCTGGTCGAGCAGTACCGGTACCCGCTGGGCATGCGGCGCTGGGAGTTCCCGCAGGGCACCGCGCCGGAGCGCGCCGACCTCGCCCCGCTGGAGCTGGCCGCCCGCGAGCTGCGCGAGGAGACGGGCCTGCGCGCGGGCAGGCTCGTGCAGCTGGGGCTGCTGGACGTGGCGCCGGGCATGTCGAGCCAGCGCGGGCGGGTGTTCCTGGCCACCGAGCTGGTCGAGGGCTTCCACGAGCGGGAGCACGAGGAGCAGGACATGCGCTCGGCGTGGTTCCCGCGCGCGGAGTTCGAGGCGATGGTCTCGCGGGGCGAGATCACCGACGCGCAGTCGATCGCCGCCTACACCCTGCTCCTGCTGCACGAGCACGCCCAACCGTGACGGTGGCCGGGGGCGTGCCGGGGTCTGCGGCGGGGTCGCACGAGCGGGTGCGGGCGGGCGCCCGGCGGTGTCAGTCGGTCCACACCGCCGGGCGCTTCTCCAGGAACGACGACATGCCCTCCTTCGCCGCCGCGGTCTGGGACGCCGCCGCCATCACCTCCACGGCGATCGCGTACGCGTCGGCCTCGGGGCGGTCGAGCTGGGCGTAGATCGTCTGCTTGCCGAGCGCCTTGCTCGCCCTGCTGCCTCGGGTGGCGCGGCGCACCAGGTCGTCCACGGCCTCGTCCAGCCCGTCGGCCGGCACGACGCGGTTGACCAGGCCCCACTGCTCGGCGGTCCGCGCGTCGATCGGGTCGCCGGTGAGCGCCAGCTCCATCAGGCGCTTGCGGCCGATCGCGCGGGCCACCGGCACGGCCGGGGTGTGGCAGAACCAACCGCCCTTGCCGCCGGGCAGCGCGAAGGCGGCGTCCTCGGACGCCACCGCCAGGTCGCACGAGGCCACCAGCTGGCAGCCGGCCGCGGTGGCCAGGCCGTGCACGCGGGCGACCACCACCTGCGGCACCGACTCGATCGTGCGCATCAGGTCCGTGCAGAGGGTCAGCAGCTCCCGCACGCCCTCCAGGTCGCGCGAGGACACGTCGGCGAAGTCGTGCCCGGCGGAGAACACCGGTCCCTCCCCCGCGAGCACGACGCCCAGCGCGTCGGACGCGGCGACGTCGCGGAACGCGGTCAACAGCTCCGCCAGGTGTTCGGCGGACAGGGAGTTGCGCCGCGCGGCGCGGTCCATGGTGATGCGCACGACGTCATCCGTGCGCTCGACGCGGATGTGCTGGTACTCGGCCATGCTGCGACCGTATCCGGGCCGGCAACCGCCGGCCTCGGGCGGATGTCCCGGGTTCCACCCGCCGTGGCGCGGGTCGCGGTCACGACGCGGCGGGCACCCGGAACGTGCGGCGGTAGGCGTCCGGGGTGACGCCCAGTTCGGCGCGCAGGCGGCGGCGCAGGTTGGCCGGGGTGCCGAGGCCGGAGCGCTCGGCCACGCGCTCCACGGTCAGGTCGGTGGTCTCCAGCAGGCGCCGGGCCAGGCGGACGCGCTGCCCCCGGAGCCAGCGGCCGGGGGTGCTGCCGGTGGCGGCCAGGAAGGCGCGGTGGAAGGTGCGTTCGCTCATGCCCGCGCGTGCGGCCAGGTCGGTCACGCCGGTGGTGCCGGTCAGGTTGTCCACCGCCCAGTCGACGACGTCCGCGAGGCCGGCGCGCGAGGGGCGGGTGGGCAGCGGCGGCTCCGCGTACTGGCGCTGGCCGCCCTCCCGGCTCGGCGGCATGACCATGCGGCGGGCCAGGGTGGCGGCGACGTCCGCGCCGTGCGCCCGGCGCACGAGGTGCAGGCACAGGTCGAGACCGCCGGCGACGCCCGCCGAGGTGAACACGCCGTCCTCGGCGTAGAGCACGTCCCGCAGCACGCGGGCGCGGGGGGCGGCGCGTTCCAGGTCGTCCAGCAGCCGCCAGTGGGTGGTCGCCGCGCGGCCGTCCAGCATGCCGGCGGCGGCGAGCGTGAACGCGCCGGAGCACAGCGCGGCGACCGTGCCGCCGGACGACCGGAGCGCGCGGACGGCTGACCGCGGGACCGGGGCGAACGGCTCGACGCGACCGGGCACCACGACCAGGTCGCAGCCGGCCAGGCCGGACAGGCCGTGCGTCGCGGGGACGACGCCGAGGGGCGCGACGGGGGTGGCGGCCCGGCCGGGCGCGCACAGCCGCACCTCGAACGGCCCCACCCCGGAGTCGGTGCGGTCCACCCCCCACACCTCGCCGACCACCGAGACCTCGAACGACCTGGTGCCCGGCAGCAGGAGCACCCCCACGGTGAACATGGCAGGAAAGTACTGCACCGCGCCGGTTCCGCCACTCACCGGCGCGAGCCCGGTGACCCCAGACTCGACGCCGTGACCAACGCACTCATCCTCGTCGACGTGCAGCGCGGCTTCGCCGACCCGTCCTGGGGCAGGCGCAACAACCCCGGTGCCGAGGCGAACATCGCCCGCCTGCTGGCGTCCTGGCGCGGGCCGCTGGTGCTCGTGCGGCACGACTCGACCGAGCCCGGCTCGCCGCTGCGCCCCGGCCAGGACGGCAACCGGTTCACGCCGGAACTGGACGGGGCCGTGCCCGACCTGGTGTTCGCCAAGTCCGTGAACTCGGCGTTCCACGGCGAGGTCGACCTGGACGCGTGGCTGCGCGGGCGCGGCGTCACCGGCATCGTGCTCGCGGGCGTCCAGACGAACATGTGCGTCGAGACGACGGCCCGGGTGGGCGGGAACCTCGGCTACCGGGTCCGGGTCGTGCTCGACGCCACGTTCACCTTCGACCTGGAGGACCTGAGCGCCGACGAACTGGCCCGCGCGACCGCGACGAACCTGCGCGGCGGCGGGTTCGCGGAGGTCGTGACGACCGATGACGTCGTCTAGCGGGAACGGTGGCCGACGGGACGGTGGTCGGCGGAACGGTGGCCGACGGGACGGTGGTCAGTGGGACGGTGGCTTCAGGCCGTTGGCCTCGCGGATCACGGTGACGATCTCGTCCATGATGTCGGTCAGCTCGTAGTCCTTCGGCGTGAACACGCGCGCCACGCCGCGGTCGCGGAGCACGGCGGCGTCGTCGGGCGGCACGATGCCGCCGACGATGACCGGCACGTCGCCCGCGCCCGCGGCGCGCAGGCCGTCGACCACGGCGGGCACGACCTCCAGGTGCGAGCCGGACAGGATCGACAGGCCCACCACGTGCACGTCCTCCTGCACGGCGGCGGCCACGATCTGGGCCGGGGTGAGCCGGATGCCCTGGTACACGACCTCGAAGCCGACGTCGCGGGCCCGCACGGCGACCTGCTCGGCGCCGTTGGAGTGCCCGTCGAGGCCGGGCTTGCCGACCAGGACGCGCAGTCGACGACCGAGTTCCCCGCCGGTCGTCCTGACCCGGTCGCGCACGCGGGCGATCCGCTCGCCCGCCTCACCGGAGGCGGAGGCCGCGGAGACACCGGTGGGCGCGCGGTACTCGCCGAACACCTCGCGCAGCGCGGACGCCCACTCGCCGGTGGTGACGCCGGCCTTGGCGCACGCGATCGTGGCCTCGACGAGGTTCGCGTCGGTCTTCGCGGCGGCCCGGAGGGTGTCCAGGGTGGACGTCACCAGGGCGTCGTCCCGGCCGGCCCGCCAGGCCCGCACCGCCTCGACGGCCCGCTGCTCCACGACGGGGTCGATCTGCTCGATCGCGTTCGCGCCCTCGACCTGGAGCGGTGACGGTTCGGTGGTGGCGAACCTGTTCACGCCCACCACGACGTCCTCGCCCGACTCGACGCGGCGGCGGCGCTCGGCGAGGGAGGAGACCAGCGCCGACTTCATGTAGCCGGACTCCACGGCCGCGACGGCGCCGCCCATCGCCTGCACGCGGTCGATCTCGGCGCGGGCGGCTTCGACGATCCCGTCCACCTTGGCCTCGACGACGTGCGAGCCGTCGAAGACGTCCTCGTACTCCAGGAGGTCCGTCTCGTAGGCGAGGACCTGCTGCATGCGCAGCGCCCACTGCTGGTCCCAGGGGCGCGGGAGGCCGAGGGCCTCGTTCCACGCGGGCAGCTGGATCGCGCGGGCCCGGGCGTCGCGGGAGAGCGTGACCGCGAGCATCTCCAGCACGATCCGCTGCACGTTGTTCTCCGGCTGCGCCTCGGTGAGGCCGAGGGAGTTCACCTGCACGCCGTAGCGGAAGCGGCGGTGCTTCGGGTTCTCGATGCCGTACCGGTCGCGGGTGATCTCGTCCCACAGCCGGACGAACGCCCGCATCTTGCACATCTCCTCGATGAAGCGGACGCCCGCGTTCACGAAGAACGAGATGCGCGCGACGACCTCGCCGCGACGCTCCTCGGGGACCTGGCCGGAGTCGAAGACCGAGTCCAGGACCGCGATGGCGGTGGAGAGGGAGTAGGCGATCTCCTGCGCCGGGGTCGCACCGACCTCCTGGAGGTGGTACGAGCAGATGTTGATCGGGTTCCACTTCGGCACGTTCGACACGGTCCACGCGACCACGTCCGTGATGAGGCGGAGGCTCGGGCCGGGCGGGAACACGTACGTGCCGCGGGACAGGTACTCCTTGATGATGTCGTTCTGCGTGGTGCCGGAGAGGGTCGCGCGGTCGGCGCCCTCCTCCTCGGCGACGGAGACGTACAGCGCGAGCAGCCACATGGCCGTCGCGTTGATCGTCATGGAGGTGTTGGCCTCGCCCAGCGGGATTCCGTCGAACAGCTGCCGCATGTCGCCGATGTGGCTGATCGGCACGCCGACCTTGCCCACCTCGCCCCGGGCCAGCTCGTCGTCCGGGTCGTAGCCGGTCTGGGTGGGGAGGTCGAAGGCCACGGAGAGGCCGGTCTGCCCCTTGTCCAGGTTCCGGCGGTAGAGGGCGTTCGAGGCGGCGGCGCTGGAGTGACCCGCGTAGGTCCGCATCACCCACGGTCGGTCCCGCTCACGATCGGCCGGGTACGGCACGGCAGCCTCCTCGAACGGCGTCGTTGTCCGTGTGGTTCTCGCGGTTCCCCGTAGCGTACTGACGAGTAACCCACACGGAGCGTGCCGTTGCTCACTGAATCGTGACCGGAGGACGACCGGGGGCGTGACCGCCCTCACGCCGTTCCTGCCGCGGTGAGGGCGTCCTCCCCACCCGGTCCGCCGAGCGGGGAGGACGCCGGGCACCGCTACGCGCCGACGCGCTCCACCGTCGCGCCCAGCTTGCGCAGGTTCTCCACGAAGCCCGGGTAGCCGCGCTCGATGTGGAAGATCTCGTAGACCTCGGTGACGCCCTCCGCGCACAGGCCGGCCAGGACCAGGCCCGCGCCGGCCCGGATGTCCGAGGCCCAGACCGGTGCGCTGGACAGCTTCTCCACGCCGCGCACCACGGCGTGGTGGCCGTCGGTGCGGGCGTCGGCCGACAGGCGCACCATCTCCTCGATGAAGCGGAAGCGCGCTTCGAAGAGGTTCTCGGTGATCATCGACGTGCCCTCGGAGATGCTGGAGAGGGCGATGGCGAACGGCTGGTTGTCGGTCGCGAAGCCCGGGTAGGGCAGCGTGACGAAGTCGACCGACTGCGGCCTGCCGTGCTGGACCACGCGGAAGCCGTCGTCGTCGAACGTGGTCACCTCCGCGCCGGCCATGCGGAGCTTCTCCAGGACCAGGTCGAGGTGGTGCGGGTTCACGCCGCGCACGGTGATGTCGCCGCGCGTCATGACGGCGGCGAACGCCCAGGTGGCGCCCACGATGCGGTCGCCGATGACGCGGTGCTCGGTCGGGCGCAGGGACTCCACCCCGTGCACGGTGAGCGTGGACGTGCCCGCGCCCTCGATCCTGGCGCCCATCTCCTGGAGCATCACGCAGATGTCCACGATCTCCGGCTCGCGGGCGGCGTTGTCGATGACCGTGGTGCCCTTCGCGAGCACGGCGGCCATCAGGATGTTCTCGGTGGCGCCGACGCTCGGGAAGTCGAGCCAGATCTGGGCGCCGTGCAGGCCCTCCGCCTCGGCGACGACGCAGCCGTGCTCGATCTCGCTGTGCGCGCCGAGCTTGCGCAGGCCGTTCTGGTGCATGTCCAGCGGCCGGGAGCCGATCGCGTCGCCGCCGGGCAGGGCCACGACGGCCCGCTTGCAGCGGCCCACCAGCGGGCCGAGGACGCAGACCGAGGCGCGGAGCTTGCCCATGGCCTCGGAGTCGGCGCGGTGGTTCAGCTCGGCGGGGGTGGTGATGGTGACGACGCCGCCGTCGAGGGTCACCTCGCAGCCGAGGCTGCGGAGGACGTCCGCCATCAGCGGCACGTCGAGGATTTCCGGGCAGTTGGTGATCGTGGTCGTGCCCTCCGCGAGGAGGGCCGCGGCCATCAGCTTGAGCACGCTGTTCTTCGCGCCGACGACCTCGACCTCGCCGACCAGGCGCGCACCGCCCTGAACACGGAAGTGCTCACTCACGTGGGGAACTCCTCGCTCGTTGTGCCGCAATCCTACGGACGCGCTGAATCGTGTCCGTGCGCGGTGCTCTGTCTAGAGTGCTGGGCATGGCCGTGCACCTGACGAAGATCTACACCCGGGTCGGCGACGACGGGACGACGGGACTGGGCGACTTCTCGCGGGTCCCCAAGACGTCGCCGCGCATCTCCGCCTACGCCGACGTGGACGAGACGAACGCGGCGCTGGGCGTCGCCCTGGCGCTGGGCGGCCTGGCCGACGACGTGGCCGCCGTGGTGCGGCAGGTGCAGAACGACCTGTTCGACGTGGGCGCGGACCTGTGCACGCCGATCGTGGAGGACCCCGAGTACCCGCCCCTGCGGGTGACCCAGCCGTACGTCGACCGCCTGGAGGGGTGGTGCGACGAGTTCAACTCCCGGTTGGGGAAGCTGTCGTCGTTCATCCTCAACGGGGGCACGCCGGGCGCCGCGCTGCTGCACCAGGCGCGCACGATCGCGCGCCGGGCGGAGCGCTCCACCTGGGGGTTGGTCGAGGCCGAGGCCGAGGCGACGAACCCGCTGACCGCCAAGTACCTCAACCGGTTGTCGGACCTGCTGTTCATCCTGGCGCGGGTCGCCAACCCCGACGGGGACGTGCTGTGGCAGCCGGGCGGCGGCCGCGAGGCCCGCTAGGAGGCCCAGGGGATGGAGCGGCCCGGGGGGGCCGACTCCAGCCAGGACAGGAAGCCGGTCAGGGCGTCCGGGCCCATCGCGATCTCCACCTCGCCCTTGGCGCTGCGGCAGCGGAGGACCACCGCGCCCGCCGGCATGGCGTACCCCTCCAGCGGGGTCGGCTCGCGCCGGTCGTCGATCTCGAAGCCCTCGCGGGAGATGGTCACGTCCGGGCCCGGTCCCAGGCCCAGGCTCAGCACGCGGTGCCAGACGAACTCGTCACCCCGGTAGTGGCCGACGCCCAGGTGCCAGCCCCGGCCGGTGTCGTCCACGCGGGCCCTCAGGGCCACGTGCACGCCGCCGGCGCGCAGGAGCCGGACGCGGCGCCACGCGGAGTACGCGAGGAACACCACCGCGACGAACAGGACCACCCCGACGACTTCGGCGATCCCCACGGCGCTTGTCCGCTCGTCCGCGTCAGACCGCGTGTCCGGCGGCGCGGAGTCGCGCGAGCGCCCGTACCCGCTCGGCTTCGTCGTCGCTGCCGACGTTGCCGCGGGCCCGCTCGACGTCGATCTCGCCGGCCAGCTCGGCGTTCTCGGCGAGGATGCTGACGCCCTCGCCGGTGACGGAGAGGAACCCGCCGTGCACCGCGGCCGTGACGAGCTCGCCGTCGGCGGTCCGGATGCGGACCACGCCACCCTCGACGAGCTGGCCCAGCACCGGCTCGTGCCCGGGCAGGATGCCGATCTCGCCCTCGAAGGTCTGCGCGACCACCGAGGTGGCCGTGCCGGACCACAGGCGGCGTTCCACGGCGACCAGCTGGACGGTCATCTCGGCCACGCGCATCTCCCTCGTCGACTGGAGTCCAGTGCAGTCTAAACGGTGGCCGGAAGGGTGCGCCGCACCAGCCACCCCCAGGGGTGCCCCGCGGGCGGCAGCACCCCGGTGGCGGACGCCCCGGAGGTGGCCGTCGGGGCCGTCACGAGGGCGAACGCGCGGATCGCGGCACCCGTTGTGATCAGCGTCCCACCGGCGGGCGGCCGTCCGTTTCCGGTGAGTGGAAGACTGGGCGCGTGACGACACCGAAGGCGCTGCTGGACCGGGCGTTCTCGCTGCTGTCGGTGTTCAGCGCGGACCGGCCGGCCGTGACGCTGTCGGAGCTGAGCCGCCACACCGGGCTGCCCCTGAGCACCACGCACCGCCTGGTGGCGTCCCTGGTGGACCTCAGGGCCCTGGAGCGGGGCGCGGACGGCCGGTACTCGGTGGGGCTGCGGCTGCTGGAGCTGGGCGTGCTGTCGCCGGGCAGCCTCGACCTGCGGGACCGGGCCGTGCCGTTCCTGGAGGACCTGTGCGAGGTGACCCGGCACAACGTGCAGCTGGCCGTGCGCGACGGCGCGGAGGTCGTGTACGTGGAGCGCATCTCGGCGCGCGACGCGGTCAACGTGGTCACGCGGGTGGGCAGCCGGATGCCGCTGCACTGCACGGGCGTCGGGCTGGTGCTGCTCGCCCACGCGCCGGCGGACGTGCGGGAGGCCGTGCTGGCGGCCCCGCTGCGGAGGTTCACCCCGAGGACGGTCACCTCGCCCGGCCCGCTGCGGGAGGCGCTGGCGCGGGCGCGGCGGGACGGCTACGCGATCAGCGACCGGCAGATCGAGCTGATCACGTACTCGGTGGCGGCGCCGGTGCGCGGCCCCGGCGGGGACGTGGTGGCCTCGGTGTCCGCGGTGGTGCCCACGGGCACGCGGACGGACACCGTCGTGCCGGCGGTGCGCACCTGCGGGCTCGCGATCTCGCGGGCCCTGGGCTGGGCCGGGTAGGCCGGAGGGCCGCTCCCGACGCGGGAACGGCCCTCCGGTGACGGCCCGACCTACTTGCCGGCGAGCTTCTTCGCGTTGGCCTCGACGTCGTCGAGACCGCCGCAGGAGAAGAACGCCTGCTCCGGGTAGTGGTCGAACTCGCCCTTGCAGACGCGGTCGAACGCCTCGATCGTGTCCTTGATCGGCACGAACGAGCCCGGCTGGCCGGTGAACTTCTCGGCCACGATGAAGTTCTGGCCGAGGAAGCGCTCCAGGCGACGGGCGCGGCCGACGAGGACCTTGTCCTCCTCGGACAGCTCGTCCATGCCCAGGATGGCGATGATGTCCTGCAGCTCCTTGTACTTCTGCAGGATGCGCTTGACCTCCTGCGCCACCCGGTAGTGCTCCTCGCCGACGATGGTCGGCTCCAGGATCCGGGAGGACGAGGACAGCGGGTCCACCGCCGGGTAGATGCCCTTCTGGGAGATCGGACGGGAGAGCTCCGTCGTCGCGTCCAGGTGGGCGAAGGTGGTGGCGGGCGCCGGGTCGGTGTAGTCGTCCGCGGGCACGTAGATCGCCTGCAGCGAGGTGATCGACTTGCCGCGGGTCGAGGTGATCCGCTCCTGGAGCTCGCCCATCTCGTCCGCCAGCGTCGGCTGGTAGCCCACGGCGGACGGCATGCGGCCCAGCAGGGTCGACACCTCCGAGCCCGCCTGGGTGAAGCGGAAGATGTTGTCGATGAACAGCAGCACGTCCTGGCCCTGCACGTCGCGGAAGTACTCCGCCATCGTCAGGGCGGACAGCGCGACGCGCATGCGGGTGCCCGGCGGCTCGTCCATCTGGCCGAACACCAGGGCGGTGTCGTTGAGGACGCCCATCTCCTCCATCTCCAGGAGGAGGTCGGTGCCCTCACGGGTGCGCTCGCCGACGCCGGCGAACACCGACGTGCCGGAGAACTCGCGGGCGATACGGGTGATCATCTCCTGGATGAGCACCGTCTTGCCCACGCCCGCGCCGCCGAACAGGCCGATCTTGCCGCCCTTGACGTACGGGGTCAGCAGGTCGATGACCTTGATGCCCGTTTCCAGGATCTCGGTCTTGCCCTCGAGCTGGTCGAACGACGGCGCCTTGCGGTGGATGCCCCACTGCTCGCCGTCGCGGCCGAGGCCGGGCTGGTCGAGGCAGTCGCCCAGCGCGTTGAACACGTGGCCCTTGACGACGTCGCCGACGGGCACGCTGATCGCGGCGCCGGTGTCGGTGACGGTCGCGCCGCGGACCAGGCCGTCCGTCGGCTGCATCGAGATGGTGCGGACCAGGTTGTCGCCCAGGTGCTGGGCGACCTCCAGGGTCAGCGTCTTGGCCACCGCTTCGTAGGTGATCTCCACGTGCAGGGCGTTGAACAGCTCCGGCACCGAGTCGCGCGGGAACTCCACGTCGACGACGGCACCGATCACCCGGACCACACGGCCGGTGCGGGTGGTGGTGGCAGTAGCACTCATGTCACTCATCACTTCCTGCGCCACCGGTAAGCGCGGAGGCGCCACCGACGATCTCGCTGATCTCCTGGGTGATCTGGGCCTGGCGGGCCGCGTTCGCCTGGCGGCTGAGGTTGCGGACCAGCTCGGTGGCGTTGTCCGTCGCCGCCTTCATCGCGGTCCGGCGGGCCGCCGACTCCGAGGCCGCCGCGTCCAGCAGTGCCGCGAACAGGCGCGTCTTGACGTACTTGGGCAGCAGCGCGCCCAGCAGCGTCTCGACGTCCGGCTCGAAGTCGTAGAGGGGCTGGAGCTTCGGCGCGTGGTCGTAGTCCACCACCATCGGCGCGATCCGCCGGACGACCGGGGTCTGGCTCAGCATCGACTGGAACTCGGTGTAGACGACGTGCAGCTCGTCCACGCCCAGGACGCCGTCGGGGCCGGGGTCGGCACCGTCGTCGTCGCTGCCCGCGACGAACGCCTTGACCAGCGCGTCGCCCGCCTCGTCGGCGTTGACGTACTGCGGGAGCTGCGAGAAGCCGGTCCACTCCGCCGCGATCTCGCGGCGGCGGAACCTGTAGTAGCCGACGCCCTTGCGGCCGACGACGTAGAGCACGGGCTCCTTGCCCTCGGACCGCAGCAGCGAGAACAGCTCCTCGGCGGCCTTCAGCACGTTGGCGTTGTAACCGCCGCACATGCCCTTGTCGCTGGTCACGACGAGCACGCCGGCGCGCTTGGGCTCCTTGCGCTCGGTGAGCAGCGGGTGGTCGAGGTTCGCGGACGCCGTCGCCAGCGAGGAGAGCACGCCGGTGATCTCCTCCGCGTAGGGCTTCGACGCCAGGACCCTCGTCTGCGCCTTGGCGAGACGGGACGTGGCGATGAGCTCGTACGCCTTCGTGATCTTCTTGGTCGAGTTGACCGACCTGATCCTCTGGCGCAGCTCCCGGATCTGTGCCGCCATGCCTACGTCACTTCTCGGTCGGAGCCGGTCGGTTGACCTTCACCGACTCCTGCCCGACCTTGTCGGCGTCCATCGCTTCGGCCGGGACGTCGACGACCGACGTGCCGTTCGAGGCGGTGAACTGCTGCTTGAAGGAGTTGACGGCGTCCACGATGCCCCGCTCCGCGTCGTCCGACAGCTTCTTGGACTCGCGGATGCCGGACAGCACGGCCTCGTGGGAACGCCGCAGGTGGTCCAGGAACTCGGCCTCGAAGCGGCGGACGTCGCCCACCGGGATCGAGTCGAGGTGGCCCTTGGTGCCGAGGTAGATGGAGACGACCTGCTCCTCCATCGGCACCGGCGAGTACTGCCCCTGCTTGAGCAGCTCGACCAGCCGGGCGCCGCGGTCCAACTGGGCGCGCGAGGCGGCGTCGAGGTCCGAGGCGAAGGCGGAGAACGCCTCCAGCTCGCGGAACTGCGACAGGTCGAGGCGCAGCGAGCCGGAGACCGTCTTCATCGCCTTGGTCTGCGCGGCGCCACCGACGCGGGACACCGAGATGCCCACGTTGACGGCCGGGCGCACACCGGCGTTGAACAGGTCCGACTCCAGGAAGCACTGGCCGTCGGTGATGGAGATGACGTTGGTCGGGATGTACGCCGACACGTCGTTGGCCTTGGTCTCGATGATCGGGAGACCGGTCATCGAGCCGCCGCCCATGTCGTCGGACAGCTTCGCGCAGCGCTCCAGCAGGCGCGAGTGCAAGTAGAAGACATCGCCCGGGTAGGCCTCGCGGCCCGGCGGGCGGCGCAGCAGCAGCGAGATGGCGCGGTACGCCTCCGCCTGCTTGGTCAGGTCGTCGAAGATGATCAGGACGTGCTTGCCCTGGTACATCCAGTGCTGGCCGATGGCCGAGCCGGTGTACGGCGCGAGCCACTTGAAGCCGGCCGAGTCGGACGCGGGGGCGGCGACGATGGTGGTGTACTCCAGCGCGCCCGCCTCCTCCAGCGCGGCCTTGACGCCCGCGATGGTGGAGCCCTTCTGGCCGATGGCGACGTACACGCAGCGGACCTGCTGCGTCGGGTCGCCCGAGTCCCAGGCCTTCTTCTGGTTGATGATCGTGTCGATGCAGACCGCGGTCTTGCCGGTCTTGCGGTCGCCGATGATCAGCTGGCGCTGGCCGCGGCCGATGGGGGTCATCGAGTCGATGGCCTTGATGCCGGTCTGCATCGGCTCGCCCACCGGCTGCCGCTGCAGCACGGACGCGGCCTGGAGCTCCAGGGCGCGGTTGCCGTCGGCCACGATGTCGCCGAGGCCGTCGATCGGCTGGCCGAGCGGGTTGACCACGCGGCCCAGGAAGCCGTCGCCGACGGGCACGGAGAGCACCTGGCCGGTCCGCTTGACCTCCTGGCCCTCTTCGATCTTGTCGAAGTCACCCAGGATGACCGCGCCGATCGTGCGGACCTCCAGGCTGAGGGCGACACCGAGCACGCCGCCGGGGAACTCCAGCAGCTCGTTGGTCATGGTGCCGGGCAGACCTTCGACGATGGCGATGCCGTCGTAGGTCTCCGCGACGACGCCGACCTCTTCCCGGGTGACCTCCGGGGAATAGGTCGAGACGTACTTCTCGATCGCACTGCGGATCTCGTCCGACGAGATCGTCAGCTCCGCCATGTCGTTCCTGCTCTCACTTCGTTTGCGGGAAAGGGGCTCTTGGGCCGCGGTTCCGTTGTGGGTCAGCCGGCGATGTCGCGGCGCAGGGCCGCCAACCGACCGGCCACGCTTCCGTCGATGACTTCGTCACCGATCTTGACGATGAGACCGCCGCGCAGGGCGGGGTCCACCTCGACGTGCAGTGCGATCGGCCTGGAGTAGATGCGGGTCAGCGTGGCTTCGAGCCGGTCCTGCTGCGCCGCGTCCAGTTCGACGGAGGAACGAACGTGGGCGACGGAACGTTCCCGGCGCTTGGCCGCGAGCGACGCGAGGTCGCCGAGGCCGTCGACGATCCCCCGACCCCGTGGCATGCGGACGAGGTGGTCCGCCAGGGTCTTCGTGATCGCGTCGACCTTGCCCGCGATGAGACCGTCGAGCAGCGCGATCCGTCCGGCGGAGTCCGTCGACGGGTCGGACAGCGCGCGCTCCAGCCCGTGGTTGCCCGCGATGATGCGGCCGAGGCGGAACAGCTCGTCCTCCACCGCGTCGAGCCGGCCGTCGCGTTCCGCCCGCACCAGCAGCGTGGTGCGGGCCAGCGACTCGATGCCGTCGACCATCTCGCGCGGACCCGACCAGCGGGCCGCGACGACCATGGTCAGCACCTGGAGGGTCGGCTCGCCGAGCTTGTCGGCGAGCAGGCCGCGCAGCAACTGCTCCCGGACCGCCGGGTCGGAGGAGTTCTCGGCCAGCGCGCGGCGCAGCGCGGGCTGGCCGGACAGCAGGCCGACGACCGCGAACAGCTCGTCACCCAGCTTCGCCAGCTGCCCGCTGGCGTCGGTGCCGGTCGTGCCGTCCACGATCTCCAGCAGCCGCAGTTCTGCGGCTGCCAGGGCGTCTCGGCTAGCGGCGTGCAGCGTCATCGGCCTTCCCTCACTTGACGGCCGGAGCCGACGTGCCGTCGAGGTCCGCGAGGAACCGGTCGACGGTGCCCCGACGGCGGACCTCGTCCTCCAGCGACTCGCCGACGACCCGCTCAGCCAGGTCGATGGCCAGTCGGCCCAGTTCACCGCGCAGCTCCGCGACGATCTGCGCGCGCTGCGTTTCGAGCTGGGTCTGACCCTGCGCGACGATCCGCGCGGATTCCTCCTGCGCCTTGGCCCGCAGCTCGGTGACGATCTGCTCGCCTTCCATGCGGGCGTCGTCACGGATGCGAGCCGCCTCGGCACGTGCCTCGGCCAGCTGCGCCTTGTACTGCTCCAGCGCGCGCTGGGCCTCGACCTGGGCCTGCTCCGCCTTCTCGATGCCGCCTTCGATCTTGGCGGCCCGCTCCGCGTACATCGCTTCGAAGCGCGGCGTGACGAACTTCTTGATGATGAAGAAGAGCAGGAGGAAGGCGACCAGGCCGATGACGATCTCGGCCGGGTGCGGGAGGACCGGGTTCGGCTGCCCTTCCGCCGCCACGATGAGTGGATTCATCACAACCGTCTCCTTATGCGATGAACGAACACTCAGCCGGTGGCGAGGAAGAAGACGACGAAGCCGAGCAGGGCGAGGACCTCGACGATGGCGAAGGTCGTCCAGGCCAGGCCCAGCAGGACGCCGCGGGCCTCGGGCTGACGGGCGGTGCCGTTGATGACCGAGGAGAAGATCATGCCCACACCGAGGGCCGGGCCGATGGCGGCGAGGCCGTAGCCGATGGCGGCCAGACCGGCGTCGGTGATGCCGGTGGCAGCTTCCTGCGCAAGAACGAGAGCGCTCACTTGTGCAGTTCCCTTTCCAATTCGGTCCGCGACCGTTCGCCGCGGATCGGAGGCTTGCTTTTTCTCAGTGCTCTTCCGCCAGCGCGGCGCCGATGTAGCCGGCGGACAGCAGAGCAAAGATGTAGGCCTGCAACACCATGATCAGCGCTTCCAGGAACGTCAGCGCGATGGCGAAGAGGAAGGAGATCGGTGCGACGACGACCGTCACGCCGCCCGAGAACAGGAGGGCTTCACCGGCGAGGGTGAACACCATCAGCAGGAGGTGACCCGCGAACATCGCCGCGAACACACGGAGGGCGAGCGTCAGCGGGTTCAGGATGAACTTCTGCAGGAACTCGATCGGGATCAGCAGCGGGAGCACGAACCACGGCGCGCTGGGCGGCATGGTCTGGTGCTTCAGGTAGCCGAGGAACCCGTGGCGCTTGATCCCGACGAAGTGGTAGACCGGGTAGATCACCAGCAGCGAGACAGCCAGCGGGAACCCGATGTGGGACATCGTCGGGAACTGCACGAACGGGATGATCCCGAACAGGTTGTTCACCAGGATGAAGGTGAACACGGTCAGGATGAGCGGGATGAACGGCTTGAAGTCCTTGCCGCCGATCTGCTCGCGCGCGATCCCGTTGCGTCCGACGTCGTAGAGCGACTCCGCCAGGAACTGGAACTTGCCCGGCACGAGCTTGAGGTTGCGGCTCGCGGCGAGGAAGAAGGCGGCGATGATGAAGATCGACAGCACCACCAGGACCATCGGCTTGGTGACTCCGCCGAAGATCGGTGGCAGGAAGAAGTCCTTCACACCGGGCGCGACGAACTCACCCGCAGCCAGCACCATCGTGGTCACTGTGTTCCTTCCGGTTCTCCCGGCCGGCGTTCACTCCACCGGGGGAATCGTCACGATCTGGACAGAACGTACCTTACGGACTGCAAGCGCCTACGAGAGGCACCCCACACTTCCGGGTGTCCCGTCCTGCGCGAACCGTACCAGCCGGTAGATCAGGTATTTCCGGGGGTGGGGATGACCATCTGACTGCGACTGCGCTTCGAGGCGCGCACCTCCATGAAGGTGGTCACCACGATGGTCGCGACGGTGGTCAGCGCGAGCGCGTTGACGTGCAGCTCGGGGAACCGCCGGAGCAGCAGGAGCACGCAGAACAGCAGGATGAGCTTGCCCATGAAGCCGCCCAGCGCGGCCACCATGACGAACTGCACGGGCAGCGCCGCGGTCTTGCGCATCAGGACCAGCGTGCCCACCGAGGACAGGCACGCGATCACACCGCCGATCAGGGCCGACACCAGACCCGTGGCGCCCGCGACGACGGTCCACACCACCAGGCAGACCACGACGGTGGCCAGCGCCGCCCACATCGCGCCGCGGAACATCTCGCCCGCGAGGCGGCGGACGACGGCGTCGTGCGTCCACTCGTCGCCTTGAGCGTTGTCCTGGGCCATGCCACCCCTTCCCACCGGTCGGGACCGAGTGTAAAAGGGGGGTCGTCCGCACCCCTCCATCGGGGGGTCAGGAGCGACGCACCTCACGGAGCCTGGGAATCGCGGAGACCAGCAGCGCCAGCAGGAGGGCGATGCCGAAGCACCACGCCACGACCGCGACGTCGAAGATCGTCAGGGCCACCGCGCCGAACGCGAGCACGCCCGCCCACAGGTAGATGAGCAGCACGGCGCGGCGCTGCGAGTGGCCGATCTCCAGCAGCCGGTGGTGCAGGTGCATCTTGTCCGCGGAGAACGGGCTCTCGCCGCGCCGGGTGCGCCGGACCACGGCCATGAGCAGGTCGAGCATCGGCACGAACAGCACGGCGGCGACCACCACGAGCGGCGAGAGCAGGCCGAGGACGTCCTCGGCGCGCACCGACTCGTAGTTGATCTTCCCGCTGGCCGAGATGGTGGACGCGGCGAGCATCAGGCCGATCAGCATCGACCCGGAGTCGCCCATGAAGATGCGCGCCGGGTTGAAGTTGTGCGGCAGGAAGCCCAAGCACGCGCCGGCCAGCGTGGCGGCGATCAGGGCGGGCGGGTACGCGCCGACGTCACCGCCGTTGTTGGACAGCAGGCCGATGGAGAACACGCAGGTCGCGGTGGCGGCGATGAGGCCGATGCCGGCGGCGAGGCCGTCCAGGCCGTCCACGAAGTTCATCGCGTTGACCATCGTCACGGCCAGCAGCACGGACAGGATCGCGCCCTGGTTCTGGTCCAGCGACAGCAACGATCCCGTGCCCTCGCCGTCGTCGCCCCACGGCACCCAGAACAGCAGCCACTGGAGCCCGAACAGCACGAGGATGCCCGCCGCGGTGACCTGGCCGGCGAGTTTCGTCAGGGAGTCCAGCTCGAAGCGGTCGTCGAGCACGCCCACCAGGACGATCACGCCGCCGCCGACGATGACCGCGTACGGGTCGTAGGAGAAGTCGAACGCCGACCGCAGCACGGGCAGCTGGTGCGCCAGCAGCATGCCGCCGAGCACGCCGCCGTACATGGCCAGCCCGCCCATCCGGGGCATGGGTTTGACGTGCACGTCCCGCGAGCGGGGGTAGGCGACCGCGCCGATCCGGAACGCCAGCGCGCGGACCAGGCCGACCAGCAGGAACGTCACGACGGCGGCGGTCAGGGCGACGAGCAGGTACTCCCGGACGGGGAGGACGTTGGACACGGCAGGCAACGGGCCCACGGCAGGCTTAGCCCCTCGAAGCCGGGATGTCGGGCGGTGTGGCCACCACGCTACTCCGATCGTGAAGATCCACTAGCGGGCGACCTCGACTTCGACGCCGAGCGCCTTCGAGACCTCGGCCACCGGCACCGCGCCCTCGCGGAGCACGACGGGGTCCGGACCGGTCAGGTCCACGATCGTCGACGCGACGTTCTCGGCCGACGGGCCGCCGTCGAGGTACACGCCGACGTCCTCGCCGAGCTGGTCCCACGCCTCCTGCGCGGTGCCCGCGGGCGGGAAGCCGGACTTGTTGGCGCTGGAGACGGCCATCGGGCCGACGTCGCGCAGCAGTTCCAGGGCGACCGGGTGCAGCGGCATGCGCAGCATGACCGTGCCGCGGGTCCGGCCCAGGTCCCAGGCGAGCGACGGCGCGTGTTCGAGCACCAGCGACAGGCCGCCCGGCCAGAACGCCTCGATCAGGGCGCGGGCCTGCCGGGACACGCTCAGCACCAGGCCGTCGATGGTGGTCCAGGAACCGACGAGGACGGGCACCGGCATGTCCGGTCCGCGCCCCTTGGCCTCCAGCAGCGCGCGCACGGCGGCGGCGTCGAACGCGTCGCAGCCGATGCCGTAGACGGTGTCCGTGGGGAGGACCACGAGGCGCCCGGAGCGCACCGCGCCCGCCGCGGCGGCGAGGCCGGCCGCGCGGTCGTCCTGCACGGCGCAGTCGTAGATCGTGCTCACCCACCTGATCCAAGCACAGCACGGGCAGTGTCCGGCGGCGGAGGTCACAGACCGGGTCTGCGCACCGATCGGGTGTCGAGCGCCCAGCCGCGCCTGCGGTGCGCCAGGACGAACCCGAAGACGAGCGCGGCGCCCACCGCGACCCCGGCCGCGGTGACCCCGGCGCTGCCCACCGCGCCGCCGACGAAGGGCAGCACGAGCACGGCCAGCGCGACGACGGCGGCCTGCCCGACGCCCGGTTCGACCCACCGCCACCGCTCCGCCTCCTCGGCGCGCCCGCGCAGGTCGAGGGCGAGGGCGACCAGCCCGGGGGCGGGCCGCAGGGCGAGGACCTCGTCGGCGAGGGCGTGGCACTCGGTGGCCTGTCGCCGGGTGCGGATGGCCAGACCGCCGTCGTCGGTGACCGCGCGGACCTCGGCGCTGCGCGCGACGAGGGCGAGGGCCAGGTGCCCGCGCAGCACGTCGGCCGTGTCGGGGTCGGCGGTCGAGCGCAACTCCCGGCGCACGTGGGCGACGACCCGCTCGGCGTTGCCGTCCTGCAACACCGTGCCGAGGGCGGCGAGCGAGCGGCCCACCCGGTCGTCGACGGGGTCCGGGGCGCGCGCGACGTGATCGGCCACCAGCGCCCGCAGGAGGCGCCACTCGTCGGGCGGCCGTTCGAGCGGTTGCTTGACACGCATCGCCGGTGCTCCGATTTACTCGCCGGAGGTGGAGGTCGCAGATTATCCCGGGGGCGAGGCGGCAGGTGCGCGTGGACAACCGGTGGGGTGCGTTCCCGGTGGCGCTGTGCGCGGCCGTCGCGTACGCGGTGGTGGGCGGCGCGGCGGGCGTCCTCGCGCTGCGCGCCGCCACCCCGGTCACCCCGACGCCCACCGCCGGGGCACCCCCGCTCCCCGTGGTCACCGCGCCCCCGTCCGCCGCCCGGACGGCCCCGTCCTCGGCCCCGTCCTCGGCCCCGGCGCCCGTGCCACCGGGCTTCCGGACCATCAGCGCACCCGGTGGCCTGAGCACGGTCGTCCCGGCGTCGTGGTCGACCTCGACGGGTACCGCGGTGACCACGCTGGTGGCGGTGGACCCGGCGGACGCGCGCCGCGAGGTGCGGCTCGGCGGGGCCCCGGTCACCGATCCGGCGAAGACCCTCCCGGCCCGCATCACCGAGGCCGCGGTGGACCGGGAACGCGAGGCCGGCCACTCCCGGATCGCGCTGTCGGAAACCTCGACCCGCGGTTTCCCGGCGGTCCGCTGGGAATTCGAGGAAGGCTCCGACCGGGGTCCGAAGCGGGTCGCCGCGACGTTCTGGGAAGTGGGCGGCGTCGAGTACGTGCTCTACGCGGCGGGCCCACCGGACGAGTGGGCGACGACCCGTGAGCTGCTGGACGTGATGATCCGGCACGCCACCCCGTGAACGATCGCGGGTCTCGCGGAAATGCCTTGCGAACGCGCTCCCCCGTTCTCTTTCCACAACCGGATCACTCACACGCTCCGCACTGCGGAGCACGCGGACGGAGCCGCTCGGGAAAGCTTCGACGACCTTCCGACCGGCCCGCGGTGGACCTCGCGGAATCACCCGGAATCGACACCGGTCCTGTGCGGACCGGAAAGTCGGACGCCCCTGCCGTGGGTGCCGCCCCGCACCGGGCGGTCAGGGACGCGGTCCCCGCGGCGGTCGGGGCGAGTACAGGGCGGCGCAGGTGGTCACCAGCGCCGCGAGGACGAGCACGGTGGTCGCGATGTCGACCAGTACGCCGAGCAGCCAGTCGAAGAGCATGGTCAGTCCCGTGGTGTGGTGGCCTTCCGGGCGGGTACGGGCGCCCGGGCACCTCGCCGCGAGCGCAGGCTGGTCACGGTGACGACGGCGAGGACGCCGACGATCACGGCCAGGGAGACGGAGGTGGGGATCTCCGGCACGGCGGGCCAGATGCCGTGCGCCCAGTGCAGCACCAGCTTCGCCCCGATGAACGCGAGGATGACGGCCAGTCCGTGGTTGAGGTGGACGAGCTTGGCGAGCGCGGTGTGCAGCACGAAGTACAGGGCGCGCAGGCCGAGCAGGGCGAAGGCGTTGGTGGCGAACACGAGGTAGGGGTCCTCGGTGATGCCGTAGACCGCCGGCACCGAGTCGACGGCGAACACCACGTCGGTCGCGAACACCGCGACCACCACGACGGCCAGCGGCGTGAGCGCGCGTCGCCCGTGCTCGCGCACGGTCAGCCGCGCGCCGCGGTAGTCGTCGGTGACCGGCATCAGCCGGCGCAGCAGCCGGACCACCCGCAGCCGGGAGACGTCGCGCTCGCCGCCGCCCCCGCCGGTCGACACCTCCTGCAGCAGCTTCACCGCCGAGGCGAGCAGGACCAGTCCGAACACGAGGAACGCCCAGGTGCCGGCCGCCAGCATCGCGGCGCCGGCCGCGATGAACGCGCCCCGCAGCACCAGGGCGCCGACGATGCCGTAGAGCAGGACGCGCTGCCGCACGTCGGCCGGCACGGCGAAGGCGGCGAGCAGCAGCATGAACACGAACAGGTTGTCCACCGAGAGGGACTTCTCGACCACGAACCCGGTCGCGAACTCCACCGCGGGGCCGCTGCCGAAGGCGTTCCACAGCCAGACCCCGAACACGACCGGCAGGGCGAGGTAGAACACCGTCCACCCCACCGCTTCGCGCGCCGACACCTCGTGCGGGCGGTGGGTGACCGCGAAGTCCGCGAGGAGCAGCGCGACCAGGACGGCGATGCTGACCGCCCACAAGCCCGCGGACCCGATGGACTCGATCGGACTCGCGGCCGCCGCGGCTGACGCGGACATCGAACCTCCCGGACACCGGAGTGGTTCGAGGTCTCCTTCACCCCCGCGGGGGCGGCCTCCCGGGGGCGCCGAGGGACGTCCGTACTGACCGGGCAGACGCTTGGGAAGTACTCCCCTCAGCGCTCAGTATCGTCCGACCCCACCACGGGGTAAAGACATGCAAAAGGGAAAAAAGCGACACGACCAGGTACACCGTCGTGACGCTGCGTGCACACGGGGGCGGTTGACGGCGGGCTCACACCCGGCGCGCGGTGGCGAAGCGGGGTCGGCCGGCCAGGTCGGCGTGGTCGGCCACGTCGGTGAGCACGCGGCGGGCCGACAGCAGGGCCGGGACGCTCTCGCCGTGGGTGTCGTCGTGCTCGATCGCGACGTGCCCGCCGGGGCGCAGCAGGCGGGCGGCGAGGGTGACGACGTGCCGGACCACGTCCAGGCCGTCCGCGCCGCCGAAGACGGCCTGGCGCGGGTCGTGGTCGGCGACCTCGGGCTGGACCTCGGTGGCGTCCGGCACGTACGGCGGGTTGCACAGCACCAGGTCCACCCGACCGTCCAGGTCGGACAGCACGTCCGGCGCCGTCACGTCGCCCGCGTGCAGGGTGACGGGGGTGTCGCCGGCGGCGGCGCGGGCGTCGGCGTTGCGCCGGGCCCAGGACAGCGCGGTGTGGTCGCGCTCGACGGCGTGCACGGTCGCCTTCGGGCGGTGGTGGGCGAACGCGAGCGCGAGCGCGCCGGAACCCGTGCACAGGTCCACCACGACCGGGTCCGGGACGCGCACGGCGGACAGCGCCCAGACGAGCAGCAGCTCGGTCTCCGGTCGCGGGATGAACACGCCGGGGCCGACCGCGAGGTCGACGCCCCCGAGGTGGGCCCAGCCCGTGATGTGCTGCAACGGGACGCGCGTCACCCGTCGGCGCACCACCCGGTGCAGGGCGTCCACCACCGGCGGGTCGACCAGCGGGATCAGGGGCAGGCGCGAGCGCTCGACGCCCAGGACGTGGGCGGCGAGGAGTTCGGCGTCCACCCGGGCGCTGTCGACGCCCGCCGCGGCCAGCATGCGTTCCGCTTCGAGGATGGCCAGCCGCAGCGGGTGTCGGGTCATGCGCGCAAGGGTAGGCCGATCAGAAGTTGATCATGTGTCCGGCCAGGCCGTGCACGGCTTCCTTGACGGCCTCGCTGAGCGTCGGGTGGGCGTGCACGTTGCGCGCCACCTCGTGCACGGTCAGGTCCCACTGCTGCGCCAGGGTCAGCTCCGGCAGCAGCTCGGTGACGTCCGGCCCGATCATGTGCGCGCCCAGCAGCTCGCCGTACTTGGCATCGCTGATCAGCTTCACGAACCCGGTCGGGTCGGCGAGGCCGTGCGCCTTGCCGTTCGCGGTGAACGGGAACTTCGCGACCTGGACGTCGTAGCCCTTCTCGCGGGCCTGCGCCTCGGTCCACCCGAACGAGGCGATCTGCGGCTGGCAGAACGTGGCCCGGGGGATCATCGGGAAGTCCAGCTCCATGGTCTCCGCGCCCGCGATGGTCTCCGCGGCGATGATGCCCATGGACTCGGCGGCGTGCGCCAGCATCAGCTTCGCGGTGACGTCGCCGATGGCGAAGATGTTCGGCGCCGTCGTGCGGCCCCGGCCGTCCACCGCGATGGCGCCGCGCTCGGTGAGCTGCACGCCGGTGTTCTCCAGGCCGTAGCCCTCCACGCGCGGCTGGAAACCGATGGCCTGCATGACCTTGTCGGCCTCCAGGACCTCTTCCCCGCCGTCCTTCGACACGGTGACGCGCACCTTGTCGCCGGAGTCGTCGATGGACTCCACGCGGGTGCCGACGCGCACGTCGATGCCGAGGCGCTTGTAGCGCTTGGCGAGTTCGGTGGAGACCTCGACGTCCTCCAGCGGCACCATGCGGTCCATGAACTCGACGATGGTGACCTTCACGCCGTAGTTGTGCAGCACGTAGCCGAACTCGACGCCGATCGCGCCGGCGCCCGCGATGACGATGCTGCCGGGCAGTTCGTCCGACAGGATCTGCTCTTCGTAGGTCACCACCCGGTCGGACAGCTTCGTACCCGGCAGGAGGCGGGTCTTCGCGCCGGAGGCGATGATCGCGTGCTCGAACGTGATGGTCTCATCACCCACCCGGATGGTGTTCGCGTCGACGAACGTCCCCCACCCGCTGAACTCGGTGATGTTGTTCTTCTTCATCAGGAAGTGCACGCCCTTGACGCGCCCGTCCGCGACCTTGCGGCTGCGCTCGAAGGCGGCGCCGTAGTCGAAGGTCACCTTGCCCTCGACGGTGATGCCGAACGTCTTCCGCTCGTGCGTGAACAGGTGCGCCAGCTCGGCGTTGCGCAGGAGGGCCTTCGACGGGATGCAGCCGACGTTGAGGCACACCCCGCCCCAGTAACGCTCCTCGATGACCGCCGTCTTCAGGCCCAGCTGGGCCGCGCGGATGGCGGCGACGTACCCGCCGGGCCCCGCACCGAGGACCACGACGTCAAAGTGTGCGCTCATGGCGTCAACATTAGGCGCGCAACTGGTCCGACAAGAACTCGACGGTGCGCCGCCACGCGTCCGCGCGGGCGGCGGCGGTCGCGGCGGGCGTGCCGCCCGTCCGGAAGCGCACACCGGGCCCCGGCACCGCGGTGTCGGTGGTCGGCCGGTGCGGTGGACCCGCGATCAGGTGTCCCGCGCCGGGGTACACGACGTGCTCGTGCGGGAACGGGTGGTGGTGCTCGCGCAGCCTGCGCTCGGCGACGGCGCTCAGCTCGGCGCACGGCCACGACTGGTCGTCGCCGGATGAGAGCAGCAACACACCGCCGTCGATCCGCTCGACCGGGATCTCGACGTCCTCGGGGACGCCGTCGGAGAGGTCGAACGCGAGCCGCAGGGGCACCGGCTCGCCGTCGACGACCGCCGCCCGCAGCTCGTCGGGGACCGAGTAGGGCAGGTACGGCAGCGGGCGGCCCCCGCGGGTCCACGACGCGGCCTCGTGCTCCAGCTTCCGGAGCAGGCGCGAGCCGGGACCGACGCACTGCGTCACCACACCGCTGCCGACCACGCTCACCACGGCCTTGACCCGCGGGAACGTCGCACCGAGCAGGAGCGCCAGCTCCCCGCCGCGCGACCCGCCCAGGACGCCGAGCGCGTCCGTCCGACCGCCCAGCCACTCCAGGGCGGTCCCGAAGTACTCCAGCGGGATCTCGACCAGGTCGTCCGGCACGCCGGGCGCGCCGAAGTAGGCCAGCGCCAGCGCGGCGAACCCGTGGCCCGCGAGCAGCGCCGCGTCGTCCTCGCGCAGGCCGCCCTCGGAGCCGCCGAGCACCAGGACGCCGGGGTGCGGTCCGGTGCCGGCGGGCTCGAACAGGACGCCCACCAGGCCGTGCTCGGCGACCTCGGTGCGCACGACCCCGTCCGGGACGGTCTGCCGCTCGACCTCCACGCGGCCGACGCCGCCCGCCTCCACCGCGGTGCCGCACGGCGTGCCGCCGGTCGGCGTCATCGACCAGAACAACCCCATCGGGTCGACGCCGGAGTAGTCGCCGGACACCGGGGCGTGCCGGGTGAGGTCCACGACACCGCGCTCGTCGGCCCGGAACACCGCCTCGGCGGCCCGGTCGCCGGTGGTGGCGCGCACGGTCACCTCGGCGTCGGGCCCGAGGCCCTCCACGCGGATGCGGAGCGGTGCGTCCAGGGGAGCGCTCGTGGGGGTGACCAGGAGTTCCGCCATCGTGCGCCCCTCTCGTCGATCACCCGCCGGCGAGCCGTTCCGCCCGGTCGGCCGCCGCCAACGCGTCGAGGACCGCGTCGAGGTCGCCGTCGAGCACTTGATCCAGGTTATGGGCTTTGTACCCGACGCGGTGGTCGGAGATGCGCGATTCCGGGAAGTTGTAGGTGCGGACCCGCTCGGAGCGGTCCACGGTGCGGATCTGCGTGCGCCGGGCGTCCGACGCCTCCTGCTGCTGCTTCTCCTCGGCCAGGGCGGTCAGCCGGGCCTGGAGCACCTGCATGGCGCGGGCCTTGTTCTGGAGCTGGCTGCGCTCGTTCTGGCAGGACACCACGATGCCGGTCGGCAGGTGCGTGATGCGCACGGCCGAGTCGGTCGTGTTGACGCTCTGGCCGCCCTTGCCGGACGAGCGGAACACGTCGACGCGCAGGTCGTTCTCGTCGACCTCGACCTCGACGTCCTCGGTCTCCGGGAAGACCAGGACGCCCGCCGCGGACGTGTGGATGCGGCCCTGCGACTCGGTCACCGGGACCCGCTGCACGCGGTGCACGCCGCCCTCGTACTTCAGGCGGGACCACACGCCGTCGGGGCTCGCGTCGCGGCTCTTGATGGCCACCGTGACGTCCTTGAAGCCGCCCAGGTCGGAGTCGGTGCCGTCGAGCACCTCGGCCTTCCAGCCGTGGCGCTCGGCGTAGCGCAGGTACATGCGCAGCAGGTCGCCCGCGAACAGGGCCGACTCCTCGCCGCCCTCGCCGGACTTGATCTCCAGCACGACGTCCGCGCCGTCGTGCGGGTCGCGCGGCAGCAGCAGCTCGGTGAGCTTCTCCTCCAGCGCGGGGACCGCCCGGGCCAGCTGGTCGGCCTCCTCGGCGAACACCGCGTCCTCGGCGGCCAGCTCGCGCGCGGTCTCCAGGTCGGACCTCGCCTGCTCCAGCTCGCGGGCGGTCTTCACGATCGGCCCCAGTTCGGCGTAGCGCTTGCCGAGCTTGCGCGCACCCGCCTGGTCGGCGTGCACCGAGGGGTCGGCGAGCTTCTTCTCCAGCTCGGCGTGCTCGGCCAGCAGGGCGTCCAGCGTCACGGTCTTGGCTCCGGTCTCAGGGGTGGTGCGGAGACGACAACGGCGTCCACCCGCGAATCGGGGTGGACGCCGTTCTGGCAGCTACTTGGCGCGCTTGCCGTAGCGGGCCTCGAAGCGCGCGACCCGGCCACCGGTGTCGAGGATCTTCTGCTTGCCCGTGTAGAACGGGTGGCAGTTGGAGCAGACCTCGACGTGGATGGCGCCGGACGACTTGGTGCTGCGGGTGGTGAAGGTGTTGCCGCAACCGCAGGTGACCTCGGTCGTCACGTACTCGGGGTGGATGCCGGTCTTCAACGTCTCGTCCCTTTCTTCGGTGGCCGCCGGGTCCTCTGCTGATCAGGGAGGTGAACCGGAGCCGGACTCGACCCGACAGTGTGCCAGATCGGCGTTACGTGCACTGCAACGCGAGGGGGTGCCACCTTGTTCCCGTGCTGCGGGTCACTACCGCTCGCCGATCCCCGTCGACCATTCGGCGCAGGGGGTGACCATTGGGCTACGGAGAGCAGCACCGGGCGTTGCGCGGACGCCACACTCGTCCCGTGCTGTGCGCTGCCGGACGCCCGCTGCGGTTGACCACGTGGCTGGTCGTCCCCTTCCTGTTCGGCGGTGCCGTCCTGGGCCTCACCGGGCTCGGCGGCCTGCTGCTCGGCGCCCCGTGGTCCCTGGCGCTGTCGAGCCCGGTGTTCGGCGCGGGCGCGGCCGTCGGGGTGGTCGCCTCGGGCGTGGTCGCCTGGACCGCGCCGTGGCAGCGCCGGTGGCTGCGCTGGTCGTACCCGGCGGCGGTGCTGGCCCTGGGCGTCGTGCTGGACGGCGTCCTGCTGCCGCTGTGGGTGGGCGCGCTGGTCGGCGTGCCGGTGGCGGCGCTGCTGGTCGGCCACTACGTCACCGAGCGCCGGCGCACCGCCGACCTCGCCGACGCGGCGTTCGCGGGCTCCTGCTGAGGCCCTGACCGGGCACTCCCCACCGTCCCCGGGCACGACGAGGGCCCGCCCAGCCGGAGCTGGACGGGCCCGTCGCACGAGCGGGGACGGTCAGTCGTTGTCCCCACCCGGGGTGGTCTTCGCCACCTGCATCAGGAACTCGATGTTCGTGCGGCTCTTGCGCAGGCGGTCCAGCAGCAGGTCGATCGCCTGCTGGCTGTCCAGGGCGTGCAGGACGCGGCGCAGCTTGTGCATCACGGCCAGCTCGTCCGGGGACAGCAGCAGGTCCTCCTTGCGGGTGCCGGACGAGTCCACGTCCACCGCCGGGAAGGTCCGCTTGTCGGCGATCTTCCGGTCGAGCTTGAGCTCGGCGTTGCCGGTGCCCTTGAACTCCTCGAAGATCACGCTGTCACCCGCGGACCCGGTCTCGACCAGGGCCGTCGCGATGACGGTCAGCGAGCCGCCGCCCTCGATGTTGCGCGCCGCGCCGAGGAACCGCTTCGGCGGGTAGAGGGCGGTCGAGTCGACACCACCGGACAGGATGCGGCCCGACGCGGGGGCGGCCAGGTTGTAGGCACGACCCAGGCGGGTGATCGAGTCCAGCAGCACGACCACGTCGTGACCCATCTCGACCAGGCGCTTCGCCCGCTCGATGGCCAGCTCCGAGATCGTCGTGTGGTCCGACGGCGGCCGGTCGAAGGTGGAGGCGATGACCTCGCCCTTCACCGACCGCTGCATGTCGGTGACCTCTTCGGGGCGCTCGTCCACCAGCACCACCATCAGGTGGCACTCGGGGTTGTTCGTCGTGATCGCGTTCGCGATCGACTGGAGCACCGAGGTCTTGCCCGCCTTCGGCGGCGACACGACGAGCGCGCGCTGGCCCTTGCCGATCGGCATCACCAGGTCGATGACGCGGGTCGTCAGGATGTGCGGCTCGGTTTCGAGGCGCAGGCGCTCGTTCGGGTACAGCGGCGTCAGCTTGGTGAAGTCGGGCCGGTTGCGCGACTCCTCCGGGTCCAGGCCGTTGATCTTGTCGACGCGGACCAGCGGGTTGAACTTCTGCCGCTGCTGCTCGCCGTCGCGCGGCTGGCGCACGGCGCCGATCAGGGCGTCACCGCGGCGCAGGCCGTACTTGCGGACCAGCGACAGCGAGACGTAGACGTCGTTCGGCCCGGCCAGGTAGCCCGACGTGCGGACGAACGCGTAGTTCTCCAGCACGTCCAGGATGCCCGCCACGGGGAGCAGCACGTCGTCGTCGCGCACCTCGGTGTCGGTGTTGCCGCCGACGTCGTCGCCCCGGCCACCGCGGCGGCGGCGGTCGCGGAAGCGACGGCCGCGACGGCCGCCCTCCTCGTCACCGTCGTCCGGCACGTTCTGGCGGTTGCGGTCCTGCCCCCGGTCGCCGCGGCTACCCCGGTCGTCCCGGTTGCGGTCACCCCGGTCACCCCGGTCACCCCGGTCGCCGCGGTCACCCCGGTCGGACCGGTCACCCCGGTCGTCGCGGTTGCGACGCTCGCCGCGGTCACCCCGGTCCTGGCGCTGTTCGCGCTGTTCGGAGCGGTCGCCGCGGTCCTGGCGCTCGGACCGGTCGGCCTGCTGGCGGTCGCCCTGCTGGCGGTCGCCCTGGGCACGCTCACCCTGCTGGCGGTCACCCGACTGGCGGTCGGCCTGCTGGCGGTCGGCCTGGGCACGGTCGACCTGGGCACGGTCGGCCTGGGCACGGTCGGCCTGGGCGCGGTCGGCCTGCTGGACGTCGGCGGTCGAAGCCTCGGGGCTGCCCGACGGGCGGTTGGCGGAACGGCGACGGCGGTTGCCGCGCCGACCCCCCTCCTCCTCGGCGGGACGCTCGGTGACGTCGAGCTGCTGCTGGGTCGGCTTCTCCACCGGCGCGGGGGCCTCGACGGCCTTGGCCGGGGCGGGCTTCTCCACGACCGGGGCGGACGCCTCGGCCGTCGCGGCCTTCTTGTCGGCCTTCGGCGGCGTCGCGGCACTGCCCCGACCGGAGGTGCCGCCCTGCCGCTCCTTGATGGCCGCGATGAGGTCGCCCTTGCGGAGCCCGGCGGTGCCGGTGATGCCGAGCTGACCCGCGAGTTCGCGGAGTTCGGCGAGCACCATGCCGGAAAGACCGGCGCGCTTGCGCGGCGGGGCGCTGCCGTTCGAAGGGGTGGTCAGAGCGCTCTCCTCAGCTCCGGAACTGGCAGCGGCGTTGGGAGCAGCAGGAGCTTCGCTGCTCAGCACATCGGTGTTGCTCACACATGTCCTTCCTGACCGGACCGCGCCTCCTACGCGGCCCAGCGGACCTGCCGTCCGACGGAATGCGGACCGGCAGTTTCGCCCCGCTTCAGGTGGACCTCGTCGGCGCGGAACGCGCGCGGAAGCGGAGTCCTCCGGTACGGGACTTTCGGTCACACGGCGAGCGGGTGCCTTACCAGCGCCGGCCCCGTCCATACGGCACAGGGCCAAGTCACTGGAGGAATGCGATCCGGAACGAACGTCCGGGCACCACACCGGCGCCCGTGCGCGCGGTGACTGATGACGCCGAGGGTAGACGCAGGTTCGACCGGAGGCAACAACCGGGGGTCGGCGCGTCGCACCGCTCAGCCGAGTGGCGCAACCCGCACGCCCGCCGCGTCGACCGGCAGCCGGCGCGCCCCGAACCCGTCGTGGGCCAGTCCGGGCGGCAGCTCGCCGTGCGGCGGGAGGGCCAGCACGGTGGGTCCCGCGCCGGACACCGCGGCGGGCACACCCGCCTCCCGCAACGCGTTCACCAGGCGCGTCGTCGCAGGCCAGGCGGGTTCCCGGTACGGCTCGTGGAGCCGGTCGACGAGCGCGTCGAGGAGCAGCGACGGGTCGGTGGTGAGCGCGTGCACGGCCAGCGCGGCCCGGCCCGCGGCGAACGCGGCGTCCTCGTGCGGCACCTTCGACGGCAGCAGGCCGCGGGTCGTCCGGGTCGACGACTCGGCCGCCGGCACGAACACGACCGGTGCGAGCGACGGGTGCGGGTCCGCACGGACCGCGCGGAACCGGTCACCCTCCGTCCAGGCGATCACGACGCCGCCGAACATGCTGGCGGCGGCGTTGTCGGCGTGGCCGTCGAACTCCGCCGCGAGTTGCAACGCGGTCGTGTCCAACTCGCGACCGGCCAGCCCGTACGCGGCGCCGACGCCCGCCACCACGGCGGCCGAGGAGGACCCGAGGCCGCGGGCGTGCGGGATGGCGTTGCGGCAGCGCAGGCGCAGGCCCGGCACGTCGAGCCCGAGGTGGGCGGCGGCGGCGCGGAAGGCCCGCACGACCAGGTGGGATTCGTCACGGGGGACGCCGCCGGCGCCCTCCCCCGCCACCTCGACGCGCAGGCCGTCCCCGACGACCTCGAACTCCAGCTCGTCGTGCAGCCCGAGCGCCATGCCCAGCGCGTCGAACCCGGACCCGAGGTTGGCCGTGGAGGCCGGGACGGTGACCCGGACCGTCGTCACGCCAGCTCCAGCGCGGTGGCGACGGCGCCCGGGTCGACCGGCACCGGCGACACCTCGGGCATGCCCAGGAGCGCCGTGTCGGGGTCCTTGAGGCCGTGGCCGGTGACCGTGCACACGACCGTCGAGCCCTTCGGCAGGCGGCCGTCGGCGGCGGTGGCGAGCAGGCCCGCCACGCTGGTCGCGGACGCGGGCTCGACGAAGATGCCCTCGGTCGAGGCCAGCAGCCGGTACGCCTCCAGGATCTTCTCGTCCGTGACCGCCTCGAACAGGCCGCCGGACTCGTCCTTCGCGGTCACCGCGCCGGTCCAGGACGCCGGGCTGCCCACCCGGATGGCGGTCGCGATGGTCTCCGGGTTCGCCACCGGCTCGCCCAGCACCAGCGGCGCGGAGCCCGCGGCCTGGAAGCCGAACATGCGCGGCGTGGCCGGGATCACACCGTCGGCGTGGTAGTCGGAGTAACCGCGCCAGTACGCGGTGATGTTGCCCGCGTTGCCGACCGGCAGGCAGTGCACGTCGGGCGCGCGGCCCAGCACGTCGCAGATCTCCCACGCGGCGGTCTTCTGGCCGACCAGGCGCACCGGGTTCACCGAGTTGACCAGGGTGATCGGGTACTCGGAGGAGGTCTTGGCGGCCAGTTCGAGGCAGTCGTCGAAGTTGCCGTCGATCTGGAGGATGCGGGCGCCGTGCGACACGGCCTGGGCGAGCTTGCCGAGCGCGATCTTGCCGCGCGGCACGAGCACCGCCGCGGTGAGCCCGGCCTTCGCCGCGTACGCCGCCGCCGAGGCCGACGTGTTGCCGGTGGAGGCGCAGATCACCGCGCGGATGCCGCTGGCCAGGGCGTGCGTCATGGCCACGGTCATGCCGCGGTCCTTGAACGAGCCGGTCGGGTTCGCGCCCTCGACCTTGACGTGGACCTCGCACCCGGTCAGCTCGGACAGGTGCTTCGCGTGCACCAGCGGCGTGCCGCCCTCGTGGAGGGTGACGACCTCGGCGCCCTCGGGGAGTTCGATCCGGTCCGCGTAGGCGTGGATGATGCCGGGCCACCCCGGCCGCACGCCCGCTTGGATCGTCATGATTCTTCGCCTTCCACCCTCATCACGCTCACGACTTCCCTGACCACGGGCAGGCCGCCGATTTTGTCGACGGTCGACCGCAGTGCCGCGTCGGTCGCGGCGTGGGTGACGATCACCAGGCTGGCGTCGTCGACCCGCCCCTCCTGCCGCACCGCCGCGATGCTCACGTCGTGCTCCGCGAACACCGCCGCGACCTGCGACAACACGCCCGCCCGGTCGGCGACGTCGAGGCTGATGTGGTAGCGCGTGGGGGTCTGCCCCATCGGCCGCACGGGCAGCGCCGCGTAGGCCGACTCGCGCGGGCCGCGCCCGCTGTGCACGAGGTTGCGGGCGACCGCGACGAGGTCGCCGACCACCGCGCTGGCCGTGGGGGCCCCGCCGGCGCCCTGGCCGTAGAACATCATCTCGCCGGCCGCGTCGGCCTCGACGAACACCGCGTTGAACGCGGCGCTCACGCCGGCGAGGGGGTGCGACCTGGGGATCATCGCGGGGTGCACCCGGACGGCCACGGACTCCTGGCCGTCCTCGCCCGTCACCCGCTCGCAGATCGCGAGGAGCTTCACGGTCCGGCCGAGGCCCCTGGCTGCGGCGATGTCGGCGGCGCTCACCGCGGCGATGCCCTCGCGGTGCACGTCGGCGGCGGTCACCCTGGTGTGGAAGGCCAGCGAGGCGAGGATCGCGGCCTTGGAGGCGGCGTCGAAGCCGTCGACGTCGGCCGTCGGGTCGGCCTCGGCGTAGCCCAGGCGGGTGGCCTCCTCCAGCGTCTCGGCGTAGCTCGCGCCCGTCGAGTCCATGCCGGAGAGGATGAAGTTCGTCGTCCCGTTGACGATGCCCATCACCCGCGTGATGCGGTCGCCGGCCAGCGACTCGCGCAGCGGCCGCAGCAGCGGGATCGCGCCCGCGACGGCCGCCTCGAAGTACAGGTCGGCGCCGGAGCCGTCGGCCGCCTCGAACAGCTCGGCCGAGTGCTCGGCCAGCAGCGCCTTGTTCGCGGTGACCACGGACTTGCCCGCGCGCAGCGCGCCGAGCAGCAGCGTCCGGCTCGGCTCGATGCCGCCGATGACCTCGACCACCACGTCCACGTCCGAGGCGACCAGCGCCTCCGCGTCGGTGGTGAGCAGGTCGGCGGGGACCTCGCGGTGCTTGTTCGGCTTGCGCACCGCGATGCCCGCCAGTTCGAGCGGCGCGCCGGTGCGCGCGGTCAGGTCCGCCGCCTGGTCGGTGAGCAGGCGGACCACCTCGGTGCCGACCGTGCCGCACCCCAGCAGCGCCACCCTGATCGGTTTCCGGCTCGGCACGTCATACCTCCAGGCGGAACAGGTCTTCCTCGGTCTCCCGGCGCAGCAGCAACCGGGCCTCGCCGTCGACGACCGCGGCGAGCGCGGGTCGCGGCAGCCGGTTGTAGCCGCTGGCCATGGAGTAGCAGTACGCGCCGGTGGCGGCGACCGCGATCAGGTCGCCGGGCGCGAGGTCGTCGGGCAGCCAGCAGTCGCGCACCACCACGTCGCCGGACTCGCAGTGCTTGCCGACCACGCGGCACAGCACGGCCCCGGCGTCCTCCGCCGCGGCGCGGGAGACGAGCTTGCAGTCGTAGACGGCGTCGTAGAGGGCTGTGCGGATGTTGTCGCTCATCCCGCCGTCCACGCTCACGTAGCGCCGGATCGCGCCCGCGTCGAGCTGGACGTCCTTGATGGTGCCGACCTCGTAGAGCGTCACCGTGCCGGGGCCGACGATGGCCCGGCCGGGCTCGACGGCGATCTTCGGCACCGGCAGGCCGGCGTGCTCGCACTCCTTGGAGACGATGTCGCGCAGCTGCCTCGCCAGCTCGGCGGGCGGCGGCGGGTCGTCGTCGCGGGTGTAGGCGATGCCCAGGCCGCCGCCGAGGTCGATGGTGGTGACGTGGTCGAGGATGCCGTCGCCGTGCTCGTCGCGCAGCTCGGCCAGCAGGCCGACGACCCGGCGCGCGGCGACCTCGAAGCCGCTCGCGTCGAAGATCTGCGACCCGATGTGGCTGTGCAGGCCGACGAGTTCGAGCCCCTCGGCCTTGAGCACGCGGCGGGCGGCCTCGGCGGCGTCGCCGGAGGACAGCGAGAAGCCGAACTTCTGGTCCTCGTGCGCGGTGGCGATGAACTCGTGGGTGTGCGCCTCGACGCCCACCGTGACCCGGATCATCACCGGCTGCACCCGGCCGCGCTCGCGGGCGACCTGGTCGAGGCGGGCGATCTCCAGGAACGAGTCGAGCACCACGGCGCCGACGCCGACGTCGACGGCCCTGGTCAGCTCGGCGAGCGACTTGTTGTTGCCGTGCAGCGCGATGCGCTCGGGCGGGAAGTCGGCGCGCAGCGCCACCGCCAGCTCGCCGCCGCTGGCCACGTCGATGCTCAGCCCCTCCTCGGCGACCCAGCGGGCCACCGCGACGGAGAGGAACGCCTTGGAGGCGTAGTGCACGCGCGTCGGGTCGCCGAACGCCTCGGCGTGCTCGCGGCAGCGGGCCCGGAAGTCGGCCTCGTCCATCACGAACAGCGGGGTGCCGTGCTGCTCGGCCAGCGCGCGCACGTCCACGCCGCCGAGGCGGACCGCGCCGTCGTCGCCGCGCTCGGCGTTGCGCGGCCACACCTGCGGGTGAAGTTCGTCCAGCTGATCGGGTGACGCGGGGCGGGCGCCCGCCGTGTTGCCGGGCAGCAGGACGTCGGCGTGCCGGGGACCGGCCGGGTGGGCGCGCATCACATCCGCTCCGGGGCGGTCACGCCCAGCAGGGCCAGGCCGTTGGCGAACACCTGACGGGTCGCCGCGCACAGCTGCAACCGGGCGCGGTGCAGGTCGGTGGTCTCCTCGTCGCCGCGCGGCAGCACGCGGCACGCCTCGTAGAACCGGTGGTAGGTGCCCGCCAGCTCCTCCAGGTAGCGCGCCACGCGGTGGGGTTCGCGCAGCTCACCGGCGGTGGCGACGACTCGCGGGAACTCGCCGATCGTGCGGATCAGGTCGCCCTCGCGGTCGTGGGTGAGCAGGTCGAGCGCGTCGCCGGGCTCGACGCCCAGCTCGGCGGCGTTGCGCAGCAGCGAGGCGAGCCGCGAGTGCGCGTACTGGACGTAGAACACGGGGTTGTCGTTGCTGCGCTTGCGCAGCAGGTCCAGGTCGACGTCCAGGGACGAGTCGACCGAGGAGCGGGTCATCGCGTACCGGGCCGCGTCCACGCCCACCGCCTCCACCAGGTCCTGCATGGTGATGACGGTGCCCGCGCGCTTGCTCATCCGGACCGGCTTGCCCTCGCTGACCAGGTTGACCATCTGGCCGATCAGCACCTCGACCGAGTCGGGGTCGTCGCCGAGCGCGGACGCGGCGGCCTTGAGGCGGCCGATGTAGCCGTGGTGGTCCGCGCCGAGCATGTAGATGCACAGGTCGAAGCCGCGCGACCGCTTGTCCACCAGGTACGCGATGTCACCGGCGATGTACGCCGGGTCCCCGTCGCTCTTGATGACGACGCGGTCCTTGTCGTCGCCGAACTCGGTGGACCGCAGCCACCAGGCGCCGTTCTCGAAGTACAGCGCGTCCGAGCCCTTGAGCTGCTCGACGGCCTTGGCCACCGCGCCGGACTTGTGCAGCGAGTCCTCGTGGAAGAAGACGTCGAAGTCGGTGCCGAAGTCGTGCAGGTCCTTCTTGATCTCCTCGAACATCAGCCCGACGCCGATGCGGCGGAAGATCTCGTGGGAGTCCTCCGAGGTCAGGGCGCCGGGCTCCTGCCGGAGCACCTCGGCGGCGATGTCGCCGACGTAGCCGCCGGCGTAGCCGTCCTCGGGGGCGGGCTCGCCCTTGGCGGCGGCGATCAGGGACCGCACGAACCGGTCGATCTGCGCGCCGGCGTCGTTGAAGTAGTACTCGCGGGTCACGTCGCCGCCGTTGGCCGCGAGGATGCGGCCCAGCGCGTCGCCGACCGCCGCCCAGCGGGTGCCGCCGAGGTGGATCGGGCCCGTCGGGTTCGCCGAGACGAACTCCAGGTTGATCTTCGTGCCGGTCAGGGCGTCGCCGCGGCCGTAGGCGTCGCCGCCGGCGAGCACGTCGCGCACGATCGCGCCCTGCGCGTCGGCGGCGAGCCGGAGGTTGAGGAAGCCCGGCCCGGCGACCTCCACGGTGGCGATGGCGTCGGTGCCGGTCAGCGCCTCGGCCAGCCACCCGGCCAGGTCGCGGGGCGGGACGCCGACCTTCTTCGCGGTCTGGAGGGCCACGTTCGTGGCGTAGTCGCCGTGCTCGGGGTTGCGCGGTCGCTCGATCGTGACCGCCGTCGGGAGGGCGGCGGGGTCGAGGCCGCGGGTGGACAACACGTCCACGGCCGTCGCGCGGACCAGTTCAGCGAGCGCAGCGGGAGTCACCCGACAAGTCTAGGGAAGCGTTCCCGCTGGTCTCCGCCGGGATGGACGTCCCGGACAGTGAGATGGGTCAACTGTTGACGCCCACCGGCGACTACGGGGAGTTGACGGTGATCAGACACGGTGTCCCTACACTGACCGGCGGCACGGGCGTACGACGAGACTGAGGCGGACATGACCAGCGGCAAGAAGACGAAGGCCGCGCGCTCCAGCGTTGCGGCGGCGCGGTCCTCGGTGGTGGCGAAGAAGCCGAAGCCCTGGGGGACCATCATCGCGGTGATCGCGGTGCTGGCGCTGGCGGGCACCGTGTTCGGTTACGCGTACTCGCAGATCGCCGACAAGAACGCCAAGGAAGCCGCCCTCGCCAAGTGGAACCCGTCCGAGGAGAACAAGGACCCCTCGGACCAGATCCAGGGCGTGGTGAAGAAGGAGTACGCCGAGGGCAGGCACGTCACGGCCGAGCAGCGGGTCGCCTACGACCAGTCGCCGCCGTTCGGCGGGCCGCACGACGGCGTCTGGGCCGCGTGCACCGGCGTGGTCTACGAGACCGCGGTGCGCACCGAGAACATGGTCCACGGCCTGGAGCACGGCGCCGTGTGGATCGCGTACAACCCGGACCAGGTGACCGGTGACGCGCTGGCCAAGCTGCGCGGCAGGGTCGAGGGCCAGCAGTTCACGATGATGTCGCCGTACCCGGGCCTCGACAAGCCGATCTCGCTCCAGGCGTGGGGCCACCAGCTCAAGCTGGAGAGCGCCGACGACGAGCGGATCGACCAGTTCGTGCAGGCGCTTCGCCGCAACCAGTACACCTACCCGGAGATCGGCGCGACCTGCGACTCCAGCACGTTCGACGTGACCAACCCGCCGCCGTTCGTGGCGGAGGCGCCGGGCGCGGACGCGGTCCCGATGGACGGCGGCACGACCGACGCCGCGGAGACCGGCCAGACCGGTGAGACCGGCGCAGTCGACCCGAGCGCCCCGGCCGCGGACCCGAACGCCCCGGCCACCGACGCGCCCAGCACGGCCCCGTCCAGCTGATGACCGAGCCCGAGGAGCAGCGCGGTACGACCGCCACCGCCACGACCGCGACCCGCGCGGTGGTGGTGGCGGTCGCCGTCGTCGCCGTGCTGCTGCTCGGCGCGGCGATCGGCCTGCTCGTCAAGCTGCCGGGGCAGGACGACACCCCGTCCACCCCGGCGGCGGACTCGGTCGACGTCGGATTCCTCCAGGACATGGCGGCGCACCACCTCCAGGGCGTCACCATGGCCAACCTGGCGCGGGACAAGACGACCGACTCGACCATCCGCCAGCTCGCCTTCGACATCCAGTCCACGCAGCTGGAGCAGGTGGGCCGGATGAAGGGCTGGCTGAGCCTCTGGGGCCACCAGGAGCAGTCGGTCGACGGCACCCACATGAAGTGGATGACCGGTTCGGCCCACGACCACTCCTCGGCGGCGGACGCGGGCACCACCACCGCCCTGATGCCGGGCATGGCGAGCACGCAGGAGCTGAACAAGCTGCGCGGCCTGTCCGGGCCGGAGTTCGACGTCTACTTCCTCCAGCTGATGCTGCGCCACCACCAGGGCGGTGCGCCGATGGCGCAGTACGCCGCCGGCCACGCGGGCCAGTCGGTCGTGCGCACGCTCGCGGACAACATGCTGGGTTCCCAGACGAGCGAGAGCGCCTACATGCGGCAGCTGCTCGGCGAACGCGGCGCGTCCCCGCTCCCGTAGCCCTCGTTCTCGCGGTACCCGCTCCCGTGGTCCTCCGGGGCACCGGCCCGCTCACGGGGGTGGCCCGGGGCGTTGCTGCCCGGGGCAGGTGTGTGCGGGCGCGGCACCTGCCCCGGGCGACGGTCGGGAGGGGACCACGTCCCCCGTACTCCCTTCCCGACTCCCCGGTACTGCAACGGAAGGACACACACCCTCCAGGAGGAGGTGACGTAACGCTATGTCATTACCGGCGAGTTCACTCCTACTACATACGAGTGAATTAGCAGGTGAGGCACACTCGACTACTCTCAGAGGGTGACCGCACCCCTGCGGTCGAAGACGAGGTCGCGCGCCGACCGCAGACCCATCGCCACCGCACCGGCCAGCACCGCGCCGTCACCCAGCTCCCCCGCCACGACCCTCGGCGCCAACGGCGTCGTGCGCGCCAGCGCCGCCCGCAGCGGCTCGCCGAGCAGGTCGGTGTTGCTGCCGATGCCCCCGCCGAGCACCACCAGCTCCGGGTCGACCACCGCCACCACCGCCGCCACCACGTACGCCAGCCGCTCGGCCTCGTCGCGCACCGCCGCCAGCGCCCGCTCGTCACCGGACTCCGCCGCCGCGAACACCTCGCGCGCCGACCGCACCGACAGCCCGTGCCGCCCGGCCAGCGCCACCACGGACCCCGCCGCCACCGCCGCCTCGACCTGACCGCGCCGCGGGTCGCCCCCCTCCCCGTCCGGTGCGGCGCCGGGCCACGGCAGGTAGCCGACCTCGCCCGCCGCGCCGTGCGCGCCGCGGAACAGCCGGCCGTCCACCACGATCCCCATGCCGATCCCGGTGCCCACGGTGACGCACACGAACACGTCCACGCCCCGCGCCACCCCGTACGCCCGCTCGCCGACCGCGGCCAGGTTCGCGTCGTTCTCCACCACCAGGCCGGGGCCCAGCTCGGCCTCCAGGTCGTCCAGCAGGCCGGGGCGCTCCCAGCCGGGCAGGTTCGGCGCGTGGCGCAGCGCCCGGCCGCGCGGGTCCGGCACACCGGGCGTGCCGACGACCTTCACCACCAGGTCGTCGAACGACAGGCCCGCGTCGGACACCGTGCGCGCCGCCAGCTCCTTGACCTCGCGCACGACCGCCGAGGCCGACCGGCACCGGTTGCGCTCGTCCACCCGCGCCACGACCGAGCCCGCGAGGTCCGCCACCGCGACCCGGATGCGCTGCCGCCCGATGTCGACGCCCAGCACGTACCCGGCCGCCGGGTCCGGCTCGTAGAGCACCGCCGACCGGCCCGGCCCGGCCGTGGTGCGCCCGGTCGGCCGGACCAGGCCGTGCCGCTCCAGGTCGAGCAGCGCCTGCCCCACGGTCGGCTTGGACAGGCCGGTGTCCTTCGCGATCTGCGGCCGGGTCGCCGGCCCGCCCACCCGCAGGCGGTCGAGCACCGCGCGCTGGTTGAGCACGCGCATCGCCGCGGGGGTGCCCACCGGGGGTGGGTTGCGGACCGTCACGGCGAGTGAGTGTAGATCGGTCGGAGCATCGGCCGGACAGGCTTGCGGACAAGTTGTCGGGGCACCCTTGACAACGATGTCACCCAGCACCTTTGCTTCGCTAAATATCGGGCTGGTGCGAGGCGAGAGGCGTGCGCGATGAGGCACATGCGAAGTAGACGACCGCTGGTGGTCCTGGCGACCGCCGCGCTGGCGCTGGGAGGTGTGGGAGGCTATCCACCCGCGACCGCAGCACCGGAGCAGGGGGAGCCGGCCGTGAGCGAGACCCTCTTCGCGTCCTCGTTCGAGGACGGGCAACCCCAGCCGACGTGGCTGAGCACGGTCGAGACCGCGCCGGACGGCACCCCGAAGACCTCGGGCGTCGACGGCTCGGACTCCACCGGCATCCCCGGCAACGTCACCGACCGCGTGGTCGACGTGGTCGCCAACTCCGAGAACAGCGGGTCCGGCGAGGTCGCCGGGAACCTGGTCGACGGCGCCACCGCGTCGAAGTGGCTGACCTTCACCCCGACCGGCTGGGTGCGGTTCACCTTCGCCGAGCCGGTGGCCGTGAAGCGGTACGCGATGTCCTCCGCCAACGACGCGGCCGAGCGCGACCCCAGGGACTGGGTGCTGCGCGGCTCGAACGACGGCACGACGTGGACCGACCTGGACACCCGCACCGGCGAGGTGTTCGCCGAGCGCTTCCAGACCAAGGGCTACGACCTCGCGAACACCGAGGCGTTCAGGCTCTACCAGCTCGACATCACCGCGAACGCGGGCGGCGTGAACCTGGTGCAGCTGGCCGAGGTGCAGTTCTCCGACGGCTCCACCACCCCGCCCGCGAAGCACATGCGCACCACCGTGGGCAAGGGCGCGAGCGGCGGCTACAACGCCAAGGCGGGCGCGGGCTTCACCGGCGTGCGGGCGCTGCGCTACCAGGGCACGCACACCGCCGAGGGCCGCGGCCACTCGTACAACAAGGTGTTCGAGGTCGACATCCCGGTCACCTCGACCACCGAGCTGTCCTACCTGGTGTTCCCGTCGTTCACCACGGATGACCTGAACTACCCGGCCACGTTCGCCGCGGTCGACCTGGCGTTCTCCGACGGCACCTACCTCAGCGACCTCGGCGCGCGCGACCAGCACGGCTTCGAGCTGTCCCCGCGCGGCCAGGGCGAGGCGAAGTCGCTCTACACGAACCAGTGGAACCGCGTCGCGTCCGTCATCGGGTCGGTGGCCGCCGGCAAGACGATCGAGCGCGTCCTGGTCGCGTACGACAACCCGAAGGGCCCGGCCGGGTTCAACGGCTGGTTCGACGACATCGCGGTCAAGTCCGCGCCCGCCGTCGTGGAGCGCGCCCGCCCGTCCGACTGGGTGCTGACCACGCGCGGCACGAACTCCAGCGGCTCGTTCTCGCGGGGCAACAACTTCCCGGCCACCGCGGTGCCGCACGGCTTCAACTTCTGGTCGCCCATGACGAACGCGGGCTCGATCAGCTGGCTGTACGAGTACGCGAAGAACAACAACCGGGACAACCTGCCCACCCTCCAGGCGTTCACCGCCAGCCACGAGCCCAGCCCGTGGATGGGCGACCGCCAGACGTTCCAGGTCATGCCGTCGATCGGCGCGCCGACCGCGGACCGCGCCGTCCGGGCCCTGCCGTTCAGGCACGAGAACGAGGTCGCGCGGGCGCACTACTACGGCGTGACGTTCGAGAACGGCATGAAGACCGAGATCGCGCCCACCGACCACGCGGCGCTGTTCCGGTTCACCTTCACCGAGGGCGCCTCGAACCTGGTGTTCGACAACGTCAACAACAGCGGCGGGCTCACCCTCGACCCGGCCACCGGCGTGGTGACCGGGTTCTCCGACGTCAAGAGCGGCCTGTCGACCGGCGCAACGCGGATGTTCGTCTACGGCACCGTGGACAAGCCGGTGACCGCGAGCGGCAAGCTCACCGGCCAGGGCCGCGACAACGTGGCCGGCTACTTCTCGTTCGACACGTCGTCGGACAAGACCGTGACGATGAGGATCGCCACCTCGCTGATCGGCGTGGACCAGGCGAAGAAGAACCTGGAGCTGGAGGTGTCCCCGACGGACACGTTCGACTCCGTGCGCGACCGCGCCCAGGCCGCCTGGGACGAGGTGCTCCGCGTCGTCGAGGTCGAGGGCGCCACCGAGGACCAGCTGACCACGCTGTACTCGAACCTGTACCGGCTCTACCTCTACCCGAACTCGGGCTTCGAGAACACGGGCACGGCGGCGGCCCCTCAGTACCGGTACGCCTCCCCCGTGCAGCCCTCCGGGCCGGGCACGCCGACGCAGACCGGCGCGAAGGTCGTGGACGGCAAGGTCTACGTCAACAACGGGTTCTGGGACACCTACCGGACCACGTGGCCCGCGTACAGCTTCCTGACCCCGGGCAAGGCCGCCGAGCTGGCCGACGGGTTCGTGCAGCAGTACCGGGACGGCGGCTGGATCTCCCGCTGGTCCTCCCCCGGCTACGCGAACCTGATGACCGGCACCAGCTCCGACGTGGCGTTCGCCGACGCGCACGTCAAGGGCGTCGACCTGCCCGACGCGGTCGCCGCCTACGACGCCGCGGTGAAGAACGCGACCGTCGCGCCGCCGAACGCGGGCGTGGGCCGCAAGGGCCTGGAGACCTCGATCTTCACCGGCTACACGTCCACCGCCACCGGCGAGGGCATGTCGTGGGCGATCGAGGGCTACGTCAACGACTACGGCATCGCGAACATGGCGAAGGCGCTGCACGAGGAGACCGGTGAGGCCCGCTACCTGGCCGATGCCGAGTACTTCTCGAACCGGGCCCAGAACTACGTGCACATGTTCGACCCGGCGACCGGCTTCTTCCAGGGCCGCAACCCGGACGGCACCCGCCGCGAGTCGCCGGAGACGTACGACCCGCGCGAGTGGGGCCACGACTACACCGAGACCGACGGCTGGAACATGGCGTTCTCGGTGCCGCACGACGGCCAGGGCCTGGCCAACCTCTACGGCGGTCGCGACGGCCTCGCGTCGAAGCTGGACGAGTTCTTCGCGACGCCCGAGACGGCGAAGTTCCCGGGCTCCTACGGCGGCGTGATCCACGAGATGACCGAGGCGCGGGACGTGCGGATGGGCCAGCTCGGCCACTCCAACCAGGTCTCGCACCACATCACCTACATGTACGACTACGCCGGTCAGCCGTGGAAGACGCAGGAGAAGGTCCGCGAGATCCTGTCCCGGCTCTACCTGGGCAGCGAGATCGGCCAGGGCTACCCCGGTGACGAGGACAACGGCGAGCAGTCGGCGTGGTGGCTGTTCAGCGCGCTCGGCTTCTACCCGCTCCAGATGGGCAACGACACCTACGCGATCGGGTCGCCGCTGTTCACCAAGGCCACCGTGCACCTGGAGAACGGCAAGAAGCTGGTCGTGAACGCGCCGAAGAACAGCGCGGAGAACATCTACGTGCAGTCGCTGAAGGTCAACGGCAAGAAGTGGGACAAGTCGTACCTGGACCACTCGTCCATCGCGGCCGGCGGCACCCTGGACTTCGACATGGGGTCCTCGCCCTCCCGCTGGGCCACCGCCGCCGACGCCGCGCCGCCGTCGCTGACCACCGGCGACGAGCCGCCCGCCCCGCTGCGGGACGTGCTGGTCGCGGGTTCGGTCACGTCCTCCGACCCGGTCGCGCCGCTGGTGGACAACACCTCGGCGACGTCCGGCCCGCTGTCCTGGCTCCAGGTCGCGGCGCCGTCGGCGAAGGAGAGCGCGGCGTTCTACACGCTGACGTCGGCGAGGACCGCGGGCGGCGACCCGTCGTCGTGGGTGCTGAAGGGCTCGTACGACGGCACGACGTGGGTGGACGTGGACGCGCGGTCCGGTGAGTCGTTCGCGCACCGGCAGCAGACGCGGTCGTTCAAGGTCGCCAAGCCGGGCCACTACGCCCACTACCGGCTGGAGTTCCCGGGCGCGGTCACCGTGGCCGAGGTGGAGCTGCTGGCCAAGCCGTTCGTGACGTGCGCGGCGACCGTGACGGGCACCCACGCCGGGCCGTTGCAGGTGCGCTCGGGCGTGACGTGCGTCGACGGGGGGACGGTCACCGGCCCCGTGTCGGTGTCGGCGGGCGCGTCGCTGTACGTGTTCGGCGGCGACCTGCGCGGCCCCGTGTCGGCGGCGGGCGCGGCGGCGGTCGTGCTCGTCGGGACCCGCGTCGGCGGGCCGGTGAGCATCACGGGCACGACCGGGCCGGTGGCGCTGGAGCGGGTCCAGGTCGGCGGGCCGGTGAGCCTGATCGGCAACAAGGGCGGCGCGGTGCTGGCCGGCAACACGGTGGGCGGGCCGATGTCGTGCCTGGTCAACACCCCGCCGCCGGTGGACAACGGGTGGGCCAACGAGGTCCGCGGGCCTCGTTCGGGCCAGTGCTCGGGACTGTGAGCTGACGGGTCACCAGGAGATTTCGCGGCACCTCAGCGCGGAATCTCCTGGTTCGACCTGGAGCGTGGCGTGCTCGATGTGGTACCGCCGCGCGAGCAGGTCCTGGGCGGCCTGGAGCACGTCGGCCGGGTCCGCGTCCTCGCGGGTCGTGAGGTGGGCGGAGGCGACCTCCATGCCCGAGGTGAGCGTCCAGACGTGCAGGTCGTGGGCCTCCGCCACACCGGGCAGCCGCCCGAGCTCGGCCAGCACCTCGCTCACGTCCAACCGCTCGGGCGCGTGCTGGAACAGGATGCGCAGCGCGCTCGCCGCGAGCTTGTACGTCCGGGGCAGCACCCACACGCCGATGGCGACACCCGTGACCGGGTCGGCGTAGCGCCACCCGAAGATCAGCGTGACCGCGCCGCTGATCAGCACGGCGACCGATCCGACGAGGTCGGCCAGCACCTCCAGGTACGCGCCCCGGACGTTGATGCTCTCCTTGGCGCCTTGCCGCAGGACCGCGAACGACACGAGGTTGGCGACCAGCCCGGCGGCGGCGGCCAGCAGCACCGGCAGCCCCGGCACCTCCGGCGGGTTCCCGAAGCGGCCCACGGCCTCGTAGACGACGTACCCGGCGACGCCGAACAGCAGCACCGCGTTGGCGAGGGCGGCCAGCACCTCGGCCCGGTAGAGCCCGAACGTCCGGCTCCCGCCGGTTCCCGCCCTGCTCGCCAGCAGGATCGCGGCCAGCGCCATGCCGACGCCCAGCACGTCGGTCAGCATGTGGGCGGCGTCGGAAATCAGCGCCAGCGAACCCGTGGCGATGCCGACGGCGCCCTCGACCAGCATGAACACCGCGCCGACGGCGAACGCCACCCAGAGCCGACCGAGGTGTCGCGCGCCCCCGCTCCCGGTCGCCACACCGTGCCCGTGCCCGTGTCCGTGCCCCATGCGTCGGAACATATAGTCACATGCGCATGAGTGCAACACGTTCTCACGCGCCGTCGATCACCCGGGTGATGAGCTCCGCCACCACGGCCGGATGCGTCCGGACAGCCCAGTGCCCCGCCCGCACCCGGCTACGAGTCAACACCCGAGTCCACCGCTTCGAGGCATCCAGGTGCCCGACTCCTACGAACGGGTCACGAACCAACTCGATCTGGTGAACCGGAACCTCGACCACCCGAGGAGCCCGGCCGCGCCCCACGTTCGCCCGGTACAACTCCACCCCGTTGACCAGCTCCCGCCGCCCGGCCCGCGCCAACCGCCGCGCCCACCCCGCCCGCCACACCACCTCGGCGAGCCCGGGCACCAGGAAGAGCAGCACGTACCAGGACCGCCACACCTCCCGGACCGACACCCCGGCCAGGTGGTCCAGAGCAGGCCCGGAAATGCTGGTGAACGACGAGAACAACCCGGGGTGCGCGGCGACGGCGGCCCACCCCTGCACGGACCCCCAGTCGTGCCCGACGAGGTGGACGGGCGCCCCGACGTCCCGGACCACGGCCACGAGGTCCCGGACGAGCACCTCCAGCCGGTACCCGTCCCGCCCGGCCGGGGCCTCCGACCCGCCGGCCCCGCGCACGTCGTACCGGACGACCCGGAACCTCTCCCCGAGCCGCTCGGCCACCCCGTCCCACACGGACGACGTGTCGGGGTAGCCGTGCACCAACACGACGGGCACCCCACCCGCCACCCCGCCCTCGACAACCCGAAGCCGCAGGTCAACCCCCACAACCACCCGTTCCACAACCCAAAAGGGTAGGGGGTGAAACCCGCTCGCGGCAGTGCGCTAAGCTTCCACCCGTAGCTGCGGCCCCCGTAGCTCAGGGGATAGAGCACCGCCCTCCGGAGGCGGGTGCGCAGGTTCGAATCCTGCCGGGGGCACATCGTTCCACCAGCACGAAAGGCCCTTGACCAGCGCGAACGCGGTCAAGGGCCTTACTCGTATGTCCGGCCGTGTCCGGTGGAGACCGGCCGTCTACGGCTGTCTATGCCAATACGTGCCAAAGTTCCGACGCCCGAGACCCGGCATGTCGCCGCGAAGCCGCAGAGGGTTCACTCACGACGGGGCGCCGGACACAGCCAGCACGCCAGGAGGGATGGCGGCCAGTCCCAGGCCGGTGCGAACCCCTCGGAAGGCCGAACCGCTCACACCGACCAGGACTGCCGACGAGCACCCGGCCAAGGCTGCTGCTACTGCACAGCCTCAGCCGCTCCGGTGCATCTTCCAGTGCTCGTTGACCCAACGCAGGTGCCGCTCGGTCAACTGAACCCTTAAATGCCCACCATGCAGACGTCCGTACTCTTCGTAACGTCTAACCGACTCTGAGACGTCGATAGTCAGAGTTTCAGGGTTCACGGCCAGGTGACCACAGTCAAATAGCCGGTGGACATCCCTACGCAAAAGTAATCCGCCATCGTCGCGGTGCTTGCCTTCGACCGCGAAGCTGTACAGGTGAGCCGCTTCGAGAGCTTCCATCGGGGAAGGCCCAGTGAAAGCACACTGATCACCGTATTTCCTGAGCAAGTTACTACGGAAGCTGCGTTGACCGATCCGCACCCGGACGATTGCCCTACGATGCCCTCCATAGAGCATTTGAGACAGAGACTCCTCCACTGGCGACATTTGCGGATTCCCTGGGGACTCCGTCACCGCCACCCGGAACCTCTGGTAGTCCAACTGGCGGATACTGTGCTGACTTTTGGGCTTCAGGCACAGCTCACGCAGTTGCTCAGCTTGCAACTGACCCGGTAGGTCGACCCAAGCGGTTTGATGGTAAGAGCGAAACGTAGTTACTGCCTTGATCTTGACTACAGGATTGCTGAACTCGTGCCCGCACGCGCCACACCGGAAGCGTGGCCTCCGTTCCTGGCGCGGCTTGAGCTTCGCTTTGCCGCAGCCCGGACAGCGATACACCTCTTTTCTTCGCCCCCCTGATCGATCGTCTCGATCACGGAGGCACCCAGCAGCGATTTCACCGATATTGAAGCGAGTCACGCAGCGGGAGCCAAATCTATCGGCTATGCGAACAAGCCTGGCAAGCGTGAACGTTTGTCGCAAGCACGGGCCGACGCAGTAGTTGATAGCATGGCGGCTCTGCTCTGATCAACGGGGAGGGCAAACGTCATCCGGAGGGAGTACTGTCCCACGTATCTCGCCGTAGCAGTTGACCAGCCGTTCTTCGGTGGGACAGTAGCAGGACTGTTGTCCCACCTGTCCCACCCCACCGCAGCACACGCTCTCCCAAAGTGGGTGCTGCCTCTCTGTCCCACCATGCTGCTTGGCATGCATACTGGTAGCTTCAGTATAAGTCGACCAACTTTATGGGCGATACCATGACGACATCTTCACCTGCAGGCTTTAGCTGAAGCCCCTTTACTGTCGATTAGAGTACTTAGTAAGGAAAATTAATGCCCGATGAGACCTCGCCGCCCACAGAAGCCGACGCTGCCGCTCTGCGTGCGCGCTACAGACCCTGTCTGATAGTTATACCATTGGTACTGGTAACTCTATTCGTACAAAAAAGTGACGGAAATACCTCACTAGAAACCATCGCCTTTCTCGGTGTCGCCACAGTTTCGACGCTTGCCATCTGGTCGCCTATCGCTGCGTTCGGGTTACGCGGCCAGCGACATACCCACCGCTTCGCATGGCACTTCCGACGCCCTTGGCCACCAATCGCTAGCGCACTACTTGGCACTATGGGGTTGCTTTTGTCCATGACGGCTATCGACGCCGAGGATACCGACTTCGAAGTACCGCCATCAAAAAGCGAGGTTGTTCTCCCACCGGGTGCCATCAGCCTTACCCCCAGTGCCTCGACACCCAGTAATAAATCATCTTTCGAGCGCATTCACGACAGTGAATCAATCGCCATCCGTAATATCATGGCCGTTAAAAACGACGCTCACTTGCGTCTAACCGCCACCATTATCAACAAGACGGAGGCAGTTACGATTTCCGACCAAGCGCTCGTCTCGTTACATGCTCCCCTCAAAGGAGAGTGCACCGGCGAGATTGTCAAATACCGTATCGATGATACCCTCACCGTCCGCGATGGCCTGCTTAAAGACGCAGACATTGCAATCAGCGGCGGCATCCACGACGGCTTTACCGTCCCAGCCGTAGGGCAACTAGTACACGACTGCGGAACTTATCTCGATCTTGGTTTCCGGGTCGCCCTCACCCTCAATCCACAACAGTCTATTGAATTTGCCATAGATGTACCTACTCACATTCGTGCAATACTCGAAAAAACCACCACCGTTACGCCAGTACCCGCACAGCTTTATCCAATCGACGAACAGAGCGATGTAGACCTTATCTTTGGCATCCCACTCAATTCAGACAACTATTATCTTGATGTCACTCTCGGCGTGGGACACACGAGTTCGACCAATAATTGGGCTTGTACGGCTCTAGTCTTTGGTAGATCCAACAAAAAAGTACACAGAGAACCCTGTACGGATTCACGTAGAAGTAACAGCAACCCGCCAGTCAAATAGTCATTGCAGAACCGAGCTGGCCTTTGACGTCATGCTTATTGCTTGTCCGACCAAGCCGCAGCAGCTGCCTTCCCGAAGTGGATGCTGTCCCACCTGTTTCACCTGTCCCGACATAGGGGTTGACCAGCGATTCCAAGATGAGACAGGTCCTGAGACACCTGTCCCACCTGTCTTACGCACCGCGGTGCCATCCCCCCGAGAGGGTGCTGTCATCGGGAGCAGACTGGGGATCAGTCGCCAGCCGGCCCGAGCTGACTCGGCGGAGCGGCATACGCTTAGCGATCTATGCATGGCCGTCTCTGGGATCGGAAGCTTCGGTAACCGTGCGGATCAGGAACCTTACAGATCGGTACCGGGCCACAAGCCCTTGACCCGCACGGTTACCGAAGTTACCGATTCTGGAAGAGGATGCGATACCGCAGGGACAGGAACTCGCCAGGCACTGGATTGAGGTGGCGGGTCAGTGGTGGCCGCTTGTCGTGGTATCGAGAATCGAGCGAATCGTTCTGGTCAGGTGGTGGTCGGGGCCCAGCACCCGCTCGGCATCGGTCAGCACCGCTTCGTACAGCGGGATCGCCCGTTTCAGATCACCCGCCGACCGGTAGGCGCCGGCCAGGCTGTTGCGTGAGCCCAGCGTGTCCGGGTGGTCAGGGCCCAGCACCCGCTCGTAGTCCGCAAGAGTCGCCTCGTGCAGCGGGATCGCCCGTTTCAGATCACCCGCCGACCGGTAGGCGCCGGCCAGGTTGTTGCGTGAGGTCAGCGTGTTCGGGTGGTCGGGGCCCAGCACCCGCTCGGCATCGGTCAGCACCGCTTCGTACAGCGGGATCGCCCGTTTCAGATCACCCGCCGACTGGTAGGCGCCGGCCAGGCTGTTGCGTGAGGTCAGCGTGTTCGGGTGGTCGGGGCCCAGCACCCGCTGCCGATCGGTCAGCACCGCTTCGTACAGTTGGATCGCCCGTTTCAGATCACCCGCCGACTGGTAGGCGACGGCCAGGTTGTTGCGTGAGGTCAGCGTGTTCGGGTGGTCGGGGCCCAGCACCCGCTCGGCATCGGTCAGCACCGCTTCGTACAGCGGGATCGCCCGTTTCAGATCACCCGCCGACTGGTAGGCGCCGGCCAGGTTATTGCGTGAGCCCAGCGTGTTCGGGTGGTCGGGGCCCAGCACCCGCTCGGCATCGGTCAGCACCGCTTCGTACAGCGGGATCGCCCGTTTCAGATCACCCGCCGACCGGTAGGCGCCGGCCAGGCTGTTGCGTGAGCCCAGCGTGTTCGGGTGGTCGGGGCCCAGCACCCGCTCGGCATCGGTCAGCACCGCTTCGTACAGCGGGATCGCCCGTTTCAGATCACCCGCCGACCGGTAGGCGCCGGCCAGGTTATTGCGTGAGCCCAGCGTGTTCGGGTGGTCGGGGCCGTGGAGGCGTTGGTGGCTGTGGGTGCTGCGGGTATGCAGGGCGATGGCCGTGGTGGTGTCGCCTTGGCCGTCGAGGTAGACGCCGAGGCGGTCGGCGAGGCGGCAGAGCGGTTCGGTGTCGGTGTCGGTGTGGGTGTGGGTGTGGTCGAGCAGTGCCCGCGCGTGGGGCAGGACTGTCTGGAAGACGGGCCAGTCGGCGGGCAGGTCGGGGTCTGTTCCGGTGAGGACGGTGGCGAGGGCGGTGGCGGTGGTGTCGCGGGCGTGGGCGATGTCCGTGGGTTGGCGGTGGGGGTCGGTGGGGTCGGGGGTGCGGGTGAGGGCTTGGACCAGGCGGTGCACGCCGATGGTGTCGTCGGTGAGGGTGATCATGCTGTAGGCGGCCAGTCGACCCAGTGCCTCCGACAGGTCCGGTTCGTCGAGCATCCCGACGAGCAGGGTGCGGGGGATGGCGTCGGGTGCGTACCAGGCCAGGTGCCGCAGCACCCGCCCTGCCAGGGGTGTGTCGGCGAGGCGGTCCAGGGTGACGTGCCAGACCCGGGCCATGGTGCGTTGGGCGTCGCCGCCCTCCGCGGTCGCGGTGAACATCCGCGCCGGGTACCGCTTCAGCAGGTCCAGGTAGGCGGGCGGGGTGATGCGGGTCTGGGCGAGGTAGGCGCCTGTCTGCTCGATCGCCAGCGGTAGCCACCCCAACTCTTCGCAAAGTCGGTCGGCGTCGGTCAGGTCGGCGTCGGGGCGCTCGCCCCGCACGATGCGGGTCAGCAACTCCACGGCCTCTTCGGCGGGCAGTACGTCCAGCGGGATCGTGGCGACGCCCCGCCAGCCGGTGCCCTGGCGTGAGGTGATCACGATCGTGCCGGTCCGGACCCGTTCCAGCAGCCCCGCCGCGTCGGCGGGCGTGGTCAGGTTGTCCAGCACGAGCAGCCACCGGTCATGGGTGGCCAGCCACCGCACGCCCAGTTCGGTGCGCTGCTCCAGCGGCGCACCCGCCGCCTGGGGAGCGAGGGTCGTGGCCAGGTCGGCCAGGCCGGTGTCGATCGCGGCCGGGGAGTCCGCGGTAATCCACCAGACCGGTGTGTAGCGGTCGGTGTGCAGGTGGGCGAAGTGGGCGGCCAGGGTGCTCTTGCCGACTCCGCCCAACCCGTGGACCGTGACCACCACGGCGCGCCCCGAACCCGCCACCGCCGCGTCCAGACGTTCCAACTCGTTCGTCCGCCCTATGAACAGATCCGAGCCGGCCGGAATCCTGCCCAGTCCGGGCGTCGCGGGGATCGACTCCATGGCGGGCACACCCGGTCCGCCGACCACCAGATTACCCTGCAGCAGCGTGCCGTGCAGGGCGCCGATCGTGGTCCCGCCGGCACCGGTCACGTTCCCGGAGACCGAGGCTGCCGGTGCGGCCATGGTTGGTGCCGCCGACGTGGCGTGGCCTAAGGCCGCGTCGGCACCGGAGGGTCCGGAGGGTCCGGAGGGCCACCCACCCGGTCGATGTGCACTCCGGTCGTCGTCCCGGAGCCCGAGCCGCCGGTCACGCTACCGTTGAGAATCACTCCGCCGCCGGTGGCCGTCTGCGATGCCGCAGGCGGAGCCACCACCTCCCGGGCAGCGGCGCGGTCACGTCCCTGGCGCAACGCCACCACTAGCGCCACGACCGCCACCACCAGGCCGCCGATGCCGGCGATCCAGCTCAACGCCTCCAGGACCGGTCGTGCCGGATGCGTCTGGTCGGTCAGGAAGACCGGCACACCGAATCGCAACACCGCCCACATCACGCCACCGCCGACTAGGGCGCCACCGGCCACCCACCAGGCACGGCTCCGACCGACCGTCACGACAACCCCCTCAACCCACAAGGGCTACAGCGCCCACGGACCGATACCCGATGATCGCAGCCCGCCCACCCACCGCTACCGATACCACGCGTGAGCGCGATATCGACTCGTCCGCGGTCGTCGGCGTCCACAGCCCAAGCTCATAGCTCAACGGACTCGACGTCGATCCGCACCTGCTCCTGACCGCTGCTGCGCACGTCATGCCGTACCTACCTGTGCGCACGAGGGCCTACACCAACAGCAGTTGACTCATATCGCCAGATGCAGACCAGGCGCCGGTGTTGTCCGCGCCTCGCCCGGCGCTGTACACGGGCGCCCGCTGAAGGCTCCAGCGGACGTCTGTGCCGAGTGTGTACCGAAGTGGCTGCACCGAGAGCTGTAAGCGCTGCTCAGGGATGGTCCTCGCGGGACTCTGTAAATCCGTCGCGCTTGTTGCTTGTCCGACAGAGGGGCAGCAGTTGCCTTCCCGAGGTGGACGCTGTCCCAGCTGTCTCGCCATACCCCCTGGCCAGCGGTTCTGGGGTGGGACAGCCCGCAGAACTACTGTCCCACCTGTCCCACTTCACCGTGCGGACCTCGGAACGCTGTAACAGTCGGGGGCGGGTCGAAGCTTCTCTTGGCTCCACTAGTCAGGATTTCGCCACATGGATGTGCGGCCCCAGGTTGAATCCCTACTACCTCCTTTGGTGCTTGCGTGCTATGCGCACGGACCTACTGGAGCGTCTAGCGACCGGTTCGACCCACAAGACCATCTATTTCCCTGACCTACAGTCCCTTCGCATACCGCTCCCTCCCTTGGGAGAGCAGCAGAAAATAGTCGATCAAATTCGTCAGGCGAATGACCAGGTTGATCTTCTGATGGGTGCGGCGGATCGCCAACTCGGCGTCCTCGCCGAGCGCCGCCAAGCGTTGATCACGGCAGCCGTCACAGGTCAACTCGACGTGATGACGGCGCGATCCGGCGTGCGCTGAGTCGCAGCGATGGCCGCGTCCACTGCAGACGCGGCCTCCTGCCGATCAGCCGTCGAACCGACCGGTGCGCGCCTCGTTCATGAATGCCGCGAGCTGGACACGTCCAAACCGCAACGTTGGTCCGGTTGGGTTCTTTGAGTCGCGAATGCCGCGCTGGCCTGCACTGCACGCCAGTTCCACACAAGCTCCGCCCGAGTTGTTCGACCGGGAAGACTTACGCCACGTGGCACCTTCCATCATCATGCTGCTCCTCGTTGCCGTCACAGTTCTGCCACCACGGTACCCAGCAGCGAAAGGGACTCCGAGGGCGACAGCGCGAGGGCGAGCAGTTCGGACATGGTCGTGTCGTAGCGAGCGACACGGTCCGGCTCATCCACAAATACACCATCGGTCAGCGTCTCGACGTAGATCATGTCCGGGCGACGACCGCCTTCGGGTGTGAGCATCAGGAACAGCGGTGCGCCAAGACCAGGATGCGCACCGAGCGAAGTCGGCAGGACGCGCAGTTCGGCCACGCCCTGGTCGACAAGGTCCGCCAAGTGCTCGAGCTGCTCGCGCATCACTTCGGTACCCCCGACGCGGGCACGCAGCACGTGTTCTTCCACGACGAGGTGGACGGTGGGCGGGTCCTCGCCAGTGAGCCGTTCCTGCCTCGCCATGCGGGCTTGAACCAGGCGCTCGACGTCGGCAGGGCTCAGCGATGAGTTCGTGGCGATGACAGCGCGGGCGTAGCGCTCGGTCTGTACCAAGCCGTGCAGCAACATCGGTTGGTACACCCGGATGACGGCGGCGGTCTCCTCTCTTGACCCGCTCCGGCACGGCGCTGCCCCACGAGGTGCGCGGCCTGCGCTGCCGCGCGAGCCGCGCCAAGTGCTCGATGTCGCCGCGCTCATCATCGGCGACCCCGTACGCGTCGAGCAGGATGTGCAGCTCAGCGAGCCGCACGGACACATGCCCCTTCTCGATGGTGTAAATCTTCTTGTCCGAGCAGCTCAGCGCCCTGGCCGCGTCGTCGCGATCCAGTCCGGCCGCCTCACGGAGCCGCCGCAGCTCCTCGCCCAACTCGGCCTTGTAGAGGGTCGCGTTCCGCTGCTCCGCCATCACTCCTGCTCTCCCGGGTATGCGGCTCAGAGTCTGCATTACTGCGAGGCCAAAGACGATCTACCCGATCGTGTATAGGCGCACTTCTAGATAACCCGTCTTCTAAAGTTTAGATTCAAGGTGTTCGACCTCGCGCCGCCATACAGACCGCCGCCGCGTCGCGTCGCCTCCTAACCGTGGTGCGGCGGCCGGGGTGCCGCCCGCGTCCTACCCACGTTTCCGGCGTGGGCGGCCCCCCTCCACAGCGCTCACCGTCCCCGCCGGCTCGCCATCCACCACCGACCCACCAGGGAACCGCCGTGATCACCACCGATGCCCTCGACCTCTCCCTCGGCCTGCGCCGCTGGCCCGCACTGCACTCACTGCTGCGCATGCGCGACACCGACTGGCGTTGGCTCCAGCCGCCGCTGGACGACGACGGCAACCCCGTGGAACTGCACGGCCTCCACCCCTGGCTCGGCCTCCCGGTCGTGGACGCGATCCGCATCCGCATGGACACCGACGTCCTCGGCGTCCGCGTGACCTCGGAGGGCGACCTGCTCTGGCGACAGGACTGCGACCTCACCACGGTCGTGGACGGCCTGCTGGAACTGCCACCACCGTGGGACCCCCGCGCACCGCGCCTGGTCATCGGCAGCGCGCCCAAGGACCCCGCCCGCCTGTAATCACCGATCGTCCCTGACCGCGCGCCCGGTGGGTGAACCGCGAGGCGCGAGCCCTTCACCACCACCGCCACCACCACGACAGCGGGCCGCAGCCGATGCCACGGCCGCGCGCCGCGCCCTCCCGTCGCACTCCGCGAAGCAGCCGGCCCGTAACGAGTCGTCGCCGTCGAACGACGTGGGTGAGGTGTCGCCGGGAGCCGTCCCGGCGCCCGCTACGCTCCGTCACGCACTGTCACCGGCCATGCCATCGTGACGCCGAGCGTGACCGGACCCGCGTCGAGCGATGGTGAGAGGGCGCGTCGAGTGAGTCAGGCCAGTTACACAACCAGCGGCGTTCCCAGACCTCCCGACGCCCAGGCCGTCAGCGCCGCCAAGGCGAAGGTCGGGACGGCGGCCAAGGCGCTCCTGGACGAGGCGCGGGACTTCGTCGGCCTGGCGACCGCCCTGCTGTCCGCGCCCGAGGCGCTGCGGGAGAGAGCGCGTCACCAGATCGGCGACCTGGCCGATCGGCAGGCCCGCGCGACCCTCGAATCCCGCCCGATCACCGACCTCCGCGGCCTGGTCGGCAAGGGCGCCCGGCTGGGTGCCCTCGCCGACGCCGGGTATCGGACCGTCGCGCAGGTGGTCGACGCGGGTCCGTACCAGTTGCAGGCCGTGCCCGGTATCGGCCCGCAGACGGCCCAGCAGGTCTGGGCCGCCGCGAACCGGCTCGCGCAGGAGATCCGCGGGGAAGCGCGGGTCCGCTTCGACCCGGACTTACGCCACCCCGGCGAGACGTGGCTCCTCGCCATCCTCGCCGCCGTCCGCCACGCCGACCACTCGCTGGCGACCCTGCGAGCGCCGGTGGAGCAGTTCACCGCGCAGGCCGGGCAGCTGATCCGGGAGGCCGGGCCGACCGCCGGCCGGGTCGGCATGTTCTTCCGGTTCGGGGCGCGGAAGCAGGCCGCGCTCGCCGCGCTGGCCCAACTCGACGCGCTCCTCTCGGACCCCCGCACGGTCGAACTGCTCCGCGCCGTGGAGCAGCAGGAGTGGGCCGCCGACCCCGACGCCTACGACCCCGACCAGCTGTGGCAGGCGTACGCCAAGGACGCCGCCGCCTTCAACGCGCTGCTGTCCACGCTCGGCGGGCAGGGCGACACCGACGGCTCCGAGGCCGCGCAGGGCTTCCTGCCGGAGGAGCTGCGCCAGGAGATCACCGCCGTCCCGCTGGACACCAGCCTGCTCAAGGCGACCCTGCGCGGCTACCAGGTGTTCGGCGCGCAGTACGCGATCCACCGCAAGCACTCGATCCTCGGCGACGAGATGGGGCTCGGCAAGACCGTGCAGGCCCTCGCCACCATGACGCACATGGCCGCGATGGGGCAGACCCGCTTCCTCGTGGTGTGCCCGGCGAGCGTGCAGATCAACTGGCTCAACGAGATCGGCAAGCACACCACGCTCACCGGGCACAGCCTGCACGGCGCCGGCAAGGCCGCCACGATGCGGCACTGGTTGCGGACCGGCGGCGTCGCGGTCACCACCTTCAACACCCTCGGCGGCCTCGACGGCATCGACGGCGCGGGGATCGCGATGCTCGTGGTGGACGAGGCCCACTACGTCAAGAACCCGGCCGCGCAGCGCACCCGGCACGTGGCGAGGATCGTCGCCCGGTCGCAGCGGGCGCTGTTCCTCACCGGCACGCCGATGGAGAACCGGGTCGAGGAGTTCCGCAACCTCGTCCACCAGCTGCAACCCCAGGTCGCGCGCGGCCTGGACGCCACCGACGCCCTGGCCGGGGCCAGGCGGTTCCGCCGCGCGGTCGCGCCCGTCTACCTGCGGCGCAACCAGGAGGACGTGCTCACCGAGCTGCCCGACAGGATCGAGGTCGAGGACTGGGTGCAGTTCACGCAGGCCGACACCGCCGCCTACACCGCGAGCGTGCGGGAGAAGCAGCTCATGCGGATGCGGCAGGCGGCGTTCCGCGCGGCCGACTCCGCCAAGCTCGAACGGCTCGCCGAGATCGTGGACGAGGCCCGCGAGGACGGCCTCAAGGTCATCGTGTTCTCGAACTTCCTCAAGGTGCTGGGAGCCATCCACCGCAGGCTCGGCGGGTCCGTGGCGGGGGTGCTGACCGGGTCGGTGCCGCCCGCGGCCCGTCAGGAGCTCGTCGACGACTTCACCCGGCGTGAGGGCCACGCCGTGCTGCTCAGCCAGATCGAGGCGGGCGGTGTCGGGCTGAACGTGCAGGCGGCGTCCGTGGTGATCATCGCCGAGCCGCAGTGGAAGCCCAGCACCGAGGAGCAGGCCATCGCCCGCGCCCACCGGATGGGCCAGATCCGCAAGGTCCAGGTGCACCGGCTGCTGGCCAAGGGCAGCGTGGACGAGCGGATGCGGGAGGTCCAGGAGCGCAAGAGCCTGCTGTTCGCCGAGTTCGCGCGCAAGAGCGACGCCAAGGAAGCCGACCGCCGGGCCGTCGACGGCAGCGAGCACCGACCGGACTTCCTCGACGACGACGCCATCCCGGTCGAGCAGCGCATCATTCGCGCCGAGCAGCACCGCCTCGGCATCCAGTCCTGATCCGGGAGGGGTGCCCTGGTGGCCCGGCACGCGGAACGATCTCCACCGGGTCGTTCGTAACGGCAGGGCCGCAGGGACGACGTGTCGTGACGTGCGAGTCGCGGTCCGCCGCGCCAGGGGCATGTCCACAGATCAGCGGGTCGACAGCGGTGCCACCGGCGAAAGGGCGGTTCGGGTGGCCGTGCACGCGGAGCGGGCGTTCGAGGACGCCATCGAGGTGGCCGGCCGCCTTCGTCAACGCGACTCAGGCCGACGTGTGGCACCAGCTTCACGGGAGCTTCGCCGGACCACTTCCCCGCACCGTCGGCGGTGAGGTGGAGGGTGCCGGGCCACCAGTCGACGAGCAGCCGCCAGAACGTGACCGGACCCTCGTCAAGAGCGTCTGCGACTACGCGGCAGAGAAGGCGGCGGACGAGAAGCGAAGGCAGCGGTTCGCCACCACGCGGGCAGCACGGTCCGCGCTCAGGGTCCTCGGACTGGGCGGTCCGTCGCCACGCCGACCAATGTCGCCGTCGTGCGCCCAGGACGGACGTGGCACGCCGAACCGGGCGCGGGGCCGCTCCGCCGAGGTGGCGAAGCGGCCCCGTGGCCGAGCCGTGCGCTTTCACCGGAGCCGGTCCGGCCGCGCGGTCGGATCGGCAGCGTCAGACACACTCGAAGTGATCGGCCTTGTCGTTGTTGGAGCCGATGGATCGGGCACTGCTCTTGGGGCTCATCCTGAAAAGGGTGCCGTCGGAGCCGTGGCCGGTCTTGCCGGAGGCGTGGTTGATCACCTTGATGGTGTTCCCCGACCTGTTCTGCCACGAACTGGTCTTGTCGCTGAATCCCCAGTCCGCCAGGTCCTGCCAGTTGCAGTCCTGGAACCAGAGCGTCCGGCCGCTTGAGCTGCCCTCGTTGAAGTCGCTGTGCTCGTGGAAGCACCAGCCCTCGGACCTGCATGTCACCAGCGGGACGACGCCGCCGTCGGCAGGTGGGCGCCAGGTCATGACGACCTTCCCGCCGTGCCAGGACACCTCGTCGGCCGCGGTCCGCGTACCGCCCGGGGTGAGCCGCAACTGGGCGTCCACCGCTTCCCGCAGGCGCTGGGCCTGCAGTTGCGGGCTGCCCTGCGCGCCGGCCCCCGGTGGGTCCGCGCTCGCCGATGCCGGTGATCCGCTGAGAGCGACTGCCGCCAGCACGGCGGCGAACGCACCTGCCATCGATCTGCGCACCATTTCCCCCCTCATTCCGGACTCCAACGGAGTCCTGGGCGTAGGTTCACGTCACCGCTCGCGTCCGCGATGTGCTGGACGCGGCGGATGTCCGGTGTTCGCGATGGGTCCGGAGTGCTCCGGGCAGCCCTCGTCGGCACCCAGGGCATTCCACCCACCTCGGCGAACCGCCCCCTCCTGCGGCTCGCTCCCGGGTACCCGAGCCCGTCCCTCGGTTATCACGCTCGGTAATCGGAACGTTAGGCTGCCGAAGCGAGCTGTTCCAGTGCCGATCTGCACAGTGAGTCCGGCATCGGGTCGCCCTCCGCTGCGCCGGTCCGCCCGCGCCGATTCGGAGCCGGCAGGGCTACCTGCGAGGAACTGCCGGATGTCGAACCAGAGCCTTCGAGATGTCGGCGGCACGGTTGTCCTGGCTCGACTTCGGTCCTGAGCCGCGTCGCAGTGGAAGATCAGCCGCAACACGCGCCTCGCGCCCGCACCTCATCGGCGCCGAACTGCGCTGAGATTCCACCCGATTCACGACCTGGGGCGATCGAGTCGACCGAGCTGTCGACCGCGTGGAGATCCGGCGGCGGCCGAGGTCCGGGTGTCCCGCTGTTGCCCACCACCGGTGGACACTGCCGATCACCGCGCGGACCTGGTTCCGACACGACACGCGGGTCCCGGTCGCCACCGTGCCGGGCACCCCGTCACACGGCCCGCGCGGCGGAGGTCGTGGACAGGAGTCGGGCCAGCCAGTCGGTGCGGGTCCGGCGGGCCGTGGCGGAGATGCGCGCCTGCGGGTGCAGGGCGTCGAAGCCGTGGAAGCCGCCCGCCCAGACGTGGAGTTCGGCGTGGCCGCCGGCCGCCCAGATGCGGGTGGCGTAGTCGGTGTCCTCGTCGCGGAACACCTCGGCGGAGCCGGTGTCGACGTAGGTGGCCGGCAGGCCCGAGAGGTCGTCGGCCAGCGCGGGCGAGACGTAGGCGGGCACCTCGTCGTCGCGGAGGTCGCCGAGGACCGCCTGCCAGGCGAACGCGTTCATCTCGCCGGTCCACACGCCGGGCACGCCGGAGTACTGGCGGCTGGAGGTGCTGGTGTTGCGGTGGTCGAGCATGGGGCAGATCAGCACCTGCGCGGCGATCGCCGGGGTGCCGAGGTCGCGGGCCATCAGGGTGAGGCCGGCGGCGAGGCCGCCGCCCGCGCTGACGCCGGCGACGATGATCCGGGCGGGGTCGACGCCCAGTTCGGCGGCGTGTTCGACGACCCAGAGCAGTCCCCGGTAGCAGTCGTCGACGAGGGTGGTGCCGGTGGCCTCCGGTGCGAGCCGGTACTCCGCGGAGACGACGACCGCGCCGAGCTCGTCGAGCCACTCCAGCGGGATGTCGATCTGCGAGAAGCGGTCGCCCATGACCATCCCGCCGCCGTGCATCCAGTAGACGCAGGGTGCGGGGGTGGTGCGGTCGGTGTGCGCGGGGCTGAAGACCGACAGCCGGATCGGGACGTCGTCCGCGGCCGGCACGGTGATCTCGCGTCGGTCGACCTGCCGGTGCGCGAGGAGGGGCTCGACGGGTGTCGAGGGGTACTGGCGCAGGTGCGCGAGGACCTCCGGGTCGAGCCGGGACATGAGGGGCATGCCGGTCAGCAGTTCGCGCAGCTCGGGGTCCAGGGCGGGGCGGGACGTGGTCATGGTGACGCCTTTCACGGGTGGAGGGGGTGGAGGGGGGAGGACGGCATCACCGGGTGTGGGGCTGGGCCGGGAGGTCACCGGGTCGGAAGTCGGCCTTGCCGCGCACCGGGACGTGATCGGTGTACCGGGGCTCTCCGGCCAGCAGTCCGTCGACCTGGGCCACGATGGCCCGGGCGGCCTCGCCGGCGAAGGTCCGGTGGTGGTCCTCCTCGGTGGTCCAGCCCTCGATGACGTGGACGACGTCGGGGTCGGACGCGGAGCGGGAGACCAGGTAGACGACGCAGTGCTCGCTCGCGCCGGGGTTGCCCTCGTCCAGACCGGTCAGCAGGAGGTCGACCAGTCGGTCGCCCAGGCCGGGTGCGGCGGTCAGGGTGGCGCTGAAGCCGTAGGTGGCGATCACGGTGTCCTCTTCTCGACGAGGGAGTGGGGTGACACCATTCAATCGCCCTGACCTGCGAAAACGTAGACCGATCCTCGCTGTCGCTTGCACGATCCTCCCGAATGCGGGAGCGGTGGCGGGGACGGTGCTGCAATGGGCGCATGTGCCTCGACGAACTCCGCGCGCTGCTGACCCGGCATGTCCGGCCCGACTGGACCACCGCGATCGACGGCGTCCTCATCTCGAAGGTGGACCGGTCCGACCCGCCGACGCCCTCCATGTCCGGCACGATCCTCGCGGTCATCGCCCAGGGCGCGAAACGCCTCGCCCTGGGCGATCGGATCTACGAGTACGGCCCCGGGCAGTACCTGGTCGCCTCCGTCGACCTGCCCGTCACCGGGCAGTTCACCCGGGCGGAACCCGATCGGCCGGCGCTCGGCTTCGGTCTCGTGCTGGAACCCGCCGACGTCGCCGAACTGCTGCTGCGAGCCGGTCCGGGGGACGTCCCCCGGACCGGCGAGGGGGTTCCGTCGGGGATCGCCGTCAGCGACGCCCCCGCCGCGCTGCTCGACGCGGTGGTCCGGCTGCTGCGACTGCTCGACGAGCCCCGTGACCGGGCCGTGCTGGCGCCGCTGGTCAAGCGCGAGATCCTGTGGCGCCTGATCACCGGCGAGCAGGGGGCGACGGTCCGCCAGATCGGGCTGGCCGACAGCGGCCTCAGCCACGTCTCTCGGGCGGTGCGCTGGATTCGCGAGCACTACGCGCAGCCCTTCCGGGTGGAGGACGTGGCGCGCATGTCCGGCATGAGCGTCTCCGCCTTCTACCGCAACTTCCAGGCGGTGACCGCGATGAGCCCCATCCAGTTCCAGAAGCAGATCCGGTTGCAGGAGGCCCGGCTGCTCCTGGCCACCCACCCGGGCGACGTCACCGGGGTCGGTCAGCGCGTCGGGTACGACAACCCGTCGCAGTTCAGCCGGGAGTACCGCCGCCGGTTCGGCGCGCCCCCGAGCCGGGACGCGGCCCGCCTGCGGGACGTCGGGCACACGCCGGCGGGTGCGCTGACCTGAGCGGGGTCGAACCGGCTCCGTGGAGGATCGTGCAAGGGAGAGGCGGGATCGTTCTATCGTTTCAGCAGGTCGGAGCGATTGACTGGGATCACCGCTTCTCCTCCTGGACAGGAAGGTGCAGGTGCGAGCGCGGTCCCCACGACATCGCAAGGAGCACACCGTGAACACGGTCCTCATCACCGGCACCTCCTCCGGGTACGGCCGGGAAACCGCCCTCCACTTCCACGCCCGGGGGTGGAACGTCATCGCCACGATGCGCACCCCGCGTCCCGACGTCCTCCCCGCGTCCGACCGGCTCCGCGTCGTCGCGCTCGACGTGACCGACCCCGGGAGCATCGCCGCCGCGGTCGAGGCGGCGGGGCCGATCGACGTGCTGGTCAACAACGCGGGCATCCCGTCGATGGGGGTGTTCGAGGGGACCTCCGCGGCCCACGTGCGGGAGGTGTTCGAGACCAACACGTTCGGCGTGATGGCGATGACCGGGGCGGTGCTGCCCGCGTTCCGCGAGCGCGGCTCCGGCGCGGTGGTGAACGTGACGTCCAGCGTGGTCCTGGGCCACATGCCGCTCACCGCCGTCTACAAGGCGAGCAAGATGGCCGTCGAGGGGTTCACCGCGTCCCTCGCGCTCGAACTCGCGCCCTTCGGCGTGCGGGCGGCGACGGTCCAGCCGGGCGCCTGCCTGACGACGAACTTCGGGGCCAGGGCCGCGGACGGCGCCTCACCGGGGGACCTGGTCCCGGAGCCCTACGCGCCGTGGGCCCGGAAGGCCGTGGAGGCCTTCATGACCCAGGACGTCTTCACGCGCGAGAGCGACGTCGCCGAGGCGGTGTGGCGGGCCGCGCACGACACGACCGGGCAGCTGCGGTTCCCGGCCGGTCCCGACGCCGTCCGGCTCGCCCAGGCGAGGTGACCGACCGGCGGGCGGGGGTGACGCCGCGACGCGGACGTGAGGCGCCCCGGGCACTCCCCACCGGTGCCCGGGGCGCCTCGCTCCGTGCCCCGCAGCGGGAGCGGCCCCCTCCGGCACCCCCTCCGGCGGCCCGCCGCCGGGCACCCGAGCCGACCTTCGCGGGTCGGTCACGGTCATCGGGAACGCTAGACTTCCGGGACGAGCCGCCCCAGTGTCGGTCTGCACAGCGCGCCGGGCATTCGGTCACCCCCCGCTGCGTCGGCGCGTCCGTGCCCCGCCAGGGCGGGCAGGGCTACGTACAGGGAGCTGCCCGGAGTGCCGAGCCGGCCCACGCGGACGAACACGAGCCGCCACGACGAAGACGACCACCTGCGGCTGTTGTGCCAGGAGGCGACGGGCCCGGACGGCGTGCGGCGCGTGCTGGAGCTGCTCGCCCGCCGGTTCACCGGGGAGGTCGTGCTCGCGGGACCGGGCGAGGGGCAGGCGGTCGCGGTCCCGTCGGACACCGGGCGACTCCTCCACCTGGTCGGCGGGGAACTCGCCGAGGACGTCGCCCGGGTGCGCGCCGGGCACCTCGACGCCGCCGACGCGACGGTGCGCGAAGCGGTGCTGCACCTGCTCATGGTCGGGGACGTGTCCGGCGCCCGGCGGACCGCGGCGGTCCTCCGCCCGGAACTGCCCGACCTGGCGAGGGTCCACGTCATCGAGAACGCCCCGGACTCCCGCGCCCGGCTCTCCCCGCGCTGCCGGGAGGTGTTCGGCGAGGCCGCCTGGGTGGTGCCGTGCCCGGTCTACAGCGGGCACGTCATCGTGATTGCCCCGGCCGGTGGGGACGGACGGCACCCGGCGCCGGCGACCCGCCTGATCCGGGAACTGGTCGAGGCGGTGCCCGGAACCCGGATGGGCATCGGGTTGCCGGTGGCGCTGCGGGACATCCCGATCGGGTACAAGCAGGCGTTCCACGCGCTGTCGGTGGCCCGCCACCGGTCCGAGCGGTACGCCCGGTTCTCGCCCCGCGGCGAGCTGGGCGAACTGCTGGGCCACGCCGGGCGCGCCTGGGCCGCGAGCACGCTCGCGCCGCTGCTGGCGTACCGGCCCGCCCGCCCCCGGGACCCGGACGCCTTCGAGCTGCTGGCGACGCTGCTGTCGTGGCTGGAGTTCGGCGCGCGGGCGGCGTCGCAGTTGAAGATCCACCGCAACACGCTGTCCTCGCGCCTGCACCGCGTCGGCGCCGAACTGGACCGCGACCTCACCCGGTTCGCGGTCCAGGCCGAGCTCCACCTGGCGTTGCAGCTGATCGACGAGCGGCCGCACCCCGGCGCGGCGGCCGGGGCGATCGGGGTGGACGAGCTGTTCGACCGCCCGGAGGTCCGGCGTTGGGCGGAGACCCTGTTGTCCCCGTTGCCGGACGCCACCCGGCGGACGCTGCTGACCACCGTGCGGACCTGGTTCCGGCACGACCTGGGGACGACCGCCGCCGCCGCCGAACTGGGGATCTCCGCGCACGGCCTGCGCAAGCGCCTCGCGCGGGTGGAGGAACTCCTCGGCCGGGCGTTGCTGGTCGGCCCGTCGGCCCGGTACGACCTGCACCACGCGCTCCGCGTGCACGTGGAGCCCGCGCGGGCGTGACCGTCCGGCCGGTGCGCGGCGTCGAGCGGCCGGACAAGGCGAGGGGCGGACACGGGAACCGTGTCCGCCCCTGTCGGCTCCGCGTCAGAGAACCCGGACGGCGAGCGCCTGCGGGCCCTTGGGGCCCTGACCGATCTCGAACTCCACCGGCTGGTTGTCCGGGACGCCGTGGAAGTCGTAGTCCCGGATCTCCGACTTGTGCAGGAAGAGGTCCGCTCCGCCGCCCGAGGGGGTGATGAAGCCGAAGCCCTTGGTGCCGTTGAACCACTTGACGGTTCCCTGGGTCATCGACGTGCTCCTTCGGTCGGCCGGTATGCGCCCTGCGCATCGCGGTGCGTGCGGTTCACGGGTCGCTCCTGGCGGGCGGGCGTGGGCGTGTCCGCGCTGCGGGCCGACAGGCCCAGCATGGACAGCAGCTCACGGCAGTCGCTCACGTCCAGCGAGTGGTCCGCCACCGTGCGGGCCGCCTGGAACTGCTGGGCGGCCTCGGCCACGTCGGTGGCGGCACGTGCTTCCGCGAAGCCGACGTTGGTGCCGCCCGCTCGCATCGGACGTCCGGTGATCGTCATGCCTGTCCCCGTTCTGCGCGTCCGCGGGTTCCGAAGGTCGAGATCGGGGGAAGTGGTGGGGCGAGCTGGTGATCCGGCAGCAAGCCGGTGCTCCCGTCCCCGGCCGGAGAACTCCTGGGCCGGACTGGGTCGGGGAACCGCGACGGCTGGGTGCCTGCGCCTGGTATCCCGACTGGGCTGAATGTACCGCAGTCGACGCGTGCCGGACCGGTTCGACGCAGTACGGTTTCCGGATGACGGATGAATCCGGCGGTCCCGCCCTCGGCCCCACCCTGACCGAGTGGCTCAGCGCACGCCAGGAGACCGGGCGGCACCTGGCCGCCGGGGGGACGCCGCCGCTCGACGCCGAGTGGGTGCAGAAGCTCGCCGACCTGCTGGCCACCGAGCGGTCGTGGCAGGAGCAGTACACGGACCTCGTCGCGCTCGGCAGCAGCGGTGGCCGGTTCCCCTCGTCCAACCGCTGACGCGGCCCGGCCGCGACCTCCTCGTCCGACGGCCGCCGCCGGGCACCACCCGCGCCCGGCGCGACCACTGGCGTCAGTCCCGCACGCGACGGCGGTAGAGGGCGGTGGCCAGGAGGAACGAGGCGACCAGCAGGCCGACCGACCAGGCGACGGCCAAGGCCCCGTTGTCGCCGATCGGGGTGCCGGTGAGCAGCCCGCGCACGGTTTCGATGATCGGGGTGATCGGCTGGTGCTCGCTGATCGCCCCCAGGGCGGCGGGCATGGTGTGGGTCGGCACGAAGGCGCTGCTCAGGTACGGCAGGAACAGCATGAAGAAGCTCAGGGCACTGGCCGACTCCACGGAGCGGGCCACGGCGCCCAGGCCGGCGGCCAGCCACGAGAGGGCCAGGACGTAGAGCAGGAGCAGGCCCGCGGCGGCCAGCCACTCCGGCACCGTGCCGTCGGGGCGGAAGCCCATCGCCACGGCGGCGGCCACGACGATCGCGGTGGAGAGGGCGTTGCGGGTCGCGCTCGCCGCCACGTGGCCGGTCAGCACGACGAACGGGCGGATCGGCATGGAGCGCAGGCGGTCGACCATGCCGGAGGTCATGTCGTCGGCCACGGACATCGCGGTCGCCGCGGCGCCGTAGCCGGCGCACAGCAGGACGATGCCGGGCACCACGTAGTTCACGTACGCCGTGCCGGTGGCGATGGCGCCGCCGAACACGTACACGAACAGGGCCATCATCATCAGCGGCAGGACCACGGACATCACGAGCGTGTCGGTGTTGCGCCTGCTCAACCTGATGCTGCGGCCGATCATGGTCATCGAGTCGGCGACGGCGTGGCTCATGCGGGCACTCCTTGGCGCGTGGTCAGGGCGAGGAAGACGTCGTCGAGGGTGGGGCGGTGCGAGGAGACCCGGTCGGGCGTCACGCCGGCGGCGCGCAGGTCGTCCAGCACGGCGTGCAGGTGTGCCGCGGTGCCGTCGGAGGGCAGGCTGAGCACGAGGTCGGCCGGGTGGAAGCCGCCCAGCACGGCGTGGGCCGCGGCCAGGTCGGACCGCGAGGCGAAGCGGAGGTCCAGCCGGTCGCCGCCGACCCGCGACTTGAGGTCGTCCGCGGTGCCCTCGGCCGCGACCTTCCCCTTGTCCAGCACCATGATCCGGTCGGCGAGGCGGTCGGCCTCCTCCAGGTACTGGGTGGTGAGGAAGATCGTGGTGCCGGTGCGCACCAGGTCGCGGACGGCGTCCCACACGGTCGTGCGACTGGCCGGGTCGAGGCCGGTGGTCGGTTCGTCCAGGAAGATCACGCGCGGCGCGGCGACGAGGCTCATGGCCAGGTCGAGGCGACGCCGCATGCCGCCGGAGTAGGTCTTGACGCGGCGGTCGGCGGCGTCGACGAGGTCGAACCGCTCCAGCAGTTCGGCCGCGCGGGTCCGGGCTCCCGCTCGCCCGAGGCCCATCAGCCGCCCGATCACCACGAGGTTCTCGCGGCCGGTCTGCTCGGCGTCGACGGCCGCGTACTGGCCGGTCACGGCGATCGCCGCGCGCACCGCCGCCGGGTCGCGCACCACGTCGTGGCCGGCCACCCGCAGTTCGCCCGCGTCCGGCCTGGTGAGCGTGGACAGGATGCGGATGGCGGTGGTCTTGCCGGCGCCGTTGGCGCCCAGCAGCGCGAAGACCGACCCCTCGGCGACCTCCAGGTCCACCCCGTCCAGCACCACCGTTGAGCCGTACGCCTTGCGCAGGCCCCGTACGTCGACGATCATCGCCGCCCCCTTATGCGTATGGGATACGCAGATTAGCGTAGCTCATACGCAGTTAATCGCGGAAGCCTAGACTGCACCCGGCGCGACGAGAGGGCGAGGATGACCGACGAGCACGGCCTGCCGGACGAGATCGCACTGCTCTGGGGGCTGCGCTCGACGCCGAAACGGGGCCGCAAACCGTCCCTCACGGTCTTCGACATCACCCGCGCCGCGATCGAGGTGGCCGATGCCGAGGGGCTCGCCGCCGTCTCGATGGCCCGCGTCGCGCAGCAGCTCGGCAAGTCGACGATGGCGCTCTACCGGCACGTGAACAGCAAGGACGAGCTGCTGGCGCTGATGGCGGACGCCGCGCTGGAACTCCCGCCCGAGCTGCCCGGCGGCGACTGGCGGGCCGGGCTGACCACGTGGACGCACGCCGTGGTGGCCGCGTTCCGGCGGCACCCGTGGTTCGCCCGGATACCGCTGACCGGGCCGCCCGCCGGGCCGCACAACCTCGCGTGGTTCGACAGCGCGCTCGGGGCGCTGTCCGGGACCACCCTGGCCGAGGACGAGAAGGTCGGCGTCGTGATGGGGCTGCTCACCTTCGTGCACGGCACGCTGCGGCTCGGCACGGAGATGACCCGGCACTACCAGGACAAGCCGGAGGCGTTCAGCCGGCAGTACGCGCGGGTGCTGCGGACCGTCGTGGACCCCCGGCGGCTGCCCGCGCTGGGCCGTGTCGTGGACTCGGGGGTGTTCGACGTCGACGACCTGTACCGGGACGAGGTGGACGCGGACTTCGGCTTCGCCCTCAACATCTTCCTGGACGGCGTGGCCGCGCACCTGGCACGCCGGTCGTGAGGTGCCGCGGGGCCGGTCGGGGCCCCGCGGCACCGGGCGATCACCGCTGTCCGACCCGCGTCACCCGCCGCCGGGCGGGGGCGTCGGCCGACATGACCACCAGGGCCGCGGTGATCAGGACCAGGTTCTTCACGACGAACTCGCCGGTCATGGTGAGCAGCAGCGGGTTGCCCGCGCGGAACGCGGCGGCCGGCTGCACGACCAGCACCAGGAACGTCCCCGCCAGGTGCAGCACGACGAGCAGCGCCACCCAGCGCAACCGCCTGCCCACCACGAGGGCGACCCCCAGCACCACCTCCAGCACGCCGAGCGCGAACACGAACGCGCCCGGGTCGAGCCACGGGACGATCCGGGCCACCAGGTCCGCCACCGGTGTCGCACCGGCCACCTTGAGGGCCCCGAACCACACGAACACCACGCCCAGCGATCCCCTGAGCAGGGGAACGCTCAACGCCCGCAGGGCATCCGCACGCGCGTCCAGACGGGACGAGAACTCGACCATCCGCACCACTTCCTTCGCGGGCGGGACCACGTCGACCCGTCACGGGACGTCGGCCGATCCGCTGGTCCACGCTGACGGGAATCGACTGGGAGCGCTCCCAGAACTGTAACGGTACGGAAACGCCCTGTGAAGACCCGGTGTCGCGCGATGCCCGGCTCAGCCGGTCCGCGGGCCGAAGCGGGCGGCCACGACCTGCGGCTCCAGCGCCTCGCCGTGCAGCGGACCGCTGCCGCCGACCGCGCCCGCCCGGTGCCACCACGCGGCCTGATCCGGCGTGGTCAGGCCGTCCACGAGCACCTCGGCGCCCGCCGCGCGCACCAGCGGCACCAACCCGGCCAGGTGGTCCGCGTCGCCCGCGAGCTGCCGCGCCACCAGCCGGCGGCTCACCCGGACCAGGCGGACGGGCAGGTCGGCCACCGCGGCCAGGTCGTCCGGGCCGAGACCGAAGTCGTCGAGCGACGTGCCCACGCCCAGTTCGGCGAGCACGGTCAGGCCGTCCACGGCGTCGGGCTCGGCGAGCACGCCGACCGGCATCCCGACGACCAGCCGGTCGGCGGGCAGGCCCGTGTCGCCGAGCGCCCGCCGGACCCGGCGGACGAGGTCGCCGTCGCACCACTGGTGCCGCGTCATGCCGACGTGCAGGGTGCCGGTGAAGCCCGACTGCCGCCACCACGCGGCCTGGCCGCACGCCGTCGCCAGGTGCCACTCGCCCAGCCCCAGCACGAGACCCGTCCGCTCGGCCAGCCCCGTGCACGCGTCGTGGTCGACCGGCGCCCCGTCGGGGCGCTCCCAGAGCAGGCGGGCGGACACGCCGGTGGTCGCGCCGTCGGCGAAGGACGCGACGGGCGCGTAGCGGGCGGTCAGCTCACCCTGCTCCAGGGCCCCGGGCATCCGCACGGCCAGCAGGTCGGTCGCGCGGTCGGCGAGGCCCTGCTCCGGGTCGAACAGCTCCCACTGGCCGCGCCGGCCCGCCTTGGCGCGGCGCAGGGCCTGCTCCGCGGACCGCAGCACCTCGGTCGGCGACGAGTCGGGCGGCGGGCGGCGGACCACGCCGACGCTGACCGTGACGGCCAGGCCGTGGCCGTCGAGGTAGACGGGTTCGGACAGCTCGCGGTTGATCGCGGCGACCGTGGTGCCGACGTCGGGCGTGGTGGCGGTGTTCTCCACCAGGACGGCGAACTCGTCGCCGTCGAGGCGGGCGATCATGGCCTTCTCGTGCGCCAGCACGGACGTGAGCCGCTGCGCCACGTGCACGAGGAGGCGTTCGCCGGTGGCGCGGCCCAGGCTGTTGCACACCATGCCGAACGCGTCGAGGTCGAGGTGGAAGAGGGTGACGCCGCGGACCGGGTCGGCGCGGCGCAGCGCGCTCTCCAGGTGGGTGGTGAAGAACTGGCGGTTCGGCAGGCCCGTCGACACGTCGTGCAGGGCCTGCCGGCGCAGTTCGGACTGGAGCAGCATCAGCTCGGTGCCGTCCTCCACGACGGCGACGAAGTGGCCGGGCTGGTCGGACTCGACGCCGCCGCGGACCAGGGAGACCGTGAGCGAGATCCGGGCGACGTCGCCGTTCTCGCGCAGCAGGCGCTGGGACTGCCGGACCCGCTCGCGCTCACCCGCCGCGAGGCCGCGCAGCGCCTCGGCGAGGTGCTTGCGCGAGTCGGGGTGCACGAGGTCCAGCAGGTCGCTGCCCACCAGCTCGTCGGTGGACCGGCCGAGCATCTCGGCGATGGCCGCGTTCACCCGCACCAGGCTGCCGTCGAGGTCGGCGACGAGGACGCCACTGGCCGACGACGTGACGACCTCGTCGAACCGGGCCTCGCTCTCCCGCAGGTTCCAGCGGGCGTCGCGGACGGCCTTGAGCATCGACAGCTGCATGGACTCCTGCTGCTCGAACACCGAGCGCCGGTTCGCCGCGAGGAAGCCGCACGACAGCGCGCCGACGCCGAGCAGGACCCGCTGCGCGTACGCCTCGACGGGCTGGAACTCGGGCAGCGCGAGCAGGCCCTTGCCGAGCACGTCCGCGGTGACGCGCAGCCCGGCCTCGCCGACGTACCCGAGCGAGACCAGCCGTTCGCCGATCCGCTCGATCGGCCGGTCGGCGAACGGCTCGGCGTGCAGGGCCGCGCACAGCTCGTCGAGCCGTTCGCCCAGCTCGCGGTCGAGGTCGTCGCGCGACAGCGGGACGACGGCCGCCCCGCTGAGCAGGTAGGACCAGGTGCGGGCGAGCAGTTCCCGGCTGCGTTCCGGCGGGGTGGTCCGTGGTCCGCGATTGGGGTGGGACATTGTCGTTGCCCTGCTGTGATGTGATGATTTCGCGGCAGTTTACCCACGCCCCGTCGGTCCGGGCTCGACCATAAGCGTGAAAAAAGATCACACTATCGGCTATTTGACCACTAACGGTCACTTATGAGCGTTCCTTATGGTTTCCGACCGACCCCCGCGCAGACGAGCATGTTCATCCCGGGTTCCTCCGCGATGTCCGCGGGTCCCCCGGGCCGCCACTCGCCGCCCCCCACCAAACCCGGTTCCACCAGGTCGACACCGGTGAACAATTCGGCCACCGCGCGGCGCGGGCGCAGGGTGACCTGGTCCGGGCCCTTGCTCCGCTTGATCACGTCGGTCGCCGCGGCGAGGTCGTCGCCCTGGTGGTCCCCGGTCACGTGGGTCAGCGCGAGGAAGCCGCCCGGCGCCGGCGCGTCCCGGTAGCGGCCGACGAGCCCGACCGGGTCGTCCTCGTCCGGCACCCAGTGCAGCATGAGCAGCCCGACCGGCTGGTCGAGGTCCAGCAACCGGCGCACCTCGGGGTCGCCCAGGACGGCGTCCGGGTCGCGCGTGTCGGCCCGCACGACACCCGCCAGGTCGTTCCCGACCAGCATCAACTCGCTGTGCGCGACGGCCACGGGGTCGCGGTCGACGTGCACGACGCGGGCCTCGGGCACCCACGCCCGGGCAACCTCGTGGACGTTGCCGACGGTCGGGATGCCCGACGCGATGTCGAGGAACTGCCGCACGCCGCGCTCCAGCATGAACCGCACCACGCGCCCCAGGAACGCCCGGTTGACGCGGGCCGCGGTGCGCAGGCCAGGCGTGGCCTCCTCGATCCGCTCGCCGACCGCGCGGTCCACCGCGAAGTTGTGCCCGCCCCCAGCATGTAGTCGTAGGTGCGCGCCATGCTCGGCACGGAAATGTCCACACCGGCTGGAATCCATTCGCCTTGCTCCATTGTCCACACCTCTTCCCGGTCACGCCCCTTTTCCGAGGCTCAGGGGACGAACGGCCGACCGCAGCAGTGCGCTCGACCGGCGGAGCGACACTGACCCACCCGAACGGGCGCTGTCAACGTCCACCGAACGGGTCTTATGGTGGTCCGCCCTTTCGGTGAGAACAGGAGCGACGATGGCCGTCCCGGTGGCGCCCGGTCGACTGCCGCTGCTCGGGCACAGCCTGGAGATGCCGCGCAAGCGGCACGCGTTCACCTCATCACTGCGCGATCACGGCGAAGTGGTGCGAGAGGATCTCGGAACGGTGCGCACCTATTTCGTGACGAGCCCTCGGCTCGCGCACCAGGTGCTCGTCACCGACGGCGCCCGTTTCCGGAAAGGCGCGGTGTTCGACACGTTCCAGCCGTACCTGGGCAACGGGCTGCTGCTGTCGAACGGCCCGTTCCACCTGCGGCAGCGGCGCCTCGTGCAGCCCGCGTTCCACCGCGAGCGCCTGGAGCGCCACGCCGGGGTGATGGCCGCCGCCGTCGTCGGCGAGGCGCTGTTCTCCACCGAGCTGGGCGCGGCGGCCGTGGCCGTGCCGCGCGGCGGGTTCATCCCCTTCGGCGCCGGCGCGCGCCAGTGCCTCGGCAACGCCTTCGCCCGCACCGAGGTCGTGATCACCCTCGCCACCGTGCTCGCCCGCTGGCGCCTGGCGCCGGTGCCCGGCAGGCCCGTCCGGACGAGGTTCACCTCCGCCGCCTACCCCAGCGGCCTGCTGATGACGGCGGTCCCCCGCTAGTTCCCGAACCCTCCGATGGAGGTCGTTCAGTCGTGCGTTGGTCCCGTTCCCGGTCGATGGCCGCCGTGCTGCTCACCGCCGGGCTCTGCCTCGTGCCCGCGCCCGCGGGCGCCGCCGTGGCGTGCGAGGAGGTCAGGGTGCCGGTGTCCGTGGCCGGCACGTCCCAGTCGACGGCGGGCACGCTGTGCGCGCCCGCCGGCGCGGCGCTGGCGGCGTCGAAGGCGCCGTTCTTCCCGGCCTCGGCCCGGCTGCGCGCGTTCGTGCTGCACGGGTACGGGCACTCGATCAACTACGCGCCGAACGCCCCGGACTACCACCGCGAGGTCGTCGACTGGACGCGCGCCCTGGGCGCGTGACGCGCGGGGCGCGAACGTACGACACGCCGGGCGCGAACGTACGACACGCGGGGCCTGGGCGTACGACACGCGGGATGGTGGAGGGGGCGGGCCCGTGCGGGTCCGCCCCCTCCGTCCGATCAGGCCGGTCGGGCCGGTCGGGCCGGTCGGGCCGGGGTCAGCCGGTCAGCTCGGCGCACGTCTTCGCGTCCGGGTCGGTGGCCGCCTCGGGCACCCACCGCACGTTCGCGAACGACGCCTGGAACGCGCCCTCCGTGTAGACCAGGAACGGCGTGTTGACGTTCTCCAGGTCGAGCCCGCCCTGCTCGAAGCAGGCGACCGGGATCTTGACCGTGGACTTCACGCCCGCCGGCAGCCCGGTGAACACGTTCGTGGCGTTGACCTCGGCGAAGCACGGGTAGGTGCAGTGCGTGCTGACCACCGTCCGCGCCGCGGGCGCCTGGTGCACCACCACGTCGAACACCAGCGCCGCCCGGGCGTTGACGTACCCGCGCAGGTCGCTGCCGCCCGCCGGGTCCTGGAGGTAGAACTGGCCCGCGCCCGTGCCGGTCCAGGTCGTCCTCAGGCCGTCGCCCTGCACGTTCACGTCCGCCGGCACCACGGTGATGTTGGTGTGCGCGGCCTCCCCGTCCGGGCCCAGCTCCGTGCCGCTCCAGTTGTCCGGGGAGCCGATGAAGCTCTTGTAGGGCGCCACGTCGACCCGGTTGAACAGCTCCAGGTCCTCGGTCGCGACCCCGCCGCCACCGCCGCCCGAGCAGCCGAACTCGGGCGAGGTCTCGTCGAGCCGGCCGATGTTCCGGAACGACCAGGTCCTGAGGCCGTAGCCGGGCTTGAACAGCGGGTCGTAGCCCTCGACGCCCGGGTTCAGCGGCGTCTGGCACGCCGCCTTCGGCCACGAGTAGGACAGCGTGCCGGTGTAGCCCGGGTAGGTGTGGCGGCCCCGCACCAGCAGGTCGACCACGCCGCCGCCCTCGGTGCCGGGCAGCCACGCCGCCACGAACGCGTCCGAGCGGTTCAGCTCCTTGTTCACGTACAGCGGGCGGCCCGACACGTAGACCGTGACGACGGGCGTGCCCTTGCCGCTGACCTTGTCCAGCACGGCCAGGTCGTTCGGGTACAGCTTGGCGGCCTCCAGCGTGCGCTTGCCGATGTCGCCGACGCCCTCCGCGTACGGGGTCTCACCGATCACCGCGACGACGGCGTCGAACCCGGCCGGGTCGACGTCACCGGTCTCGCTGAACACCACGTTCGCCTCGCCGAGGGCCTCCTTGAGCCCGCCGAGGACGGTCTGGCCGTTCGGGAAGTCGGCGTTGGTGTTGCCGGTGCCCTGCCAGGTCAGCGTCCAGCCGCCGGTCTGGTTCTGCATCGAGTCGGCCGACTTGCCGACGACCAGCACCTTCGACCGCCTGTCCAGCGGCAGCGTGCGGTTGTTGTTCTTCAGCAGCACCTGCGACTTGCGGACCGCCTCGCGGGCGAGCTTGCGCGCCTCCAGGGCGTCGGCGTCACCGGCGTGGCGGCGCTCCGACGGCTTCTCGCCGTCCAGCACGCCCGAGCGCAGCTTGACGCGCAGGATGCGGGTCACCGCGTCGTCGATCCGCGACATGGCGATCTGGCCGCCCTCGACCTGGGCGATCGTGTTGGCGATGAACGCCTTCCAGTCGTTGGGCACCATGACGACGTCGATGCCGGCGTTGACCGCCTGCGGGCACGAGGCGTTGGTGCAGCCCGCGACCTGGCCGATGCCGTTCCAGTCGGAGACGACGAGGCCGTCGAAGCCCATCTTGCCCTTGAGGATGTCGTTCACGGCGAGCTTGCTGCCGTGCAGCTTGCCCTCGGCGATCCCGGCTTCCCCGTTGTCCCACGAGTTGAACGAGACCATCACGGTCTGGGCGCCGGCGGCGAGCGCGCCGTAGTAGCCCTGGCCGTGGACGTTGATCATCTCGGCGACGGTGGCCGGGTTGACGCCCTGGTCCTTGCCGCCGATCGTGCCGCCGTCGCCGATGAAGTGCTTGGCGGTGGCGAGCACGCCGACGTCGCGCCTGCTCCTGCCCTGGAGGCCGATGGTGGCCTCGTAGCCGTAGGCGCGGGTGATCCGCGGGTCCTCCGAGTAGCCCTCGTAGGTGCGGCCCCAGCGGTCGTCGAGCGGCACGGCCAGCGTCGGCGCGAACGCCCAGTCCTGGCCGGTCGCGCGGATCTGCTCGGCGGTCGCCTCGTGCACGTCCCTGATCAGGCACGGGTCGTGCGCGGCGCCCAGGCCGATGTTGTGCGGGAAGACGGTGGCGCCGTAGACGTTGTTGTTGCCGTGCACGGCGTCGATGCCCCAGATGACGGGCACCTTCGTGCGGCTCGCCTTCGACGCGTCCCAGTAGGCGTCGGCCAGCGACAGCCACGCGTCCACCGGGGCGTGCTTGTCGCGGTTCGGCCACGACCCGCCGCCGTTGAGCACCGATCCGATGCCGTACTCGCGGACCTCGTCCGGGGTGATGGCGGCGATCTCCGGCTGGGTCATCTGGCCGACCTTCTCGGCCAGGGTCATGCTCTCGACGATCTTCTTGATCCGGCGCTCGTCGGAGGGGCGGGACTCGACCCGGCTGTCCACCCTCGGCCAGTCGGAGAGCGTCGGCAGGGTCTTCTCGATGCGGGCGCAGCCGTGCTCGGTGCGCGGCTCCCCGATGACCGGTTGGCGGGGCTTCGAGTCCGGGGAGGCGCTCGCCACGCCTCCGCTGAGGAGACCGGCGGCGAGCACCGCGGCCAGCGCGGCGCTCAGTGATCTGCGGGACATCAGTGTTCCGTTCGTCAGGGGCGACGGCTTCGTCGCGCCTGATCCTCGTTCCGGTACCGGTTCCGGTCAAGGGGGTGAGAGCGCTTCCGTGCAGCTAGTCGTCCCGGTAAATGATCGTCGTCCCGGTACTCGTGATTTGTTTTCATATTCGACGTGTCGAGACGGAGAACCACTACTTTAGCGGTTGAGTGATATTCCTTACTTGACTTCCGAGTAGGTACGCGGGCACGCTCTGCCACCGGGAAGCCCGTCCACAGAGGACTCACCACCAGTCCTTCCCGAACGAGAAGAGCACAACCATGAGGTCACCCCTGTCCCGCCGCGCCCTGATCCTGGCCACGGCGGTCGCCCTCACCACGCCCACCGCGGTCGCCCAGGCCGCCGACAACCCCCACGAGCGCGGACCGGCGCCGACCACCGCGAGCATCGAGGCCACGCGCGGCCCGTTCGCCACCGCCCAGACCACCGTGTCGTCCCTGGCGGTGTCCGGGTTCGGCGGCGGCACCATCCACTACCCCACCAGCACGGCTGAGGGCACCTTCGGCGCGGTCGCCGTCTCGCCCGGCTACACCGCGGCGCAGTCGAGCATCTCCTGGCTCGGCCCGCGCCTGGCGTCGCAGGGCTTCGTCGTGTTCACCATCGACACCAACTCCCGCTACGACCAGCCGTCCTCGCGCGGCGACCAACTCCTCGCGGCCCTGGACTACCTGACCAGGTCCAGCTCCGTGCGCAACCGGATCGACCCCGACCGGCTGGGCGTCATGGGCCACTCGATGGGCGGCGGCGGCGCGCTGGAGGCCACCAAGGACCGCCCCACGCTCCAGGCGTCGATCCCGCTGACCGCCTGGAACACCACCAAGAGCTGGCCCACCGTGCAGACGCCGACGCTCGTCATCGGCGCGGAGAACGACTCCGTCGCCTCGGTGACCACGCACTCCGAGCGGTTCTACACCGGTCTGCCGTCCACCTTGGACAAGGCGTACCTGGAGCTGAACGGCGCCAGTCACTTCGCACCCAACACCCCCAACACGACGATCGCGAAGTACAGCATCGCGTGGCTCAAGCGGTTCATCGACGATGACACCCGCTACGAGCAGTTCCTCTGCCCCGCGCCGCGCGGCACGGCCATCTCCGAGTACCGCGACACCTGCCCGCATTCCTGACCCGTCCCTCCCGCCGTTCGACGCATTCGACCGGTGAGCCGGCCGGCGGTGCCGTCCGCCCTGTCCAGAGGGGTGAACAGCACCGCCGGCCGGATGCGGGAAAGCGCTTGCCAGGGTGAAGAGCGATGCGTTACCTTCCATTGTGGGAGCGTTCCCAGAACCTGTGTCCGGCAGGTGCCAGGACGTCCCGGCGACGCACCGGCGGCGGGCGTTGCCGGGGTCGAAGGGTCGTCGCCGGCGTGGCCGGGCACCGCGTGAGCGCTCACGCGACGCCCGCGGGTCTCCTCGTGGCGACCCTCGCGCCGGCGACGGCTCCGCCGGCTGACCGCGGAGCCGTCACGCGCCTGCGGTGACCCCGGCCTGCCGGGGCTCGTCGGGCGACGACACGCCCCGGTAGGGCAGGGTCCGGCTGTAGACGACGTTCGTGGTGGTGCTGCCGAACGCCATCAGCTCGTCCACCACCCGTTCCAGGTGCGCCATGGAGGTCGCGGCGACCTTGAGGGTGTAGCAGTCGTCCCCCGTGGTGCGCAGGCACTCCAGCACCTCGCCGCGCTCGGCGAGCAGCGCGTGCAGCGGCTCGTGCCGGTTGCCGGGGTACTTCAGCCGCACGACGGCCAGCACGGCGTAGCCGACCTTCGCCAGGTCCACCTCGGCGTGGTAGCCGGTGACCACGCCGGTGGACTCCAGGCGGCGCAGGCGTTCGGTGGTCGCGGACGCGCCGAGGTTGACCCGGCGGCCCAGTTCGGTGAGCGCGAGGCGACCGTCCCGTTGCAGCTCGGCCAGGATCGCCCAGTCGGTGGCGTCGAGGTTCACGGCCATCCGGCCAACATACCGTGGATTCCACGGCTTCCGGCCCCGCAGACCGTGGACGGTCCCTTCACCGGTGGAGCCCTCGCGCCTAGCCTTGGCCGGGTGCGACTCGGTGTGAACGTCCCGAACTTCGGCCCCGGCACCTCACCGGAGGTGCTGCGGAGCTGGGCCCTGACCGTGGAGGGGCTGGGCTTCGACTCCCTGTTCCTGTCCGACCACGTGGTGATCACCCCCGACGTGGCCGAGCAGTACCCGGCGCCGTTCTACGAACCGTTCACCGCGCTGGCGTGGCTCGCCGGGGTCACCTCGCGGCTGCGGCTCGGCACGAGCGTGGTGGTGCTGCCCTACCGCCACCCCCTGCTGGTGGCCCGGATGGCGGCCAACCTCGCCGACCTGTCCGGCGGGCGGTTCGCGCTGGGCGTCGGCGTCGGCTGGGCGCGGCAGGAGTACGCGGCGCTGGGGGTGCCGTTCGAGGCGCGCGGCCGGCTCACCGACGAAGGGCTGGCGGTGGTGCGGGAGCACGCGCCGGACGTGCCCGTGTGGGTGGGCGGGCACTCCGACGCGGCGCTGCGGCGGGCCGTGCGGTTCGGCGACGCGTGGCACGGGCTGCGGCTGACGCCCGCCGCCTTCCGGGACGCGCTGGCGCGGCTGCGGGCGATCGCCGACCGCGAGGAGCGACCCGTGCCCGCGCTCGCCCCGCGCGTCCTGCTGCGGTTGGGGTCCGCGGTCGACGGGGAGCGGCGGCTGCTCGGCGAGGGTTCGACCGGGCAGGTGGTGGACGACCTGGCGGCGCTGCTGGCCGCCGGGGTGGAGGAGGTGGTGCTGGACCCGTTCGTCGGCGACCCCGACGAGACCCGGCACCCGGAGGTCGCGTGGCAGGCGCTCGCGACCGTGCGGAAGGAGTTCGGATGAGCCTGCGACGTGCGGTCGAGCTGGCGCGGGAGGCCCGGGAGTCGGGCAACCCGCCGTTCGGGTCGCTGCTGGTCGGCCCGGACGGCCGGGTGCTGGCCGAGGAGCGCAACACCAGCGTGGTGGACGACGACATCACCGCGCACCCGGAGCTGAAGCTGGCCCGGTGGGCGGCCCGGGAGCTGTCGCCGGAGGTCGCGGCGGGCACGACGATGTTCACCAGCTGCCAACCGTGCGGGATGTGCGCGGGCGCGATCGAGCGCTCCGGGCTGGGCCGCGTGGTGTTCGCGCTGTCCGGCGCGCAGCTGGGCGCGCTCAAGCCCGGTGGCGGCTTCCCCGCCGTGCCGACCGAGGGGCCGGACGGGCACGGCGGGGCGGACGTGCTCGCCGAGGCGCGTGCCGCCGTCGAGGGCTACTACCGGTAGGTCGGGGGGACGGTCCGGCGGCCGGTCCGACGCCGTGCGGGTGGGCCGCCCGGGGCAGCCGTCCGCGCAACTGCTTCGTCCGCGTCCGGGGTTCACAGAAGGTGGTCGGTTCGCTACCTTGGGGAACTGGGAGCGCTCCCAGTCCGCTAGTCGGCACATCCTCAACGTGGAGGACTCATGACCTTCAGACGCGGTCTCCGCACGGTGCTCGGCGTCTTCACCTCGGTGCTGGCGGTCCTCGCCGCCACCGTCGTGGCCCTCATCGGCACCACCGGCGTCGCCAGCGCGCACGGGTCGGTCACCGACCCGCCGTCGCGCAACTACGGTTGTTGGCAGCGCTGGGGCAGCGACCACCTGAACCCGAACATGGGCCAGACGGACCCCATGTGCGCCCAGGCGTGGAAGGCCGACCCCAACGCGATGTGGAACTGGAACGGCCTGTACCGCAACGGTGTCGGGGGCAACCACCAGGGCGCCCTGCCGAACGGCCAGCTGTGCAGCGGCGGTCTCGCCGAGAGCGGCCGGTACCGGGCGCTCGACACGGTGGGCGCGTGGAACACCACCACGAAGCCGCGCCAGTTCACGCTCACCATCACGGACCAGGCGAAGCACGGCGCGGACTACCTCCGCATCTACATCACCCGCCAGGGCGTCAACACGGCCACCCAGCCGCTGCGCTGGAGCGACCTGGAGCTCGTGACCTCCACCGGTCGCTACGGCACCACGGGCCTGTACCAGGCCCAGGTCAACGCGGGCAGCCGCACCGGCCGGCACGTGGTGTTCACGATCTGGCAGGCCAGCCACATGGACCAGGCGTACTACCTCTGCAGCGACGTCGTGTTCCAGTAGGCGGCGACCCGCCTCCCGGAACGGTCTCGCGCACGGGGTCGCGGTGGTGCCCTCGACCACCGCGACCCCGTGCGGCACGCCGGGGGTCACCCGCCGACGGTGGCCGGGAACGCCTCGCCGTCACCGGTCACCGACGCCGCGTTCGCCGGGCCGTGCGGCAGGAACGCCGACCCGCCGCCGCGCGGCACGACGGGTCCGGTGTGCGGTAGGCCCGCGAGCAGCGCGGCGGCGCCGATCAGCCCCGAGTCCACGCCCAGCGTCGCCGGTCGGACCTCGACCCGGCGCATGAAGTCCAGTCCCGAGTAGGCGGCCAGCGGTTCGACCACGGCGGGTTCGAGCAGGTCCCACGCCTGCGCCACGCCGCCGCCGATCACCACCCGGTCGATCTCGCACAGCGCCGAGGCCACCGTGACGACGCGGGCGACCGCCTCGCCGGACCGCCGGAACGCCGCCCGCGCGGCGGGGTCGCCCGCCCGCGCCGACGCCGCGAGCGCGACGCCGTCGGCCGCACCGCCGAGCGGCCGCCACCCCTGCTCCAGCGCCCAGCGCACCATCGCCGGGCCGCTGGCGACGGCCTCCGAGCAGCCCTGCGCGCCGCACCCGCACAGCGGCCCGGCGGGGTCGACCACGAAGTGGCCGACGTGCCCGGCGTTGCCCGTGGTGCCGAAGTGGGGTCGGCCGTCGAACACGAACCCGCCGCCGACGCCGGTGGAGACGACCATGCCGAGCAGGCACGCGCTGCCGCGCCCGGTGCCGTGGTGGTACTCGGCGAGCGCCATGCACAGCGCGTCGCCGCCGAGCCGCACCGGCAGGCCGGGGAGGAGTCCGGCGACGTGCGCGGTGACGGGGAAGTCGCGCCAGCCGGGGATGTTGACCGGGCTGACGGTGCCCGTCCGCAGGTCCATCGGCGCGGCCGAGGCGATGCCGACGCCCAGGAGTTCCCGCCCCGTCGCGGCGGCGTGGTCGACCACCTCGGTCACGACCCCCGCGAGCGCCCGCCAGACGGTCCCCGCGTCACCGGCGGGCGTCGGCGCGGTGCGGCGGGCGAGCACGGTGCCGTCCGGTCCGACCAGGGCCGCCGCGAGCTTCGTGCCGCCGATGTCGAGGGCGACCGCGACGGGGTCGGGTGCAGGGCACATGGAACTTAGTTAAGTGGTTAAGCAAAGTTCCGTCAAGGGGATGCCGCTCGTCGTCCGGCCGCCCGGCTCACCCGATGCCCGGCGCGCGCACCTCGACGCGGGCGCCGCCCCGTTCGAGGCTGTCCCAGGCCGCCAGCAGCACGGCCACCGTGCCCAGGTTCGCCCGGCCGGACAGGGACGACGCCCGGCCCTCGTGGACGGCGTCCGCGAAGTCCCGCACCACGGCCACGCGGTCGCCCACGCCCGCCTTCGACGGCGGGGCCTCCACCGGCACCGTCTCCGGCGGCAGGCCGGCCCGGTGCACCGTCACGCGGGACAGGTTCACCAGGCTCTCCCCCGACCACTCCACCGCGCCGCCGTCCCCCTCGACCACCCACTCGCCGGACCACGGCGTGGTGGTCACCTGGCTGCTGGTCGAAGCGCTGTACTCGACCAGCGCGCCACCGACCAGTTCCAGGGTCGCGGAGAACGACGACAGCAGCGCGTCCGGGTCCTGACCGCGCCGCCAGCGGTGGGCGGTGACCGCGACGACCTCACCCAGCAGGTGCCTGACCAGGTCGAAGTGGTGCGCGGCCAGCTGGTGCAGGACCGAGGTGTCCGGTGACGGCCCGAGCGCCTGGAAGCGGTGGTCGCGCCGGAACGACACGCGGGCGTTGCGGACCCGCCCGACGTGCGCCAGCGCCTCCTCCGCGACCGCGACCGCCGGGAAGAAGCGGTGGTTCTGGGACACCAGCAGGACCAGGCCGCGCGACTCGGCCAGCTCGACCAGCTCCACCGCCTCGGCCAGGTCCAGCGTGAACGGCTTCTCCAGCAGCACGTGCCTGCCCGCCTCCAGGGCGGTCCGCGCCAGCGGGCCGTGCGCGCCCAGGGAGGTGGTGACCAGGACCGCGTCGAAGTCGGCCGACCAGTCGACGGCGGCCGACGCCGGGGCGCCGGTCAGCGCGGTGAACTCGGCGCGCCGCAACGGGTCGGTGTCCACGAAGCCGACCGCCGCCAGCTCCGGCGCCTCGGGCAGGACGCGCACGGCCCAGTCGGTGCCCCACGCGCCCAGTCCGACCTGGACGGTCCTGATCACCGCTCCGCCGTCACAGGTGGCGCTCGATCTCGGCCAGTTCGTCGTCCGTGAAGTCCAACCGCGCGGTCGCCGCCACGTTGTCCTCCAGCTGCCGCACGCTCGACGCGCCCACCAGCGCGGAGGTGACGTTGCGCAGCACCCACGCGATGGCGAGCTGCGCCAGCGTCTGACCGCGCCCCTCGGCGACGGCGTTCAGGGCCCGCACCTTCGCCAGCGTCGCCTCGTCGAGCCGGTCGGCGCCGAGGAACGGCGACGAGCCGGCCGCGCGGGAGTCGGCGGGGATGCCGTGGAGGTAGCGGTCGGTCAGCACGCCCTGCGCCAGCGGCGAGAACGCGATGCTGCCCGCGCCCACCTCGGCCAGCACGTCCAGCAGGCCGTCCTCGACCCACCGGTTGAACATCGAGTACGACGGCTGGTGGATCAGCAGCGGCGTGCCCAGTCCGCGCAGCACCGCCGCGGCCTCGCGGGTCTGCTCGGCCGAGTAGTTGGAGATGCCGGCGTAGAGCGCCTTGCCGGAGCGGACGGCGTGGTCGAGCGCGCCCATCGTCTCCTCGATCGGCGTGTCCGGGTCCGGCCGGTGGTGGTAGAAGACGTCCACGTGGTCGAGGCCGAGCCGCCGCAGCGACCGGTCCAGCGAGGACAGCAGGTGCTTGCGGGAGCCCCACTCGCCGTACGGGCCCTCCCACATGTCGTACCCGGCCTTGGTGGAGACCAGGATTTCGTCCCGGTGCGCCGCGAGGTCCAGGGCGAACAGCCGGCCGAAGTTCTCCTCCGCGCTGCCGGGCGGCGGGCCGTAGTTGTTCGCCAGGTCGAAGTGCGTCACGCCCAGGTCGAACGCCCTGCGCAGGATCGCGCGCTGGCCGTCCAGCGCCTTGTCGTGGCCGAAGTTGTGCCACAGGCCCAGGGACACGGCGGGCAGCTTCAGCCCGCTGCGGCCGGACCGGCGGTAGGGCATGGAGTCGTAGCGGTCGGCGGCGGGCTGGTGGGTCATGGTCTCCCCTGGTGCGGTGCGGCCGTGCTGGCGCGCGGGACGAGCGTCGCGGTGGGCGACCAGCGCTCGGCGACGTCGCCGCCGCCGACCAGCTCCAGCACCGATTCCGCGACCGTGACGCCGAACTGGTGCACGTCCACGCTCATGGTGGTGAGCGCGGGCGACGCCAGCCGGCACAGCGACGAGTCGTCCCAGGCGACGAGGCTGAGCCGCTCGGGCACGGCGAAACCCAGTTCCTTGGCGACGCCCAGGCCGGCCACGGCCATCACGTCGTTGTCGTAGAGGATCGCGGTGGGCGGCTCGGCGGCGTCGAGCAGGGTCGCGGTGAGCTTCGCCCCGGACTCCTCGGAGTAGTCGCCCTCCAGCACGACGGGCTCGACGCCCGCCCGCGCGCACCCCTCCAGCAGCGCGGCGGTGCGCGCCCTGGTGTGCAGCAGGGTCTCCGGGCCGGTGACCCGGGCGATCCGCCGGTGCCCCAGCTCCAGCAGGTACGCGAGGGCCTCGCGGACCGGCCCGGCGTCGTCCGAGCGGACGGCGGGCACGGCGAGCTCGTCCGGTTCGCCGACGAACAGCGCCGGCAGGCCCATCTCCCGCAGGACGGCCGGGCGGTGGTCGTCGACGGTGCGGTTCACGACCACCACCGCGTCGACCACGCCGCCCGCCGCCCACCGGCGGTAGGCGGCGATCTCGGCGTCCTCGGTGCCCACGACGTGCAGCAGGACGGAGCGGTCGTCCTCCGCCAGCCGTTCCTCGATGCCCGCGATGAACTCCATGAAGAACGGCTCCGCGCCCAGCAGCCGCGCGGGACGGGCCAGGACGAGGCCGACCGAACGGGTGGAGGCGGAGCCGGTGGTCACGTCCGCACCGCGCTCAGGGCGTTGGCGGAGCGCAGCACCAGCGGGCCGGTGAGCGCGCTCGGGTCGGCCAGCTCCGCGGCGGTGCGCACCAGGAACGAGTGCGACTCACCGGCGACCAGCGTGACCAGGGCGTCGTCCACGACGGCGTCCTCGGCGACCCGGTCCGGCAGCAGGGCGACGTCGCGGGCGAACGAGGAGGCGACGACGTCCACCCGATAGCCGCCGTCGACCCGGGCGACCTCGGCGGACAGCGGGGCGGGGTGGTAGGCCAGCTCCAGGTCCTCCAGGAACACGTGCGCGGCGCGCGCGTCGGCCGTGCTCACGACCAGCACCTCTCCCTTCGGGTCGGTGGGCGTCACGAGGTCCTCCGCCAGATCCAGCGTCGCCACCGACCGCGCCGGCACGTCGAGCGGAATCGTAGCCGCCGCCAGGACCTCCCCCGCGAACGTCTGCCGCGTGACCGCCACCTCACCCGTCCAGGCCGCGTCGGTGTCGTTGACGGCGAGCAGCGCGTCCCGGCCGTCGCGCGGCTGCACGGTGAGCAGGCGCGGCGCGAAGGCGTGCCGCAGCGCGTAGTAGAGCGGCTTGGGGCGCTCGTCGCCGTCCACGGCGGCCCACGACGTGACCGGCCAGCAGTCGTTGAGCTGCCAGACGACGGCGCCCGCCGTGCGCGGCCAGTGCGAGCGGAAGTGCTCGATCCCGAACGCGACGGCGCGGGCCTGGTTGAGCTGGGTCGCCCAGTGCCAGTCCTCGAACGACCCGGGCGCCGGCAGGTGCGGCGCGAGGCCCCGGTCCAGCTTGCCGTTGCCGTCCTCGGCCTTCTGGTGCAGCAGGAACCCGGGCGAGGTGGGCGTCATCGGCTCGTCGTGCACCCACCTGGTGAGCGTCGCCCAGGTGGGCGGGCCCTGGAAGCCGAACTCGGAGCAGAAGCGGGGCGTGAAGTCGCGGTAGCGGGTGTAGTCGAGGCGGTTCCACACCTCCCACTCGTGCCGGGTGCCGTGGGTGTCCTCGTTGGGGTGCAGGTCGCCGGGGCTGTACGGGCTGCCCGGCGAGTACGGCCGGGTCGGGTCCAGCTCGGCGACGATCGCGGGCAACAGCTCCTCGTAGAACCGCAGGCCCCAGGTGCGGCCCTGGAGCTGCTCCTGCCAGCCCCAGTCCCGGTAGCCCCACAGGTTCTCGTTGTTGCCGTTCCACAGCGCCAGGGAGGCGTGCGAGGTGAGCCGGGCGACGTTCTCGCGGGCCTCGGCCTCGACCTCCTCCCACATCGGGGACTCCTCGGCGTAGGCGGCGCAGGCGAACGGGAAGTCCTGCCAGACCAGCACGCCGCGCTCGTCGCAGACGTCGTAGAAGTCCTCGGTCTCGTAGATGCCGCCGCCCCAGATGCGGAGCATGTTCATGTTGGCGTCCACGGCCTGCTCGACGCGGCGGACCAGGCGGTCGCGGGTGACGCGGGTGAGGAAGTGGTCGTCGGGAATCCAGTTGGCGCCCTTGGCGAACACGCGCACGCCGTTCACGACGAAGGTGAACGGTGAACCGACCTCGTCGGGTTCGGTGTCCACGGTGACCGTGCGGAAGCCGACGCGCCGGTCCCGCGCGTCGACCTCGACGCCGTCCGCTTCGAGGGTGACGCGCAGGTCGTGGAGGGGGTGGTCGCCGTAGCCCACGGGCCACCACAGGTCGACGTCCGGCACCTCGACGGCCACCGCGGCGGTGTCGCCGCCCACCGCGACCCGCCGCTCCACGCCGCCGACCGAGACGACGACGGCGAGGTCCGCACCGACCGCGCCACCGGTTCCGGCTGCCCGGTCGGCTCCGGCGCGGTCGACGGCGACGTGCACCTCGACCCGACCGGTGCCGTCGGCGTCCACCGTGACCAGCGGGCGCACCTCGCGGAAGCGCGCGGCGGACCAGCGCTCCAGCCGCACCGGCTTCCAGATGCCCGCGGTCTGGAGGTCGGGGCCCCAGTCCCAGCCGAACGAGCAGGCCATCTTGCGCACCGCGTTGAACGGGTGGCCGTAGGCGCGATCACGCCGGCCCAGGGCCTCCTCCTGCTCCTCGGCGTGGGCGAGGGCGGAGCGGAACGTGACGACCAGCTCGTTGGCGCCGTCGCGCAGGGCGTCGCGCACGTCGAAGCGGTACGACCGGTGCATGTTGGCGGTGCGGCCGAGGACGTGGCCGTTCAGCTCGACGGTGGCCACGGTGTCCAGGCCGTCGAAGGCCAGCTCGACCTCCTCGCCGTCGCGCGGCCCGTCGGCCTCGAACGTGGTGGTGTAGCGCCAGTCCGCGCGGTGCATCCACACCAGCTCGGACTCGTTCGTGTCGAGGTAGGGCTCGGGGATGAGGCCCGCCGCGAGCAGGTCGAGGTGCGTGCTGCCGGGGACGGCGGCCGGGACCTCGCGACCCGCGACGTCCGCCGGCACCGGCCCGCCCACCGCGCTCACACGCCACCCGTCGTGCAAGGTCGTACGGATCATCGTTCCTCTTTCCGGCGGCGACGGTGGCTTTCCGCCCTGCGAACATCAGGGTATGGCGATTCTTACGCCAGCAACTAAAGTAAGTCAACGAGGTTCACCACCAGAGAGGAAGGCCACAAGTGGCAGACGTGAGGCACCTGCGCGCGGCAGGGGTGAGCCTGGTGCTGGACTTCACCGGCGGCACCCTCCCCCGGATCCGCCACTGGGGCGCGGACCTGGGCGCGCTCTCCGAGTCCGAACTCGACGCGGTGGTGCTGGCCCGGTCGCCGCACCCCATCGGCTTCTCCGTGGACGGGGCCGTGGACGTGGCCGTGCTGCCCGAGCAGTCGGCCGGCTGGCTCGGCACGCCCGGCATCGTCGGCAACCGCGCCGGGCGCGACTTCTCCACCGCGTTCCGCGTCCTGTCGGTGGACGGGCCGGTGGTGCGCGCGACGGACGAGGCGGCCGGGCTGGAGCTGGAGCTGACGGTCGAACTGCTGCCGTCGGGTCTGCTGCGGCAACGCGCCGCACTCACCAACACCGGCACGGGGCCGTTCTCGGTGGACGCGGTCAACCTGACGCTGCCCGTGCCCACCGAGGCCGTGGAGCTGCTGGACTTCACCGGCCGCTGGGGGCGCGAGCGCAGCCCGCAGCGGACCGCGTTCACGCAGGGCCTGCGCGTCCGGGAGAACAGGACGGGCCGCACCGGCTACGACTCGGCGTACCTGCTCGCGGCGGGCACGGCGGGCTTCGGCAACCGCTCCGGCGAGGTGTGGGCCGTGCACACCGCCTGGTCCGGCAACCACCGCACGTTCGCCGAGCGCACCTACCACTCGGTGTCACTGCTCGGGTCGGGCGAGCTGCTGCTGTCCGGCGAGGTCGTGCTCGCGCCCGGCGAGGCGTACACGTCGCCGTGGCAGTACGCGTCGTGGGGCGTGGGCCTCGACGAGGTGTCCGCCCGGTTCCACCGGCACCTGCGGTCGCGGCCCTCGCACCCGTCCTCGCCGCGCCCGGTCGTGGTGAACACGTGGGAGGCGGTGTACTTCGACCACGACCTGGACCGGTTGACCGCGTTGGCGGACGCGGCGGCGTCGGTCGGCGCGGAGCGGTTCGTGCTCGACGACGGCTGGTTCGGCTCGCGCCGCGACGACAAGCGCGGGTTGGGCGACTGGTACGTGTCCGACGAGGTGTGGCCCGACGGCCTGACGCCGCTGACCGACCACGTGACCGGCCTGGGCATGCAGTTCGGCATCTGGGTCGAACCGGAGATGGTGAACCCCGACTCGGACCTGGCGCGGGCGCACCCGGACTGGCTCATGGCGGCGGGCGACCGGCTGCCCGGTCCCGCGCGGTCGCAGCAGGTGCTCGACCTGGCCCGGCCGGAGGCGTACGCGTACGTCCTGGAGCGGTTGGACGACCTGCTGTCCACGTACCCGGTGTCCTACCTGAAGTGGGACCACAACCGCGACCTCGTCGACGCGGGGCACCGCCCGACCGGCCGCGCGGGCGTGCACGGCCAGACGCTCGCCGTGTACCGGCTGCTCGACGAACTGCGCGCCCGCCACCCCGGCGTGGAGATCGAGTCGTGCTCGTCCGGCGGGGCGCGGGTGGACCTGGAGGTGCTGGAGCGCACCGACCGGGTGTGGGTGTCGGACTGCATCGACGCGCTGGAGCGGCAGTCCGTGCAGCGGTGGACGAACGCCCTGATCCCGCTGGAGCTGATGGGCACGCACGTCGGCGCGGGGACGTCGCACACGACCCGCCGGAGCCACCCGCTGGACTTCCGGGCCGGCACGGCGTTGTTCGGGCACTTCGGCATCGAGTGGGACCTGACGGCGGCATCACCCTCCGACCTCGACCGGCTGCGGGAGTGGGTGGCCCTCTACAAGTCCCTGCGCGGGCTGCTGCACACCGGGGTCGCCGTGCACGGCGACCACCCGGACCCGGCGGTCGACGTGCACGGCGTGGTGGCGGAGGACGGGTCGGACGCGGTGTTCGCCGTGGTGTCCGTGGCGACGTCGGCCTACTACCCGCCCGGTCCGGTGCGGCTGCCCGGCCTGGCCCCCGATCTGCGCTACCACGTGCGGCCCCTGGCACCCGGTGACGTGCCTGCCGGGAACGCGGACGACTGGGGCGTGCGGCTGCCGTGGTGGACGCCCTCGGGGGTGACGCTGCCCGGTCGGGTGCTCGGGTCGGCCGGTGTGCAGACCCCGGTGCAGCACCCGGAGAGGTTGGTGCTGCTGCGGGCGACGGCGGTGTGAACCAACATCATCTACCGCCCGATCGAGTGATGAAATGGGAACTCGCGTTCGAATAGCCTGAATTCATGGACGTGTCGCCCGCGCTGCTCTCCGACGATGGTGTGTTCGCCACCATCGCCGAGGTGGAGGCTGCGCTGCGGGCGTTGCACGTGCGGCGGTTGCGGTTGTTGGCCGAGGTGCTGCGGCGCGGGCTGGACGTGGATTCCTACCGGCGTCTGGTGCGCGCCGACGCGCGCGAGGTGAAGCGGTGGACGGCGCAGGTGACCCTGTTCCTGCCCTCGCTCAGCCCCACCGGCCAACCACTCCCACCCCTGCACCCCACGACGGGTGCGCTGTTGGAGGAACTCTCCGACGGCCACCTGACGGAACTGGCGCGGGCCATCTCGCTGCGCCTGCCCGAGGGGTCGGAGGAAATCCTCGTTCAGGCGGCCCGGTCGGTGGAGCCGAAAGCGGTGCGGCAGTTGACCGACCGGATTCGCGACCGCGCCGAACAGGACCGCGTCGATGAAGTGGACGAGGCCGCCGCCGACCCCGGCGACGTGCTGCACCTGCGCGACCTGCCCGGCGGACGACTCGAATTCTTCGGAGAACTGTCCGCCGAGAGCGGAGCGCGGTTCACCGCGATGATCGAACCACTCTCCACACCCCGACCGGACGGCCCCCGCGACGCGGCACGACGCAGGGGCGAGGCATTCGCCGACCTGATCCACCTCGCCTCACGCTCCACCGACCTGCCGTCAGAGGCCGGAGAGCGCCCGCACATCAGCGTCACCATCGACCACGACACCCTCCGCCGGGGCGTCGGGCACGCCTTGTTGGACGGCGACCGACACCTCAGCGCGGCCCAAGCCCGCCGCATCGCCTGCGACGCCAAAATCGTCCCCGTCGTCCTCGGCGGCGACTCCGAGGTGCTCGACCTGGGACGCGCCAAACGGACCGTGAGCGTCGCCCAGCGCCGGGCTTTGCACGCGCGCGACCGGGGCTGCGCCTTCCCCGACTGCCACCGACCACCCAAGTGGTGCGACGCCCACCACATCCAACACTGGGCAGACGGCGGGCCTACCGACCTGTCGAACCTCGTGCTGCTCTGCCGCACCCACCACAGCCTCATCCACCACTCGCAGTGGCAGATCACCACGACCGGCGGAACGCCGACGTTCATCCCACCCCGACACATCGGCCCCGCACAGAGGCCACGCCAGAACCTGCTCCACCGACCACCCACCCCGGCACTGGCCGCGTGACGGTCACAGTCTGACCACGACGGCAGCCGGTGCGGTGCCGTCGTGGGAGGCGTGCAGAACACCTCCTTCCGCGTCCCAGTCAAACGACCACGACGGCGTGGACAGCGGGAACACCGACAGCGGGAACACCGGCGTGACCTCCACGGCCCGCCCGCGCAGGTGCGGCACGGGCAGGGCGACGCCGGGCGCCGCGTCGGGCAGCCGCCACAGGGTCAGGTAGGTCGAACCCGCGCGCAGGCCCGTCGCCACCCACGGACCGGGGCGTGAGGTCAGGCCCAGGGGCCAGAACGGGACGGACGCCGCGATCTCCGGCCGCAGCGCCTTGTGCGCGTCCACCGCTGACCGCACCAGAGCCCGCCGCCCCTCGTCCATCAGGTCCACCCGACCTGCCAGGTAGAGCCGGCCCAGGATGCCCGTGGCCAGGGTGAAGACCGCTTCGTCGACGCTCATCCCCGGCTGTGCGTACGCCCAGTTCCCGCACTGCTCGGGCAGCACGGACGCGGGGGCGGCGGCGGCGATCCTGGGGTACAGCAAGGGGTTCTGCTGGTCCGATGTGGACTGGACGTGCAGCCTGGACAGCATCGCGTAGTCCATCCGCATCGCGCCGGACGCGCAGTTCTCGATCAGCAGCGCCGGGTGGCGGGCCAGTACGCCGTCCAGCCACGCCAGGTGGGCGCGGTTGTGGCCCAGCAGGCCGTCGCCCGGCGCCAGGCCGCCGACGTCCGTGCCCGCGCCCGGCATGATGTTGTAGTCCAGCTTCAGGTAGCCGATGCCGAAGTCGCGCACCACCCTGTCGACCACCTCGTCCAGGTGCGCGACCGCCGCGGGGTGGCGCAGGTCCAGGTGGAACCGGCCGTGCTCGCCGACGCGCGCGCCGTGCCGCTGGAAGAACGCGTCGGCGGGCAGCGTCCGGGCCAGGGCGGAGCGGACGCCGACGACCTCGGGTTCCAGCCACAGCCCCGGCACCATGCCGTGCGACCGGATGCGGTCGGTGACCTCGCCGAGCCCGCCGGGGAAGCGGGTGCGCGACGGCTGCCACTCGCCGACGCTGTCCCACCAGGCGCCGTCCTCGTCGTACCAGCCCGCGTCGACGCAGAAGACGTCCGCGCCGACGTCGGCCGCCGCGTCGACCAGCGGCAGCAGCTTCTCCGTGGTCGGGTCGCCCATCAGCGTGTTCATGTAGTCGTTGAAGATCACCGGCAGTTCCGGTGCGCGCCGGTCGCGCAGCGTGGCCCGCCGCTGCCGGGTCAGGGCGGCGAACGCCCCGTCCACCCCGCCGCGGGCGATGGCCAGCGACACGGGGACGGTGGTGAAGGGCTGGTCGCGGGTCACCACCCTCGCCCACTGGTGCTCGCCGTCCGCCGGGCCGAGCAGCGCCAGGTACGCCCCGGCGACGGTCTCGCCGACCTCCCAGTGCCACGCGCCGTTGTGCTCGACCTGCCACGCCAGCGCCCAGCTGTCGTCACGGGCCACGAGCGCGCCGGACGGCAGGTGCTCGCCCGTGGACCACGAGCTGCGCGAGGTCAGCGCGAACCGGCTGCGCGAGGCGTGGTGGTGCGCGGTCGGGTCCATCGGGACCAGGCCGGCCTCGCGCAGCGGCGTGCGGTGCCAGCGGGACTCGGCGACCCAGTCCGAGTCGCCGTGCACCAGGTCCAGCTCGTCGACCGCGCGACCGGAGTCGACCAGGAACGCCCCGGTGGACAGCGACGTGACGGCCTGGAGGTGCACCGGCTCGCCGGTGACCGCCACCTCGGTCCACGCCGTCACCGCGGGCACGTCGGCCACGCCCCGGAACACCGAGGTGACCACGAGGCCCGTCACGTCGTCGTGCTGGACCACGCGCAGCTCGTCCGCCGACGCCGAGTGGTCCCGGTACCGCAGCCGCGCGCCGATCGTGGTGTCGGCGTAGCGGTGGCTGCCGGGGAACCGGCCGTGCCCGTGGGCCTGCACCTCGACCAGCGGCACGCCGGGGCCGTCCGGGGGACCGTCCGGGCGCAGCGAGAGCAGGCTCACCGGGCCGTCGTCGTCGGTCCGCAGCAGCAGCCGCACGGCGCCGGTCGACCAGGTCAGCGTCATGACGCCGCGTCCTCCCACCGCCGGGTGCGGTGGTCGTACGCGGCGGCGGCGCCGGCGCGTACGACCTCGGCGGGGTCGATGTCGACGACGCGACCGCGCGCGTCCGGGTTCGGCGCGGCGGACGCCAGGATGCGGGTGTACGGGTGCTGCGGGTTCAGGATCACGTCGTCGGCGGGGCCGCGTTCGACGACCCGTCCCTTGTAAAGCACCAGGATGTCGTCCGAGAAGTGCCGGGCCGTCGCCAGGTCGTGGGTGATGTAGAGGACGGCCAGGTCCTCCTCGCGCTGGAGCCGGGCCATCAGGTTGAGCACGCCGAGCCGGACCGACACGTCCAGCATGGACACCGGTTCGTCGGCCACCACGACCTTCGCGCCGGGCGCCAGGGCGCGGGCGATGGCGACGCGCTGCCGCTGGCCGCCGGACAGCTCGTGCGGGCGGCGGGCGGCGATGTCGCGGCCGGGCAGGGACACCCGGTCGAGCAGCCGCACCACCTCGTCCCAGCCGTGCGGTCGCCCGTGCAGCTTGAGGGGCCGTTCGAGGTGGTGGGCGATGGTGTGGAACGGGTTGAGCGAGGCGAACGGGTCCTGGAACACCATCTGCACGTGGTCGCGGTAGCGCCGGTCGGGCACGCGCCGCCCGTCGTCGGTGGTGACCTCGACGTCGCCGCCGCTGGGCTCCTCCAGCCGGGCGATCATCCGGGCGATGGTGGACTTGCCGGAGCCCGACTCGCCGACGAGCGCGACCGTGCGGCCGGGGGTGAGGGTGAACGACACGCGGTCCACGGCGCGCAGCTTCACGCGCTTGAGGCCGACCCGGACGTGGAAGTCCTTGACCAGCCCGTTCGCCGTCAAGGTGGTCATCGGACGCCTCCGGGGGCCGAGGGTTCGCCGGACCGCACGAACGCGCCGCGCTCGCCGGTCAGGCTGGGGAACGAGTCGAGCAGTTGCCGCGTGTACGGGTGGGACGGGTTCTCGTACACCTCCTGCGCGGTGGCGTACTCGACGACCTCGCCGTCCTTCATCACGGCGATGCGGTCGGCCAGCTCCAGCAGCAGCGGCAGGTCGTGGGTGATGAACAGGACGGCGAAGCCGATCTCGTCGCGCAGCCGCAGGATCTCCCGCAGGATGCCGCGCTGCACGACCACGTCGAGCGCGGTCGTCGGCTCGTCCATGATCATGACCTGGGGGTCGAGCAGCAGGGCCATGGCGATCATGACGCGCTGCCGCATGCCGCCGGACAGCTCGTGCGGGTAGGACGTCAGCCGCCGCACGTCGACGCCGACGAGCTCCAGCACCTCCTCGCACCTGGCCCGGCGCTGCTCCCGGGTCATCCCCGGGCGGTGCGTGGTGAGCACGTCCTCCAGTTGCGCCCGGACCGTGAGGACCGGGTTGAGGGCGTTCATCGCGCCCTGGAACACCATGGACAGCTTCGACCAGCGGAACGCCCGCAGCTCGCCCGGCGTGAGCGCCAGGACGTCGACGTCGCCGCCCTCGCGGTCGTGGAACGTCACCGTGCCCGCGGTGACCTCGGCCGGGGGCAGGTGCAGCCGGTTGACCGCGTAGGCGAGCGTGGTCTTGCCGCAGCCGGACTCGCCGGCGAGGCCCAGGATCTCGCCGCGCCGCAGCGTGACGGACACGTCCTCGACCGCGTGCACGGGCCGTTCGACCTGGTAGACGACCGACAGGCCGCGCACGGTCAGCACCACGTCGTCGTCCGGGCGTGCCACGGGCTCGGGCGTGCGGGCGACGTCGGCCTCCCGGCGGCGGGGGATGTCGCGCAGCTTCGGGTCGATGATCTCGTCGATGCTGAAGTTGACCAGCGACAGGCCGCAGCCGAACAGGGCGATGACCAGGCCGGGCGGCACGAACCACCACCACGCCTCGCGCTGGAGGGCGAACCCGTTCTGCGCGTAGTAGAGCATCGTGCCGAGCGTGGACGAGTTGGACGCGCCCAGGCCGAGGAACGACAGGCCGGCCTCGCTGAGGATCGCGTAGATGACGGAGAACACGAACTGCGAGGCCAGCAGGGGCAGCAGGTTGGGCAGGATCTCGACGGTGATGACGCGCCACGGCTTCTCGCCCGCGACCCGGGCCGCGGCCACGTAGTCGCGGTTGCGCAGCGACAGCGTCTGGGCGCGCAGCACGCGGGCGGACGCGGCCCAGCCGGTGATGGCGAGCACCACCGCGATCGTCCACGAGCCGCGCTGGTCGGCGGGCACGAACGCGGAGATCACGATCACCAGCGGCAGGCCGGGGATCACCAGCATGACGTTGGAGAACAGCGAGAACGCCTCGTCGACGTACCCGCCGACGTAGCTGCCGACGATGCCGAACAGCGCGGACAGGAACGTCGCCATCACGCCGACCAGCAGCCCCAGGTACAGCGAGCCGCGGGTGGCGTACGCGATCTGGGCGACGACGTCCTGGCCGGTCAGCGTGGTGCCGAGCCAGAACTCGCCGCCGGGCGGGGTGAGGCCGGTGTCGCGGATGGCGTTCGGGTCGCCCACGACGAGCGGCCCGACCAGGCCGATGAGGGTGATGACGGTGATCAGGCCGAGGCCGATCGCCAGCTTCGGCGACCAGCGCGGCAGCATCGAGCGCCGGCCGGAGCGGCCGGGCGGCGGCGCGACGGTCACGGGACTGAGGTTGGTCACGGTGTCCGCTCTCCTTCTCAGCCGCTGACGCGGGTGCGCGGGTCGATGACGGCGTAGAGCAGGTCGACCACGAGGTTCGCGCCGAGCACGGCGACCGTGATCACGAGGAAGATGCCCTGCATGAGGGCGTAGTCGTTGTTCTGCACGGCCTGGAGCAGCTTGGAGCCGATGCCCGGGTAGGAGAAGACCTGCTCGGTGATGACGGACCCGGAGACCACGAACCCGAGCGAGATCGCGAAGCCCGCCACGGACGGCAGCACGGCGTTGCGCGCCGCGTACTTGATCATGATCCGGGAGTCGCGCAGGCCCTTGGCCCGGGCGGTCAGCACGTAGTCCTCCGCCGTGGTGGAGACCATCATGTTGCGCATCCCCAGCAGCCAGCCGCCGACCGAGGAGATGACGATGGTCAGCGCGGGCAGCGTGCCGTGGTGGATCGCGGAGCCGATGAAGTCGGCGTCCCACCCCGGCGACAGGACGACGTCGTAGCCGCCGAGCAGCGGGAACCAGCCCAGCGCCGAGGCCAGCACGGCGACCAGGATCAGCGCCAGCCAGAAGTACGGCACGGCGGCGAGGACGGTGGTGGCGGGCACCAGGCCGTCCAGCCAGGTGCCGCGCCGCCAGCCGACGAACGCGCCCAGGACGATGCCGAAGGCGAACGACAGGAACGTCGCGATGCCGACGAGCACGAGCGTCCAGGGCAGCGCTTCCGCGATGATCTCGGACACCGGCGTCGGGAACGCCGACACCGAGATGCCCAGGTCACCGCGGAACATGTTGCCCAGGTAGGAGAAGTACTGGCTGACGAGCGACTCGCCGCTGTTCGTGCCGAGCAGCAGTTCGTACGCCCTGCGGGCCGACGGGTCCACGGTTCCGCCCCGCTGCGCGAGCTTCGCCATGAGGATGTCCACCGGGTTGCCCGGCATGAGCCTCGGGATGAAGAAGTTCAGCGTCAGCGCCGCCCAGAGGGCGACCAGGTAGAACGCGAACTTCCGTGCGTAGTACCTCATCGGTCCGCCTGTCCCCGGTGCGCGATCACCGACCGGCGGGCTTGAGCTTGAGGAAGATCTCCGAGTGCTCCGGGCGCGCCCAGACGGCCGGGAACGAGTACAGGTCGTCCTCCGTCGGCCAGCCGGTGAACTTCTTCGCGTTGAACTCGCTGGTCGTCCCGCCGGTCAGCACCGGGATGTACGGGATGGCCTTCTCGATCTCGGTCTGGATGGTGTCGAAGTACGGTTGCCGGGCCGCCGCGTCCTTCGGGTCGACGCCCTTGAGCGAGGTGAGCGCGGCGTCGACGGCCGGGTTGGAGAAGCGCGCGAAGTTCGGGTTCGCGACCTCGCCGACCTTGGCGGTGGTGGCGGTGCTGAAGAAGTACGACGCGTTGTAGTACGGATCGGGCGCCGGCCCCTGGTTCAGGGCGTCGATCAGCAGCTCGAACTCGCCGCGACCGCGCGCGTCGGACCACTCGTTCCAGGACACCTGCTGCGCGGTGACCCTGATGCCGACCTTCTGGAGCTGCTGGGTCATCGTGTCGACGGCGGTGATGTAGTCGGTCCAGCCCGCGACGACCTTCAGCGTCATGGCCAGCGGCTTGCCGTCCTTGGCGTAGACGCCGTCCGCGCCCTTGGCGTAGCCGGCGGCCTCCAGCAGCGCGGTGGCCCTGGCCTCGTCCGGCTGCATGGGGGCGGACCTCTCCTGGAGCTTCGCGGAGACGACGTCCTCGTCCCGCTCCAGCAGCGCGGCACCGGGCGAGATCTCGCTGGAGGTGTTCTCGAAGGCCAGCTGGTTGACCTGGGTGCGGTTGATCGCGTAGTAGATCGCCTTGCGCACGGCCACGTCGGTCTGCGGGCCCTGGCAGCCCAGCGCGGCGTTCGAGCAGGTGAACAGGGCCGTCTGGTTCATCGGGACGGTGATGGCCTTGTACCCGGGGTAGTTCTTCTCGACGTCGGCGATGTCCGGCACGGGGCCGGTCTGCCAGTCGATCTGCCCCTGCCGCAGGGCGGCCTCACCGGACTGGTTGCCGGACAGCGCGAGGTAGCGGACCTTCTTCAGCGCGGGCTCGCCGTCGTAGTAGGACGGGTTGGCCTTGAGCGTGAACGCCTGGGCCTTGAAGTCCTCCAGCTGGAACGGGCCGGTGCCGACGGGCTCCTTGACGACGTCGGTCGCGGGCGTCGCGAGGTCCTTCCACTTGTGCGCGGGGACCATCCAGATGCGGCCCAGCACCTGCGGGCCCTCCATGAACGACGGCTCGTCGAACGTGATGGTGACGGTGGTGTCGTCGACCGCGGTGGCGGTGCCCTTGTAGCCGGTGCCGTTCATGGCCGCGTTCTTCTTGACCATGTCGAGGGTGAAGACGACGTCCTCGGCGGTGAACTTCTCGCCGTCGGTCCACGTGGCGTCGTCGCGGAGCACCACGTCGAGCTTCGTGCCGTCGGTGTTCCAGGTGAAGCTCCTGCCCAGGCGCGGGCGCGGCTCGACGTCGCGGATGTTGTTGAAGAAGAACAGCGGCTCGAAGATCGTGCCCGGGCCCTCCAGCGTGGTGGGCGAGAACGGGTTGAAGTTGATCTGCCAGTCACCGGACTGCCCGGTGTAGACGATCAGCGTGTCCTTGTTCGTGTCGCTCGCCTGGTCCGACCCGCCGCAGGCGGTCGCCAGCATGGCCACCGCGGCCAGCCCGGCCGCCGCCGTGCGCGCTCGGGAGGGGCGCTTTGCCTTCAGGAACATCGTTGATTCCTCTCGTGGCCCGAGACCGGCCGCGGTCCCGCGTTGCCCGAGATTGTTAAGTCAATGAAGAAACGAAGTCAACACTTGGCGGTCATCTGCCGGCCAAGTTGCTACCCTTCGTCCGACGAACGAACTAAGACGGACGCGGGGGACCTGGTGAGCGGACCGGCGCGGGCGACGCGGCACGCGAGCAGCAAGGCCGCCGTGCTCGACGTGGTCCGCGCGGCGGGCACCATCAGCCGGGTCGGCCTGATCAACGCCACCGGTTTCACCGGGGCCACCATCTCGACCGTCGTCCGCAAGCTCATCGACGAGGACCTGGTCGTGGAGACCGGGCGCGCCGAGTCGACCGGCGGCAAGCGGCGGGTGCTGCTCCAACTCAACCACTCCGCCCGCTACGCGGTGGGCGTGCACCTGGACCACGCCGGCATCACGTACGTGCTGACGAACCTGGGCGGGTCCGTCGTCGCGCGCATCTCGCGGGCCGGGGCGGGCGCGGCCGAGCCGCGGACCGTCGTCGAGCGGATGGCCGCCGAGGTCCGGGGCCTCGTCGACGGCGTGGGCGTGGACCACGATCGGGTGCTCGGGCTCGGCCTGGTCTCCCCCGGTCCGCTCAGCTCGACCACGGGGATGGGCCTGACCCCGCCGTCCATGCGCAAGTGGGAGGACTTCCCGCTCGACCAGGCGTTGCAGGCCGCGACCGGCCTGCCGGTGGTCCTGGACAACGACGCCACCGCCGCCGCGCTCGGCGAGCACTGGTCGGGCGGCATCGGCGGCACGGCCGTCTCGGCGGCGCTCTACATGGGCACCGGGATCGGCGCGGGCCTGGTCATCAACGGCATCACCTACCGGGGCAGCAGCGGCAACGCGGGCGAGGTCGGGCACATCTGCGTCGACGCGAACGGCCCGGAGTGCTGGTGCGGCGCGCGCGGGTGCGTCGAGGCCCTGGCGGGCCCGGCGTCCGTGGTGGCGGCGGCCAGGGCGGACGCGGCGCTGGCCCGGTCGGCCGGCCTCACCGGTCGGTCCAGGTCGGTGTCGTCGGACTTCGCGGCGGTCAGCCGGGCGGCGCGGCGCGGCGAGCCGTCGGCGCTGGCGATCCTGGAGCGCTCGGCGCGGTACATCGCCGTCGCGACGCGGACCCTGGCGAACATCATGGACCTGGAGGTCGTGGTGCTCACCGGCCCGAGCTTCGCCATCGCGGGCTCGGTCTACCTGCCGGTGGTCCGCGACGAGCTGGACCGCGCCTTCTTCTCCCGCGCCGCGCACGCCGTGGACGTCCGCCTGTCCCGGTCGGCGGCCACGGCGTCGGCGATCGGCGCGGCGGCGCTCGTGCTCCAGTCCGAACTGGTCCCGCTGCACGAGGGCCTGCGGCTGCCCGAGAACCTCGCCGACTCCGAACCCGCCGCACTGCCCGCCGACACCGCCTGAACCGGGTCGGCGCCCGAACCGGGTCAGCGCCCGAACCGGTCAGCCCCGGGTGCGGGCCGCCCACAGCAGGCCGCGCTCGACGATCGTGCGCACCTGCGGCACCGCCAAGTCCTCCGGCGCGTGGCCGACCGTGCAGGCGAACACCCGCCCCGCGCCCCACCGGCGCGTCCACACGGCGGGCACGGTGAGCGGCGCGTGCCACGGGTCCGCCGGCTCGAACGTGGTCGTGGCGTGCACGTCGTTGAGCCCGTCCGCCAGCACCCAGTACTGCTCGGTCCGCAGTGCGAACCCGGACAGGCCCGCCACCACGGGGTGGGTCGAGGTGATCTCCACCCGGTGGTCCACGAAGTCGCCGGGGTGCGCGACGAACTGGCCGCCGACCAGCCGCATGTACCCGCGCGAGCCCCGGAACGCGTCGACCAACCCGCCGTGCCACCCGGCCAGGCCCGTGCCCGACCGCACCGCCGCCTCCAGGCAGGCGAACCGGTCGTCGCTCAGCTCGCCGTCGCTCCAGCACTGCACGACGAGGTCGTAGGACGGCAGCGCCGCGTCGTAGACCTCCAGCGAGTCGGACACGTCCACCGCGAACCCTGCGCCGCGCAGGAACGGCAGGAACGCGTCGGTCGCCTCCACGGGCGAGTGCCCGGCCCAGCCGCCGCGGACCACGAGTGCCTTCACGGGCGGGCACTGTAGTCGGCGACGCCCCCCGCGCGGGCCACCAGGCCGACGAGCTGGTTGACCAGGCCCTCGGTGAGGCCGGTCGCGAACAGCTCGGCCGCCGGCGGGGACCCCATCTCGCGCAGGACGACGGCGACCGCCTCGGTGGGGTTCGCGTACGGCCACAGCCCGGCCGTCATGACGAGCACCGCGTGCGCGAAGTGCCGCGCGCCCGCCGCGTCCAGGACCGGCAGGCGGGTCCGCACCAGGTCGGCCAGCCGGGTCGTGCGGGCGTGCGCGCGGAGCTTGAACGCGCGCGCGGAGTCCACGGTGACGTTGCGCTCCAGCACGCCCGCCATGCCGGCCACCAGCTCGCACAGCAGGTCCCGGCCGACCAGGGACGACGCGACGGCGGTGGCGACCGCGACCGGTCCCCCGGTGTCGGGCAGGCGTCGCTCGACGTCGTCCAGCCAAGCCCCCCACTCCTCGTCGAGGACCGCCAGGAAGATCGCCTCGCGGCTGTCGAAGTACCGCAGCACGTTCGACTTGGCCAGGCCGACCCGGTCGCTCAGCTCGCGCAGGCTGATGTCCGCGACCCGCCGTTCCCGCAGCATCGCGCGCGCCGTCCCGAGGATCGCGCGGCGGCGCTCGGCCACCTGCTCGGGCCTGCGCGCGCGCTGGAACTCCACCCGATCAGGGTAACAGCCCGGCGGTCTCTTGGAATCGCGCGTGCCCGCCGCCGACCGGGGTAACCGGGGCGCGTGCAGACGTTCCTGCCGTACCCGACGTTCGGCCGCAGCGCCGCGGCGCTGGACACGCGACGCCTCGGCAAGCAGCGGGTCGAGACGCTCCAGGTCCTGCGGGCCCTGGTCTGGCCCGAGTACGGCTGGAAGCGGCACCCGGCGGTCGTGATGTGGCGCGGCTTCACGCCCGCCCTCGTCGCCTACGGCGTGGCGGTGTGCGACGAGTGGCGGCGGCGCGGGCACCGGGACGGCGTGCGCGCCGTGCTCCTCGACTACCACGGCGGGCGGGAGCCGACCTGGTCCTGGTGCCTGCGCGAGGGCCTGCTGCCGCCCTGGCTGGGTGACGGGAGGCTGCACCGCAGCCACCAGTCGTCGTTGCTGCGCAAGGACCCCGAGCACTACCGTCCGCTGTTCCCCGGCGTGCCGGACCACCTCGACTACCACTGGCCGGGCGAGTCGTTCCCGCCCGACCTCCCGGACACGCCCGGCCTCGTCGCCTGCCGGCTCGACGCGCCGCCGCTGCCCGACGAGCACCTGCCGCCCGCGCCGCCGCTCGACCACCGGCCCGGCCCGTCCGTCGCCCGCGTCCCCACCGAGGCGGACCTGGCGGCGATGCGCGCCGAGGCGGAGGACCCGCGACGGGTCCGCTTCTTCCGCCGCGGCCAGCCGCTGCCCCCTCCGACCGGCAGGTTCACCCTGCTGATCGACCTGCCGGAGAAGATCCCGGAAGAGATCTGACCGACGTGTCGATCCGGCGGGGTCCCCGTTCGTCGCCCTGGCAAGACGACCCGGGAGGACCCGCGATGACCACCGACACCCGCACCACCACCACCGACACCCGCACCGCCAGGCGCAACGACGTCGCGCTCGGCGTGTTCCGGCTGGTCGTGTCGTTCCTGTTCGGCTTCCACGGCCTGATGGGGCTCGGCTTCTTCGGCGGCGTCGACGGCCAGGGCGCCGCGGTCCCGTTCGGCTCGTGGCCGGGCTGGTACGGCAGCGTCATCGAGCTGGCCGGCGCGGTGCTCGTGCTGCTGGGCCTGTGGGCGCGGCCCGCCGCGTTCGTGCTGTCCGGCGTGATGGCCTTCGCGTACTTCACCGTGCACCAGCCGGTGGCGCTGCTGCCGATCCACAACAACGGCGAGCTGGCGGCCGTGTACTGCTGGGCGTTCCTGCTCCTCTCCGCCCTCGGGCCGGGCGCGTTCACGCTCCGGCGGGCGCTGCGCCGGTGAGCCTCCCACGACCACTCCGCCGGCGCGCCCCCTCACCCGGGAATCGGCGGCCGGCGTCCCGCGAAAAAGAACTTCGGAAAAGTTCCGGCACCGTGTCGATTTCGCGTGGGGCTCGTTCGTCGCTCCCGCAGAGGCCAGGATGTACCGGGTTCACGAACCGAAGAGGAGAACGACGATGCGTTTCATGGTGATCGTGAAGGCGACCGCGGCGAGCGAGGCCGGCATCGAGGCGACCGAGCAGGAACTGGTGGACATGCTCGCCTTCAACGAGGAACTGGTGAAGGCGGGCGTGCTGCTCGCCGGCGAGGGCCTGTACCCCAGCTCGCGGGGCGCCCGGGTGTTCTTCGACGGTGACGAGCGCACCGTGGTCGACGGGCCGTTCACCGAGACCAAGGAGCTGATCGCGGGTTTCTGGCTGCTCGACGTGAAGTCCCTGGAGGAGTGCGTCGAGTGGGTCAAGCGGGTGCCGAACACGTCCGGCGGGCACTCGCAGATCGAGGTCCGGCAGGTGATCGAGTCCGAGGACTTCGCGAACGCGCCGCAGGAGCTGGTCGACCGCGAGAACGAGCTGCGCGCGCAGCAGGGCTACCCGACCGCGCGGGGCTGAGGGCGGCCGACCGCCTTGCCGACGCGCGCCGGTAGCTGGTCTGATCCCGGACCGTGATGGCTACCGACGCGCGTCGCGCGGTCGAGGCGGTGTGGCGGATCGAGTCCGCGCGGTTGATCGCCGGTCTGGCGAGGATGGTCCGCGACGTGGGCCTGGCCGAGGAGCTGGCGCAGGACGCGCTCGTCAGCGCCCTGGAGCAGTGGCCGGGGACCGGCATCCCGCGCAACCCCGGCGCGTGGCTGATGACCGCCGCGAAGAACCGGGCCGTCGACCAGATCCGGCGCAGGCGGAACTACCAGCGCAAGCTGGAGCAGATCGGCCGGGACACCGCCCGCGACCACGTGCCGGACGCGAGCACGGGCGTCGGCGACATCGACGACGACCTGCTGCGCCTGGTGTTCACCGCCTGCCACCCGGTGCTGTCGACCGAGGCCCGGGTCGCGCTGACCCTGCGCCTGCTGGGCGGCCTGACCACCGGGGAGATCGCCCGCGCCTTCCTGGTGCCCGAGGCGACGGTGGCGCAGCGGATCGTGCGGGCGAAGAAGACCCTCGCCAAGGCGGGCGTCCCATTCGAGGTGCCGGCGGAGGACGAGCGGGCCGCCCGGCTGGCGTCCGTGCTCGGCGTGATCTACCTGATCTTCAACGAGGGCTACTCGGCCACCGCGGGCGACGACTGGATGCGGCCCGCGCTGTGCGAGGACGCGCTGCGACTGGCCCGCGTGCTGGCCGGCCTCGCGCCCCGCGAACCCGAGGTGCACGGGTTGGTGGCGCTGCTGGAGATCCAGGCGTCCCGGTCCAGGGCGCGGGTCGGCCCGAACGGCGAGCCCGTGCTGCTGATGGAGCAGAACCGGGCGCGCTGGGACCGGCTGCTCATCCGGCGCGGGCTGGCCTCCCTGGAGCGGGCCGAGGCGCTGGGCGGGCCGGCCGGGCCGTACGCGCTCCAGGCCGCCATCGCCGCGTGCCACGCGCGGGCCCGCACCCCGGAGGACACCGACTGGGCCCGGATCGCGGCCCTGTACGAGGCGTTGGCGCTGGTCGCCCCGTCCCCGGTCGTGGAGCTGAACCACGCGGTCGCGATCGGGATGGCGCTCGGGCCCGCCGTCGCCCTGGAACTGGTGGACGAACTGGTGGACGTCCCGGCGCTGAAGGACTACCACCTGCTGCCGAGCGTGCGCGGCGACCTGCTGGCGAAGCTCGGCCGGCACGCCGAGGCGCGGGTGGAGTTCGAGCGGGCCGCCGCGATGACCCGCAACGGGCGGGAGCGCACCCTGCTGCTCGCCCGCGCCGCCGCCTGCCGCCCCGGGCCCGCGGGCTGCCAGGTCCAGGAACCCCCGGTTTGAGGGTTCGCGCCGCCGCTCCCGGCGATTCCTCCGCCGAACCCTCACAGGGAAGTTCAATGGAACACTCGAAGCATGGATGCCGAGCGGGTGACGCGGTACATCGACGAGACGTTCGACGGGGTCAGGGCGCCGGAGGCGAACGGCGACACGTTCTTCCTCTACGACCCGGACGGCGACCTCCCGCCGGAGCGGCAGGTGCCGTTCGCGACGATCGTGACCGGGGACGCCTACGACGACAGCTCCGCGCTCGACGGCACGGACGACTACCGGCTGAACATCGGCCTGACGCGGGCGGGGTACGCGGCGGTGGTCGGGTCGGCGCCGGGTGAGGTCGACCACGCGGCGCGGGACGTGCTGATGCCGCACCCGGTCTACGCGGGTCTGCACTGGGTGTGCGTGGTGTCACCGAGCGACGCCACGTTCGAGGCGGTGCGCCCGCTGCTCGCCGAGGCGCACGCCTTCGCCGCGCGCAAGCACGCCAACCACGCGCGCCGCGCGGGCGTCGGGCGCGACGGCCCCCACCGGGCGGGGTGACCGGGCGGGCGTGGGAGCGCTACCCCTGGTCCTGGGCGGGCCGCCGGTGGCGGATGGCCTCGCGCGCGATGTCGGTGCGGGAGCGGACGCCGAGCTTCGCGAGCACGTGCGAGACGTGCGTGGCGACCGTGCGGCCGGACAGGAACAGGCGTTCGCCGATCTGCCGGTTCGACAGGCCCGTCACGACGAGGTCGGTGACCTTCAGCTCCATGGGCGTGAGGCTGTCCCAGCCGTGCGTGGCCCGCCGGTGCTTGGCGTGCGGGCCGCGCCGGATGCCGTGCTCGCGCAGCCGGGCCAGCAGGCGGGTCGTGTCCCACTCCGCGCCCAGCTCTTCCTGCACCTCCACGGCGCGGCCCATGGCGTCCCGCGCGGCGGACCGGTCGCCCTCGGCGGCGAACAGCAGGGCGGCGGAGGACAGCGCCGCGGCCCGGTACAGCGGTCGGCCCGCCACCCGGTACTCCTCGGCGGCGGCCAGCAGCCCGTCCGGGTCGCCGGCCACCAGTGCCCGGCAGTGCAGGGCGGACGCGCGGCGGTGCGGCACGGCCGGTTCGACGGCCAGCGCCTCGGCCCGCGCGACCGCGGCGGACGCGTCCTCGCCCAGCTCCACGGCCAGCCGCACGGTGTCGGGCAGCAGGTCCTCGACCGACTCCCACCCGGCGTCGAGCACGGCCCACGCCTCGCGCGTCTTCCCGGCCTGCTCCAGCTCCAGGCTCAGGGCCAGCGACAGCGGGCCGACGACGTGGCCGCCCAGGTCGGCGCCCGCGGCGGCGAGGTGGCGGCGGGCGCCGACCGAGTCGCCGCGGTGCAGGTGGACCAGGGCGGCGACGCCGTGGTCGCAGCGCGACACCAGCGGGTGCTTGAGGTCGTCGGGGAGCAGGTCGACGTCGACGAGCGCCTCGTCCCACCGGCCGGCGTCGAGCAGGAGCTGGCCGAGCGCGCTCTGCGCCTGCGCGAGCCGCACGAGGTTGCCGACCTGCTCGGCCGCGTGCCGCACGACCTGCGCCGAGGCGATGGCCTCCGCGCCGCGGTCCAGCTCGCCGAGCGTCACCGCCTGGTTGATCTGGAGCAGCAGCCGCAGGTCGGACGTCGCGGGCTCGCCCATCGCGACGGCCAGGGCGCGGTCGAACAGGGGCAGCGCCTCGGCCATCCGGCCGCGCACCATCGCCACGATCGAGCGCACGTGCAGCGCCCAGCTCGTGGCCCGCCGGTCGCCGTCGACCAGCGCCGCGGCGGCGAGCCGCTCGGCGTCGTCGAGCTGCCCGATGTCCCAGTGCGCGCGGGCGGCGAGCACGAGCAGCCGGGCGCGGTCCGACGAGGTCAGGTGCGGCAGGGCCAGCGCGCGCTCCACCTCGGCCAGCGTCTCGGCCGACCGGCCGGTCATGCTGCGGCACTGCGCCAGCGTCCAGTGCAGGTCCACGAGCGCGCCGTGCTCCAGGCCGGCCAGCGCGACCGACTCGGCGCCGTGGTGGTCGCCGCAGCGGAACCGCGCCTCCGCCAGGTGCGCGAGCAGCACGCCGCGCCGCCCGCCCGCGCTCGGCGAGGTCACGACCCGCCCGAACAGGTCGACGGCGGCCTCGGGGGCGTGCGCGACGAGCATCGAGCCGTGCACCACGAGCCAGTCCGCCACCCAGTCGGGCACGCGGTCGTCGGCGGCGAGCAGCTGCCGGGTGACCCGGTCCACGCCCGCGCCGGAGTCGGCCAGGGCGCGGGCCGCCTCGACGTGCCACGCGCCGCGCGCCGCCTCGGGGACCTCGTCGTACAGGGCGGTGCGCACCAGCGGGTGCCGGAACGACAGGCCGGCCGTGCCGTCGACCAGCACGCCCGCCACGGTGGCCTCCTGGAGCGCGGGCAGCAGCTCGACCACGCGGCGGTCGAGGACGGCGGCCAGGTCGGCGACCGGGAAGTCCACGCCGAGCAGGGCGGCGGCGACGAGCACGCGCCGCACGTCCGCGCCGAGGAAGCCGATCCGGTCGGCGATGGCGGCCGACAGCGACGGCGGCACACCCAGCTGCACGAGCCGCGCGATCCTCGTGGCGTCCACCTCGACGGCGCCGCCGCGCAGCAGCGCCTCGACCAGTTCGACCAGGTAGAGGGGGTTGCCGCCGGCGTCCTCGGCGAGCCTGGCCAGCGCCTCGTCGGGGGTGCCGCCGGTGAGCGCCCCGACCAGCTCGACCACGGCGACCGGGTCGAGGCGCGGCAGCGGCAGGCGTTCCACGCCCTTGCGCAGGGCCGCCACGTCGTCGCGGCGCGGCAGCGGCCGCAGCACGCCGACCAGCAGCAGCGGGAGCTGGTCCACGAGTTCGGCGAGCCACCGCCACACGGCCACGCTCGCCTTGTCGGCCCACTGGAGGTCGTCGAGCACCAGCACGACGGGGCCGATCGCGCACAGGTCGTCCACCCGGGCGAGCAGCCGTTCGGCGGTGGCGGCGGAGCTCTCGGAGCGGCCGGCGGCCAGCGCGTCGAGCAGCGGCAGCAGCGGCAGGGGGCGGCCCAGCTCGTCGCCCGCGCCCCGGCAGACCCGGAAGCCCCTGGCCGCGGCGACCTCGCACGCCGCCTTGACCAGTGCCGTCTTGCCGATGCCGGCCTCGCCCTCGACGAGCAGCGCGGCGCCCCGCCCCTGGGCCAGGTCGTCCACCAGCGCCAGGAGGCGGCCCAGCTCCCGCTCGCGACCGACGAGGCGGAGTGTGACGGCGCGCACACTGTGAGAATACGGTGCTAACCCCCCGTCAACAAGGTGTTACCTTATTTCGAATTCACCTGAATGCCGCCCGGTCCGATGTTTGTTCACGCCGATTACGCTCCACGGCCCGCGGACTGCCGGCACGGTAATCAACGAAATTCCCCGGCCACACCAGACTGGAGAACGCATGCGAATCGGACGAGTGCTCGTCGCCGCCCTGCTGGTCACGCTCTTCACCACCGCTGCCACGGCGGCCACCGGCCCGTTCGGCGGACTGCCCTACAACTGAGGCGTCGATATTCCACGCGAATGGGCGTGAATAGCGGCGAATAGGGGTCGCCCGGACAACGTGGTCCGGCTGGCCCTGCCACGCCCCTCCTTCGGGTCTTCTTCCGCGCTCGTCCGGCCGCTACGCTGCGGAATCGTGGCACCGGCCCCCACCCGAGGCGCCGCGCGCGTCGTGCGCTGCGGTGCGGTCGGGGTGTCCACGGGCCTGCTCGCCGTCCTGGCGCACGCCGCCGGCGGCGGCCACCTGCCCTCCCCGCCCCACGTGCTGGTCTTCGCGCTGTCCATCGGCTGCGCGTGCGCGCCGCTGACCGACCGCAGGCTCGGCTTCGGCGAACTGCTCGGCCTCGTCGGCGCGGTCCAGGTGACGGCGCACGTGCTCCTCGCCGTGCTGTCCCGGCACGAGCGCGACCTCGTCCCGCCGCCGTCGATGCTGCTGGCCCACGTGCTCGCCACCGCCGTCGTCGTCTCGGCCCTCGCGGGCTTCGAGGGCGCCCTGTTCCGGCTCGCCGCCGCCCTGGCGGCCGTGCTGCCGCGCCGCCTCGCCCCGCAGCCCGCCGCGGCGCCGCTGCGCATCCCCATCGCCGCGCACCCCGACCACCCCCTGTCGGACGTCCTGCGCCGCCGCGCGGTCCCCCGCCGCGGCCCGCCCCGCCCCTAGGTACGCGCCCTCCCCACACCACCGCCCCGAACCGGGACCGGTGGCGCCTCCCCGTACCCAGGAGCTCCCATGTCCGAGTCCTGGCGCGGCCTCGTGCTGCGCTTCCACTTCTACGCGGGCGTGCTCGTCGGCCCGTTCGTGCTGGTCGCCGCCCTCACCGGCGTGCTCTACGCGGCCACTCCCCAGCTGGAGTCGTGGCTGTACTCCGACCAGCTGCGCGTGCCGGAGTCCGCCCAGTCGGTTCCGCTGTCCCAGCAGGTCAAGGCCGCCGTGGACGCGCGGCGGGGTGACCTGCCCGTGGCCGTGCGACCCGCGCCCGGCCCCGGCGACACCACCCGCGTGCTGTTCGCGGGCGAGGGCGACGCCCGACCCACGGTGTTCGTCGACCCGGCGGACGCGCGGGTCGTCGGCACCCTCGACACCTACGGCACCAGCGGCGTCCTGCCGCTGCGCACCACGATCGACACCGTCCACCGCAACCTGATGCTCGGCGAACCCGGCAGGCTCTACAGCGAACTGGCCGCGTCCTGGCTGTGGGTGGTCGCGCTGGGCGGCGTGTTCCTGTGGTTCGGCCGCCGCCGCGCGCAGCGCCTCAAGCCCACCACCAAGCGGCACGCCACGCTCGGCCTGTGGGTGCTGCTCGGCGCGCTGTTCCTGTCCGCCACCGGCCTGACCTGGTCCACCTACGCAGGCGAGAACGTCTCCGCGCTGCGCGCGGCGCTCGACTGGTCCACGCCGTCCCTCGGCCCGGGCGACCACGCGGGCCACGACATGAGCGACCCCATCCCGCCCGCCACGGGCGAGATCGACTCGATCGTGGAGACGGCGCGCGGCGTCGGCGGGGTCGACGCGGCCCTCGTCGAGGTCACCCCGCCGGCGATGGCCGGGATGCCGTGGCACGTCACCGAGATCGAGCGCGGCTGGCCCACCCAGGTGGACGCGGTGGCGGTCACCGGCGGCGCGGTCGTGGACGAGGTGCGGTTCGACGACTACCCGTTCATGGCGAAGCTGGCGCGGTGGGGCATCGACGCGCACATGGGCGTGCTGTTCGGCTGGCCCAACCAGCTCCTGCTGCTCGCCCTGGGCCTCGGCCTCGTCACGCTGGTCGTGCTCGGCTACCGGGTCTGGTGGCTGCGCAGGCCGACCCGCGGCTTCGGCAGGCCCGTGCCGCGCGGCCAGTGGCGCAAGGTGCCGCGCGGCCAACTGGTCGCGGTCCTCGTCGTGGCCGCGGTGGTCGGCTGGTTCGTGCCCCTGTTCGGGCTGTCGCTGCTGGCGTTCCTGCTGGTGGACGCCGTCGTCGGCACCCGCCGCGGGAAGACCGCGTCGGAGGCCGCACCGCAGTCCGAGACGGTGTAGGACCGCGCGGCGATCGGGCCGGGAGCGGGTCGGCCCGCGCCCACGCGCTTCGGTGGGCGCACCACACCGCCCCCGGCCCGCGCCGCACCCGCCCGCCGGGCTCAGCCGAGCTTGTCGGCGAGCATCCGGGCCTTGGCGAACTCCGCGTGGTGGTCGCCGAAGTACGACCACGGCCACCGCGACGCCCGCTCCCCCGCCTCCGCCATGTGCCCGAGGAACCTGCGCACGTCCTCGCGCTTCAGCCCGGCCACCGCCTCGACCCCGGCGTAGTAGGTCGCGAAGACCTGGTTGGCGCGCATCCACCGCGGGTGGCCGCGCTCCGCGTCACCGGCCGCGAGCAGGTGGTCCGACACGGCCGCCACCTCCAGCCGGACGACCCGCCTCGCCAGGTAGTCGATCGACCGCCACCGCCGGCGGAAGCTCACCGACTCCGCGTCGCGCAGCGGCACCTCGACGTGCGCGGCGGGGACCAGCGCGAGCAGCGGGTGCCCCGCCGGCAGGTCGGACACCCGGACGCGGGCGAACTCCAGCATCCGCTCGTGGCTGCCGTACCACTTGTCGGCGAGCATCTGGAGCCGGTGCTCGTTGGCCGACACGAGGTCCGGGCACAGCATCTGCACCCGGACGAACACCTGGTCGCCGTCCTGGTCGTGCTCCGGGGCGCCGAGGGCGAGGCTCATCAGCCGCGCCCACGGCACGACGTCGTCCGGCGCCAGCTCGGCGGCCCGGCGCAGCGCGGTCCGGGCCTGGTCGGCGAGGTCGAGGAACCGGGCCAGCCGGTCCTCCTCGGTGTACTGCGCGTACGCCTCGCCGCGCTCCTCCCACGCGGCGGCGTTGAGCGCGCTGCCGAGCAGGAGCAGGCTGTCGGCGTCGTGGCGCTCGTCCACGGCGGAGTGCAGCGCGGGCAGCACGTGCTGCCCGGCCTCGCCGAGCACGTCGACGCGCAGGTCCCGGCGCTCGGGGTCGTGGGTGGCCGCGAGGAGCGCGCGGGCCGGGCCGGTGTCGCCGGCGACGAGCGCGCGGGCGGCGCGCTCCAGCTCGGCGTCGCGCCAGGCGAGGTCGACGGTGGGTGGCAGGTCTGCGGGCACGGTCAGCGGCGCAGCCACTTCGGCAGCCACGACGCGTTGCCCGCGGGCACCACGTCCACGACCACGCACGTGATGTTGTCCGGGCCGCCGCGCGCGTTGGCCGCCTCGATCAGCAGCCGCACGGTCTCGTCGCCGTCGGCCGACGTGGTGAGCAGCTCGGCGATCTCGGCGGGCGCGACCACGTCGGACAGGCCGTCGGAGCAGATCAGGTACCGGTCGCCCTCGGCGGCGTCCTGGTGGAACAGGTCCGGGTCGTGCGCGCTGCCCGCCTGGAGCGCCCGCATCAGCATCGAGCGGCCGGGGTGCTCGCCCGCCTGCTCCGCCGACATGCGGCCGTCGTCGACCAGCGCCTGCACCATCGTGTGGTCGCGGGTGACCTGGGTCAGCTCGCCGTCCCGCACGAGGTAGCAGCGCGAGTCGCCGATGTGGCCGACGGCGAACCGCTCGCCGTCCCACCACAGCGCGGTGAGCGTGGTGCCCATGCCGCGCATGTCGAAGTTCTCCTCGGCGAGGTCGGTCAGCCGGATGGCGATCTCCCGGGCCGCGCCGTTCAGCTCGCCGAGCGGGTCGTCCGCCTCCGGGTCGAGGTCCGCGAGCACCGCGATCGCGATCGAACTGGCCACCTCGCCGTACGCGTGGCCGCCCATGCCGTCGGCGACGGCGAAGAGGCGGTCGCTGAAGTAGACCGAGTCCTCGTTCGCTTCACGGCGCAGGCCGGGGTCCGTGCCGACGGCGTACCGGAGCGCATGCATGTCGGATAGTGAATCACCCGCGCGGGTGCCCGTGAGCAGGGCATCTCCAATTCGTCACCGGGGACGGCCGTAGAACTCGCTCAGGACGAGCATCGCGGCCCCCGCGGCCACCACGTCATCCCCCAGCGGGGTGATCGACACGTCCACCGGGAGCCACTCGTCCTTGGGCAGCCGGGCGCGGACACCGTCGAGGTAGGCGGCGGGTTCGGCGAGCACCGCGCGGCCCGCGAGCACGACGTGGTCGATGTCGAGCAGCTGCACGAGGTCGGCCACGGCGATGCCGACGACGTCGGTCGCGCCGACCAGGTCGCCGCGCGCGGCGGCGAGGTTGTGCAGGACCTCGACGCACCCCGTGCGCCCGCACACGCACACCGGGCCGTCGACCTGGAGCGTGGTGTGCCCGTACTCGCCGGCGTTCGTGCGCACGCCCCGGTGCACGCGGCCGTCGAGCAGCATGCCGATGCCCAGGCCGGTGCCGACGAGGACGAGGACGGCGTCGCTGACCTCCTCGCCGCGCCGCCACGCCTCGGCGACGACGGCGGTGTTGGTGTCCTTGTCGACGACCACGGGCAGGCGGAGGCTCTCCTCGGCGAGGGCGCGCAGCGGCACGTCGTGCCACGCGCTCAGCCCCGTCGGGTAGTGCACGACGCCCGTGCGGTGGTCGAGCGGTCCGACGAACCCGATGCCGACGCCGAGGAGCCGGTCGTCGCGCAGGCCGTCGACCAGGCGGGTCAGCTCGCCGACGAACGCGGGCGGGTCGAAGTCGGGCGGCAGCGGCGCCACGGCGCGGTCGAGCACGGCGCCCGAGAGGTCGGTGAGCACGACGCGCAGCTCGTCCCGCTCGACCTGCGCGCCGAGCGCGAGGCGGCTGTCGGCGACCAGTTCGAGCAGGGTGCGGGGCTTGCCGACGCCGACGTTGCGGGTGCCGGACTCGACGAGCAGGCCGTCCGCGATGAGCCGGCCGACGACCTTCGACACCGCCTGCGGGGTCAGGCCGCTGCGCTCGGCCAGCTCGACCCTCGTGACGGCGCCGGACCGGGCGAGGCCCAGCACCACCGCGTCGTTGTATCCCCGCAGGAAGCGCAAGTTGGGCACCTGGTCATCCTCGCACGTGTGGCGTTTACTAAACGCCGTTGCTTTAATGGGGCCATGCCTGTGCGCGCCGAACCGCCCCGTCGCGACCGCCCGACGCCCGCCCGGACCGCGCGGGCGGTGACGTCGTGAGCCTGCTCGACGAGTTGGCCGACCAGGAGGCCCGGCTGGTCTTCCGGGCGTTCGACAACGAGGTGGCGCTGGAGCTGGGCGCGTTCCTCCTGGACGCCGCCCGCGCCCGCGCGCTGCCGGTGACCGTCTCCGTGCGGCGCGGCGCCCAGCGCCTCTTCCACGCGGCCCTGCCCGGCACGTCGGCCGACAACGACGAGTGGATCGACCGCAAGTCCCGCGTCGTGGACCGCTACGGCCAGAGCTCGTTCCGGGTCGGCGAGTCGTTCCGCGCGGCGGGCAAGGACTTCGACCGCGACTCGCGCCTGGACCCGGACCGCTACGCCGCGCACGGCGGCGTCTTCCCGGTCCTGGTGGCCGGGGTGGGCATGGTGGGCACCGTGGGCGTGTCCGGCCTGCCGCAGGCCGAGGACCACGCGTTCGTGGTGGAACGGCTGGAGGAGTTCCTGGCCACCCGCTGACCCCGGTGGCGGCCGACCGCCCTCGGCCGCCGCCGCGCCGCGACGACGCACCCCCAGGCGTCGTCGGGCGGCCGGGGAGGGCGCCCGCACACCGGACGCCCTCCCCGCGCAGCCTTCTCGCGCAGCCACGCGTCAGGCCGTCAGCAGAAGACCTCGGTCAGCAGCTCCTCGGCCCCGGTGATCGGCCCCGGGTCCGGGGCGGAGGTCAGGGACACCGTCAGGCGGGTCCTCGCGTCCGCCGTGCCGACCACCAGGCTGGAGTAGCCGGGGATGCCGCCGCCGTGGCCCCAGACCTCCACGCCGCACGGCAGGGTCGACCGCTCGACGCCCAGGCCGTACTCCCCCGCCACCGGGATCAGCTTCGTCAGCTCGGCCCGCTGCGCGGGGCGCAGGAGGCGGCCCTCCAGGAGGGCTTCGGCGAAGCGGTCGAGGTCGGCGGTCGTGGAGATCATCCCGCCCGCCGCGTGGGCGACCGACGGGTTGATGCGCGTGATGTCGTCCACCTCGCCGCGCAGGCGCTGGTAACCGTGCGCGTGCGGCCCCGGGATCGCGACCGCGGCGCCCGGCACGTGGGTGTGGCGCAGGCCCAGCGGGCGCAGGACCCGCCGCGCCACCGCCTCCCCGTACGGCCGCCCGGTGACCTTCTCGACGAGCAGGCCCGCGACGACGTAGTTGGTGTTGGAGTAGTTCCAGCCGGTGCCCGGCGGGAAGTCCGGCGGCCGGGCCGTGGACAGGGCCACCAGCTCGGCGGGCGCCCACGTCCGGTACCGGATGGCCTCGTAGCCCTCCGGGTCGGACGGCAGCGCGTCGGTGTAGTTGGAGAGCCCGCTGGTGTGCTGGAGCAGGTTCCGCACGGTGATCCGGTCGCCGTCGGGCAGCAGGCCCGGCAGGTGGCGCGACACCGGCTCGTCCAGCCCGACCGAGCCCTCGCCGACCAGTTGGAGCACCACCGTCGACACGAACGTCTTGGTGATGCTGCCGACCCGGAACCGGCCGTCGAGCGGCACCGGGCGCGGCGAGCCGACCTCCGCCGTGCCGGCGCGCGCGGTGAACTCCCGCCGGCCGTCGACCACCCGCACCTGGACGCCCTGCGCGCCCGTGCGGGCCATCTCGTCGACCGCCCGCTGCACCACCGCGCGGTCGACCCGGTCACCGGCCGGGGCCGCGACCGCCGTTCCCCCGAGACCCAGCGCGGCCGTCCCCACGACGGCCGCCAGGGCGATTCCCCTCGTGCCCATCAACGCGTGTCCTCCCGTTCGACGCCGATGACCCGAGTCTGGTCACGTGGACGGGCGCCGGCGTCACCCCCTGGTGGCGGGGGACCGTCGACTTTAGGCTCGACCACCCCTAGTGGTCAGCGGCCCGCGGAACCGATTCCGAAGCCGCTCGCGTTACTCCGTTCGAGTGACGACAATGGTCTAGACCTTGACCGTGAAGTGGTCTGAACCACATGGTGACACCACCCTGCACTCCTTTCCTGACGAGGAGCACGATGTCCAAGATCCGATGGCATGTCACAGCGGCGGCAGTAGCCGTCGCCACATTGGCGGTGGGGCTGGTCGTCGCACCCGCGGCGAGCGGTGCGGGCGGCGTCTCCGCCACCTTCACCAAGGGCTCGGACTGGGGTACCGGCTACGAGGGCAAGTACACGATCCGCAACGGCTCCAGCGCCGCCCTGAGCACTTGGACCGTCGAGTTCGACCTGCCCGCGGGCGCCCGGGTCAGCTCCATCTGGGACGGCTCCCAGACCACCAGCGGCCAGCACGTGACCGTGAAGCCGACCTGGAACGGCAGCGTCGGCACCGGCGGCTCGGTGAGCTTCGGCTTCAACGTGGCCTACTCCGGCTCGTACTCGGCCCCGGCCAACTGCAAGCTGAACGGCGCGTCGTGCGACGCCGGCGGGACCAACCCGACGACGACCACCACGACCACCACCACGACGACGACGACCACGACCACCACGGGTCCGACGACCACCACCACCGGCACCCCGCAGCCCGGTGGCAAGAAGAACCTGGGCTACTTCACGCAGTGGGGCGTCTACGGCCGCCAGTACTTCGTGAAGAACATCCACACCTCCGGCTCGGCCGCGAAGCTGACGCACATCAACTACGCGTTCGGCAACGTGCAGAACGGCCAGTGCACCATCGGTGACGCCTACGCCGACTACGACATGGCCTACACCGCCGCGAACTCCGTCGACGGCGTCGCGGACACCTGGGACACCGGCTCCCTGCGCGGCTCGTTCAACCAGCTCCGCAAGCTGAAGAAGATGTACCCGCACATCAAGGTGCTGTGGTCGTTCGGCGGCTGGACCTGGTCCGGCGGCTTCGGCCAGGCCGCGCAGAACCCGGCCGCGTTCGCCGAGTCCTGCTACAAGCTCGTCGAGGACCCGCGCTGGGCGGACGTGTTCGACGGCATCGACATCGACTGGGAGTACCCGAACGCCTGCGGCCTGACCTGCGACACCTCCGGCTTCAGCTCGATGAAGACGGTCTCCCAGGCCCTGCGCACCCGGTTCGGCGCCAACTACCTGGTCACCGCCGCCATCACGGCGGACGGCTCCAACGGCGGCAAGATCGACGCGGCCGACTACGGCGGCGCGGCGCAGTACCTCGACTGGTACAACGTCATGACCTACGACTACTTCGGCGCGTTCAACGCCCAGGGCCCGACGGCCCCGCACTCCCCGCTCACCTCCTACCCCGGCATCCCGCAGCAGGGCTTCAACTCCGACGCGGCGATCCAGAAGCTCAAGAGCAAGGGCGTCCCGGCGGCCAAGCTGCTGCTCGGCATCGGCTTCTACGGCCGCGGCTGGACCGGTGTCACCCAGGCCGCCCCGGGCGGCACGGCGACCGGCGCGGCACCCGGCACGTACGAGGCGGGCATCGAGGACTACAAGGTCCTGAAGAACACCTGCCCGGCCACCGGCACCGTCGCGGGCACCGCGTACGCGTTCTGCGGCAACAACTGGTGGAGCTACGACACCCCCGCCACCATCGGCGGCAAGATGTCGTGGACCAAGAGCCAGGGCCTCGGCGGCGCGTTCTTCTGGGCGCTCGACGGCGACACCTCGAACGGCGAGCTGATCACCGCGATCAGCAACGGCCTGAAGTAACCCTCCCGGCACGACCCGAAGGGCCCCTGCGGACCACCGCAGGGGCCCTTCGACGTACCCGACCGCCGACTTCGACAAGTACTTGTCAATCCGGGAGCTTGCCGGGATGACCTCGTTGACCGACCGCGGCCGGGAGTTCTCGGACCTGCTCGTCGAGGTGTTCCGGCTCAACGGACTGCTGCTCGCCGCCGGCGACCGGCTGACCGCCCCCTCCGGGCTGACCAGCGCCCGCCGGCAGGTGCTCGGCGTCGTGGACCACGGCCCGTGCACGGTGGCGCAGGTGGCCCGGCCATGGGCCTCACCCGGCAGGCCGTGCGGGAGACCGCGAACGCCCTGGCGCGCGAGGGCGCGGTCGAGCTGCGGGACAACCCGGCCGACCGCCGCGCCAAGCTGCTCGTCCTCACCGACCGGGGCCGCCGCGCGCTGCGCGAGGTCGAGCGGCGGCAGGCGGAGTGGGCGAACGAGCTGGGCGGGCGGATCGCCCTCCCGGAGCTGCGGGCGGTCACCGGCCTCCTGCGCGACCTCGGCGACCTCGTCGGAGCCCCGGACCCCGCCGGGTCCCCGACCCCGGCGGCGGAACCGTGACCGTCACCCCGCCGCCGGCCGGACCGGGCGGGGGCCTGCGGGGCGATCCCCCGCAGGCCCTTCCGGGCATCCTCCGAATTCGCCTACAGGGTCAGGCTCCACGAGTTCAGGTACCCGGTATCGGCCGAGTACACGTCCTGCACGCGCAGCTTCCAGTCGCCGTTGCGCGCCTCGGCGGAGACGTTCGCCGTGTAGGTGGTGTCGATGTTGTCGCCGCTGTCGCTGTTGGACGACTTCAGCCGGTACGCCGTGCCGTCCGGCGCAACGAGGTCGAGCACCAGGTCACCCCGGTAGGTGTGCACGGCGTGCACCTCCACCTGCGAGGTCGACGAGGCGTTGCCCGTGCACCCGGCGATGGTGATGGTGCTGGTGACGGCCGGGCCGTTGTCCGGGATGGCCACGTCGGCGTCGTTGGTGGCCTTCGCGCAGTCGGTGGGCGGGTTGCCGCCGCCGCCGTACGGGCTGGTCGCCTTCTTCGCCGCGTACATCAGCATCGGCTTGACCTTCGGCCAGAACGTCGACGCCTGGCACGAGTAGGCCGGGAAGAAGCCCGAGCAGGTGCCCGACGACGGCCCGATCTCCCACACGAACGAGGCGACGCCCAGGTCGTCGTACACCCAGTCATCGGTCGCGCCCGCCGCGTTGTAGAGCACCTCACCGGGCTGCCCGTACTGCCAGCCCGAGCCAGCCAGGCCCACCAGGTCCCGCGCCATCGCGCGCAGCGGCGCGTCGTTGCCCGCCTTGTACTGGGTCGTCCAGCCCCACGGGAACAGCACCAGGTTCGAGTAGCTGTGCATGGAGACGACGACGCCGGTGGTGTCGGCCGGGGCGGCGTCGGTGACGCCCGTGCCGCGCCGGTCCCGGTAGAGGTTGCGCCACAGCGCCTGCAACGCCCGCGTCTCGACCTCGGAGTTGGCGCTCGGGCCCTTGTAGGTCTGGGCGCAGGGGCTGGACGAGGTGCCCTCGCCGCCCCAGTGCGAGTCGGTGTTGCGGTTGAGGTCGACGCCGATCTGCGAGGACGACGTGCCCGAGCAGCCCGACCCGTGCGTGTCGTTCGCGTTCTTGCGCTGGTAGCGCGGCGAGTTGCCGCCCTGCTGGACGATGTTCACGCCGTCCGGGTTGGCGATCGGCACGACCCACACCTCGGTGGTGTCGAGCAGCGCGGTGACCTCGGCGTCCGTGCCGTAGCCCTGGGTCAGGTGGTCGATCCACTTCCACGCCACGTCACCGGTGGTCAGCTCGCGGGCGTGCAGCTGGCCCATGACGAAGAACCGGGGCTTGGGCGCGGTGGGGCTCAGCGCGCAGTCGCCCGCGTTCTTCTTGGTGATGCACACGGCGCGCAGGTCGTAGCCGCCCGCGCCCTGGGTCTTCTTCCACGAGTCGCCGTAGTCGACCACCGTGGTCAGGGCCGGGTAGTTCTGGCCGACCAGGTCGAGGTGCGACCAGTGGGCGTTGATCGTGCGGTAGCCGCCGTAGTAGGTCTCGTTGACGTCGGCGGCGTCGAAGGCGGGCGACTGGGACTTCTTCGCCGGCGGCTGCCACTCGGGGGCGGGCAGCACCTCGTCGATCACGGCGCTGAAGCCCGCCGTCGCCAGGTCGGCACCGGTGGTGGCACCGCCTAACACGAACAGGTGATCGCCGTCCCGGTCCTCCAGCACGTCGAAGCCGCGCCCGAGCAGGTCCTGGGCGCTCTTCCCGAGCGGGGCGTGGACCTTGTACACGTAGGTGGGACCGGCCTGGGCCTGGGCGACCTCGGGGGCGGGGCCCGCGGTCGTGGGGCTCGCGGTGACCACCGCCAGCCCGACGACACCGGCCGCGGCCAGTGTCAGCAGTGAACGTCTGGTCGACTTCACGGTGCTTCCTCCAATGCAGGGTGATCGGAGGATGGGGCAAAACCGCGCCGATGGACACCCGCCGACCGGTCATTCCCACGGGGTCGCGCACGCGGCGTTTCGGTCGGCGGCCGGGAGGTACCCCGATCTTGGTCCGGACGGAGGAGGAGACGTGACTGACGAAGAACTCGTCGCGCGCATCACCGAGCTGGTGGACGAGGAGCACCGGTTGGAGGGCTCGCGCGTCGGCGAGGGCCTGACCGACGGTGACGTGCGCCGGCTGCGCGACCTCGAAGTCGCCCTGGACCAGACGTGGGACCTGCTCCGCCAGCGCCGCGCCCGCCGCGCCGCGGGCCTGGACCCGGACGGCGCGGAGCCCCGCTCCCCCGGCACCGTGGAGGGCTACCGGCAGTAGCCGCTTGACCCGGCCCCTGGGGCGGCCCGCACGGTCTTCCCCGTGGAGGATGCGCGGGTGGTGCCGGAACCGGGGACGCAGGGGGCGGGGACGCGGTTGTTGGGGACCGGGGAGTTCGCCCGGCGCTCACGGCTGTCGGTGAAGGCGCTGCGGCTCTACGAGCGGCAGGGCCTGCTCCGACCGGCGTCGGTCGACCCGGTCAACGGCTACCGGCGGTACCGCGAGGACCAGCTGCCGCCGGCACGCCTGGTGGCGCTGCTGCGGCGGCTGGACATGCCGCTGGCCGTGGTGGGCGCGATCGTGGCCGCGCCCGAGGACCGCCGGTCCGACCTGGTCGCCCGGTACTGGGACGGGGTCGAGCACCGGATGGCCGTGCAGCGCGCGCTGGCCGCGCACCTCCGCGTCGTGTTGGCCGGAGGCGAGGGGTTGTCGGACATGTACGAGATCAGGCAGCGGGACGTGGCGGCGCGGGTCGTGCTCACCGAGCAGCGGCACCTGCGGCAGCCGGACCTGGTGGAGTGGATCGGCGCGGCGATGGGCCGGGCGGAGCGGGCGGCGGCCCCGTTCGGCGGTGCGGCCGGCGCGCCGTACGTCGTGTACCACGGCGAGGTCAACGAGGACAGCGACGGACCGGTCGAGCTGTGCTTCCCGATCGAGCCGGGCGGGGCGGAGGTGACGGCCGCGCACCGCGTCGAGGAAGCGCACCGCGAGGCGTACGCGCGGTTGCCGAAGGCGCACGTCGTGTTCCCGCAGATCCTGTCGGCGTTCGACGCGGTCGCCGCGTGGCTGGAGGAGAACGGCCACGCGGTCGCCGGAGCGCCGCGCGAGGTCTACTTCACCGACTTCGCGGCCGCCGGGCCGGACGACGAGGTGTGCGACGTGGCGTTCCCGATGCGCTAGCGCGTCAGCGGAGGCCGCGCAGGAACACCTCGAAGGACCGCGCGGGCACGGTCACCAGGCCGCCCGCGCGGTTCTTCGTGTCGCGGAGGGCGGCGAACCCCGGGACCACGGCCACCTCCACGCACGTGCCGTTGTCCTGCGTGTGGCTGGACGTCTTGAAAGCAGCGGCGGAGAAGTCCGGAGTCATGGGCGGAACCACCCTTCGCGGTCAGGCGTACTGATCGGCGACACCCTTGAGGAAGCGCTTCGATTGTTCCAGCCCGAGGGCGTCCGCCGTCAGGCGGCTCCACAGGTTGGAGTAGTCGGCGACCTCGGGATCACCGTCGAGATAGTCGGCGTCGTGCAGGTTCTCGACGTAGACCATCTCCAGCGGCGGCGCGCTGGTGGGTGCCGGGATGCGGAGCATGGTGAAGCCGAACGTGTTGCCCGCCCCCTCCGAGTCGAAGGGCAGGACCTGCACCTGCACACCGCGCTGCCGGGCGAGGGCGATCAGGTGCCTGATCTGCTCGTGCATGATCGCGTTGCCCCCGATCCTCCGACGCAGGCAGCTCTCGCTCAGCACGAACGCGGCTCGGACAGCCTCCCGTCGGAAGATCGCCTCTTGCCGCTCCTGGCGGGTGGCCACGATGTCGTCGGCGCAGGCGGGGTCGACTCGCGAGCTTCGGGCGAGCATAGCGCGCGTGTACGCCTCGGTCTGGAGGAGGCCGGGCACCAGTTCGGCCCCGTAGTGGCGGATCGAGTCGGAGTCCTGCTCGAAGTCGTAGTAGGCGCGCTGCTGGAGCGGCACGATCGCCCGGTGGTTGGCCCACCGGCCGCGCTGGCTCCTGGTGCGGGCCAGTTCCACGATCTCCAGCTTCTGGTCCTCCGCGTGCACGTCGTAGCGGTCGAGGAGCATCTTGGCATCGCCGGGTGTGAGCCCTTCCCGCCCCTTCTCCATCTTGGTGACGCGGGTCGCGTCCCGCCCCAGCAGCTTGGCGACCTCCCTCGGCTCGACGCCCGCGCGCTCCCGGGCTTCTCGCATGTAGATCGACAGGAACTTGAGCCGCACGGTCGGCGTCATCGGCATCCGGGTCACCCGATCTGGTCAATTGCTCTACAGCATTTGCACTACAAGGACTACTGAGACCAGGCTATCGACGGATCGCGGCACTTCCGCCGTTCCGGTCCTCCCGTAACCCGAAAGGGGACAAGAATGTCCGCTCCCGCAACGGATTTGGCCAGTGGTCCCACCATGGAGTGGCAGGTGCCCTGCGCCGACGAGGTGAACGAATCAGCCGAGTGCCTGATCGCGGTCGCCCGCGACACGGTGGAGGTGTGGGCACCGGGCGGCGGGGCGATCAAGCTGACCGGCGCGGAGGTGGACCGGTTCGGGGCGGCGCTCCTCGCGGCCGGCGCGGTCGCCGCCCGGAGCGCCCGGAGCGCCTAGAGCCGGTGGCCCAGGCGGTGGGCGAGGGCGGTGTGCCGGCGGCCCGCGCCCACCGTCCGGACCGCTTGACCGATCGCCTTCCGGGAACCCACCAGGACGACGAGCTTCTTCGCCCGGGTCACCGCCGTGTAGAGCAGGTTGCGCTGGAGCATCATCCACGCGCTCGTGGTGATTGGGATGACGACGCACGGGTACTCACTGCCCTGTGAGCGGTGAATCGTCATGGCGTAAGCGTGGGTCAGCTCGTCCAGCTCCCCGAACTCGTAGTCCACGTCCTCTTCCTCGTCGGTCCGAACGGTCAACTTCTGCTCCACGGCGTCTATCGCCGTGACGATCCCCAGCGTCCCGTTGAACACGTTCTTCTCGTAGTTGTTGCGCATCTGGGTGACCTTGTCGCCCACCCGGAACACCCGGCCGCCGAACCGGCGCTCGGGCAGGTCCGGTGTGGACGGTGTCAACGCCTCCTGGAGCAACGCGTTCAGCCCGCCCGCGCCCGCCGGACCCCGGTGCATCGGCGCGAGCACCTGCACGTCGGTGCGCGGCTTCAGGCCGAACTTGCGCGGGATGCGGTTCGCGACGACGTCCACGGTGAGCGCCGCCGCCTCCTCGGCCTCCTCCACGGGGAACAGGAAGAAGTCCGGCATGCCTTGCACGATCGGGTAGTCGCCGGAGTTGATGCGGTGGGCGTTGGTCACCACGCCGGACTGCTGCGCCTGGCGGAAGATGTGCGTGAGGCGCACGTTCGGGATGGGGCCGCCCTCGGCGAGCACGTCGCGCAGCACCTCGCCCGCGCCGACGGACGGCAACTGGTCGACGTCGCCCACGAGCAGCAGGTGCGCGCCCGGCGCGACGGCCTTGACCAGCTTGTTCGCCAGCAGCAGGTCGAGCATGGACGCCTCGTCCACCACGACGAGGTCGGCGTCCAGTGGCCGGTCGCGGTCGTAGGCGGCGTCACCGCCGGGCTTCAGCTCCAGCAGCCGGTGCACGGTGCGCGCCTCGTGCCCGGTCAGCTCGGTGAGCCGCTTGGCCGCGCGCCCGGTCGGCGCGGCGAGCACCACCCTCGCCCCCTTGGCGACGGCCAGCTTGACGATCGAGCGGACGGTGAAGCTCTTGCCGCACCCCGGGCCGCCGGTCAGCACGGCGACCTTGCGGGTCAGGGCGAGCTGCACGGCGTCGCGCTGCCTGTCCTCCAGTGACGCGCCCAGCCACGCAAACGCTTTCGCCCAGTCCACGCGCTGGAACGCGGGCATCCGCTCGGCCTCCGTGCCCAGCAGCCGCAGCAGCTGGTTGGCCAGCGAGATCTCGGCGCGGTGGAACGCCAGCAGGTAGATCGCGGGCTCGCCGTCCGGCATGACCTCGCGGACCACACCCTCCTCGCCGACCAGCTCCGCCAGGCACTCGATGACGAGGCCGGCGTCGACCTGGAGGATCTTGATGGCCGCGCCGATCAGCTCGTTCTCGGGCAGGTAGCAGTTGCCGTCGTTGGTGGCCTCGCCGAGCGTGAACTGGAGGCCCGCCTTGATCCGCTGCGGGCTGTCGTGCGGGATGCCGACGGCCTTGGCGATCACGTCGGCGGTGCGGAAGCCGATGCCCCACACGTCGGTGGCCAGCCGGTACGGCTCCTCGCGCACGACGTCGATCGCCTTGTCCGAGTACTGCTTGTAGATGCGCACGGCGAGGGACGTGGACACGCCGACGCCCTGGAGGAAGACCATCACCTCCTTGATCGCCTTCTGCTCCTCCCACGCGGCGGCGATCATCTTCGTCCGCTTGGGCCCGAGCTTGGGCACCTCGACCAGCCGCTCCGGCGCGTGCTCGATGACGTCCAGCGCGTCGACCCCGAAGTGGGTGACGATCCGGTCCGCCAGCACCGGCCCGATGCCCTTGATCAGACCGGACCCGAGGTAGCGGCGGATGCCCTGGATGGTCGCGGGCAGCACGGTCGTGTAGTCGTCCACGTGGAACTGCTTGCCGTACTGCGGGTGCGACCCCCACCGGCCGCGCATCCGGATCGACTCGCCGGGCTGCGCGCCCAGCAGCGCCCCCACCACGGTCACCAGGTCCCCACCGCGCCCCGGGTCGACCCTCGCGACGGTGTACCCGGTCTCCTCGTTGGCGAAGGTGATCCTCTCCAACACCGCTTCCAGCACAGCCTCGCCCACGCGGTCACCCTAGGCGGGCCCACCGACGGACCGGCGCGCGGTGGTCCTCCACACGACGTTCACAACCTCCACCGCCCGCCTCCACGGCCCCGACCTAGAGTCGGTCGCATGACACGCCGGGTGCTGGTGGTCGAGGACGACCTGACGATCGCCGGGGCCGTGGCCGCGCGGCTGCGCGCCGAGGGGTTCGAGGTGCTCCTGGCCCACGACGGGCCGACCGCCGTCGACCGGGCCGGTGACGCCGACCTGGTCGTGCTGGACGTCATGCTCCCCGGCTTCGACGGGCTGGAGGTGTGCCGGCGCATCCAGGCGCGGCGGCCCGTGCCGGTGCTCATGCTGACCGCGCGCGGCGACGAGACGGACCTGCTCGTGGGGCTCGCGGTCGGCGCGGACGACTACCTGACCAAGCCGTTCTCGATCCGCGAACTGGCCGCCCGGGTGCACGCGCTGCTGCGGCGCGTGGAGCGGGCGGCGTCGGCGGCGGCGACCCGCATCGCCCTCGCCGACCTGGAGATCGACCTGGCCGAGCGGCGGGTGCTGCGCGGCGGCGAGGAGGCGCACCTGACGCCGACCGAGTTCCAGCTGCTGGTGCACCTCGCCGAACGGCCGCGCGCCGTGCAGTCGCGGGAACGCCTGCTCAGCGAGGTGTGGGGCTGGCACGACGGCACCGGCACGCGGACGGTCGACAGCCACGTGAAGGCGTTGCGGCGCAAGCTCGGGACGGACCTGATCCGCACCGTGCACGGCGTCGGGTACGCGCTGGAGGTGCCGCGGTGAGCCTGCGGTCGGCGGTCGAGGCGGTCGCGGAGCTGCTGCCGCGCCCGCTGGACCCGGTGCGGTCGATCAAGCTGAAGATCGGCATCCTGCTGGTGTCGGCGTTCGCCGCCGGGTTCGCGTTCTTCTGGTACCGCATCGGCTGGCTGCCGACGAACACGACGATCGGCACGATGGTGATCGTCGTCGTCACGTCGCAGGTGCTCGCGCACGGCATGACCAGGCCGCTGCGGGCGATGACGGCGGCGGTGCGGGCCATGCGGGCCGGCGACTACAGCCAGCGGGTGCGGGCGACGGCGCGCGACGAGGTCGGCGAACTGGCCGTCGCGTTCAACCGGATGGCGGCCGACCTGGGCGCGGCCGACCGGCAGCGGCGCGAGCTGATCGCGAACGTGTCGCACGAGCTGCGCACCCCGATCACGGCGTTGCAGAACGTGCTGGAGAACGTCGTGGACGGGGTCGTGGAGCCGGATTCGGCGACCATGCGCACGGCCCTGGCGCAGACCGAGCGGCTCGGCAGGCTCGTCGCCGAACTGCTCGACCTGTCGCGCATCGACGCCGGCGCGCACCGGCTCGACAAGGCCGAGTTCGCGCTGGAGCCCCTGCTCTCGGACGTGGTGGCGGAGGCCTCCGTCGCCGCCCGCGGCGTGCGGTTCACGGTGGACGTCACGCCGCCGGGCGCCACGGTGCACGCCGACGAGGCCCGCCTGGCGCAGGTGGTCGCCAACCTGCTCGACAACGCCGCCCGCCACGGCCCGGCGGGCGGCGAGGTGCGGGTGACCGCGTCGGTCGGCGAGGACCTCGTGCTGGAGGTCGCGGACGACGGGCCGGGCATCGCGCCCCGGGACCGGGACCGGGTCTTCGAGCGCTTCACCCGGGGTGAGCGGGCCGGCGGCGGGGGCACCGGGCTGGGGCTCAACATCGCCCGGTGGGTGGTCGACCTGCACGGCGGCACGATCGCCGTGGTCGACGGGCCGGGCTGCCGGATACGCGCCGTGCTGCCGGCGACCGCGCGCGCGGACCGGCGGCACGGCTCGCACGCCTGACCGGACCGCTTCCCGACCGCCCCACCCGGACCGCTTCCCGACCGCCCCACCCGGACCGCTTCCCGACCGCCCGACCCGGGCGGCGACCACGCACGCCACGGAGGACGACCCGATGACCCCCAACCGCGTTCTGCTGACCGCGGCGGTGGCCGGCGCGGCGGGCGCCGTGCTGCTGCCACTGGACCGGCCCGGCCTGGGGTGGGTGCTGACGGCGCTGGTCGTGTTCGGCCTGCTGCGCCGGGTCGCGCCCGGCTGGGCGGCGCTGTCGACGGCGCTGTTCGCGGTCGGCGCGTTCCTCGCCGCCGAGTGGCTGTTCGCGCTGTGCGCGGTGGCGGGGTGCGCGGCCGGTTCGCTCGCGGTCGCCGGGGGGCGGACCGCGCGCGGGCTGGTGCTGGGCTCGGTGGCGGTGCCGGTGGCCTCGTTCCGCGCCCTGCCGTGGCTGGCGCGCGGACTGCGGGGCGGCGGCGTGCCGGCGGCGGCGCGACCGGTGCTGGTGACCGTCGCGCTGCTGCTGGTGTTCGTGCCGCTGCTCGCGGGGGCGGACGAGTCGTTCGCGGACCTGCTCGGCACGCTGACGCCCGAGGCGGACGGGGTGTCGCTCGTGGTGTTCCCGCTGGTCGCCCTGGGCGTGCTCGGCGCGTGCCACCTGCTGGCCGTGCCGGTCGACCTGGACGGGACCGCGCGGCCGGCCCGCCGCGTCGCCCGCCGCGACTGGGCGCTGCCGGTCGGCGCGCTGGTGGCGTTGTTCGCGGCGTTCGCGGGCGTGCAGCTCACGACGCTGCTCGCCGGTGACGCGCACGTCGTCACCACCGACGGCCTCACCTACTCCGGGTACGCGCGCACCGGTTTCTGGCAGCTGCTGGCGGTCACCGTGCTCACCCTCGGCGTGATCGCCCCGGTCGCGCGGTTCGCCCGGCTCGACACCGACCGCGACCGGACGTGGCTGCGCGGCCTGCTCGGCGCGCTCGCGGTGCTCACCCTGGTGATCGTGGCGAGCGCGCTGACCCGCATGTGGCTCTACCAGCAGGCGTACGGGTTCACCGTGCCCCGCCTCCTGGTCCTCGCCTGCGAGCTGTGGCTGGGCGCGGTCTACCTGCTGGTCATCGCCGCGGGCGTGGAGCTGGACGGCGCGCGGCTCGCCCGGGCGGTGGTGGCCACCGGGTTCGGCGCGCTGCTCGTCCTCGCCGCCCTCGACCCCGACCGGTTCGTCGCCGAGCGCAACGTCGAGCGCTGGCAGCGGTACGGCACGATCGACCTGCCCTACCTGAGCACGCTGTCCGACGACGCCGTGCCCGCGATCCTGACCCTGCCCGACCACCTGCGGGACTGCGCGTTCGCGATGCGCGGCCCGTTCACCGCCGACGACTGGCGCACCTGGAACCTGGGCCGCGAGATCGCCCGCCGGCGGACGGCGGAGGCCGGGCTCACCGCGTGTGGGCCCTGACGTGCTCCGCGACGAGCCGGGCCAGCGCCCGGGGGTGCGTGACGGGCGCCCAGTGGCCCGCGTCCAGCTCCCGCCGCCGCACGTCCGTCGCCCACCGCTCCACGTCCTCCGAGACGGCCGGGGTCGCGTACCGGTCCCGCAGCGGCTGCACGAGCTGCACGGGCACGTCCGTGCGCCGCGCGCGGGGCGACCGCAGGCGCGGCACGAAGTTCGCCCGGTACAGCGCCATGCCGTTCACGCCGTCGCGCACGATCGTCGGCTGCACGTCGGCGGACACGCCCTCGACCCGCCGCAGCACGTCCCCCCAGCGCGGGCCCACGGCGTGCCGCCACACGAGCGGCGCGACCACGGGCACGTGGAACGCCGCGATGTACCAGGAGTGCAGCAGTTGGCGGAGGTGCCGGGGCCCGCGCTTCCGGCGCAGCAGGTGGCCGACGTGGTCCAGGCACGGCCCGGACACCGACGTGAAGGACGCGATGGGCGCGCCGGGCGTCGTCACCGCCTCCCACGCCTGGATCGAGCCCCAGTCGTGCCCCACGACGTGCGCGGGCGCGTCCGGGCTGACGGCGGCGACCACCGCGAGCAGGTCGCGGGCGAGGACCGGGAGCCGGTACGCGGCCAGCCCGCGCGGCGCGGACGACGCCCCCGCGCCCCGCACGTCGTAGGTGACCACGTGGAACTCCCCGGCCAGCTCGGCGGCCACGCCGTCCCACACGCGGTGCGTGTCCGGGAAGCCGTGCACCAGCACGACGGTCGGCGCGGACCGGTCGCCCCGCTCGTGGACGGCCAACCGCGCGCCCTCGGACTCCACGTGCACCGGTGCCTCCACTGTGTTGCTCGTGCGCAGCCCCTGCGAAGCTACGCGCCGCACCCCGCCGGCGGCGCGGCGGACGGTCGAACACGGGTCCGCGCACGGGTTCCCCGTGGCGAAACTCTCCCGAACGGGTGATCTTCCGGGATGGTGGGTACGGACCCTGGGACGTGCCCGTGTCCCCGAGGAGGTGCCCTTCCCTTGCTCGCAGCCGTTCTGACCTTCGCCGGCTCGCTGCTGGTCGCCCTGGTGGTGGTGACGCTCGTCCACCGGGTGATCCGCCGCATCGGCAGGCGGTCCGACCTGTTCGCGGGCCTCGCCCGGCACGCGCACAAACCCGCCGTCGCGGTGGCCGTCCTGGTCGCCGTGCAGTTCTCGCTGGGCGTGGTCGCACGCGGTGACTGGCGGCCGGGGCTGCTGCACGCGACGGGGATAGCGCTCATCCTCGCCGGCGCCTGGCTGCTCGCCTCGCTGCTCGTGGTGATCGAGGACGCGACGCTCGCCCGCATCCGCGTGGACGTGTCCGACAACCGGCACGCCCGACGCGTGCACACGCAGGTCACGCTGGTCAGACGGGTCACCGTGGTCGTGGTGGGCGTGCTGGCCGCCGCCGCGGTGCTCATGACCTTCCCGAGCGCGCGCGCCGCCGGCACCTCGATCCTGGCCTCGGCCGGTGTCATCGGCGCCATCGCCGCGCTGGCCGCGCAGTCGCTGCTGGGCAACGTGTTCGCCGGCGTGCAGATCGCGTTCAGCGACGCCGTGCGGCTCGACGACGTGGTGGTCGTGGAGAAGCAGTGGGGCCGCATCGAGGACATCACGCTGACCTACGTCGTCATCCACCTGTGGGACGACCGGCGGCTCATCCTGCCCACGTCGTACTTCATGAAGACGCCGTTCGAGAACTGGACGCGCACCCAGTCCGCCCTGCTCGGCACGGTCGAGCTGGACCTCGACTGGACGGTGCCGGTCGAGGACCTGCGGCAGGAGCTGCGGCACGCCATGGAGGGCACGGACCTGTGGGACGGCCGCGTGTGCGTGCTCCAGGTGACCGACGCGGTCGGCTCGTTCGTGCGGGTGCGCGCGCTGGTGAGCGCCTCGGACGCCGGTCGCCTCTGGGACCTCAGGTGCGTGGCGCGCGAGCACCTGGTGGCGTGGGTGCGGTCGAAGCACCCGTCGGCGCTGCCGCAGGTGCGGGTCCGCGACCTGCCCCGCGCCGTCAACGGGCGCGTGGTGGAGCAGCCGTCGAACGGGTCGGCCGACAACCGCGTGTTCGGCGACAGCGCGGACGGGCAGGAGCGCGTGCAGGCGTTCAGCGGGCCGGAGCAACCGGTGCAACCGCGATGACCGACCATTCCGTCCTGGGAACAGGACCCGGCGTGGAGGCGTGGATGAGAAGAGCGTTGGCGGTGGCGGGACTCGGGCTGGTGCTGGCCGGGTGCGGCGCGCACCCCGTCGAGCAGGGGACCACGTTGCCCCTCACGAGCTCCGCGGGCGCGGCGGCGCCCGCCCTCAGCCCGAACGGGGAGGACTCGGTGGCCGAGGCGAAGCGCGACGGCGTGCCCACGGTGACGTTGACCATCGCCGCCGAGCAGGGGCGGACCGAGGAGGTCGTGGCCTCGTTGCAGCGGCTCGGCGCGGTGGTGGAGGCGTCGGACGCGGCGATCGGCTACGTGCGGGCCGCCGTGCCGGTGGACCTGGCCGTGGACGTGCCCGCGCTGGCGGGCGTGGGGAAGGTCGACGTCGACCGGCCTCTGTCCAACCGCGACCCCGAGCCGTAGAACAGGCCCGGGGCCACCCCGCGAACGAGGTGGCCCCGGAACGGGGGGTGGAACGGGATCAGGCGACGTTCTGCACGACCACCGCGCCGCGGCCGACGACCGCGCCCTCCGAGGTCTGCACGGTCAGCTCACCGCGCAGCACGCGACCGGCACCGGGCAGGCCGAGGGGGGTGACCACACCGGGCACCGTCCACGACGAACCGGCCACGCGGTCGGCGTCGACGTCGGTCACCACGACCGAGCCGAGGCCCGCGGCGGTGTAGACGTCGACGTAGTCGTACTCCGTGGTGCCCGCGGGCACCTCGTAGCCGTCGACCTGGACGCGCCAGGCACCGGCCGCCGGGTTGTTGATCGTCACCGACTCCTCGGAGTCGCCGTCCGCCTGCTGACCGGCCAGCACGCAGGTGCCGGTGGTGCAGTTGTAGACGAACAGGTCGAGGTCCGCGGCCACGTCGGCGGTGCGGCCGATCGTGGCGCGCAGCTGCGACGAGCCCGGCGCCACCGTCAGGTCGAAGAGCTGCACCGCGCCGTCCGCGATGGTCGCGCGTTCGACCTTCGCGCTGCCCAGCGTGCCGCCGACGAGCCGGCCGTTGAACGCGGCCAGCGAGTTCTCGACCGTGTAGGAGCGCTCGACCGGGGTGCCCAGGGTGGCCGACGGGATCGTGTCGGGGTTCGGGCTGACGGTCGTGCCCAGCACCGACGCGGTCACCGAGAACGGCGCGGTGTCGGCGTCGGAGGTGCGCCGCGCCTCGACCACGATCTCCCACACGCCCGGCAGCGGGTTGCTCACGGTGCGGCTGGTGGGCGAGCCACCGGCGCAGCCCGCGCCCGCGTCGGGGTTGTAGCAGTTGATGGACGAGGTGCTGTCGAACGGCACGCCGTACGGGTCGTAGCGCAGGAACCGCACCTGGCCCTTGCCCGCCTCGGCGCCGCCGGCCGCCATGTCGACCTTCAGCGCGCTGGTGCCGGCCGGCACCTTCACGAAGAAGGACTTCGACTGGTTGCGGGCGATGGTGCCGGACTTGGCGACCGCGTACTTGCCCGCGGCGGTGAACTCGTCGGCCGCGAACACGGTGTTCAGGGTGAACACGTCGATGCCGCGGGTGGACGGGTTGTCGAGCTTCAGCACGGCCGAGTGCGCGCCGGCCGTCTTCGGCTTCACCTTCACGTCGAACGACACCGGCGTGTTCAACGGCAGGCTGACCAGGGACTTCGACGAGAACGTGCCGTCGTTGCCCTGCCACTTCACCAGGAACTGCTGGTTGCGGTCCGGCCCCGTGGTGCGGGTCAGGGTGTAGGTGCGGGTGTACTCCTTGCCGATCACCACGCCCTCGCGGTCGTGGATGCCGACGCCCGTGTTCGGGGTCGCCAGCAGCGGGGAGAGCACCGTGTTCACGGCGACCGACGTGGTGACGGCCTGGGTGTTCGGGTGCGCGTTGAGCTGGGTCCACGCCTTCTTCGTGTCGAAGAGGCCGGCGCCCTGCTCGTACGCCTGGAGGGTGGAGACCCACTTGGCGCCGGACTTGATGGCGTTGCGCAGCTCGGCGACCGGGGGCCGCTGACCGTCGTGCTCGGCCTTGTAGGCGGAGATCAGCAGCGCGGCGGCGCCGGTGGCCTGCGGCGAGGCCATCGAGGTGCCGTTCAGCATGGCGTAGCCCGCGGGCAGCTCGAACGTGCCGGCCACCGGGCCGGGGTTCTGCCACTGCGGGGTGGTGGAGATCGCCGAACCGGGCGCGACGATGGTCGGCTTGAAGCCGCCGTCCTCGCGCGGGCCGCGGGAGGAGAAGCCGTGCAGGCCCTCCTTCTGCTTGGTCACCGAACCGTAGTTCGACAGCCAGGTGTCGGCGGTGATGTACGAGCCGACGCTCACCGCGTCCGTGGTCACCGACGGGTCGCCGACGGTGTTCGCGCCCGCGCCGCTGTTGCCGGCGGAGATGAACACCTGCACGTTGTACTCGGCGATCGTGCGGTTGTAGAGCTCGGACCGCGCGTTGTTGCCGTCGTTGAGGGCGGGCAGGCCGCCGATCGAGATGTTGACGACGTCGGCGCCGTTGCGCGCCGCGTACAGCAGGCCGTCGATCAGACCGCTGTTGGTGCACGACGGGGTGGTGAGGCAGACCTTGACGGCCATCAGCTTCGCGCCCGGGGCCGCGCCGGTCATCTTGCCGCCGAACATCTTGTTGGCGGCGGTGATGCCCGCGACGTGCGTGCCGTGCTGGGCGGAGATGCCGATGTTGACGTACGCGGTGCCCGCGTTGTCGTAGATCGACCGGTCCGTCTGGACCACGAACGCGATGGTGTCGAGCACCGGGGTCGACGGGTTGTCGACGCCGAAGTGGCCGACGTCCTTCTTGTACTTGTAGTCCAGCATCGCGGTCTGGTCGGTGAAGTCGCCGTCACCGTCCACGTCCACGCGGACTTCCTTGGTGGTGACGTCCTGGAGCACGCCGAACGTGTCCACGCGGTCGCCGTCGCGGTTGATGTCGCCGCCGGTCTCGCTGTTGGCCAGGCCCAGGTCGCCCGCGGACTCGCGGAACAGGCCGAAGCTGTACGGGCCGCCGGTGGCCGGGGCCTGGTAGGTCGCGCCGCCGCTGGTGAACGTGCCGGTGTAGCGGCCGGCCATCTGCACCCACGTGCCGTCGCCGGAGTTCGTGGCGTTCGCGTTGTACCAGTCGACGATCTTGCGCTCACCGGTCGTCGTGGTGGCCAGCGCCGGGTGGTCGAGGTCGATGCCGGAGTCCATGATCGCGATCGTGGTCCCGCGACCGTCCCACTTGGGGTGCTGGTCGGTGAACTGCGCCGCCTTGGTGTCCTGGGTCGGCATGTACGGGTTCTTCTTGGGCGTCTTCGCGCCCGGCGCCGGCTGCGGCAGCGGGGTGATCGCGCCCTCCGGCTTGGGGTCGTCGAGCTCGACGAGCCCGTCGACGTCCACCGCGTTCACGGAGGCCAGCTTGGCCGCCTTCTCGGCGTTGCCGCGCGGCACCGACACCTTGAGGTAGTCGACGTCGGCCTCGGTCTTCTCGACGACGCCGCCGAGCGCCCGGAGGTCGTCGGCGGCGGAGTCCAGCTTGCCCTCTTCGGCGGCGACGAGGAGCGTCACGTTGTCCTGGCCGGCCTTCTCGGCCTCGGCCAGGAGCTCCAGGTCCTGCTTGTCGAGTTGCTTGTCGGCGGGCGCGGGCGCGTTGGTGGGCGCTTCCTGCGCGAGTGCCGGAGCGGCGGCGAAGCCGAACCCAGTGGTGCCCAGCACGGCGGCCAGCAGGGCCGCACTGGTGCGGTGTCTCCACCGTCTTCCTGAGTTGTTCACGGCGCAAACCCTTCGTGGGGAAAGATAAGCGCAAGCACATCCCCCCGGGTCACGCCGGACAATAGGACGAACAGCCGCATACGGAAGTCCTAATTGGACTGTTCAGGCTATTGCGCGAACGCGCGGGAAGTGCCGCACGACTCGGGAACGCGGGCGACCCCTCCAGTCAAGAGCCGACCGGCCGGAATGTCAAACACTGTCAACGGTGAAGCCATTCCTGACACGGGAAATCGGTAACGAATCGCACATCGGCGCGATGGCGAGCACACTGGTCGGCATCGTGGACGCGGAACCGATCGACCAGGTCGCCGATGAGCTGTACGCCCTGCCGCCGGCGGAGTTCGTCGCGGCCAGGGACGCCCACGCCCGGCTCGCCGCAGACCGCGGCGACAAGGCCCTGGCGAAGCGGATCTCGGCGCTGCGCAAGCCGACCGCGTCCGCGTGGGCGCTGAACCTGCTGGCCCGCGAGGCACCCGCCGACCTGGCCGCCGCGGTGGCGCTCGGCGACGAGCTGCGGACCGCCCAGGAGGAGCTGCGCGGCGGCGAGCTGCGGGCGCTGGGCGCGCGGCGGCGGGCCGTGCTGGGCGCGCTGGTGCGGCGGGTGGAGGAGCTGGCGGACGCGGCGGGCCGGCCGCTCGGCCCGGACGCCGTGCAGCAGGTGCGCGCCACGCTGGCGTCGGCGCTGGCCGACGCCGTGCTGGCGGCCCGCATCCGGGCCGGCCGCCTGGTGAGACCCGCCGAGCAGTCCGGGTTCGGACCGCTGGCCGAGGGCGCCGTGCCGACGCGCGACGACCTGGCCCCGCGCCGCGAGCAGCGCCGGGAGCGGGAGCTGGTCCAGGCCCGCGACGACATCACCGCCGCCCGGGAGGACATCCGCAGGGCGGACGCCACCGTCGCCGAGGCCGAACGGGTCCTGGGCGAGCGCGAGGAGCGCTCGGCCGCGTTGCGCGCGGAGCTGCGACAGGCGCAGAAGGCCGAGCAGGAGGCGGCGACCGCCGCCGAACGCGCCCGCCGCCGGGCGGACACCGCCCGGGAGAAGCTGGCGAGGGCGGAGACCAGGATCGCCCGGCTCCGCGACGGGTGACGCGCGGCGGCGACCGCGTCGGGTGACGCGCGACACCCCGGTGCCATCCGGGGAACACCCGTTCGACACCGTCCGTTCTCCTACTGGTCGGCACGTGGACGCCGCACCGGACGTCAGGACCGCAGGGGCCACTCCCCCCGGGCCTCGACGCGGTACCTCTCCCCGAGACGTCGCAGGTGCGCCCGCGCATGCCCGACCGCCGTCGGCCGGACGGTTCCCCCACCGCACGGCCGGCGGCCCTCCGACCCCGCGTGTCGAAAATGAAACTAATTCAAGTATCGGTGGTCCGCAGGCTTCGATCTAGACTCGCCCGATGCCACATGACGCGGATGTCATCGTCGTCGGCGCGGGCCTCGCGGGGCTCGTCGCCACCGCCGAACTGGTCGACGCCGGCCGCAAGGTCATCCTGCTCGACCAGGAGCCCGAGGCGTCGCTGGGCGGCCAGGCGTTCTGGTCGTTCGGCGGGCTGTTCCTGGTCGGCTCGCCCGAGCAGCGCCGGCTCAGGGTGCGCGACTCCGCCGACCTGGCGCTCCAGGACTGGATGGGCTCGGCCGCGTTCGACCGGCCCGAGGACCACTGGCCGCGCAAGTGGGCCGAGGCGTACGTGCACTTCGCGGCGGGCGAGAAGCGGTCGTGGCTGCACGCCATGGGCGTGCGCTGGTTCCCGCTCGTGCAGTGGGCCGAGCGCGGCGGGTACCTGGCGGGCGGGCACGGCAACTCCGTGCCGCGCTTCCACGTGACGTGGGGCACCGGTCCGGGCATCGTCGCACCGTTCGAGCGGCGGGTGCGCGAGGGCGTGGCCCGCGGCCTGGTGGAACTGCGGTTCCGGCACCGCGTCACCGGCCTGTCGGTGACCGGCGGCGTGGTGGACGGCGTGACCGGCGAGGTGCTGGAACCCAGCGCGGTCGGCCGCGGCGAACCGTCGTCGCGCACCGTCGTGTCGGACTTCGCGCTGACCGCCCAGGCCGTCGTCGTCACGTCCGGCGGCATCGGGGCGAACCACGAGATGGTGCGCCGGAACTGGCCGTCCCACATGGGCACGCCGCCCGAGCACATGCTGTCCGGCGTGCCCGACCACGTGGACGGGGAGATGCTCCGGGTGGTCGACGCCGCCGGCGGGGAGATCGTCAACGAGGACCGCATGTGGCACTACCCGGAGGGCATCGCCAACTACGCGCCGGTGTGGAACCGGCACGGCATCCGCATCCTGCCCGGCCCGTCGTCGCTGTGGCTCGACGCCACCGGCTCGCGCCTGCCGGTCCCCCTCTTCCCGGGCTTCGACGCGCTCGGCGCGCTGGAGCACATCGTGAAGACGGGGCACGGCTACTCGTGGTTCGTGCTCAACAAGCGGATCATCGGCAAGGAGTTCGCGCTGTCCGGGTCGGAGCAGAACCCCGACCTGACCGGCAAGGACGTCCGGGCCGTGCTGAAGCGCGCGCTGCCCGGCGCCGTGGCCCCGGTCGAGGAGTTCGCGAAGCGCTCGGACGAGTTCGTCTTCGGCCGCACCGCCGCCGAACTGGCCGCCGGCATGAACGCCTTGACCGGCACCTCCCTCATCGACGCCGACGCCCTGCACCGCACGATCGTGGAACGCGACCGCCAGGTCATCTCGGGCCTCGGCAAGGACGCGCAGATCAACGCGATGCGCGAGGCCCGGAAGTTCCTGACCGACAAGCTCATCCGCGTGGTCGAGCCGCACCCCCTCCTCGACCCGAAGGCCGGCCCGCTGATCGCCGTGCGCCTGTCCGTGCTGACCCGCAAGACCCTGGGCGGCCTGCACACAGACCTGTCGGGCCGCGTCCTGCGTTCCGACGGCACCCCGCTCCCCGGCGTCTACGCCGCCGGCGAGGCGTCCGGCTTCGGCGGTGGGGGCGTCCACGGCTACCGGGCCCTGGAAGGCACCTTCCTCGGCGGCTGCCTCTTCTCCGGCCGCACCGCCGGCCGCGCGGCGGCCCAGGCCACCACCTGACCCACCCGCGAGTCGTAAGCCCACCCCCCGCGAGTCGTAACTTCGCGCCCCGCGAGTCGTAACTTCGCGCCCCGCGAGTCGTAACTTCGCGCCCCGCGAGTCGTAACTTCAGACCGGGCGAGTCGTAGGTTCACGAGCCTTGGGCTACATGCCGAGCCCGAATGCAGAACTCAGAGGTCCTGAACGTACGACTCGCCGGACCTCGGGTTACGACTCGCCGGACCTGAACTTACGACTCGCCCGGGCTGGGATTACGACTCGCGGGTCAGGGGTAGGTGAGGAGGTCCAGTTTGCGAGCCACGTCGTCGGCGTCCGCCAGGCGCAGGTCGCGGTACAGGCGGAGGGCGGCCAGCCAGTGGGGGCGGGCGGCGTCCTGGCCCTCCGACTGCTCCAGCACGTCGCCTATCGCGCGGTGGCAGAGGGCTTCCTGGTAGCGGTCGCCCAGGCGGGCCGCGAGGGCCAGGCCGGCCCGGTAGGACTCCAGGGCCTCGTCGGCGCGGCCCAGTTGCTGGGAGGCCGCACCCACGGTGTGCAGGGTCGCGGTGTGCGCCTTGGACGGGGCCGCGGGGAAGAGGCCCAGGGCCTCGGTCGCGTGCCTGAGGGCCTCTTCCGGCTGGTGCTTGCGCAGCAGCACGTTCGCCAGGTTGTTCTGCACGCTGGCCTGCGAGCGCTTGTCGCCCACCTCCCGCGCGACCTCCAAAGCGTCCAGGATCACGGCCTGCGCCCGGTCCAGCTGGTCGTCGGCCATGAGGCAGTACCCGAGGTTCGCCAGCGCCGCCAGCTCCAGGTCGCGGTCACCGCCCGCCAACGACGCGGCACGGGTGCACGCCTCGATCGCCTCGTCGATCCGCCCCAGGTCGGCCAACGTCGACCCCAACCGCAGCAGGAACGTCGCCTCGGCGTGCCCGTCGCCCAACGACCGCGCCGCGGCCAGCCCGATCCGGCACAGGGCCAGCCGGTCCAACCGGTTGCCGCGCCGGAAGTGGAACGCGTCCAGGCACAGCGCCAGCTGCCACGTCCGCTCCCGCTGGCCGGAGTTCAGCGCCATGTCCAGCGCCAACCCCAGGTTCGCCTCCTCCAGCGTGAACCAGTCCAGCGCGGCGGCGTGCGACGGCAGCTCCGGGAACGACGCGGGCCGGTGCTCGGGCGGCCCGAACGGTCGCACGTGGTCGGACAGGTGGGCCCGCGCCGAGTCGGCCACGTGCAGGTAGTAGTCGAGCAGCCGCGCGGTGGCGACCCGGTTGTCCACGTCGGACTCGGTGGCCGCGAGGTGGTGCGTGAACAGCCGCACGAGGTCGTGCCGCGAGTACCGGTCGGGCGTCGACTCGTGCAGCAGGTTCGCGTACGCGAGGGTGCGCAGGTGGGTGCGGGCGCTCACCACGTTGATGTCGAGCAGCGCCGCCGCCGCGTAGCTGTCCAGGTCGGTGCCGGGGTGCAGCCCCAACCGCCGGAACAGCCTGGCCGCGCCCTCGGGCAGCTCCCGGTAGCTCACCGCCAGCGCCGCGTGCACGCCGCGCCCCGCCTCGGGCAGCGACAGCGCGGACAGCCTGCCCTGCTCGTCGCGCAGCTCGTCGACCAGCGACTGGATCGTCCACCGGGGACGGGACGCCAGCCGCGCGCCCGCGATCCGCAGCGCCAGCGGCAGCCGATCGCACAGCTCGCACAGCTCGGCGACGGCCTCCGGTTCCTGCTCGATGCGCGGCCGCCCGAGCAGCGCGGCCAGCAGGTGCTCGGCGCTCTCCTCGGGCAGCGTCGGCACGTGCAGCGACGTCGCGCCCTCGGTGACCACGAGGTCGTCGAGCCGGTGCCGCGACGTGACCAGCACCAGGCACCGCGCCGAACCCGGCAGCAGCGGCCGGACCTGCTCCGCCGACCGGGCGTTGTCGAGCAGCACGAGCACCCGCCGCCCGGCGAGCAGCGACCGGTACTGGGCGGCCTGGTCCTCCAGGTCGACGGCGATCTGCGAGTCGGTCAGCCCGAGCGCGCGCAGGAAGCCGACCAGCGCGACCCGCGGGTCCAGCGGCTCGGTCTCGTCGAACCCGCGCAGGTTCACGAACAGCTGGCCGTCCGGGAAGTCGCCCGCCACCCGGTGCGCCCAGCGCAGCGCCAGCGCCGTCTTGCCGACCCCGGCGGGTCCGACGAGCAGGCCGATCGCCGAGTCCTGGCCCATCAGGCTCTCGCCCAGGTCGGACAGCTCCAGCTCGCGCCCCACGAACCCGCGGTGCTCGCGCGGCAGCTGGGCGGGCGCGCGCTCCACGACGGGCGGTTTCGGCGCGGTGTCGCCCGCGAGGACGGTCTGGTACGCCTCGCGCAGCTCCGGCCCCGGGTCGACGCCCAGCTCCTCGGCCAGCCGCTCGCGGGTCCGGTGGAACAGCTCCAGCGCCTCGGCCTGCCGCCCCGTCCAGTGCAGGGCCAGCACGAGCCTGGACACGAGGGCCTCGCGCAGCGGGTTGGCGTCCACCGCGTCGCGCAGCCCGGACACCACCTCGCCGGCCCGGTCGAGCCGGAACAGCCTGGTCGCGAGGTCCTGCACGGCCACCAGCCGCAGCTCCTCCAGCCGCGCGGACACCGCCTCGCGCAGCTGGTCGCCGGGCACGTCGGCGAGCACCGGGCCGCGCCACAGGTCCAGCGCCTCGCGCAGCGCGGCGACGGCGCGCTCGTCGTCGGCGTCGCGGGCGGAGGCCACCAGGTCCTCGAACCGGAAGGCGTCCACGTCCCCGCGGGTGCCGGTCAGCACGTAGCCGGGGGCGCGGGTGACGAGCGACACCCCGTCGGCGAGCACCTTGCGGAGTTGGGCGATATGTCCTTGAAGGGCGGCTTTGGCCTGGGGCGGGGGTGAGCCGTCCCACACCAGGTCGAGCAGCCGGTCGCCGGACACCACGCGGTTCAGCTCCAGCGCGAGGGCCGCCAGGACGGTCCTGCGCTTCGCGGCACCCAGCCGGACGGCTTCCCCACCTGCGGAAACCAGCTCAACGGGGCCGAGCAGGTTCACCCGCATGCTGAAGACCTTTCGGCGTTGTCACCGTGTGTCGATGAGTTTCGCACAGTCGTTTCCGGTGGCCCGACGCCCGCGTTGGGGCCGCGTTGGCCCGGCGTTGGGGCGAACCGTCAGGCTGGCTTCAGTCCAGCAGCCTGCCTTCGCGAGGGATACCGATGTACATCGCCGAACCCGGGGATGAAGAGGCCCCGCCCCAGGCCCTTCCCCGCACCGTAACCGAACCGCTGACCGTGGGCGGTCAGGTGGTGGCCCTCCAGGAGACGGTGAACTCCGGCCGGGTGTCGCTCGACCCCGCGACGGGCGAGGAGATGCGCAGGATGCTCCTGGAGCAGATGGACCAGGTCGACTCCTGGCTGGAGCGCGCGGGCCGGCTGGCCCGCCCCGCCCCGCTGGGCGCGAACCCCGTCGGCGACCGGATGGCGCACAAGTTCGAGACCCGCGCCGATGGCGACCCCCGGTCCTTCGTGGCCGTGATGATCGCTTACCGCGAGGTCCTCCAGCAGACCCACGACTCCGTCCAGAGCGCGATCCGCAACTTCACCGCGGTCGACGAGGAGCACGGCGGCGAGCTGACCAGGTTGAGCGGGAACTGACGGGAGCCGGCGAGATGAAGCAGCTGAACCCGGACGACATCGACATCGTCCTCACCGACCCGCAGAACTGGGCCTCCCGGTCGCACCGCGAGCTGTACGAGGCGGTGCACAACAACAACGACCCCGGCCAGACGGGCGAGATCGGCGCGGAGTGGGGCCAGTTCGGCACCGAGCTGACCGAGTCCGCGCGGCTGATCAACGAGCGGGTCGCGCTCACCGAGTCCGGCTGGACCGGTGACGCCGCCGACGCCGCGCGCACCGCCCTGAAGTTGCTCGCCGACTGGGTGACCGACACCGCGGAGACCGCGGTCGAGGTCGGCAAGCGGGTGCAGGACCAGAGCCAGATCATGCAGAACGCGCGGGCGTCCATGCCCGAGCCGGTCGACTTCAACTGGGACCAGGCGACGGGCACGTTCACCGCGGGCGGCATCCAGGGGCTGATGAGCTCCGCCGCCGACGTGCAGGCGGCCAACGACCAGTCGCGCGCGCTGCACGACCACGCCGTGACGGTCATGAACACGATGGAGAACGAGTCGCGCGCGGTCGACCAGACCACGCCGCTGTTCACCCCGCCGTTCAACCCGGTCACCGGGCGCACCGAGGAGCCGCAGGTGATGGCGTTCGCGTCCGCCGGCGCGCCGACCCTCGGCGACGTGTCGGACGCGACCCGGCCGAGCGGCGCGACCGCGGGCGCCCCGGTCACCGCCTACCAGAACCAGTCGCAGGCCTTCCAGTCGGCGACGGCCACGAGCCCGCAGTCGGCCCCGGCCTACAGCGCGCCCGCCGCCTCCGGTGGGGCCGGCGCCGGCGCGCCCGCCGCCTACTCGGGCGGTTCCGTCCCGGCCGGGTCCTACACCGGTCCGAGCGGGTCGTACGGCGGCGGCGCCACGCCGTTGGCCCCCGCCGCGACGTACCGCCCCGAGGGCACCACGGCCGCCGCGGCGGCGGCCCAGGTTCCGGTGGCCAACCCGTACACCCCGCCGTCGACCTCCTACGCGCCCGGCGGCTCGTACAACCCCGGCGCGGGCTACACCCCGCCCGGCGGGCAGTACAACCCGCCCGGCGGCAGCGGCTACGTGCCGCCGTACCAGCCGGCCTCCCCGAACGCGGTGCCGCGCCAGGGCGGCGGGACCCTCCCGCCCGGTGTGCGGCCCCCGGCGTACGTGCCGGCGGGCAGCCCCGGCACGCCCCCGGTGACCGGTCTGCCCGGCACCGGCGGTGCGGGCGGCGGCGCCGGCGGCGGCGGTGGGGGTGCCGGCGGTGGCATGCCGCGCATCCCGGCGGGCGGCATGCCCGGCGGCTTCGGCGGCGGCGGCGCGGGCGGCTTCGGCCCCGTGGGCTCCGGCGGCGCGGGCGGTGCGGGCGGTTTCGGCCCGGGCGGCAGCACGATGGGCGCGGGCGGCTCGACCGGCGCGATGGGCCCCGGCGCGCGGGCCGCGGTGCCCGGCGGCTTCGGCCCCGGCGTGGCCGGTGGCCCGGCGGGCGCCCCGATGGGCGGTGCTCCCATGGGCGGCGGCGCACCCGGCGGCCAGGGCGGCGAGGACAAGGAGCACCGGGCCGCGGCCTACCTCAAGGGCGAGGACATCTTCGACGTCCCCGGCGAGAACCTGCCCCCGTCGGTGATCGGCGGCGCCAAGGTCCGCAAGAAGGGCGACCAGGCGTGATCGAGCCGGAGTTCCTGCTCGACCAGCGCCAACTGGACGTGCTGTGGCACCACCTCGACCTGGGCCGGCTGCCCTACCCCCTGGACGTGCCGAGCGTCGGCGCGACCGAGGAGGAGCGCAAGCGGCTGCGGGCCGAGGTGCTGGCCGAGTACGGCGAGCCCGCGCCCAGGCTGGTGGAGCTGCTGCGGCTGCTCGCCGACCACGACGTCGCGGTGGACGCGGTCGCGCACGTGGACCGGTCGGTGCGGGCGCTGGCCGTGTCCAACGGCGAGCGCGGCGCGCTGGCGGTCGTCGACGGCGACAAGCTCGGCGTGCTGGAGATCCGGCCGACGGCGCTGGCCAGGTCGATCGTCGAGGTGCTGCCGGCCGGCTCGGCCGGTCCGGGCAGCGCGCTGTCCCTGCGGCTGGAGACGCTCGACGCGGCGGTGACCCTCCAGCAGGAGGAGCAGGCCGAGGACGACGACGACCCGTGGGGCGGCGGCGAGCTGGACGAGCGGGAGGCGCTGCAGAAGGCGGGCCTGTCCCGCGAGGACGCCTCCGTGATCAGCGAGCTGGCGGCGAACCGGGTCGCGGGCGGCCAGTTCGGCGTGACCGTCGGCGGCGGCTACCGGGCCTCTCGCGCGGGCACGCTGATCACGTGGTTCGACACGCCCCAGGGCCGCTACCTGATGGTCAGCGAGGACGGCTGGCTGAGCCTCGCGCCGACCGACAACGACCGCATCGCCAACCGGATCGCCTCGGTGCTGTCCGCGGTCGCGTAGGACGTTCCACCAGGAGGGCCCCGGCGTGCGCGCCGGGGCCCTCCGCCGTCCCGGGATTCGGCGGTCCAGGAATCCGGCGGCCCCGGGATTCCGCGGTCCGGAACACCCGCAGCGGGAGAGCGTCTTGCGGCGCGCCTGTCGACGGCCACTAAACTCGAATGGGACCACCGGTCCCCATTGCACCGATCGAGTGAAATCGGACCGGAGAACGCACACCGGTCCGCCGCGGTGATCTCATCGCGCGGTGCACGGAACCCGGGTTCGCCCTCGACGATTGGCCCGCAGAGCTGAATGAGGATGGTCGAACAGGAAGGTGCGCCGGCACCGCGTGACGGGCTCGGTGGACCCCGGGCCGATTTCGCGCACCGCTGGGCCGCCGCGATCAGCTCCACGGTGATGGCCGACCTGCCGCGCCCCCGGCTGGAGGAGATCCTCGCCGGGTTCACCGAGGAACTGCTCGCCGCGCTGGACCACGACGGCCCCACCGCTCCCGTGCTGCTCGTCGGCCGCCGCCTGGTCGAGCACGGCCTCGTGTCCGCCACGACGCTGGAGCACACGATCACGTTCGTCGGCGCGCACCTGCCGACCGCGTTCGACCTGCCCGCCGGGCGGACCGGGCGGCTCATGGCCGTGCTCGGGGCCCTCGCCGCCGGGTTCGCCGACGGCCTGCGCGTGCACACCCTCGACCAGCAGGAGAAGAGCGCCCAGCACGCCCTGGTGACCACCCGCACGGCCGAGTCCGCCGTCCGGGCGAGCGAGGCGAAGTTCCGCGCCGTGTTCCACAGCACCGCCGTGGCCATCTCGGTGACGAGCCTCGACGGCGAGGTCATCGACTGCAACGAGGCCATGCTGGCCATGGTCGGCTTCTCGGCCGACCAGCTCGTGGGCACGACCGCCGGCGAGCTGCTGCACCCCGAGGACCGGCTGGTCCTGCGGCGCGGCGCCCAGCAGCTGGCCGCGGGGCTCGGCGAGCACGTGCGCACCGAGGTCAGGCTGATGCACGCCGACGGCGAGAGCGTGCCGGTGCTCGTCGCGATGTCCCTGGTCCGCGACGACCTGGGCGAACCCGCCTACTACGTGACCATGATGGAGAGCCTCGACGAGGTGCGCGCCCTCCAGGCCCAGCTGCTGCGGCAGAGCCTCAACGACGTGCAGACGGGCCTGGCCAACCGGCAGCAGTTCGTGGGCTGGCTGGAGAACGCGGTCGGCAGCCGGGGCCCGGCGACGCTCGGCCTGGTCGTGTTCGACGTCGACGGCTTCCGGGTCGTGAACGACGCGTTCGGGCACGAGGTGGGCAACCGCGTCCTGGGCGGCGTCGCGAACCAGCTGCGGGCGGTCTTCGAGGGCGTCGGGCACGTCGCGCGCACCGGGCCCGACGAGTTCGGCGTGCTCATCCGCGACCCGGTCGACGTGGCGACCGTCGTGACGCTGGCCGAGGAGGCCGTCGACCTGCTCGCCGAACCCGTCTGGGTCGACGACGACGGGGTGGGCGTGAGCGCCAGCGTGGGCATCGTGGTGGCGCCCGCGCGGGGCGCGGACGCGGCCGAGCTGCTGCGGTGCGTCGACATGACGGTGCGCTGGGCCAAGGACGACGGCAAGGCGCAGTGGGCGCTGTACGACCGGGAGCGCGACCGCCGCGACCGGCACCGGATGCGGCTCGCGGCGTCCATCTCCGGCGGGCTGGAGCAGGGCGACTTCCGGGTGGACTACGAGCCGGTGTACTCGCCGGTGGACCGGTCGCTGCTGGCCGTCGAGGCGAAGCTGCGCTGGGATCACCCGACCGAGGGGTTGTTGGACCCGCAGGACCTGGTGTCCCTGTCCACGTCGACCGGCATGGTGGTGCGGCTCGGCAAGTGGGCCATGGAGCAGGCGTGCCACCACGCCGGCCAGTGGTACGCCGAGTTCGGCGAGCGCACGCCGCTGCTGACCATGGACCTGACGGCCCGGCAGTGCCAGGAGCCGGAGCTGGTGGCCGAGGTGCGCCGGGTGCTGCGGGAGAGCGGCCTGCCCGCGGGGCGGCTCCAGCTGGAGCTGGGCGAGCAGCTGCCCGCGCTGATCACCGACGAGCAGGCCGAGGAGCTGACGTACCTCGCGGAGCACGGCGTGCGGCTCGTGCTCGACCAGGTGGGCGGCGGGAACATCCCGGTGGACCGGCTGCGGCGGTTCCCGTTGAGCGGCATGAAGTTCCAGGGCGCGCCGGTGGCGGGGCTCGCCGACGGGGCGAACCGCTTCGACGAGGCGGCGGCCGTGGCGCTGCTCACGTGGGCGGGGAAGCTCGGCGTCCCCCTGTACGCGGCGGGCATCACGAGCGAGGACGCGGTGTCGCGCCTGGTGGAGCTGGGTGTGACGGGTGTGCAGGGGCCGGTGTTCGGCGAGGGGCTGCTGACCGCGGACGAGGTCGCCCGGATCCTTGGCAAGTCCTGACGGGACGCTATCGTCAGCGCCCTGGACCGCACGCTGACCGTGCCGGGCGGCACGACGACGCGCCGCGGCACGTCGTCGGTCGGCTTCGCGATCCCGTCGAACCAGGTCGACCGGATCGTCCCCACCCTCACGTGACGCGAGAGTCCAACCCCCGGGCCGCGAGAGTCCAACGCTCAGGACCACCGAGTTCTACGTCCAGGATCGACGGCGCGAGCCCGAACGTAGAACTCATGGCCCCTGGGGGTTGGACTCCCGGGTCAGGGCCAGGTCGGGCGCAGGGGGAAGTGGGCGTCGACGCCGTCCAGCTTCACGCCCAGGACCTGGTGCAGCTGGATGTCGTTGCGCTCGAAGCCCAGGCGCGAGGCGGCCAGGTAGAGGCGCCACACGCGGGCCCGGGCGAGACCGATCTCCGACACGGCGTCGTCCCAGTTGTCGTCCAGGTTGCGGCACCACGCGGCCAGCGTCAGGGCGTAGTGCTCGCGCAGGTTCTCCTCGTGCCGGACCTCGAACCCGTGGTCGTGCACGAGCGACACGATGTGACCGGGCCCGACCAGCTCGCCGTCCGGGAACACGTACCGGTCGATGAACCCGCCCGTGCGGGCGCGCTGCCGGTTGTCGGCCCGGGTGATGCAGTGGTTGAGCAGCCTGCCGCCGGGCTTCAGCTTCCGGTGCAGCGAGCGGAAGTACGCGGGCAGCTTCGCCTTGCCGATGTGCTCGGTGAGGCCGATGGAGCTGATCGCGTCGAACCCGTTGTCCCGCACGTCGCGGTAGTCCAGGTGGCGCACCTCGGCCAGGTCGGACAGCCCCGCCTCGACGATGGCCTTCTGCGCCCACTCGGCCTGGTTGCGCGACAGCGTCACGCCCAACGCCCGCACGCCGTACTCGCGGGCCGCGTGCATCACCATGCCGCCCCACCCGCAGCCGACGTCGAGCAGCCGCATCCCCGGCCGCAACCCGAGCTTGCGCGCCACCAGGTCGTGCTTGGCGGCCTGCGCCTCCTCCAGGGTGGACGACGCGGTCGGGTACACCGCGCAGGTGTACGTCATCGACGGGCCGAGCACCCACTCGTAGAACGTGTTCGACACGTCGTAGTGGTGCGCGATGGCCTCGCGGTCGCGCGCCTTGGAGTGCCGCAGCCCGCGCAGCCGCCGCTCCTGCGCGGGCACCTCGACCCTCGTGGCCAGCCGCGTGCGCCCCAACGTGGACAGCAGCTCCACCCGCTGCCCCCACGGCAGGTCGCGCAACGACATGTCCGACACGTGCGCCAGTGCCCCGTGCACGTCCCCGACGATCTCCAGGTGGCCGGTCACGTACGCGCGCGCCAGCCCCAGCTCCCCCGGCGCGGACGCCAGGTACGACAACGCCTCCGGCGTGCGGACCTCGATCCGGATCGCCGCGTCGCGCGGCCCGGCCTCGCTGCCGTCGAACGCGCTGAAGCCCACGGACCCGTCACCGCCGACCGCCCGCTGGAACACCTCCGCCAACCGCATGGCCCCCGCTCCCTTCACTTGCGCAGCACACACTTGGCGTACAGGTCGGGCAGCCGGCCGTCCGGGTCGTACCGCTCCTTGAGCTTCCGGTACGCGGGGCCGTTGTAGTGGTCCCAGAACTCCTGCTCGCCGTAGTACGAATCGGAGTACAGCGACTTGTGCCCGCCGAGCCGGGTGACCTCGTCCTCGATCATCCGGTTCCGGCTGCCGAGCTCCTCGTCCGGACGCAGCGGGACGGTCGACCAGAAGCCGACGTTGACGTAGAGCACGTCCGGGTCCATGGGGTAGAGCGGCCAGCCGGACCGGTCCCGCAGGCGCACGGGGCACAGCCAGACCGGGCTGACGCCGATCTCGCGGTGGAAGAAGTCGAGGAACTCGGCGAGCCGGTGCACCGGGATCTCCACGTCCTGGATCACCGGCTCCTGCACCGCCTTGGTCAACCGGCCGGAGAACCCGTGCCGCCGGTCCCACGCCACGATCCGCCGGTACACGTCGGACCGCAGGTACCGCTTCGGCACGAGCCGCCGCACCACCGGGTGCTGCACGCCGAACGCCCGCGAGCACCAGAACCAGTCGGTGTCCCACCGCCACAGGTAGTCGCGCACGGTCAGGTGGTCGGTGCGCCGGGCCTGGACGGACCGGTAGTAGATCCGGTTGCCGGTGTAGTCGGACGTGGCGGGCGCGCCGTCGGCGAAGGTCGCCAGGGTCAGGTACTGCTCCCCGCCGGAGAAGACCGTGCCGTCCACGAAGTCGACCGGTTCGCCCTGGTAGGCCCGTTCCGCGCAGATCGCCGCCAGGGCCTCCGCGCACTGGTGCGCGTCGCCGAACGGCACGTGCCGCAGCCGCACGTACGGCTTGACCGGCTCCAGCTCGATCTCCAGCCGCAGCGCGTAGCCGAGGGTGCCGTAGGAGTTGGGGAAGCCGCGGAACAGCTCGTCGTCGGGGCCGACCACCCGGATCGAGCCGTCGCCGGTCATGACCTCCAGTTCGCGCACCGACTCGTGCGGCAGCCCGTTGCGGAACGAGCTGGACTCGATGCCCAGGCCCGCGACCGCGCCGCCGAGGGTGATCGTCTTGAGCTGCGGCACGACCAGCGGCATCAGGCCGTGACGCAGGGTGGCGTCGACCAGGCGCTCGTAGGTGGTCATGCCCTGGACCTGCGCGGTCCGGGTCCGCGGGTCGACGGACAGGACCCGGTCGAGCCGGGCCACGTCGAGGCCGCCCGCCTGGTCGTCGCGGAACCGGAACAGGTTCGACGTCGACTTGGCCAACCGCACGGGCGCGCCCGCCGGGACCGCCGCGTACTGGCCGCGCAACGCGGCCACCGCTCTCGCGTGGTCTGCTCCGTGATCGCTCACCGGATCGACGTTAGGCCCGGAATCGAAGATCGGCACCCCCGATTTTTCACCTCCCACGAAGTTACCGGCGAGTAGTACCCTGACGGCTATGACCCACGCCACGCACGAGGTGACGAACCAGGTGCCGCCGCTGGAGGGCCACGACGTCTCCGCCGACCCCGCGCTGCTGGAAGCGCTGCACCGCGGCGGCGCCGGGTGGGCCGAGCCGGAGCTGCGCGAACTGGGCGCGCTGGCCGGCAGCCCGCACGTCCAGGCGCTGGGCAGGCAGGCCAACGCCCACCCGCCCGTGCTGCACACCCACGACCGGTACGGGCACCGGGTGGACGAGGTCGAGTTCCACCCCGCCTGGCACGAGCTGATGACCACCGCCGTCGCCCACGGCCTGCACGCCTCGCCGTGGCGGGACGACCGGCCGGGCGCGCACGTGGCGCGGGCCGCCAAGTTCCTCGTGTGGAGCCAGGCCGAGGCGGGGCACGGCTGCCCGATCTCGATGACCTACGCGGCCGTGCCCGCGCTGCGCACCACGCCCGCGCTCGCCGAGCGCTTCGAACCGCTGCTGGCGTCCCGCGAGTACGACTTCGGGCTGCGCGCCCCCGAGGGCAAGCGCGGCCTGATCGCGGGCATGTCCATGACGGAGAAGCAGGGCGGCTCCGACGTGCGGGCGAACACCACGCGCGCGGTGCCCGCCGGCGACCACCACGTGATCACCGGGCACAAGTGGTTCACGTCCGCGCCGATGTCCGACCTGTTCCTCACGCTGGCGCAGGCCCCGGGCGGCCTGAGCTGCTTCCTGCTGCCGCGCGTGCTGCCCGACGGCACCCGCAACGCGCTGTTCTTCCAGCGGCTCAAGGACAAGCTGGGCAACAGGTCGAACGCCTCCGCCGAGGTGGAGTACGACGGCGCGGTGGGCTGGCTCGTCGGCGAGGAGGGCCGGGGCGTGCGGACCATCATCGAGATGGTCAACTCGACCCGCCTCGACTGCGTGCTCGGCTCGGCGTCCGGGATGCGGCTGGGCGTCACCCAGGCCGCGCACCACGCGGCGCACCGCCGGGCGTTCGGCTCGTACCTGGTCGACCAGCCGGCCATGCGCAACGTGCTGGCCGACCTCGCCGTGGAGTCGGAGGCGGCGACGGCGGTGGCGCTGTGGCTGGCCGGCAACCGCAGCCGGCTGGGGCTCGCGGTCACCAAGTACTGGGTGTGCAAGCGCGGTCCGGCGCACGCCGCCGAGGCCCTGGAGTGCCTGGGCGGCAACGGCTACGTCGAGGACTCCGGCATGCCCCGGCTGTTCCGCGAGTCGCCGCTGATGTCCATCTGGGAGGGGTCGGGCAACGTGGCCGCGCTCGACGCGCTGCGCGCCATGGCCCGGGAGCCGGAGGCGGTGGCGGAGTTCCTCGCCGAGCTGGACGCGGCGCGCGGCGCCGACCGGCGGCTGGACGCGGCGGTCGACGCGATCAGGGACGAGCTGGCCGACCCCGCCGACCTGGAGGTGCGGGCGCGCCGGCTGGTGGAGCGGATGGCGTTGGCGTTGCAGGGTTCCCTGCTGGTCCGGTACGGCAACCCGGCCGTGGCGGACGCGTTCTGCGCGTCGCGGCTGTCCGGCGACTGGGGCGTGGCGTTCGGCACGCTGCCGCGCGGCGTCGACTTCGCGGCGATCGTGGAGCGGGGGTCGCCGAAGCTGTGAGCGCGGTGCGGGTGGAGCGCTCGGGGCCGGTGTTCACGGTCCTGCTGGACCGGCCCGAGGTGCGCAACGCGGTGGACGGCCCGACCGCGCACACGCTGGCCGAGGTGTTCCGCGAGTTCGACGAGGACCCCGCCGCGTCGGTGGCCGTGCTGCACGGCGAGGGCGGCACGTTCTGCTCGGGCGCGGACCTCAAGGCGATCGGCGCCGCGCGGGGCAACGACCCGCTCTCGCCGTCCGGTCCGATGGGGCCGACCCGCCTGCGCCTGTCCAAGCCGGTGATCGCGGCGGTCGCCGGGCACGCCGTGGCGGGCGGGCTGGAGCTGGCGCTGTGGTGCGACCTGCGGGTGGTCGAGGAGGACGCCGTGTTCGGCGTGTTCTGCCGCCGGTGGGGCGTGCCGCTGGTCGACGGCGGAACGGTCCGGCTGCCCCGGCTGATCGGGGCGTCGCGCGCGATGGACCTCGTGCTCACGGGTCGTCCCGTCCACTCGGGCGAGGCGCTGCGGATCGGCCTGGCGAACCGGGTCGTGCCGAACGGGACCTCCCGCGCCGAGGCCGAGCGGCTGGCCCGGGAGATCGCCGCGTTCCCGCAGGTCTGCCTGCGGGAGGACCGGCTGTCGCTGCTGGAGCAGGAGGGGCTGCCCGAGGACGCGGCGCTCGCCAACGAGCTGGAGCACGGGCTCGTCGCGCTGCGCGAGGTGGAGGCCGGGTTGATCCGGTTCCGCGCCGGGGAGGGCAGGCACGGGAGGTTCCCGGGGTGACGCGCCCGGTGGGAGGTGCTACGGACCGGTGAACCCGGCGAGCCGCGCGAACAGGCCGCGCGCCTCGCGCACCTGGCAGGGGTCGTCGGTGAACAGCGCGGCGTGCGGGTGGGCGTAGAACACGACCGCCGCGCCGTCGGCCATCCCGAAGCAGGTCACCGGGTGGCACTCGACGCCGGGGTAGGCGCCCGCGTCGCGCGGGATCACCCGGGCGGTCACGTCGTCGCGGCCGGTCGTCCCCTCCAGCAGGTACGCCGTGCAGCGCGCGGGGTCGAGCACGGGCAGCGCCGGGTGGATGCCGAACGGGGCCAGCACGTCGACCGCCACGGCGTTGCGGCACAGCAGGTTGAGCACGCGGGCCGCGTCGCCGTCGTCCCAGCGGCACCACAGGTCGTGCTCGTGCGCCGGAGGAACGCGCACCGGGGGGACGCGCACCGGGGGGACGCGCACCGGGGAACCGACCGCACCCCCCTCCCGCGGCACCACCTCCCGTCGCGGCAGCCGGGTGCGCGCGGCCAGCTCGGCGGTGGTCATGCCGGCGGCTTCCCGGACCCGGCGCAGCTCCCGGCCCAGCAACCGGCCGCGCAGGCCGGTGCCCTCTGGTGCGATCACCGGGTTGAGGCTAATCGCGATACGTATCTCGTGGCGATTCCTCGACGGGGTGGCGCATCGCTACGCTGGGTGCCGAAGCGACGTCGCCCAGCACCACGGACAGGACGGACCCGATGACCGGGGGACCGATCTCCAGCACGGTCCAGGCGTGGGAACTGGGCCTGCGGCTGCGCGAGCACCGCGACCGCCTCGGCCTCACCGCCGCGTTCGTCGGCAGGACCACCGGCATGGGGAGCACGAACCTGTCCGCCGCGGAATCGGGCAAGCGCCGCCTCACCGCCGCCCGGCTCGCCGAGCTGGCCGCCCTCTACGGGCTGTCGGGCGGCGAAGCGGCCGAGCTGGAACGGCTGCGCGCGGACACCGAGCGGCGCGAGTGGTGGCACGACCACGCCCACCTCCACCCGGACGAGCTGGTCCGGATGTTCGGCCTGGAGGCGGGCGCCGAGCGCGTCGCGGAGTTCGCGCCGGACATCGTCCCCGGCCTGCTCCAGACCGCCGACTACGCGCGCGCCGTCATGTGCGCCGGCACGCCGTACACCAGGCCGGTCGACGTCGGGCCGCGCCTGGAGACGCGCCTGGCCCGCCAGGCCAGGCTCGACGGGGACCACCCGCTCAGGGTCGACGTCCTGCTCGGCGAAGCCGCGCTGCGGCAGCGGATCGGCGGTCCCGGGGTGATGCGCGGGCAGCTCGCGCACCTGCTGGAGGTCGTCGCGGGGAAGGGCGACCGCGTCCGCCTCCGCGTGGTGCCCTTCACGGCGGGGGCGCACCCGCTGCTGGGCGCCGCGCTGCGCATCATGTCCTTCCCCTCGCCGAGGCTGCGTGACGTGGTGTACCAGGAGACGGCGATCAGCGGTGTCCTGATCGACAGGCCCCGCGTGATACTCGAATCCACCGCGAGCTACGCCGAGACCTTCGACCTCGCGCTCGGTGAACGCGACTCGCGGGAGTTCATCCGCCGCGTCCACGACGAGATGGAGCAGCTCTGATGCGCACCGGCACCTGGTTCAGGAGCAGCCACAGCACCGCGTCCGGCGAGTGCGTGGAGGTCCGCTTCGACGGCCGCACCACCCGCGTGCGGGACAGCAAGAACCGCCGCCCGACGATCAGCCTCGCGTCCGGGTGGCGCGCCTTCCTGTCGGGCGTGCGCGGCGGGGCGTTCGAGACCTGGCGGACGCCCCGCCCGCCCGTCACGCCTTGAGGCCCAGCTCCCGCGCGATCAGCATCTTCTGCACCTCGCTGGTCCCCTCGCCGATCTCCAGGATCTTGGCGTCCCGGTAGAAGCGGCCGACCGGGTACTCGTTCATGAACCCGTAGCCGCCGAAGACCTGCGTGGCCTCGCGGGCGTTGTCCATGGCCGCCTCGGACGACACGAGCTTCGCGATGGCCGCCTCGCGCTTGAACGGCTCGCCGCGCAGCATCTTCGAGGCCGCCTGGTAGTAGGCCAGCCGCGCGGTGTGCGTGCGGGCCTCCATCTCGGCGATCTTGAACTGGATGGCCTGGTACTCGCCGATCCGGCGGCCGAACGCCTCGCGCTCGCCCACGTACTTCAGGCACTCGTCCACGCAGCCCTGCGCCAGGCCCACGCCGATCGCGGCGATGGCGACCCGGCCCTCGTCCAGGGTGCGGAGGAACTGGGCGTAGCCGCGCCCGCGCTCGCCGACGAGGTTCGCCAGCGGCACGCGGCAGTCCTGGAAGGACAGCTCGCGGGTGTCCGAGGCGTTCCAGCCGACCTTGGAGTACTTGCGGGACACCGTGAAGCCGGGCGTGCCGGAGGGCACGAGGATCGCGGAGATCTCGGGCTTGCCGTTCTCGCGGCGACCGGTGACGGCGGCGACGGTCACCAGGCCGGTGATGTCGGTGCCCGAGTTGGTGATGAACGCCTTGGTGCCGTTGAGCACCCACTCGTCGCCGTCCTGCTTCGCGGTGGTGCGCAGCGCGCCCGCGTCGGAGCCGCCGCCGGGCTCGGTGAGGCCGAACGCGCCCAGCACCTCGCCGGAGGTCAGCTTCGGCAGCCACTGCGCCTTCTGCTCGTCGGAGCCGAACCGGTACAGCGGCATCGCGCCCAGCGAGACGCCCGCCTCCAGCGTGATGGCGACGGACGAGTCGACCCGGGCCAGCTCCTCCAGCGCCAGGCACAGCGCGAAGTAGTCGCCGCCCATGCCGCCGTGCTCCTCGGGGAACGGCAGGCCGAACAGGCCCATCCGCCCCATCTTGGCGACGATCCCGTAGGGGAACTCCTCGCGCTCGTAGAACCCGCCGATGACCGGGGCGACCTCGTCCCGGGCGAACTCCTCGACGGTCTTGCGCAGCGCCTCGTAGTCCTCGTCAAGGCGGAAGTCCAGCATCGCTCACTCCTCGTGGGGCACGACGACGGCCAGGGGTTGGTCCAGGGCGACCTGCTGGCCCTCCCGGACGTGCACTTCGGTGAGCACGCCGGCCACGGGTGACGTGACGGTGTGCTCCATCTTCATCGCTTCGACCACGAACAACGCCTGCCCGGCGGTCACCTCGTCGCCCTGCGCGGCCCGCGCGACGAGCACCGTGCCGGGCATCGGGCTGGTGACCGGACCGCCGCGACCGGCGGCGCCCGACGCGGCGGCCTCGGACGGCCTGGTCTCGGTCAACGCCCACGCGTGCCCGTCCCTGCCCAGCCACAGCACGTCCCCGTCCCGGGCCATCGCGTACCGCCGGCCGCCCACGACCAGCCGGTCGCCCTCGACCCGGACCGCGTAGCGCGCCGGTTCGCCGTCCGCGATCGACACCTCGTCACCGCGCACCCGCACCTCGACGCCGTCGATCAGCCACCGGGTCCACGCGCGGTCGCCGAGCCGCCAGCCGTCGGACCGCGCCCACGGGTCGCCGTCGTCGCCCGCGAGGGAGAGCTGCCGCTCCAGGGCGGCGGCGGCCGGCACCTCGTCGGGCAGGTCGACGGCCACCAGCGAGTCGAGCTTCCGCTCCACCAGCCCGGTGTCGAGGTCGCCCGCCCGCACGTCCGGGTCGGTCAGCAGCGCCCGCAGGAACGGCACGTTCGTGGTCACGCCCAGCAGCGTGAACCGGCCCAGCGCGGCGTGCAGCCGGCGCAGCGCCTCGGCCCGGGTGGCGCCGTGCGCGATCACCTTGGCCAGCATCGGGTCGTAGTCGCTGCCCACGGTCAGCCCGACGCGCAGCGCCGAGTCGACCCGCACGTCCGCCGGCTCCTCCAGCAGCAGCACCGTGCCGCCGGTGGGCAGGAAACCGCGGGACGGGTCCTCGGCGTAGACGCGGGCCTCCACGGCGTGCCCGGTCAGCTCGACCGAGGTGAACCCCAGCGGCTCGCCCGCCGCCACCCGCAGCTGCTGCTCGACCAGGTCCACGCCGGTGACCAGCTCGGTCACCGGGTGCTCGACCTGGAGCCGGGTGTTCATCTCCATGAAGAACCAGTCGCCGGACGCGCCGTCGACGATGAACTCGACGGTGCCCGCGCCGACGTACCCGACGGACCGCGCCGCCTCCACCGCCGCCCGGCCCATGGCCTCCCGGACCTCGGGGGTGAGCAGCGGTGACGGGGCCTCCTCGATGATCTTCTGGTGCCGCCGCTGGAGGCTGCACTCGCGTTCGCCGAGGTGCACCACACCGCCGTGCGCGTCCGCCAGCACCTGGATCTCGACGTGCCGGGGGTTGCCGACGAACCGCTCGATGAGCAGCGCGTCGTCGCCGAACGACCCGCGCGCCTCGCGCCGGGCGGACTCGATCGCGTCGCGCAGCGCCCCCGGCTCGCGGACCAGCCGCATGCCCTTGCCGCCACCGCCCGCGGACGGCTTGAGCAGCACCGGGAAACCGATCTCGGCCGCCGCGCCGACCAGGTCGTCGTCGGTCATGCCGACCTCGGTGCGGCCGGGCACGACCGGCACCCCGGCCGCCGCGACGGTCAGCTTGGCGCGGATCTTGTCGCCCATCGCCTCGATCGCCTCGGCGGGCGGGCCGATGAACACCAGCCCGGCCTTGTCGCAGGCGCGGGCGAACTCGGCGTTCTCGGCGAGGAAGCCGTAGCCGGGGTGCACCGCCCGGGCGCCCGTCGACAGCGCGGCCTCCACCACCTTCTCGATCGACAGGTAGCTCTCCCGGGCCGCCGCCGGGCCGAGCCGCACCGCCTCGTCGGCCAGCCGCACGTGCGCGGCGTCGGCGTCGGCGTCGCTGTACACGGCGACGGAGCGGATGCCGTGGGCCCTCAGGGCGCGGATGACTCGGACCGCGATCTCGCCGCGGTTGGCCACCAGTACCGACTCGAACATCGCCATCACATCCGGAAGACGCCGTAGGACACCGGCTCGATCGGGGCGTTGGCCGCCGTGGACAGGGCCAGACCGAGGACGGTGCGCGTGTCGAGCGGGTCGATCACGCCGTCGTCCCACAGGCGCGCGGTGGAGTAGTACGGGTTGCCCTGGTCCTCGTACTGCTGCCGGATCGGCGCCTTGAACGCCTCCTCGTCCTCCGCCGACCACTCGTCGCCGAGCTGGTCGCGCCGCACGGTGGCGAGCACGGACGCGGCCTGCTCGCCGCCCATGACGGAGATGCGGGCGTTCGGCCACATCCACAGGAACCGGGGCGAGTACGCCCGGCCGCACATCGAGTAGTTGCCCGCGCCGAACGAGCCGCCGATGACGACGGTGAACTTCGGCACCCGCGCGCACGCCACCGCCGTGACCATCTTCGCGCCGTGCTTGGCGATGCCCCCGGCCTCGTACTCGCGGCCGACCATGAACCCGCTGATGTTCTGGAGGAACACCAGGGGCACGGACCGCTGGTCGCACAGCTGGACGAAGTGCGCGCCCTTGAGCGCGGACTCGCCGAACAGCACGCCGTTGTTGGCGACGATGCCGACCGGGTGGCCGTGGACGCGCGCGAACCCGGTGACGAGCGTCGTGCCGTACTCCTTCTTGAACTCCTGGAACCGGCTGCCGTCGACGACGCGGGCGATCACCTCGCGCACGTCGTACGGGGTGCGGCTGTCGGTCGGCACGACGCCGTACAGCTCGGCCGGGTCGACGACCGGCTCGACGCTCGGCTCGACCCGCCAGGGGCGGGGCGCGCGGGGGCCGAGGGTGGAGACGATGGAGCGGACGACGCGCAGCGCGTGCCCGTCGTCCTCGGCGAGGTGGTCGGTGACGCCGGAGGTGCGCGAGTGCAGCTCGCCGCCGCCCAGCTCCTCGGCCGTGACGACCTCGCCGGTGGCGGCCTTCACCAGCGGCGGGCCGCCGAGGAAGATCGTGCCCTGGCCGCGCACGATCACCGCCTCGTCGGACATGGCGGGCACGTACGCGCCGCCCGCCGTGCACGAGCCGAGCACCGCCGCGACCTGCGGGATGCCGCGGGCGGACATCGTGGCCTGGTTGAAGAAGATGCGGCCGAAGTGCTCGCGGTCCGGGAACACCTCGTCCTGCTTCGGCAGGAACGCGCCGCCGGAGTCCACCAGGTAGACGCACGGGAGGTTGTTGTGGAGCGCGACCTCCTGGGCGCGGAGGTGCTTCTTGACCGTCATCGGGTAGTAGGTGCCGCCCTTGACGGTGGCGTCGTTGGCGACGACCACGACCTCGCGGCCGGAGACGCGGCCGACGCCGGTGATGACGCCGGCGGCCGGGGCCTCGTCGCCGTACATGCCGTCGGCGGCCAGCGGGGACAGCTCCAGGAACGGCGAGCCGGGGTCCAGGAGGGTGTCGACGCGGTCGCGCGGCAGCAGCTTGCCGCGGGCCACGTGGCGGGCGCGGGCCTTCTCCGGACCGCCCAGGGCGGCCTGGCGGAGCTTGGCGCGCAGGTCGTGCACGAGCGCGGTGTGCTCGTCGTGGTAGCGCCGGAAGGCGTCGGCCGACTTGTCGGCCGTGCTGCGCAGCACCGGGGCGTCCATCGGGCTCCTCGCGGTTAGCCGTCGTTAACCTGAGGAGATGTTAGCGCTTGTTAACCCCCGTTCACAAGCGGGAGGGGGCCGCCGTGGCGACCCCCTCCGCGGTGGTGCCCCGACTCAGCCGGTGACGGCGTTCAGCTGCGGCAGGTAGCCGAGCCGCTGACCGTTGCGGTTCGGGTGGTAGGACTCCTCGACCGGCCACGACAGGCTGTTCAGCCACCAGTCGCCGGAGCAGATCTCGTGGCCGGCGAACGCGCCGCGCAGGTCGCGGTAGGCGAAGCCCTTCGCGCCCGCCCTGGCCGAGATGACGGTGTGCAGGGCGTCGGCGGCCGAGTTGATCGCGGCGCGCTTGGTGTCGCTCAGGCCCACGTTGCAGGAACCGGGGACCTTGTAGAGGCGCGGGTAGCCGAGCACGACGACGGTGGCCGACGGGGCGCGGCCGCGGATCTGGGCGTAGACGTTGTCCAGCAGGCCCGGCAGGGTGCCCGAGACGTACGCCTTGGCCTGGTTGACCCGGTTGGTGCAGGTCGAGTCGGTGCCGAAGGTGCAGGTGGTGATCACGTCGGTGAACCCGGCGTCGTTCCCGCCGATCGAGATGCTGACCAGGGAGGTCGTCGCGGTGACCGAACCGATCTGGTTGTTCAGCACGTCGCCGGTGCGGGCGCCCGAGCAGGCGACGAACTTGAACGAGGCGGGCGCGTGCGAGGCCGCCCACAGCGCCGGGTAGCTGTACTGGCTGCGCTTGCAGCCCCCGGAGTCGGAGTAGTAGGAACCGGTGCCCGTCCCGGAGGAGTAGGAGTCGCCGAGGGCGACGTAGTTGGCGGCGGCCGCTTCGGCCGGCACGACGAGGGCGAGCGACGCGGCTATCGCCAGCGCGGCGCTCGACAGGGTGCGGACAAGGCGCATCGGAGCCTCCCGGAGGGAAACAACGCAGGGTGTGATGCGGAGCACGTCAAGAGTTACCAGTAGGTAGCGCCGCGCAAATAGGGATAGTTAATAGTTAACAGCTTATAACCACGGTGAGTAAACAATGTCCTGCCGACAGCCCGGTTAACGAACGTTTACGCCCGCTGGGCGGGCCGCTTAAGATGGGCGGCGTGCCAGCCGAGCCCGTGAAGCAGTCCCGCCGCGACCAGATCCTGGCCGCCGCCGCCGAGCTGTTCGCCAGGCACGGCTTCCACGGCGTGGGCATCGACGACATCGGCGCGGCGGTCGGCATCTCCGGCCCCGCCCTCTACCGCCACTTCCGCAGCAAGGACGCGATGCTCGGCGAGATGCTGACGCAGATCAGCGAGCGGCTGCTGGAGGGCGGCGTGGCGCGCGTGGAGACGTCGTCCGGACCGGCGGACGCGCTGCGCGAGCTGATCGGGTGGCACGTGGACTTCGCCCTGGACGACCCGGCGCTGATCACCGTGCAGATCCGGAACCTGGCCAACCTGACCGACCCGGACCGCCGCCGGGTGCGCGCGTTGCAGCGGCGGTACGTCGAGGTGTGGGTCGAGACGATCCGCAAGACCTCGCCGGAGGTGGACGAGCCCACCGCCCGCGCCGCCGCGCACGCCGTGTTCGGCCTGATCAACTCGACCCCGCACAGCGCCCACCTCGACCGGGACCAGATGGCGGAGCTGCTGTCGCGGATGGCCCTGGCCTCGCTGTCGGGCGCGGTGGCCTGACCCGTCCCCCCGCCGGCGGTGGGGCCTGCCCCACCACGTGGCAGGGGGACAGGGGGTTGGCGGCCACCGATGCGCGTCCGTAACCTGGACCGCCGATGAACGACACGGCGGCGCGCAGCGACACCGGGGGGTGGCCGGGTCTCCGGTTGCTCGCCCGGTTACCGACCTGGTTCCGGTTCGTCCTGGTCGCGCTCGCCGTGTTCGCGTGCGGCGTGATCGCGTCCCGCCCCGTCGGGGCGACCGACCCCGGCCCGCTGACCGGCGACGTGGCGACCGCGGCGCGCGCCGTCGAGGCGATGGCCGACCCCGGCGACGCCAACCCGCTGCTGGCCTTCCCCGAGGACTTCGACCGCGTCGTCGGACGCGACCCGCGGGTGGTCACGGCACCCGACGGCACCACCCGCGCCATCGACCCGAACGGGGGCTGCTCCGGCCCCGCCGGCGACACCGAGTGGGACTTCGGCACGGGCTGCCGGGCCCACGACCTCGGCTACGACCTCCTCCGGTACGCCGAGCGGAAGGGCCGCCCCCTCGACCAGGACGCCCGCAAGTCGCTCGACGCACGGCTCGCCCGGGACATGCACGCCCAGTGCGACGCGAACCCGCGCGGCAACGGCGCGCGGTGCCACGCCACCGCGCGGCTGTACGCGGCGGGCCTGGAGTTCAACTCGTGGCGGCAGCGGTGGGGGCCGCCCGGTCACGAGCCGGTGCTCGCGTGGGGCTTCGGCAGCGCCGTCGTGGTGTTCCTGCTGGTGGCACGGCTGCCGCGCCGGCGCGAACCGGACCCGGAACCGCGGCCGCGGCCCGCCGCCGACCGGTACGCGACGTTCCTGCGGCTCGCCGCGCTCGGCATGGTGGTGCTCGGCCAGTCGGCGCTCACCGTGCTGCACTGGGCGGGCGTCAGCGCGAACTGGCTGTGGCTGCTGACCTGGCTCCTCCAGGCGATCCCGGTCTTCTACTTCGCGGGCGGCCAGGCGAACCTCCTCAGCTGGCGGGCCGTGCAGGCCGACCACGGCGGGTACGGGCGGTACCTGGCCGCGCGGATCTCGTGGCTGCTGCGGCCGGTGCTGGCGTTCGTGCTCGCCTGGCTGGTCCTGCCGCTGCCGCTGGAACTGCTCGACGTGGACAAGTCGCGGGTGGAGATGTTCGGGCGGCTGATCGCCCACCCGCTGTGGTTCCTCGGGCTCTACCTGGTGGCGGTCGCCGCGACCCCGGTCATGGCGTGGCTGCACCGCAACGCCCGGCTGCTCGCGCCGGTCGGGCTGGTCGCGCTGATGATCGCCGTCGACGCCTGCCGCATCGGGTTCGGCTGGCGCGCCGGCGGCCACCTCAACCTGGTGCTCGGCGCGCTGCTGCTCCAGCAGGTCGGCTTCCACTACGCGGACGGCGGCCTGCGACGCGTGCCGCGCCGGGTCCTCGCCACGCTCGCGACGGCCGCCGTGCCCGCCCTGCTGGCGCTGATCACGTTCGGCGGCTACCCGCGCACCATGATGGCGCTGCCCGGCGAGCGGGCGTCGAACCTCAGCCCGCCCACGGTGTGCCTGCTCGTGCTCGGCCTGGCGCAGATCTGCGTCGTCCTGCTGCTGCGGGACCGCGTCACCGCCTGGTTGGAGGGGCACCGGCTGTGGCGGGTCGTGGACTTCGCCCGCGCCGCCCCGATGACCGTCTACCTCGGCTACCTCACCGCCCTGGCCGCGCTGGTCGGCGGTCTCGGGCTGCTCGACGAGCGCGCGGCGTTCGACTGGGTCGTCACCCGGCCCCGCTGGCTGGCCGTGCTGGTGCTGCTGCTCCTGCCCGTGCTGCTGCTGTTCCACCGCTTCGAGCGGAACGGCCTGCCCGACCTCGGCCGCGGCCGGGAGACCCACCGCACCCGACTGGCCGCCACCCTCGGCGTCGGCTACGGCGTGCTGGGCGTCCTCGGGTTCGTGGTGACCGGGTTCGCCGGCGCGGCGGGCACGCTCGTCGTGATCGAGGTCGACCCGCTGCAGAACCTCATCCACCTGCTGCTCGGCTGGTACCTGCTGCACGCCGCGCACACCGGCGCCTGCCACGACCGCAGGCCCTGGCTGCTCACCGCGCTGGCCTGCGTCCCGCCGCTGCTCGTCCTGGAACCCACGGCGGCCGTGGTCGCGCTGCACGGCGCGACGATCGCGGCGGCGCTGCTGGCCGCCATACCGAAGCAGGACCAGCAGCACGCGGCCGAACACCGGCAGCCACGTCAGGCGCTCCAGCACCCGTAGCGCGTCCGACGGCGGCGTGTGCAGGCCGCGCAGCGGGCCGAACGCCGAGCCGGCGAGCGTGACCACGAGCAGCGCGCTCTGGTGCAGCAGGAAGACCGGCAGCGCAGCAGCACGACCTGGAGGAGGTGCGGATCACGGGGCCGATGCCAGGCGGGTGGGGCCCCGCGCACATGCGACCCGGGGGTGTCATACCGGAGTAGCACCCCGGTGGACAAGGCGTTGCCTAGAACTGACACCACCGGGTAGGCAGTACGGCAGAGCGCGAGAACCCCTACTCCGTGTTGAAAGATGGCTGAATGCACCCGCACCAGGACCCCGACCGCTGGTCACGGCTCCGCGCCGTGGCCGGTGAGGCCCTGACCGCCACCAAGGTCGGGGAGGACGCTGTCGCGGTCGACCTGGTGACCGGTTACCTCAGCGGCTCCCCCGAGGGGGACGAGGAGATCAGAGAGCTGGTGCTGCTGCTGTTCTCCGAGTGCAGCGACATGGTCGCCGCGCTCGGCTCGGGCGGTGCGACGCCGGTGAAGATGCAGGTCTTCGACGAGGACGGCCAGGAGGTGCCGATCGACGACGCGGACCCTCCGGTCCGCACCGCGATCCGCACGCTGCTCGCCGAGGTGCACGGCGACCAGGAGGCCGCCGCCGAGCAGATCGAGATCGCGCTGGCCAACGGGCGGCCGCAGGAGTTGGCGACGGTCGTGCTCCAGGCCCTGCGCTGGACGGTGAAGCTCGCCCTGGAGTGCGAGGTGCGCGACCTGCCGGTGGCGCCGTGGATCGCGACAGCGCTCGACGAGTAGCCCCCGCCGCGTCACCGAGCCCGCACCGGGCCACCTCGTCGCCCCTACGAGTGATCATCGCGGACAACCACCCGAGAGTCCAACGCCCAGGTCCCGGGTGTTGGACTCCCGGGACCTGGGCGTTGGACTCTCGGGTCAGGAGGTCAGGAGGTCAGGAGGTCAGGAGTTCGGTCAGGAGCTTGGCGATCTGGTCCACCTCGATCAGGAACGCGTCGTGCCCGTACGGCGAGGTCACCACGCGCACGCCGCCGGCGCCCGGGACGGCGTCGGCGATCTCGGCCTGGCGGGCCAGGGGGTAGAGGCGATCCGAGTCGATGCCCGCCACGATCGTGCGCGCGGTGACCCGCGACAGCGCCTCGCGCACGCCACCCCGGTCACGGCCCACGTCGTGGCCGTTCATCGCCTCCGTCAGCACGACGTAGCTCTCCGGGTCGAACCGGCGCACGAGCTTCGCCGCGTGGTGGTCCAGGTACGACTCCACCGCGTACCGGCCGTCCGCCTGCACCTCGCGGCCGAAGCGGGCGGACAGCTCCGCCTCGCTGCGGTAGCTGAGGTGCGCGATGCGGCGCGCCACGCCGAGACCGCCCACGGGGTCCAGCCGGAGGGCGTGCAGCTGGGCCGACGCCAGCGCGATGTTGTCCGCCGACGACGACGCGGGCGCGGCCAGCACAAGCAGGTTCCGCACCCGCTCGGGCGCGGTCACCGCCCACTCCAGCGCCCGCATCCCGCCCATCGACCCGCCGAGGACGGCGGCCCACGACGCCACGCCCAGGTGGTCGGCCAGCAGCACCTCGGCGGCGACCTGGTCGCGCACCGACACTCGCGGGAACCGCGGTCCCCACGGCCGGCCGTCCGGGGCGGTCGACCACGGCCCGGTGGTGCCCTGGCACCCGCCCAGCACGTTCGGCGCCACCACGAACCACTCGGCCGGGTCCAGCGCGCGGCCGGGGCCGATCAGGCCGTCCCACCAGCCCGGCGTCGGGTGGCCCGGCTCCACGCCGCCCGCCACGTGGCTGTCCCCGGTCAGGGCGTGCAGCACGAGCACGGCGTTCGACCGGTCGGCGTTCGGCTCGCCCCACGTCTCGTAGGCGATCGACAGCGGCAGCGCCGGCTCGCCCGACGCACCCGGCAGCTCGCCGCGGAACCACCGGCGTCGCCCGTTCGGGTCCCCCTCCCGCCACCCGCCGGCGGCGGGAGGGGTCTCCCCGACAGTGGACCCGGAACCCGTGGACCCGAAGCTCACAGCACCGACTTGGCGGCCCGGAAGCCCGTCTCCAGATCGGCCTTGAGGTCCTCCACGCCCTCGATGCCCACCGAGAGCCTGATGAGGCCGGCCGTGACGCCCGCGACGACCTGCTCCTCGGGTGTGAGCTGGCTGTGCGTGGTGCTGGCCGGGTGGATGACGAGGCTGCGCACGTCACCGATGTTCGCGAGCTGGCTGAACAGCTCCAGCGCGTCCACGAACGCCCGTCCCGCCTCGACGCCGCCGTGCAGCTCGAACGACACGATGCCGCCCGCGCCGTTCGGCAGGTACTTCCGCGCGAGGTGGTGCCACGGGCTGGACTCCAGGCCCGCGTAGTGCACCTTCTCCACCTCGTCGCGCGACTCCAGCCAGCGGGCCAGCTCCAGCGCGTTGGCCGAGTGCCGCTCCAGGCGCAGCGACAGCGTCTCGATGCCCTGGAGGATCAGGAAGCTGTTCAGCGGCGCGATGGCCGCACCCGTGTCGCGCAGCCCCTGCACGCGCAGCTTCGCGGCGAACGAGCCGTGCCCGAGCGCCGGCCAGTACCGGAGGCCGTGGTAGCTGGGGTCCGGCTCGTTGAAGTCGGGGAACCTCGCCGCGTCGGAGAACTCGAACTTCCCGCCGTCCACGACGACGCCCGCGACCGCGTTGCCGTGCCCGCCGAGGTACTTGGTGGCGGAGTGGATCACGATGTCCGCGCCGTGCTCCAGCGGTCGGAGCAGGTACGGCGTGGGCACGGTGTTGTCCACGACCAGCGGAACGCCGCTCTCGTGCGCGAGCGCGGCGACCGCCTCGACGTCCAGCACGTTGCTGCGCGGGTTGGCCAGCGACTCCGCGAAGAACAGCTTGGTGTTCGGCCGCACGGCCGCCCGCCACGCGTCGAGGTCGTCGGGGTCCTCCACGAAGGACACCTCGATGCCGAGCTTGGGCAGCGTGTAGTGGAACAGGTTGTACGTGCCGCCGTAGAGGGACGCGCTGGCCACGAAGTGGTCGCCCGCGCGGGCGAGGTTGAGGATCGTCGCGGTCTCCGCCGCCTGGCCGGACGCGAACGCGACCGCCGCCACGCCGCCCTCCAGCGCCGCGACCCGCTGCTCCAGCACGTCCTGCGTCGGGTTGTTGATGCGGGTGTAGATGTTGCCCGGCTCGGCGAGGCTGAACAGCGCGGCGCCGTGCGCCGTGTCGCGGAACACGAACGAGGTGGTCTGGTAGATCGGCGTGGCGCGCGCGCCCGTGGCGGGATCGGGTGCGGCGCCGGAGTGGACCTGCCGGGTGTCGAAGGACCAGGACATGCGTGAGCTCCCTGTCAGGCGGCCGTGCCGGCGACGCTCGCGGGGTTCGCGCGTCGAGGTGCAACCGGCAGACCCGTGCGGCTGAACGTAGCAACGGCCCACTGTCTGCGACAGGGCGTCCACGTCCTGGGACGCCTAGGGTTCGGGACCATGCGCACCGCACTGATCGGGTACGGGCTCGGCGGAGCCGCGTTCCACGCCCCCTTCCTGTCCTCCTCGCCGGACCTGGAGCTGACCGCCGTGGTCACCGGCAACGCCGACCGGGCGGCCGAGGTCGCGGCCCGCTACCCCGGCGCCGAGGTCGTCCCGTCGGTGGAGGAGGTGTGGGCGCGGGCGGGCGAGTTCGACCTCGTCGTGGTGACCACCCCGAACCGCTTCCACGCCGGGCACGCGCGCACCGCGCTGGAGCACGGGCTGAACGCGGTGGTGGACAAGCCGTTCGCCGGGTCGGCCGCGGAGGCGCGGGAGCTGGCCGGGCTGGCGGCGTCGCGCGGCCTGCTGCTGGCCCCGTTCCACAACCGGCGGTGGGACGGGGACTTCCGCACCGTCGCGCGGCTCGTCGGCGACGGCGCGCTCGGCGCGGTCCACCGGTTCGAGTCGCGGTTCGAGCGGTGGCGGCCCGAGCCGAAGGACGGCTGGAAGGAGTCCGGCGACCCGGCCGACCTCGGCAGCATCGTCTACGACCTGGGCACGCACCTGGTGGACCAGGCGGTGGCGCTGTTCGGCCGGCCGACCCGCGTGTACGCGGAGGTGCGGGCGCTGCGGCGGGGCGTCAGGGCGCACGACGACGCGTTCCTGGCGCTGACCCACCCGTCCGGCGCCGTGTCGCACCTGTGGGCGTCGGCGCTGGCGGCGGCGCCGGGCCCGCGGTTCCGGGTGCTGGGCGACCGGGCGGCGTACGTGAAGGACGGGATGGACCCGCAGGAGGAGGCGCTCAAGGCGGGCGCGGTGCCCGGCGGGCCGGGGTGGGGCGAGGAGCCCGCGGAGCGGTGGGGCCTGCTGGGCGACACCCGCGTGCCGACCGAGCCCGGCGCCTACCAGGAGTTCTACGCGGCCGTGGCCGCCGGGCGGGCGCCCGTCCCGGTGGCGGACGCGATCACCGGCCTGGAGGTCGTGGAGGCGGCGTTCGAGTCCGCCCGGACGGGTGACGCGATCCCGCTACCGGGCTGAACCGGCGCCGCGCCGCAGCGTCTCGCCGACGCCCAGCAGGCACAGGGCGCTGACCAGCGCCCCGGCGACCAGGTAGAGCGAGATCGGCCACGAGTCGTGCGTCGGCGTGGCGCCCAGCAGCCACGTCGCCACGATCGGGGACAGCCCGCCGCCCAGCACCGCGCCCAGCTGGTAGCTCAACGACACGCCGCTGTAGCGGACCCGCGTGCCGAACAGCTCCGCGTAGTAGGCGGGCATCGGCCCGAACAGCGCGGCCGACCCGGTGAACGCCAGCACCATCGCGAGCACCACCAACCCGGTCGACCGGGTCTCCAGCAGCCGGAAGAACGGGAACGCGTACAGGCCCAGGAACACCGCGCCGCCGAGCATCACCGGCAGCCGGCCGACCCGGTCGGACAGCCGCGCGAACACGAGGATGGCCACCGCCTGGGTGAACGCGCCGATCAGCCCGGCGTTGAGCAGCGTCGCGCGGGTCATCCCGAGCTGCCTGGTCCCGTACGACACGGCGAACGTGGCCACGACGAAGATGAACATGGTGAAGCCGAGGTTCACGCCCGCGCCCAGCAGCACCGTCCGCCACGACCGGCGCAGCACCTCGGCGACCGGCAGCCGGACCGTGCCGCGCGACTCGCGGGCCGCGCTGAACTCCGGGCTCTCCTCCACCGACAGCCGCACGTACAGGCCGACGCCGACCAGCGCGAGGCTGAGCAGGAACGGCACCCGCCAGCCCCAGTCGAGGAACGCGTCGCCGGACACCGCGGTGGACGCGGCCATCGCGCCGTTGGCCAGCAGCAGGCCCAGGGGCGACCCGAGGAACGTCCAGCTGCCGTACCACCCGGTGCGGCCGGGCGGCGCGTGCTCGACCGCCATCAGCGTGGCCCCGCCCTGCTCCCCGCCGAGGAAGAAGCCCTGCACCAGGCGCAGCAGCACGAGCAGCAGCGGCGCGGCGATCCCGATGGACGAGTAGGTCGGCAGCAGCCCGATCAGCGCGGTGCACACGCCGGTCGCGGTGAGCGTGAGCACGAGCATCGACCGCCGCCCGATCCGGTCGCCGAAGTGCCCGATCACGACGCCGCCGAGCGGCCGGGCGAGGAAGCCGGCGCCGAACGTGGCGAACGCGAGCAGCGTGCCGATCCGCGGGTCGAAGGACGGGAAGAACAGCTTGTCGAACACGAGCGCGGACGCCGTCCCGTAGAGCAGGAAGTCGTACAGCTCCACCGCGTTGCCGGCCGAACTCGCCAGCGCCACCCTGCGCACCTTCGACGTCGCCATCCCGGTAGCCATCCCCCCACCCTGGCCCGGCACCCCGACGAGTGAGAGTGACCGTGAGCGACGTCACAATCACAGCCCGCACACCCGTCCACGCACGCGACGAGGTCGTGGAGTCGACCGCGTCGACGCCCCGACCGCGGGGGGACTCGATCACGGAAATCGTTGAATACACCACACGATCCGGTGAGATCGCTGGAGGGACCGGTGCCACGCCCAGCATCGTGGTGGCATGGCACCACTCCCCTTCCTCGCGGCGATGGCCGCGCTGGCTCCACTCGTCTCCTCACCGGAGTCGAGCTTCGTGCTGAACGTGCAGCGGGGTGAATCGCTCCAGATCGTCAACCTGACGTGCGAACCCTCCGGCGGCCTGCACCCCCGGGCGGACCTGGCGTGCGACGCGCTGTCCCTCGTGGACGGGGACGTCGGCCGGCTCTCCACCGGGGGCGACGTGATCTGCACCCTGGAGTACGACCCCGTCCGGGTGAGGGCGACCGGGAAGTGGCGGGGTGAGGACCGCTGGTTCGAGGCGGAGTTCCCGAACCCGTGCGTCCTGCGCGCCGAGACCGGCCCCGTGTTCGACTTCTGATCCCCGCCTCCGCGAGGACACCGTGGAGGGGCTCACGACACCGCCGCCGAAGTCGTGGGCCCCTCCACGGGTTCCGGAGGTCCGCGGACCTCCGGCGCTGACGGTAGGGAGTCCGCGGGCGAACCGTCAACAAAGTTCACAGTGGTGAAACAGCGCCGCGAACACCCCGCTCCCGACCGGTTCCCGGGGTCCACCGCACCGGTGAGCGGGCGCCCCCGTCGCCCTTGACCGCCTGGGACACCCGGGACATGGCAGACCTGTCGGCGGCGGGGCACCGCAGCCCGACCCTCCTGTGCTTCGCTCGCCTCGGCGGCGACGGCCCACGCGGTGACCGCGTGCGCGTCCGCGGCCCTGCTCCTGCCCGCAGCGGTCCCCGCAGCCGCGGCGTTCCTCGGTGCGGCGGGCGCGGCGTGGCGGCACGTAGCCTCTCGACATGAGCATCCACGACATCCCGGTGCGCACCCTCGCGGGTGAGGAGTCCAGCCTGGGCGAGCACGCGGGCAAGGCGCTGCTGGTGGTCAACGTGGCGTCGAAGTGCGGGCTGACGCCGCAGTACAAGGGCCTGGAGCGGCTCCAGGAGCGCTACGCGGAGCGCGGCTTCTCGGTGGTCGGCTTCCCGTGCAACCAGTTCATGGGCCAGGAGCCGGGCACGGCGGAGGAGATCGCGACCTTCTGCTCCACCACGTACGGCGTCACGTTCCCGCTGTACGAGAAGATCGACGTCAACGGCCCGTCCCGCCACCCGGTGTACGCGGAGCTGACCGGGGCCCCGGACCCCGACGGCGCGACCGGTGACGTCCAGTGGAACTTCGAGAAGTTCCTGCTGTCCCCGACCGGCGAAGTCCTCGCCCGCTTCCGCCCGGCCACCGACCCCGAGGCGGACGAGGTCGTGGAGGCGATCGAAGCCGCGCTGCCGTAGGCGGGCGGACCCGCGCCGGCCGTTCCGCCGGCGCGGGCTTCCCGTGGAGCGCCTGCCGTCCGGACCACCGGGCGGAGCCCTTGTCGCTACGCCGCCAGGGCTTGTACGAGCTGTTCGCGCTGCGACCAGGGCTGCGCTCGAACGGAGTACTGCGAGAACGCGTTCACGACCTCGGGCGGGACGTTCTTCAGGTCGTTCACTATGGCGTAGTACTCGGTTTCGGAACCGCGTGCGGCACGCGTGTCGTTCACCGCGAAGAGCATGCTCTCGACACGGTCACGACGAGGGGTGTCCAGTATCTGGACAATTCTTTCGGGCGCGTTGCGGGACTTGGGGATGACAAAGTCGACCAGATGGTCGAGCCCGCTCTTGCCGGAGAACTTGGCGCGAGGCGTGTAGCGCACATCGCTGTCGTCCAGGAACTTCGCCACATCATCGAAGAAGATCCCGTGCACGCTCGGCTGGGACAACATGAACATGTCGTCGACACTGAGCATCGCCTGCACGAGGCTGTGCATCCGCTGCCCCAGGCCCTGGCCCGTCGACTTGGTCTGCAACTCGCCGTCGACGATGTCGACCCCGTAGCCGGCGAGCAGTCGGTTCAGCAGCTCTTCACGCCGCCTCCCCCTGCTCTCCACGCCACTCGACTTCAGCTCACCGACGATGTAGCCGTCATCGGTGAGCAGGTAGAGATCCGAGGCCTGCTTCTCGACATAGATCTGAAGGTGGTCGTTGTGCCTGTCGAGGAAGGGAGTAGTAAGCTCCACGACCTCTTCGTCGACCACTTCGGCCGAAATCGCAGCCGTTATCCAGTCGACGTAGGAGTCGACCAGGAGGTTCGTGTCCACGGTCACGCGAGCCCTCCCTGGATCACCGGCTCGGGAAGATTTATCTTCTTGCAGAAGAATTGCAGGGCGGACGCCAGGTCGCCCTTGATCTCGACTTCAACGGCCCACTTGTCGTCGAAGCTCTCCCGATAGGTGTGGAAGTGGGGGAACCTGAGACTCGCGCCGTCGGGGTTGGCGTGGGGGACAGACGTGCAGAGGCGGGCTAGCACGATTTCCCTCCGGTAACGGAGTTGAAACGCGCTTTGCGCGGGTTCCTGCGGGACCTTCGCACATCGAGGACGAAGTACCGGGTCCCGTCGTCGCTCTCCAATTGGTAGTCATCGTCCGCCCCCTGCTCGAGATCAACCGTGAGCGAGCCGCTGTAGGTCTTGGGCATGCGGAGCAGGTGGTCTGCCTCCCACTGCTCCAACATATCGCCTCCTGCGACGATCTGGGGTTGATCAAGAGTACTCGTCCCCGTCGCAGGTCGAATCACAACACCTGTTCGTCGTGCCGCGGCGATGTCGGGTGGTTGCGATGCCGCAACACCAGGACGCCCCCGCGCAACCGGGCGGACCCGCGCCGGCCGTTCCGCCGGCGCGGGTCCCACCGGTCGTCAGCACTCGATGACGTTCACCGCCAGGCCGCCGCGCGCCGTCTCCTTGTACTTGTGGTGCATGTCCTTGCCCGTCTCCCGCATGGTCTTGATGACCTTGTCCAGGGACACGAAGTGCGACCCGTCGCCCCGCAGCGCCATGCGCGCCGCCGTGATGGCCTTGATCGAGGCCAGCGCGTTGCGCTCGATGCACGGGATCTGCACGAGCCCGCCGATCGGGTCGCAGGTCAGCCCGAGGTTGTGCTCCATCGCGATCTCGGCCGCGTTCTCGACCTGCTCCGGCGTCCCCCCGAGCACCTCGGCGAGACCGCCGGCGGCCATCGAGCAGGCCGAGCCGACCTCGCCCTGGCAGCCGACCTCGGCGCCGGAGATCGACGCGTTCTCCTTGAACAGCACGCCGATCGCGCCCGCCGTGAGCAGGAACCGCACCACGCCCTCGTCGGACGCGCCCGGCACGAACCTCGTGTAGTAGTGCAGCACCGCGGGCACGATGCCGGCCGCGCCGTTGGTGGGGGCGGTGACGACGCGACCGCCGGCGGCGTTCTCCTCGTTGACCGCCAGCGCGAACAGGGTCACCCAGTCCATCACCCGCAGCGGGTCCGTGGCGTAGTGCTCGGCGGTCAGCCCGGCCCTCATCTCGGCCGCCCGCCGCCGCACCTTGAGCCCGCCGGGCAGTTCGCCGGTCTCGGTGCAGCCCCGCTCCACGCACTCCTGCATGACCTGCCAGATGTGCAGCAGGCCCGACCGGACCTCGGCCTCGCCGCGCCACGACCGCTCGTTGGCCAGCATCAGCCCGCTGATCGGCAGCCCGGTCTCCCGGGTCCGCGCGAGCAGTTCGTCCCCGGTGCGGAACGGGTGCGCGAGCGGCGTGCTGTCCGGCTTGATCCGGTCGCTGCCGGACGCGGTCTCGTCGACCACGAAGCCGCCGCCCACCGAGTAGTAGACGGCCGAGTCCACCGGCGTGGAACCGGCGAACGCCTCGAAGCGCATCCCGTTGGGGTGCAGCGGCAACGACTTGCGCCGGTGCATCACCAGGTCGGTGTCCTCGGTGAAGCGGATCTCGTGCGCGCCGCCGAGCCGCAGCCGCCCGGTCGCCCGGACCTCCTCGACCCGCGCGGAGGCGGCCACCGGGTCCACGTCCTCGGGCCGGTGGCCCTCCAGGCCGAGCAGCACGGCCTTGGGGCTGCCGTGTCCGTGGCCGGTCGCGCCGAGTGACCCGAACAGCTCCACGTGCACCCGGTCGACTGAACTCGTTCGTGCGCCCAGGCGGTCCACGAACATCGTCGCCGCGCGCATCGGCCCGACCGTGTGCGAGCTCGACGGACCGATGCCCACGGAGAACAGGTCGAACACGCTGATCGCCACGATCAGGCCTCGGTCAGTTCCGCGTACTTCGCGGCGGTCAGCAGGCCGGTGGCGTCCTCGACGGCCACCTTGAACAGCCACCCGGCGCCGTACGGGTCGTTGTTGATCAACGACGGGTCGTCGACCGCCGCCGCGTTGACCTCCACGACCTCACCGCCGACCGGCGCGTACAGGTCGCTCACCGACTTGGTCGACTCCAGCTCGCCGCACACCTCGCCGGACGCGACGCGCGTGCCCACGGCGGGCAGCTCGACGAACACGATGTCGCCCAGCGAGCCGGCCGCGTACGAGGTGATGCCGACCGACACGGGCTCCCGGGTGCCGGGCGCCCAGTCGACCCACTCGTGCTCGGGCGTGTACAGCAGGTTCTCCGGAAAGGTCACGTCAGCGCTCCCTGTGGTGAAGGTCCGGTCCCCACTCTGTCCTGGGACCTGAGAGCTTCGCCGCGGGCGCGGCTTGCACCGTGGGTGCGCGCCCCGGACGCGGGGTGCGCTTTCCAGAGTCGCCTCACCGCGCGCGGTTCTCGCTGCCTGAGAGTGTGCGGGGTGCTTGCTCCTTCGGCGCCTCGAACGAACGAGGTCTCTCCCGCGCGGGTTCCGGCGCCGTCGTGGGGCGCCGCGGCCGATGTTCAGTTGGGTGCCCCGCACGCTAGGTGCCGGCCCGGACGGGTGTCAACGCGCCCCCCGACTTGTCCCGCCGGCACAACCGGGCCGGTCCGCGTTGGTGCGGTGCGCACGATGACACCGCGCCCCGGGTACCCGACCTTTGGCAACAACACCGGCCGAAGGAGTCCACCGTGCGGATCGCAGTCCCCCGGGAGATCAAGAACCACGAGTACCGCGTCGCGCTGACCCCGGCCGGCGCGCACGAGCTGGCGTCGCGCGGTCACGACGTGTTCGTCGAGGCGGGCGCGGGTCTCGGCTCGGCCATCGCGGACGACGAGTACGTCGCCGCGGGTGCCAAGGTGCTCGCGGCGGCCGAGGACGTCTGGGCCGAGGGCGACCTGGTGCTCAAGGTCAAGGAGCCGATCGCCGAGGAGTACCCGCTGCTGCGCGAGGGGCAGGTGCTGTTCACCTACCTGCACCTGGCCGCCGACCGGCCGCTGACGCGGGCGCTGCTGGACTCCCGCACCACCGCCATCGCCTACGAGACCGTGCAGACGCCGAACGGCGCCCTGCCGCTGCTCGCCCCGATGTCCGAGGTCGCGGGCCGCCTCGCGCCCCAGGTGGGCGCGTTCTCGCTGATGAAGCCGTCCGGCGGCCGGGGCGTGCTGCCCGGCGGCGTGCCCGGCGTGCACCCGGCGCGGGTGGTGGTCATCGGCGGCGGCGTGGCCGGCCTGAACGCGGCCGGCATCGCCGCGGGCATGGGCGCCGACGTGGAGATCCTGGACACCAACGTCGACCGGCTGCGGCACATCGACGCGCTGTACCAGGGCCGCCTGCGCACCGTCACGTCGAACCGGTACGCGGTCGAGCAGGCCGTGCGCGAGGCCGACCTGGTCGTCGGCGCGGTCCTGGTGCCCGGCGCGAAGGCCCCCAAGCTGGTGTCCAACGAGCTGGTGGCCGGGATGAAGCCCGGTTCGGTGCTGGTGGACATCGCGATCGACCAGGGCGGCTGCTTCGCCGACTCCCGGCCGACCACGCACGCCGATCCGACCTACCAGGTGCACGACTCGGTGTTCTACTGCGTCGCCAACATGCCCGGCGCGGTCCCGCGCACCTCGACCTACGCGCTGACCAACGTGACGCTGCCGCACGCTGTCGCGCTGGCGGAGCACGGCTGGCGGGCGGCGCTGCGCGCGGACGCGTCGCTGGCGCTCGGCCTGAACACCCACGAGGGCCTGCTGACCAACGCGCCGGTCGCCGAGGCGCACGACCTGGAGTTCACCGCTCCCGAGATCTGATCCGGATGAGGAGAGGGCCCCGCTCACGTGCTGTGAGCGGGGCCCTCGTCGTACGAGGCGGCCCGCTCAACCAGCCTGGGGGTCACTGGGAGCGGGCCGCGTCTCCAATGTTAGCGGGAAACCGGGGGTCCTGCCCAGCGGGCCCACCGATCCGGCCCACATCACTCGCCCCCGTGGCCACGCACAGTGGCCATTGTTCAAGCGAATGAGTGAATTACCTGGGTAACGGGTAAGTCACGGCGGCGCGCCGACCGATGCACAGGACGGGACACCCGCCGCTACGCAACGGGGTCGTCCGCTCGCGCGGCGCCCCCGCCGCGCCCCCCTCGCGATCGGAGTGCCGATGGCCGAACCACAGGGCTGGGTCGACTGCCACGACCCCTTCGGGCGAGACCGGTCGATGACCGTGCTCGTCGAGGACGACCGCGTCCTGCTGGTCGCCCCACCCGGCGAGTCGGCGGTGATGTCGGTCACGCAGACCCGCAGGTTGCACCGCCTGCTCGACCAAGCCGCCGACAGGATGTGACCAGGTGGACGAGACGCTCCGGGCGGCCGTGCTCCGCCGGCTGGCCCTGCTGGACGAGGTCGTCGAGCGCGGCGAGGCCGACGCGCTCGTGCCGCTGGCGCGGTCCGAGATCCACCGCCTGGCCGACGGCTGGCGGCTGCTGTTGACCGTGCACCAACCCGATCCGGACGGCCGCTGCGGCGCGTGCCCCGGCGTCCTGCGGCACAAGAAGTGGCCGTGCCAGGTGTGGACGATGGCCCACCAGCACCTCATCGGCGACGGCCTGCCGCACCGCGAACGCCGCCGACCGCTGCGCCCGCTGCTCCGCCCGAACGACGCGGAGACCACCACCGAGATACCGGCGGTGGTCTCGAAACCGCGACACGCCCTCCCCGACTGACCCTCCTAGGGCAGGATGACGCCCGGTAGGAGCAATCCGGGAGGGACGCGTGCACGACGGCAGTGGCCGCATCGTGGTGCAGAACTTGACCAAGCAGTTCGGTCCGGTCGCAGCGGTGCAGAACTTGAGCTTCACGGTGGAACCCGGTTCGGTTACCGGGTTCCTCGGTCCCAACGGCGCGGGCAAGACGACGACGCTGCGCATGCTCCTCGGGTTGGTGACCCCGACCTCGGGCATCGGCCTGATCAACGGCAGGCCGTTCCACCAGCTCGGCAACCCGGGGCGGGTCGTGGGCGCGGTGCTGGAGGCCCAGGGCTTCCACCCGAAGCGCTCGGCGCGCAACCACCTGCGCGTGTACGCGGCGGCGATCGGCGTGCCCGACTCGCGCGCCGACCAGGTCCTCCAGCTGGTGGGCCTGGGCGCGGCGGGCGAGCGCCGGGCGGGCGGGTTCTCGCTGGGCATGAAGCAGCGGTTGGCGCTGGCCACCGCGCTGCTCGGCGACCCGCAGGTCCTCGTGCTCGACGAGCCGGCCAACGGCCTCGACCCGGAGGGCATCGCCTGGCTGCGGACGTTCCTCCAGTCGTTCGCCCGCAGCGGTCGCACCGTGCTGATCTCCAGCCACCTGCTGGCGGAGGTCGAGCAGACGGTGGACCAGGTGGTCATCGTCAGCCGGGGGCAGACCATGTACTACGGGGCGCTGGACAACCTGCGCGACCAGCAGCAGGCACGCGTGCTCGTGCAGCCGTCGGACGCCGGGGCGCTGGTCGCGGCGCTCCGCGAGGACGGCGTGGCGGGCATCGAGCAGCTGCCGGACGGCCGGATCGCGGTCGCCGGCGTGGAGGCGAAGCAGGTCGCCGACACGGCCCTGAGGGCCGGTGTGTCGATCTACGGCATCCAGGAGGAGAAGGCCGACCTGGAGCGCCTGTTCTTCCAGCTCACCAACGGTCAGTACGCGGCGCCGGCCCAGGCCCAGTACGGAGCCCAGGCCCAGTACGGAGCCCAGGCCCAGTACGGGGCACCGGCCCAGTACGGACAGCAGCAGCCGCCGGTCCCGCCCGCGGGCAGCGGCTACTACGCGCCGCCGGCCGGGTACCAGCAGCAGCCGGGCTACCAGCAGCCGGGCTACCAACCGCAGGGGTACCAGCAGCAGGGGTACCAGCAGCCGCCGTCGGGCTACCACCAGCCGGTGGCCGGCTACCCGCAGCAGGAGACGCCCCCGCAGGGGATGCCTCCCCAGGGGACACCCCCGCAGGGCTATCCGCAGCAACCGCCACAGGCACCCGGGTACCAGCAGCCGCCGCAGGACAACCCGTACGGACAGCAGCAGGGTGGCGGCCTCGGGGGCGGTGCGTGATGGGCAACCTGATCAAGGCGGAGTTCCGCAAGACGACCACCACGGGTCTGTGGTGGGGCCTGCTGATCCCGACCGTGCTGCTGGCGCTGGGCTGGGCGCTCGGCACCGGCGCCATCGGCAAGGGCATCATGGACGTCGTCAGCAGCGAGGAGGCCGAGGAGCTGACCAGGCTGCTCGGGGTGGACCCGGCGCAGTGGCAGGTCTCGCTGTTCGGCATGGCCCGCAGCATCAACGTGGCCACCATCTTCCCGATGATCTTCGGCGGGCTCGCGATCTCGAACGAGATCAACCGCAGGACGATCACCACGACGTTCCTCACCGCGCCCACGCGCGTCGCCGCGCTGACCGCGAAGCTCGTCGTCTACGTGGCGTGGGGCGCGATCTACGGCATCGCGATCGTGGCCGCGGTGAGCATCGGCATCGTGATCACCTCGGACTCCGGCGCGCTGCCGGACCCGGCCGGCTGGTTGGCGCTGGCCGCGGTCGGCGTCCTGTCGTCGATCCTGATGACGATGTTCGGCGTGGGCGTCGGCGCGCTGATGACGAGCGTGGTGGGCACCACCGTGGTGCTGATCCTCTACATGCTGATCATCGAGAACGGCATCCAGCTCGTGCTGGCCTCGCAGAACCTGCCGGAGATCATCGGCTTCCTGCCCAACGGCGCGGTGAACGGCATGACCGGGTCGGTCGCGTCGTCGCTGTTCCTGGCCAACGCGGGCGTGGTGCCGGACGAGCTGGTCGAGGTGATGCGGGCGATCGCGGGGGCGTTGGGGGCGTTCGACTGGTGGCTGAGCGGGTTGATCTTCCTGGTGTGGACCGGGTTGTTCTTCCTGGGCGGGTGGGCCGCCACCCAGCGCAAGGACATCACGTGACGGTGTGACCCCGTTCTCGGAGGCCGTCCCGGTGTTCGTCGTCGGGGCGGCCTCCTCTTTCCGGTCGACCTACTGTGGTGGGCGTGACCGACACCGACGGCTGGATCAGGCGACTCGCGCGCGCGTGCTGGCAGCACCGCTCCCTCGTGGTGTGGTCGGTGCTCGCGGCGGTCGTGGGGGTGGGGCTCCAGGCCGCCGGGCCGCTGCTGATCAAGGCCGCCGTGGACGACGCGGTGGCCGGGCGCACCGACCGCCTCACCTGGCTCGCCGCGGTGCTGGTCGGGCTGGAGCTGCTCACCTTCGGCACCGCGTTCGTGCGCCGCTACCTGGGCGGCCGGCTGGCCGTGGACGTGCAGCACGACCTGCGGCAGGCCGTGTTCGGCGCGGTGCAGCGGCTGGACGGGCACAAGCAGGACGCGCTGCGCACCGGGCAGGTGGTGTCGCGCTCGATCACCGACCTCCAGCTGGTCAACAGCCTGCTCTCGATGACGCCGCTGGCGTTCGGCACGGTCGTCTTCGCGGTGGCCGCGCTGGTGGCCATGTTCTGGCTGTCGCCGTTGCTCACGGTGATCGCCCTGGTCGTCGTGCCCGCTGTGGGGGTGGTCGCGGCGCGCAGCAGGCTGACGCTCTTCCCGGCCACCTGGTCGGCGCAGCAGCGGGCGGCGGACGTGGCGCAGCACGTCGAGGAGACCGTCACCGGCGTGCGCGTGGTGAAGGGGTTCGGGCAGGAGGCGCGGGAGGTCGCCCGGCTGGAGTCGCGGGCGAAGGCGCTGTTCGCGGAGCGGATGCGGGCGGCCCGGCTGACCTCGAAGCCGGCGGCGACGCTGACCGCGTTCCCCTACCTGGGCCAGGTCGCGGTGCTCGCGCTGGGCGGGTGGCTGGCGCTGCGCGGCGAGGTGTCCCTCGGCACGTTCCTGGCCTTCGCGACGTACGTGGCGAACCTGGTCGGCCCGACCCGGCTGATCTCCAGCCTGATGGTGACGGCGCAGCTGGCGCGCGCGGGCGTGGAGCGGGTGTACGAGCTGGTCGACTCGCAGCCGGACGTGGTGGACGGCGAGCGCGACGTGCCGGCGGGGCCGGTGGGGGTGGAGCTGCGGGACGTGTCGTTCGGCTACACGCGCAGCGAGCCGGTGCTGTCCGGGGTGTCGCTGCGGGTCGAGCCGGGCGAGACGCTGGCCGTGGTCGGCACGGCGGGTTCGGGCAAGTCGACGATCTCGCTGCTGCTCCCCCGGTTCTACGACGTGCACGGGGGCTCGGTGCTGGTGGGCGGCGTGGACGTGCGGGAGCTGCGGCTGGAGTCGCTGCGGCGGACCGTGGGCACGGTGTTCGAGGAGGCGTTCCTGTTCTCCGACACGGTGCGCGCGAACATCGCCTACGGCGTGCCGGACGCGTCCGACGAGCAGGTCCGCGCGGCCGCGCGGGCGGCCGAGGCGCACGGGTTCGTCGAGGCCCTGCCGAACGGCTACGACACCGTGGTCGGCGAGCGCGGCCTGACCCTGTCGGGCGGCCAGCGGCAGCGGGTGGCGCTGGCCAGGGCGCTGCTGTCGGACCCGAGGGTGCTGGTGATGGACGACGCGACGTCGGCCGTGGACAACGCCACCGAGGCCGCGATCCACCGCACGCTGGCCGCCGTGACCGCCGGCCGCACCACGGTGCTGGTCGCGCACCGCCGGTCGTCGCTGGCGCTGGCGGACCGGATCGCGGTGCTCGACGCGGGCCGCCTGGTCGACGTCGGCACGCACGAGGAGCTGACCGCGCGCTGCCGGCTGTACCGCGACCTGCTGGCGGGACCCGGTGAGGCGATCGAGCAGGTGGACCCGCGGGCGGACGCGCGCCTGGAACCCGGCCCGGACGGGGTGACGCCCGAGCTGTGGCCGGACTCGGACGAGGACGAGCTGACCGTGCGGGCGGCGAACCGGGCGGTGAGCGCCGCGCCGAAGGTGGCGCGCGGCGGGGGCGGCACGTCGGCGCTGCTGGGCGGCACCCCGCCCACGCCGGAGCTGGTCGAGCGGGTCCGGGCCCTGCCGCCGGCGCGGGACGAGCCGGACCTGCGCGGCGAGGACCCGACGGCGCCCGACCCCGGCTTCCGGCTGCGCTCGCTGCTGCGGCCGGTGCGGTGGACGATGGTGGGCGTCGGCGGGCTGCTGCTGGTCGACACGGCGCTGGCCGTGGCGCTGCCCGGCCTGGTGCGGCTGGGCGTCGACCGGGGCGTGGTGGGCGGCGCGGTCGGCTGGCTGTGGGTGGCGGCGGCGATCGGGTTCGCCCTGGTCGCCCTGGGCTGGCTGTCGTCGGCGGTCGGCACCGTCGTCACGTCCCGGGTCGGCGAGCGGCTGCTCTACCTGTTGCGCGTGCGCAGCTACGCCCACCTGCAACGACTCGGTCTGGACTACTACGAGCGCGAGATGGCCGGGCGCATCATGACCCGGATGACGACGGACGTGGACGCCCTGTCGAGCTTCCTCCAGACGGGCCTGACCACGTTCGCGATCAGCGTGCTGACGGTGGTGGGCATCGCGGTGGCGCTGGTGGTGACCGACCCCGGGCTGGCCCTGGTGGCGCTGAGCGTGCTGCCGGTGCTGCTGGTCGCGACGGTGATCTTCCAGCGGGTGTCGTCGCGGGCCTACGCGGAGGCGCGGGAACGCGTGAGCGCGGTCAACGCCGACCTCCAGGAGAACGTGTCCGGACTGCGCGTCTCCCAGGCCTACACGCGCGAGTCGCGTTCGGCGGAGGCGTTCGCCGAACGCAGCGACGCCTACCGCCGCTCCCGCATCCGGGCGCAGCGCTACATCGCCACCTACTTCCCGTTCCTGGCGCTGCTGTCGGGGGTCGCGCAGGCCGCGGTCCTGGTGGTCGGGGCGTACCGGGTGGCCGAGGGCTCGCTGTCGACGGGTGTGCTGCTGGCGTTCGTGCTGTACCTGGGGCTGTTCTTCGCGCCGCTGTACCAGCTGTCCGGCGTGTTCGACGGCTACCAGCAGGCGCGGGTCGGCCTGAGCCGCATCGGCGACCTGCTGCGCACGCCCACCTCCGTGCCGCCCGCCGAGCACCCGGTGGGCGTGTCGGAGCTGCGGGGCGAGGTGGAGCTGCGCGACGTCACGTTCGCCTACCGGGGCACCGCCGCGCCGGCGCTGGCGGACGTGTCGCTGCACGTCCGGCCCGGCGAGACGGTGGCGCTGGTGGGCGCGACCGGCGCGGGCAAGTCGACGCTGGTCAAGCTGGTGGCCAGGTTCTACGACGTCACGTCCGGGCAGGTGCTGATCGACGGCGTCGACGTCCGCGACTACGACCTGTCGGCGCTGCGGCAGCGGCTGGGCGTCGTGCCGCAGGAGGCGCACCTGTTCGGCGGCGACGTGGCCGAGAACGTGGCGTACGGGAACCCGGACGCCACGCGGGCGCAGGTCGAGGCGGCGGTCCGCGCGGTGGGCGCCCTGCCGACCGTGGCGTCGCTGCCCAACGCCTTCCGCCAGCAGGTCGGCGAACGCGGCCAGGGCCTGTCCGCGGGTCAGCGCCAGCTGGTCGCCCTGGCCCGCGCCGAGCTGGTGCGGCCGGCGCTGCTGCTGCTCGACGAGGCCACCGCCGCGCTGGACCCGGCGACGGAGTCGGCGGTGCTGGCGGCGGGCGACCACCTGGCGGGCGCGCGCACGACGTTCGTGGTGGCCCACCGCCTGGCGACCGCCGCCCGCGCCGACCGGATCGTGGTGCTGGCCGACGGCCGGATCGCCGAGGTGGGCACGCACGCCGAGCTGCTGGCGGCGGGCGGGCACTACGCGCGGCTGTGGGCGCACGGCGTGGGCGGGGCCGCCCCGGACGACGCGGACGACGCGGTGGGCGCGCAGGTGGGCTGACCCCTCGGCCCCGCCGTCGGCGGGGCCGAGGGGTCCCGGGTCAGGAGGCCAGGACCTCGTCCAGCTGCTCGTAGCCCTCGGCCACGCCGGTCTGCATGCCGGAGGACAGGGCCATGTCGCGCACCTCGATCGAGTCGTACACGCTGACCGCGTCGAGCCGCGTGCGGCCGTCGCCCAGGTCGGTCAGGGTCAGCGTCTCCAGGCACACGCCGTCGGGGAAGCCCTCGAAGGTGAACGTCTGCACGATCCGCGACGGCTCGCGCACCTCGTGGAACGAGCCGTAGAACCCGTACTCCTCGTCACCGCGGGTGTGCTTGTACCGGTACGCGCCGCCGGTGGTGGCGTCCCAGCGCTCCATGACCATGGTCACCGAGCGCGGTCCGAGCCACCGGGCGACGAGGTCGGGGTCGGTGTGGGCGCGGAACACGGCCGCGGGAGGGGCGGCGAACTCGCGGCTGATGCGGATGGTCGGGACCGCCGGGTCGGCGGCGATGGTGGTCTCGGGGTGGGTGGTCCCGGAATGGGTGGTCGTGGTCATGACGCTTCTCCTTCACGCACGTCGGGGGTGGCCTCGTCGGCCAGGTCTGCGAGCACGGCGTCGAGCCGCCGGTAGCGCTGTTCGGCCTCGTGCCGGTAGCGCTCGATCCACTTCGTCATCAGGTCGAAGACCTCCGCCTCCAGGTGGACGGGTCGCCGTTGCGCCTGCTTGCCGCGGCTGACCAGCCCGGCGTCCTCCAGCACCTTCAGGTGCTTCGACACGGCCTGCACGGTCACGGGGTACGGCTCGGCCAACTCGTTGACCGTCGCGTCGGCCACCGCGAGCCGCGCCACCATGTCGCGCCGGATCGGGTCGGCCAGGGCCGAGAAGACCCGCGACAACCGGTCGTCCACCGCCACCTCCTTGTTCAACCGCTTGGTTGAACACAACCTAAGGCGTGCCACCAGTGAAGTCAACCGACAAGTTGAACAAGCAGGTCACACGATCGGGTTCAGGATGGTGAACACCTCACCGCCCGGCGGGACCGGCGGTGCGCACGAGGCCGACGGGCCGACACCCCCGCGGGACGCGTGACGGGCCTAACCTCAAGAGGTGCTCAAGCACCCATAACGGGACCGATGACGTGATCGATCCTGTGACTGAGACCCCTGCGCCGGGCACCTCCTGTGTGTGAACTGCACCAGACGGGGGACTAGCCTGGACAGGAGTGAGCCATTGCCAAGAGCGAGATGGATAGAGGCGAGCACCAGCCGTGTCCAGCAGCAGTCCTGCTTCTCAGTTCGGTCCCAATGAGTGGCTGGTCGAGGAGATGTACGAGCAGTTCCTCACCGACCCGTCGTCGGTAGACCCTGCCTGGCACGACTTCTTCGCCGACTACAAGTCGACGCAGCGGTCGGGCAACGGGGCGGCGGCGGCCGCGGAGAACGGCACGACCACCACGACCGCGACCACCACCGCGACCGCGACGAAGCCGGCCGCCAAGGCCGCCGAGCCCGCGCCCAAGCCGGCCGCGACCAAGCCCGCGCCCGCCCCGGCCGCCAAGGCCGCGCCCGCCGCGCAGGCGAAGCCCGCCGGCAAGCCCGCCCCCGCGCAGGCCGCCAAGGCCGCGCCGGTGAAGCCCCCCCAGGGCGAGGAGCAGAAGCAGCTCCGGGGCGCCGCCGCCGCCATCGCGAAGAACATGGAGCTGTCGCTCACCGTTCCGACCGCGACGAGCGTGCGCGCCGTGCCGGCCAAGCTGCTCGCCGACAACCGCATCGTCATCAACAACCACCTCAAGCGCACCCGCGGTGGGAAGGTCTCCTTCACCCACCTCATCGGGTACGCGGTGGTCCGGGCGCTCCACGCGTTCCCGAACATGAACCGGCACTTCGCCGAGGTCGACGGCAAGCCGTTCGTCGTCACGCCGGAGCACGTGAACTTCGGCCTGGCGATCGACCTGCCCGGCAAGGACGGCTCCCGCTCGCTGGTCGTGGCCTCCATCAAGGGCTGCGAGAACATGACGTTCACGCAGTTCTGGCAGGCGTACGAGGACCTGATCCGCAAGGCGCGGTCGGGCTCGCTGACCGCCGAGGACTTCGCCGGCACCACCATCTCGCTGACCAACCCCGGCACCATCGGCACCAACCACTCGGTGCCGCGCCTCCAGGCGGGCCAGGGCACGATCGTCGGCGTCGGCGCCATGGAGTACCCCGCGCACTTCCAAGGCACCAGCGAGCAGGCCCTGACCGACATGGGCGTCAGCAAGATCATCACGCTGACCTCGACGTACGACCACCGCGTGATCCAGGGCGCCGAGTCGGGCGAGTTCCTCAAGCGCATCCACCACCTGCTGCTGGGCGAGGACGGCTTCTACGACGACGTGTTCACGTCGCTGCGGCTGCCGTACGAGCCGATCCGCTGGGTCGCCGACATCCCCGAGGGCGCGGTCGACAAGACCGCCCGCGTCATCGAGCTGATCGACGCGTTCCGCACCCGCGGCCACCTGATGGCCGACACGGACCCGCTGAACTACCGCCAGCGCAGCCACCGCGACCTGGACGTCCTGTCGCACGGCCTGACCCTGTGGGACCTCGACCGGGAGTTCCCGGTCGGCGGGTTCGCGGGCCAGGAGCGGATGAAGCTGCGCGACATCCTCGGCGTGCTGCGCAACTCGTACTGCCGCACGGTCGGCGTCGAGTACATGCACATCCTCGACCCGGAGGAGCGCCTCTGGATCCAGGAGCGCGTCGAGGTCCCGCACGAGAAGCCGCCGGCCTCCGTGCAGAAGTACATCCTGTCGAAGCTCAACGCCGCCGAGGCGTTCGAGACCTTCCTCCAGACCAAGTACGTCGGCCAGAAGCGGTTCTCGCTCGAAGGCGGCGAGACGGTCATCCCGCTGCTCGACGCGGTGCTGGACAAGGCCGCCGAGCACGAGCTGGACGAGGTCGTCATCGGCATGCCGCACCGCGGCCGGCTGAACGTGCTGGCGAACATCGTCGGCAAGCCGATCTCGCAGATCTTCCGCGAGTTCGAGGGCAACCTCGACCCGGGTCAGGCGCACGGCTCCGGTGACGTGAAGTACCACCTGGGCGCCGAGGGCAAGTACTTCCGCATGTTCGGCGACGGCGAGACCAAGGTGTCGCTGACCGCGAACCCGTCGCACCTGGAGGCCGTGGACCCGGTGCTGGAGGGCATCGTCCGCGCCAAGCAGGACATCCTCGACAAGGGCGGCGAGGGCTTCTCCGTGCTGCCCGTCGCGATGCACGGCGACGCCGCGTTCGCCGGTCAGGGCGTGGTCGCCGAGACGCTGAACCTGGCGCTCGTGCGCGGCTACCGCACCGGCGGCACCGTGCACGTCGTGGTGAACAACCAGGTCGGCTTCACCACCGCGCCGGAGAACTCGCGCTCCTCGAAGTACTCGACCGACGTCGCGAAGATGATCGGCGCGCCGGTGTTCCACGTGAACGGCGACGACCCCGAGGCGTGCTACTGGGTCGCGAAGCTGGCCGTGGACTACCGGCAGGCGTTCAACAAGGACGTCGTGATCGACATGGTCTGCTACCGGCGCCGCGGCCACAACGAGGGCGACGACCCCTCGATGACGCAGCCCGCCATGTACGACGTGATCGACACGAAGCGCTCGGTGCGCAAGACCTACACCGAGTCCCTGATCGGCCGCGGCGACATCTCCGTCGAGGAGGCCGAGAAGGCGCTCCAGGACTTCTCCTCGCAGCTGGAGCACGTGTTCAACGAGGTCAGGGAGCTGGAGAAGCACCCGATCAAGACCTCGCCGTCGATCGAGGAGGAGCAGCAGGTCCCGGCCAAGCTGCCCACCGGCGTCGACCGGTCGGTCATCGAGCGGATCGCCGACGCGCACGTCAACCTGCCCGAGGGCTTCACCCCGCACCCGCGCGTGAAGCCGGTGCTGGAGCGGCGCGCCAAGATGGCCCGCGAGGGCGGCATCGACTGGGCGTTCGCCGAGCTGCTGGCGTTCGGTTCGCTGGTGCTGGAGGGTCGCACGGTCCGCCTGGCGGGCCAGGACTCGCGGCGCGGCACGTTCGTGCAGCGGCACGCCACGCTGGTGGACCGCAAGAAGGGCGCGGAGCACACCCCGCTCCAGCACCTCGCCGAGGACCAGGGCAAGTTCATGGTCTACGACTCGGTGCTGTCCGAGTTCGCGGCGCTGGGCTTCGAGTACGGCTACTCCGTGGCCAACCCCGACGCCCTGGTGCTGTGGGAGGCGCAGTTCGGCGACTTCGTCAACGGCGCGCAGCCGATCATCGACGAGTTCATCTCGTCCGGTGAGGCCAAGTGGGGCCAGGTGTCCGACGTCGTGCTGCTACTGCCGCACGGCCACGAGGGCCAGGGGCCGGACCACACGTCCGGCCGCATCGAGCGCTTCCTCCAGCTGTGCGCGGAGGGCTCGATGACCATCGCGGTGCCGTCGACCCCGGCGAACTACTTCCACCTGCTGCGGCGGCACGCCCTGGACGGCGTCAACCGGCCGCTGGTGGTGTTCACCCCCAAGTCGATGCTGCGCCTGAAGGCCGCGACCAGCCCGGTCGAGGACTTCGTCGAGGAGCGCTTCCAGTCGGTCATCGACGACCGGAACGTGGTGAAGGACGAGGTCAAGCGCGTCCTGCTGTGCAGCGGCAAGATCTACTACGAGCTGCTGGCCGAGCAGGAGAAGCGCGGCACGAAGGACGTGGCGGTCGTCCGCGTCGAGCAGCTCTACCCGGTGCCGGCGCGCAAGCTGACCGAGGCCCTGAAGAGCTACCCGAACGCCACCGAGGTGCGCTGGGTCCAGGAGGAGCCGGCGAACCAGGGCGCGTGGCCGTTCTTCGGCCTGGCGCTGCCGGAGCTGCTGCCCACGCGGTTCACGGTGAAGCGCGTCTCGCGCCGCCCGATGGCCGCCCCCTCGGCGGGGTCGTCCAAGGTGCACGAGGTCGAGCAGCGCGAGCTGATCGCCAAGGCGTTCGAGTAGGCCGTTCCCGTTCGTCGGCCGAGCCGTCGGGGCGCACGTCCCGGCGGCTCGGCCGTTTCCCCGTCTTGGAGGACGACGTGTACTTCACCGACCGCGGCATCGAGGAGCTGGAGAGCCGGCGCGGCGAGGAGGAGGTCACGCTGGCGTGGCTGGCCGACAGGCTGCGGGCGTTCGTCGACGCGAACCCGGAGTTCGAGACGCCGGTCGAACGCCTGGCGACCTGGCTGGCCCGTGACGACGAGGACGACCCGGAGGACTGACCGGTCAACCAAGCCGCAAGGCCGCGGCGGATTCGATCAGCCCCGAGCGTTCGAGCTGACCGAGGACGTCGTCGATCGTCTCAGGCGGGCTGGTGCGCTCGTCGACGATCTGCTGCACGCACGAGTAGACGACCCGGTCGTTGATGCCGATCAGGTCCAGGACGAAGTCGTCAGGGCTCTTGGCCTCGATGTCCCACCTGACCAGGCACTCGGCCGGGAAGTCCTTGAGGTTGTCGGTCACGATCACCTGCGCGCCACAGCTGATAGCCGCGGCGAGCACGTGCCGGTCGTCCGGGTCGGGCAGGACGAGACCGTCCACCAGTGCTTCGTGGCCGGTCACCAGGCAGTCCGGGACGGAGCGGTTGATCAGGTGGCGGAGCCGGTGGCGCTTGTCCGCCGCGATCCCCTTCCTTTCGAGCGCGCGGTCGAGTTCGGTGAGGATCTGTTCACTCCACTTCGCCTGCACCAACCGCGCTCCGGCCATCCTGAGAAGCAGGTTGCGCACGGTGTTGCCGTACAGGGCACAGGCGTCGTAGACCACGACGAACGCCATTCAGTCGCTTCCCAACTCCTGGTCCAGACGTGTCATCTCGTCGAGGGCCTGCTTGCGTGCGAGGTCGTCGCGACGCATGTAGTCCATCAGCGCGTCGAACCGGACGCGACGGTGCCTGCCCACGAGGCGGTACTCGATCTCACCGCGTTCGAGCAGGCCGATCAGGTACGGCCGGGAGACGTTCAGCATCTCCGCGGCAGTCTGGGTGGTGAGTTCGGCGTTGACCGGGACCACCTGGACGCCTTGGCCGTTGGCCAGTGCCGCCAAGACGTGCACGAACATCTCGACCGCGGGACGCGGCAGCACCAGCGCCTCGTCGGGACCGCCCTCGACGAGGATCTCCAGCTCGTCGGACCGCGCGTCCGGTGAGGCCAGGTAGTCCTTGATCCGCCTTAGAGCACGCGCTGCGGTTCCGCTGTCGACCACGCCGGGCGCCACGTTCGCCGCTTGGACCTTCGCCATCGCTGTCACCTCTAGTCGAATTATTCGCAACAGTCGAAGCAAACGCAACAAGTATCACCCGTCTGCGCGACGCACCACAGCCCAGGCCCGGTGTCAGTCCCGACGGTCTTGTGGGCGCGAGGGACCTGAGGGTCGCCTCAAGCGTCGTCCAGCTCGGCGTCGGCGGTGGGCGGTGGCCGCTCGGCGGCCAGTGGACGATGATCGCCGCCGGCCTGTGCACGCCGGCCGGACGACGTTCTTCCTCCGGGTGTCCGGCGATGGCGCGACCCCGGGCACCCTGGCCGGCCACTCCCCTCGTCGACGGGATCTTCTTCCCTCGTCGCGGCACTGCGCCTCGACCGCACCGCCGACCAGGGGTGACATCCTCCCGCCCACAGCCCGGGCCGGGCGGTGGGCGGGAGGTCGAGATCACCAGGCGTAGGCCTCCGGCGCGGGCTTGCTGCCGTTCGGGCCGGGCGCCGGGAACAGCTCGTCCAGCTTCGCCAGTACCTCGTCGTCCAGCGCGATCTCCACTGACCGCAGCGAGCCGTCCAACTGCTCCATGGTGCGCGGACCGATGATCGGGGCCGTCACGCCCTGCTGGTGCAGCAGCCACGCCACGCCCACGTGCGCCGGGTCCTCACCGAGGTCGGCGGCCAGCTTCTCGTACGCCTCCACGGCGTCGCGGTGCTTCTCCAGGGCCTTCGCGCTGCGCTCGCTGGTGCCGCGGGAACCGCCGCCCTCGCGCTGCTTGCGCAGCACGCCACCGAGCAGACCGCCCTGCAACGGCGACCACGGGATGACGCCGAGGCCGTAGTGGCGTGCCGCCGGCAGGACCTCCAGCTCGACGAAGCGGTTCAGCAGGTTGTAGATCGACTGCTCGCTGACCAGGCCGAGGAAGTGCCTCTCGCGGGCCGCCTCCTGCGCCTGCGCGATGTGCCACCCGGCGAAGTTGGACGACCCGAAGTAGAGGACCTTCCCCTGCTGCCGCAGCACGGAGAACGCCTCCCAGATCTCGTCCCACGGCGTGTTCCGGTCCACGTGGTGCATCTGGAGCAGGTCGAGGTGGTCGGTCTGGAGCCGCCGCAGCGACTCCTCCGCCGCGCGCCGGATGTGCAGGGCGGACAGCCGGCCCTCGTTCGGCCAGTCCCCCATGTCGCCGTACAGCTTGGTGGCGATCACGGTCTTCTCGCGCCGACCGTCGCCCTGGGCGAACCACCGGCCGATGATCTGCTCGGTGACGCCCTCCCCCTTCTGCCAGCCGTAGACGTTCGCGGTGTCGAAGAAGTTCAGGCCGTGCTCGTGCGCGCGGTCCATGATGGCGTGGCTGTCGGCCTCGGACGTCTCGGGGCCGAAGTTCATCGTCCCCAGGCACAGGCGGGACACGGACAGGCCGGAACGGCCGAGCTGGGTGTACTCCATGCCTCCAGCCTGCCCGAGGCCGTCCCGTTCGACCACCGGAGGCGGGTGCGGGCACCGGGATGGCTCGGGGTGGCTCGGGAGCCGAACTGCCGAATCGACGTGAAAGTCCTCGCGGTCCGGAAAGCCTTGCTCAAGATCCGCACGAGCCCGTTCCCACGGGTGCGGGGTCCGAGGGGCCTGCGTGGGGGACGCCGTGCCACTGGTGCACGGCCGCGTCGCCGCGACTCGTCGGCGTCGCGCCGCTGCCCACCCTGCGGACGAGGCCGCCGATCGACCTGCTGCCGTGGATCCGCGGCGAACTGTCCGTGGTGTGCCGGCCCGGGAACGGCATCGCCAGGTCCGCGAGCACCAGGAAGGGCGTCCACGCCTTCGCCCGCCCGGCCGGCGCCACCTGCACCACCAACGCCCCCCATGAACGCCAGGTGCCCGGCGGTCCACGCGCCCCGGTCCCCGTCCGCCGTCGAACCCGTCGAAGATCCGGAAGATCCCGTACACCAGCATCAGCTCACTTCAAGGAGTGAGTCAGCGTTGATCCGCAGTCACTAGGTTCACCCGACAAGACAACCATTCGAGTGATGAAATGGGAACTGGTGTTCGAATAGCCTGAATTCATGGACGTGTCGCCCGCGCTGCTCTCCGACGATGGTGTGTTCGCCACCATCGCCGAGACCGAGGCCGTGCTGCGCGCACTGCACCTGCGGCGGTTGCGACTGTTGGCCGAGGTGCTGCGGCGCGGGCTCGACACCGACACCTACCGGCGTCTGGTGCGCGCCGACCCGCGGGAGGTGAAGCGGTGGACGGCGCAGGTGACCCTGTTCCTGCCCTCGCTCAGCCCCACCGGGCAGCCGCTCCCGCCCCTGCACCCCGTGACGGGTGCGGTGTTGGAGGAACTCTCCGACGGGCACCTCACCGAATTGGCGCGGGCCATCTCGCTGCGCCTGCCCGAGGGGTCCGAGGAAATCCTGGTCGAGGCGGCGCGATCGGTGGAGCCGAAAGCGGTGCGGCAGTTGGCCGACCGGATTCGAGACCGCGCCGAACAGGACCGCGTGGACGAGGTGGACGAGGCCGCCGCCGACCCCGGCGACGTGCTGCACCTGCGCGACCTGCCCGGCGGACGACTCGAATTCTTCGGAGAACTGTCCGCCGAGACCGGGGCGCGGTTCACCGCGATGCTCGAACCACTCTCCACACCCCGACCGGACGGCCCACGCGACGCGGCACGACGCAGGGGTGAGGCATTCGCCGACCTGATCGCACTGGCGTCACGCTCCACCGACCTGCCTTCAGAGGCCGGAGAGCGCCCGCACATCAGCGTCACCATCGACCACGACACCCTGCGTCGCGGTGTCGGGCACGCCTTGCTCGACGGCGACCGGCACCTCAGCGCGGCCCAAGCCCGCCGCATCGCCTGCGACGCCAAAATCGTCCCCGTCGTACTCGGCGGCGACTCCGAAGTGCTCGACCTGGGACGCGCCAAACGGACCGTGAGCGTCGCCCAGCGCCGGGCTTTGCACGCCCGCGACCGGGGCTGCGCCTTCCCGGGCTGTCACCGACCACCCAAGTGGTGCGACGCCCACCACATCCAACACTGGGCCGACGGCGGGTCTACCGACCTGGCGAACCTCGTCCTGCTCTGCCGCACCCACCACACGCTCATCCACCACTCACAGTGGCAGATCACCACCACCGGCGGAACACCGACCTTCATCCCACCCCGACACATCGACCCCGCACAGAGGCCACGCCAGAACCTGCTCCACCGACCACCCACACCCATGTCGGCTCCGCTGGCCGCGTGAACGCACACCGGTCAGCGGACCTGCCGGCCTTCGCGCCACACGGCGTGGGTGAGGGGCACCCCGGGACGGTAGGCGAGGTGCGTCGCGGAAGGTGCTTCGAGCACGTGCACATCGGCTCGCGCGCCGACTCCCAGGTGTCCCACATCGCTGCGCCGCAACGCCTTGGCCCCGCCCAGCGTCGCCGCCGCGACCGCTTCCTCGACCGTCAGCCCCATCTGGAGCACGGCGATGGCGACGTTGAACGCCATGGACGTCGTGTACGAACTGCCTGGGTTGCAGTTGCTGGCCAACGCGATGGTCGCCCCGGCGTCGAGCAGCCGACGCCCCGGTGCCAGAGGTTGTCTTGTCGACAAATCGCACGCCGGCAGCAGGGTGGCGACCGTGCGCGACCGCGAGAGCGCTTCTACGTCCGCGTCCGACAGGTACGTGCAGTGGTCGACGCTCGCCGCCCCCAACTCCACGGCCAACCTCACGCCGGGACCTTCGCCCAACTGGTTGCCGTGCACCCGCAGACCGAGCCCTCTGGCCGCCGCCGCCTCCAGCACGGTCCGCGACTCGTCCTCGTCGAACGCACCGCGCTCGCAGAACACATCCGCCCACCGTGCGTACGGCACCACGGCATCGAGCATCATGCCCGCCACCAGAGACACATAAGCGTCTTTGTCGACGTCCGCAGGCACCAGGTGCGCGCCGAGGAAGGTCACCTCGTCGACCACACCGGCCGCGATCCGGGCCGAGCGCACCTCGTCGGCGACGGTCAGGCCGTAGCCGGTCTTGGTCTCGACGGTGGTGGTGCCTTGGTGGGCGGCTTCCGCGACGTGCTTGTGCAGGTTGACGAGCAGGTCGTCGTCGGATGCCTCGCGGGTCGCCCCGACGGTCACCGCGATGCCGCCGGCGGTGTACGCCTGGCCAGCCATGCGGGCCTCGAACTCGGCGGTGCGGTCGCCGGCGAAGAGGAGGTGGGTGTGGCTGTCGACCCAACCGGGCAGCACCGCGCGGCCGGCCACGTCGATCCGCTCGTCGGCGGCGGGGGCGGAGGATGCCGGGCCGACCCACCGGACGTGCGAGTCGAAGACGATCGCCGCGTCGGTCAGGCGGCCGAGCCCGGGGTCGTTGGTGGTCAACTCCCCGATGCCGGTGATGAGGGTGCTGTGCACCGCCGGATCGCTCACCGCCGCACGAACCGCCGCCAAGCGGGCGCGGAGAACGCCAACCGGGGGCCGGGCGGGTTCTTGGAATCCCGCACCGCCACCTGAGGGGACGGGAACGCCACCTCGACGCAGTTGTCGTTCCCGCCGCTGCCGCTGCGACTGCTCTTCCGCCAAACCAGACCGGTCGTGTCCACGGTGCGCCGCCCTCTCACTCGAATTCGGCATGGACCCGCTCGATCAAAGCGACCGACTCGGCCGGAGCCAGGGCGAGCCCGCGCAGGTTCTCGAACAACACCTTAGCCCGGTTCACCTGATCGGGATCTTCACTGTGCAGCGCCCCTGTCGCGTAGGAGACGTACAGCAGGGGCGGTTCCGCCGGGTCGGGGAAGTAGAGCAGCGTGAAGGGTCCGCGCTGCCCCGCATGAGCACCGATGGTCTGCGGTAGGACGCGGAGGTCGACCGTGTCGATTTCGGCGACCATCGTCAGGTACTCCAACTGCTCCCTCATGAGAGCACTGCTACCGATGCGCTGGCGCAATGCGGTTTCGTCGACCAGGGCGGTCAGGTGGAGCGGGTCGTCCTCGGCGATCAGGCGGCGCTGGCGCACCATCCTGACCTTCACGTGGGCCGCCAACTCCGGCTTGCTCCAGCGCTGGCCACTTTCGAGCACCGCGCGGGCGTAGTCCTCCGTCTGGAGGAGGCCGGGGACGTGGAGGAGGGTCAACTCCCGCACGGCCACCGCCTCCGTCTCTATGTCGACATAACCCATGTTGCGGAGGCCGTAGGTGGTCCACCACCCCGGTGCCAGGGCGTCGCGGACCTGGTCGAGCAGGTCGGGGGCGTAGTGGTCGTAGACGTCCATCATGGTGCGGGCCAGGTGGACGTCGACCTTCGTCTCCCCCGCCTCGATCCGGTAGAGCGAGTTGCGGTGCTTGTCGAGGCGCGCGGCGGCGTCCTCGATGGTCATCCCGGCTTCCTCGCGCATCCGGCGCAAGCGGCGGGCCAACTTCCGGCGGCGGAACGACGGGCGCATCGGCATGGCACATGATGGGCAGGCGGGGTCCCGGGACTGGGAATCCCGTTACCCGATCAGGTGAGCCCGCCAGTCGAGCCCGCTCAGTCGAGCCCCGTCAGTCGAGCCCGGTCAGTCGAGCAGTGGCCGCAGCGCCTCGCCCAGCAGCCTCGGCACGTCGCCCAGTGCCTCGTGCACGCCGTCGCGCGCGATCACCCGACCTCCGGCCACGACGACCGACACGTCGGACGCCGTCGCCGCCATCACGACCTGGCCCGGTTCCACCCCCGTCGTGCGCACGGAGTCCAGCCTGACCGACACCAGGTCGCACGGCGCGCCGACCACGATGCCGCCCGCTTCCGGCCACCCGATCGCGGCGTGGTTGGCCAGCGCCCCGACCAGCTCCGCCGGCGTGAACCGTCCCCTGTGGCCGGTGCGCAGGCGCTCGCCGTGCTCCAGCGCGCGGGCTTCCGCCAGCAGGTCCACCACGGCGTGCTGGTCGCTGCCCAGGGACAGCGGTGAACCGGCGTCCGCGAGTTCGCGTGCCGGGCCGATGCCGTCGGCCAGGTCGGCCTCCGTCGAGGGGCAGAGGCAGACCCCGGAGGACGCTCCGCCCAGCAGGGCGATGTCCTCGTCCGTCAGGTGGGTGCCGTGGACGGCGGTGGTGCGCTCGGTGAGGGCGCCGGCCTCGGCGAGCAGCCGGGTGGGCGTCAGGCCGTACGCGTCGAGGCACGCCCGGTTCTCGGCGGGTTGCTCCGACAGGTGGACGTGCAGCGGCCGGTCCGGGAAGGCGCCCGCGACCAGCGCCAGGGTGTCACGGGGCACGGCGCGCACGGAGTGGATCGCGGCGCCGATCCTCGTGTTGTCGTCCCCGCGCAGCTCGGCGACCCGGTCGAGCCACGCGTCGCCGGTGCCGTCGGAGAACTTCTCCTGCACGCCGCGCACGGGTTCGCCGATGCCGCCCGCCAGGTAGCAGGCGTCCAGCAGGGTGATGCGGATGCCGGCGTCTCGGGCGGCCTGGCGCAGCGCCTCGGCCATCTCGTTGCCGCCGTCGTGCAGGTAGTGGAACTCGCCGACGGCGGTCACGCCGGCCACCGCCATCTCCGCGTACACCGCGCGGGCCAGCCGCAGGTACGAGTCGGGCGTCAACCGGTCGGCCAGCTCGTACATGGCGTCACGCCACGTCCAGAACGTCCCGCCGCCACCGTGCGTGCGCCCGCGCAACGCCCGGTGGAACGCGTGCGAGTGCGCGTTGGCGAACCCGGGCAGCACCAGGCCGTACAACCGCTCCACGCCGAGCGGGATGGTGTCCACGGTGGACACGGAGACGATCCGGCCGCGGTCCACGCGCACCAGTACGCGGGCGGCGACGCCGTCCGGCAGCCACGCCCGTTCACACCAGTAGCTCTTCACCGGGCGTCTCCCGCGGACGCCAGGTGCTCCAGGGTCGCGGCGAGCGCCGCCACGCCCGCCGCGCAGTCGTCCGCCTCGGCGAACTCGGCGGGCGCGTGGCTCACCCCCGTGGGGTTGCGCACGAACAGCATCGCGGTGGGCACGTGCGCGGCGAGGATGCCCGCGTCGTGCCCGGCCCCGGTGGGCAGGGCCGGGGTGTCCTCACCGATGGCTCGTCGCACGTCGGCCATCAAAGCAGGGTCGAAGAGCACCGTGCCACCCCAGCTCTCCTCGGCGACCCGCACCTCGCACCCCTCGTCGGCGGCGGCCCGGCGGGCGGCGGAGGTGATCCGCTCGACCACCTCGCGGGTGTGCGGCTCGTCGTCGGCCCGCGCGTCGAGCCAGACGTCGACCGACGAGGCGATCACGTTCGTGCCGCCGGGGTTGGGCGCGATCCGCCCGACGGTCGCCCGCGCGCCGTCCCGGGCGGCCCGGCGCGCGGCCACCACCAGCTGCGCGGCCGGGAGCATCGGGTCCCGGCGGTCTTCCATCAGCGTCGCGCCGGCGTGGTTGCCCTCACCGGTGAACGTGTAGCGCCACCGGCCGTGCGCGAGGATCGACGACGCCAGGCCCACCGGCACGTCCAGGCCGCGGCCCTGCTCGACGTGCAGCTCCACGAACGCGCCCACGTGCGCCAGGGCGGGTTCGTCGCGTCCCATCCGCAGCGGGTCGAAGCCCGCCGCGTGGGCCGCCTCGCCGAACGTCACGCCGTCGGCGTCGGTCAGCCGGGCCGCCGCCTCGGGGGTGATCGCGCCGGTCATCAGCCGCGACCCGAGGCACGCCACGCCGAAGCGCCCGCCCTCCTCCTCCACGAACACCACGATCGCCAGCGGCTTCGCCGGCTCGAACCCGCCCGCCCGCAGCAGGTCCACCGCCTGCAACGCCGACACCACGCCCAGCGGGCCGTCGAACGCCCCACCTCCGGGCACCGAGTCCAGGTGGCTCCCGGTCACCACCGCGCCGGGTCCCGGCGCGCCCCACCACGCCCACAGGTTCCCGTTGCGGTCCGGCCGCACGTCCAGCCCCCGCCGCCGCGCCTCCTCGGTGAACCACTCGCGCAGCTCCAGCTCGACCCGGTCGAACCCGTGCCGCGAGTACCCGCCCCGCCGGAGGTCGCGGCCGACGTCGGCGAGGTCCGCGAGGTCCGTCATCAGGCACCGGCCATGGGGATGGCCACACCGCGCTCGGCGGCCACGTCGACCGCCCGCTGGTACCCGGCGTCCACGTGCCGGATGACGCCCATGCCGGGGTCGTTGGTCAGCACCCGCTCGATCTTCCGCGCGGCCAGCTCCGTGCCGTCCGCCACCGTCACCTGCCCGGCGTGGATCGACCGCCCGATGCCGACCCCGCCACCGTGGTGCAGCGACACCCAGGTCGCCCCCGAAGCCGTGTTGACCAGCGCGTTCAGCAGCGGCCAGTCGGCGATCGCGTCGGAACCGTCGGCCATCGCCTCGGTCTCCCGGTACGGGGAGGCGACCGAACCGCAGTCGAGGTGGTCGCGCCCGATGACGATCGGCGCGGACAGCTCCCCCGACGCGACCATCTCGTTGAACTTGAGCCCGGCCCGGTGGCGCTCGCCGTACCCGAGCCAGCAGATGCGGGCGGGCAGCCCCTGGAACTCGACCCGCTCACCGGCCATCCTGATCCACCGCGCGAGCTTCTCGTCCTCGGGGAACAGCTCCAGGATCGCCCGGTCGGTCGCGGCGATGTCGGCCGGGTCGCCGGACAGCGCGGCCCACCGGAACGGGCCCTTGCCCTCGCAGAACAGCGGGCGGATGTAGGCGGGCACGAAGCCGGGGAAGTCGAACGCCCGCTCGTAGCCGCCCAGCTTCGCCTCACCGCGGATCGAGTTGCCGTAGTCGAACACCTCGGCGCCGCGGTCGAGGAACCCGACCATGGCCTCCACGTGCCGCGCCATCGAGGCGCGCGCCCGGTCGGTGAACTCCTCGGGCTTCTTCGCGGCGTAGTCGGCCCAGTCGTCCACCGACACGCCGACCGGCAGGTACGCCAGCGGGTCGTGCGCGGACGTCTGGTCGGTCACGACGTCCACCGGCACGTCCCGGCGCAGCAGCTCCGGCAGCACCTCGGCGGCGTTGCCGATGACGCCCACGGACAGCGCGCGCCCCTCGGCCCTGGCCGCCAGCACCCGCGCGACCGCGTCGTCCAGGTCGTCGGCGACCTCGTCCAGGTAGCGGGTCTCGACCCGGCGGCGGGCGCGGGCCGGGTCCGCCTCGACGCACAGCGCGACACCCTCGTTCATGGTCACCGCGAGCGGCTGCGCGCCGCCCATGCCGCCCAGGCCGGCGGTCACCGTCAAGGTGCCCTTCAGCGTCCCGCCGAACCGCTTGTCGGCCACCGCGGCGAACGTCTCGTAGGTGCCCTGGAGGATGCCCTGGGTGCCGATGTAGATCCACGACCCGGCCGTCATCTGGCCGTACATGGTCAGGCCCTCGGCCTCCAGCCTGCGGAACTCGGGCCAGTTGGCCCAGTCCGGCACGAGGTTGGAGTTGGCGATCAGCACGCGCGGCGCCCACTCGTGCGTGCGCATCACGCCCACCGGGCGGCCGGACTGCACGAGCAGCGTCTCGTCGTCGGCCAGGTTCGCCAGCTCGCGCGAGATGGCGTGGAAGCTCGGCCAGTCGCGGGCGGCCTTGCCGGTGCCGCCGTAGACCACCAGGTCCTCGGGGTGCTCGGCGACGTCCGGGTCCAGGTTGTTGTGGAACATCCGCAGCGCGGCCTCGGTGGGCCAGCTGCGCGCGGTCAGCTCGGTTCCTCGTGCGGCGCGGACCATCAGATCGCTCCATTCCGGATGAGTTCCTCGGCGGCGGCGATCTCCGGGGCGAGGTGGCGGTCCGGGCCGGGGCCCGGGACGTGCTCGCGGAGCGTCGCGACGGCCGCCGCGGTGGCGGGTGCGGGCGTGAGCGGGTGGCGGAGGTCCAGCGCGCGGGCCGCGGTGATCAGCTCGATCGCGAGGACCCGGCGCAGGCCGGCCACGGACTGGCGGAGCTTGCGGGCGGAGGACCAGCCCATCGAGACGTGATCCTCCTGCATGGCGCTGCTCGGGATCGAGTCCACCGACGCGGGCACCGCCAGCCGCTTCAGCTCGCTCACGATCGCGGCCTGGGTGTACTGGGCGATCATGTGGCCGGAGTCGACGCCCGGGTCGTGCGCCAGGAACGGCGGCAGCCCGTGCGAGCGGTTCACGTCGAGCATCCGGTCGGTGCGGCGCTCGGAGATGCTCGCCACGTCCGCCGTCGGGATGGCCAGGAAGTCCAGCACGTACGCGAGCGGCGCGCCGTGGAAGTTGCCGTTGGACTCGACCCGGCCGTCGGCCAGCACCACCGGGTTGTCGATCGCCGAGGCCAGCTCGCGGTCGGCGACGACCTCGGCGTAGGCGACCGTGTCGCGGGCCGCGCCGTGCACCTGCGGCGAGCAGCGCAGCGAGTAGGCGTCCTGGACGCGCGTGCAGTCCGGGCCGCGGTGGCTCTCCACGATCTCCGAGCCGCGCAGGAACTCGGCCATCCGGCGGGCCGAACGCCCCTGGCCGGGGTGCGGGCGCAGCGCGTGCAGCTCCTCCGCGAACACGCGGTCGGTGCCCAGCAGGGCCTCCACGCTCATCGCCGCGGTCAGGTCGGCGACGTCGAGCAGGTGGTGCAGGTCGTGGATCGCGAGCACCAGCATGCCGAGCATGCCGTCGGTGCCGTTGATCAGCGCCAGGCCCTCCTTCTCGGCGAGCCGCACCGGCTCGATCCCGGCCTTCGCGAGGGCGTCGGCGGCGGGCAGCAGCACGTCGTCGGCATCGCGCACGTACCCCTCGCCGGTCAGCGCGAGCGCGGCGGCGGACAGCGGCGCCAGGTCGCCGGAGCAGCCCAGCGAGCCGTACTCGTGCACCACGGGCGTGATGCCCGCGTTGAGCATCGCGGCCATCGCCTCGGCGGTCTGCGGGCGGACGCCGGTGTGCCCGGTGGTGAGGGTCTTCAGGCGCAGGAGGACGAGCGCGCGGACGACCTCGCGCTCCACCTCGGGTCCCGAGCCCGCCGCGTGCGACCGGACCAGGGACTGCTGGAGGGCGGCCCGGCGGTCCGGCGGGATGTGCCGGACGGCCAGCGCGCCGAACCCGGTGGACACGCCGTAGGTCGGCTGCTCCGCCGTGGCCAGGCGCTCGATGTGCGCGCGGGCGGCGGCGACCGCCTCGCGGGCCGACTCCGCGATCTCCACGCGCGCGCCACCGCGGGCGACGGCGTGGACGTCGTCGCGGGTCAGGGGCTTGGGACCCAGCTGCACGGGTTGCTGCATGAGCACATCCCACCCCGGCAGCCGGGTCCGCACGACCCGGGAACCCCCGATCGTGTCTGGTATGCCAGACGGTCTACCAGCGGGCGAACCAGTCCACCCGGGGGTCCGGGTCGGTCGTGACCTGCCCGGCCACCTCGACCAGCTCCTCCTCGGCCCCCAGGTCGTCCGGGGCGCCCCGGGCGCGCTGCACGACCAGGTACTGCGCCGGGCGCAGCTCCACGACCAGCACGCCGCGCTCCGGGTAGAAGGAGGCGGGGCGCCCGAGCGCGGTGGTCCGCCGGGGCTCGCCGACCTGGCCGTCGTCGCTGCCGAGGTGGACCGCGTAGGAGCGGCCCCGGTGCTCGCCGCCGGTCTGCGCGGTCCACCGGTCCGGGCCCGTGCCGTGGAGGGAGAACTCCGTCGAGCCCTTCAACGACACCGGCACCGGCACCGGCCTGTCGTCGCGCACGGTCGACTCCGCGATCAGCTTCACCACCGCGCGCGGGTCGGCGACGCCCTGCGGCGACAGGGACAGGAAGCGGGTCGGCTCGGGCTGCCAGTACAGCAGGTCCCCGAAGTAGAAGGCCGGTGCGCCGCGGACGGTCGTCCGGTCCGCCGGGGCCGCCTCCGCCATCCGGTCGGTGAGCAGCTCCACGTCCTGGAACCGCACGCCGAACGTGATCCCCTGCGCGCTCCCGCCGGGCCCCTCGTAGCCGCGCTCGACGCCGTACGCCGCGTAGCTCCGCAGCCGCTCGGCGAACCCCGGCGGCATCCAGGCGGGCGAGTACTCCAGCGACACGGTCCGCACCGCCGGGGCGGGGGCGGACGTCGACGTGGCGGAGATCGCGGGTGGCGCGGTCTCGGCGACCGGGCGGGTGGTGACCGTCGTGATCGCGACGGTGGCCGCGGCGGCCGTGGCGGCGGTCGCGAGGACCAGGAACAGCGGCTTGCGGGGCCTGCGCGGCCGGTGCAGGGCGGCCAGCACGGGGCCGGGCGGCGGGGTGCGCTCGGCGCGCAGCTCCAGGGCGTCCCGGAGCAGCTCCTCGGTACCGGTCTTCCAGGCGTCGTTCACAGCGCCTCCTTCACCCGGTGCGCCGCGCGCAGCGTGGCCAGCGCGCGGGAGACGTGACTGCGGACGGTGACCTGGGAGCAGCCCAGGACCGCGGCGATCTCGGTGTCGTCGTACCCCTCGTAGTACCGCAGCACGACGGCCGCCTTCTGCCTGCGGGGCAGCTTGTCGACGTGCTGGAGCATCGCCTCCCGCTCGTCGTAGCGGTGCGAGACGTCGGGGTCGGGCGGGTCCACGTCGCCCAGCGGCACGTGCGGCCGCAACCGCCGCCGCCAGCTCAGGTACTCGTTGGTGACCATCTTCCTGAGGTAGGCGACCGGCGCGTCCACCGCCGCGATGCGCGCCCACCGCTGCTGGGCGCGGAGGAGGACCTCCTGGACCACGTCCTGGGCCAGGTGCGGGTCGCCGGTCAGCACGGTCGCGTAGCGCAGCAGCGGGGTCACCTGCGCGGTGGCGAACTCCTCGAAGCCGATCGTCATACCCCCTCCAATGCGGCCCGCCGCCGATTTGTTGAGAATGGGCCCGTGGGAGCCAGCAGCGACGTGCCGGCACTGCGGCGCGGGCTCGCGGTGCTGCGGCTGCTGGCCGGCAGACCGGGGCCGATGTCGGCCGCCGCGGTGGCGCGCGAGCTGGGGCTGCCCCGCTCGACGACCTACCACCTGCTGGCGGAGCTGGCCGCCGCCGGGTTCGCGACCCACTTCCCCGAGGAGCGGCGCTACGGGCTGGGCGTGGCCGCGTTCGAACTCGGGTCCGCCTACCTGCGGCACGACCCGCTGGAACGACTCGCGCGGCCCCTGCTGCGGCGGCTCGTGGACCAGCTCGGGCGGACCGCGCACCTCGGCGTGCTGCACGGCGCGGAATCGCTCTACGTGGTGCGCGAGCAGCCGCGGCAGCCGACGACGATCGTGTCGGACGTCGGCGTGCGGCTGCCCGCGCACCTGACCGCGTCCGGGCGTGCCCTGCTGGCGCACCTGCCGGCGGCGCAGGTGCGGGCCCTGTTCCCGGGGGTGTCGTCGTTCGTCGACCGGACCGGCCGGGGTCCCGCCGACCTGCCCGCCCTGCGCCGCCTGCTGACCGCCGAGCGCCGGCGCGGCTGGGCCGTGGAGGACGGGTACGTGACGGCCGGGTTCGCGTCCGTCGCGGCACCGGCGTTCGACCACGGCGGGCGGCCGATCGCGGCGGTCACCGTGACGTTCCGGCACGTGTGCGACGCGCCGGGCGGCGAGTGCGGCGGGACGTGGCCGGAGCTGGCCGCGGAGGCGCGGCGCGCGGCCGACGAGCTGACCGCGCGCCTGCGCTGAGGCTCCGGGGCCTGGCTAGAGCGAGACGGTCTTGAGGAAGTCCGCCGCCACGTTGACGGCGGTCTCCTTGTCGACGTCCACCCGCTTCACGAGGTCGGCCAGCTTCTCGGTGGTCAGCGCCGCCGACACCTTGTCCAGCGCCTCCTTGCCCTTGGCGTCCACCGCGTCCGACCGCAGCAGCGGCACGACGTTCTGCGCCGGGTACATGACCTTCGGGTCCTCCAGCTGCACGAAGCCGTTGGCCGCGATGTCGGCCGACGTCGTGTAGAGGTTGATGACCTGCACCGTGCCGTTCTTCAGCGAGTCCACGGTCACCGGGCCGCCCGCGTCGGTCGTCTTGATCTCGCTGAACGTGACGCCGTACAGCTCCTTGACCTTGGCCTCCCAGCGCTGCGCCCACTCGCCGGGCGCGCCGAGCGCGTACTTGCCGGTCCCCAGGTCGGCGATGGACTTCACGCCGGCGTCGGCGGTCTCCTTGGTGACCACCAGGACGTCCTTGTCCTCGGCCTCGGACTTCGCGAGCACCTCCAGCCCGGACGGGGTCTTGGACTTGAGCGCCGCGTAGACCTCCTCGGACTCGGTGGTGGTGTTGGTCTTGTCGAAGTAGTTGAGCAGGTTGCCGGTGTACTCGGGCACCACGCCGAGCGACTTGTCCTGCAACGCCTTGACCAGCAGCTCGCGGGCGCCGATGCCGGACTTCACCGTCACCGTCGCGCCGGTCGCCTTCAGCGCCCCCGCGTAGATCTCGGCGAGGATCTTGTTCTCGGTGAAGTCGGCGGAGCCGACCACGACCTCGCCCGACGCGGCCGGTTGGTTGCTCCCGCCGAGGTCCTCCGCGGACCCGCAGCCGGAGAGCACCAGGGCGGCCGACGCGACGATGACGGCCAACGTGCGCTTCATGCCGTGCTTCCTCCTGAATCGACGAGCACCGGTTCGACCCGGCGTCGGCGTCTCGACGGTCCCCGCGCGGTGCGCGCGGACACCCGCAAACCCGTGGGCACGACCAGCCGCCCGAGGACCGCGAGCAGGACGTCGAGCAGGACCGCGAGCAGCGCGATGAGGATCGCGCCGCCCACGAACTGCCCGTAGTCCAGCACCCGCAGGCCGTCGAGCAGCGGACGCCCCAGCGTCTCGATGCCCACGTACGCCGCGACCGAGGCGGTCGCGACGACCTGGAGCGTGGCGTTGCGCAGGCCGCCGAGGAGCAGCGGCAGCGCGTTCGGCACCTCGACCCGCCACAGCCGTTGCGCGCCGGTCATGCCCATGCCGCGCGCGGCGTCCACGACCCCGCGGTCGACGTCCTGGATGCCCGCGTAGGTGCCCGCGAGGATCGGCGGGATCGCCAGCACCACCAGGCCGATGAGCACACCGGACGTGCCGCCGCCCGCGACCAGGTACAGGAACGTGACCAGGCCGAGCGTGGGCAGGGCGCGCAGGGCGTTGCTGCCACCGACGAGGACGACGCCGCCGCGGCCGGTGTGGCCGACGAACAGCCCGAGCGGCACGGCGATCGCCGCCGCGCCGAGGACGGCGCCGAGGCAGTACAGCAGGTGGACGCCCACCCGCACCGGGATCGACTTGGGCCCGGTCCAGTTGGCCGCGTCCAGCAGCCAGGCGAGCGCGTCGGCGAAGATCACGGCGTGCCCGCCTTCACCCACGGCGTCAGCCGGTCGCGCAGCAGCACCAGCAGCAGGTCGACCACGAGCGCCAGCACCAGCGTCAGCACGATGCCGATGGCGATCGGCGCGAGGTAGCGCTGCCGGAACCCGTCGGTGAACAGCGTGCCGAGGCCGCCGGTGCCGATGAGCGCGCCCACGCTGACCAGGCTGATGTTGCTCACCGAGCCGACCCGCACCCCGGCCGCGAGCACCGGCACGGACAGCGGCAGCTCGACGGTGAGGAAGCGGCGCAGCGGCCGGAAGCCCATCGCGGTGGCGGCGGCCGTGACGTGCGCGGGCACCGCGTCGAGCGCCTCGGCGACCGGGCGCACGAGCAGCGCGGTGGTGTAGACGGTGAGCGCGAGGATCACGTTGAGCGGGTCGAGCACCTGCGTGCCGATGACCGCCGGGATGATCGCGAACAGCGCCAGCGACGGGATCGTGTAGACCACGTTCGACAGTCCGACCAGGACCGCGTTGAGGCGGCGGAACCGGTGGCACAGCAGGCCGAGGACGATCGCCAGCAGCACGGACGCGGCCAGCGGCACCAGCGACAGGTAGACGTGGTCGAGCAGCATGTCGAGCAGCGCGGCGCGGGTGCCGGCGTCGCTCAGGTAGGTCGCGATCTCACCCACGGCGGCCCTCGATCACGTCGAGGACCTGGCGCGCGGTGACGACGCCGGCCAGCCTGCCGTCGGCGTCCACGGCCACGCCGAGGCGCGACGGCGAGGACAGCGCGGAGTCCAGCGCGCCGCGGATGGGCGCGCCCACCTCGTAGAGCGAGCCGCCGGGGACGGTGGCGCCGTCGGGCGCGACCCAGCCCTGCGGCTTCCGGTCGGCGTCCACGACGAGCCGCCAGTCGGCGCCCGGTCCGGCCGGCGCCTCCCCGGACACCGTGGGCACGTCCGCCACCTCCACCCCGGAGGGGTCCACGAAGGACAGGCCGCGGTAGCCGCGGTCCTTGCCGACGAAACCGGCCACGAAGTCGTCCGCCGGGCGGGCCAGCAGCTCGGCGGGCGGCGCGTACTGGGCGAGGACGCCGCCGGTTCGGAGAACCGCAACCTTCTCGCCGATGCGCACCGCCTCGTCGATGTCGTGCGTGACGAACACGATGGTCTTGTCCAGTTCGGCCTGGAGCCGCAGCAGCTCGTCCTGCAACCCCTCGCGCACGACCGGGTCCACGGCGCTGAACGGCTCGTCCATCAGCAGCACGGGCGGGTCGGCGGCGAGCGCCCGCGCCACGCCGACGCGCTGCTGCTGGCCGCCGGAGAGCTGCGCGGGGTAGCGGCGGCCCAGTTCGGTGGGCAGGCCGACCAGCTCCAGCAGCTCGGCGGCGCGCGTCCGGGCCCCGCGGCGCGTCCAGCCGGTGAGCAGGGGCACCGTGGCCACGTTGTCCAGCACGGTGCGGTGCGGGAACAGGCCCGCCTGCTGGATGACGTACCCGATGCCGCGGCGCAGGGTGGGCGGGTCGACGCCCGAGACGTCCCTGCCGTCCACCAGGATCGTGCCCGACGTGGGGTCGATCATCCGGTTCACCATGCGCAGCGACGTCGTCTTCCCGCACCCCGAGGGCCCCACGAACACCGTGATCGTGCCTGCCTCGACCACGAGGTCGAGGTCGTCCACCGCGGTGGTCCCGCCGTCGAACCGCTTGGTCACGCCGCGGAACTCGATCACCCGTGGTCCTCTCGCCGCTTGGGGGAGCCGTCGAACGTCGATCGACCCTAGCCCGTTGGTCCGACCGTGGCACGACGTTCCGCATTCCGGTCGGTAGGGTGCACCGGTTGTGGCAACCGAACCAGTCCGCGCGCTCCTGGCCGAGCGCGGCGCGCACGCCCGAGGGCTCCGCCGCGTCGTCGACCTGCTCGCCGACGACTGGCACACGCTGGCCGAGCTGGTGCGGCTCCCGGCGGTGCCCCGGCGCACCGTGCAGGAACTGCTGACGGCGATCGGCGACGACCTGGACACCAGCGGCGACCGCTACCGGCTCGCGCCGGCGCACGCCGCCGACTACGCCGGGTTCGGCGTGGGCGGTGACGACCTCGTGGACCCGTTCGGCGCGCTGCTGTCCCGGCACACCGCGCAGCTGCGCGCGATCCTCGCCGACATCGCCGACGTGCCGCCGCCGCTGGCCGCGCTGGACCACGTGCAGGCCACGGCGGAGACCGCGCTGAAGCGCGCGCTGTGGCTGGACAACACCTACGACCTGGCCGGCCGGACGCTGCTGTGCCTGGGCGACCACGACCTCACCTCGCTCGCCGTGTGCTCGGTGAACCCGGACGTGTCCGTCGTCGTGGTCGACGTGGACGACCGGCTGCTGGAGTACGTGGACGGGCGCGCCGCCGAACGCGGGTTCGCGATCCGCACGGTGCACGCGGACTTCCGGTTCGGGCTGCCGCCCGCCGTGCTGGAGACGGCGGACCTCGTGTTCAGCGATCCGCCGTACACGCCGGAGGGCATGGCGCTGTTCGCCGGGCGGGCCGTCGAGGCGCTGGCCGACCCCGGTCGCGGCCGGGTGCTGCTGGCGCACGGGTTCAGCGACCGCACGCCCGCCCTGGGCCTGAAGGTGCAGCAGGAGCTGCAACGCCTGGGGCTGGTGTTCGAGGCGATCCTGCCCGCGTTCCACCGGTTCGACGGCGCGCAGGCCATCGGCAGCGCCGCCGACCTGTACGTGTGCCGGCCCACGTCGCGCCGCCCGGTGGCGCCCGCGCGCACCTCGATCTACACGCACGGCCCGCAGTCCGTGGAGGCGTCCGGGCCGGGCTCGAAGGCGTTGGAGGCCCTGGTCGACCTGGCCCCGCGCCCGGAGTCCTCGCCGCCGCCGAAGCCCCGGCAGCCCGGCTGGGCGGAGCCGGTCGGCAAGGGTGCGGCGTCGCTCGCGGTGGACCTGTCCGGCGACCCGGGCCCGTGGCTGCTGCGCACGCTGCTCGCCTGCTCGCCCGGCCGGATGGCCGCGCTGGTGCCGAACAACCACCCCGACGTGGCGTCCGAGAAGGGGCAGAAGGGCCTGGCCTCGTTGGTGGGCACCAGGTTCGCGCTGCGGTTCCTGCGGTCCACACCGGACGGCAAGCACTGCGTCGTGGTGGCGGACCAGGTGCTCGCGGGCACCCTCGACACCGGTGGCCTGGCCGTGCGCGAGGTGCTGGTGCGGGCGCACGGCAAGCTCGGCAACGTGTGGCGCGAGGCGCTCGTCACGGCGTCGCGCGGCGCGGTGACCAAGCGCGAGGCGAGGCAGCGCATCGACGAGGCCGTGGGCGACTCCGACGACCTGGAGCTGCGGCTGGTCGACCTGCCGCGCCACCGGATCGCCGCGCTGCTGCCGCTGATCAGCGAGTCGGCCGGCTAGCGGTCCCGGGGGTCGCGGCCAGCTCCTCCAGCCGGCCCAGGATGCGGGCGACCGCGCGCAGCAGGTTCAGCACGTGCGCGGTGATCCGCTCCAGCACGTGCGCCGCCCGGCCGACCGCCCACGCGGTGAACGCGGCCACCGACGCGCCGCCGCTCGCCTCCGCCGACGCCAGCGCCACGGCGGCGTTGCGGACCGCCTCCCGGGCGAACGTGACGACGAGGTCGCGCACCATGCCGCGCACGGCGGCGGTGACGGTGCCCGCGGTGGAGACGTGGTCGGCGACCGCGGCGCAGGTCCGGGACGCCGCCTCGGCCTCGTCCGCCGACGCCAGCCGCGCCCGCCGGAACGCCTCCGCCGCGCGCGGCGCCCAGCCGGTCACCTCGACGCGGACCTCGTCGCGGCGGTCGCGGGCCAGGCGGTCCAGGTCGAGCGACGCCTGCCGCCAGCGCGCGACGACCTCCTTGATCCGCTCGCCGTCGCCCTCCAGCCAGTCCAGCGGGGCGCGCAGGAAGCGGACGTGCTCGACGAGCCAGCCGACGCCGGCCGCGCCGAGCGCCTCGAACGGGTCGAGCGCGACGCCGAGGGTGTCCAGCCAGGCGGCGGCCAGCCCCCGGCCCGGCGCGGTCGTGCCGCCGCAGCCGGGCGCGTCGAGGCCGCTGCCGGCCAGGGCGCGGCGGACGTCGTCGAGGACGCGCGCGGCGTCCTCCGCGAAGGGCCGCAGCAGCACGCCGAACGCGTCGCCGGGCAGGTCGGCGCCGGCCAGGTCGGCGCCGGCCCGGCCCGCGGCCAGGTCGAGGTCGCTCACCGCGGGGCCGTCCCCCCGTCGTCGTCGGTTCCGCGCAGGCTGCGCGGCAGCGGCAGGTCGGGCGCGGCGTCCGGCACGTCCTCCGCCCGCACGGCCGGCGGGGGCAGCGGCACGCGCGCCACCCGCTCTCCGGCGGGGAGGAACCCGGTCAGGAAGTCCATGGCCTCGGTGCCGCCGAACTCGGGTTCGACGACGTCGGCCACCCGCCGCGCCACCTCGGCCTGCGCCTGGCGGACGGTGGCCAGGACCAGCTCGCCCAGCCGTTCGTCGGACAGCCCGGCGGACCGGGCGAACGCGATGTCGCGCAGCGCCCCGTTGGGGGCGACGGTCACGGTCACCACGCCGTCGGGCGAGCACGCGGTGGCCGTCGCGGCACCGATGCCGTCGCGCACCTCGCGCGAGCGCCGGGCGAGGTCGCGCGCCTTCGCCTCCAGGTCCGCGATCATCCGTTCCGGGTCCACCCAGGTCCCCCCACTGCCGGCCGCCACCCGATCGTGGAGTATCGCGGATCAGCCCGCGCGGGGTATGTGCAGGGGTCCGAGGGCGAGGACCGCCCGGAACTCCTTCGGCGGCACCGGCCGGGAGAACAGCCAGCCCTGGAACGCGTCGACGCCGACGCCGCGCAGCACGTGGAACTGGGTCGCGGTCTCCACGCCCTCCGCCACGCACTTGCGGCCCATCGCCCGCGCCATGTCCACGACCGCCCGCGCCACCGCGAAGTCCGACGAGTCGTTGCCCACGCCCGACACGAACCGCCGGTCCACCTTGATGATCTGCGCCGGCAGGTCCTTCAGCCGCGCCAACGACGAGTAGCCCGTGCCGAAGTCGTCCACCGCGAACCGGATGCCCCGCTCCACCAGCTCGTCCATCGACTGCCGCACCCGCGAGGGCAGGTCCACCAGCGCCGTCTCGACCAGCTCCAGCACCACCCGGTCCCACTCGATGCCCGCCTCGGCGATCGTGTCGGCCACGATGTCGACGAACTCCGGGTCACCCGGCACCAGACCGGCCAGGTTCACCGCCACCGACACCGGCTGGTCGCCCGGCGACGGCCACGTCGACGCCTCCTTCAGCGCCGTGCGCAGCACCCACCGGTCCAGCTCGCGCAGCAGGTCGCCCTGCTCGGCCACCGGCAGGAAGATGTCCGGCGGCAGCAGCCCGCGGTCCGGGTGCGGCCAGCGCACCAGCGCCTCCGCCGTCTGCACCGACCCGTCCACGCCCACCACCGGCTGGAAGTGCAGCGCCAGCCCGTCGTTCTGCAGCGCCTCGCGCAGCTGCCCCTCCAGGTGCACCTGCCGGTCCGCCGACGCGATCAGCGCCGCCGACGCCAGCGACACCCGCCCCGCGCCCGACCGCTTCGCCTCGAACATCGCCGCGTCCGCGAACCGCAGCAGGTCGTTGCCCGTGGCGCGGGACCCGTTGGGCACCGCCGCGCCGATCGACGCCGACACCCGCACCAGCTGCCCGTGCACCGGCACCACCGTGCGCAGCAGGCTCGCCACCGTCGTGGCCAGCTTGTCCACGCCGCCGACGCGGTCGATGTTCTCGCAGATGATCACGTACTCGTCACCCGACAACCGGGCCGCCGTGCAGCCGTCCGGCAGGCCGCCCTCCAGCCGCCGCGCCAGCGCCACCAGCAGCTCGTCGCCCGCGTCGTGGCCCAGCGAGTCGTTGACCCGCTTGAAGTTGTCGATGTCGCAGAACAGCACCGCCACCTTCGACCGCTCCGGCGACTCCAGCAGCGTGCCCAGCGTCTCCTTGACCAGGGCCCGGTTCGGCAGTCCGGTCAGCTCGTCGTGCGTGGCCTGGTGGCGCAGCGCCTCGGCGGTGCGGCGGCGCTCGGTGATGTCCTGGAACACGATCAGCCAGAACCGGCGGCCGTCGTCCTGCACGGACAGCGCGACGTGCAGCTCGCAGTACACCTGCACGCCGTCGCGGCGCACCAGGATGCGCTGCGGGACCTTGTGCGTGCGCTCGGCGCCCGCGGCGGACATCTCGTCGATGGACGGCAGCGGGTTGCCCGGGTCGTCGGGGTGGGTCAGGTCGCCCGCGGTCATGCCGCGCAGCTGCTCCAGGTCCATGCCGAGCAGGTCGCACAGCGCGTCGTTGGCGTCGACCAGCCGCTCGCCCTCGTCGAACAGGCCGATGCCGACGGGCGTGAGGGAGACCAGGTCGGCGAACCGCTGGCTCGACCTCTTCATGCGGGTCTCGGTGGCGCGCTGCTCGGTGATGTCCTGGGCGGTGCCGACGGCCAGCGGGAGCCCGTCCGGACCCTTCACCACGACGCCGTAGCAGCGGAACACGCGCACCGCGCCGTCCCGGCGCACGATGCGGTGCTCCAGCTGGATCGACCGCTCCTCGGTGGCCAGCTGCTGCCACAGGTCGTCCACCCACGCGCGGTCGTCGGGGTGCACCAGGTCCAGGTAGGTCTGGTAGCGGGTGTGCTCCCCGCGCGGCACGCCGAACAGCAGGGTCATCATGTCCGACCACAGCACGTCGCCGGTCTGGAGGTTCCACTCCCACACGCCGAGCTGCGCGTCGGCCAGCCGCCGCCGGTCCTCGCGCAGCTGCCGCTCCAGCGCGCGGGCGTCCGTGACGTCCTGGATGGTGCCGTGCAGCCGGCGGACCCGACCGCCCTCGAACTCGGCGCGGGCGCGGCACACGTAGACGCGGTCACCCAGTTCGCTGCGCACCTCCGCCTCCAGCGTGCGGCCCGCGTCCGGGTCGCCGCGCCGGGGGCGCAGCAGGGCGCGGCGCAGGTCCTCCAGCCGGCCCCGGTCGTCCGGGTGGACGCCGCACAGCAGGTCGTCGCCGGGGACGACGCCCAGCTCGGCGTACATCTCCAGCAGCACCTCGCTGCGGTGGACCCGGCCGGGCTGCGCCGCGACGGGCGACGCCTCGTAGCTCCAGCTGCCCATGCGCGCGATGCGCTGCGCCTCCAGCAGCCGGGCGCGCTCGGTCTCCAGGGCGCGGTCGGAGCGCCACTGGTCGGTGATGTCGCGGATGTAGCCGGTGATGAACTGGGTGCGCCCGTCGGAGCGCAGCTTCGCCTCGGCGACTCCCCTGATCCAGCGCAGGTCGCCGTCGGGCCGGTAGATCCGGTAGACGATGTCGATGGGGTTGCCGTCGAGCTCCCGGTTGGACCAGTAGCTGGCGACCATGTCGTAGTCGTCGGGGTGGACGACGTCCAGCACGGCCTGCGCGCCGGGCACCACCTCGGCGGGGTCGAGGCCCATCATCTCGAAGTGGTTGTCGGACCAGACCGTGACGCCGGTGCCCGGGTCGTACTCCCACGAGCCGATCTGGGCGACCCGCTGCACGGTGCGCAGCCTGCGCTGCTCGTCGCGCAGGTCCTCGGCGGCCCTGGCCAGGTCGGAGACGTCGACCAGGAGCACCGCCTGGAGGCCCGTGCCGGGCACCCCGGTGCGGACCACGCGGACCGGCACCAGCACGCCGTCGGCGCGGCGCAGGCGCAGGTCGTCGGGGCCGCCGACGAGGAGTTCGCCGAGCGGGCGGCCGACCAGGTCGTCCGCGGAGCGGACGCGGGCCAGTTCGACCGCGGCGGCGCCGGCGCGCATGACGACCCCCTTGGGGTCGCAGAGCAGCGTGGGCGCCTCGGGCAGCGCGAGGCCGTCGAGCGACACCTCGCCGTTCGTCGGACGCGCAGGGTCGAGCGCCACAGGAGCCCGTTCAACCCGCTTGGGCACGGTCCCACCTTCCCGTGTACACGGCAGGGATGACCGGCCCGACCGCACCCGACAGCGGCCCCTGCTGGGGCGTCCCTCTCCATGGGTGGATATTCACCCGTGGAGAGGGACCGTAGCGCTTCGGAGCGTCATCGCCCACCCCCGACGTGCTAACGAAACATCACGTTGGTGGTTTCGCTGCCGCGTTGAGGGGTGTGGACTTCGCGGCCGGAGCTCTCCCGACTCCGCCTCCGGTCAGGCTACTCCGTCCTGACGCGCTGCCAAGGCCACGGCAGCGGCGACTTCGGGTCCGACGCGCGGGTCGAGGGCGCTCGGCACGATGCGGTCCGCGGCCAGGTCCTCCGAGGCCACGGCCGCGATGGCGCCCGCGGCGGCGAGCTTCATGCCCTCCGTGATCCTGGTGGCGCCGGCGTCCAGCGCGCCGCGGAAGATGCCGGGGAACGCGAGCACGTTGTTGATCTGGTTGGGGAAGTCGCTGCGCCCCGTGGCGACGACCGCGGCGTGCCGCGCGGCGACCTCCGGGTGGACCTCCGGGTCCGGGTTGGACAGCGCGAACACGACCGCGTCGTCCGCCATCGACGCGATCAGCTCCTCCCCGACCGTGGACGAGGAGACGCCCACGAACACGTCCGCCCCGCGCAGGGCCTCGGCGATGCCGCCGCGCAGGCCGCTGCCGTTGGTGCGCGCGGCCAGCTCGGCCTTCACCGGGTTGAGCCCGTCGCGGCCCTCGTGCACGATGCCCCGCGAGTCGACCAGCACGACCTCGCCCGCACCGGCCGCGAGCAGGATGTTCGCGCAGGCCACACCCGCCGCGCCCGCCCCGGAGATGACGATCCGCTGGTCGGCGATGCGCTTGTCGAGCACGGTGTTCGCGCCGCGCAGCGCGGCCAGCGTGACGACCGCGGTGCCGTGCTGGTCGTCGTGCATGACCGGCACGTCCAGCGCCTCGATCAGCCGCTTCTCCAGCTCGAAGCAGCGCGGCGCGGACACGTCCTCCAGGTTGACCGCGCCGAACGACGGGCGCAGCCGGACCAGGGTCTCCACGATCTCGTCGACGTCCGTGGTGTCCAGCACCAGCGGGATCGAGTCGAGGCCGCCGAAGGTCTTGAACAGCGCCGCCTTGCCCTCCATGACCGGCAGCGACGCGCTCGCGCCGATGTCGCCCAGGCCGAGCACCGCGGTGCCGTCGCTGACCACGGCGACCAGGCGGTGCGCCCACGTGTAGCGGGCGGCCAGCGACGGGTCCCCGGCGATGGCCTGGCTGACCCGGGCCACGCCGGGCGAGTAGGCGATGGACAGCGCGCGGGAGTCGGCGAGCGACGCGGTGACGCCGATGCCCAGCTTGCCGCCCTCGTGGGCGGCGAAGATCTCGTCGTCGGTCAGCTCGGCGGTGGTCGGCTTCTCGTTCAATGCGGTCACGGGAGTCCCTCCTGCGGTGCGCGATTCCTGCGGCGCACCGGACCGGCGTTGTCACGCGGGTCTGCGGGGCCTGGCTGCGGGCGCCGCCACGCGGTCAGCGCGGCGTCCCCGGGGGGTGGTGTCCGGCAAGCATGGCAGTGATCAGGACCGCTGTCTGCGACGGGGGTCACAGTCTTTCCGCAGGTCAGAGCGGGTTTTCGCAGAACGTACGTCCGGTTTTCTGGACCGACCGGTCAGTTTCCGCAGGCAGGATCGGTCCAGAGCCGGCACGTTCTAGGGTGGCGCCATGCAGGCACGTGAGCTGAAAATTCCCGGCACGTTCGAGTTCACCCCTTCGGTGTTCGGCGACGACCGCGGCCTCTTCGTCGCGCCGTTCCAGGAGGCGGCGTTCGTCGAGGCCGTCGGGCACCCGCTGCGGGTCGCCCAGACCAACCACAGCGAGTCGCGGCGCGGCGTCGTCCGGGGCCTGCACTACGCCGACGTGCCGCCGGGTCAGTCCAAGTACGTGCACTGCCCGCGCGGCCGGCTGCTCGACGTCGTGGTGGACCTGCGGGTGGGCTCGCCGACGTTCGGCGAGTGGGACGCCGTGGAGCTGTCGCCCGACCGGTTCAACTCGGTCTACGTGCCGGAGGGCCTCGGCCACGCGCTGATGGCGCTGGAGGACGGCACGATCACGTCGTACCTGTGCTCCGAGGGCTTCAACCCGAAGGCCGAGCGCGCCGTCCACCCCCTGTCGCTCGGCCTGCCGTGGCCGGCCGACGTCGAGCCCGTGCTGTCCCCCAAGGACGCCGCCGCGCCGTCGGTGGACGAGGCCCGCGAGGCGGGCCTGCTGCCGTCCTACGACGAGTGCGTCACCTGGTACGCGACGCTGCGCGGCTGAGGCCCCTCACCTCAGCCGGCGCGGGCGCGGCCACAGGCGGTACCAGACCACCCCGACCACCTCGGCCGCGCCCAGCGTGCGCGAGTCCGTAGAGCCGAACGGGTTGTCGCCCTCGACGTGCCACCCCCCGTCGACCTCCCGCACGGCGCGCTTGATCGACAGCTGACCGGGCCTGGCGTGCCACCTGACCAGCACGAGATCACCCGGCGCCGGTGTCCGCCCGTGGCGGACGAGCACGACGTCACCGGTCCGCAGGGTCGGGGACATGGACGGCCCGACCACCCGAACCAGCGGCAACGGGTTGCCGTCCGACGGTGCCAACGATCACCTCCACCTGCTCGCCCCACGGTCCCGGAGTAGGGTTCCGCACGTCGGAGCATCCACTGTCAGGGAGGAAAGATGCGACTTCTGTCGCGCATCCGTTCACTCCGCCGCCCGCTCCTGGAGGCCACCGCGCACTGCGACCTCCCGTGCGGTGTTTACGACCCGGCCCAGGCCCGGATCGAGGCCGAGTCGGTCAAGGCGATTCAGGAGAAGTACCAGGCGAACGAGGACCCCGAGTTCCGCGCCCGCGCCATCCTCATCAAGGAGCAGCGCTCGGACCTCGTGAAGCACCACCTGTGGGTGCTGTGGACCGACTACTTCAAGCCGCCGCACTTCGAGAAGTACCCGGAGCTGCACGACCTGTTCAACCGGGCCACGAAGGCCGCCGGCGCGTCCGGCGCCAAGGGCTCCATGGACCCCGCCAAGGGCCAGGAGCTGCTCGACCTGATCGCCCAGATCGACAAGATCTTCTGGGAGACCAAGGCCGCGGCCTGATCACCGGCACCACCACGGCGCCGATCGACGGAGGTCCCCTCCACCCGGTCGGCGCCGTTCCACGTCCGCGGTCGGACGCCCCGCCGGGCCGGCGATTCCGACTCGATGCCGCATAATCGAACACATGTTCGAGGGCCTGAACCCGATCCCGCCGCCGCGCACCCGCCAGATCCGGGTGAAGCCCGCCCGCCCGGTCTGGGTCGACCTGGGCGCGGTCTTCCGGGTCGGCCGGCCCCGCCGCGTCGTCCCCGACGGCCTGGACCTCCAGGCCACCGTGCCGGGCGAGCTGCACCTCTGGTCCCTGACCACCACCGGCCACTGGGTCGGCTACGTGACGTTCGCGATCGCCGGCGAGGGCCGCCACGTGCAGGTCTCCCAGTGGGTGCTGTCCGCCACCCTGCAACCCCGCTCCGACCACCGCGCCCGGCCGTCGTGAGGGCGCCGTCCTAGGATCGGCCCGTGACTTCACACGTGTACCTGCTGCGGCACGGGCAGACGGAGTGGTCCGAGACCGGGCGGCACACGGGGCGGACCGACGTGCCGCTCACCGAGGCCGGCGTGCAGCAGGCCCGGCGCGCCGGGGCGGTGCTCGCGCGGTTGCGCGGGACCGACCGGCCGGCCGCCCTCGTGCTGGCCAGCCCCCGGCAGCGGGCGTGGCGGACCGCCGAACTGGCCGGCCTGCACGACGCGGAGCGGACCGAGGACCTCGGCGAGTGGCACTACGGCGACTACGAGGGGTTGACCACGCCGCAGATCCGGGAGACGGTGCCCGGCTGGACCGTGTGGTCGCACCCCACCCCCGGCGGCGAGACGGCCGAGCAGGTGCGCGAGCGGGCCGGCCGGGTGCTGGACCGGGCGCGCAAGGCGCTCGTGAGCGGTGACGTGGTGCTGGTCGGGCACGGGCACTTCAGCCGCGTCCTCGTCGCCACCTGGCTGGGCCTGCCGCCCAGTGAGGGTGTCCACTTCGGACTGGACCCTGGGGGCACCACGGTCCTCGGCGACGAGCGCGGCGACCCGCAGGTGCGGCGGTTGAACGTGCCCGCCTGGGAGTTCGACCTTGGGTGACCCGCGCATCCGGCGCATCCGCCCGGGGGACGTGCCCGCCGCCGTGCGCCTCGTCGAGGAGCTGGCCGAGTACGAGCGCGCCCGCCACGAGTGCGGGCTGACGGAGGAACAGCTGCACCACGCCCTCTTCCGCGACGCGCCCGCGCTGTTCGGGCACGTGGCGGAGGTGGACGGCGCCGTCGTCGGCACGGCCCTGTGGTTCCTCGACTTCTCCACCTGGCGCGGCACGCACGGCATCTACCTCGAAGACCTCTACGTCCGGCCGGCGCACCGCGGCGCGGGCCTCGGCAGGGCGCTGCTCCGCGCCCTGGCCGAGGAGTGCGTCGCCCACGGCTACGCGCGGCTGGAGTGGTCGGTGCTCGACTGGAACGCGCCCGCGATCGGCTTCTACCGGTCGCTCGGCGCGGTCCCGCAGGACGAGTGGACCGTCTTCCGGCTCACGGACGAGGCCCTGACCCGCTTGGGTTCGGCTCCGCCGGGACGGGACGGCTGACGGCGGCCTGCCGCACCACCCCCACCCACCACAGCACGGTGAACGCGATGACCGTCGGGTTCTTCACGAACAGCAGCACGGCCAGGTAGGTCTGCCGCCACGCCTCGGGCAGCAGCGTGCCCGCGGCCTCCAGGCCCACGTCGAACACCAGGGCCGCCGCCGACATGAGCACGACGTGCCAGCCCAGCGACGGCCAGTGCCGCCGGACGAACGCCCGCGCGCCGGGCCAGTCGGGCCGCTCGCCCCGCAGCGCCACCCGCCACACCAGCACGACGAGCGCGATCCGCACCCCCGCCACCAGCACCTCGGACGCCAGGGCCGGCCCGGACGGCAGCCACCCGCCGACGACCACGAGCCGCTGCGCGGACGCGATCAGCGACAACCCCACGACCCAGCGCCAGTGCCGCAGGTAGAACCCGGCCGCCCAGCGCAGCACGTCGAGCGCCAACGACAGCTCTCGCACCCCAACCCCCTCAGTCGGCAAACCTTTTAGTTCAGTCTACTGAAATATCTGCCCGGGTAAAGTGAACGGCATGGACCACGGGCGCGAGCTGAGCACGGCGGTCGTCGCGTTCCACGAGGCGGTCGGCGCGCACCTGGGCGTCACCGCGGTGGACCAGCGCGCGCTCGCGCTGATCGGCAGCAAGGGGCCGATGAGCGCCGGCGAGCTGGCGAAGGAGATCAACCTGACCCCCGGCGCGGTCACCGGCGTGGCGGACCGGCTCGAACGGGCCGGGTTGGTGCGCCGCGAACCCGATCCCGACGACCGCCGGCGGGTGGTGATCAGCGCCGTGCCCGGCGCGTTCGGCCGGGTGTTCGCGGGCCTGAGCGCGGCGATGGCCGAGCTGGGCGCCCGCTACACGCCCGAGCAGCAGCGGGTCATCGGCGACTGGGTGGAGCGCACGGTCGAGGTGCTCAAGGAGCAGACCAGGCTGCTCACCGGGGACGGACGTCGCGAGGACGGACGTCTCAGGCCGTAGGCCGCTTCACGCACACCGCGCCGTACGCGACGGCCTCCGCGCCGGTCTCCGGCTCGTCCTCGCCGCGCCACCGGGTCGCCAGCACCAGGCCGGGCTCCAGCAGCTCCCAGCCGTCCAGCATGGCCTCCAGCGCGTCCTTGGACCGCGCCACCATCGGCATCACGGTGCCCTCGGCCACGCCGATCAGCTCCTCCACGACGGAGGGCTGCACGTCGCAGGTCAGGTGGCTCACCACCAGCACGCTGCCGTCGGCCAGGGCGTCGCGGTAGCCGGCGACCACCCCGGCCGGGTCGTCCTCGTCCGGCACGAACGGCAGGATCGCGACCATCAGCACGGCGACCGGCTCGGCCAGGTCGAGCATCCCGCGCACCTCGGGCGTGCCGAGCACGGCGGCCACGTCGCGGATGTCGGCCTCGGCGATGGCGGCGCCCGCGTTGCCCCGCAGCATCGCGCGGCTGTGCGCCACGGTGGTCGGGTCGTGGTCCACGTACACCACGCGGCACGTCGGGTCGACCTGCTGGGCGACCTCGTGGACGTTGCCGGCGGTGGGGATGCCGGAGCCGAGGTCGAGGAACTGGCGGATGCCCCGCGACACGCACTCGCGCACGGCCCGGCGCAGGAACGCGCGGCTGTGCTGGACCATCGCGGCGGCGGGGACGTGCCGCATCGACCGCTCGGCGTACTCGCGATCGACGGCGAAGTTGTGCGCGCCGCCGAGGTAGTAGTCGTAGAGCCGGGCCGCGTTCGGCCGGTCGACGTCACCCGACGTCGACACCCACCTCGGGGGGTTCTGCACTGCGCACCTCACCCTGCACGGCACCCGGAGCGGCGTGAACGCCTGCCAGACCGTATCTGGCTACTCCGTTCGTGTCCATCCACCAAACGTGAACACGCAGGGTGACTGTGACTGGTGGGTGGTGGTTCGGCCGAACCCGCTGGATGGTTCCCGGCCGAGGGGACGGCGCAGGGGTCCTGCCCCCTCGGCCGGGCGGTTCGGGCGTCAGACGCCCGCGTAGGAGCGGATCCAGTCGCGGTAGCGGGTGACGGCGGTGTAGTTCGACCGGGTGGAGCGGTCGGAGGTGGAGGCGACGCCGACCTGGTAGCGGCGGCCGTCGACCGGGCTGGTGGCGAACATCGGGCCGCCCGAGTCGCCGCCGGCGGCGATGCCGTTCACGCGGGTCACCGAGATGGCGATGCCGCCGCGGTAGTCGCGCCCGTTGACCGACGTGACGCGGGTGTCGGCGTACTTGAGGTAGCGCGACTGGCAGTTGATCTCCGGCTGGTTGGTGCAGGTGGCGCCCCAGCCGTAGATCTGCACGGTCTGGTTGACCGCGACCGCGGTGGTGGTGCCCAGCGGCGCGTAGGTGCCGGAGACCGAGCGGTCGATCTGGGCCAGGGCCAGGTCGACCGACGGGTGCTGGATGATCCGGGTGGCGGTCACCAGGGTGCCGCCGGTGGTCTGGTCGAGGCTGCCGACCCGGAAGGTGTAGGTGCCCGCGGACGCCACGCAGTGCTGCGCGGTCAGGATCCAGGTCGGGGCGATGATGGTGGCCGAGCAGTTCTGCTGGCCGTTGCGGAACAGGCGGGCCGCCCACGGCGCGTTGGTCGCCGTGCCGCCGCCGATGATGTACGGCGTGACGTCGTCGGCCGGCGCCGCGGAGGCCGTCGGGGCCAGCGTGGTCAGCGCGAACGCGGACAGCAGTGCGGTAGTGGCTCCGACCACCGCGGACAGGGCGCGATTGAGTCGCATGGATTCGTCACCTCAACGAACGCAGGGATGGTGAATTCACCACCCACAGCGTCACTCTTACCGGTGACGCTGGCCACCCTCCGTTAGTTGGCGATCAGCCAGACCATCAGGGGCGACCGAATGCCCTATTCGTCGCGTTCGTCCACTCCCAGCGCCCAGCGGCGCACGGGGTTGGTGAACAGCAGGAAGAGCACGAGCACGACGTACGCGCCGAGCAGCGCGCCCCACAGCTGCCGGCCCGAGGGGCCGTACACGTACCAGGCGATGCCCAGCAGGAGCAGCTGCACGACGATCGAGGGCGTGCGGCCCCAGTGCCTGCCGAGCACCAGGCCGACGCCGGCGGCGAGGATGCCGCCCGCCAGGACGGTGAAGTACGCGGCCTCGCCGAGCACCGGACCGGGCCGGGGCGCGTCGAACGAGTGGACGACCAGCACCACCGCGAACGCCAGACCGGTCAACCCCTGCAACGCGGTCAGCGCGCCCGCGACGCGGACGGCCGGCGGGACCTGCTCCTGGGTCGACACGCTGCGCCTTTCCTCACGGTGAGTACTCGTCACGCATCGTAGGCCACCCGGTTGGCGAGTCCCGTTCGACCGCCGCAGCGGCGAAGATCGGGGGAAGTCTTCGGCGAGCCGGCGGTCGGGCCGGGGTGCACTTGTCGCTGACGTACGGCACGGCGACGGCGAAAGGAGATCTGAACCACTTTCGTGCGCTCTGATCCCTCCTACTGGGTGACACGCGATCGGCCTGAGGTCACGCGCTGTCTTACTCTGCTGGAGTGCGCGCACTTCTGGTGGTCAACCCGCAGGCGACGGCCACGACGCCTGCCGGCCGGGACGTGCTCGCGCACGCGCTGGCCAGCGAGGTGAAGCTCGACGTCGTCGAGACGGACTACCGCGGGCACGCGGCCGACGCCGCGGCGCTGGCCGTCGTCGAGGACTACGACCTGGTCGTGGCCCACGGCGGCGACGGCACGGTGAACGAGGTGGTCAACGGCCTGGTGCGCGACGGGGCTCGACCGGGGCTCCCCATGCTCGGCGTGGTCCCGGGCGGTTCGGCGAACGTCTTCGCGGGCGCGCTCGGCCTGCCGCGCGACCCGGTGGAGGCCACCTACCGCCTCCTCCAGGCCGTCGAGCACGGCACCAGCCGCAGGGTCAGCCTCGGCAAGGTCGCCTCCGCGGGCGGCGCCGAGGACCACGACCGCTGGTTCACCTTCAACGCGGGCGTGGGCTGGGACGCCGACGTGGTCGCGGGCGTCGAGCAGCAGCGCGCCAAGGGCCGCCAGGCGTCACCGGGCCTGTACGTGCGCACCGCCCTGACCACCTACTTCACCGAGCGCAGGCAGCCCTCCTCGCTCACCGTGCAGATCCCGGGCGAGCCGCTCTTCGAGGATGTCCGGCTGGCGTTCGTGTCCAACACCGACCCGTGGACCTACCTCGGCGACAAGGCCATCCGGCTCAACCCGAGCACGTCGTTCGACGGCGGTCTGGGCCTGTTCGCGCTGCACGGGATGGGATTCCCCACGATCGCGCGCTACGTCGCGCATCTTTTGGCGACGGACGGGAACCCCAGGGGCGCGAACCTGCTCCGGCGCGACGACGTCGAGTTCGTCCGGGTGACGAGTGCCGAACCCGTCAACCTCCAGGTCGACGGCGACCTGCTCGGGTCCTGCACCGAAGTGGAGTTCACGGGTGTCCGCGAGGCACTCACGGTGGCCGTGTGACGGTTGTGACGCGTTGTGTGACCGTCGCGTGACCGGGACGCGACCGTTCCGCGACGTTACGACCTGCTGAGACGTCGCGGAGTGACCCCCTGCGTGAACTCTGTCGATCTTTCGGGTGAGTTCACTCACCGGGTTAGCGCTAACCCCTTGACATCCCGGCCGTTCGTGAAAGCATTCACAAGCACCCCAAAACCGACCGCTGACGACTGGCGCGCCCTTGCGCGCGCCTAGCTGAGGAGTAGTTCCAATGGACTGGCGCCACCGCGCGATCTGCCGCGACGAGGACCCCGAGCTGTTCTTCCCCGTGGGGAACAGCGGTCCTGCGCTGCTTCAGATCGCCGAGGCGAAGACCGTCTGCCGCCGCTGCCCCGTCGTCTCCGACTGCCTCGCGTGGGCACTGGAGAGCGGCCAGGACGCCGGCGTGTGGGGCGGGATGAGCGAAGACGAGCGTCGCGCCCTCAAGCGCCGCAACGCCCGCACCCGGGCTCGCAGCAACGCCTGAGCCGATAGGCAAACACGAAGGGCCCGACACCGTGCCAGGTGTCGGGCCCTTCGTCTTGTTGCACACCCTCCCGCATGACCACGTGACCCCGCTGAGGCAGGTAGGCCACGTGTGCACGGGAGCAGTCTAACGCCGTGCCCTGAGCGGCACGCGCAGGACCGCCTCTGTACCGCCCTTGGGCCGCCTGCGCAAGCTCAACGAGCCCCTGAGTTCGGATTCCACCAGCGTCCTGACGATCTGGAGGCCGAGCCGGTCGGTGCGCTCCAGCGAGAACCCCTGGGGCAGGCCGCGGCCGTCGTCGGAGATCACCACGTCGAGCCACTTGGCCGAGCGCTCGGCGTGCACGACCACCTCGCCGCGCTGCCCGGGGTGGTAGGCGTGCTCGAACGCGTTCTGCACGAGTTCGGTCAGCACCATCACCAGCGGCGTGGCCAGCTCGGCCTGCACGATGCCGAACGGTCCCTCGCGGCGCACCACGACCTGCGACTCGGTGGCGGCCACGTCGGACATCATCGGGATGACCTTGTCCACCACGTCGTCCAGGTCCACCCGCTCGTCCACCGACATGGACAGCGTCTCGTGCACCAGGGCGATCGAGGTGACGCGGCGCACCGACTCGGCGAGCGCCTCGCGGGCCTCCTCGCTGCTGGTGCGGCGGCTCTGCAACCGCAGCAGCGCGGCCACGGTCTGGAGGTTGTTCTTCACCCGGTGGTGGATCTCGCGGATCGTCGCGTCCTTGGACATCAGGGCGCGGTCGCGGCGGCGGACCTCGGTCACGTCGCGGCACAGCACCAGCGCGCCCGCCGCGCTGCCCCTCGGCCGCAGCGGCAGCGCCCGGAACAGCACCGCCGCGCCCCTGCGCGACTCGGCCTCGATGCGCATCGACGGCTGCCCGTCCAGGGCCGCCCGGATGCGCTGGGCGACCTCGGTGGCGTCGAACGGGTCGCCGATCAGCGACCGCGTCAACGGCGCCAGGTGCACTCCCACCAGGTCGGACGCGTGTCCCATCCGGTGGTAGGCGCTCAGCGCGTTGGGGCTCGCGAACACCACCGCGCCGGACGCGTCGAGGCGGATCAGGCCGTCACCGACGCGCGGGCTGGTGTGCACGTCCGGGGACGGCTCGGTGGTGGGGAACGTGCCGTCGGAGATCATCTGGCACAGGTCGGCGGCGCTGCCCAGGTAGGAGATCTCCAGCGGGCTCGGCACGCGCGGCACGGCCAGGTTCGTGTTGCGGCTCAGGACGGCGATGACCTCGTCGTGCCGCTTCACCGGGATGGCCTCGCGGCGGACCGGCACGCCGAGGTGCCAGCGCGGGTCCTCCTCGCGGCAGATCCGCGCCTCGGCCATGGCGCGGCGCAGCTGGGGGTGCTCGTCGACGCCCACCGTGCTGCCCACGACGTCCTCGGGGTGCGCGGTCGGCGCCGTGGTGGGCCTGGCCTGGGCGACGCACAGGAACGTGTCGTCGTCCAGCGGCACCCACAGGAGGAAGTCGGCGAAGCTGAGGTCCGAGAGCAGTTGCCACTCGGCCACCACCAGCTGGAGGTGGTCGACGGCGGCGCCGGAGAGCTTGGTGTGCTCGGCCAGCAGGTCGGTGAGAGTGGACAGCTACTCCACCACCGCGATCAGGTCGCCCTCCTGCACCACGTCGCCCGTGGCGACCGCGATGCGGGTGATCCTGCCCGACCCCTCCGGCAGGACCGGGATCTCCATCTTCATGCTCTCCAGCACGACGACGGTGGTCTCGTGCGTGACCTCGTCACCCTCGCGCACGGCGATCTGCGCCACGTTGGCGACGATCTCGGCCCTGATCTCCTCGGCCATGGCCCTCCTTCGCTCGCGACCATCCAACCACGATTCAGACCCGGTGCCGCGCACTTCCGCGCGCGTGACACACTGTCGGGAGGTAGTTCGAGCACTAGGAGAACCCCATGTCGAAGCGTGCCCGCAAGCGCCGCGACCGCAAGAAGGGTGGCGCCAACCACGGGAAGCGCCCCAACGCCTGATCAACGCTCAGCGCGTGCGAAGGCCCCGGAGCCGCGGCTCCGGGGCCTTCGCGTTCCTCCAGGTCCTCGCGGGCGAGCTACTCGGCCGTGGTGGTCGTGATCCTCGTGGTGCGGACCTCGCGGACCTCGACGACCTCCACGACGGCCTGCTGGAGGCGCGTCCGCAGCCGCTGCTTGAGCTCCTCCGGCGCCAGCTCGCCACCGCACTTGCGGGCCAGCAGGGCCTTGAGGTGCTCCTCGATGCCGTACTGCTCCAGGCACGGGTGGCACTCGTCCAGGTGGGCCGCGAGCAGCGTCTTGCGCTTCTCGTCGCACTCGTGGTCGAGGAACAGGTAGACCTCGGCCAGGACCTCGGAGCAGTCGGTCTCGTGGTGTTCGCCGCAGCTCATCGCCCCGCCACCTCCGCCTGCCCGTCGCGGAGGAAGCCGCGCTCGCGCGCGACGTCCGCGAGCTGCTCGCGAAGCTGCCTGCGGCCCCGGTGCAACCGGGACATCACGGTGCCGATGGGGGTGCCCATGATGTCTGCGATCTCCTTGTACGCGAAGCCCTCGACGTCGGCCAGGTAGACCGCGATCCGGAACTCCTCGGGCAGTCTCTGCAAGGCGTCCTTGACGTCCGAGTCCGGCAACCGGTCGAGCGCGTCGACCTCCGCCGAGCGCAGGCCGGACGACGTGTGGCTCTCCGCCTGGGCGAGCTGCCAGTCGGTGATCTCGTCGGTCGGCTGCTGCTGCGGCTGGCGCTGCTTCTTGCGGTAGCCGTTGATGTAGGTGTTCGTGAGGATGCGGTACAGCCAGGCCTTCAGGTTCGTGCCCCGGGAGAAGGACGCGAACGCCGAGTACGCCTTGAGGAAGGTCTCCTGGACCAGGTCCTCGGCGTCGGCCGGGTTGCGGGTCATCCGCAGGGCAGCCGAGTACAACTGGTCGAGCATCGGCATGGCGTCGCGCTCGAACCTGGCCGCGCGCTCCTCCGCTGTCTCGTCAGTCGACGTGTCCTGCGTTCGCGTGGCTGGCACCGCGCTCCCTTCCCACCGGCCGGTGGGCGCGGTGGCCAAAGCTGTCTGGGACGCGTTCGAGGATACGCGGCGGTCGCCCGGTCGGCAGTGAGCCGACCCACGCGGCGGGCGGGCCTTGACCTGCCTCGCGGCCTGCTGATCCATCACCTCGGTAGCCACACCCGCACCAACGCCCGGCCCGCTCCCGGCATTCCCTCGGCTAGGGTGCGTGATCATGGCCGGACGTGGGACGCCCGCCACCGCGTTGCTGGACAAGCAGAAGGTGGCCCACACGCTGCACGCCTACGAGCACGACCCGCGGCACGAGTCGTACGGGCTGGAGGCGGCCGAGGCGCTCGGCGTCCCACCCGGGCGCGTGTTCAAGACGCTCGTCGCGGACGTGGACGGCAAGCTCGCCGTCGGCGTGGTGCCGGTCACCGGCCAACTCGACCTGAAGGCGCTGGCGGCGGCCCTGGGGGGCAAGAAGGCGAAGATGGCCGAGGTCGCGGCGGCCGAGCGCGCCACCGGGTACGTGGCGGGCGGCATCTCGCCGCTGGGGCAGAAGAAGCGCCTGCCGCTGGTGCTCGACGCGTCGGCGGAGGGCTTCGACACCGTGTACTGCTCGGCCGGGCGGCGCGGGCTGGAGGTCGAGCTGGCGCCGGCCGACCTGCTGCGGCTCACCGGTGGCGTGGTGGCCCCGATCTCGGCCTAGACCTCCAGGGGACGCAGCACGCGGGCCAGCCACTCGCCGACAGCCCGGTGCACGCCGTCCAGGTCGGCCTTGAGGTTGTGGTCGCCGGGCAGCACCACGACCTCGCGGTGGTGCGCGGGACCGGGCCGGCCGAACGGGTCGTTCTCGCCCTGCACCACCAGCGCGGACACCTCGACGGCGTCCAGTTCGGGCAGCCGGGTCTTCTCCGGCTTGCCCGGCGGGTGCACGGGGAACGCCAGGCACAGCACGGCGACCGCCTGCCCCTCCGCCGACGTCCGGCAGGCGACCCGCGCGCCCGAGGACCGGCCGCCGAACACCAGCGGCAGGTCGTCGAACCAGCGGCTGCCCAGGTCGTCCGCCACGGCCAGCCACGCCGCGTCCAGGTGGGTCGCGGGCGCGGGCGCGCGGCGGCCCGCGACCCGGTAGGGCTGCTCGACCAGCGCGACGTGCACGCCGGCGTCCACCGCCGCGCGGGCGGCGGCGACCAGGTCGGGGGCGTCGATGCCGCCGCCCGCGCCGTGGCCGAGCAGCAGTGCCGCCCGTCCTTCCGGCGCGCAGTGCAGCACGACCCGCGCGGGGCCGTGGGGGGTGTCGACGACGCGGGATGTCATGACAGCTCGAACAAGGTGGGCTCCGGTTTCTCGGACTCCCCCAGCGCGACCGCGTCCATCAGGGACGGGTCGTTGTTCCTGATGCTGTTGACCCGCGTCGACACCGGCCGCAGCTCCAGCGCCGCGACCAGGTCGGGGTCGGGCGCGAGCAGGTCGGACGGGTCGGCGTTGTCCGGGTCCAGCCACGCCGACCAGCGGTCGCGCGGCAGCACGAGCGGCATGCGGTGGTGGACGGTCGCCATCTCGCCGATGGCGTCGGTGGTGAGCACGGCGAAGGTGACGACCGGCTTGCGCTCGTCGCCCTCCTGCTGCCACCACACCGACCAGACGCCCGCCATGGCGAGGCTGCCGCCGTCGCCCGGGTTGATGAAGTACGGCTGCTTGCGCCCCTCGCCGGGCTGCCACTCGTACCAGCCGGCGGCCGGGACGATGCACCGGCGCTTGGCCGCCGAGTCGCGGTAGGCGGGCTTGGTGAGCACGCTCTCCGACCGGGCGTTGATCATCTTCGCGGCGCCGGACAGGTCCTTGGCCCAGTGCGGCACGAGGCCCCAGCGCATCGTGCGGACGCTGCGCTCGGTGGTGTCCGGGTCCGGGTTGCCCTCCTCGTCGCGCGGGTGGCGCTCGACGACCGCGGGCACGTGCTTCGTCGGCGCGACGTTGAAGTCGGGTCCGGGCGCGCCGCCCTCCGTCCCGTCCACCGCGTCGAACTCGGCCGCGAGGAGCGCCGGGTTCTTGGTGGAGGCGTACCTGCCGCACACAACGATCACCTCCGAGGTCAGCCATCGTCGCACGTCGGAAAGCCCGGTGCGAGCCGTCGACCACCCCATGCGGAATCATCGACCCATGACTCAGCAGTGGTCCGCTCCCACCGCCGACGGCCCCGTGCGCGCGACGGTACCCGTGCCCGGTTCCAAGTCGATCACCAACCGCGCGCTGGTGCTCGCCGCGCTGGCCGACGGCCCGTCGACCGTGCACGCGCCGTTGCGCAGCCGCGACACCACGTTGATGGCCGCGGCCCTGGGGTCCCTGGGGGCCGGGTTCACCGACGGCGCGGACGGCTCGTGGCGGGTCGAGCCCGGCGCGATGCGCGGTCCGGCGCGGGTGGACTGCGGTCTGGCGGGCACCGTGATGCGCTTCCTCCCGCCCGCCGCGGCGCTCGCGGTCGGCGACGTCGTGTTCGACGGCGACCCGCACGCGCGGACCCGGCCGATGAGCACGATCCTCGGCGCGCTGCGCGCCCTGGGCGCCGACGTGGACGGCGACTCGCTGCCGTTCACGCTGCACGGCAAGGGCGGGCTGCCGGGCGGCGAGGTCACCATCGACGCCTCGGCGTCGTCCCAGTTCGTGTCCGGGCTGCTGCTGTCGGGCGCGCGGTACGAGGGCGGGCTGACCGTCCGCCACGCCGGCCCGCCGGTGCCGTCGCTGCCCCACATCGGGATGACCGTCGCGATGCTGCGCGAGGCGGGCGTGGTCGTGGACGCGTCCGCCCCGGACGCGTGGCGGGTCGAGCCCGGTCCCGTGGCCGGTCGCGAGTGGCACGTGGAGCCGGACCTGTCCAACGCGACGCCGTTCCTGGCGGCGGCGGCCGTGACGGGCGGGTCGGTGACCATCCCCGGCTGGCCGGCGGAGACCACCCAGCCGGGTGGGGCGGCGCGGGAGCTGTTCGAGCGCATGGGCTGCTCCGTCGTGCTGACCGGCGACGGGCTGGTGCTGACCGGCCCGGACCGGCTCACCGGCCTGGACGTGGACCTGCGCGACGAGAGCGAGCTGACGCCGACCGTGGCGGCGCTGGCGGCGCTGGCCGACGGCCCCTCGCGCATCCGGGGCGTCGCGCACATCCGGGGCCACGAGACCGACCGCATCGCCGCGCTGGTCGCCGAGGTCAACCGGCTGGGCGGTGACGCGGAGGAGACCAACGACGGCCTGGTCGTCCGGCCCCGGCCGCTGCGCGGGGGCGAGTGGCGGGCCTACGCAGACCACCGGATGGCCACGGCCGGCGCGATCATCGGCCTGGTGGTGGACGGGGTGTCTGTGGACGACATCGGGTCGACGGGGAAGACGATCCCCGACTTCCCGGGGATGTGGGCGACGATGCTCGGGACGCGCTGACGTGGCGCGCGGCGACTGGCGGCGACTGGACGAGTCCGACGTGCGGGTGCGGCCGGGCAAGGGGACCCGGCCGCGCAGCAAGCGCCGGCCCGAGCACGCGGACGCGGTGCCCGCCATGGTCGTCGGCGTGGACCGCGGGCGGTGGACGTGCGCCGTGGAAGGCGACCCCACCCGGCTGGTCACCGCGATGCGGGCCCGGGAGCTGGGTCGCACACCGGTCGTCGTGGGCGACCGGATCGGGCTGGTCGGCGACGCGTCCGGGCAGCCCGACACGCTCGCCCGGATCGTGCGGGTGGAGGAGCGCCGGAGCGTGCTGCGGCGCACCGCCGACGACACCGACCCGTTCGAGCGGGTCGTCGTCGCCAACGCCGAGCAGCTGGTGATCGTGTCCGCGCTGGCCGATCCGCAGCCGAGGCGCGGGTTCATCGACCGCTGCCTGGTCGCCGCCTACGCGGGCGGGCTGGAACCGCTGCTGTGCCTGACGAAGTCCGACCTGGCCTCCCCCGACGAGCTGGTGGCCGCGTACGCCGAGCTGGACCTGCCGGTGGTCGTGACGCGGTCCGACGAGGACCCGGCGGAGCTGCGCGAACGGCTCGTGCACCGGCTGTCCGCGTTGATCGGGCACTCGGGGGTGGGCAAGTCGACGCTGGTCAACAGGCTGGTGCCGGACGCGAACCGCGCGGTGGGCGTGGTGAGCGGGGTCGGCAAGGGCAGGCACACGTCCACCCAGACCGTGGCGCTGGCGCTGCCCGAGGGCGGGTGGGCCGTGGACACGCCGGGCATCCGCTCGTTCGGGCTCGCGCACATCACGCCGAACGACATCGTGGGCGCGTTCCCGGACATGGCGGCGATGGCCGAGGAGTGCCCGTCCGGCTGCGGCCACCAGGGCCCGCCCGAGGACCCCGACTGCATGCTCGACGAGCTGGTCGAGACCGGTGAGGCCTCCCCCGGCCGCCTGGCCTCCCTCCGCCGCCTCCTGTCCTCCCGCAGCAAGTTCGACGAATACGACTAACCCGCGAGTCGTAAGTTCACGCAGGGCGAGTCGTAAGTTCACGCAGGGCGAGTCGTAAGTTCACGCCCTCTGAGTTCTCCGTTCGCGCCCTTGCCCAGGTGAGCACGGACTGACGACTCGCACGGCGTGGGCTTACGACTCGCACGGCGTGAACTTACGACTCGCGGGGTGGGTGCGGGGGGCCGAAGGGTGGTGTCGCTGGATCGGGTGGCTGGATGACCGCTTTCGTGTCGCGGACGCGGGGTTCGGGAGTACGGTGCGCAGCCGTGGCCAAGGTGACCGGTATCGGTGGTGTCTTCCTGCGCGCCCGCAACCCCACGCGCCTGGCCGAGTGGTACCGCCGGCACCTCGGCGTGCCGATGAGCGACGGCGCGGCCGTCACGTTCCACTGGACCTCGGACGAGACGACGACCTTCGCGCTGTTCGCCCAGGACACCGACTACTTCGGCGAACCCGGGCAGCACGCCATGCTCAACCTGCGCGTCGACGACCTGGCCGCCCTGCTCGACCAGCTCCGCGCCTCGGGCGTGGAGGTGCTGCCGGACGCGGAGGAGTCCGAGTTCGGCCTGTTCGGGTGGTGCGTCGACCCCGAGGGCAACCGGATCGAGCTGTGGCAGCCCGCGCCCGGCATGTGAGCCCGACCGCGCGGGCCGCACGCGCGGGCTACATGAGTTCGAGCAGGAACGGGAGCTCCTGCACCCCGTACCAGGCCAGCTCGTGGTCCTCCGCGCCGCCCAGCGTGAACTCCGCGTCCGGGTCGCCCAGGTCGGCCGCGTCGATCACCTCGGCCGCCGCGCGCACGTCGTCCTCCGCCTCCAGCGTGTCCAGGTGGACGGCGGCGACGAGCTCCAGCGGCACCGGCCCGGACAGCTTGACCACGGAGAAGTCCAGGTCGGGCCGCAGCTTCACGTCCTCGACGTCCACCGACACCACGGCCCGGCGCGGCACCGCCTTCTCGTTGCCCGCGATCAGCCGCAGCGACGCGCGCGCCGCGTCCAGCATCGCCGAGTACTCCAGCTCCTCGGTGTCACCGGTCGCGTAGGACTCGCGCAGCGCCGGCGTCAGCGCGAACCCCGTCCCGCCCACGGGCGCGAACCGGCCGTCGTCGACCAGGCCGCGCAGCATCGCGACCGTCGCCGGGAGGTACACCCTCATGCGGACACCGTTCCCATCAGCTCCTCCACCGACTCCTCCACCATCGCCGCCAGCACGTCCACATCGGACATCGCGTCGCGGTCGGCGTTCAAGCCGAAGTAGACCCCGCCGTCGTACGAGGTCACCCCGATGGACAGCGCCTGGTTCTTCGCCAGGGGCACCACCGGGAACATCTCGATCATCCTCGCCCCCGCCGCGTACAGCGGCACCTGGGGGCCGGGCACGTTCGTCACCACCACGTTGAACAGCCGCCGGGAGAACGACGACGCGGCCCGCGCGCCCAGGGCGTGCAGCGTCGGCGGCGCGAACCCGGAGAACCGCACCAGCGTCTGCGCCGCCACCGACTGGCCCGACTCCTGGTGCGCCCGCATCGCGTGCGACACGTGGTGCAGCCGCACCACCGGGTTCGGCTCCCCCACCGGCAGGTCCACGAAGTACGCGGCGACCCGCGCCTCGTCGTCGCGCACCGACATGGGGGCCATCGCCCGCATCGTCGTGCCCGCCGTGACGACCTCGCCGCGCGACAGCAGCCAGTTCCGCAGCGCCCCCGACAGCACGGCCAGCACGCCGTCGTTCACGGTGCCGCCGTGCACCCGCCGGATCGCCCGGAACTCGTCCAGCCGCGTCCGCGCCACCGCGAACCGCCGCTGCGGCGAGATGCGCACGTTCAGCGGGCTGCCGGGCGCGGGGGTCGCGGCCGTGCGCGCCGCCGAGACGAGCCCGCCGAACAGCCCCGCCACCTTGCGCACCGTCGCCACCGTGTCCACCGCCGCCGACCGGGCGTTCTCCACCACCTCGCCGGGCCGCTGCACGGCCTCGGCCACCGCGTCGGCCACCAGCTGGAGCCCGCTGGGCGCCGGGGACGGCATCCACAGCGACTCGACGGGGACGCGCGGCGTGCTGCTCACGTCCAGGATCACCTGGCCGATCTCGGGTGCGCCCAGGCCGTCGACCATCGCCTGGTGGGTCTTCGTGATCACCGCCGTGCGGTTCCTGGCCAGGCCCTCCACCAGGTAGATCTCCCACAGCGGGCGGGTCTGGTCCAGCGGGCGGGACATCAGCCGGGCCACCAGCTCGTGCAGCTGCTGGTCGCTGCCCGGCTTCGGCAGCGCGGAGCGGCGCACGTGGTAGGTGACGTCGAAGTCCGGGTCGTCGACCCACACGGGCCGGGCCAGCCTGCCCGGCACGTGCACGACCTTCTGCCGGTAGCGGGGCACCAGCGACAGGCGCTGCTCGATCAGCTCCACCAGGCGGTCGTAGTCGAACCCCGTGCGCGGCCGGCGGAACACCGCCACCCCGCCGACGTGCATCGGCGTCGTGGCGTCCTCCAGGTACAGGAACGAGGCGTCCAGCGCGGACAGGCGGTCGGGCATGTCGCCCAGGCTAGCCGCTGAGCGGGGTCAGTCGCTCCAGTCGGCGCAGTCGGCCACCAGCCGGCGCACGGCGTCGACCTCGGCCTCGTCGCGCTGGTGGCGGGCCAGCCTGATCGCGGCGGCGGTCGGCATGGCCCGGCGGACGCCGGCGTCCGCACCCGAGAGGAACCCGCGGAGGAACCGGGCGCGGACGAGCCGCTCGAGGGGCCGCAGGGGCGCCACCGCGATCGCCAGCCAGCTCATCGCCACGTCCACCCGCCGGTCGCCGCACGCCGCGCTCGCCCAGTCGACCACCACCGCGCCCTCCGGGCCCAGCACCACGTTCCCGGGGTGCAGGTCGAGGTGCACCAGGCCGCCGTCGCGCCCGCCGCCGAGGAAGCCGGGCGGCGGCACGTCGTCCAGCCTGCGGTGCAGCTCGGCCAGCTCGCGGCCCAGCGCGCCCGCCCGCCACGGCCTGGCGTCCAGCTCCTGCGACATGCGGGGGCCCGGCACGTACTCCATGACCAGGTCGGTCTCCGACACGTCCGCCACCCGGGGCACCGGTACGCCGCACCCGCGCAGGTAGCGCATCAGCTCGGCCTCGGGTTCGGGGTCGCGTCCCGCGCGGTCCCGCTTCACCAGCAGGCCGTCGGGACGCAGGTAGACGTCCGCCTCCCGGCCGGAGGCCAGCAGGCGGTGCGCCTCGTTGCGCGTTGCCATGTGACGATCATCATGATTGACAGCGGAGATACAAGCCCCAAACGGGTGTTGGACACTTACCGCGTGGATGTCTCCCCCAAGGACAAGTTCGTCACCGTGTACGGCCGCAAGCCCGTGCTGGAGGCGCTGGACGACCCGTCGCTGGACGTGGACAAGGTCGTGCTCGCCGACACCGCGCGCGGTCAGGCCGCCCGCGAGGTCCTCGACGCCGCCGCCCGGCGGGGCGTGCCGGTGCAGCGCGCGACGGCCCAGCGGGTCAAGGTGCTCGCCGGCAACGGCAAGCAGGACCAGGGCGTGCTGGCGGACGTCGTGGCGCCCCGCATGCGGCCCCTGGAGGTCGGCCTGCGGTCCGAGCCGCGCACCGTGCTCGTCCTGGACGGCATCACGACGCCCGCGAACGTGGGCATGATCCTGCGCACCGCGACCGCCGCCGGGATCGAGGGCATCGTCGTGCCGCGCCGGGGCGTGGCCTCCCTGGACCCGCTCGTGGTGAAGGCGTCGGCGGGCGTGGCGTTCCGGGCACCGATCCTGAAGTGCGCGACGGCCGCCGAGGCGGTGGCCGCGCTGCGCGGCCTGGACTACCCGGTGTTCGCGCTGGACGCGGCCGCCCGCGCGTCGGTGTTCACCGCCGAGCTGCCGGCGCGGGCGGCGTTCGTGCTGGGCAGCGAGACCGCGGGGATCTCGGACGACGTGCGGCCGCACGTGACCGGGTGGCTGTCCATCCCGATGTCGGCGGGCGTCGAGTCGCTGAACGTGGCCGGCGCGGCGGCCGTGCTGTGCTTCGAGGTGGCCCGCCGGCGCGCCTAGGTCGCGTCCCGGCACACCTCACGTCCCGAGGAGGACCTCGATCTCCTCGGTGGTGGCGCGGACCGAGTGGTGGTGCACCCCGACCATGCCCGCCGCCGCCGCGCCGCGGACGTTCACCGCGAGGTCGTCCACGAACACGCAGTCGGCGGGGTCGAGGCCGAGCCGGTCGGCGGTGAGCAGGTAGATCCGCCGATCGGGCTTCGCCATGCCCACCTCGCCCGAGGTGACGACGACGTCGAACAGCGGCGCCCACGCGCGGGGCGGCGCCCACAGCCCGTCGGCGTTCGACAGCACGGCGGTCCGCACCCCCGAGCCCCGGACCCGCCGCACCACCCCGACCAGCGGCGGCTCATCGGCCCCGTGGTCGTCGCCGTAGTCGGTCAGCACCCCGCCGAAGTCGAGCACCAGTCCCCGCACAGCCACTCCTTCGGGTGATCCGGGTACGAAAACCGCGTTGTCCCCCTCGGTTCAGCATGCCACCCCGCCTCCGCGCCCTGCCCCGCTCACCGCAACCCGGCACGCCGGGCCCGCTCGACGCCCGCCACTTCCTCGTCCCGCTGGTGGAAGCCCTCTCGGGGCGCAGGCCGCCGCAGCAGCTGACCGCCCTCTTCCCGACCCGGGCGCTCAAGGAGCTGCCCACGACCCCCACCACGACCCGCCTGGGGCGGTACCGGCTGTGCCACGTCGAGCCGGGGAAGGCCGAGCTGGCGGGGACCCTGCACACGCCGACCAGGACGCGGGCCTTCGCGGCGAGGGTCGAGCACTCGGGCACCCGCTGGCGGTGCACCGAGTTCCACCTGCTGCCGTGAGCCGCGCCCGGCGGGACGGCCCCGTCGGACGTGGACGTGAACGCGGGTGGGGTGGGCCGGGGGTCCCGGTCCACCCCACCCGCGTTCCACGAGGTCGCGCGGTGCGCCGGGCTACTCGCGGGGGCCCTTGCGCTGGCCCTTGGCCTGGGCGCGGGCCGCGGCCCGGCGCTCCTTCCGGGTGCCGGACTGGGGGCCGCCCTGGTTCGGGGCGCCGCCGGTGGACTCGGCGTCACCGCTCTCCGACGGACCCGTGTAGGTCAGGCCCTGCTGGGCGCCCCGGCCACCCAGGCCCTTGCCGCGCAGGGCCGGGGGGATGGCGTTGCCGCTCTGGAGCTGCGCCAGGGCGGGACCCGCGGGGGCCTGGGCCGCGCTGTCGGCTTCCTGCTGGGCCGCGGCGGCCGCGGCGGCGCGGGCGCGGGCCCGGCTGCCGGCCAGGGGCCCGCCGTTGGTGATGGAGACCTGGGGGGCGGGGGCCTCCGCGGGCGGAGCGGGTTCGGCGGCTTCAACCTGGAGGTTGAACAGGAAGCCGACGCACTCCTCCTTGAGGGCCTCCAACATGGTGTTGAACATGTCGAAGCCCTCGCGCTGGTACTCGATCAGCGGGTCGCGCTGCGCCATGGCCCGCAGGCCGATGCCCTCCTTGAGGTAGTCCATCTCGTAGAGGTGCTCGCGCCACTTGCGGTCGAGGACGGAGAGGAGCACGCGGCGCTCCAGCTCGCGCATGGCGCCCGGACCGACGCGGCCGTCGATCTCGGCCTCGCGGGCCTCGTAGGCGGCCAGGGCGTCGGCCTGGAGCTTGGCCTTGAGCCCTTCGCGGTCGACGTCCTCGTCGTCGTCCTCGAACAGCTTCTTGTGGTCGAGGGAGACCGGGTACAGCGTCTTGAGCGCCGTCCACAGCTGGTCGAGGTCCCAGTCCTCGGCGTAGCCGTCGGCGGTCGCGCCGTCGACGTAGTCGCCGACCACGGCGGTGATCATGTGGGTGACCTGGTCGCGCAGGTCCTCGCCGTCGAGCACGCGGTGGCGCTCGGCGTAGATGACCTTGCGCTGCTCGTTCATGACCTCGTCGTACTTGAGGACGTTCTTGCGGATCTCGAAGTTCTGCTGCTCGACCTGGGTCTGCGCGCTGCGGATGGCGCGGGTGACCATCTTGTGCTCGATCGGCACGTCGTCCGGCACCTTCAGCCGCGTCATGACGGTCTCGACCATGGCCGCGTTGAAGCGGCGCATCAGCTCGTCCTTCAGCGACAGGTAGAACCGCGACTCGCCGGGGTCGCCCTGACGGCCGGAGCGGCCGCGCAGCTGGTTGTCGATGCGCCGCGACTCGTGGCGCTCGGTGCCGAGCACGTAGAGGCCGCCGGCGGCCTTGACCTCCTCGGCCTCCTCCTTGACCAGGGCGCTGACCTCCTCGATCAGCTTCGCCCAGGCGGCCTCGTACTCCTCCGGGTTCTCGACCGGGTCGAGGCCGCGCTCGCGCAGCTCGTGGTCGGCGATGATGTCCGGGTTGCCGCCGAGCACGATGTCGGTGCCTCGACCGGCCATGTTGGTGGCGACGGTGACGGCGCCCTTGCGGCCGGCCTTGGCGATGATCAGCGCCTCGCGGTCGTGGTGCTTGGCGTTGAGGACCTCGTGCGGGATGCCCTTGCGGACGAGCAGCTTGGACAGGTACTCGGAGCGCTCGACGCTGGTGGTGCCGACGAGGACGGGCTGGCCCTTCTCGTGCCGCTCGGCGATGTCGTCGGCGACGGCGTCGAACTTCGCCTCCTCGGTCTTGTAGACGAGGTCGGCCTGGTCCTTGCGCTGCATCGGCCGGTTGGTGGGGATGGGCACCACGCCGAGCTTGTAGGTCTGGTGGAACTCCGCCGCCTCGGTCTCGGCGGTACCGGTCATGCCGCCGAGCTTCTCGTAGAGGCGGAAGTAGTTCTGGAGGGTGATCGTGGCGAGCGTCTGGTTCTCCGCCTTGATCTCGACGCCCTCCTTGGCCTCGATCGCCTGGTGCATGCCCTCGTTGTAGCGGCGGCCGGCGAGGACGCGACCGGTGAACTCGTCGACGATCATGACCTCGCCGTTGCGGACGATGTAGTCCTTGTCCTTGGCGAACAGCTCCTTGGCCTTGATCGAGTTCTGGAAGTAGCCGACGAGCGGGGTGTTGGTCGAGTCGTAGAGGTTCTCGATGCCGAGCTGGTCCTCGACGAACTGGACGCCGGCCTCGGTGACGCCGATGGTGCGCTTGCGCTCGTCCACCTCGTAGTGGGTGTCCCGGCGCATCCGGGTGGCCAGGCGCGCGAACTCGACGTACCAGCGGGACGACTGGTCGGCCGGGCCGGAGATGATCAGCGGCGTGCGGGCCTCGTCGATGAGGATGGAGTCGACCTCGTCGACCAGGGCGAAGAAGTGGCCGCGCTGGACCATCTCGTCGCGGCTCCACGCCATGTTGTCGCGGAGGTAGTCGAAGCCGAACTCGTTGTTCGTGCCGTAGGTGATGTCGGCGTTGTAGGCGACCCGCCGCTGCTCGGGCGTCATCTCCGAAAGGATCGCGCCGACGGTGAGGCCGAGGAAGCGGTGGATGCGGCCCATCCACTCCGCGTCGCGGCGGGCGAGGTAGTCGTTGGTCGTGACGACGTGCACGCCCTTGCCGGCGATGGCGTTCAGGTAGCTGGGCAGCACCGAGGTCAGGGTCTTGCCCTCACCGGTGCGCATCTCGGCGATCTGCCCGAGGTGCAGCGCCGCGCCGCCCATGAGCTGGACGTCGAACGGGCGCTGGCCCAGGGTGCGCTTGGCGCCCTCGCGGACGACGGCGAACGCCTCGGGCAGCAGTTCGTCGAGCGACTCGCCGTCCGCGTGGCGCTTGCGGAACTCCTCGGTCCTCGCGCGCAACTCCGCATCGGAGAGGTCGACGACGTCGTCTTCGAGGTTGTTGATGTGCGCTGCGATGTTGCGCAGGCGCTTGAGCATCTTGCCCTCGCCAGCGCGGAGCAGTCGGGACAGCACCATCCGGGTCGACCTCATTACCTCATCGCGACGCGCCCGGGGGACGGGCGCCTTCCACAGCCCCGTCACGGCCATGACGAGGCTTCACCACCCGCCATCGTAGGCAAGTCGTGAAGGTGTGTGCACAGACACAGGTAGGAAGGGGTGCGGAACGCCCTGTGACGACCGCCCGGAGCGCGCGACCAAGATCACGGAGAGCGACGGGCCGGCGCGGGAGGTCGACGGCGGGACCACCGCCGTGCGGGCAGGGGGCAACCCCCGGCGTACGAGGGACGCCGGGGGTCGCGAAGTCGAGTGGCGGGGACTGTGGCAGGCGGCGCTCAGGCCAGCCTGATCACGCCGTAGTCGAATCCCTTTCGGCGGTAGACGACGCTCGGACGTCCGGAGTCCGCGTCGGAGAACAGGTAGAAGTCGTGGCCGACCAGTTCCATCTCGTAGAGGGCCTGGTCGACGGTCATCGGCTTGGCGGCGTGCTCCTTCTCGCGCACGATCCGGCCGGGCAGGTTGTCCTCGACGCCGTCTTCCCAGCGTTGGGCGGGCACGTCCGCGGCGCCCTCGTGCGAGTGTTCCGGCTCGGCGGTCTCCAGCACGGCGGTGCGGCCGAGCCACATGCCCTGCGCCTGACCGTCGTGGTCGGGGCCGAGGAGAAGGGAGTCCCCGAGCCCGCTGGTCGCCTCGGCGACCGATGTGGGGCCACGGCGCCCGTGGTGCACGCGCCTGCGGTCGTGCGAGCGGCGCAAACGGCCCTCGAGCTTCGCGACCGCGGCGTCCAGGGCGGCGTAGAAGTCGCCCGCACACGCTTCCGAGCGGACCACCGGTCCACGTCCCTTGCCGGTGATCTCGACGCGCTGGCAGTTCTTCGACTGCCTGCGGTTGGGCTCGTGGAACAGCTCCACGTCGAAGCGGATGACCTTGCGGTCGTAGCGCTCAAGGCGGGCCAGCTTTTCGGCGACGTGAACCCTGTAGTGATCGGGCACCTCGACGTTGCGGCCCTTCACGACGATGTCCATACACGACCTCCCTCGCTTAGGGGCGAGCTACGGCTTCGGATCGTTTGGCACCGGGATTTGCGATCTGGTTCGCGAACACGTTGCGGAGGGTTGTCCTCAGCATCCCGCCGGTGCCGGAGTCATGGGCTGTTCGCCTCCTCCCCGCGTTCCGGGAACGCTGATAGCGCTGGACGTTAGCCCGGTATTCGCCGCTGCGACAGCCCCCGGGGCGGGGGAACTCGAAGAATTTCCGCCGGTGACTCTGAGCGACCGAAAACGGACGCCACCTGTGGATCGGGTGGACGCGTCGAGACTCCTCCAGGCCGGCCGCTCACCCGAACGGTCCAGCCGCGCACCGGCATCCGTCAGCAGAGCGGTTACCTCCAACGGCCTCGGTGGGGGTCTCATATCCGGCCAACGGACGAAGCTCCCGAGAGGTTCCCGGGTTGTTTCACCCGTGTGGGTGGGGTCGGCGGGCAGTGGTCAGTACGAGAACGAGGGATACCCGGAACCCGCCCGTTCTTAACGTCGAAATGCAGGCGGATGCCGTGGAACCTGTGGTGATCACGTCGTCCAGCAGGACAATCGCGCTCCCGGGCGGCGGGAGGCCGTCCGGGACGAGGCGCAGTCGGCCGGTGAGATTCGCCCGGCGGGCCGCCGGCGACAACCCCACCGAATCACGAACTCCTTTCACGAATGCGAGTGCGGGCGCCGTGGAAAAGCCGGACGCACGTGCCACCCCCAGCACGTGGGAGCCGCCGCGGGCCCGCGCCGCCGACCGCCGGGACGGTGCCGGCACCAGCCACGGCTCGGGTCCGGCCTCGGGCAGCAGCGGCAGGGCGGCGGCCACGAGCGCGCCGAAGACGACCGCCAGCTCGCGCCGCCCGCGCTCCTTGAACGCGAGCACCGCCTCGCGCGCCGCGCCCGCGTAGTCGGCCAGGGCGTACACCGGCGGGCCGGTGCCGGAACCGGGCACGCGCCCGGGCGGCCCGAACGCGGCGAGGCACAGCGGGCACAGCCGGGCGCCCGGGCGGGAGCAGCCGGCGCAACGGGGCGGGAACAGCACGTCGAGGACCATGCGCGGAACCCTGCCGGCGACCGCCGGCGACACCGCAGGTCGAGCTCCCGACACACGAACGGGTGAACCCGAGGAACCGCAGGTCAGCCGGGGTAGAACGCCTGCGTTCCCGGCGCCACGGCGGTCGTCGACACACGCCACACGTCACCGACGTCGCCTGCGCTCCACAACCCGCTCTGGTCCACCGCCAGCACGTTGCGCCCCGGCGCGGCGGTCACCGAACCCACCGGCACGGTCAGGTTCGAGGTGTTGTACCGCTCGATCCGCAGCCCGTCGATGTTGACCTTCGCGATCGGCCACGCGGCCAACGACGTGCTCGCCACCACCACGTCCTGCGCCAGCCAGTCCAGCGACAGCGCGGACGTGCCCAGCACGGACGGCTGGAGGTTGCGCGGCGCCCGCAGCGACACCGCCGAGTCCTGCCCGCGCACGACGGCCGCCACGATCAGCTTGCCGTCCACCACCGCGGCCACCCGCGTGCCGTCCCGGGACAGCCGCAGCTCGGTGATCTTCCCGATCAGCGCCAGCTCCGAGGCGTTCACGGCGTTGGCCGTCCACCCGTTGTCCGTCCGGATCACGCGCACCACGTCGGTGCCGTCGACGACCGTCCACACCTCGCTGCTCGGCTCGTCCTGGCGCCCGCTGAGCAGCCACGTCGGTCGGGTGAGGGTGTTCGCGACCAGGTCGACCTGGGCCAGGTCCGACTGGACGCCGCCGACCCGCAGCCGCGGGGACGCCCCGGTCCGGGCCACCACGGCCAGCTGGCTGCCGTCCATCGACTGCGCGGCGCTGAGCACCTCGTACGCGCCCTGGCCCGCCGGGCCGGGCAGGGGGTCGCCGTTGACCTGCCGGACCCGCCGGTTCTCCACCAGCAGGCCGGTCAGGCCGGCGGCGGGCGTGGTCAGCGCCTCGCCGGTCTGCACGTCGGCGGGCCGCCACTCCTCCTGGTCCGCGGAGATCGGCTGACCCTCCACCAGCACCCGGATGCGGCTGCTGGTCACGCCCGCGAGGGACTTCACCACCTGGGCCACGATCCGCCGGGCGGCGGCGGCCGTGATGTCCCCGACCTTCGTCAGGTCCACCTCCAGCGCCCCGTTGTCGTTCTCGGCGGTGTTCTTCCGCTGCGCCGCGCCGTTGGGCACGGCCGTGGACAACGCGCCCCGCATCCCGACCGCGGGTCCCTTGAGCAGCAGGTTCACCACCCGGCTCGGGATCGACGTGGACGGCGCGATGACCACCCACCTCGGGTCGGGCACGAGCACGCCGAAGTCCTGGTCGTAGAAGTACAGCGTCACGCGCCGGTAGTTCTGCTGGAACCCGGCGAGCGGCACGAAGATGCCGTCCGGGGGTTCGGAGATGCGCCACTGGTCCTGGTCGTCGCGCTGGAGCCCGATGGGCGTCTCCAGGTTGCCGAGCAGCTGCACGAACGAGTTGTCCTCCAGTTGGAGGCGGCCGACGTTCTTGCCCTGGAGCAGCACGGTGCGCTGCTCGCCGTCGTCCGCCGCGGCGGCCGTGGGGACGGTGTTGAACGTGGTCTCGATGATCGCGGGCGCGCCCTTGGTGTCCCAGGTCTTCTCCGCCTCCGGCGTCAGGTAGGCCCTGGCGGCGGCGTAGTCGTTCTCGGGGTTGGCGGCGGCGTTGACGAACTCGCGGACCAGGGTCAGCGGGTCGATGCCCTCGACCGGCTCCGGCGCGGCGACCGCGCTGGCGTTGCCCGCGGACGGGTTGACCGGGATCGGCGAGGTCTGGGTGGGGATCGCGGCGCACCCCGCCGCGACGGGCAGCACGCCCAGCAGCAGCACGAGCAACGCCTTCCGGAACGACCTCACCTGACCTCCTCGCGCTCGGCGGTGACCGGTTCGGCGGGCTGCCACGTGATCTCCTCCTGGGTCAGCTCGACCTCCCCGGTGTGCTCGGGCGCCTCCGGCCCGGGTTCGGGCTGGACGACCGGCGGCAGGTCGGGCGGCTCCAGCGGCAACGGGCTGGAGTGCACCTCCTGGCCGTGCCGGCACGGCAGGGTCAGCCGGAACACCGCGCCGTGGCCGCGCTCACCCCACGCCTGGAGCCAGCCGCCGTGCAGCCGGGCGTCCTCCAGGCTGATGGACAGGCCGAGGCCGGTGCCGCCGGTGCGCCGGTTGCGCGACGGGTCGGCCCGCCAGAACCGGTTGAACACGAGGTCGGCCTCGCCCGCGCGCAGGCCGACGCCGCGGTCCCGCACGGTCACCGCGACGGCCTCGCCGTCGCTGCGCAGGGTCAGCTCGACCGGCATGCCCTCGCCGTGGTCGATGGCGTTGGCCAGCAGGTTGCGCAGGATGCGCTCGACGCGCCGCGAGTCCAGCTCGGCGGTCACCTCGTGGTCCGGCAGGTCCATCACGATGGTGGTGCCGTTGCTGTTGGCGATGGCGCGCACCGCGTCGTGGGCGCGGCGGGCCAGCACGCGGATGTCGACCAGCTCGGCCGCCAACTCCTCCACGCCCGCGTCGAGCCTGCTGATCTCCAGCAGGTCGCCCAGCAGCGACTCGAACCGGTCCAGCTCGTCGACCAGCAGTTCGGTGGAGCGCGACAGGCCGGGCGGGAACTGCTCGCGCGAGGCGTGCAGCACGTCCGCCGCCATGCGCACGGTGGTCAGCGGGGTGCGCAGCTCGTGGGACACGTCGGAGGTGAAGCGGCGCTGGAGTGTGCCGAACGCCTCCAGCTGGTGGATCTGCCGCTGGATGCTGGCCGCCATCTCGTTGTACGACTCGGCCAGGCGCGCCACGTCGTCCTCGCCGACCACGGGCATCCGCTCGTCGAGGTCCCCGTCGGCGAACCGCTCGGCGATCTCGGCGGCCTGCCGCACCGGGCGCACGACCTGCCGGGTGACGAGGTTCGCGATCACCGCGAGCAGCAGGAGCAGCACGACGCCGCCGATGAGCAGGGTGTTCTGCACGACGGCGGCGGTGGCCTGCTCGCTGGTCAGCGGGAACAGCAGGTAGAGGTGCATGGCGCGGGTCGAGGTGTTCACCGCGCGGCCCACGACCAGCAGGGTCGTCGGGCCGGTCTCCCGCTCCACGGTGGTGATCTGGTAGCCGGCGCTGCCCCGGTCGAGCATCTTCGTCAGGTCCGCGGGCACGTCGCGCCAGCGGCCCACGGCGACGGGCTGGCCGTCGGAGCCGGTGCCGCCGACCGGGTCGTACAGGACGGGCTCGAACGCGCCCGCGCCCAGGCTGGTCGGGTCGAGGTCCACGCCCGAGCTGTTGATCTTGTTCAGGGCGGTGGTGAACCGCGTCTTCACGCTGTCCGGACCGGGGTTGAGGCCCGCCAGGTCCGGCTGGATCGCCGCCGCGCTCGCCTCGCCCTGGCGCAGCGCCGCCTCGATCTTGGTCTCCAGCAGCTGCCCGGTGATCTGCACCTGGAGCACCATGCCCAGGACGAACACCACGGCCGAGGACAGCGCGAGGGTGGACACCACGACCCGCAGCTGGAGCGAGCGGCGCCACAGCTCGCCGAACGCGACCACCCGCCGACGAGCGCGGTCGACCCCGCGGCGCGCTTCGCGCACCACGGGGTCGAGGAGTCGCGGGGTCATCGCCGGCGGGCTCCGATCACGGAGGGCCCGCCTTGTACCCGACGCCGCGGACGGTCAGCACCACCTCGGGGTGCTCCGGGTCGCGCTCGACCTTGGAGCGCAGCCGCTGCACGTGGACGTTCACCAGCCGGGTGTCCGCCGCGTGCCGGTAGCCCCACACCTGCTCCAGCAGCACCTCGCGGGTGAACACCTGGCGCGGCTTGCGGGCCAGGGCCACCAGCAGGTCGAACTCCAGCGGGGTGAGCTGGATCGGCTTGCCCTCGCGCAGCACCTCGTGACCGGGGACGTCGATGGTGAGGTCACCGATCTGGAGCACCTCGGCCGGCTCGGCCTCGGTGCGGCGCAGGCGGGCGCGGATGCGCGCCACCAGCTCCTTCGGCTTGAACGGCTTGACCACGTAGTCGTCGGCGCCGGACTCCAGGCCCAGCACCACGTCCACGGTGTCGCTCTTGGCGGTGAGCATCACGATGGGGACGCCCGACTCGGACCGGATCGCCTTGCAGACGTCGATGCCGTTCATGCCGGGCAGCATGAGGTCGAGCAGGACCAGGTCCGGCTTGAGCTCGCGCAGCGCGGGCAGCGCGCGGGCGCCGTCGGCCACCACAGCGGTGTCGAAGCCCTCGCCGCGCAGCACGATGGTCAGCATCTCCGCCAGGGCGGGGTCGTCGTCCACGACGAGCACGCGTGCCTTCATGCCCCACATCGTCCCACTAGTGGCCGGCAGTCCACGCACCGACCGGCGATCATCGCTGCTGGTCGCCGCCCGGAACCCGTACGTGACCGATCTGTGCCGCCGTTCCACGAGCACCACCCCGCCTCGTCGCTCGGCATCGTCCAGCGACTCATCGGCGAAGTGGTCACGTTTCGTTACGGCGTCATACTAATGGGCGAACCAGCGGTCCAGGACGTCGTCGACCCGCAGGTCGGCCGTGCCGTCGAGCACCTCCCACGGCGACAACCAGCCCGCCGCCGCCAGCCCGTCGTACACGGCCGCGCACCGCGCCTGGAGCCCGCCGTCGGACTCGTAGACGTCCCGCTCCCGGGCTTCGCTCCGCTCACGGCGCGCGGCGCGGTCGGCCGCGACCCCGGTGGGCACGCGCAGCAGCAGGTGCAGGTCCGGGATCGGCAACCCGAAGCGCTCCACCTCCAGCTCGCGGACCCACTCGACGAACTCCCCGTCCGCGCCCTGGTGCTGCCGCGCCGCGCCGTAGGCGGCGTTGGACGCCACGTAGCGGTCGAGCAGCACCACGTCGCACCGCGCGAGGTCGGCGCGGATGCCGTCCGCCGCGCCGCGCCGGTCGAGGGCGTAGAGCACGGCCATGGCGTGCACCGAGCCGGTCACGTCGCCGAGCCTGCCGTGCAGGGCGTCGCGCACCAGGTCCGCGTGCACGTCCACGTCGTAGCGGGGGAACGCGCCGGTCGCCACCGTCGCGCCGGCCCGCCGCCAGGCGTCGGTCAGCAGCCCGGCCAGGGTGCGCTTGCCGGCGCCGTCCAGGCCCTCGATCACGACGAGTTTTCCCACGGGAACACCCTAAGGGGCACTGACTGCGCACGATCGGGGGCATCACAGCGCCCAGTCGAGTGACGATAGATCCTTTCGGTCACCAGATTGAGTGACTACGGTGAACCCCATTTCCGGTTGCGCGAAGGGGTGGTCCACAGGTGACCGCGGACTCGGGGCATGCCAGACCGGTGGACGAGCCAGCGGGTCACCCGACTGAGGGTCACCCGACTGGCGGCCTCCCGGGCGCACTCGCCGAGACGCTGCGCTACGGGCCGTTCCACCGGGCCCTCCACGACGCCATCGCCCACCGCGGCCTCTCCCTGGCCAGGCTGCGCGCCCACCTGGGGCAGCACGGCGTGCGGGTCGGCCAGTCGACGCTGAGCTACTGGCAGCGCGGGTTGCGCCACCCCGAGGTGCCGCGCGCCATCGCCACCGTCCGGGCGCTGGAGGCCGTGCTGCGCTTGCCGCCCGAGTCGCTGGTCGCGCTCGTCGGCGCCCGGCCCCAGCCCCGACCGGCGCGGCCCGCCTGGGTCTCGGCGCCGCCGCCGGCCCACGGGTTCGACGGGGTCGGCGACGCCGGCGCGAACACCGACCTGGAACTGCTGTCCGTGCACGACACCGTGCTCGTCGGACCGGAGCGCGAGCGGCGGTCGATCAGCACGCGGCTCGTGGTGCGCGCGGGCCGGGCCGGGCCCGACCGGTTCCTGGCCGTCCACCAGGGCGACGAGGGGTCCCTGGTGGACAACGCCCTGGTGCGGCCCGGCGAGGGGTGCCGGCTGGGCCGGGTGCGCCGCCAGGTCGCCACCCGCGGGCTGGCCTTCGAGCTGCTGTTCGACCGGCGGCTCGGCGAGGGCGAGGAGCACGTGTTCAGCTTCACCGTGGTCGACGACACCGGCGGGCCGACCCCCGGCCACCGCCGCGCGTTCCGCGAGCCGTGCCGCGGCTACCTGGTGCAGCTGGCGTTCAACCGCCGCGCCCTGCCGGCCCGGTGCACCAAGCAGTTCCGGTCCGACGCCGACGCCCCGCCGGTGGACCTGGAGGAGCTGGTCTGCGGGCTGGGCGGGTTCGTCAGCGCCTACTACGAGGACGTCGGGCCGGGTGTGGCGGGCGTCGGCGTCGAGTGGACGTGACGGGCCGGCCCCCTGGACCTGACGGGGCCGGGCCCCGCGAGGCCGCGTCGGTGGGTCGAGGCCGGTCCCGTGGCGATCACGTCCTTCGATCGTCGCGGGACCGGCCTCGACGTGCCGACGCCCAGGCGGCCTCGCCGCCCCGCCGGAGGCGGGGCCATCGGACTCAGTAGCGGTAGTGCTCGGCCTTGTACGGGCCCTCGACGTCCACGTCGATGTACTCGGCCTGGTCCTTCGACAGCTTGGTGAGCTTGCCGCCCAGCGCCTCCAGGTGGATGCGCGCGACCTTCTCGTCCAGCTTCTTGGGCAGGCGGTACACCTCCTTGTCGTACTCCTCGTGCTTGGTGAACAGCTCGACCTGCGCGATCACCTGGTTGGAGAACGAGTTCGACATCACGAAGCTGGGGTGCCCGGTGGCGTTGCCCAGGTTGAGCAGGCGGCCCTCCGACAGCACCAGGATCGAGTGCCCGTCCGGGAACACCCACTCGTCGACCTGCGGCTTGATGTTGATCCGCTGGACGCCGGGGTAGCGCTGGAGGCCGGCCATGTCGATCTCGTTGTCGAAGTGGCCGATGTTGCCCACGATCGCCTGGTGCTTCATCCGGGCCATGTGCTCGACGGTCACGACGTCCTTGTTGCCGGTCGTCGTGATGATGATGTCGGCGCGGTCGAGCACGTCCTCCAGGACCTGCACGTCGTAGCCGTCCATCGCCGCCTGGAGCGCGCAGATCGGGTCGATCTCGGTGACGATGATCCGGGCGCCCTGGCCGCGCAGCGACTCCGCCGCGCCCTTGCCCACGTCGCCGTAACCGCAGATCACCGCCACCTTGCCGCCCATCAGCACGTCCGTGCCGCGGTTGATGCCGTCGATCAGCGAGTGGCGGATGCCATAGCGGTTGTCGAACTTCGACTTGGTGACCGCGTCGTTGACGTTGATCGCCGGGAACAGCAGCTCACCGGCTGCGGCCAGCTGGTACAGGCGCATGACGCCCGTCGTGGTCTCCTCGGTCACGCCGCGGATGCCCTCGGCGATCTTGGTCCACTTGCCGGTGTCGGCCGCCAGGGAGTCGCGCAGCCTCCCCAGGAAGATCGTCCACTCCTCGGAGTCGTTCGCGTCGGCCTGCGGGACGACGCCGGCCTTCTCGTACTGGACGCCCTTGTGGACCATCATCGTGGCGTCGCCGCCGTCGTCCAGGATCATGTTCGGGCCGCCGCCCTCGGGCCAGGTCAGCATGGCCTCGGCGGTCCACCAGTACTCCTCCAGCGTCTCGCCCTTCCAGGCGAACACCGGGACGCCCTTCGGCTCCTCGGGGGTGCCGTGCGGGCCGACGACGACCGCGGCGGCGGCGTGGTCCTGGGTGGAGAAGATGTTGCACGACGCCCAGCGGACCTCGGCGCCCAGCGAGACCAGGGTCTCGATGAGCACGGCCGTCTGGATCGTCATGTGCAGCGAACCGGAGATCCGCGCACCCTTGAGGGGGTAGACCTCCGAGTACTCGCGGCGCAACGCCATCAGGCCGGGCATCTCGTGCTCGGCCAACCGGATCTCCTTGCGGCCGAACTCGGCCAGGGAGAGGTCCGCCACGGCGAAGTCGATGCCGTTGCGGGTCTGGAGCCTCTCGGCGGTCATCGCGGGTTCCTCCATCTCGGGTTCACCCGACCCTACCGCCCGCCACGCCGGATCACGGTGGTCGCGTCCAACTGAGCAAGCATGGACCACCATGTGCTGACGTGAGGTTTTCACGGGAGGACCAGTGCTGATCCCCGGCCCCGACACACGGGTGGTCGAACTGCGCGTGCACGGCGTGCAGGGCACGACGCCCCAGTCGCTGGTGGACGCGGTGGCGGCGGTGGACGTGGCGGGCGACGGCCTGGGCCGCGTGGTGCGCCCGGCCGACCGCCTGCGCAGACCCGTGCCCGGCCCCGTGCTCCAGTCCGGCGGGCGGCCCGTGTCGCGCGTCGTCGAGGGGTACGTGTGGGGCGGCATGACCTCGGGCGGTGGCGCCAAGGCGATGTGGGCGCTGCTGTTCCCGTTCTCGCTGGCCAACGTGGCGCACTGGATGCTGCCGCCGGTGCCGTCCGGGAACCTGCCCGCGCACCTGCTGGGCATCGGGCTGCGGGCGTTGCTGCGGCTCGCGGCGCTGCTGCTCACCGTGCTGCTGATCACCCAGGTGGCCGTGATCAGCCTCGACCTGGTGGCCGCGCAGTGCCTCGCGCCCGGCTCGTCCTGCCTGTGGGGCTCGTCCTGGCCGGCCGGCACGCCGTGGGTGCGGGCGGTGGTGGGCACCGCGCCGATCGCGCTGGTCGTGCTCGTCCTGCACCGCGTCTCCAGCGTGGACTGGCGGATCGAGCGGCGGGACGTGCCCGCGTCGTCGGCGGTCGGGTCGGGCCTGCCGGGCGCGCACGTCGCCACCGACCCCGACACGCCGTCGCTGCGGGTGCTGCACCTGGTGGCGGCCCTGGGCACGGGGGTGGTGATCGCGCTGGGCGGCCCGTTCCACGCGCTGCCCGCGCCCGGCCCGCACGGCGCCGCGATCGCCGCGTGCCGGTGGGTCGGCATCGGGCTGGTGGCGGTGGCCGCGCTGGGCGCGATGCTGCTGGACGACCCGACGGGCGGTTCGCCGCACCGGGGCGGGCGGTGGCTGCGCGCCGCCCTCGGCCGCGGTCCGCGCCGCGTGCTGCACACGACGGCGTGGCTGGCGCTGCTGGCGGCGACCGCGCTGCTCGTCCACGTGCCGGCGCGGATGGCCGGCGCGGACCTGGGCGTGCAGGTGGTGGCGGCCCTGGAGGCGTTGGTGTGCGCGCTGATCGGGCTGCTGCTGGCGCCCGCCGCGCTGCTGGCCCGGCGCACCTGGCGGAGCCGGCCGCGCGAGCTGCGGCCGTGGGCGGGCGGCTGGATGGCGGCGCCGGTGGTGGCGGTGTCCGCGCTGCTGGGCGGCGGGTTCGGCGCGGGTGTGGCGCTCACGCTCCAGGCGCTGCTCGGGCACGGCGTCCTGCCGCACGGCTACCGCTACATCGCCGTGCTGTGGGGCGTCGCGGGCACGCTGGCGTTCCTCGCCGGGGCGGCGGTCGCCGCGTACACCGGGATGGTGCGGTGGAGTTCGCTGCGGCGCGACGAGGAGTGGGCGCGCGAGGCCGCCCTGCTGCACGCCGGGCGTTCCCGCGACCTGAAGCGGGCGGCGCGGGCCTGGTGGTGGGCGCAGTGGCAGCGCGGGCACAGCCACCACGTGGTGCTGATCATGGCGGCCGTGCTGGTCGTCGGGGCGGTGCCGGCGGCGTTCCTGCGGTTCCAGGGGGTCGACCTGCCCGCGTGGTCGTGGCCGTTCTCCGGGTTGGGCGTCGCCGTGCTGGCGCTGCTGGCGCTGGCGCTGCTGCGCGCGGTGTGGCTCGCGGCGCGGCGGCCGGACACCGCGCGCCAGGTCGGCGTGCTGGCGGACCTGGCCGCGTTCTGGCCGCGCGAGGCGCACCCCGTCGTGCCGCCGTGCTACGCGCTGAAGGTCGTGCCGGAGCTGGTGTCGCGGGTGCGGGAGCACCTGGCCGACCCCGGCACGCGGGTCGTGCTCGCCGGGCACAGCCAGGGCAGCCTGCTCGCCGCGGTGGCCGCCGCCCGGCTGCTGGAGGAGCTGCCGCCCGACCAGGCCGAGCGGCTGGGCCTGGTCACGGCCGGTTCGCAGCTCCAGTGGGCGTACCCGCGGGCGTTCCCGGCGATCGTGCCGCACGACTCGCTGGCCTCCCTCGCGGGCCGCCTGGCCGGGCGGTGGCGGGCGCTGTGCCGGGGCACCGACGCGCTGGGCGGCGCGGTCACCACGTGGGACCGGCAGGTGTACGACGGCATGCTGCTCGGCGCCGGTTTCCGGGCGGACGGCACGTCGGGCGCGCTGCCCCCGGCCGAGCGCGGCCCGACCGGCGCGCTGGTGCTGGGCGGCGACCACTGGCTGCCCGACCCGCAGCGGGGTCCGTTCCCGGGACGGCGGTGGGCGCCGGGCGTGAACCGGCACGCCGACTACACGTCGGACCCCGAGTGGGACCGCGCGGTGGCGCTCGCGGCGGGCCTGGACGCGGGCGAGGCCCCCTTGCCGGTGCTGCCCGTCGCGCGGCGGGCTCCGGGCGCGTTCCCGGCTCCGGAGCAGCGGTAGGCCGTCGGCGGGCCCGACGCCGTGGCGCCGGGCCCGCCCGCCGCGTCAGGGGACCTCGTCCTCCTTCACCACGGGCACGGCGGTCGCGCCGCGCTTGCCCAGCAGCGAGTGGCGGCGGCCGTAGGCGAAGTAGACGACCACGCCCAGCGCCATCCACACCAGGAAGCGCACCCAGGTGAGGGCGGTCAGGTTCAGCATCAGCCACAGGCAGGCGAGGATCGCCAGGACCGGCACCACCGGGACGAGCGGCACGCGGAAGCCGCGCGGCAGGTCGGGGCGGGTCCTGCGGAGCACCAGGACGCCGGCCGACACGAGGATGAACGCGAACAGCGTGCCGACGTTCACCATCTCCTCCAGCTTGCCCGCCGGGAAGAACCCGGCCGCGATCGCGACCAGCACGCCGATGACCGCGGTGATCCGGAACGGCGTGCCGTGCTCGCCGGTGCGGGCGAGGCCGCGCGGCAGCAGGCCGTCGCGGGACATCGCGAACAGCACCCGCGACTGGCCGAGCATGAGCACCATGACGACCGTGGTCAGGCCCGCGAGCGCGCCGACGGAGATCACGGTGGCCGCCCAGTCCACGCCGTTGGCCGAGAACGCGGTGGCCAGCGTCGCGCGGCTGCCGTCCGGCTGGGTCCTCAGCTCGGTGTACGGCAGCATGCCGGTGATCACCAGCGACACGGCCACGTACAGCACGGTCACGATGGCCAGCGACCCGAGGATGCCCCGCGGCACGGCGCGCTGCGGGTCCTTCGTCTCCTCGGCGGTGGTGGCGACGACGTCGAAGCCGATGAACGCGAAGAACACCAGCGACGCGGCGGCCAGCAGGCCCATCACCCCGTACGTCGAGCCGGAGAAGCCGGTGAGCAGGGAGAACAGCGACTGCTCCAGGCCCTGGTGCGCGGCCGAACCGGTCTCCGCGGGCGGGATGTACGGGCTGTAGTTCGCCATCTTGACGTACCCGATGCCGACGATGATCACCAGCAGCACCACGGCCACCTTCACGGCGGTGATGACGGCGCTGACCCGCGACGACAGCTTCGTGCCCACGGCCAGCAGCACGGTGAGCACCGCGATCAGCAGCAGCGACCCCCAGTCGACGTCCAGGCCGGCGACGGACGTGGTGGTCCTCACGTCGAGGCCGACCTGGCCGAGCACCGCCTGGAGGTACTGCGACCAGCCCTTGGCGACGGCCGCGGCGCCGACCGCGAACTCCAGCACCAGGTCCCAGCCGATGATCCACGCCGCGAACTCGCCGAACGTGGCGTAGGAGAACGTGTACGCGCTGCCCGCCACCGGCACGGTGGAGGCGAACTCGGCGTAGCAGAGCGCGGCCAGCGCGCAGGCGATCGCGGCCAGCACGAACGCCAGCGACACCGACGGCCCCGCCAGGTTGCCCGCGGTCGACGCGGTGAGCGTGAAGATGCCCGCGCCGATCACCACCGCGACGCCGAACACCGTCAGGTCCCACGCGGTCAGGTCCTTGCGGAGCCGCGTGCCCGGCTCGTCGGTGTCCGAGATCGACTGCTCGATCGACTTCGTGCGCCACAGCCCGTTGCCCGGCACGGCGTCCCCTCCTCGGTTCACTGGTCCGATCAGCCTAGGGCTGACGGGTGGTGCTCGCCCCGGCGGTAGTTTGCGCCGCATGACCGTGCTGTGCTTGGACATCGGTTCGACGTGGACCAAGGGCGCCCTCGTCTCGGCGGACGGCGAGCTGCTGGGTACCGCGCAGCGCGCCACCACGCAGGACGAGGTGCTCCGGGGTATTGACGCGGTGACCGGGGCACTGAACCCCGCGGACGAGGTGCTGGCCTGCTCGTCCGCGGGCGGCGGCCTGCGGTTGGCGGTCGTGGGGCAGGAACGGCTGGTCAGCGCCGAGGCCGGGTACCGGGTGGCGCTGTCGGCGGGGGCGCGGGTCGTGCACGTCTCGGCCGGGCCGCTGGACGGCGCGGGCATCGGGGCGCTGCGCTCGGCACGCCCGGACGTGGTGCTGCTGGTCGGCGGCACGGACGGCGGCGACGACAGCGTGCTGCTGCACAACGCCCGGCGGCTCGGGGCGAACCGCGTCGCGTGCCCGGTCGTGCTGGCGGGCAACGCCGAGGCGCAGCCGAGGGCGCTGGAGCTGCTGGCCGGCCGCACGGTGGTGCGCGCGGAGAACGTGCTGCCGGACGTGGGCGAGCTGAACCCCGACCCGGCGCGCCGGGCGATCCGCGAGGTGTTCCTGGCGCACGTGATCGGCGGCAAGCGGCTGTCGCGCGGCACGCGGTTCCGCGACGTGGTGCGCGCCGTGACGCCCGACGCGGTGCTCGGCGGCGTGTCCCGGCTGGCCGCGCGGGACCGGGAGGGCGCGGTGCTCGTGGTGGACGTCGGCGGCGCCACCACGGACGTGTACTCGGCGGTGTCCACCGCGGAAGGCCCGGAGACGACGGTCGCGCTGCCGCCGGACCGCCGCACGGTGGAGGGCGACCTGGGCATGCGGTGGTCGGCGGGCACGCTGGTCGCGGAGGCCCACGCCGAGCGGCTGGTCGGCGACGCCGAGGCGACCGCCCTGCGCGCCGAGGCGGACAGCCGGGCCGCGCGGGTCGACTGGCTGCCCGAGGACCCCGCCGTGGACCACCGGTTGGCCGCGCTGGCCGTCGTCCTGGCCGTGCGCCGGCACCTGCGCCTGGTCGACGGCCGGCTGGGGCCGCGCGGTGCGGGCCTGCTCGTGCTGTCCGGCGGCGTGTTCCGGCACGCGGAGTCGGTCGACGGGATCGAGGAGACCCTGCGCGCCGACCCCGTGCTGCGGCCCGTGCTGCGCGAGGCCGCCGTGCTGGTGGACCGGGACTACGTGCTGGCCCCGGCGGGCCTGCTCGCCGCGGCCGGCCGGGACGGGGCCGCGGACCGCCTGCTGAGCCGCTTCGACCTGCCCGCGCGCGTCCCGGGTCCCGCCTGAACGGCGGAGGGGCGGAGGGGCGGCGAGCGCACCGGCTCGCCGCCCCTCCCCGTTCGCGGAACCTACGACTTGCCGGACGTCAGCGACCGGTCCAGGTCCGGCTCCAGGTAGATCAGGCGCGCGGACGGCACGCGGTTGCGCACGCGCTGCTCCGCGTCGTCGATGGCCTGCGCCACGTCGGCGACCGGCAGCCCCGGGTCGAGGGCGATCTTGGCCGCCACCAGCAGCTCGTCCGGGCCGATGTACTGGGTGCGGATGTGGATGACCCGCTGGACCTTGCCCGCCGCCAGCTCGTCCATGATCACGTCCAGCTCCGCCGGGGCCGCGCCCTCGCCGATGAGCAGCGACTTCATCTCGATGATGAGGATGACCGCGATGACGCCCAGCAGCGCACCGATGCAGATGGTGCCGATGGCGTCCCACACCGGGTCGCCGGTGATGGTCGACAAGCCGACGCCCATCAGGGCCAGCACGAGGCCGAACAGCGCGCCCGCGTCCTCCAGCAGCACGACCGGCAGCTCGGGGACCTTCGACTGGCGGATGAACTGCCACCACGTGGCGTCGCCCTTGATCGCCTTCGACTCGACGATCGCGGTGCGGAAGCTGTAGGTCTCCAGGCCGATCGCGACCACCAGGATGATCACCGCGACCAGCGGGCTGGTCAGCTCCTCGTGCGCCTCCAGCTTGTGGATGCCCTCGTACAGGGCGAACACGGAACCGAGGCTGAACAGCATCAGCGCCACGATGAACGAGTAGAAGTACCGGTCCCGCCCGAAGCCGAACGGGTGGTTCGTGGTGGCCTTGCGCTGGGACGTCTTCTGCCCGAGCAGCAGCAGCCCCTGGTTGGACGTGTCGGCCACGGAGTGCACGGACTCGGCCAGCATCGACGACGAGCCGGTGATCAAGAAGCCGACGAACTTGGCGACCGAGATGCCCGCGTTCGCCACCAGTGCGGCGATGATCGCCTTGGTACCGCCCCCTGCTGACACAATTGCTCCCTACACGCCCAGTCCGATTTGTCGGTGTGACCCTACTCAACGCCCGGGGTTGCCCGGAAAAGCTGGGTGGGAACCGCGGAAGTGACCACGAGCGCGGGATCGGCGGCCGGCAGCCACACGGACTGGCCGCGCCGCAGCTCCAGGGCGGTGTCCCCGGACGTGAGCCTGGCCACACCGCGCGTGCAGAGGAGGATCTGCGGGCCGGTGTGGTCGACCCGGACCTCCTGCCCGCCGTCCACCTCGACGCGCGACAGCTCGAACTCGGGGCACGCCGTCCGGTACGTCCACAGGCCCGACCCGCTCGGCGAACCGGTCTGCACCGGCATGTCACCGCACGAGAAGTCGAGCACCCGCATCAGCTCGGGCACGTCGACGTGCTTCGGCGTCAGGCCGCAGCGCAGCACGTTGTCGGAGTTCGCGAGGATTTCCACGGCGGTGCCGTGCAGGTAGGCGTGCAGGTTGCCGGCGGGCAGGTAGACGGCCTCGCCGGGCTGGAGCACGATCCGGTTGAGCAGCAGCGCGGCCAGCACGCCCGCGTCACCGGGGTACGCCTCGCCCAGCTCCAGGACCGTGCGGCACTCCAGGTCGAACTCGCCGTGCTCCTTCACGTGCGCCACGCACGCGTCGAGCACCTGCGGCAGCAGCACGTCCAGCGCGTTCTGCGGCAGCGTGATGAGGGTGGTGAACAGGGCGCGCAGGCCCTCGGCGTCGGGCTGGGCGGCCAGCAGCTCGGTGTAGGGCGCGAAGTCGGGCGCGTCGAGCGAGCGCAGCAGCTTCACCGTCCGCTCCGGCTCCCGGAACCCGGCCAGCGCGTGGAACTCGGTCAGCGCGCACACCAGCTCGGGCTTCGCCGACGGGTCCTTGTAGTTGCGGACCGGCGAGTCCAGCGGCACGCCCGCCGCGTCCTCGGCGGCGAACCCCTGCGCCGCCTGCTCGGCCGACGGGTGGGCCTGGAGGCTCAACGCCTCGTCCGCGGCCAGCACCTTGAGCAGGAACGGCAGCCGGCTGCCCCACCGGTCGGCGCAGCGCGAGCCGAGCTGGCCGTCCGGGTCCTCGGTGAGCAGGTCGAGCAGGGAGCGCTGCACGCCGTCCGCGCCGATCACGTGCGACGGGTCGCCCGGGTGGGCCCCCATCCACAGCTCGGCCTCGGGGTGGGGCGCCGGCACCTCGCGGCCGAGCATCTCGGCGATCGCGGTGCGCGAACCCCACGCGTACGCGCGCACGGCGTTGTGCAGCAGTTCCACAGTCAATCCCCTCACACGGCCGGCGCGTACAGCCCCGGGCCACCCAGCGTCCCCGCCGCCAGGCCCAGGTACAGCGCGGCCAGCTCGAACCGCAGCGCGAGCAGCGCGGCGCACACGGCCTCGCCGCCGCCGACCTCCTCGGCCGGCTCCAGCACGTCGGCTCCGGACAGGGTCTCCATCGCGACCCGGCGGGTGAACTCGGCCTGCGCGTCGCGGCGCACGGCCAGCAGCAGCACCCGGACCAGGCCGTCCCGCTCCTCGTCCGGGTCGGCGAAGATGTCCGCGCCGGACGTGCCCCCGACCGCCCGGCGGTGCAGCGCCGACCGGGTCGACGCCTGGGGGTAGCCGGCCACGTCGCTGACGACGCCCGCGTGCGCGGCCAGCATGCCCGCCCCGTGCGTCGCCACGGCCGTGGCCAGGTCGTCCAGGCCCCACAGCAGCGGGGTGCGGTCGGCCACGCGCAGCGCCAGCGTCTTCGCCGGGTTCACGAACGACTCGTGCTGCGGGTGGCAGCGCTCGGCCTCGCGGTCCAGCTCGTCGGCCACGGCCTGCACGTCCACGTCGAGCAGCCCCAGCGCCTTCAGCGCCACCAGCCACGCGCTGAACGCGCGCGCGAAGCCCAAGCCGCGCGGCACGGGCACGCGCGGCGGGACGAGCAGGGCGTGCCGGGCCGCCGCGGCGGCGACCGGGCCCTCGGGTTCGGCGGTCAGCAGCACGCGCGCACCGCGCCGGGCCACCCGGTCCACCGACTCGGCCAGCCGCACGTCGCCCGGGTCCTCGGTGTGCGCGAGCACCACGTCGAGCGCGCCCACCCACGCCGGCACGTCGTCGGACACGACGACCGGCACCGGGCAGCGCGGCCCGAGCAGGGCCGTCACCAGCGCGGCGACCGCCGGTCCGACACCGGGCGTGGCGACCAGCACCAGCGCGCGCGGCCGGTCGCTGAAGAACCTCTCGACGCCGAGCTCGTGCGCCGCCTCGGCGGTGGCCCTGACCTGCGCCCCCGCCCGGGCGGCCGCGCGCAGCAGACCGCCCGTGTCCGCGTCGAGGAGGCGGGACGGGTCGTCGAGGAGGCTGTCGTCCAGCACGTCCTCACCCGTCCGTCGGCTCGACAGCCTCGTCGAGCAGCAGCACCGGGATGCCCTCCCGCACCGGGAACGACCGGCCGCACGAGGTGCACGTCAGGTAGTCCGCCCGCGGGTCGGACGCGGTGCCGGCCTTCAGCGGCGCGTGCTCGGGGCACGGGCAGGCCAGGATCTCCAGCAGCTGCGGGTCGAGTTGCACTGCCACGGCGCTCATCCCCTCACGATCGCCAGGACCTCGTCGCGCAGAGCGGCGACGGAGGCCGCGTCGGCGGCTTCGACGTTGAGCCGCAGCAGCGGCTCGGTGTTGGAGGCGCGCAGGTTGAACCACGAGCCGTCGGGCAAGTTCACCGTGAGGCCGTCCAGCTCGTCCAGCTCGACACCCTCCCGGCCGCCGAACTCGGCCTTGATGGCGGCCAGCCGACCGGCCTGGTCGTCCACCGTCGAGTTGACCTCACCGGACGCGGCGTAGCGCTCGTAGGCGCTGGTCAGGTCGGACAGCGGCCCGTCCTGCTCGCCGAGCGCGGCCAGCACGTGCAGCGCGGCCAGCATGCCGGTGTCCGCGCGCCAGAAGTCGCGGAAGTAGTAGTGGGCGGAGTGCTCGCCGCCGAAGATCGCGCCGGTCCGCGCCATCTCCTCCTTGATGAAGGAGTGGCCGACGCGGGTGCGCACCGGGACGCCGCCGTGCTCGCGCACGATCTCCGGCACCGCGTGCGAGGTGATCAGGTTGTGGATGACCGTGCCGCCCGGGTCCTTGGCCAGCTCGCGCACCGCGACCAGCGCGGTGATCGCGGACGGGGACACCGGCTCGCCGCGCTCGTCCACCACGAAGCAGCGGTCCGCGTCGCCGTCGAACGCCACGCCCGCGTCGGCACCGACCTCGCGGACCTTGGCCTGGAGGTCGACGATGTTCTTCGGGTCGAGCGGGTTGGCCTCGTGGTTGGGGAAGCTGCCGTCCAGCTCGAAGTACATCGGGACGACGTCGAACGGCAGGCCCTCGAAGACCTTCGGCACGGTGTAGCCGCCCATGCCGTTGCCCGCGTCCACCACGACCTTCAGCCGCCGGTTCGCGCTCAGGTCGACCAGCTCGTGCAGGTAGGCGGCGTACTCGACGAGCATGTCGCGCTCGGTGACGGTGCCCTTGGCCACACCCTCCGCGTCCGGCACGCCCTGCTCGGCGTCCTGGCGGATCTGCGCCAGGCCGCTGTCCTGGCCGACCGGCGCGGCGCCCGCGCGGCACATCTTGATGCCGTTGTACTTGGCCGGGTTGTGCGACGCGGTGAACATGGCGCCGGGCAGGTCGAGCTTGCCGGACGCGAAGTACAGCATGTCGGTGCTGGCCAGGCCGATGCTGACCACGTCGACGCCCTGGGCCGTGACGCCCTCGGCGAACGCCGCCGCCAGGCCCGGCGACGAGTCGCGCATGTCGTGGCCGATCACCACGGCGGGGCCGCCGACCAGGCGCGCGAAGGCCGCGCCGAAGTCGCGCACCACATCCGCGTCGAGCTGTTCCCCGACGACACCGCGGATGTCGTAAGCCTTGACGATGCCGGACAGATCGCGCACGGCCACACTCCCGATAATCGGCTCTTGACACTGCGATGAGGAGCCTACCGGCGCGGGCGCGGGGGCCGCGTCCGGTCGTCGGGTCGTTCGGACTTCGTGACGACCCGCCCGAGTCCTCGCGCGGGTCGGCCCGGTCCTCGTGCGGATCAGTCCTCGCGCGGGTCGGGCAGGACCCTCAGGTGGCCGCGCCTGATCGTGCCCGCGGGCACTTCGGGGACCTCGATCGCGGGTGTGCGCCCCGCCTCGCGCACGGCCTCCGCGAGGGCGGTCAGGTCGTCGACGGTCGGCTCCGGCGGCCGGAACTCGCCCTGGTGCCGCACGACCTCCCAGCCGCGGGGCGCGGTGAGGCGCAGCGCGTGCTCCTCGCAGAGGTCGTAGGAGTGCGGTTCGGAGTAGGTCGCGAGGGGCCCGACGACCGCCGTGGAGTCCGCATAGGCGTACGTGAGCGTGGCGACTGCCGGGTTAGCGCACCCGGTTCGCGAGCACCGTCTCACGCTCCGCACGGCGGGGACGATATCGCGTCCCGCGCGAGGTGTGTTGGATTACCTCCGGCGCGGCGCTCGCGACGGGCCCGGACTTGGGCGAGTTGCCTGGTCGCGGAGGCACCGCACGGGGTCGGACGACCGACAACTACCCTTGTCCCGTGGTGATGGCTCGGGGTTCACGGCGGCAGGGCGCTCCGCGGCGGCGCAGCCGCGACCGGCACGGTCGGGGACTGCGGGGTCCGCTGTACCCGGCGACGCTGCCGGCGGCGCGCAGCCGTGCCGAGCGGTTCGACGCGCTGGTGCTGGAGGCGCTGGAACCGATCGAGGCGCGGTGGCGAACCGAGCTGACCCAGTTGGACGTGGCGGTCGACGACGTGCCCGACGTGGCGCCGAACGACGACGACGGCGACGTGGTCGAGGACGGCAACGTGCCGCTGGCCCGCCTCGTGCCCGCGGGCGCCGACCGGCGTGCCCGGATCGTCCTCTACCGCCGCCCCCTGGAAGCGCGGGCCAAGGACGGCGCCGACCTGTCCGACCTGGTGCACGACGTCCTGGTCGAGCAGGTGGCCAACTACCTGGGCCTGGACCCCGACGTGATCGACGGCGAATAACCGCGAGTCGTAGAGCGTTATTCAGAACTGTTGGTTGGGGCGGCGGTGGGGTGGCCTGGTGCGGGTAGCACAACAGCCCTGCCCGGATAAGGTCGGTTCTTACCACGGAAACGACCACCAGGGCAGGGCTGTTGCGCTACCAGTCTACGACCGGGCTCCCCCCGGCCGACCTCCGGGAACTGACCGCCCGGATCCGCCAACTCCTGCCCGACCCCGACCGGCGGCGCGGTCGCCCGCCGGCGCTGAGCACGCACCGGTCGGTGCCGCTCACCCTGATCCTGCTGCGCCAGAACCTGCCCCAGACCCTGGCCGCGGACCTGTTCGGCATCTCCCAACCCACCGTCTCCCGCACCCTGCACCGCATCGCCCCGCTGATCGGACAGGTGCTGTGCCCACACACCCCGCACCTGCCCGACCTGCTGCCCCGCCTCACCGCGGTACTGCTCGACGGCACCCTGATCCCCACCGGCAACCGCGCCCACCCCGACCCCCGACCCACCGACGGGACCCGCCGCCGACCACACCCCGACTACAACGGCAAACACCGCGAACAGGGCCGGTCCGTGCAGGTCCCCACCGACCCGCACGGCCGCCTGCTCGCCGTCACCCCACCCCTGCCCGGCGGCACCCACGACAGCCGCGCCCACCACCTGACCGGCCTGGACGACCTGCTGCACACCACCCCCACCATCGCCGACCTCGGCTACCAGGGCACCGACGCGATCATCCCGCGCCGCAAACGCCCCGGCCACACCGAACACACCCCCACCGACCAGGCCTGGAACACCCTCATCGCCCAACACCGATGGCCCGTCGAACGCGCCATCGCCCACCTGAAGAACTGGAAAATCCTCGCCACCGGCTACCGCGGACGACTCGCCGACCTGGCCACCATCATCCGCATCGTGACCTGCCTGGAGTTCTACCGCCTCGGCTGGTGAGTTCTGAATAACGCTCGTAAGTTCGCGCCCCGCGAGTCGTAAGTTCACGCCTCCTGTTCCGCATGTTCATACGTGACACCGCCGAGCGTGAAGCTACGACTCAGCGGGTGCGAACTTACGACTCGCGCGGGCTGGGCTTACGACTCGCCGGTTGTCAGGGGCGGGGGCGGGGTGGGCGGGTGGGGATCGCGGTCAGCAGGGTGAAGAGGGCCGCGGCCGCCTGGAGCAGCAGGAGCACCTCGCGCAAGGTCGAGGAGACCTCCACGCGGACCTCTGAGGGGGTGGCCGGGAGGGTCACGCCCACCAGGTGACCCCAGGCCCGGACGGTCGCGACCTCCCTGCCGTCCACGGTGGCGCGCCAGCCCGGCTCCTCTTCGGCCGCCAGGACCAGGAGGCGGCCCTCGGGGCCCTCGGAGACCTGGACGCCCACTTCCGGTGGGGCCGCCTCCACCGGGGCCATGCCGGGTGCGCCCAGCTCCACGGGCGGGTTGCCGCCGGTGCGGGCGCGGCGGGCCAGTTCCGGGGACAGCAGCACGGCGTTGCCCGCCGCCAGCTGCACGCGCAGCACGGGTCGGCCGTCGCTCATCGCGGGCGTCACGGCCACCAGGTCGCCCGCGGCGTCGCGCAGCCGCCGCGCCGCGGCCAGGTCGGGCACGACCACGAACGCCACGCCGGACGCCGCGACCTGGGCCAGGGCGGTCCGAGCGGCGGCGGGATCACCGCCGGTCAGGTCGCGCGACCACCGCGCCAGCCGGGCCGTGGCGGTGGCCACGGGCACCAGGTCGTCGTCCCCGAACGCGGGCAGCCGACCCGCCACCAGCCTGGTGGGCGTGCCGATGACCAGCACGGACCGGCCGGTGCGCGGCAGCTCCTGCTCCACGGTCGACGGCAGCCGCGCGGCGTCGGCGGTCAGCGCGCCGGTGCGCAGGCCGGCGAACCCCGAGCACACCAGGCCGACGACCGCCACCACGCCCACCGCGGACACGACGCGCGCGAACGGCACGGGCGCGGCGTCCCGCCGGAACGCCGCCAGCACGACCCACAGCAGCCCCCACCCGACGACCACGAGCGCGCCGCCGGTCCAGCCGGGCTGGGCGGGGCCGCCGGGCAGCGGGGTGATCGACACCGTCCGCAGCACGATCACCGCGAACCCGCCGAGCACGACGACCGCGACACCGGCGAGCATCGACCGGTCCGGCCGCACCACGCCCGCGAACAGGGCGAACGCCACCACCGCGAACCCGACGAACGGCAGCGCGCCCGTGCCGCCCGGCCGCAGCGCCAGCAGGTCGAGCACCCCGGACACCGGTGTCTCCGCGAACGCGCCCACGCCGTGCAGCACGACCGACGGGTTCTGGAGCACCACGGCGGGCCACGGCAGCAGCAGCGCCACGGGCAGCAGCACGACCACGAACAGCGACGCCACCCGTCGCCGCCCGTCCCCCGCCCGGCCCGGCACCACGACGAACCCGACCAGCGCGCCCAGCGCCACGAGGCCGTGCACGAGCGGCGAGAACGCGCCGAGCGCGGCGACGGCCAGCGCGGTCCCGGAGGCCACGGGCAGCCAGGCCGCCCCCGTGCCGCCGCGCAGCACCGACACCACGCCGGCGAACACCACCGGCACGAGCAGGTGCACCACGACCACGTCGAGCCGCCCCTGGCCGACGGCGGACGTCGCGGCCGGGAGCAGGGCGTACGCGGCGGCCACGAGGGCGCGCACGGGCCGCCGCACGGGCACCCGCCGCGTCGCCGCGTAGGCGGCCAGGCCGGCCAGCGGCGCGTCCGCGAGGAACAGCAGGGCGACCAGCCCGGCGGGTGAGCCGACGAACACGCCGAGGGTGCCGAGGACGGCGAGCGCGGCGGGCGCGGGCGCGGTGGTGCCGCCCGCCACGGGGTGCCAGGCGGCCAGGTAGGACGACCACGTCGTGGCCAGGTCGCCGACCGGCAGCAACCGGCCGCCGGCGAGGTCCGTGCCGAGGCGCGACGCGTTGGCCAGCAGCCCGAAGAGGGCGAGCCCGAGCACGAGCAGCAGCGGCGGTCCGAGGAGGAGGGAGCGCAGCACGCGGGCCCGGTCGACCTCGATGAACACGATCCCGGTGGTCGGGGCGGCGCTCCCCCGCGGCACCGGCGACGGGCGCGGTCGGGGCGAGGGGCGGGGCACGCGGTCCGCCGGGACCGCGTCGGTGCCCACTGGCACGGTCACCGCCGGGCGCCGCAGCCCGCCCGTCGCCCGCACGGGACGCCGGCGGGACAGCACGCCCGCGGGCAGCGCGGCCGGGCCGACCACCCGCCGCTCCTCGTCGGGTGGCAGCGACCACGCGCCCGCCCTTCCGTCCTCGGGCAGCCTGCCGAGCGCCAGGTCGGCCTCGACCCGTCGCCTGATCAGGTGAGCCGAGGCGGCGCGGACGGTGTTGCGCAACCGGGTGACCCGGCTGGTGAACAGGCCGCGCAGCACGCCGCGCGCGGGCCGTTCGGCGCGTCCTGCCAGCAGTCGGGCGCGACCGCTGAGCAGGTAGCGCAGCGCGCCGACCTCGGCGTGCGCGTCGGCGAACCGCCGCAGCAGGACGAACCCGAGGGCGCGCAGGACGGCGAGCACGGCGAGGCGCGGCAGGCCGACCAGGAAGGACGGGGTCCCGCAGTTGACCAGGAAGGTGCGCAGGCCGTGCGCCCGGTCGACGCCCCGGAAGGCGGGTCCCGGTCGGGCCGCCGCGGCGTCCAGCCGCCGCTCGCCGCGCACGAGGGCGCGGGCGTGGCGCATCCGGGCGACCGGGACGGACAGCACCAGGTGCCCGGCGAGGTTGACGCGCCACCCGAAGTCGACGTCGTCGCCGAGCAGCGGCATCGACCGGTCGTAGCCGTCGAGCGCCTCCCACACCGCGCGGCGGACCAGCGACCCGGCCGACGGCACCGCCAGGGCCTCGGTGCTCTGCTCGAAGTAGCCGGACGCGACCGGTTCGGGGCCGTCGATGCCGGTCTGCCGGTGCCCGGAGGAGTCCGTGGACAGCCCGGCCTCCACGGCGAGGCGCGGGTCGGCCCAGTCGAGGGCCAGCGGGCCCAGCACGGCGGCCGACGGCGACACCTCGGCCGCGGTCAGCAGCGCGGACAGGCAGTCGGGTTCGGGCGCGCAGTCGTCGTGCAGCAGCCACAGCCACGAGCCGGGGTCGCCCCACCGCTGCACGGCGTGCTCCGCGGCGGCGTGCACGGCCTCGCCGAAACCGGTCCCGCGCGGCAGCGTCAGCACGCCGTCGATCACTCGATCGGTACCTTCGGCGGCGTCGGCGAGCAGCTTCGCGGTCCCGTCCACGGACCCCGTGTCGACCGCGATGACGTGCCGGGGCCGGGGGCGTTGCCGGCGCAGCGCGGACAGTGCCGTGCCGAGCCACCGCTCGCCGTCGTGGCACACCAGCACCGCCAGCACGGGCGCGGTGCGCAACCGTGGAGCAGCCCCGCTCGTCAAGTGCCGCTCCTCGATCCGTTCCGACTACGCCGTGGGACGCCCACGGTAAGCCAGGACGGGGCGGGGGGGTCGACGCGGCACGATCACGCGGCCGGATCGGACCGCGGACCACACACCCGGTTCACACGCGCTCACACGGCGCGCTTCTTGAGCTTCCTCCGCTCGCGCTCGGACAGGCCGCCCCAGATGCCGAAACGCTCGTCGTGCTGCAACGCGTACTCCAGGCATTCGGAGCGCACTTCGCAGCCGAGGCAGATCCGCTTGGCCTCCCTGGTGGAGCCGCCCTTCTCGGGGAAGAACGCCTCGGGGTCCGTCTGCGCGCACAGGGCGCGCTCCTGCCAGTCCTGCTCGTCGGCCGCGTCGAACATGCCGAGCACGACCGGCTCCTGTGCCGGGACGTCCCCGTCCACTATGCGACCCCCGTCGAATTCCTGCATCCGGTCCGCCTCCTCGCCTTCCGCTCTCCCCGGTTGGCGGACACCACTCGCCGTCCCCACAACGACGAATGACACCGATGTGATTACACCTGTGTCACAACACCCGGTCAAGCGGAGTCCACAGGACGGGGGATATTCGCGCGGTTGGCCGCAAAATCCTTGACTGGCTGCACAGACGGTGATTGACGCGCCGCTGCGCGCGATACCGCGTGCGCGGATGGCCCAACAACCGACCTGTCGACCACCCGGCCGGGAAGGCCACACTGGTGGGGTGAAGCGATCAGCGGTGCGTCCGAGTCCACTGTTCCTCAGCCTGCTCGCGGTGACGGTGGCGGGCGCCGTGCTGACCCTGTTCGACGAGTCGCGGGTCGCCCTGACCGGCGGCACGGTGCTCTTCGTGCTGGGCGGGTGGGCGGTCTCGCTGTGCCTGCACGAGTTCGGTCACGCGATCGTGGCGTACCGGGGCGGCGACCACGCCGTGCGGGCCAAGGGCTACCTGACCCTGGACATCCGCCGCTACACCGACCCGGTGCTGAGCATCGTGCTGCCGCTGGTGCTGCTGGCGTTCGGCGGCATCCCGCTGCCCGGCGGCGCGGTGTGGATCAACCACCACGCGCTGCGCGACAGGCGGGTGGAGTCGATGGTGTCGCTGGCCGGGCCGCTGTCGAACCTGCTGCTGGGCTTCCTGCTGGCGATGTCGGTGGTGTTCTTCTCGCCGCCGCTGGGCCTGGCCGCGGCCCTGTCCTACCTGGCGATGCTCCAGGTCCTGGCGTTCGTGCTGAACATCCTGCCGATCCCGGGCCTGGACGGCTGGGGCGCGGTCGAGCCGTACATGTCGTACTCGGCGCGGCAGTTCGGCGCGAAGGCCCGGCAGTGGGCGCCGTTCGTGCTGTTCGCGGTGCTGATCGGGTTCCCGACCGTCGCCCGGCTGTTCTTCGACGCCTCGTACGCGGTGTTCGGGCTGGTCGGGGGTGAGGACTGGCTCGCCGGGCGCGGCCAGCGGACCTTCATGTTCTGGCGCTGAACGCGGGGTGGGAGGATGGCGTCCCGTGAAGGTCGTCGTACTGGTGGGCGGGGTTGGCGGGGCTCGGTTCCTGGTGGGGCTCAAGCGCCTCCTGGCCGGGCCGGGGCATGAGATCACCGCCGTGGTGAACACGGGTGACGACGTGTGGATGCACGGGTTGCGGATCTGCCCCGACCTGGACACCTGCATGTACACCCTCGGTGGCGGGATCGACGCCGAGCGCGGCTGGGGCCGGGCGGGCGAGACGTGGGCCGTGAAGGAGGAGCTGGCCGCCTACGGCGCGGACCCGACGTGGTTCGGGCTGGGCGACCGGGACGTGGCCACGCACCTGGTGCGGACGCGGATGCTGCGCGCCGGATACCCGCTGTCGGCCGTGACCGAGGCGCTGTGCCACCGGTGGGAGCCGGGCGTGCGGCTGCTGCCGATGTCCGACGACCGGGTGGAGACGCACGTCGTCGTGGACGACGACGGCGGGGAGAAGGCGATCCACTTCCAGGAGTGGTGGGTGCGGCACCGGGCGGCGCTGCCGGCGAAGTCGTTCGCCTCGGTGGGCGCGGAGACCGCGACCCCGGGTCCGGGCGTGGTCGACGCGCTGGCGGGTGCGGACGCGGTGCTGATCGCGCCGTCGAACCCGGTGGTGAGCGTCGGCACGATCCTGGCCGTGCCGGGGGTGCGCGACGCGCTGCGCAAGACCGAGGCGGGCGTGGTGGGGCTCTCGCCGATCGTCGGCGGCAAGCCGCTGCGCGGGATGGCCGACGCGTGCCTGTCCGCGATCGGCGTGGAGACCTCCGCCGAGGCGGTCGGCCGCCACTACGGTTCGCGCAGGACGACCGACAAGGGCGTGCTGGACGGCTGGCTCGTGCACACCGGCGACCGCTGCGACGTGCCGGGCGTGGCGGTGCGCGCGGTGCCGCTGCTGATGTCCGATGTGGACGCGACCGCCGCGATGGCGAAGGCCGCCCTGGACCTGGCCGGTGTCGAGGTTGGCTGACCACGCCTCGCCCGCCCTGACGATCCTGCCGGTGACCGGGCTGCCGGAGTTCCGGCCCGGTGACGACCTGGCGGCGGCGCTCGCGTCGGCCGCGCCGTGGCTGGCCGACGGCGACGTGGTCGTCGTCACCTCCAAGGTGCTGTCCAAAGTGGAGGGTCGGCTGGTGCCCGTGCCCACCGACCCCGGGGAGCGCGACGCCGTGCGCCGGGAGTGGGTGCGGGCCGAGGCGGTGCGCGTGATCGCGCGGCGCGGCCGGACCCTCATCACGGAGAACAGGCTGGGCGTGGTGCAGGCCGCGTCCGGGGTGGACGCGTCCAACGTGGCCGGTGACGAGATCGCGCTGCTGCCGCTGGACCCGGACGGGTCGGCCGGCGCGCTGCGGGCGGCGCTGCGCGGGCTGCTGGGCGTGTCCGTGGCGGTCGTGGTGACCGACACGATGGGCCGGGCGTGGCGGGTGGGCCAGACGGACGCCGCGATCGGCGCGTCCGGGCTGGGCGTGCTGCACCGGTACGCCGGCTCGGTCGACGGCCAGGGCAACGAGCTGGTGGTGACCGAGGTCGCGGTGGCCGACGAGGTCGCCGCCGCCGCCGACCTGGTCAAGGGCAAGCTCGGCGGGGTGCCGGTGGCGGTGGTGCGCGGCCTGTCGCCCGTCGACGACGGTTCGTCGGCCCGCGACCTGGCCCGCCCGGTCGAGGACGACCTGTTCCGGCTGGGCACGGCCGAGGCGGTCGCGCAGGGCCGGGCGGAGGCGGTGCTGCTGCGCCGGTCGGTGCGCTCGTTCGCGGCGGAGCCGGTGGACGTCGACGCGCTTCGGCGGGCCGTGGGCGCCGCCCTGACCGCGCCCGCGCCGCACCACACGCGGCCGGTGCGGTTCGTGCGGCCGACGACGCGGCGAGCGGCGCTGCTGGACGCGATGCGCGAGCGGTGGGTGGCCGACCTGCGCGGCGACGGGCTGTCCGAGGAGGCGATCGCCCGCCGCACGGCGCGCGGCGACTTCCTGCGGGACGCGCCGGAGGTCCTGCTGCCGTTCCTGGTGCGCGAGGGCGCGCACGACTACCCGGACGAGCGGCGCGCGTCGGCCGAGCGGACGATGTTCACCGTGGCCGGCGGCGCCGCCGTGCAGGGCCTGCTGGTCGCGCTGGCGGCCGAGGGCCTGGGCTCGTGCTGGGTGTCGTCGACGATCTTCTGCCCGGACGTGGTGCGCGCGGCGCTGGACCTGCCGGCGACGTGGGAGCCGCTGGGGGCGGTGGCGGTCGGCGTGCCCGGGACGCCGCTGACCCCGCGCCCGCCCCGTGACCTCGAAGGGTTCGTGGAGCTGTGAGCGTCGAGGACCTGCACGCGGACGCCGTGGCCACGTTGGGCGGGTGGCGTCCCGCCGACCGCACCCAGGAGTCGCTGCGGCAGGCGTACCTGGGGTTCCTGGCGGCGCGGGAGGACGGCTGCCTGCGCTCGTGCGAGCCGGGGCACGTCACCGCGTCGGCGCTGGTGCTGAACGCGACGGCCGACGCGACCCTGCTCACCCTGCACCCGAGGGTGGGCCGCTGGCTCCAGCTGGGCGGGCACTGCGAGCCGACCGACACGACGCTCGCCGGCGCCGCGCTGCGCGAGGCGACCGAGGAGTCGGGCATCCGGGGCCTGCGCGTCGAGCCGACGCCGATCCACCTCGACGTGCACCCGATCACGTGCTCGCTGGGCAAGCCGACGCGCCACTTCGACGTCCGCTACCTGGTGCGGGCCCCGGTCGGCGCCCGGCCGACGCGCAGCGCCGAGTCGGTCGACCTCCAGTGGTGGCCGCTCGACTCGATGCCCGCGAACGTGGACGACCTGTTCCCGATGATCGAGGCGGCCCTGGCGCGGTTGCGCTGAGCCGCGGTCGTCCGGTGGCCCCGGGTCACCGGGCGCGGTGGTCGCGCGGGCTGGAGCGGGGGCCGAAGCGGGGCTTGCCGAGTCCCGCCGCGAGGACGTAGCGGACCGCCCGCTGCCGCTGCGGCGCGTAGACGGCCAGTTCGGCGGCCATGGCGTCGTCGTCGATGCGGCGGCCGAGCAGGGCCCAGCCGACCAGGCCGGCCACGTGGAAGTCGCCGAAGCTGACCGCGTCCGCGTCGCCCCACGCGCGCTGCGCCACCTCGGCCGCCGTCCACGCGCCGATGCCGGGCACCGTGCGCAGCAGCGCCCGCCCGGCCTCGCCGCCGAGCGCGCACGCGTCCTCCAGCCGGTGGGCCACCCGGGCCGCGGCGACGAGGGTGCGGCGGCGCGCGCCGTCCACGCCCGCCCGGTGCCACTCCCAGTCGGTGATCGACAGGATCGCGCGCGGTGTCGGCGGGACCCGCAGGTCGGGCAGCGGGCCGGGCGCCGCCGTGCCGAAGCGCAGGCACAGCTCGCGGTACGAGCGGTGGGCCTCGGTGCCGGTCACCTTCTGCTCCAGCACGGCGGGCAGCAGGGCGTCCCACACGCGGCCCGTGGCCGACAGCCTGAGGCCGGGGCGCCGGCGGCGGACCTCCGCGACCAGCGGGTGGTGGCACTCGAACGCGGAGTCGTCGTCGGAGGCGCCCAGCAGGGCCGGCAGGCCGTCCAGCAGCCAGTCGGCCCCCGGCCCCCACCCCTCGGCCTCCACCGCGTCGCCGCGCCGGACGCGCAGGGTGCCGGGACCGGCCGGGGTGTTGGCGGTCAGCCACACCCCGGCACCCGTCCCGCTCCCCGTCGCGGTGCGGAACGAGGGGTCCCCCGGTCCCCGCCGCAACGGCCCCAGCACGGCGCCGAGGTCGAGCGGGAACGGGGGCGCCCACGTCCGGCCGGCCACCCGGAGGTCCGTCACCTAGGCATCCGCGGAGAACCTGATCCCGGCCTCGGGCAGGACGACCCCCGGCCACACCCGGACCCCGCCGAGCAGCTCGCACCGCGCGCCGACCACGGCGCCGTCGCCGATCACCGCGTCCACGACCACCGCGCCTGCCTGCACCAGGGCGTTCGCCCCCAGCACGCTGCGCTCCACGCGCGCGCCCTCGCCGACCACCGCGCCGTCGAACAGCACCGCGCCGTCCACGACGGCACTGGCCGCGACCGTGCACCCGGCCCCGACCGTCGTGCCGCCCCGGACCACCGCGGACTCGTCGACCACGGCGCCCGGCAGCAGCACCGCCTCGCCGGTGGCGGACAGCGCCGCGGTCGGCGCGACCCCCCGCACCAGGTCCGCCGAACCCCGCACGAACGCGGCGGGCGTGCCCAGGTCCAGCCAGTACGAGGCGTCGACGTACCCCTGCACCCGCGCGCCGGCCGCCAGCAGCCCGGGGAACGTCTCGCGCTCCACGGACACGGGCCGTCCCGCGGGGATGCCCTCGATCACCTCGCGCTTGAACACGTAGCAACCCGCGTTGATCTGGTCCGTCGGCGGGTTCTCGGTCTTCTCCAGGAACGCGGTGACGCGCCCGTCGGCGTCCGTCGGCACGCACCCGAACCGGCGGGGGTCCTCGACGCGGACCAGGTGCAGCGTCACGTCCGCGCCGGACCCGCGGTGCGTGTCGAGCACGCCGCGCAGGTCCACGCCGGACAGGATGTCACCGTTGAACACCATCACGTCGCGCTCGCGCAGCTTGTGGGCCACGTTCCGGATCGCGCCCGCCGTGTCCAGCGGCACGTCCTCGACCACGTACTCCAGCTCCAGGCCGAGGGCCGAGCCGTCGCCGAAGTGCTCCTCGAACACCTCGGCCTTGTACGACGTGCCGAGCACCACGTGCGTGATCCCGGCTTCCCTGATGCGCGACAGCAGGTGGGTGAGGAAAGGCACCCCGGCCGTCGGCAGCATGGGCTTGGGGGCGGACAGGGTCAGTGGCCGCAGCCGGGTTCCCTTGCCCCCGACCAGAACCACCGCCTCGGCGCCTTGCAGCTCCGACATGCCGTTTTTCCTCCTCCGCTTACGTCCACCCTGAGTTGCGAATACTCTGGCACGAGCACCTCGACGGCACGGGCGGTGGTCCGGGTCCGGGGAGCGCACACCGATCCGGCACCGCCGGCGTTCACCGCCGGCCCAAAGCACGCAGGAGAGATCCGGATGGACCCCCGCGCTCGGGCCGACGCGGCACTCGCCCGTGCACGTGCCCGCGGCATCCACGTCGTGACGCCGGACAACATGACGTCGCCGATGGACTCGTCGGCCACCCAGCAGATCCCGCGCAGCATGGTCAACGCCGTGGACCCCCGCATGGACCCCGACTCGACCATGGTCCTGGCCGCCCACGTGGCGGCGGGCAGGCCGGCCCCTCCCCCTCCGCCCGCGGCGCCGCCGGAGCCCGAGCAGGAGCTGCGCGTGGCCCCCGGTCCGGTGCCGACGGTCCAGCAGGTCCCGGTGTCGCGGCCGTCGCTGTCGCAGCGGTTGTCGGGCGGCCCCAGCCAGCCGCCGCCCGGGTTGTCGGGGCGGTTGAGCGGGGACTGAGGCCACCGGACCGGTCTAGCCGCTGCGGGTCAGGACCTTCAGCCGCAGCGACAGGCCCGCCCGCACGGCCAGCATGACCGGGGCCCACAGCGGGCCCCGGTGGCGGTCGGACAGGTAGCGGTAGGCGCTGGAGTGGTGGGCGGCGAGCATGCGGGACGAGGCGCGCTTCGTCGAGTGGCCGCCGATGTGCACCACCTCGGCCTCCGGCACGTACACGTTGAGCCAGCCGGCGCGGGCGATGCGGTCGCCCAGGTCGACGTCCTCGAAGTACATGAAGTACCTCGGATCGAAGCCGTCGACCGAGTCGAACGCCTCGCGCCTGAGCAGCAGGCACGAGCCGGACAACCAGCCGGCCGTGCGCTCCTCCAGGGACGCCGCGGCCTGCCGGTAGGCCGTCGACCAGGGGTTGGCCGGCCACAGGTGCCCGAAGACGGCGTGGCCCAGGCCCCGCCCGAGGGACGGCAGGAGGCGCGCCGAGGGGTAGACGGTGCCGGACGGTTCGCGGATCAGCGGGCCGAACGCGCCGCCCCGGGGCCAGCGCTTGGCGGCCTCCAGCAGGGCGTCCAGGCTGCCGACGCCCCACGACAGGTCGGGGTTGGCGACCGCGACCCAGCCGACCGAGTCCGGCAGGGACCGCACGCCCAGGTTGGCCGCGGCCCCGTAGCCGAGGTTGCCGCCGGTCGACAGGAACGCCACGTGGTCGTGCTCGGCCGCCGCGCGCTCGGGGACGCCGTCGGTGGACCCGTTGTCGGCCAGGACCACCGACACCGGTCGGGTCGTCGCCGACGCCAGCGTGGACAGGAACGTGTCCAGGGTGTCACCGGGCGAGTAGGTGACGGTCACCACCGCCAGGCCGTCTCCGTAGCGCGTCACGCCGGCCACCCTAGTGGTGGTGCGCGTGGTGCACGACGGCGTGCCCCTTGCCCCGCGAGATCAGCCACCGGTTGACGGGCACGGTCAGCACGAACGCGACCGCGAGCGAGAACGCCAGCGCGCCCCAGAACAGCGGGCTCGCCACACCGGCCTCCATCGCGCCGGGCACGACGACCATGATCGCGTTGTCGACGACCTCCATGACCGCGATCGACACGGTGTCCGCGGCCAGCGCCACCTTCAGGGCCGCGCCGAACGCGAGCCCGGTGCGCAGCACGCCCCGCATGGTGAGCGCGTAGCCGAAGAAGAACGCCAGCGCGACCGCGAGCACCACCGTGCCCCAGTTCGGCAGGCCGAGCGCGGTGCCGACGACCATGCCGAGCACCTCGCCGATCGCGCAGCCGGTGAGGCAGTGCAGCGTGGCGGAGACCGCCGTTGACCAGGATGCCTTCATACCGCCCAATATACCCCCAGGGGGTATAGGGACGGCAAGGGGTGACCCGGGTCGGGACGGGGGTGGTCAGCGGCGGTGGACGCGGGCCGCGCGCTCGTAGGCCAGGCGGTGGTGGGCGGCGGACGTGGACCAGGCGAAGTCCTTCGCCCGGACGAGGGCCGCGGCGCCCAGGGCGTCCCGGCGGGCCGGGTCGTCCAGCAGCTCGCCGAGCGCGGCGGCGATGTCGCCCGCGCCCACCCCGCAGTACGCGACGGCGTCCCCGCCCACCTCGGGCAGGCTCAGCCGGCGCGTGGTCAGCACGCACGCGCCGCTGGCCATGGCCTCCAGCACCGGCAGCCCGAAGCCCTCGCCCAGCGACGGGTAGGCCACCAGCTCCGCGCCGCCCAGGAACCCGGCCAGCGACGAGAACGGCAGGTAACCGGCCCGGATGACGCGGATGCGGTGCGGCACGGCGTCCAGCGCCCGCTCCACCTGGCTGTCCCAGCCGGGCTGCCCGGCGAGCACCAGGGCGGGCGGGCGGGCGCGATCCCGGCACGCCTGCGCGAAGCCGCGGATCAGCGCGGGCACGTTCTTGCGCGGTTCCAGCGCGCCGAGGAACGCCACGTACGGGGTGTCCCCCAGCGACAGCATCCGCCGCACCTCCGCCACCTCGGCGGCCGTCGGCGGGCGGAACCGGTCGGTCTCCACGCCGTGCTGGGCGATGTGCAGGGCACGCCGGTCGGCACCGGCGACGCGGGCCAGTTCGTCGGCGGTGGCGCGGGACGGCACCACGCACAGCGAGGCGCGGCGCAGCGCGGCCCTCGTCCAGGCGCGGAAGAACCTGGCCTTCACCGACGAGTGCAGCACGGCGTCGGTGAAGAACGTCGCGTCGTGCAGCGTCACGACCGACGCGGTGCGGTTGGCCAGGGGCAGCGTGTAGTGCGGCGAGTGCACGACGTCCACGCCGAGCCGGGCGGCGATCCGCGGCAGCGTGGTCTGCTCCCAGCTCAGGCGGGCCGTGCGGGTGGCGACCGCGTCGGCGGCGGCCACGACGCGCGACCGGGGCGCCAGGGACGCGTAGAGCGCGGCGTCGCGCGGTTGGCAGACCACGCTGAGCCGCGCGCCGTCGGCGTCCAGGGCGTTCACCAGGGAGTCCACGTACCGCCCGACGCCACCCCGGTCGGCCGGCACGGCGGTGGCGTCGATCAGCACGCTGGGTTCGGCGGGTGACACGCGGTGAAGGGTACGGCGGACGAACGGCGGGGTGTCCCGGAATGGCGCAAACGATTCGTCAACGAAACAGTCCCAGGTGCACACCCCACACCGCGCGGGCGGCGTTCTCCCAGGTGAACGCCTCGGCGCGGGTCCGGCCGGCGGCGCTCAGCCGCTCCGCCAGCGCTGTGTCGAACAGCACCGGGCGCAGTCCGGCGGTCAGGGCGGCCAGGTCGCCGCGCGCCACCTCGACCCCCGCGCCGCCGGCCACCTCGACCAGCGCGGGCGCGTCCGAGTGGACCACGGGCACCCCGGCCGCCATGGCCTCCACCACCGGCAGGCCGAAGCCCTCGGCGAGGCTCGGCGCGGCCAGCACGGCCGCCCGGCGCAGGACGAACGCGAGCTGCGGGTCGGTGAGCCGCCCGAGCAGCCGGACGTGCGGCGCGCGCAGGTCCACCCCGCCCCAGCCCTGCGGCCCGACGACGACCAGCGGCACGTCCAGCTCGGCCGTCGCGGCCACGAGCAGGTCGAACCCCTTGCGCGGCTCGATCGTGCCGATCGCCAGCACGTACCGCGGCGGGACCGGCACCGCCTCCTCCTCGGCGAACCGCGTCACGCCGTTGCCGACGACGTGCACGGGCGCGGGCCCCGGCGCGTGCCGGCGCAGCTCCCCGGCGACGGTCGCGGTCGGCACGACGACCGCGCCGGCCCGCGCCACCGCCCGCCCGATGGCGCGCCGGTGCCAGGCCACGCCGCGCGGGGTCAGCGTCGACGGGTGCGTCCACGGCACGGTGTCGTGCACGGTCACCACGACCCGCCCGCGCGGCGGCGCGAACGGCGTGAACGCGTGCACCGAGTCGCCGCCGGGCCAGTAGGGGACGCCGCGCTCCCACGCGGCGATCAGCGCGCGCCGGGGCAGCGGCAGCACCCGCGGACCCCCGACCCCGGGCACGACGGCCGCCGACACGTCCGCCTGCCTGCTCACGGCGCCGGTGACGGTCCAGCCGGGCGGCGCGGTCGCGGCCAGGGCGGCGGCCAGCTCGCGGGTGTACCGGCCGGTCCCACCGGGGACCGGGGCCAGCAACTGCTCGGTCAGCACCACCAGGTTCGGCACGTCGCGTACCGTCTCACGCCGTGTCGACCCCCAGCACGACGGTGGTCGTGGTGACGTGGCGCGGTCGCGGGCACATCACCGCGTGCCTCGACGCCCTCGCCCGCCAGCGCCCGCACCGGACGGTCGTGGTGGACAACGCCTCCGACGACGGCACCGCCGACCTGGTCGCGGCCCACCCCAGCGCGCCCGAGCACGTCCGGCTGCCCCGCAACCTCGGCTACGCGGGCGGCCTGGCGGCCGTGCTGCCGGACGTGACCAGCGAGTACGTGGCCTGGCTCAACGACGACGCGGTGCCCGACGACGGCTGGCTGGCCGCCCTGGAGGACGCCCTGGACGCGACCCCGGACGCCGCCGCCGCGACCTCGTCGATGGTGCTCGCGGACGGCTCCACGCAGTCGGTCGGCGTCCGGTTGACCGCCGACGGCCACGGCGTGGACCTGGTGCTCGCGGGCCGCGAGGTGTTCGGCTTCTGCGGTGGCGCGGCGCTGCTGCGCACGGCCGCCCTGGCGCGCGCGGGCGGCGTCCCGGCGGGGTTCTTCTGCTACTACGAGGACACCGACACGGCCTGGCGGCTGCGCCTGGGCGGCCACCGCGTGCTGTCCGTCGGCCCTGCGCGGGTCCGGCACCGGCACGGGGCGAGCACCAACCCCGGCTCCCGCCCGTTCCACCGCTGGAACGAGCGCAACCGGCTGCTGATGCTGCTGCGCTGCGCCCCGCTCGCCGTCGCGCTGCGGGAACCGGCCCGCTTCGCCGCGATCACCGCCCTGCTGCCGCTGCGCCGGGACCGCCCGGATGCGGAGAACTTCCGCGTCGGCCTGCGCGTCCGAGTGCTGCTGGAGGTGCTGGCCCGGCTGCCCGCGACGCTGGTGGAACGGGCCCGGATCGGCCGGCGCGCGGCGGTGCCCAGGCGCGCGGTGTGGCGGGAGTGGGCGGGCCGGTAGGGCACACCGGCGTCCGGGCGGCGAAACCTGCTGGAACCGGCTGACGAGGAGCGAAGTGACCGAGTACGTCGAGGTGCGCACGGAGGACGGCGAGCTGGTGCCGTTCGAGCTGGACGAGGAGTACGACGGCCCGGTGCGGGCCGGGCGGCGCTGGGACCGGGTCGAGGAGACCCTGGAGCAGGGGGTCGAGCGGGCCCGGCAGGTCGCCCGCTCGGTGGCCCGGAAGATCGGCGACATGCCGCCGCCGCGCCCCGACAAGGTGGCCGTCGAGATCGGGCTCAAGGCGGGGGTGACCGGCGCGTTCGGGATCGCCCGCTCGTCCGCCGAGGCGCACATCAAGATCACCGTCGAGTGGCACCGGGACGGCCTCGACGCCGCGCCGCCGGCCGAGGACGGCGAGTCGGGGGCGAAGGGGGCGCCGGGGGCCGACCCGGTCGGCGGCGACCCGACCGGTGAGGTGTAGGCCACCGCGACCGCACGCTGCGGAGCGTGATGAGGCAGAGTTGGCGCGTGGAGCGAGGGAGCAGCCTGCCTGATGTGACCGTCGTCGTGGTGAACTACCGCGGCGCCGACGACACCACGACCTGCCTGCGAGCGCTGTTCGGGGAACTCGACTACCCGGCCGACAAGCTCCAGGTCGTCGTGGTCGACAACGCCTCGGGTGACGGCGGCGCGGAGCGCGTCAGGGCCGCCGCGCCCGCCGCGGAGGTCGTCGAGGCGCCCACCAACCTCGGCTTCGCGGGCGGCTGCAACCTCGGTGTCGAGCACGCCCGCGGCTCGGTCGTCGCGTTCCTCAACAACGACGCCCGCCCGCACCGGGACTGGCTGCGCGAGGCGGTGCGGGTGCTGCACGCCGAACCCGCCGTGGGCGCGGTCGCGTCGAAGGTCCTCGACTGGGAGGGCCGGGACGTGGACTTCGTCGACGGCGGCCTCACCTGGTTCGGCATGGGCTACAAGCGGCACGCCGGGGAGCCCGACGACGGCACCCACGACACGCCCCGCGACGTGCTGTTCGGCACCGGCTCGGCGCTGGTGGTCCGCACGTCGGTGTTCCGCGAGCTGGGCGGCTTCGACGAGCGCTTCTTCATGTTCTACGAGGACGTGGACCTCGGCTGGCGGATGAACCTGCGCGGCTGGCGCGTCCGCTACGAGCCGAAGTCCCTGACCTTCCACAAGCACCACGCGTCGATGTCGCGGATCGACACCAGCCGCGAGCTGTACCTGCTGGAGCGCAACGCCCTCGCCGCGCTCTACAAGAACTTCTCCGACGAGACCCTGGCGAAGGCGCTGCCGGCCGCACTGGCCCTGGTGGTACGGCGGGCCACCGCGCGCGGCGAGCTGGACGCCACCCAGCTGGAGATCACCCGCCGACCCGCCGACCCCGAGGACGACCGCGCGCCCGTGCCCGTGCCGCGGCAGGCGCTGGCCGGGTTCCTCGCGATCGACCAGTTCGTGGAGCTGCTGCCGTCGCTGGCCGAGTCGCGGAAGGCCGAGCAGGCCGCGCGCCGGCTGACCGACGCCGACCTGCTGCCGCTGATGCGCAAGGCGATGGAGCCCGCCTACCCGCTGCCCCGCTACCTGGCCGCGCACGACGTGCTGGTCGAGGTGTTCGGGCTGGAGGAGGTCTTCGGCCGGCCCCGGCGCGTGCTGGTGATCACCGGGGACGCGCTCTCCGACCGGATGGCGGGCCCGGCGATCCGGGCGTGGAACATGGCCGACGTGCTGGCCGGCGAGCACGAGGTGCGGCTGGTCACGACCAACGCGCGGTGCGACCCGCCCGAGGCCCCGTTCCCGGTGGTCCGCGCCGTGCGGCGCGAGCTGGTCGAGCACGCGGAGTGGGCCGACGTGGTCGTGCTCCAGGGCCACGTGCTGGAGAACCTGGCCTTCCTCAAGGAACCCGGCAACACCAAGATCGTCGTCTGCGACGTCTACGACCCGATGCACCTGGAGCTGCTCGAACAGGGCAAGGACTCGACCGACGAGCAGCGCGAGCTGGACCTGGTCGGCGTCACCCGGGTCATCGACAACCAGATGCGGCGCGGCGACTTCTTCCTGTGCGCCTCCGAGCGGCAGCGGCACTTCTGGCTCGGCCACCTGACCGCGATCGGCCGCCTCACGCCGTCGCTGTACGACAACGACCCGACCACGCGCTCGCTGCTCGCCGAGGTCCCGTTCGGCCTGTCCGGCAAACCGCCGCAGCGCACCGGGCCGGGGCTGCGCGCCTCGCTGGACCTGGCCGACTCGGACAAGGTCGTGCTGTGGGCGGGCGGCGTCTACAGCTGGTTCGACCCGCTGACGCTGGTCACGGCGGTCGACCGGCTGCGGGCGCGGCGGCCGGACGTGCGGCTGGTGTTCCTCGGCATGAAGCACCCGAACCCCGAGGTGCCGGACATGGACATCGGCACGCGGACGCGGGCGCTGGCCGCCCGGCTGGGGCTGACCGGCTCGCACGTGTTCTTCAACGAGGCCTGGGTCCCCTACCAGGACCGGCAGAACTGGCTGCTCGACGCGGACGCGGGCGTGACCACGCACTTCGAGCACGTCGAGACGACGTTCGCCTTCCGCACCCGGGTGCTGGACTACCTGTGGGCGGGGTTGCCGATCGTCACCACGGACGGCGACTCGTTCGCCGACCTGGTGCGCCGCGAGGGGCTGGGCGTGGTCGTGCGGTCCGAGGACCCGGACGCGCTCGCCGACGCGCTGGAGCGGGTGCTCTACGACGAGGCGTTCGCGGCGGCGTGCGCCGAGCGGATCGCCGTCGTGCGGGAGCGGTTCACCTGGGACACCGTGCTGGCGCCGCTGGTGGAGTTCTGCCGCAACCCGCGGCCGGCCGCCGACCGGCTGCCCGGCGCGGCGCCGATGGTCCGCAACCGGCCGCTGGGCACGCTGGACAAGGTGCAGCGGGACGTGCAGCTGGTGCGCGAGTACCTGACCGCCGGCGGGCCGCGCGAGGTCGCCCGCCGCGCCTCCGGGCGCGTGCTGAAGAAGCTGCGCCGTGGCTAGGCCGCTGAGGGTGCTGATCGACGGCACCCCGCTGCTCGGGCACCGGACCGGCATCGGCCGCTACACGGCGGCGCTGGCCGAGGAGCTGGCGTCGGTGCCGGCCGAGGTCGACGTGCGGGCGGTGGCGTTCACCCTGCGCGGCTGGCGGGCGCTGCGGACCGTGCTGCCGCACGACGTGCTGGCGCGCGGCCTGCCCGTGTCCGCGCGGCTGCTGCGGCAGTTCTGGCTGCGCGCGCCGTTCCCGCCGGTGGAGTTCCTGGCCGGGCCGACCGACGTCATGCACGGCACGAACTTCGTGCTGCCGCCCACGATCCGCGCCGGCGGCGTGGTCACCGTGCACGACCTGGCGTTCCTGGACTCGCCGGGCGACCTGCCCCCGTCCGACCGGCGGCTGCCGGAGCTGGTGCGGCGCTCCGCGGCCCGCGCCGACGTGGTGTGCACGCCCACGCGGGCGGTCGCGTCGGTGGTGGAGGAGCGCCTGGGCGTGCCCGCGTCGAAGATCGTCGTGACGCCGCTCGGCGTCGACCCGGCGTGGTTCACGGCCCGGCCGCCGTCGCCCGCGCTGCGCGCGCGGCTCGGCCTGCCGTCGGAGTACCTGCTGTTCGTCGGGGCCGGTGGTCCGCGCAAGGGGCTGGGCACGTTGGTGGCCGCGCACGCGTCGCGGCCCTCGCTGCCGCCGCTGGTGCTGGCCGGGCCGGGGGCGCGGTCGGCGGACGACCGGGTGCTGCGCACGGGGTACCTCGACGACGTCGACCTGCGCAGCGTCGTGGCCGGCGCGGCGGCGCTCGTGCTGCCGTCGCGCGACGAGGGCTTCGGGCTGCCCGTGCTGGAGGCGTTGGCGTGCGACGTGCCCGTGGTGTGCACGGACGTCCCGGCGCTGCGCGAGGTGGCCGACGGGCACGCGGTGCACGTGCCGATCGGTGACGTCGAGGCGCTGGCGCAGGCCCTGGAGGACGCCGCCGGCACGCCCTCGACGGCGGCCGTGGCGGCGGCCCGGCGCGCGCACGCGGCCGAGTTCACGTGGCGCCGCACGGCGTCGGCGACGGTGGGGGCCTACCGGCGCGCCGCCGGGCAGTGACACGAGGCCATCGAGACCGCACCCCTGGCCATCGGCGTCCACAGCGTGCCCGTGTCCAGGCACTCGTCGCAGTCGTAGCCGGTCGGTTCGAGCACCGCCACCTCGCGCCGGAGCGCGTCGGCCAGCCGTGACGCGCCGACCAGGCTGAGGTCCACCAGCACCTCGTCCGGCGGCGGGCCGACGGCGAGGTGGACCGTCGCGGTCCCGTGGTCCACCCACGCGCGCAGCGGCGTGTCGTCCAGCACCCGGATCGCCTGAGCGGCCACCACGGCCTCCTCGATCGTGTGGAAATGGTTCCGCTAGCTTTGCCACTTGCCAGCAAACGAGGCAAGCTCAGTTGGAACATTTTCCGATCTCTACCCGATCGAGGGACTGTGGCCACCACCGCGAAGCAGCGCCGACTCGCCCGTCGACTCCGCCAACTGCGCACCCGGGCGGGCCGGACCGTCGAGGACGCGGCGGCCGAACTCGGCTGCAAGCACCCCAAGATCAGCAAGATCGAGACCAGCCTGGCCGGCGTGAAGCCCGAGGAGGTCCGCCTCCTCTGCCGGCTCTACGGCGCGGGCGACCACACCACCGAGAGCATGGTCGCCTTGGCGCGCAACGCGAAGACGCGCGGCTGGTACCTCGGCTACCACGGGGTCGCGAACCCGGAGAACATCGACTTCGCCGAACTGGAGACCGACGCGGTCAGCGTCGGGAACTTCGAGATCGACCTCGTGCCCGGCTTGTTGCAGACGCAGGACTACAGCCGGGCGGTATTCCGCACCGGCCTCCCCCGGATCAGCGACGACGACGTCGAACACCGCGCCGAACTGCGCGCCACCCGGCAGCAGCGGGTGTCGAACGGCGCCCTCTCGGTGTGGGCGATCGTCACCGAGGCGACCCTGGTCCGCGCGGTGGGCGGCCGGGACGTGCACTCGGCCCAGCTCGCGCGGCTGGTCGAACTGGCCGCCCTGCCGAACGTGCAGTTCCAGGTCGTCCCCACCCGCGCGGGCGAGCACGTGTCGATGGGCGTGCCGTTCTCGTGCTTCACGTTCGACGACGGGTCCGGCGCGGTCGCCGTCGACCACCTCACCGGAACCCTCTTCTTGGAGGAGGACGTCGACGTCGAGCGGTATAGGCTGGCCTTCCAGCACCTGTGCGGCACCGCGTTGAGCCCGCAGGACTCGCTCGCGTTGCTGCGCCAGTACATCGAGGAGGGCCACAGCTCATGGAAGCCTCGGAGCTGACCTGGCGGAAGTCCAGCCGCAGCGGAGCCAACTCGAACTGCGTCGAGGCCGCCCGCGTGCGCGACGCGGTCCGCTTGCGGGACAGCAAGAACCCGGCCGCCGGGACGCTCGAAGTCCCCCTGCGCTCCTGGTCCGCGTTCCTACGAGGGGCGGACCGGGCGGTCGGGTGACCTGAGGACGCTCCACGACACCTGCCGCGAACCGGTCACGGCGCACACGCGACGCAGGAACCGCTGGCGCTCGCTCTCGTCGCGACGCGCGGTCACACCTGTCGAGGACTCGGGCATGCGGGCAAGAATCCCGCACCGGTTCAACGCAAAACCAGTGGGGTGGGGAGGTAACACCCCAACGGCGCAACCCGGCCCCCCGCGTGATCACGCACCGCGTCCGCTGCGATGATGCCGGCCATGAGCTTCACGGCTGTGTGGCCGATCTCCGTCCCGGGCGACCCCGACGCCGCCGACGAACTGACCGTCAGCGCCCAGGAGGACGTCGACACCCTGCTGTCCCGCCTGGCCGAACCCGGCGCGGGTCCGGCCGTGATCGAGCACCTCGACCGCGACCTGATCACCGACACCGAGGGCCTGCTGGGCGCTCCGGGCGCGATGAAGATCCCGGACCACGACGTGGCGGCGGCGGTGCACGGCGGGTTCGGCTACCTGACGTACGCGGACCCGGAGCACGACTACGCGGTGTTGCGGGGCGAGGCGGACTCCCCCGAGTTCCGCTCGGAGTACGTGGACTACCCGGCGGGCACGGGCGTGCCGGTGGAGGTCCTGGCGGCCGCCCTGAAGGACTTCCTGGACACGGCCACGCGCCCGTCCGGCGTGGAGTGGCGGGAGGCTTAGGCGCCCCGGCCCGGGTCGGCAAGCGCTTGCGCGTCACCAGCGACGCCGCGAGCACGCCTTCCGGAGTCGGCGCGCGGGGAGGCTCACGGGTTCGCGCGGTACGCGTCCAGGTACGGGCGGAGCAGCCGGTCCAGGAGTGCCAGCGCGGGCGCCCGGCCGCCCCCGTCGATGTCCTGGGACGCGCGGAGCACGGCCGCGTTGACCAGTTCGGCCATCCGCTCCGGCTCGGGCTCGCCGAGCAGGCGCAGGGAGTCGACGAGCGGCTCCTGGAGCCGGGCGTGCAGGTGCGCGCTGTGCTCGCGCAGCACCGCGGGGTCCACCACGGTCCGCAGGGCCCGCGCGACGGCCTGGTCCGGGCCCGCGAACAGCTCGACGTTGGCCTCCACGTACGCCCAGACGCGGTCCGCCGGGCCGGTCGCCGCCGCGACGTGGTCGAGCACCCGGGAGGCCCACGTCGGGAAGACGTCCGAGACCACGGCCTCCAGCAGGTCGTCCGCCGAGGGGAAGTACTGGTAGATGCTGGACCTCGCGAGACCGACGCGCGCCGCCGCGTCCGCCAGCGACGGCGCCGCGCCCGTCTCGGCGAGCAACGCGCGCGCCGCGTCCAGGATGGCCCGCCGCTGCCGTGCGCGGTGCTCTGCGACGGTGGGCGCCTGGATGCGGGGCACGTTCTCCTCCTGGTCGGTGACGCCGTCCACTACACCGCGGTGCGCTCCCCCGCCGTCAGCCTGCCGTCGACCATCTCGAACACCCGGTCGCAGTGGCGCAGCACGTCGTGGTCGTGCGTGACCACGACTGTAGCCATCCCGTGGGCGCGGGTCTCGCCGACCAGCAGTTCGAGCACCTCGTTGCTGCGCCGGCGGTCCAGCGCGGCGGTCGGCTCGTCGACCAGCAGGACGCTGGGGCGGGTGACGAGCGCGCGGGCGATGCCGACGCGCTGCCGCTCGCCGCCGGAGAGCTGGTGCGGCCTGCGGTCCGCCTTGTGCCCCATGCCCACCTCGGCGAGCAGTTCCCGCGGGTCGCGCGGGTTCGGCACCCGGCCGAACGTCAGCGGCAGCCGGACCTGGTCGGCCGCGGTCAGCGCCGGGATGAGGTTGTTGCTCTGGAACACGTAGCCGATCCGCTCGCGCCGCACGCGCGCCCGGTCCCGCTCGCGCCCGGCGAGGTCGATCCCGCCGACGAGCACCCGGCCGGAGTCGGGGACGGTGAGACCTCCCGCCACCGCGAGCAGGCTCGACTTGCCGGCACCCGAGGGGCCCACCACGGCGATGACCTCGCCCTGCCCGACGTGCAGGCTCACGTCGTCCAGCGCGGAGGTGACCTCCTCCCCGTCGCCGTAGCGGAGGGTGACCTCTTCCAGGAGCAGTCCGGTGCTCATCGGTTGCCTCCGAGGGCGGTGAGGGGGTCGACCTTGGTGATGCGCAGCACCGCGACGCACGCGCCGACCATGCCGAGGGCGATCAGCAGCAGCGACGCGAGGGCCACCGGGCCGGGGCTCAGCGCGAACGGCATCGGCGTCGTGGCGAGGGCGGCGCCCGCGGCGACCCCGAGGCCGACCCCGAGGCCCGTGGAGACCAGCAGCAGCACCAGGGACTGGGCCAGGCTGTCGCGCAGCACGTACCAGGTGCTCGCGCCCATCGCGCGCAGCACGGCGATCTCCGGTTTGCGGTGGATGGTCAGCACCGTGAAGAAGGCGCCCACCACCAGCGCGGAGATGGCGTAGAGGAAGACCTGGATCATCCGGAGGGTCGCCGTCTCCGCGGTGTAGCCGGGGGACGCGCCGAAGGACTCGCCCAGCGTCAGCGACGTCGTCCCGGCGGCGGCGTCGGCCGCGCCGAGGTCCGCCCCGTCGGACCGCACCGCCACCGCCGTGACCTCGTCGTAGGTGCCGGCGGGCGCCTGGTCGCCCGGTCCGATGCCGAGCCGGACCTCCTGCCACGTGCGCAGCGGCACATAGCCGATGTCGACGTGGCCGAAGGTGTGCTGGCCGTCCAGCACGCCCACGACCGTCAGCTCGGTGCCGATCCGGTCGAGCGTGACGACGTCGCCGAGCCGCACGCCCGCGTCCACCGCCGTCGCGCTCACCACGACCTCGCCGGGGTTCGAGCCCAGCCGCTCGCCCGACGCCGGGGCGGGGTCGACGAACGAGCCGGGCTCGACCCCGAACAGCGCCAGGTCGATCTCCACACCTCCGCCGGTCCTCGCGTTGACCAGCGTGTTGCCGAACGGCGCCGCCTCGGCGACGCCGGGGCGGCCCGCCCACTCGTCCACGGCGTCGAGGTCCACGACGCTGCGCGAGAACGCGGCGTCGGTCGCCACGCTCCGCTCGAACGCGAACGAGGTGACCGGCAGCTTCTTCAGCCCGGACACACCGTCGTTCACCAGCCCTTCCGACAGGCCGGACAGCAACACCATGAGGATCGCCGTCAACGCGACGACCGAGCCCATCAGCGCGAACCGGCTTCGCGCGAAGACCACTTCGCGAATCGTCAGGAACACGGGCGACACCGCCCACAACTTACCGACATCATGTCGACAACCTTACCGACAAGCTGTCGGCACGTGGTGGGTGCGCCCTGCGAGGTCGCGAACGCCGGCCCCTAGGGCACCGCCTTCGTCGCCACGGCCACCGACAGGGCCTCCTGCCACGGCCGCAGCGGCGGCAACCCGGCCTCCTCCCACGACTTGCCGGAGAGCACCGAGTACGCCGGGCGCGGCGCCGGGCGCGGGAAGTCCTCCGTCGCGCACGGCCGCACCCGCTCCGGGTCCAGGCCCAGCTCGGCGAACACCGCGCGGGCGAACCCGCACCACGTCGTCTCGCCGCCGCCGGTCGCGTGCAGCACCCGGGCCGGCGAACCGCCCGCGGCCACCGAGCCCGCCAGCGCCACCAGACCGCGCGCGAGGTCCAACGACCACGTCGGCGACCCCACCTGGTCGTCGACCACGGTCAGCGTCTCGCGCTCACCCGCCAGGCGCGCCATCGTCTTCACGAAGTTCGGCCCGTGCGCGCCGTAGACCCACGCGGTGCGCACGACCCAGGACCGGTCCCACGCCTCCACCACGCGCCGCTCGCCGGCGAGCTTCGTGCGCCCGTACGCCGAGCGCGGCCCGGTCTCGTCGGACGGCTCGTAGGGCCGCGCGGCGTCGCCGGGGAACACGTAGTCCGTCGACACGTGCAGCAGCGGCACGTCGTGCGCGCGGCAGTGCTCGGCGAGCAGGCCGGGACCGGTGGCGTTGACGGCGAGCGCCCGCTCCTCGTCCGCCTCGGCCGCGTCGACCGCCGTGTAGGCGGCGCAGTTCACGACCACCGGCCGCAGGCCCGCGTCGCGCGCGTTCGCCGCGAACGCCGCGACCGCGTCCGACACGACGCGCGCGTCGGTGATGTCCAGCTCCACCGACGACGGGGCGTGCACGAGGCCGTCCACCGGGGCTGCCGCCACGACGTCCCGCCCGAGCTGCCCGCGCCCGCCCGGCACGAGGAGTGCGAGTGCCACGTCAGCCCGCCAGCGCCGAGCGCTGCTTCAGCGGCTCCCACCACGCCCGGTTGTCCCGGTACCACCGCACGGTGGCGGCCAGGCCCTCGGCGAAGTCGACCCGGGGCGCGTACCCCAGCTCGGTGCCGATCTTGGTGATGTCGACCGAGTAGCGGCGATCGTGGCCCTTGCGGTCGGCGACCGGCTCGACGAACGAGTCCCAGTCGCGGCCGGTGGCCTCCAGCAGCTTCCCGGTCAGCTCGCGGTTGGTCAGCTCGGTGCCGCCGCCGATGTTGTAGATCTCACCGGCGCGACCGCCCTCGACCACGAGCTGGATGCCCCGGCAGTGGTCGTCGACGTGCAGCCAGTCGCGCACGTTGAGGCCGTCGCCGTACAGCGGGACCTTCTTGCCGTCCACCAGGTTCGTGACGAACAGCGGGATGACCTTCTCCGGGAACTGGTACGGCCCGTAGTTGTTCGAGCACCGCGTGATGTTCACCGGCAGGCCGTGCGTGCGGTGGAACGAGCGGGCCAGCAGGTCCGAGGACGCCTTGGACGCCGAGTACGGCGAGTTGGGCTCCAGGAGGTGGTCCTCGGTCCACGAGCCCTCGTCGATCGTGCCGTAGACCTCATCGGTCGAGACGTGCACGAACTTGGCCACGCCGGCCTCCAGCGCGCCCTGGAGCAGCACCTGGGTGCCCAGCACGTTGGTCAGCACGAAGTCCGCCGAGCCGGAGATCGAACGGTCCACGTGGGACTCGGCGGCGAAGTGCACCACCACGTCCGTGCGGGCCATCACGTCCGCGACGACCTCGGGGTCGCAGATGTCGCCCCGCACGAAGGTCAGCCGCGGGTCGTCCGCGACCGGCGCCAGGTTGGCCTCGTTGCCCGCGTAGGTGAGCTTGTCCAGCACCACCACCTCCGCGTCGGCGTAGGCCGGGTAAGCGCCGCCCACCAATTCCCGCACGTAGTGCGAGCCGATGAAGCCGGCCCCACCCGTCACCAGTACGCGCATGCTCTGATCGCCCTTCCGCAGCGGTTCGTGCCATCGCAGTCTGTCAGTGGATAACCCGTGCAACCCACCCGGTTGTTACAGCGTCTCCCGTATAAGAAGAGTGTCCGGCGAGGTTCACCCGTCCGCGACTACCTTTGACCAGGCAGGTTGTGCACACGGGGGAGGCAGGCCAGTGGACCCGAGTCCGCACGGGAGAGCCGCCGGATCGACAGCGCTGCGTGCTCTTCTGGTCACCGCGCGTTCGTTCCTGGCCCTCCTCTCGGCGGCTGTGCTCGCCGTCACGTGGTACGGCTGGTACTACTTCAAGGACCTGGAGGACAACCTCACCACGACCGACGTCATCCCGAACTCGGTGACCGAGTCGCCCGACGGCGTGGCGCGCAAGCCGCTCGACGGCGCGGTCGACATCCTGCTCGTGGGCGTGGACAGCCGCACGGACGCGCAGGGCAACCCGCTGTCCGACGAGGTGCTGGCGCTCCTCAACGGCGGTGTGGCGGACGGCACGCTGAACACCGACACCATGATCCTGGTGCACGTCCCCCAGGACGGCACCCGTGCCGTCGCCGTCTCGTTCCCGCGCGACTCGTACGTCGAGATCGCCGACGGGTTCGGCAAGCACAAGCTCAACTCGGCGATGGCGCGGCAGAAGAACGACACCGCGCAGGAGTTGCGCGAACAAGGCGTGACCGACGAGGCGCGGATCGAGCGGGAGTCGACGCTCGCCGGGCGCAAGACGCTCATCAAGACCATCGAGGGGCTGACCGGCGGCGCCGTGACGATCGACCGGTACGCCGAGGTCAACCTGGCGAGCTTCTACGAGGTGACGCAGGCCATCGGCGGCGTCGAGGTGTGCGTGAACAAGGCCACGAGCGACTCCGACTCGGGCGCGGACTTCGCGGCGGGCCGGCAGACCATCGCCGGCCGGGAGGCGCTGGCGTTCGTGCGGCAGCGCGGCGGCCTGCCCGGCGGCGACCTCGACCGGATCGTGCGGCAGCAGGTGTTCATCGGGGCGCTGGCGAAGAAGGTGCTGTCCACCGGCACGCTGACCGACTTCGACCGGCTCAACCAGCTCGTGACGGCCGTGAAGAAGTCCGTGGTGCTGAGCGAGCGGTGGAACATCACCGAGTTCGCCGAGCAGATGCGGGGCCTGGTCTCGGGCAACATCCAGTTCCGCACCATTCCCGTCGGTGAGCCGACGGACACGTGGGACGCCGGCAACGTGCTGCCGGTCGACCCGGTGCAGGTGCGGCAGTTCATCAAGGGGCTGGCCGCGGACAGCTCCTCGTCCTCGTCCGCCTCCCCGTCCTCGTCCGCCCCTGTGACCACCACTACCCCGACCGGACCGGACGCGTCCGAGATCACCGTGCAGACCTACAACGCGGCGGGCGTGAGCGGGCTCGCCGGCACGGTGCTGGACCTGTTGGCCCGCAAGGGCTTCCAGCGCGGCGAGGCCCACACCGGGACGTACTCCGACACCACCACCGTCCGGTACGCCGAGGGCGAACGCGCCTCCGCCGAGGCGGTGGTCGCCGCGCTGGGCGGTAACGCCCAGGCCGTCGAGGACGACTCCGTGCCCGAGGGGCAGGTCCACGTCCACGTCGGGGCGGACTACTCCCCGCCCGACTCGTCCGACCCGGCGTCGGCCGACGAGACCCGCACCGCGGTCGCCCCGACGACCGGTCCCACCCCGCCGATCACCGCCGACGGTGTGGTCTGCGTCAACTGAACACCCCACCCAGGCGCTCACCGGCGTCCGACCGGCCGAAGGTGGTTAGCCTGATCGGACAGGTTCGGGGAGCGGAGGAACGCCGTGAAGGCCGCGGTGATCACCGGGCGCGTGCTGGTCGCACTGCTGTCCGCGGCCGTGTTGGCGGTGGCCGGGTACGGCTGGGCGACGGTGCAGCGCGTCCAGGAGAGCGTGAACAAGACGGACGTGCTGACGGTGCTGGAGGACGTGCCCAACGCCCCGCCCGTCGAGGACGGCGCGACCGACATCCTGCTCGTCGGCAGCGACAGCCGCACCGACGCCCAGGGGCGGCCGCTGCCGGACGACGTGCTGCGGCGGTTGCGCACCGAGGCGACCGACACGCTCAACACCGACACGATCATCGTGCTGCGGGTGCCGAAGCACGGCGGCAAGGCGCACGCCGTGTCGATCCCGCGCGACACGTACGTCACCATCCCCGGCCAGGGACAGGAGAAGATCAACTCCGCGTACGGCGTGACGAAGTTCTTCACGATGGAGCGCCTGGCCGCGTCGGGGGTGCCGCTGGAGGAGCGCTCGCGCGAGGGCGACCAGGCCGGCAGGCGGGCACTGGTGCAGGTCGTGCAGGAGCTGACCGGGGTGCGGGTCGACCACTACGCGGAGGTCAACCTCTACGGGTTCTACCTGCTGACGCAGGTCATCGGCGGGGTGGACGTGTGCCTGAAGGCGGCGACCTCGGACCCGGACTCGGGCGCGAACTTCCGGGCCGGCCCGCAGACCGTGTCCGGGGGTGACGCGCTGGCGTTCGTGCGGCAGCGGAAGGGCGTCCCCAACGGCGACCTCGGTCGCATCACCAGGCAGCAGGTGTTCATGTCGTCGGCGGTGTCGAAGCTGCTGTCGGCGGGGACGCTGACCGACCAGGCGAGGCTGTCGGGGTTGTTGGACGCGGTGAGCAAGTCGGTGGTCGTGGACGAGAACTTCGACCTCACCACCCTGGCCGCGCAGGCGCAGGGGCTGGCCGGCGGGAACGTGGAGTTCGCGACCATCCCGGTGACGGGCGTCGGGGTGGTGAACGAACAGGGCCAGAGCGTGGTCACCGTGGACCCCGCGCAGGTGAAGGCGTTCGTGGCGCAGGTGCTGGGCGAGAAGAAGACGACGGTGGTTCCGACCCCGTCGACCGCCCCCGGTTCGTCGGCCGTCCCTGATCCGTCGGCCGCCCCCGGTTCGCCGGTCGCCCCCGGTTCGTCGGCGGCGCCCACCCCGCCGGGGTTCGGCGGGGGTAGGTTGCTGGCCCTGGACGGCGGCGGTCGGGCTCTGGCGGCGGGGTTGCAGGGGCCGCCGTGCGTGGACTAGACAGCGGGGCGACCTGGGCTTTCCGGGTCGGGAAGTAGCTGGATCGGGTGAAGACAGCGGGCGGAATGTACGGAAACGACGTTACGGTTCTCGGTTGAGAGAATCGGACCCCCGAGACCACCCGGCCGTCCACCACGACCCCTCCGACCCACCACGACGCCCACCCCGCCGGTCCCACCACTGCCGGCTCCCGCAGGTGTCACCACCACCCGCCCCACCACCGCCCACCCTCCCCCGGCCGGTGCCGCCAACCCACCCGGCGGGTCGCCGCCGACCGGGCGCGCCGATCCCGCGGGCCGGGCGCGGCTCCGCGCGGGGATGGTGGTGGGACGTCACGGCCGGCGTGGCAAGGTTGTGCCATGACCGTCACGGATGCGCTGTTCGCCCCCTTGTTCGCCGCGAACCCCGGCCGTCCCCTGATCACCCACTACGACGACGCCGCGGGCACGCGCGTGGAGCTGTCCCGGGCGACCGTGCGCAACTGGGCGGCGAAGACGGCCAACTGGCTGCGCGACGAGCACGACGTGGAGCACGGCGACCCGGTCGCGGTGCTGCTGCCGGCGCACTGGCAGACGGCGGGCGTGCTGCTCGGGGCCTGGTGGTGCGGCGCGGCGGTGACGGACGACCCGACCGGCGCGAAGGTGGCGGTCGTGGCGCCGGGCGGGGTCGCCCCGGGCGCGGGGGTCGTGGCGGTGGCGTCGCTGCACCCGATGGGACTGGGCGGCGGCGCCCCGGTCGACTACAACGACGACGTGCGGGTGCACGGTGACGACTTCGCGCCGTGGGAACCGGTGCCGGGGGCGACGCCCGCGCTGCTGAAGTCCACTGTGGACGAGGTGGTGTCCGAGGCCCACCACCGGGCGGAGACGCTGGGCATCACGACGTCCTCGCGCGTGCTGTCCACCCTGGACTGGTCCATGCCGGACGGTTTGCTGAACGGCTTCCTCGCCGTGCTGGCGGGCGGCGGGTCGCTGGTCCAGTGCAGCAACGCCGCCCCGGACCTGCTCGCCACCCGCCGCATCGACGAGCAGACGACCCTGGACCTGGTCGGCTAGGCGGCCACGGCGGCGTGGCGCCGATCCTTCACCACGCGGTCGAGGGCGAGCGAGCCGGCGTTGAAGCCGAGCGCCAGCGCCGCCACGCCCAGCACGAGCACCAGTTCGTAGCCACCCTGCCCGAGCAGGCCGTTGGACAGGTGCACGATCACGAGCGCGCCGAGCATGTCCACCGCGAGCAGCACGCCGACGACGGGCGTGACGACGCCGAGGAGCAGCAGCGCGCCGCCGCCCAGTTCGACGACCGCGGCGAACCAGGCGGAGAGCGTCGGCAGCGGCACACCCATGCCCGCGAACGCGGTCGCCGTGCCGTCGAGCCCCCATTCGGCGACCTTCTGCCAGCCGTGGGCGATGAACACCACGCCGACGCCGATGCGGCCGATGAGCGCTGCCACGTCCTTGAGCATTGCGACTCCCCTTCGTCTTCGAACGACCCCCCGAAGGTATATGAATTTTCAACTACTCCCCCGCGTCGACAGGGTCCCGATACGGCCTTGACAGCGACCCGACAGGGCGCTTTGCTTAACCGACCGGTTAGATAACCGATTGGTTAGGTACAAGGATGGCGGACGACCCCCTCAGCCTCACCTTCGCCGCGCTGGCCGATCCGACGCGACGGGCCATCCTGGCCCGGCTCGCGGAGGGCGCGGCGACCGTGAAGGAGCTGTCCGAGCCGTTCGCGATGAGCGGTCCGGCGGTGTCGAAGCACCTGCGCGTGCTGGAGCGCGCAGGCCTGATCACGCGCGGCCGGGACGCGCAGTGGCGGCCGTGCGCCCTCGACGCGACGCCGTTGCGCGAGGTCAGCGAGTGGGCCGAGGCGTTCCGCCACTTCTGGGAGCCCAGCTACCGCCGCCTGGACGCCTACCTCCGACACATGAAGGAGACCGAGTGATGAGCACCACCGACACCGTGCCGTGGAGCCTGCCGTCCGACGTCGAGGTGGCGATGACGCGGACGTTCGACGCGCCCCGGCACCTGGTCTTCGACGCCTTCACCAAGCCCGAGCACGTCGTGCACTGGATGCTGGGCCCGGACGGCTGGACCATGCCGGTCTGCGAGATCGACCTCCGCCCCGGCGGCCGGTGGCACATGGTGTGGCACCGGCCGGACGGCAGCACGATGTCCATGGTCGGCCGGTACCTGGAGGTCACCCCGCACACGCGCACCGTGCAGACCGAGTCGTGGGGCCCGGAGTGGCCGGAGACGGTGAACACGACCGAGTTCACCGCCGACGGCGACCGCACGACCGTCGTGCAGACGATGAGGTTCCCGTCGAAGGAGGCCCGCGACCGCGCGAGCGGAACCGGCATGAGGGACGGGGCGACGACGAGCTACGAGCGCCTGGCCGCGTACCTCGCCGAACGGTCGTGACGCCGAACGGCCCGGAGGCGCGCGGTGGGCGCGCGTCCGGGCCGTCGGCCGGCGGAGCGGATCAGCCCTTGAGCAGGGCGCGGGACATCACGACGCGCTGGATCTGGTTCGTGCCCTCGTAGATCTGGGTGATCTTCGCGTCGCGCATCATGCGCTCCACCGGGAAGTCGCGGGTGTAGCCGGCGCCGCCGAACAGCTGCACGGCGTCGGTCGTCACCTCCATCGCGACGTCCGAGGCGAAGCACTTGGCCGCGGCGGTGATGAAGCCGATGTTCGGCTCTCCGCGCTCGGCCTTCGCGGCGGCCACGTAGACCATGTGGCGGGCGGCCTCGACCTTCATCGCCATGTCGGCCAGCATGAACTGCACGCCCTGGAAGTCGGCGATCGACGTGCCGAACTGCTTGCGGTCCTTGGTGTAGGCGATGGCCTGCTCCAGGGCGCCCTGCGCGATGCCGACGGCCTGCGCGCCGATGGTCGGGCGGGTGTGGTCGAGGGTGCGCAGGGCGGTCTTCAGGCCCGTGCCCGGCTCGCCGATGATCCGGTCCGCGGGGATGGTGCAGTTCTCGAAGTGGATCTCGCGGGTGGGCGAGCCCTTGATGCCGAGCTTGCGCTCCTTCGAGCCGACGACGAAGCCCGGGTCGTCCTTGTGCACGACGAACGCCGAGATGCCCTGCGACTTCTTCGGGGCGTCGGGGTCGGTCACGGCCATCACCGTGTACCAGGTGGACTCGCCGGCGTTGGTGATCCAGCACTTGGTGCCGTTGAGCACCCAGTGGTCGCCGTCGAGGCGGGCGCGGGTGCGCATGGACGCGGTGTCCGAGCCGGCCTCGCGCTCGGACAGCGCGTAGGACGCCATGGCCTCACCGGAGGCGATGGACGGCAGCACCTGCTGCTTGAGCGACTCCGACGCCGCCAGCAGGATCGGCATGGTGCCCAGCTTGTTCACCGCCGGGATCAGGGACGACGACGCGCACACGCGCGCCACCTCTTCGATCACGATGCAGGTGGCCACCGAGTCGGCGCCCTGGCCGTCGTAGGCCTCGGGCACGTGCACGGCGGCGAAACCGGACTTCACCAGCGCGTTCAACGCCTCGACCGGGAAGCGCTCCTGCTCGTCCACCTCCGCGGCGTGCGGCGCGATCTCCTTGTCGGCCAGTGACCGGACCGCCTCGCGCAGCGCCTCGTGCTCCTCGGCGAGCTGGTAGGTACCGAAGCTCGGGTCCACGTTAAGTTACCTCCCGGTAGGGCGTCCTACCAGGATGTTAGCGCGCGTTCACGCCACTGTCCGCTGTGCCGTCCGCAACAACACCCGCCCGGGCGCGCAGCGCCGCGTCCTTCTCCAGCACCAGGTCCGAGAGGGACGCCTGGAACTCGGCCATCCGCTCCCGCAGCACCGGGTCGGACGCGGCCAGGACGCGCACCGCCAGCAGGCCCGCGTTGCGCGCGCCCCCGACCGACACGGTGGCCACCGGCACGCCGGCGGGCATCTGCACGATCGACAGCAGCGAGTCCATCCCGTCGAGGTACTTCAGCGGCACCGGCACGCCGATCACCGGCAGCACGGTCGCCGAGGCCACCATGCCCGGCAGGTGCGCCGCGCCGCCCGCGCCCGCGATGATCACCCGGAGGCCGCGCGAGGCGGCGGACGCCGCGTAGTCCAGCATCCGCTGCGGCGTGCGGTGCGCCGAGTACACGCCGACCTCGTAGGTCACGCCGAACTCGGCCAGCGCCTCGGCCGCGGCCCCCATCACGGGCCAGTCCGAGTCGCTGCCCATGATCACGCCGACCTGCGTCACTGCTCTCCTCCGTGGATGTCGTACCCGTCGAGCCACACTCCGTCGGACAGCCAGTGCGCGGCGAGCCTCGCCCGTTCGCGCACCTCCTCCATCCGCTCGCCGAGGAGGGTGACGTGCCCGATCTTGCGGCCCGGCCGCTCCGCCTTGCCGTACAGGTGCACGTGGGCGTCGGGGAACCGGGCGAACAGGTGGTGCAGCCGTTCGTCGGGGCCCATGTCGGACGCGTCCGCCGCGCCCAGCACGTTCGCCATGACGACGGCGGGCGCGACGAGGTCCGTCGCGCCGAGCGGGTAGTCCAGGACGGCGCGCAGGTGCTGCTCGAACTGGGACGTGCGGGCGCCCTCGATGGTCCAGTGGCCCGAGTTGTGGGGGCGCATGGCCAGCTCGTTGACCACCAGGCCGTCGGCGGTGTCGAACAGCTCCACGGCGAGCAGGCCGACGACGCCCAACTCGTGGGCGATCCTCAGCGCCAGCTCCTGCGCCTCCTCGCCCGGGGCCTCCTCGCCGCCGGCGGCGGGCGCGGGCGCCAGGACCTCGACGCAGATGCCCTCCCGCTGCACGGTCTGCACCAGCGGCCACGCCGCGCCCTGCCCGAACGGCGAGCGCGCGACCAGGGCGGCCAGCTCGCGGCGCATGGGCACGCACTGCTCGACCATCAGCGGGGTGCCGACGTCGAGCAGCTCGGGCACGACCCGCTGGGCGCTCTGCGGGGTGTTCAGCATCCACACGCCGCGCCCGTCGTACCCGCCGCGCACGGCCTTGAGCACGCACGGCCACCCGTGCTCCGCGCCGAAGCGCAGCACGTCACCGGTGTCGGCGACCTCGGCGAACGGCGGCACGGGCAGGCCCAGCCCGGCCAGCTTCACGCGCATGACCAGCTTGTCCTGGGCGTGCACCAGGGCATCCGGGCCCGGCGAGACCTTCACGCCGTCCGCGACCAGCTCGCGCAGGTGCTCCTGGGGCACGTGCTCGTGGTCGAACGTGACCACGTCGCACGACTTGGCGAAGGCGCGCAGCGCGTCCAGGTCGGTGTGCCTGCCCAGCTCCACGTCGCGGGCGACGAGCGCGGCGGGGTCGGAGTCCGACTCGGCGAGCACCCGCAGCGACTGGCCCAGGGGGATCGCGGCCTGGTGCGTCATGCGCGCCAGCTGGCCGCCGCCGATCATGCCGACGACGGGGAGACGGGTTCGGGAGTCCACGGGTCGGTGAGTCTACCTGCACAAACACCGTGGTCCCGCACGCACCCCGGCACGGGCGGGACCTCGCCGTCAGACGCGGTGCGACCGGCGCACCCACACGAAGACCAGCACGAGCAGCGCCGCGGCCGGCACCGCGAAGACGGCGGACTCGACCCACTGGAACGCCGCCGCGCGGTCGCCCGGCTGGTAGTCCGCGTAGTGCTGCGCCACGCCGCTGTCGGTGACGCACTTGGTATACGCCGGGTCGACGTCCTGGCCGGTGGTGACGCAGTACCGGGGGAAGTCGACCTCGTCGCCCGCGGCGTCGGCGTACCCGCTGTCCACGACCCAGCTGTCGTCGTCGAGCATCCGCGAGTACAGCAGGCCGTCCGCCACGTAGGGCTCCAGCACGCGCTCCGGTTCCCGGTAGTGGGGTCGCCACCCGGCGGCGACGAAGAAGCGGGCGAAGGCGAACCCGACCAGCGCGAGCCCCATGGACACCACCGTGCGGCGGGTGAGCGCGCTCAGCGCGAGCCCCAGGGCGAAGGCGAACGCCGCGTAGGCCGCCTGCACCTGCGGTGCGGCCTCGAACACCTGGCTCTCGAACGGCCGGAACGGCGCGTAGTCGACGCTGGTCGCGTTCACGCTGTCCATGAGCACGACCAGCGACGAGCCGAGGCCGGCGGCCAGGGCGACGGCGAGCACGCCGAGCAGCACGACCTTGCCGGTCAGCCAGCGGACGGCGGTGACGTCCTGGCTCCACACGACGAGGTGTGTGCGCTGCTCGTACTCGCGGGCCAGCAGGGGCGCGGTCCAGAACCCGGCGACCACCGGTCCGAGCAGCAGCGGCGTGAGGGTCAGCACCTGCGCGAGGTCCGGGTAGTCGAACACGCCGAACAGCTCGTGCCGGCTGTGCCCGCTGGCGGTGATGTGCGCGGCCAGGGCCAGCGCGAGGCAGGCGGCGCCCGCGACGACGAGGGCGCAGGCGCCGATGCCGCCGCGGTGCTGTCGCCAGGTCAGCCAGGCCAGGTCCCGCCAGCCGACGGCGGACCGGGTGACCGGCGGCGCGGCGGCGGTCGTGCCGGCGGCGGTGGCGTCGGCGTCGGTCACGTCGGTGCCGGTCACGTCGGTGGTCACGCGCCGAACCCCCTCGGTCCCGGACCGGTCGGCGCGAGGCCCTTGCGGGTGGCCGCGAGCTGCGCGAGCACGTAGTCCTCCAACGTCACGGCCCGCTCGGTCCACTGCCCCGCCACGACCGGGCGCGGGTGTCCGTCGGGCAGCTTCACCAGGAACGTCGACTGCTTGCCGCGGTGGCGCGCCTCGACGACCTCGCCCAGGGCGGGCGGCACGTCCGAGCGCGGACCGGTGTAGGCGACGTGCCGCGCGAGCAGCTCGTCCAGGTCGCCGCCGGCCAGCAGCCGGCCGTGGGCGAGGAGCAGCAGGTAGTCGGCCACCCCGCCCAGCTCGGCCACGACGTGCGTGGACAGCAGCACGGTCATGCCGGTCTCGTCGACCTCGGTCAGCAGCTCGGCGGTGACCTCGCGGCGGGCCAGCGGGTCGAGGTTGGCCAACGGCTCGTCGAGCATCAGCACGGTCGGCCGCGAGCCGATGGCCAGCGCGAACGCCACCTGCGCCTGCTGGCCGCCGGACAGCTTGCCGCACGCCCGGTCCAGCGGGACCTCGAAGCGCTCCAGCCAGCGGCGGGCGCGCCCCTCGTCCCACACGACGTTGAGGCGCGCGCCGAGCTTCAGCACGTCGGCGGGGGTGAAGTGCCGGTACACCGGCTTCTCCTGCGACACGAACGCCACGCGGCCGACCGCGCCCGCCGACCCCTCGTCGGCGTCGAGGAGGCCCGCGAGGACCGTCATCAACGTGGTCTTGCCCGCGCCGTTGGCGCCGACCAGCGCGGCGACCCGGCCGGCGGGCAGGTCGAACGTGCAGTCGCGCAGCGCCCACGTGTCCCGGTAGCGCTTGCCCAGCGACCGCGCGCGCACCGCGAACGCGGTCGCACCGGTGCCGACGGTCTCGACGGCGGTGCTCACAGGACCGCCACCCCCTCTCCCCCGCGGTTCCGGTCGCCCTCGTCGGGGACGCCGAGGACCGAGCGCACGAGCGCGTCGACGTCCTCAGCGTCCAGCCCCGCCTCGCGGGCTTCGCGGACCCACTCGAACAGCCGCGCGCGCAGCGCGGACATCACCGCCGGGTCGGTCGACCCGAGTCCGGCCTTCACGAACGTCCCCGACCCCTGGCGGGCCTCCACCAGGCCCGACATCTCCAGCTCCCGGTACGCCTTCAACACGGTGTTGGCGTTGACCCCGCTCGTGCCGACGACGTCGCGCACGGTCGGCAGCCGGTCCCCGGGCCCCAGCAGGCCGAGCCTCAGCGCCTCGCGCACCTGCCGCACGAGTTGCAGGTACGCGGGGAGACCGCTGGACCGGTCGATGCGGAACTCCACCGCGTCCCCAAAGTGTTCTAGTCAACTAAGACACTGACACACCGTTCAGGAACACCTGGAGGTTGTCAAGACGCACGGCGGGGTGCCGGTCACGTCCCGCGCCCGTGACCGGTACGGCGTCCGCGCCGACCGGACGGGTCATTTCCCACCACCATGGTTGTTCCCGGCGCGCGGGGGTCCCGTCCGGCGCTTGTACTCGACGGTGCACGTGGACAACGACACCGAAGGAAGACCATGAAACTCGGACGACTCATCGCCGCCGTCGCCGTGGCCGGTTCGGCGCTGCTCATCGCGCCGACCTCCAACGCCGTCCAGCCCGACACCCGGCAGGACGAGTGGGTGCTGGAGAGCGTCACGCGGCCGGGCGACGTGTGGGACCAGACCAACTGGGCCTGGGACCCCCAGTACCCGATCATCCCCCACCCCCGCCACGGGGAGGACAACCAGACGTGGTTCATCTCCGACGACGGCACCATCAGGGACAAGATGCACGGGTGGTGCGCGACGGCGATCGACGGGAAGCTGGCGGGCCGGCCCTGCGACGGCTCCGAGGACCAGCGGTGGGTCGGCCGCTCCCACGACGGCTACCACTCCTGGCTGTTCGAGTCGGGGAGGACCGGGCACTGCGTGACGCACAACGGCGTCTACACGGAACTGGTCCTCGCGCCGTGCGACCGTGAGCGGTCCGACCAGCGCTGGATCATCCACCGGCGGTAGCCGGGAGCGCCTCGGCGCGAAGGGGCCGGGCCGCGCGGCCCGGCCCCTTCGCGCGTGCGGGGTCGGACGACCGGTTCGGCGTCCGTCGGGTTCAGCGTCCGACGGGTTCAGCGTCCGAGGGCGGTGACGAGCCGGGCCGCTTCGTCGTAGGTGCCCGGCAGCTGCTCCAGCCACACCTTCGCCGGGCCGGTGGGCGCGACGTGGGGGTCGACGGCCAACCTGTGCGCGGTGAGCAGGCGCAGGTTGACCACGGCTCTCGCCAGTCGCCCGTCGCGCCTGAGCAGCACGCACGCCGTGGACGGCCCGACCGAGGCCAGCGTCTCGCCCGCGTCGAAGACCTCCTTCAACGCGTCCGCCAGCAGCGTCATCGCCACCACCCGCGACCAGCCGGACACCCGGTTCAGGTCGATCGACACGAGCACCAGCACGTGGTCCTGCCGCCCCGCCACGCGCGCCTCCGCGTACACCTCGCGCAGCCGCGTCCGCAGGTAGGCGGAGGTCGCGAGGCCGGTGAGCGGGTTGTCCGCGGCGCAGCTGCCCGCCTGCTCGCTCACCACGTCACCCCAGCCCAGCGCGGTCGCGCGGAGCATGCGCGCCGGCACGGCGTCCACGTCGGGCGAGACGATCCCGGTGGACCCGGGCGGTTCGACGAGCACCGCGTGCAGCGCCGCGAGGTCCAGCAGCGTCTCGGCCAGGCCGGTCCCGGCCCGGGCCCGCGCACCGCCCAGCCGGTACAGCTCCTCGGCGGGGTCCTGCGGTCCGAGGACCGCGCGGCAGACGCGGTCGACCTCGTCCACCGGCCAGTCGGCCGGGAACACCCAGCCGGCGGCCATCGAGGCCGTGCGCCACCTCGACCGCAGCGCGCGCGACCTGTCAGCGCCGGAACGCCGTACCACCGCTTCCCGAACACCCACCCGGATGCCTCCTCGCCGTCGTCCGTCGACCACGAGACGTCGCCGGCGTTCGTCCATGACGGCAGAACCAGGACACAGTTGGGTAGTCGTGCGTGACGACGCCCGACCCGGTGCGTCAGACTGTCGCCGCGCGAGGAGGGAATCACAGGTGGCGGCAGTTCCTGCGGACGTCCACGGACCGAGTGACGCGGAGCTGATCGACTCCGTCCGAGGCGGGGCGATCGACGCCTACGGGCAGCTCTACGAACGGCACGTGGGGGCCGCGTACAACCTCGCCCGCCAGCTCGCCAGGTCCGCGGCGGAGGCGGACGACCTGGTGTCGGACGCGTTCGCGAAGGTGCTGGACACGCTGCGCGCGGGTCGCGGCCCGGACACGGCGTTCCGCGCCTACCTGCTCACCGCGCTGCGGCACACCGCCTACGACAAGACGCGCCGGGACAAGAAGGTCCAGCTGGCCGACGACGTGGCCGAGGTCGCGCCGGAAGCGACCAGCGTGCCGTTCACGGACACCGCCGTGGCCGGGCTGGAGCGGTCGATGGCGGCGAAGGCGTTCGCCCGGCTGCCCGAGCGCTGGCAGGCCGTGCTGTGGCACACCGAGGTCGAGGGTCAGTCGCCCGCCGAGGTCGCCCCGCTGCTGGGGCTGTCCGCGAACGGCGTGTCGGCGCTGGCCTACCGTGCCCGCGAGGGCCTCAAGCAGGCGTATTTGCAGGTGCACCTGGCCGAGACGCAGGCCGAGCGGTGCCACGCGACCGCCGACAGGCTCGGCGCGTGGACCCGCGGCGGGCTGTCGAAGCGGGAGACCACGCAGGTCGAGGCGCACCTGGACGAGTGCGGGAACTGCCGGGCGCTGGCCGCCGAACTGGCCGATGTCAACGGCGCGCTGCGCGGGATCATCGCGCCCCTGGTGCTGGGTGTCGGCACCACCGGGTACCTGGCGGCGGCCGGCGCGGGATCGGCGAAGGCCGCCACGGCCGCCGCTGCCGCCGCGACGGGTGCGGCGGCCGGGTCCGCGGGGTCGAGCGGCGGCGCGACCAACGCGCTCGGCTCCGTGCCCCGCCAGTTCCTCGGCGCGGCGGCCTCGGTGGCCGCGCTCGTCGTGGCCGTGGCGGTGGGCCTGGCGTCCGGCGGTGAGCAGCAGGGGTTGCCCGCCGCCCAGACCGCACCGGTCGAGACGTCCGCCACGCGGACCCCGCCGCAGGCGCCGCCGACCACGCAGGCACCGACCACGCAGGCACCGACCACCGAACCGGCGACCACCGACCCCGTTCCGACGACCACGGAACCCACGACCACCACCGAACCCGCTCCGACCGGCGAGCCGGCGCCCACGTCCGAACCGCAGGCGCCGCAGCCCGGACCACAGCCGGAACCCGAGCCGGAGCCGGAACCCACGCCGCCGAACCTGGTGCCGACCGTGCCCAGCGGCTTCGCGCTCACACCCGGCGCGGACCCGGTCGCCCTGCCCGTCGTCGTGCGCAACACCGGTGAGACGACCTCGCAGCCGGCGAGCGCGGCCCTGGTCCTGCCACCCGGCGTGCGGTCGGTGGGCGGTCCCGCCTCGTTCGCGGGCGGGCGGCTCGTGCGGTTCGACGGGCTGCCCGAGCAGACCGTGGACTGCCCGGCGGCCGTGGGCGCGGTCTCGTGCGCCACCCCGCAGGGCATCGCGCCGGGCGGCACGGCGACGTTCGTCTTCCGCCTCCAGGCCGACTGGGAGGCGATGACCGGCCGCATCACCGGCACGGTCACCGCGGGCACGTCGCTCAGCGTGGACGTCGAGGTCGACGTCGAGGTCACGCCGGTCGAGGACGCGCTGGACCTCGACGTGGACGTCACCCGGTGGCACCACGAGTACTGGAGCTCCCGGGTGGACGTGGAGGTCACCAACACCGGTGGCCGCCCCGGTCCCCTGACCCTCGCGGTGGAGTCCGGCGACGTCCACCTGATCACCCTGACCAGGGGGTGCGCCAAGTCCGACCGGCGGATCGTCTGCGAGGCGCCGCTGGACCGGGGCGAGTCGTTCCGCCTCTCGGTGTGGGCGCTCCGGACGTCGTGGCACCAGGAGCAGCCGTCGCGATCGACCGGCGAGTCGGACGAGCGGGGCCGGAAGGGCGGCGCGGTGACGATCACCGCGACCCTCGGCGCCGCGACCGCGAGCGAGACGGTCACCGTCTTCACCCGTCCGGGCGAACACCCGGGGCACCCGCCGACCGGCACCCCGACCCCGACCCCGACGACGGAGCCGAGCACGACCCGTCCGACGCCGCCGACGACGACCACGCCGCCGTCGACCACGACCCGGTCGACCACGCCGACGTCGCCGTCCGGGGAGCCGCCCCGCGTGACCGATCCGACGGCTCCCGCGACCGAGCCCCCACCCGCCACCGAGCCCCCGCCGGGGTCCCCGACGAGCCCCCCGAACGGGCCCACGCCGAGCGAGCCCACCCCCGCTGACCGGCTGGAACCGTGCGAACCGGTCATACCGCTGTGGCCACCGCTGCTGGGCGACCTGCTGCCCCTCCCGTGCCGCACCCCTTCGTGATCGACTCGTCACGGGGTCGGTAACCTGCCCCGGTGTTGCCACTCGTGCGCAAGGTGCTGGGGCTCCTCCCGGAACCGGTCCGGTTCCTGGTCCGCAAGCACCGCGAGCTGATCCGCTTCGCCGTCGTGGGCGGCACCACGTTCGTCATCGACAACGGCGTCTGGTACGCGCTGAAGCTCACGTTCCTCCAGGACAAGGTCGTCACCGCGAAGGCCATCGCCGTGCTGGTGGCGGTCATCTCGTCCTACGTGCTGAGCCGCGAGTGGTCGTTCCACACCCGCGGCGGGCGTGAGCGCCACCACGAGGCCGCACTGTTCTTCCTGGTCAGCGGTGTCGGCATCGGCGTGAACCTGCTGCCGCTGTACGTGTCGCGGCACGTGTTCGACCTGCACTCGGAGGTGGCGGACTTCGTCACCGGGTCGGTGATCGGCATGCTGCTCGCGACCGGGTTCAAGTTCTGGGCGATGCGGAAGTTCGTGTTCCCCCAGGCCGACGCACGTCCCTCGGTCCGGCCGCTGCACGTCGTCGCGGAGCAGCGCGAAGTAGCCTGACCGGGTGTCCGTAGTCGAAAACGTGGTCCTGCGCCTGCCCGAACCGCTGCGCTCGCTCGCGCTCAAGCACAGAGAGCTGCTCAAGTTCGCCGTCGTGGGCGGCACGTGCTTCGTGATCGACACGGCCATCTTCATCGGCCTGAAGTCGATCGTCCTCACCGAGCACCCCGTGACGGCGAAGATCATCGCCACCCTGGTCGCCACGATCGTGTCGTACGTCCTCAACCGCGAGTGGTCGTTCAAGACCCGCGGCGGCCGTGAGCGGCGGCACGAGGCGGCGTTGTTCTTCCTGGTCAACGGCATCGGCATCGTGCTCAACTCGGCGCCGCTGTGGGTGTCGCGCTACCTGCTGGACCTCCAGGAGCCGAACATCAGCCGGGTCGGCGAGGAGGTGGCCGACTTCGTCAGCGCCCAGATCATCGGCACCCTGATCGGCATGGCGTTCCGCTGGTACGGCTACAAGAAGTGGGTCTTCCCGGACGCCGGCGCCCGCCCGCGCCGCGTGACCCGCGCCTACGACCTCCCCGAAGAGGACGAACAAGCCCTGGGCCACTCCTGACCCCCGCGCGAGTCGTAAGTTCGCGCACCGCGAGTCGTAAGTTCGCGCACCGCGAGATCGCCGGTCCGCATACCGACCGGTCGGCCCGAGTGCGAACGCGCAGGGGCTGGACTTACGACTCGCGGTGCGCGAACTTACGACTCGCGCGGTCCCGGTTTACGACTCGCGGGTGGCGAGGATGGTCAGGGCTGGGCGGTGGAGGTGGCCGTTGGTGGAGAGGACGTTGCCGCCGTCGAAGCGCTCGGCACCCGTCAGGTCGCTGAACCGGCCGCCGGCCTCGCGGACCAGCACCTGGAACGGGGCCACGTCCCAGGGGTTCACGATCGGCTCGGCCGCCACGTCGATGGCGCCCTCCGCGACCAGGCAGTGCTGCCAGAAGTCGCCGAACGCCCGGTTCTCCCAGCACGCGTCGACCAGCGCCAGGTACGCCTCGCGCGAGTGGTACTGCGTCCACGTGCCCAGGTGCGTGGTCGACAGGTAGGCGTCGGCCAGGTCGGACACCCCCGACACGGCGATCCGGCGGGTGCCGGAGGTGTCGGAGGTGAAGGCACCCGAACCGGTCGACGCCCACCAGCGGCGGCCCAGCGCCGGGGCCGACACCACGCCCACGACGGGCGTGCCGTCGACCACCAGCGCGATCAGGGTCGCCCACACGGGCACACCGCGCAGGAAGTTCTTCGTGCCGTCGATCGGGTCCACGACCCACGCGCGCCCGGCGCCCACCGCACCGCCGCGCTCCTCGCCCGCCACCTGGTCACCCGGCGCGTCGACGGCCAGCACGGCGCGGATCGCGTCCTCCACGGCCACGTCCGCGTCGGTCACCGGCGTCCGGTCCGGCTTGCGCTCCACGACGAGGTCGCGGGCGCGGAACCGGGCCGTGGTGATCGCGTCGGCCTCGTCGGCCAACCGCAGGGCCAGGGACAGGTCTGCACGAAGGTCTGACACGCACGGGATCGTGCCACGCCTACGCTGGGTGCCGTGAGCGTGGTCTTGTTGGCCGAGGACGACCCGGCCATCGCCGAACCCCTGTCCCGGGCCCTCCAGCGGGAGGGTTACCAGGTGCAGGTCGTCGGCGACGGCCTGGGCGCGCTGGACGCCGCCACGCACAGCGGCATCGACCTGCTGGTGCTCGACCTGGGCCTGCCCGGCATGGACGGCCTGGAGGTGTGCCGCCGGCTGCGCGCGGGCGGGCGCGGCATCCCCGTGCTGATGCTCACGGCGCGGTCCGACGAGGTGGACTTCGTGGTGGGCCTCGACGCGGGCGCGGACGACTACGTGGCCAAGCCGTTCCGGCTGGCGGAGCTGATGGCCCGCATCCGGGCCCTGCTGCGCCGGCGCGCCCCCGGCACGCTGGAGGTCAACGGCGTGCGCGTGGACCTCGCGGCCCGCCGCGTCACCGTGGACGGCCAGGAGGTGCAGCTCGCGAACAAGGAGTTCGAGCTGCTGCGCGTGCTGATCCAGCGCGCCGGCCAGGTCGTGCACCGGGACGAGATCCTCTCCGAGGTGTGGAACGACCCGGAGCTCAAGAGCAGCAAGACCCTCGACATGCACATGTCGTGGCTGCGGCGGAAGCTCGGTGACACCCGCACCGTGGAGCGCCGCATCGCGACCGTGCGCGGGGTCGGCTTCCGCTTCAACACCGCCGACTGATGCGCAGCCGCATCCTGCGGGCCATCCTGCTGGCCGTCGCCGTCACCGGGATCGCCCTGGGCATCCCGCTCGGCTACACCGCCCTGCGGCTGGTCGACGACGGGGCGCGCGGCGACCTCGCGTCCCGCGCGCGGCAGATCGCGGCGCTCATCGACGACCAGATCGCCAACGGCCGCCCCATCGACCTGGAACCCGTGCAGGTCGGCGTGCCCGAGGGCGGCCACCTCGTGGTGAGGTCGGCGAGCGGCGTGCGGGAGTTCGGCACGACGCCGGGTCCGGACGCGCTGTCCGTGGAGCTGCCGATCGCGCAGCAGGGCACCGTGCGGCTGGAGGTGTCGTCGGCCCCCATGCACACCGCGCAGTACCAGGTCGCGGCCCTGGTGGTGCTGCTGGTCGTGCTGTCCGTGGGCACCGGCACGGTCGTCGCCACGGTCACCGCCCGCAAGCTCGCCCGCCCCCTGCGGCACGTCGCGGCCCGCGCGGCGCGGCTCGGCGCGGGCGACTTCCGGCGTGACGACCGGCGGCACGACGTGCCCGAGCTGGACCTGGTGGCCGACGCGCTGGACAAGTCGGCGGGCGCGCTGGCCCAGCTGGTGCAGCGGGAGCGCGAGCTGGTCGGCGACGTGTCGCACCAGCTGCGCAGCAGGCTCACCGCGTTGCAGCTGCGGTTGGAGGCGCTGTCGCTGCACCCCGAACCGGACGCGGCGACGGAGGCGAGGGCCGCGCTGGAGCAGGCCGAGCGGCTCGGCGAGGTGCTGAACGAGATGCTCGCCGCCGCACGGGCCGCGCGCGCGGTCGGCGCGGAGCCGCTCGACCTGGGCGCGGAGCTGTCGGCGATCGCCGAGGAGTGGCGCGAACCGCTGCGCGGCGTCGGCCGGGCCCTGCGGGTGCGGGTGCCGGAGGGGCTGCTGGCCCGGGCCACGCCCGCCCGGCTGCGCGAGGCGATCGGCGTGCTGCTGGACAACGCCCTGCGGCACGGCGAGGGCCCGGTCACGGTGTCCGCGCGCCGCGACGACGCGACCGTGGTCGTGGAGGTCGCCGACGGCGGCGCGGGCGTGCCCGACGAGCTGGCCCACCACATCTTCGAGCGCGGCGTGTCCGGCGGCGGCTCCACGGGCGTGGGCCTGGCGCTCGCGCGCGCCCTGGTCGACGCCGACGGCGGCCGGCTGGAGCTGTCCACCGCCCGGCCCGCGACGTTCGCCGTGTTCCTGCCCGTGCCGAAGGCGGAGGACGTGGTCGGGGTGTCCTGGCGGACCGACCTCACGCCCCGTTAGGGGCCTTGTCGGCGGGCGGCAGCACACCCACGGCGCCGCGCACGACCTGCGCCCACACCAGGCGGCCGAACAGGTAGTGGCAGGCGACGTCTTCGCTGGTGAACGCCGCCCAGTCGTACCGGTTGCCCTGCTCGCGCCAGAACACCTCGAAGCCCTCGCCGGTCTGGAGCAGGCACCACGTGTTGTCGGCCTCGGACCCGATCGACACCACCTCCGCGGGCACGCCGACCGCGAGAAGCCAGCCCAGGACCGACTCGACGTTCACCTGATCTCCTCCAGGTAGCCCAGGGCGAGCAGGTCCGCCACCGGGTAGGTCGTCCGGTAGCGGACGCCGCCACCAGGCTGTCCGAACCACTCGGCGGACAGCGTGAACCACACCGGCAGCACGCGGGTCACCCGGTAGCGGTGGTAGCCGGCCGAGGCGAGCGCGGGCGGCAGCGACCGCTCCGGGAACGGCGTGCCCCGCTCGGACAGCACCCGGCCCTCGGGACCGCCGAAGCGGTCCAGCTCCACGCCGGCGGCGAGCACGCCCGGTTGGCCGGCCTCGTACCCGCCCTCGGGGAACAGCTCGCCGGGCGGCCACGCGTACTCGGGCGGGTCCGCCCGGACCAGGAACCGGCGGTCCCACTCGCGTTCGTGCGCCCCGGCCTGGGGGTCGTAGCCCGCCAGCAGGTCCGGGTCCGGCTCGCCGCCGGGCGCGAGGACCAGGCGCGGGCGCAGGCAGGCGGGGACCGGGTCGGTGGACGGTGCGTCGTGCGCGTCGCCGGACAGGCGCGATCGGAGCCGGTCGCCGTGCAGCAGGTCCACACCGGGCTGCGCGGACGCGTCGACCACGTGCCCGTCCGGGTGGTTCTGCGGCTCGAAGCGCAGGCCCGCGGCGAACGCCGCCTCACCGGACGGCGGGGGCAGCTGCCGGGCGGGTGCGGTGCGCGGGCGGGGGAGCATCCCGCCGGGGAAGACGTGCGCGAGGAACAGCGCGGCCGCCTCGGTGGTCGGCTGCGCGGTGGACGCGGCCGGCACCGGCGGCACGTCGTCCTCCTCGGCCTCGGGTTCGGCGGCCTGGCGGGGTGCGGGGAGCAGTGGCGACCGGTCGAGCACCGGGCCGCGCACCGGGATCGGCACGACGGCGAACGCGAGCGCCCCGTCGGCCACCGCGCCGGCGGCGGCGTCACCCGCGTTCGCCACGGCGGCGCGCAGGTCGTCCAGGTCGACGTCCCGATCGGGTTCGCGGTCGTCGCGGTCGTCGCGGACCGCCGTGGTCTCGCCCTGGGCGAGGCCGGTGGACCCCGCGGCCCCGGCTCCGGCGGACCCGGCGGCTTTGGCGGCCGCGTCGGTCTTGGCGGTCACGTCGGTCCTGGCAGGCTGGCCCTGGTTCTGGCCCTGGTTCTGGCCCTGCGACTGGCCCTGGGCCTGCGCCGGCCCCTGGGCGGAGGCGTGACCCCCCGGCGTCTGACCGGGCTGACCGGACTGGCCTGGCTGGCCGGCGCGGACGTCGGACTTGGGCGCGGCCTGGGCGGGCTGTCCCTGGGTCTGCTGACCGGGGGTGGCCGTGCCGGGGTTCGCCGCCGGGGACTGGCCGACCGCCGCTGCCGCCGCCGCACCGGCCGCCGGGGCCGCGGTGGGCGTGCCGCCGGCGGGACCGCCGAACGCAGGTCCCTGCGGCGCGGCCTGGTTCGCGGCCGGGGCCGGGGGCTGCTGCGCGGGGGCGTGCGGGGTGTCCGCGTGCACCGCGGGCCGGTCCAGCACGGCGGCCGAGGACTGGCTGACCGTGCCTTCGGCGCGGGTGACGACGTCCGCGACCGCGCCGGTGGCGCCGCCGACGACCTGGTTCACCGCGTCGCCGATCCGACCCACCGGACCGGGGCCGCCGCCCTGGCCGGGGCCGTCGTGACCGCCCTGGCCGTGACCGCCCTGCCCCTGGCCGCCCTGGCCGTGACCACCCTGCCCGTGGCCGCCGGAACCGCCGTGACCACCGGAACCACCGTGGCCGGGGCCGTTGTCGGGCCCGAGGGCGGGGGCCACCGCGCCCACGGTGCGGTCGACGCCGTCGCCGGCACCGCGCACGACGTCACCGGTCCGGTCGAGCACCGGGTCGACCACGGCCGCGACCGGCGGTGCGACCGCGCCGACGGTTTCCACGACGGGCTTCGCGACGGCGTCGACCGTGTCGACCACCCCGTCCACGATCCCGCCGACGAGACCGGGCGAGTTCCCGCCGGGGAGCAGGCCGCCCAGCGGGCCACCCCGGCCGCCGCCCTGGTCGCCGCCGGTCCCGGGACCGGCGGCCGGCGGCGCGCCCGCACCGGGTACCTGACCTTGACCTTGGCCGTCCGCCGGGGAACCGCCGGGGAGCAGGTCGCCCAGCAGACCGCCGCCCAGCAGACCGCCCTGCGAGGGGCCGCCGTGGGAACCGGGCGCACCGGGCCCGTGCGAACCGGGAGCGCCGTCGGCCGGGCCGTGCACACCGGGGTTGGTGTCGACCGGCGGCTGGTGGCCGACGATCGTCACGCCGCTGTCCAGCCGCACCGCACTGGCCAGCGCGTCGGTCAGGTGGGCGACGTTGAGCGCCGCACCGCGCACGGCGGTGTCCAGCCCGAGCAGCGCCGAGGGGTTGCCCGCGTTGGCGGCCTGCTGCGCCGCGTCGCTGTTCTTGGCGAGGTTCACCAGCTCGCGCACCAGCTCGACCTTGGCCGCGCCGATCTGCTCGGCCGCGTGGTCCAACCGGTCGGCCGCGGCGGTGCAGCCGCGCAGCACGGTGTTCAGCGTGCCGTCGGGCGCGGTGAACGCGTTCCAGTGCCCGCGCGCCGCCTCGCCGGCCGCGCCGGACATCGCGGCGAGCGCCGTGCCCGCCGACCCGTCGGCCTCGCCGGCGAGCGTCGTCAGCCGGTCGCCCGCCTCCCGCCACGCGACGGCGGACGAGCGCAGCGCGTCCTCGTCGGCCTGCGGCCAGACCACGCCGGCCTTCGCCGCCACCTCGGCCAGTTCGGCCGGCAGCTCGATCCCCATCACGGCCCCCTGAGTCAGATCGCGCCGAGCGCGGTGCTGTTGCCGTCCTCGACCTCGCGGTAGGTGCGGGCCGTCCCGGCGAAGCGCTCCGCGACGCCGTCGAAGCCACCGCCCAGGCCGTTCAGCCCGGCGAGCACGTCACCGGCGGGCCGCACGTGGCTCGCCGCGAAGCTCTGCCCGATCGCGTCGTCGCCCCAGCAGGCGCCCAGCGAGTCGAGCGTCGCGCCGAGGTCGGCCGCGATCTTCCCGGCGCGCTCGGCGAACGCGCCGAAGTCCTGCGCCCCTTCGGTGAGGCGGGCGAGGTCGGTCCGGAACCCGTTCATCTCGTTCTCCTCGGGGTGGCGCTCGGGGCGGTAGCGCGCGGACCGCCCACGACCGGGGTCGCGGCGTCCACGTCGAGCCAGTCGCGCTGCTCGAAGTCCTCGTCGTCGACGACGGCGGGCCGGCGGGCGGGTTCGGGCGGCCGGATCTCCTCCGGGCGCAGGTCCGCGGTGCCGCGCACCAGCGCCTCCGGGTCGGTGCCGGCGGGCAGCACGGGGCTCAACGCCCGGTAGGTGCGCTCCGCGGCCTCGACCGCGGCCTCCGCGGCGGTGCGCAGGATGAGCCGGGCCAGCTGCGCGGGGCGCATCCGATAGGCGTGGTCGGCCAGCTCCAGGTCGGTGAGCGTGCCCTGCGCGTCGACCACGGCGGTCACCGAACCGTCCGGGCTGGTCACCGCACCCGACACCGTCGCCAGGTCGCGCTGCACGGACGCCAACTGGTCGCGGCTGCGCCGGTAGTCGGCCAGCAGCTCGTCCACCTGGGCGCGGTGATCGGTCGTCACGGCCACCTCCGGTTCGAACCGTCGCCGGGCATGGTCGTCGGTCGCGCGTTGGACGTTACGACCGCCACCCCGGTTCCGGTGCGCGCGGGGAAAATCCGGCGCTACCCGCGCAGGGCCCTGACCACCCGCGACGGGCTGGGCCGGCCGAGCCGCTCCGCCATCCACGCGCTGGTGTCGGCGAGCTTGTCCAGGTCGACGCCGTGCGCCACGCCCAGGCCGTCGAGCATCCACACCAGGTCCTCGGTGGCGAGGTTGCCGGTGGCGGACTCCGCGTACGGGCAGCCGCCGAGGCCGCCCGCGGACGAGTCGACGGTCGTGACGCCCGCCTGGAGCGCGGCCAGCGTGTTCGCGAGCGCCTGCCCGTAGGTGTCGTGGAAGTGCACGGCCAGCCGCTCGACGCCGCCGAACGCGGCCAGCAGCGCCGTCACCTGGCCGGGGGTGGCCACGCCGATCGTGTCGCCGAGCGAGAGCTGGTCGCAGCCCATGTCCAGCAGCCGCTCGCCGACGCCGACGACCTGGTCGCGGCCGACCGCGCCCTCCCACGGGTCGCCGAAGCACATCGACACGTAGCCGCGCACCGCGAGCCCTTCGGCCTTGGCGCGCGCGACGACCGGGTCGAACATGGCGAACTGCTCGTCGAGCGACCGGTTGAGGTTGCGCCGCGCGAACGTCTCGGTGGCGCTGGCGAAGATCGCGACGTGCCGGACGCCCGCCGCCAGCGCGCGTTCCAGACCGCGCTCGTTGGGCACCAGCACGGGGTAGTCGACGCCGTCCCGCCGGTCGAGGCCGGCCAGCAGCTCCTCGGCGTCGGCCAGCTGCGGCACCCACTTCGGGTGGACGAAGCTCGTCGCCTCCAGCACCGCGGCGCCCGCGTCGGCGAGCCGGTCCAGGAACTCCAGCTTGGTGGCCACCGGCACGACCGCGGACTCGTTCTGGAGGCCGTCGCGGGCACCCACCTCCCAGATCGTCACGCGGTCGGGGAGCCCGCTCCCACCGACCGACTCGGGCAGGCCGACCTCACGCGCGCCCATCGATGACCCTGTCCTCCGGCCGGTAGTCGTCTTCCGGGTTGTCGTTGATCTCCCGCTGGAGCAGCGAGTTCACCGTCTCCACGTCGGGGATGTCGTCGAGTTCGAGCGGCTGGTCCGACGCCGAGTCGATCACCAGCGTGCCGCAGCGCAGCAGGCGGTCGGTCACCCCCTGCTCGAACCGGACGCTGTCGATGCGCCGCAGCGGCAGGTCCAGGCTCACCCGCCGCACCACGCCCATGCGCCACATGACGCGTTCCGTGGTGACGACGAGGTGCGTGGTGCGCCAGCGCAGCACCGGGGCGAGCACGAGCCACCCGACCAGCAGGGCGGCGACGGCGGCCAGCACGAGCCACGCGATCGACGCCCAGGTCAGGTCGGCGGCCAGCACCGCGAGCCAGGTCCCGCCGGCGAGCACCGCGACCAGCACGGCCACCGGGACCACCAGCGCCTTCCAGTGCGGGTGCTTGTGGATCACGACGTGCTCGCTCGGGCTGAGCAGGTCGTCCGGGTAGGCCACGGCGGTCCCCTTCGGTGGGTGTGCTGGGCCTCACCGTACTCGCAGGTGCACCACGTCCCCGGCGGAAACGGAGTGGTCCGCGCCTCGTTCGTCGCGCACCACGAGCGTGCCGTCGGGCTCCAGCCGGCGCGCCGTGCCGAGCAGCAGCCCGTCCCGGGCCAGTTCGACCCGCACGGGGCTGCCGAGCGTGGCGCAGTGCCGCTCGTACTCGGCGCGCAGCTCCGGGTCGTCGCCGCCGGCGCGGCGCCACCGCTCCTCCAGGTCGGCCAGTTCGCCGAGCAGCGCGACCGCGACGGCCGTGCGGTCCAGCGGGCCCGCGTGGGTCTCCAGGCCGGTGGGCCGCAGGCCGCCCGCGCCGGGCTCCACGTCGTCGGGCGGCTCGGCGACGTTCAGCCCGATGCCGACGACCACGGCCGGCCCCGCGGTGCCCTCGGCCAGCACCCCGGCGGCCTTGGCCCCGTCGACCAGCAGGTCGTTCGGCCACTTCAGGGTCGCGGTGACCCCGAACCCGCGTGCGGTGCGGACCAGGGCGAGGCCGGCGAGCAGCGTCAGCCACGGCAGCCGCGCGGGCGGCACGCCGTCCGGCCGGAACAGCGCGCTCAGGTAGAGGCCGCCGGTGGGCGACGCCCAGGACCGCCCGCGCCTGCCCTGGCCGGCGGTCTGCCTCCCGGCGACGAGCGCGGTGCGGTCGGGCGCGCCCCCGGCGGCGGCGTCGCGCAGGTCGGCGTTGGTGGAGCCGGTGCTCTCCACGACGTGGATCGCGGCGTAGCGGCCGAGCAGTTCACGGCGGAGGACGGCGACGTCCACCGGGGCGTCCGGGGTGGGGTGCGAGGTCACCGGCGAAGCGTAGGAGCGACCCGTCCCGCCCGCTGTGTCGGAGCGGTGTGGACGGCGGGCCGGGCCGCCCGCGACAAGCCTGCAACCTCCAGCGTGCTGGAGGTCAACCGGAACGATCGTGACGTGGGCAACTGCGTCCGCCCCGCCTTGGACCGGCCTCGCTAAGCTGCCCGGTCATGAGCAGTGCGACCGCCCCCATCGGCGAGGAGCCGGACGTCCACACCACGGCCGGCAAGCTGGCCGACCTGTACCGGCGCAACGAGGAGGCCGTGCACGCCGGCTCGGCGCGCGCGGTCGAGAAGCAGCACGCCAAGGGCAAGAAGACCGCCCGCGAACGCATCGAACTGCTGCTCGACCCGGGTTCGTTCGTCGAGCTGGACGAGCTGGCCAGGCACCGCTCCACCAACTTCGGCCAGGACGGGAACCGCCCGTACGGCGACGGCGTGGTGACCGGTTACGGCACCGTCGACGGCCGCCCGGTGTGCGTGTTCAGCCAGGACGTCACGGTCTTCGGCGGCTCGCTCGGCGAGGTGTACGGCGAGAAGATCGTCAAGGTCATGGACCTGGCGATCAAGACCGGCCGGCCGATCATCGGCATCAACGAGGGCGGCGGCGCGCGCATCCAGGAGGGCGTCGTCTCGCTGGGCCTCTACGGCGAGATCTTCCGCCGCAACGTGGCCGCGTCCGGCGTCGTCCCGCAGATCTCGCTGATCATGGGCGCGAACGCGGGCGGGCACGTGTACTCCCCCGCGCTGACCGACTTCGTGGTGATGGTCGACAAGACCTCGCACATGTTCATCACCGGCCCGGACGTGATCAAGACCGTCACCGGCGAGGACGTGGGCTTCGAGGACCTGGGCGGCGGTCGCACGCACAACACGAAGTCGGGCAACGCGCACTACCTCGGCGGGGACGAGGAGGACGCCATCTCCTACGTCAAGGAGCTGCTGTCCTACCTGCCGGCCAACAACATGTCCGAGCCGCCGGTGTTCGACACGCCGGACGACCTCGTGCACGGCTCGATCCAGGACTCGGTCACCGAGTCCGACCGCGAGCTGGACGTGCTCATCCCGGACTCGGCGAACCAGCCCTACGACATGCACGAGGTCATCACCCGCGTGCTGGACGAGGGCGAGTTCCTGGAGGTCCAGCCGCTGTTCGCGCCGAACATCCTGATCGGCTTCGGCCGGGTGGACGGCCACTCGGTCGGCGTCGTCGCCAACCAGCCCACCCAGTTCGCGGGCTGCCTCGACATCGACGCCTCGGAGAAGGCCGCGCGGTTCGTGCGCACGTGCGACGCGTTCAACATCCCGGTGCTGACGTTCGTGGACGTGCCCGGCTTCCTGCCCGGCACCGACCAGGAGTGGAACGGCATCATCCGGCGCGGCGCGAAGCTGATCTACGCCTACGCCGAGGCCACCGTGCCGCTGGTCACCGTGATCACCCGCAAGGCGTACGGCGGCGCGTACGACGTGATGGGCTCGAAGCACCTGGGTGCCGACGTCAACCTGGCGTGGCCGACGGCGCAGATCGCGGTCATGGGCGCGCAGGGCGCGGCGAACATCGTGCACCGCAAGACGCTGGCGGCGGCGGTCGGCAGGGGCGAGGACGTGGACGCGCTCCGCGCCCGCTTGCAGCAGGAGTACGAGGACGCCCTGTGCAACCCGTACGTGGCGGCGGAGCGCGGGTACGTGGACGCGGTGATCCCGCCGTCGTACACGCGGGCGCACGTGGCGCGGGCGCTGGCGGTGCTGCGCGACAAGCGCGAGGTGCTGCCGCCCAAGAAGCACGGGAACATCCCGCTGTGAGCGGCGGGCCGCACCTCCGGGTGGTGCGCGGGAACCCGGACGACGTGGAACTGGCCGTCGTGACCGCCGTCGTGGCGGGCCTGGCGGCGTCGGGCGGGTCGGCGCCCGAGCGATCGCGCCCCTCGACCTGGGCGGACCCCTCCCGGCTGGTCCGCCGACCGCTGCCGCACGGCCCGGGCGCGTGGCGCGCGTCCGGCCTGCCGGGCTGACCCCGCGGGTCCCGGTCGTCGGGTCGGCTAGCAGTCGACCCGACGGCTGTTGACCCGCACGCCGGTGTCCCCCAGCACGGACACCTCGCGGCAGCGCACGCCGTCGGGGACGTGCAGGCGCACCCGCATCCACATGGCGTCCGCCCCGATCCGCGCGGCCAGCACCTCGACCTCCTCGTCGGCGACCGCGTCGGGCACCGCGTCGAGCCGCCCGATCGCCCGCGCGGTGGCCGAGACCTGGTCCATCACCCGCCACTCGACCCGGTCGCTGCCGTTCGCGAAGGGCCAGAACGGCACCCCGTACCCGACCGGGTCACTGGACACGACCGGAACCGCCAACCCCGCCACGAGGAGCGCGGACACCAGCGGGAACAACCACCGCCGCCTCCTCCGCCCCGGTTCGGTCCGGCGCACCACCAGAGCCCAACGCTGCACCTCACCGAGGGTGGCCGACGCCGTCGCGGCGCGCATCGGTAGTTCTACGCAGCGCCGGTTCGACGCGGCGCCGTGGCACCGCTCGGGCGCGGTCCGGCGCGCCCTAGGCTGCACGCCGTGCGCTTCGTCCTCGCCTCGCAGTCCCCCGCCCGCCTCGCCGTCCTCCGCGCCGCCGGGGTCGAGCCCGTCGTCCGGGTCTCCGGCGTCGACGAGGACGCGATCGCCGCGTCGTTGGTCGACCCCACCCCCGACGACCTCGTCACGACCCTCGCGCTGGCCAAGGCCGAGGCCATCGCGAGCGGGTCGAGCGGGGACGAGGTCGTGGTGGGCTGCGACTCGATGCTGCTCACCTCCGACGGCGAGGTGCACGGCAAGCCCGGCACGGTGGACGTGGCGCGCGAGCGCTGGAAGCGGATGGCGGGCACCTCGGGCACGCTGCTCACCGGCCACGCCGTGCTCCGGCTGCGCGACGGCGCCGAGGTCGGCCGGGCCGTCGGCCACGAGGCGACGCTCGTCCGGTTCGGCAGGCCGACCGAGGACGAACTGGAGGCGTACCTGGCCACCGGCGAGCCGCTGAACGTTGCGGGCGCGTTCACCCTCGACGGCCTGGGCGGCTGGTTCGTGGACGGCATCGACGGCGACCCGTCCAGCGTGATCGGCATCAGCCTCCCGCTCACCAGGCGGCTGCTGCGCCGAGTCGGCGTCGCGGTGTCCGACATCTGGTAGCCGTTGTCACATTTCCCCCCGGTCGGGAAGCTCCGGACCAGGACCGGCGTTGGGGGAAGCGATGAACGAACTGCTGACGCGCCGTCGTCACATCGACTACGGGCGCAGGACGACGGCGAGCTGTCGGGGCTGACGCCCCGCGTCCAGCCGACCCCCGCGCACCCATCCGGAGCAGTCGTGTCGTTCGTCCGCACCTACACCAAGCCGAAGGTCTTCGGCGTCACCGTGCTCGCCGCGCTCGTGCTGGGCGCGCTCGCGGGCTTCCTCGCCAAGAGCGCCGGGCTGACGTGGCTCACCACCACGCTCGGCCGGATCGGCGACGTCTTCACCAGCCTGCTGCAGTTCACCGTCATCCCCCTGGTCTTCACCGCGATCGTCGTCGGCATCACGAGCCTGCGCCGACTCGGCTCGAACCGCGCGGCCCGGCTCGGCGGCAGGACGCTGCTGTGGTTCGCGATCACCTCGCTGATCTCGGTGCTCATCGGCCTGGCCATCGCGCTGGTGTTCAAGCCGGGCGCGGGCGTGCAGGTCGAACCGTCGCAGGCCGCCGTCGAACGGCTGGCCGCGCGCGACCCCGGCTCGTGGGGCACGCTGCTGGAGACGCTGATCCCGTCCAACCTGTTCGCCGCCTTCACCGAGGGCGAGGTGCTCCAGGTCGTGTTCGTGTCGGTCCTCGTCGGCTTCGCCGCGTACGCGCTGGGCGACAGGGCCGCGCCGTTCGTGAACCTGACCCGGTCGGTGTTCGACCTGATCCAGAAGATCGTCGGCTGGATCATCCTGCTCGCCCCGATCGGCGTGTTCGGCCTGATCGGCACCGCGTTCGCGACGTACGGCAACTCGTTCGTCCGCCCGCTGTCCTCGCTGATCGCGGCCGTGTACGGCGGATCGCTGCTGGTGCTGTTCGTGGTCTACCCGGTGCTGCTGCGGTTCGTCGGGCACGTGTCGCCGAAGACGTTCTTCGGCAAGGCGTGGACCGCGATCCAGTTCGCGTTCGTGTCCCGCTCGTCGGGCGCGACCCTGCCGCTGAGCCGCCAGACCGCCGCCAACCTCGGCGTGGACCCCGATTACGCCTCGTTCGCCGTGCCGCTGGCCACCACCACCAAGATGGACGGCTGCGCCGCCGTGTACCCGGCCATCGCCACGGTGTTCATCGCGAACCTGTTCGGCGTGCAGCTCGGCGTCTGGCAGTACGTGGCGATCGTCGCGGTGGCCGTGTTCGGCGCCCTGGCCACCGCCGGCACCACCGGCTGGTTCACCATGCTGACCCTCACCCTGGGCGCGGTGAACATGCCGCCGGAGGTCATCGCGACCGGTGTCGCCGTGGTCTACGCGATCGACCCGATCCTCGACATGGTGCGCACCGCGACCAACGTGACGGGCCAGATCGCCGTCCCGGTGCTGGTCGCGCGCGGCGAGGGCCTGATCGACGACGAGGTGCTGAACTCGCCGAGCGAGCCGCCGCTGCTCAACGGCCCGCGCGAGACCGGCGTGTCGGGGACCGCGTCGTCGGGGACCGCTCCCGGGACCGGTGCGCGCGAGGTCGTCCGGGTCTGAGCCGGACCGCACCACCACCCGGAGGGGGTCGCCCGCAGGCGGCCCCCTCCGCCGTTCGGGACCCGCCGTTCGGGGCCCCCCTCAGGGACCCGCCTCAGGGACCGCAGCGCACCAGGGTCGACGCGTCCGGCACGACCTCCGGCCAGCCCGGCAGCTCCTCGGGCGATCCCACGACCGCCGTGCAGCCCACCTCGCCCCCGCCCACCACCGAGAAGACCTGCGCGAACCGCCGGCCGCAGTCGTCGACCCCCGGGCAGGCGCGCTGGACCGCGACGACGTCGGCCACCGCGTCCCGGTCCACGTCGGCCAGCGCCAGGTGCGCCCCCGATGACAGGTACGGCACCTGCGCCCGCGTCCAGGCCCCCGACCTGCGCACGAACACCTCGCCGCGCACCTCCCCGCCCGCCGCGCCCCGGACCAGGCACACGGTGACCTCCGCGTCCGCGCACTGGAGCGACCCCTCGGTGATGTCGGCGCCCGAGGCGGCGACGGTCAGCTCGAAGATGTTCGGCCCCGAAGCCCCGTTGGTGCGGATGCGCCCCTCCCCCGAACCCACGAGCAGCTCGACCGAGTCGGCCCCCACCTCCCGCTTCACCAGCGACCGGCACGCCGTGGTGCCGCAGCGCAGCTGGTCCTGGGCGGGTGCGGCGCCCGCGTCCGGCTGGTCCGGTGGCCGCAGCGACCAGGCGACGGCCACGCCGGCGACGGTGATGAGGACGGCGGCACAGGCGACCACCAGCGCGGCTTTAGGCGGGGAGGACACGATTTCGGATTGTCGCACCCAAGCGTGACCCGTCTCTCGACCGCGACGTGCGGGCGGGTCACTAAACTCCCCGACCACCACCACTCCACACCAGCGTTGCAGGAGGTAGGACGTCGTGTCGCTGCGCAAGGTCCTCGTCGCCAACCGCGGTGAGATCGCCGTCCGGGTCATCCGCGCCTGCCGTGACGCAGGGCTCACCAGCGTCGCCGTGTACGCCGACCCGGACCGCGACGCCCCGTTCGTCCGCCTCGCCGACGAGGCATTCGCGCTGGGCGGGAGCACGCCCGGCGAGAGCTACCTGTCCGTCGACAAGCTCCTGGACGTCGCCAAGCGCGCCGGCGCGGACTCGGTGCACCCCGGTTACGGCTTCCTGTCCGAGAACGCCGACTTCGCGCAGGCCGTGCTGGACGCGGGCCTGACCTGGATCGGGCCGACCCCGCAGGCCATCCGCGACCTGGGCGACAAGGTGACCGCGCGGCACATCGCGATGCGCGCGGGCGCGCCGCTGGTGCCCGGCACCAAGGACCCGGTGGGCGGCCCGGACGAGGTCGTGGCGTTCGCCGAGGAGCACGGGCTGCCGGTCGCGATCAAGGCGGCGTTCGGCGGCGGCGGTCGCGGCCTGAAGGTCGCCCGCACGATGGAGGAGATCCCCGAGCTGTTCGACAGCGCGGTGCGCGAGGCGGTCACCGCGTTCGGCCGCGGTGAGTGCTTCGTCGAGCGCTACCTGGACAAGCCGCGGCACGTCGAGGCGCAGGTGCTGGCCGACCAGCACGGCAACGTGGTCGTCGTGGGCACCCGTGACTGCTCCCTGCAGCGCCGCCACCAGAAGCTGGTCGAGGAGGCGCCCGCGCCGTTCCTCACCGACGAGCAGCGCGCCGAGATCCACCGGTCCGCGCGGGCCATCTGCAAGGAGGCCGGCTACCACGGCGCGGGCACCGTCGAGTACCTGGTCGCGGTGGACGGCACCATCTCGTTCCTGGAGGTCAACACGCGCCTCCAGGTGGAGCACCCGGTCAGCGAGGAGACCGCGGGCATCGACCTGGTGCGCGAGCAGTTCCGCATCGCCGCCGGCGAGCCGCTGCGGTTCACCGACGACCCGACCCCGCGCGGTCACTCGATCGAGTTCCGCATCAACGGCGAGGACGCGGGCCGCAACTTCCTGCCCGCCCCCGGCACCGTGACGACGTTCACCGCGCCGTCCGGCCCCGGCGTCCGGGTGGACGCGGGCGTGGAGAGCGGCACGGTCATCGGCGGCCAGTTCGACTCGCTGCTGGCGAAGCTGATCGTCACCGGCGAGGACCGCACCCAGGCCCTGGAGCGGGCGCGCCGGGCGCTGGACGAGATGGTCGTCGACGGCATGGCCACCGTGCTGCCGTTCCACCGCGCGATCGTGCGCGATCCGGCGTACGTGGGCACGGACGAGGGCTTCACCGTGCACACCCGGTGGATCGAGACCGAGTTCGACAACACCATCGCGCCGTTCACCGACCCCGCCGAGGCCCAGGAGGAGGAGCCCCGGCAGACCCTCGTGGTCGAGGTCGGCGGCCGGCGCGTGGAGGTGTCGCTCCCCGGTGACCTGGCCCTCGGCGGCAGCGGTGGCGGCGGGGCGAAGGCGACCGCGAAGGCCAAGCCGCGCAAGCGCGGCGGCGGGTCCGGCGCGAACGTGTCGGGCGACGCGGTGGCCGCGCCCATGCAGGGCACCATCGTCAAGGTGGCCGTCGAGGACGGGCAGCAGGTCGAGGCGGGCGACCTGGTCGTCGTGCTGGAGGCCATGAAGATGGAGAACCCGGTGACCGCGCACAAGGCGGGCACGATCACCGGTCTGGCCGCCGAGCCCGGTGCGGCGGTCACCCAGGGCACCGTGCTCTGCGAGATCAAGGAATAGGCTCGCCGTGTGAGCGAGCGGGACATCCGGATCGGCGACGCGGAGCGCGAGCACGCGCTCGAACTGCTCGGCGAGCACCTCGGCCAGGGTCGGTTGACCGTGGACGAGTTCGGCGAGCGCTCCGCCCGCGTCGCGACCGCGCGGACCAGGGGCGACCTGCTCGGGCTGTTCGCCGACCTGCCCGACCCCCGGCCGCGGTTCCAGCAGGTGGCGCCGGCCGAGCCGCCCGCGCGTCGGTCGTCGTTCGCGCTGGAGCCGCGGATGTCCGGCGTGGTGCTGCCGATCGTCATCCTGGGGTGCGTGGCGCTGTTCTTCGTGCTGAAGAACCCGTTCGTGTTCCTGCTGGTCCTGCCGGTGATGCTGCTGCTCGGCCGGTCGGGCAAGCGGTGAGCGCCCCGTCGCTGCTGCTGCTCGACCTCGACGGCGTGCTGCGCCGATTCGGGCCGGACGCGCCGATCGAGGACGAGTTCGGCGTGCCGCGCGGCGCGCTGGCCCGGGTGTCGTTCGCGCTGTCCGTGCCCGCCGTGACCGGCCGCGTCACCGACGAGGAGTGGCGCGAGGCCGTCCGGCGGCAACTGGTCCGCGAGGACGTGCCCGAGGACGCGGCGACGGCGGCCGTGGCGGCGTGGACCCGCACCGGCGAGGTGGTCCCGGAAGCCCTGGACCTGGTGCGGCGGGTGCGGGGGCGCTGCCGGGTCGCGCTGCTGTCCAACGCCACCGACCGCCTGCCGCGCGACCTCGCCGCCCTCGGCCTGGACCGCGAGGTGGACGCCGTCGTGACGTCCGCGCGGCTCGGCGTGGCCAAGCCGTCGCCCGAGGCGTTCCGGCGGGCGCTGCGGGTGCTCCAGCACTCGACGTCCTCGACCCTGTTCTGCGACGACAACGAGGAGAACGCGGCGGCGGCCCGCACCATCGGCCTCGACGCCGTGCACACGCCCGACGCGGCCTCCCTGCGCGAGGCCCTCCGCTCCCGCGGCCTGCTGGACGGCGGGGGCGGCGCCACCGGTACCGCGCGCGGCGGCCCGTTGCTGCTGGTCCTGCACGACCGCGACGACGCCGAGCAGGCCGCAGGGGAACTGGCCGAAGCGGGCTGGGCGCCGTGCGCCGTGCACAAGGACCTGCTGGCCGGCGAGGACGACGTGGAGGACGCCGACTGGGTGGTCGAGCCGACCACCGGCCCCGACGGCCAACCCGCCTCGGCGCACCGCGGCCTGCTCGAAGCGCTGGCCGCCCGTTACGACGGGTTCGTCACCGACTAGTCTCCGCGCCCATGGAGGCGGTCGAGATCAACGCGGGTGAGTTCTACCTGCGTGGACTGCGGCACGACGACCGCGTCGACGACCGCGTCCCGCTCGTCGGCGGCGGGTTGGTCACCGACCTCGACGCCGCCGCAGCGCACGTGGCCGAGCGGACGCGGCAGTGGCACGCGGACGAGAGCTGCTCGTGGGCCGTGTGCGACCAGCTCACCGGTGCCGCCGTGGGCGAGGTCGTGCTGACCGCGCGCGGCGAGCTGACCTGCTGGACCACCCCGACCCGCCGCCGCCGGGGCGTCGCGACCCACGCCGTGGACGCGGTGGCCCGCTTCGGGTTCGGCTTCCTCGACCTCCCCCTGATCACCGCCAGACCCGAGGGCGAAGCCGCCCGGCGACTCGCCGGGCGAACAGGCTTCACAGCCGGGGGTCCACGCGGTGTGTGGACCCGACTACGGTAGGTGCTCATGAGGGCTGCTCGCGTGATCATCGCCACGTTGTGCGCGTTGGCGCTGCCGGCTTGCACGCCCTCACCGGAGAACACCGCCGACGGCCGGTCCGACGAACCGGTCATCGCCAGTGCCACCAGCGTGCCGCCGATGCCGCCCCGCCCCGGTGAGCTGCGGTTGGACGACGTCGACCCGTGCGCGGTGCTGTCCGCCGACCAGCGGGTGGCGCTGAGCCTCGACAACCCGCCCAGCGCCTACGTGGAATCGAGCTTCGGCAACGCGAAGGCGTGCACCATGCGCAGCACGATCAGCGGGAACGTGGTGCGCCTCGCGCTCGTCACAGTCGAGGGCATCGGCGTGTGGCTCGACGAGAACGCGCAGGTCGACGCTCGCCAGACGACCGTGAACGGGTTTCCCGGGCTCACCGTCCGGACACCCGGGATGGACAACGTGTGCAACGTCGAGGTGGACGTCGCGGAAGGGCAGTTCCTGGACGTGATGTTCCGCGACGGCGGTAACGAGAAGAAGGCCAAGCAGGACACCCTGTGCCAGGGGGCGCAACGCGCGGCCGAAGCGGCGGTGGCCGGTTTGCTGCAACGGCGCTGACCCGCGCGGGGGATGTGCGGGTGCGCCCACTCCCTGTTGTCGGACCCTGTGGCTAGAGTGACCATGCGCGACGAAACCGCGAAGACGGGGAGGTTGTCCATGCCGCCGGAAGACCGCGGCCACGGTGCCGACTCGGGCTCACCGCCCTTGGCGCACACCCTGAACGTGGACCCCAGTGCCATCCCCAGTCTCCGCAGCGCGTTCTCGGGCGCCCTGACGAGGCTGGACCAGCAGATCGAACTCGCCATCACCGAGGTCAGGGTGCGTCCCTGGGCCGGCGACCCGGTGAGCAAGGACGCCGCGGAGAGGTTCAACGACCGGTCGCTGGAGTCCGGCGACTCGGCGCTGGCCGCGTTGCAGAACTACCAGCAGCAGCTGAAGTCGGCCATGGACGCCCTCAACCTCGTGGAACGGCAGTACCAGTCCATCGAAGACGACAACACCGGCTTGATGGGACAGCAGGGCGGCCGTTAAGGGCACCCGGCGCAGGCAAGGGGAAATCTTCATGCCCGATGGACACCGCTGGAGCGGGTACAGCCACGAAGAGCTGTACCAGGCGATCAACTCCGGCCCGGGACCGCAGGCGTCGCACTCCTCCATGGAGCGCTGGGCGGGCGTCTCGGCCGCGTTGGCCGAGATCAACTCCGAGCTGCACGCCGGCGTGCTGCGCTCCGGCGCCTCGTGGGAGGGCGCCGCGGCCGACAAGGCGCGGGTGGGGATCAACCCGCTGGCCTCCTGGGCGGACGACGCGCGCGCCGGTTCCGAGGTGATGCGGGTCTCCGCGGAGCTCCAGGCCGACTACATCTCCAAGGCGCGCTCCGACATGCCGCCGCCGGTGCCGGTCACCGCGGAGAAGCCGAACCTGCTCGTCAGCGCGATCACCACCCTGATCGGCGGGCAGACGGACTACGAGCTGCAGGAGAAGGCGTCCAACGCGGCCGAGCAGCGCGCCCGCGAGGTGATGACGACGTACGCGTCCTCCACCACGTCGAACACCAACACGCTGGGGCAGTTCCACCAGCCCCCGCAGCTGGTGATCAGTGCCGGTGACGCGGTGCGCAACGACGCTCCCGGCGTGCCCGGTTCCGGGTGGGGGCACGGTGGCGCGCGCGGCGGCCGCGGCGGCTGGGGCGGCGGCCGTGGTTGGCGCGGCGGCGGCCCGGGTGGTCGCGGCTCCGCGCCGACGGTGCGTCCCCCGTCGCCGACCGGCGGTTCGACGGGCACGTCGTCCGCGGGTTCGGCGCCGTCCACCGGGCAGACCCGCCCGTCGACGCAGCCCCTGGCGTCCGGTCCCGGCACGGGGTCGTTCGGGCCGGGTGGCGTGATCGGCGGCGGCGGCCGGCGTGACGAGGACAAGCGCAGGTCCGACGTGACCACGACCGAGCAGCACGCGGCCGGCGGCGGCGCGGGCGGTGCCGGTACCGGCGCTCCCGCCGCCGGCCAGCACCTGCTGCCGCTCCCGCCCGGTGCCCCGCTGCCCGTCGGCACGACGTCGACCAGCTCGGCGGACTTCGGCGCGTTCGCGGCGGCCAACGCCCAGCACGCGGCCACGACCGGCACCGGCGTCCCGGCGGCGGGCCTGCCGGGCGGCGGCGCGGGTCAGGGCGGCGGCGACAGCGTGCACAAGCGCACCGTCGGCGCGGTGCCGGCGCAGCCCGCGTTCGACCCGTTCGGCGGGCTGGGCGGTCCGCGCACGGCGGAGGACGAGGAGGACGCGACGCACGACGCGGCCGACTACCTGCGCGAGACGGACGACATCTACGGGGTGGGCGGGTTCTCGCCGCCCGTGATCGGGGAGAGCACCACCAGCTGATGACGATGTTCGGTGTGGACCTGGGCACCAGCGACCTGCGCGAACCCGTGACGATCTCGGCGCTGGAGTTCGACGTGCTGTGGGAGCACCTGCGGCTGGAGACCATGCCGCTGGTGCTCAAGGTGCCCTCACCGGGGAAGACGCACGCCGAGCGGGCCGAGCTGGAGCAGCGGGCGTGGACGGACCTGGAGCGGCGCGGGCTGGGCCGTCCGGTGTCGCTCGACCCGATGCTGGAGGACCTGCTGCACCTGCTCAACCGGCCGCAGCGGGAGGTGGACGGGCGGCTGTGGCTGGGCCGGAGCGTCCGCGTGCTGGCGGCGGCCAAGGGGCAGTCCGGTGTGCTGGCCGTGCTGGACGGCGACCAGCTGACCCTGCGCGCCGCGTCCGCCGAGAGCCTGGCCCGCGAGGCCCTGTCGGTCCTGCCGCCGGCCCCCGCGGGTCCCGGCCACTCCGTGACGCTGCCCAGCACCGACCTGGACGCCGCGGCGACCGGCTCGAACACCCCGGACGACCTGGTCCGGGCCCTCCTGGCGCGGGGCATCCGCCAACAGGACGCCCACACCCTGGCCGAGATGTTCCGCGACGCGGACCACCGGGGCCAGTTCGGCGCCGCGTTCCGCGACAAGTACGGCAAGCGCGTCCGCCCGGACCACGTGATCGGCTTCTTCGACAACCCCCGGGGCCGCTACCTCCAGGTGCGCCGGGCCACCCCCGGCCAACAACCCTGGAGCACCATCTCCCCCGTGGACACCCGCCGCCTCCTCCACCACCTGGACTCCCTGACCACCGAGTCGTAAGTCCGCGCACGGCGAGTCGTAATTTCACGCTCCGCGAGTCGTAAGTTCGCGCATGGCGAGTCGTAAGTTCAGGCAGTGGATCTTGCACGTTCGGGTGATCCGTGTACGGAATCCCGGCAGGTCCACTCGGTTCTGCATGATCGAACTTCCCGAGGGCCTCCACGGCGCTTACCGCCGCACCGAACTGCGCACCCACTTCAGCCGCAGGGAACTGGAGCGGTTGACCGCCGAAGGGCGATTGATCAACTACGGCCGCAAGGTCGTCATCCGCCGTGAGAACATGCCCGACCTGCGTACACGTGCGGCCGCCGCACTGCTGATGGCCGGTCCCGACGCGGTGCTGTCGAGCCACACGTCGGCGTGGCTGCACGGTTGCACGGCCGCGTCGACGCACCGCGTGCACCTGACTGTCGACTACGACCGCCGCCTGCACTCGCGTCCCGGGCTGGACGTGCACCAGCAGGCCTACGACATCGCCGACGTCACCGAGGTCGACGGTCTCCGCTGCTTCACGGTCGTGCACGCCGTCACCGAACTGCTTTGCCGCGCTCGCCGGTCCACGGCCCTGGCCTGCGCGGACGAGGCATTGGCGCAAATTCCTTCACACGAACGTGCGGAATTCAAGGGTGACATCGCCGCACGGATCACCGCACGACGTGATTCGAGGGGCAAGCGTCAGGCCGCTTTCCTGCTCGACCTCGCGTCAGGGCTGCCGGAGTCTCCACCGGAGAGCATGCTCCTGCTGCTCATCGCCGAGGCCGGGTTCCCGCTGCCCGTCCCCCAGTACTCGGTGCGCGACCTGGACGGCCGCGAGGTCTGGCGCCTGGACTTCGGCTGGCCGCACGCGCGTCTCGCCCTCGAGTACGACGGTTACGCCGCTCACGTCGACAAGGTCGAGTCGGACCGGGCCCGTGACGAGGACCTGCGACGACGCGGGTGGCGGGTACTCCGCGCCAGTGCTTCCGACCTGCGTGACCCGACCGCGTTGTTCAGCCGCCTGCGGGCAGACCTCAGCGGCCCTCAACGCGCGACACGAGGGTTCTGGATCTAGAACTCATCGGGCCCGGATTTACGACACTCCGGGCCCGAACTTACGACTCGCGCGGCTTGGGTTTACGACTCGCGGGTCAGGGGCCTATGCCGCGGCAGGGGCGGGTTCGGAGGTCGGCCACGTAGTCGTCGGGGGCCCCCGCGGCTTCGGCCGCGTCGGCCACCACGCCGATGTAGCGGGCCGACGGGAGCCCGCCCTCGTAGGCGTCCAGGACGTAGAGCCAGGCGGTCACCGAGCCTTCCAGGGTCTGGACCCGGAGTCTGATCTTCTTGTAGAGGCCCAGCGCTCCCTCCCACCTGTCGAGGCGGGACTCGTCGCGCGGGCTCACGTCGTAGAGCACGCAGAAGACCTGCGACTCGGGGTCCTCGACGATGGTGGCGAGCGCGCCCTCCCAGCCCAGGTCCTCGCCACCGAACGACAGACGCCAACCGGCGAGCCACCCGGTCCCCGCCATGGGGGAGTACGGGGCTCGCTCCATCATCTGGTTCGGGTCCATGTTGGACCCGTACGCGGCATAGAGCGGCACGACCACAGCCTAGCGACACCGCGATCAACGCGAGGCACGAGAAGACCGGACGACACGCCCCCGTACCCGACCGCGTACCGTTGTCACCGGTCGCAAACGGCGCAAACAGCGCCGGCACCAGCGCCGACAACCCTAGGAGGACGTGTCGTGACCCGCATCGTCATCATGGGCGGTGGCCCCGCAGGTTACGAAGCGGCACTGGTCGCGGCCCAGCACGGGGCCGACGTGACCATCGTCGAGAACGAGGGCCTGGGCGGCGCCTGCGTGCTCTACGACTGCGTGCCGTCCAAGACGTTCATCGCCTCCGCCGGTGGTCGCAGCGCCTTCCGCAACGCCGGTGAGCTGGGCATCCGCACCAACAACGCCGCCGCCGAGGTGGAGCTGCCGGTCGTCCACGGCCGGGTGAAGGGCCTCGCGCTCGCCCAGTCCGCGGACGTCCGCGCCCGCCTCCAGCGCGAGGGCGTGCGGATCGTCAACGGCACCGCGAAGTTCTGCGACGGCGCCAAGGGCCTCGCCCAGCACGAGGTGGTGGCGCTGGCGGACGACGGCACCAAGGAGGTGCTGCCGGCCGACGTGGTGCTCATCGCCACGGGCGCGACCCCGCGCGTGTTGCCGGGCGCCGAGCCGGACGGCAAGCGCGTCCTCACCTGGCGCCAGATCTACGACCTCCCGGAACTCCCCGAGCACCTGGCCGTCATCGGTTCGGGTGTCACCGGCGTGGAGTTCGCCTCCGCCTACACCGAACTGGGCGTGAAGGTGACGATGGTCTCGTCCCGCGACCGGGTCCTCCCGCACGAGGACGCCGACGCGGCGGCCGTGCTGGAGGACGTGTTCGCCGAACGCGGCACGGCGGTGGTCAAGCACGCCCGCGCGGACCGGGTGGAGAACACCGGCGACGGTGTCCTGATTCACCTGGAGGACGGTCGCACGATCGAGGCCAGCCACGCGCTCATGACGGTCGGCTCGGTCCCGAACACCGCCGACCTGGGCCTGGACAAGATCGGCATCGAGCTGGGCCGCGGCGGCTACATCCCGGTCGACCGGGTGTCGCGCACGAACGTCTCCGGCGTCTACGCGGCGGGCGACTGCACGGGCGTGCTGCTGCTCGCGTCCGTGGCCGCCATGCAGGGCCGCATCGCCATGTGGCACGCGCTGGGCGAGGGCGTGAGCCCGATCAAGCTCAAGACGGTCGCGGCGAACGTGTTCACCAACCCGGAGATCGCGAGCGTCGGCATCAGCCAGCAGGCGATCGACTCGGGCACCGTGCCCGCCCGCACCGTCATGCTGCCGCTGGCCACGAACCCGCGCGCCAAGATGGAGGGCCTGCGGCGGGGCTTCGTGAAGCTGTTCTGCCGTCCGGCGACCGGCGTGGTCATCGGCGGTGTCGTGGTCGCGCCGAACGCCAGCGAGCTGATCCTGTCGATCGCGCTGTCCGTGCAGAACCAGCTGACCGTGGAGGACCTGGCCACCACGTTCTCGGTGTACCCGTCGCTGACGGGGTCGCTCACCGAGGCCGGCCGCCAGCTCATGCGCCACGACGACCTGGACTGAGCCGGTCCCCGGGGGGAGGGCGGCAGCGCCCTCCCCCCGGGGAGGGCGGTCACTCCACCCAGTCGAAGGTCCTGGTCACGGCCTTCTTCCACAGGGCGTACTGCGTCTCGCGGGTCTCGTCGTCCATGTCCGGGTCCCACTGCTTGTCCTGGGCCCAGTTCTGCCGGATGTCGTCCTCGGACTCCCAGAACCCGACCGCGAGCCCGGCGGCGTAGGCGGCGCCCAGGGCCGTCGTCTCGCTGACCACCGGGCGGATCACCGGCACGCCGAGGATGTCCGCCTGGAACTGCATGAGCAACTCGTTCACGACCATGCCGCCGTCGACCTTCAACGAGGTCAGCGCCACGCCCGAGTCGGCGTTCATCGCGTCGATCACCTCGCGGGTCTGGAACGCCGTGGCCTCCAGCACCGCCCTGGCCAGGTGGCCCCTGTTGACGAAGCGGGTCAGGCCGACGATCGCGCCGCGCGCGTCGGACCGCCAGTACGGCGCGAACAGGCCGGAGAACGCGGGCACGAAGTACGCGCCGCCGTTGTCCTCCACGGTGCGGGCGTGCTCCTCGACCTCAGCGGCCGTGGTGATCATGCCGAGGTTGTCGCGCAGCCACTGCACGAGCGAGCCGGTCACCGCGATCGACCCCTCCAGCGCGTACACCGGGGCGGCCGAGCCGATCTTGTAGCAGACCGTCGTGAGCAGGCCGTTCTCGCTCATCACCTTCTCGGTGCCGGTGTTGAGCAGCACGAAGTTGCCGGTGCCGTAGGTGTTCTTGGCCTCGCCCGGCGACAGGCACGCCTGGCCGAACGTGGCGGCCTGCTGGTCGCCGAGGATGCCCGCGATCGGCACGCCGGCCAGCGCGCCGCGCTCGCGCACCCTGCCGTACTCCTCGGACGACGACCGGATCTCCGGCAGCATCGACAGCGGGATGCCCATGTCGGCGGCGATGCCCTCGTCCCAGCTCAGCGTGTCGAGGTCCATCAGCAGCGTGCGGGAGGCGTTGGTGGGATCGGTGACGTGCACGCCGCCGTTCACGCCACCCGTCATGTTCCACAGCACCCAGGTGTCCATGTTGCCGAACACCAGGTCACCGGCCTCGGCCTTCTCCCGGGCGCCTTCGACGTTCTCCAGGATCCAGCGCACCTTCGGGCCGGAGAAGTAGGTGGCCAGCGGCAGGCCGGTCTTGTCGCGGTAGCGCTCCTGGCCGCCGCCCAGCTCGCCCAGCGCGCGGCAGATCGCGTCGGTGCGGGTGTCCTGCCACACGATCGCGTTGTAGACGGGTCGCCCGGTGGTGCGGTCCCAGACCACGGCGGTCTCGCGCTGGTTGGTGATGCCGACCGCGGCGATGTCGCCCGCGTCCAGGTCGGCCCTGGCCAGCGCGCCCGCGGCGACCTGCCGGGTGTTCGCCCACACCTCCGCCGGGTCGTGCTCGACCCACCCGGCCCTCGGGAAGATCTGCTCGTGCTCCTTCTGGTCGACCGCGACCACCCGCCCCGAGTGGTCGAAGACCATGCACCGGGTCGACGTGGTGCCCTGGTCGATCGCGGCCACGTACTTCGTCATGGGGATGCGTCCTTTCAGACGGGCAGAACCAGGTAGAGGAGTCCGGCGAGCACCGCGCCGAGGAGCGGGCCGACGACCGGCACCCAGGCGTAGCCCCACTCGGCGCTGCCCTTGCCCCGGATGGGCAGGACGGCGTAGGCGATGCGGGGGCCGAGGTCGCGGGCGGGGTTGATGGCGTACCCGGTGGGGCCGCCGAGGGAGTTGCCGAGGCCGATGACAACGAACGCGACGCCGGCGTAGCCCAGCGCGGAGTTGCCGAGCTGCGGCACGCCGTCCGCCATCTCCTTCGCGGCCGGGCTGAGCAGCACCCAGGCGACCAGCACGAACGTGGCGATGACCTCGCTGACGACGTTCCACGGCGCGCTGGGCACGGTCGGGCCGGTGCAGAAGATGCCGCGCGTGCCGGCCGGGTCGTCGTGCGTGTCGAACTGCTTCTTGTAGGTGAGCCACGCGAGCACCGCGCCGAGGAACGCGCCGACCAGCTGCGCGGCGAAGTAGACCGGCACCTGGCCCCACGGGAGCTTGTCCGCGACGGCCAGCCCGAGGGTCACCGCCGGGTTGAGGTGAGCGCCGCTCGGCGCGGCGATGCTGGCGCCCGCGAAGACCGCGAAACCCCAGCCGAAGTTGATCAGAAGCCACCCTCCCGAGTTGCCGAGTGCACTCTTCAGGGTGACGTTCGCGACGACGCCCGCGCCCATCAGGATCAGCACCGCGGTGCCGAGGACTTCCCACACGAAGATCGAGCCACTGCTCATCCGCCGACCTCCTCGCCTTCGCAGGAGGCAGCACTGTCCGGGTCCGGCGGCGCTGCCCACCCCACAACGCCGCTGACGCTAACTCCGACCTGATCAGTTGTCCACGGGTGGCGTACCGGCGGGTAACGTGGTCGAGTCAGTCCTGGTCGGAGTTTCCGGTCGACGTCGGCATCAGGGAGGCGAACAGCGTGGTCACGCCCAACCAGCCCGGACGTCTCGGCCCCGACGAGCGCGAGCGCACGTGGGAGCGGCTCGGCGCGGACACCTTCGACGTGGTGATCATCGGCGGCGGCGTGGTGGGTGCCGGCGCGGCCCTGGACGCCGCGACCCGCGGCCTGCGCGTCGCCCTCGTCGAGGCCCGCGACCTGGCCTCCGGGACGTCGAGCCGCTCGTCCAAGCTGTTCCACGGCGGCCTGCGCTACCTGGAGCAGTTGGAGTTCGGCCTGGTCCGCGAGGCCCTGCGGGAACGCGAGCTCATGCTCACCCGCCTCGCGCCGCACCTGGTCAAGCCGGTGGCGTTCCTGTACCCGCTGACGCGCCGCGCGTGGGAGCGCCCGTACACGGCCGCCGGTCTGCTCATGTACGACACGATGGGCGGCGCCCGCTCGGTGCCCGGCCAGAAGCACCTGTCCCGCGCGGGCGCGCTGCGCATGGTGCCCGCGCTGAAGCCGGACGCCCTGGTCGGCGGCATCCGCTACTACGACGCGCAGGCCGACGACGCCCGCCACACGATGATGGTGGCCCGCACCGCCGCCCACTACGGCGCCGTGGTGCGCACCTCGACCCAGGTGGTCGGCTTCCTGAAGGAGGCGGACCGCGTGTCGGGCGTCCGCGTGCGCGACGTCGAGGACGGCCGGGAGACCGAGGTGCGCGCGCACGCCGTGATCAACGCGACCGGGGTGTGGACCGACGAGCTGCAACGCCTGTCGGGTTCGCGCGGCCGGTTCCGCGTCCGGGCGTCGAAGGGCGTGCACATCGTCGTCCCGCGCGACCGGATCGTCTCCGAGACGGGTCTGATCCTGCGCACCGAGAAGTCGGTGCTGTTCGTCATCCCGTGGCGCAACCACTGGATCGTCGGCACCACGGACACCGACTGGAACCTGGACCTGGCGCACCCGGCGGCCACCCGCAAGGACATCGACTACGTGCTCGACCACGTCAACTCGGTCCTCGCGACGCCGCTCACGCACGACGACATCGAGGGCGTCTACGCGGGTCTGCGGCCGCTGCTGGCCGGGGAGAGCGAGTCCACGTCGAAGCTGTCGCGCGAGCACGCCGTGGCCCGCGTCGCGCCCGGGCTGGTCGCCATCGCGGGCGGCAAGTACACGACGTACCGGGTGATGGGCGCGGACGCGGTGGACGCCGCCGGGGTGGACCTGCCGGGCCGCATCCAGCCGTCCATCACGGACAAGGTGCCGCTCGTGGGCGCGGACGGCTACCACGCGCTGGTGAACCAGGCGGACCAGCTGGCCACCCGCTACGGCCTGCACCCGTACCGGGTGCGCCACCTCCTCGACCGCTACGGCTCCCTGGTCCACGAGGTGCTGGCGTCCGCCGGCCCCGACCTGCTCAAGCCGGTGCCCGCCGCGCCCGACTACCTCCAGGTCGAGGTCACCTACGCCGCGTCCCACGAGGGCGCGCTGCACCTGGAGGACGTGCTGACCCGCCGCACCCGCATCTCGATCGAGTACCCGCACCGCGGCGTCGAGTGCGCCGAACCGGTCGCGCGGCTCATGGCGGGCGTGCTCGGGTGGGACGAGGGGCGCATCGCGCACGAGGTGTCCGTCTACACGACGCGCGTGGAGGCCGAGCGCGCCTCGCAGGCCGAGCCGGACGACCAGGCGGCGGACGCCGTCCGCGCGGCGGCGCCCGAGGCCCGGCCGGAGCTGACCGAACCCGTGAGCTGACCGGCGTCCCGTGGGCGACGCGGGCGGTGAACGCCCTGCCGGGGCGTGATCACGAGCGCGCCGAGGACGGACTCGACCTTCCGCGCGGCGGTGGCGGTACCGTCGATCACGTGACGTACGAGATGGGTGTCGTGGTGGCCGAGCGGCGGTTGGAGGCGGTGGCCGGGGACGGCACGCGCGCGTCCGTGGTGATCAGGGTCGGGACGCCCCACCCGGACCCGCTGAGCCGGAACGGCGACTGGTGCTGCCCGCACCAGGTGGTGGGGCTGGGTGACGAGGCGGTCTCGGCGTCGTTCGGGGTGGACTCGCTCCAGGCGCTGCTGCTCGGCGTGTACGCGCTGAGGCTGGGGCTGGCCGCGCGGGCGGAGGAGGCGGGGGTGGAGCTGGACTGGCTGGGCGTGCCGGAGCTGGGCCTGACCGTCGTGCCGCCGGAGTTCGTCCCGCCGGGGTTCGTCCCGCCCAGCGCCTGACCCCGAACCCGTCCGGTCGGCACGCGGGCGGTCTGCGGTCGGCACGCGGGCAGTCGGCACGCGGGCAGTCGGCACGCGTCTGGTCGGCGCCCGTCGACCGGCCCGGATTGTCGGTCCGCTCTGGAAGAATCAAGAACAGGGGTCCCCCTGGCGGGGACCCCTGCGCAAGCGTTCGCTCCCCCAGGAGCGCTTCGGGTGGTTCCTCGACCGCTTCCTCAGGCCAGCGCGGCCAGCGCGGCGTGCACCATCACGCGCACGCCGACGATCAGCGCCCGCTCGTCCAGGTCGAACTCCGGCTGGTGCAGGTCCCGCTGCTTGCCGACGCCGTCCCACACGCCCAGGCGGGCGAAGGAGCCCGGCACGTGCTCCAGGTACCAGCCGAAGTCCTCACCGCCGGACGACTGCACGGTGCCCGCCAGCGCGTCCTCGCCCAGCGCCGCCTCGATGCCGGCCCTGAGCAGCATCGTGCTCTCCCGGTCGTTGACGACCGGCGGCACGCCGCGGCGGTGGTGCAGGTCGAAACCGACCCCGGTGGGGGCCAGCAGCGCGCCGACCAGCTCCTTGATCAGCGGCTCCAGCTCCGCCCAGGTGTCCCGGTCGCCGGTGCGCAGCGTGCCGCGCAGCACGCCGTCCTGCGGGACCGCGTTGGGCGCCTCGCCGGCGTGCACGGCGCCCCACACGAGGACCGTGCCCGAACGGGGGTCCACGCGCCGGGACAGCAGGCCCGGCAGGCCGGTGATCACGGTGCCCAGCGCGTGCACGAGGTCGGCGGTCAGGTGCGGCCGGGACGTGTGGCCGCCGGGCGAGGTGAGGCGCAGTTCCAGCATGTCCGACGCGGACGTGATGGGGCCGATCCTCGTGCCGACGCGGCCGACCTCCAGCCTCGGGTCGCAGTGCAGGCCGAAGATGCGTTCCACGCCGTCCAGGCCACCCGCGGCGAGCACGTCGAGCGCACCGCCCGGCATGACCTCCTCCGCCGGCTGGAACACCAGGCGCACCCGGCCGGGCAGCTCGGTCGCCGAGGCGAGGGCCAGGGCCGCGCCCAGCAGCACGGTGGTGTGCGCGTCGTGCCCGCACGCGTGCATCACGCCGTCCACGGTGGACGCGTACGGCGAGCCGCCCGCCTCGGTGATCGGCAGGGCGTCGATGTCGGCGCGCAGGGCCACGCAGCGCGGGCCGGAGCCGACGTCGCAGACCAGGCCGGTGCCGCCGGGCATGATGCGCGGCTTGAGGCCCGCCGAGCGGAGCACCTGGGCGATCAGCTCGGTGGTGGCGTACTCCTTGCGCGACAGCTCGGGGTGGGCGTGGATGTGCCGCCGCCAGGCGACGACCTCGGGGGCGTTCGACGCCAGCCAGTCGTCCAGCCAGGAGGGCCCGCGGCCCTCACCGAGATCGTCCACAAGGGCAATGCTGACCCCGTGATCGGTCAACAGCACATCGGCCCCCTCTTCCGGCAGGCGCGCGTCCAGGACCGTCATGCCGCACCGCCCAGGAGACGGGCGCGCTGATCGGTGTCCACAGCGGCGGAAATTGTCGTCCAGGCGAGGGCGAGCGCCCCGTCGAGCACTGCTCGGTCGGCCGAAGCCGAGGCACAGGCGTTCGCGAACTCGATTTGGTGGTTCACCGCGTCTCCGCAGTCGATGGCGATGGTCGGGTGGATGGCCGGCAGCGCACGGGTGATGTTGCCCATGTCGGTGCTGCCGATCTTCTCCTTGAGCTCGTCTTCGGGGCTCATGGGACGCCGCCCCAGTTCCGTGACCGCGCGCCGGTAGGCGTCCGCGAGCCACGGGTCGGGGGTCAGCTCGGCGTATACGGGCGAGACCTTGACGACCTCGTGCGTGCAGCCGGTGGCCAGGGCGCCGGCCTCGAAGCAGCGGTTGATCCGCTCCTCCAGCCTGCGCAGGGAGTCCATGTCGTCGGCCCGCAGGTCGAACATCGCCGAGGTCGCGGCGGGCACCACGTTGGGGACGGTGCCCCCGCGGGTGACGATGCCGCTGACCATCTGGCCGGGTTCGAGGTGCTGGCGGGCCAGGCCGATGGCGACCTGGGCGACGGTGATCGCGTCCGCCGCGTTCACGCCGAGGTGGGGCGCGGCGGCGGCGTGCGAGGGCTTGCCGGTGTAGTGGACCTCGACGTCGGTGATGGCGAGCGACCGCGCGGCCACCGCCTCGTACGGGGCCGGGTGCACCATCATGGAGAACGCCACGTCGTCGAAGACCCCGCGTTCGAGCATGAGCACCTTGCCGCCGCCGACCTCCTCGGCGGGCGTGCCGATCACCCGGACCGTGAGGCCGAGGTCGTCGGCCAGGTCGCGCAGGGCGAGGGCGGCGCCGGTGGACGCGGCGGCGATGACGTTGTGCCCGCACGCGTGGCCGACCTCGGGCAGGGCGTCGTACTCGGCGCACAGGCCGAGGACCAGCTCGCCGGACCCGAACGAGGCGGTGAACGCGGTCTCCAGGTCGGCGACGCCGCGCTCGACCTCGAAGCCCTCGGCGGCGAGCAGGTCGGCGACCTTGGCGGCGCTGCGGTGCTCCGCGAACGCCTGCTCGGGTTCCGCGTGGATGCTGCGGGACAGGTCCACCAGGGCGGTCGAGTACCGCTCGACGGCCGAGCGCGTGCTCATCTTGAAGTCGGTACTCATTTCACATCCATCCTGCATCAGGCCCGTGAGCCGCGAGGCCCCTCACGCCGGTCAACCGGCAACCGGTCGCGGGGGTGCGCCAAGCGGTGCTCGAGTATCGGTCGTACCGATCAACTCTGCGCAGGCACTTCTACAGGGGGACCATATACCGACCGGCCCGTCCCAGTGCGTGGAACGCTATCCCTTCTTGCCCGCCCGCCACTTCGACCACCGCTTCTTGTTGCGCCAATACACGAGGGCGAACAAGAGCAGCGCGATACCGCCTAGCCACAACTTCTTGCGCGTGTCCGTCGACGTCGACGGCGCGGGCTCCTGCGGCGCGTCGACGGCGGGACCCGGGCCCACCGTGGTGCCGGGCTGGAGCGTCTCGTTACCCGGCGCGGGGGTGTCCGCGGGCTGCACGACGTGCCGGACCTGCGACGACGGCGCGGCCGACGCTGTGCCCGACACGGCGAGAGCACCGGCCAGCACCACTAAGCACACCGCGAACGCAGATCGCCACATGGTTGCCAAGCCTAGTCACCGCACAGTCCGGTTACCACTGCCCGTGGTCCGCCAAACCGGTGGGCTGTTCACGTCGCGTGTGTACTTGTGCGCAGAAAGTGCACACTTTCAGGTCTTATACGTCCCGGAACGCATCCAATATGCGATCGGCGGCCAATGTGGGGGTCAGTTCGCCATCCCGCACCTGCCGCTCGACCTCGGGCACGATCGAGCGCACGGCCGGCGCCGACCGCAATCGCGAGAGCAGCCGGTCGTGCACCGTCGCCCACGTCCACTCGACCTGCTGGCGGCGGCGGCGCCCGGTCAGCTCGCCCGCGCCCTCCAGCGCCGCCCGGTGCGCGCCGACCTGCTCCCAGAGCGCCTCCAGGCCCGAGCCGTCCAGTCCGCTGCACGTCAGCACGGGCGGGTGCCACAGCGCGTCGGGCGGTCGCAGCAGCCGCAGCGCGCCCGCCAGCTCCCGGGCCGCCCTGCGGGCCTCGACCTCGTGCGGGCCGTCCGCCTTGTTGACCGCGATCACGTCGGCGAGTTCCAGGACGCCCTTCTTGATGCCCTGGAGCTGGTCGCCGGTGCGCGCCAGCGCGAGGAAGAGGGAGCAGTCGGTCATGTTGGCCACCGCGACCTCGGACTGCCCGACGCCGACGGTCTCGACCAGCACCACGTCGTGCCCCGCGGCCTCGACCAGCACGATCGACTCGCGGGTCGCGCGGGCCACGCCGCCGAGCGTGCCGGAGGTCGGCGAGGGCCGGATGAACGCCGCCGGGTCCACCGCGAGCCGCGCCATCCGCGTCTTGTCGCCCAGGATCGACCCGCCGGTCCGGGTGGACGACGGGTCGACGGCCAGCACGGCCACCCGGTGCCCGAGCCCGGTCAGCATCGTCCCGAACGCGTCGATGAACGTCGACTTGCCGACGCCGGGCACGCCGGTGATGCCGATGCGGTGCGCGTTGCCGGCGTGCGGCAGCAGTTCGACCAGCAGCTCCTGCGCCGCCGCCCGGTGGTCGGGCCTGGTCGACTCGACCAGCGTGATCGCCCGCGCGAGGGTGCCGCGGTCGCCGGCGAGCACGCCCTTCGCGTACTCGCCGACGTCGACCCGCCTAGGCATCGGCGGGCTGCTCGTGGCCCAACCGGTCGGCGAGCTTGCGCAGCAGGTCGCCCGCGGCGTCCGCGATGACCGTGCCGGGCGGGAAGATCGCCGCCGCCCCGGCCTCGCGCAGCGCGTCGAAGTCCTGCTGCGGGATCACGCCGCCGACCACGATCATGATGTCCTCGCGCCCCAGCTCCGCCAGCGCCTCCCGCAGCGCGGGCACCAGCGTGAGGTGGCCCGCGGCCAGGGACGAGACGCCGACGATGTGCACGTCGGCCTCGACCGCCTGGCGGGCGACCTCGTCCGGGGTCTGGAACAGCGGGCCGACGTCCACGTCGAAGCCCAGGTCGGCGAACGCCGTCGCGATCACCTTCTGGCCGCGGTCGTGGCCGTCCTGGCCCATCTTGGCGACCAGGATGCGCGGCCGGCGGCCCTCCTCCTCGGCGAAGCGCTCGACCACCTCTCGGGTGGCGTCCAGGTTCGTCACGGAACCCGCCTCCTGCCGGTAGACGCCGGTGATGGTGCGGATCTGCGCGGTGTGGCGGCCCCACACGCGGCCCAGGGCCTCGGAGATCTCGCCGACGGTGGCCTTGGCGCGGGCCGCGACGACGGCCAGCTCCAGCAGGTTGCCGTCCCCGCCGGCCGCCCTGGTCAGGGCGTCGAGGGCGCCGTCCACGGCCGCCTGGTCGCGCTCGGCGCGCAGCCGCGCCAGCTTGGCGAGCTGCTGGGCGCGCACCCCGGCGTTGTCGACCTTGAGCACCTCGATCTTCTCGTCGGCCTCGACCTGGTACTTGTTCACGCCGATCACCGGCTGCCGCCCGGAGTCGATGCGGGCCTGCGTGCGGGCCGCCGCCTCCTCGATGCGCAGCTTCGGGATGCCCGCGTCGATGGCCTTGGCCATGCCGCCGGCGGCCTCGACCTCGGTGATGTGCGCCCACGCCCGGTGCGCGAGGTCGTGCGTCAGGCGCTCGACGAACGCGCTGCCGCCCCACGGGTCGATCACGCGGGTGGTGCCGGACTCCTGCTGGAGCAGCAGCTGGGTGTTGCGGGCGATGCGCGCGGAGAAGTCCGTGGGCAGTGCCAGCGCCTCGTCCAGCGCGTTGGTGTGCAGCGACTGCGTGTGCCCCTGGGTCGCGGCCATCGCCTCGACGCACGTGCGGGCCACGTTGTTGAACACGTCCTGCGCGGTCAGCGACCAGCCGGACGTCTGGCAGTGCGTGCGCAGGGACAGCGACTTGGGGTTCTGCGGGGCGAAGCCCTTCACCAGCTTGGCCCACAGCAGGCGGGCGGCCCGCAGCTTGGCGACCTCCATGAAGAAGTTCATGCCGATCGCCCAGAAGAACGACAGCCGCGGCGCGAACGCGTCCACGTCGAGGCCCGCGTCCCGGCCCGCGCGCAGGTACTCCACGCCGTCCGCCAGCGTGTAGGCCAGCTCCAGGTCGGCCGTCGCCCCGGCCTCCTGCATGTGGTAGCCGGAGATGGAGATCGAGTTGAACTTCGGCATCCGCCGCGAGGTGTACGAGAAGATGTCGGAGATGATCCGCATCGACGGCTGCGGCGGGTAGATGTAGGTGTTGCGGACCATGAACTCCTTGAGGATGTCGTTCTGGATGGTCCCCGCGAGGAGTTCCGGCGCCACCCCCTGCTCCTCGGCCGCGACGACGTAGAGCGCGAGGACCGGCAGCACGGCGCCGTTCATGGTCATCGACACGCTCATCCTGTCCAGGGGGATGCCCTCGAACAGCTGCCGCATGTCGTAGATCGAGTCGATCGCCACGCCCGCCATGCCCACGTCGCCGGCCACGCGCGGGTGGTCGGAGTCGTAGCCGCGGTGCGTGGCCAGGTCGAACGCCACGGACAGGCCCTTCTGTCCGGCCGCGAGGTTGCGGCGGTAGAAGGCGTTCGACTCCTCGGCGGTGGAGAACCCGGCGTACTGCCGGATGGTCCACGGCTGGTTGACGTACATGGTCGGGTACGGGCCGCGCAGGAACGGCGCGATGCCCGGGTAGGTGCCCAGGAAGTCCAGTCCCTCGGTGTCCGCCCCGCCGTAGACGGGTTTGACGCCGATGCCCTCCGGCGTCTCCCACGCGAGCGCGTCGGCGCCCTTGCCGGTCGCCTCCTGGAGCGCCTGCTGCCACTCGGCGGCGGTCGACGGCGTCGGCTCCCCGAGGTCGACGTCGGCGAAGTTCGGGATCATCGCTGCACTCCGAGGAGGTCGAAGGTGCGCTCCAGGACGTCGAGCGCCTTGCACCCGGTGAAGACGTGCTCGTCGATCGACGCGTCGGACGTCCTCCCGGCCAGCAGGACCCGTTCGGCGCCCGCCTCGCGCAGCGCGTCGGCGACGGGCGCGGCCAGTTCGGCGTAGCCCTTGTCGCTGCCGCACAGGCAGGCGACGCGGGCGCCGCTGGCGCGGAACGCCGCGACGACGTCGTCCGCGGTCCTCGTCGGGCCGGCGCTCGGCGTCTCGATGCCGCCCGCCTGGAACAGGTTGGCGGCGAACGTGGCGCGCGCGGTGTGCGCGGCGACCGGGCCGAGCGTGGCCAGGAAGACCTTGGGCCGCTCGGGGGCCGCGTCGGCGGCGTCGCGCAGCGCCTCGTACTCCTGGGCGTAGCGGACGCGCGGCAGGCCGCCCGCCCGCTCCCCCGCACCCGGCTTCCCCGCACCCGGTTCCCCGGCACCCGGCTCCCCGGGCGCGGGCGGGCGCACGACGGGCCGCTCGGTCGGGTCCGGGAACTCGCTGACGCCGGTGATGGCGTCGGTGCGGTCGGCCAGGTTCTCCCGCCGCTTCGCCCACGTCTCCGCGATCTCGCCCGCGACCAGGTCGAACGCCTTCGGCAGGCCGCCCGCGGCCTCGATGCGGCGGAACCAGTCCCAGGCGGCGCGCGCCAGGTCGTCGGTCAGCTTCTCCACGTACCAGGAGCCGCCCGCCGGGTCGATCACGCCCGCCAGCTTCGACTCCTCCAGCAGCAGCGACTGGGTGTTGCGCGCGATGCGCCGGGAGAAGTCGTCGGCCAGGCCGATGGCCGCGTCGAACGGCAGCACGGTCACCGCGTCCGCGCCGCCCAGGCCCGCGCCGAAGCACGCCACGGTGGTGCGCAGCATGTTCACCCACGGGTCGCGTCGGGTCATCATCGCGGGCGAGGTCACCGCGTGCTGGAGCTGCGGGGCGGGTGCGCCGGAGACCTCGGTGACCCGCGCCCACAGCCGCCGGGCGGCGCGGAACTTCGCGATGGTGAGGAACTGGTCGGCGGTGGCCGCGTACCGGAACTCCAGCAGCCGCACGGCCTCGGCCGCGGTCAGGCCCGCCTCGGTGAGGTGCCTCAGGTACGCGACGCCGGCCGCGAGGGACGCGCCCAGCTCCTGGGCGTCGGACCCGCCCGCCTCGTGGAACGGCAGGCCGTCCACGACGACGACGCGCAGCTCGGGGAACCCGCGGGCCTTGCCGAGCAGGTCGGTGAGGGCGGCCAGGTCGGCGGGCTGCCCGGTGCGGGCCCGCACGCCCAGGGGGTCCGCGCCGACGTTGCCGCGCACCTGGCTCGGCAGCACGGGCCGCTGGTCCCAGACCCGCAGCATGGCGCGCCCGGCGGCGAGGAAGTCCGCGCCGCCGTCGACGACCACGGGCGCCAGGTCGAGGTAGACGTCGGCGAGCACGTCGTCGTACGAGGCGGGGTCGAGGCCCTTGAGCCACAGCGACGTGACGCCGTTCTCCAGGTCGGCCGTCACCGCGTCCCGGTCGGCGACCCGGTGCTGCTGGCGGACGTCCCAGCCGTCGACCGAGCCCTGCGGCCGGCCGCCCCTGGTGAAGGGGGGCAGGCCGGGGAACCCGGCGGCCGGGGCCTCGTCGGCGGCGGTGTAGAGCGGCTGCACGTCGATGCCGTCGTAGGTGGTGGTGACCAGCGACCCGAAGTCGGCGCCCGACTTGCGGAGCACGCCGCGCACGAGGTCGAGCCACGCCTCCCGGTCGGGGGTGGGGAACTCGGCGGCCAGCGCCAACTCGCCTGACGGTTCCATCATGCTCCGCAGTGTTACTCACCAGTAGTACGGCGGCTATGTGAGGTTCACCGCCGTGAACGATGCAGACGCCAGTCTTCCACGTTGGGGAATGATGACCCAGTGGAGGAAGAACAGGGGTCGACCGGGGGCGACCGCCTGATCGCGGGGCGCTACCGTCTCCGGCACGTCCTGGGCCGGGGGTCGATGGGCACGGTCTGGGCGGCGCACGACGAGGTGCTGCGCCGCGACGTGGCCGTCAAGGAGATCCTCCGCCCCGCGGAGGCGTCGGACGGCGAGGCGGCGCTGCTGCGCGAGCGGACGTTGCGCGAGGCCCGCTCGGCCGCGGCGCTGGCGCACCCGAACCTGGTGACGCTCTACGACGTCGCCCAGGTCGACGGCGACCCCTACGTCGTCATGGAACTGGTCGTCTCGTCCTCCCTGGCCGAGATCGTGCGGCAGCGCGGACCGCTCACCGACGCGCAGGGCGCGGTCGTCGCGGACGCCGTCGCCGCGGGCCTGGAGGCCGCGCACCGGGCGGGCATCACGCACCGGGACGTGAAGCCGGGCAACGTGCTGGTCGCCGACGACGGCCGGGTGAAGCTGACCGACTTCGGGATCGCCCGCAACGTCGCCGAGGCGACGCTCACCAGCCGGGGCATCACGCTCGGCACACCCGCCTACATCGCGCCCGAGGTGGCCGCGGGCGAAGTGGTGTCGCCGGTCGCCGACCAGTGGTCGCTCGGCGCGACCCTGTTCCACGCGATGACCGGCCGGCAGCCGTACGAGGGCGCGAACGTGCTCCAGACGATCAACCAGGTCGTCGAGGGCGACGTGCCGTCCGCGACGGCGTGCGGCGCGCTGGCTCCGGTGGTGACCGGCCTGATGACGAAGGACCCGGCCGAGCGGATGCCGCTGGCCGAGGTGCGCCGCCTGGTGCGCCCGCTGCTGCCCGACCCCGGGACGGACGTGTTCCCGGCCGGCGCGGAGACCCGACCGGTCGTGCGGGTGGTGCGCCCGCCGCTGGTGAAGCCGCGGATCGCGCCGGACACGCCGCTGGCCGACGACCCCGGCCCCCTGCCGTTCCCGGTGTCCCCCACCGCGACCCGCTCGCCGAGCCGGTCGCACCCCCTGATGTCGGCGCTGGTGGCGCTGGGCGCCGCGGTGCTGTTCGCGATCGGCGGCGCCTCGGGCTTCGCGCTGACCCGGACCGTGGCCGGCGCCCCGCTGCTGCCGCCGCCCGCGGACACCGGGACGCCGTCCCTGCCCGCGATCACCGAGCCCCCGTCGTTCGCCCCGACCACCGCCTCGGCCGCGTCGGCGAAGGGCGAGCAGGGCGCCGAATTCACCATCGACGTCGGCCCGGACTGGACGGGCTTCCTGGAGCAGCGGACCAACGAGGGCCTGGCGCCGGGCACCGTCGTGCACCTGGTCGCGCCCGGCGGGGTGCACGAGGTGACGGTGCAGCGCTTCCCGGACTACTACCCGGCGCACGACGTCGGGGACTACATCGCCTCCGTCCGGGCGAAGTGGGGCGAGGACTACTTCTACGAGACGCCGGCGGAGCCCACCGACGTCCTCCCGCCGGGCGGCCCCGAGCAGGGGGTCGGCTACAGCTACCGCACGGCCGAGCGCGCCACGGTCCTGTCGCGCGCGGGCGCCCCGGCGCCACCCGACCTGCGCCGCACCCACTACTCCCGCGTCCTGCCGCGCGGGGCCGACCTGTGGGTGGTGGAGGTCGTGGTGCCGACGGAGCAGGAGGCGACGGGGCGGGACCTGTTCACGACGATCGCGCCGACGCTCGTGGTGACCGGCTAGCCGGCTCGCGGGCAGCGGCCCGGGGCGGCGGTTAGGCTGCCGTGCCGTGACCGCCATCAGTGAGAACACCACACCGGAGGCCCTGGCCACGGAGGCCGCCCAGGCGCTGGCCGAGCGGACCGGGGTGGGCAAGCACGACATCGCCGTCGTCCTCGGCTCGGGTTGGCGCCCGGCCGCCGACCTGATCGGGGAACCCGCCGCCGAGGTGCCGATGGCCGAGCTGCCCGGCTTCGCGGCGCCCACCGCCGTCGGGCACGGCGGGACGCTGCGGTCGGTGCCGGTCGGCGACAAGAACGTGCTGGTCATGCTCGGTCGGACGCACGGGTACGAGGGCAAGGGCGTCGAGCGGGTCGTGCACGGCGTGCGCACCGCCGCCGCGGCCGGGGTGCGCGCGGTCGTCCTGACCAACGCCGCCGGCGGCCTGCGGCAGGGCATGTCGGTCGGGCAGCCCGTGCTGATCAGCGACCACCTGAACCTCACCGCGTCGTCGCCGCTGGTCGGGGCGCGGTTCGTGGACCTGACCGACCTGTACTCGCCGCGGCTGCGCGACCTCGCCCGGCGGATCGACCCGTCGCTGGAGGAGGGCGTCTACGCGGGCCTGCCCGGTCCGCACTTCGAGACGCCCGCCGAGATCCGGATGCTGCGCACCATGGGCGCCGACCTGGTCGGCATGTCCACCGTGCTGGAGGCCATCGCGGCCCGCGCCGAGGGCGTCGAGGTGTTCGGGCTGTCCCTGGTCACGAACCTCGCCGCGGGCATCACGGGCGAGCCGCTCAACCACCAGGAGGTGCTGGAGGCCGGGCAGGCCGCCGCGAGCCGGATGGGCGCGCTCCTGCGCGACCTGGTGACCCGCGCGGACCTGGTGGCGCGGGCATGAGCCTGGCACCGGCGTCGCGCGACGCCGCGTTCCGGTGGATCGCCGACGACCCCGACCCGGCCACCCGCGCCGAGCTCCAGGGCGTGCTGGCGCGGGCCATGGGCGGCGACCCGGTGGCGGCCGACGAACTGGCCGACCGGATGAACGGGCCGCTCACGTTCGGCACCGCCGGGCTGCGCGGCCCCGTGCGCGCCGGGCCCAACGGCATGAACCGGGCCGTCGTCGTGCGCACCACGGCCGGGCTGGCCGCGTGGCTCACGGCGAACGGGCACACCGGCACGGTGTTCGTCGGCCGCGACGCCCGGCACGGCTCGGAGGACTTCGCCGCCGCGGCGGCCGGGGTGCTGGCCGCCGCCGGTTTCGACGTGCGCGCACTCCCCCGGCCGCTGCCGACGCCGGTCCTCGCGTTCCTGGTCAAGCGGCACGGCGCGGTGGCGGGCGTGCAGATCACCGCCTCGCACAACCCGCCCGCGGACAACGGCTACAAGCTGTACCTGGCGGGCGGCGGGCAGATCGTGCCGCCGGAGGACCGGGAGATCGAGGCCGCGATCCGCGCGGTGCCCGCGGCGGTGTCCGTGCCGCTGGCGGGGTCGTGGGGGACCGTGACCGACGCCGAGGTGGACGAGTACCTGGAGCGGGTCGCGTCGCTGCCCCGCGGCACGGCGCGCGACCTGCGGGTGGTGTTGACGCCGATGCACGGCGTGGGTGGCGCGACGGCCGTGGAGGCGTTGCGGCGGGCCGGGTTCACCGACGTGCGGGTCGTGCGCGAGCAGGCCGTGCCGGACGCGGACTTCCCCACCGTGGCGTTCCCCAACCCGGAGGAGCCCGGTGCGGCGGACCGCCTGCTCGCGCTCGCCGCGGAGGTCGACGCGGACCTGGCGATCGCGCTCGACCCGGACGCCGACCGGTGCGCGCTGGGCGTGCGGGGGCGCGACGGGTCGTGGCGGATGCTGCGCGGCGACGAGACCGGCGTGCTGCTCGGTTCGCTCGTCCTGTCCACGGTGGACCGGCCGGCCCCGCTGGTGGCCACCACGATCGTGTCGTCGTCGCTGCTGGGGTCCGTCGCGGCGGCGCACGGCGCCCGGTACGCGGAGACGCTCACCGGGTTCAAGTGGCTGGTCCGCGCGGGCGAGGGGCTGGTGTTCGCCTACGAGGAGGCGCTGGGCACCTGCGTCGACCCGGACGCGGTGAACGACAAGGACGGCATCTCGGCGGCCGTCCTGGCGTGCGACCTGGCGGCGGGTCTGAAGGCGTCCGGCCGCGACCTGCTCGACGCGCTCGACCAGCTCGCCGTCGACCACGGCCTGCACCTGACCGACCAGGTGTCGCTGCGGTTCACCGACCTGTCGCTGATCGGGTCGCTGATGGCACGCCTGCGCGCCGAGCCGCCGGCCGGTTTCGCCTTCGAGGACCTGCTGCCGCGGGCCGACGTGGTGCGGCTGACGGCCGACGGCGTGCGGGTCGTCGTGCGGCCGTCCGGCACCGAGCCGAAGCTGAAGGCGTACCTGGAGGTCGTCGAACCCGTGTCGGACGACCTGCCGGCGGCCCGGGAACGCGCCACGACCCGGCTGGCCGAGCTGCGCGCCCGCGTGTCGGAACTGCTCGCGACCTGAGCGCCGCCCGCGGCCCGACCAGGCCGGGGCCCGACTAGGACATGATCGCGATCGCCAGGCACAGCACGGCGACCACGAGCGCACCGCCCGCCACCAGGTACGGCCGCTTGGTCGGCGGGCTCACGCGGTTCGGCCGGTTCTCGGTGATGGCGGCGATCGAGATGCGCCCGGCGACGTAGCCGGCGGTGCACAGCGCGACGCCGACCGCCAGGATCATCGTGTTGACTTCCCACGGGCTGTGGTCGACACCCGGCCACAGCGAGATCGCGACCAGCGGCAGGCCGATCAGGACGAGCGAGAGGCCGACGCCGCCGCCCCAGGCGATCTTGCGGTTGCGCTCCATCGTGGCGATGCTGCGAGTTTCCATGACTCCCTCCCGGTCACCATTAAAGACGCGTGGGGGCCTCGCCGGTTCCCCGCGACAGATGTCGATCATGCACCAGGGCGGGTCGACGACGGCCGGTGGGACATCCCCGACCTCCAGCCGACCACACCTCGCCGGCTGCCGCACCACCGCGGGGTCACCGGTCGGCCGCACAGGCGATCACCACTCGCGCGGCGAATCCGGACAGCACCGCGATTGCGCGCGGGACCGCTCCACGGCACCCTCGGCGGAGTGCCGCGCCTGCTGATCGTCCACCACACCCCCTCACCGGCGATGCACGAGCTGTTCGAGGCCGTCGTGGCCGGGGCGAACGACCCGGAGGTCGCGGGGGTCGAGGTGGTGCGCGTGCCGGCGCTGTCCGCGACGGCGTCCGACGTGCTCGCGGCCGACGGGTTCGTGCTCGGCACGCCCGTCAACATCGGGTACGTCAGCGGCGCGTTGAAGCACTTCTTCGACACCGTCTACTACCCGTGCCTCGACGCCACCCGCGGCCGGCCGTTCGGCGCCTACGTGCACGGCAACCAGGGCACCGAGGGCGCGGTGAGGGCGATCCGGGACATCACGACCGGGCTCGGGTGGGCACCGGTGGGCGAGACCGTGTCGATCACCGGCGCACCGGACCGGGCCGCGCGGGAGCGGTGCTACGAGCTGGGCGGCGTGGTCGCCGCCACGATCGTGTGAGCGGACCGGCGTGGCGGTCGACCGCCACGCCGGTCCGCTCCGTCGGCTCAGCCGTTGGACAGCTCGAGCATCTCGGGCGTGTACCGCTCGCCGGCGACGGTCGACGCGACGGCCCCGATCACCCGCAGGTCGTCGTCCGTCAGCTCCAGGTCCGCGGCGGCGACGTTCTCCTCCAGGTAGCCCACCCGCTTGGTCCCGGGGATCGGCACGACGTCCGCCCCCTGGTGGTGCACCCACGCCAGGGCGAGCTGACCCGCGGTGACGCCGCGCTCGTCCGCCAGCGCGCGGAGCGCCTCGACGATCGCGGTGTTGCGGGCGAAGTTCTCCTCCGCGAACCGCGGGAGGCCGCGGCGCACGTCGTCGTCGGCCAGGTCGTCGACGGACCGGACGCGGCCGGTCAGGAAGCCCCGCCCGAGCGGTGAGAACGGCACGAGGCCGATGCCCAGCTCGCGGCACGCGGGCACCACTTCCGCCTCGACGTCGCGCGTCCACAGCGACCACTCGCTCTGGAGCGCGGCGATCGGGTGCACGGCGTGGGCGCGGCGGATCGTGGCGGCGGACGCCTCGGACATGCCGAGGTGCCGCACCTTGCCCTCCGCGACCAGCTCGGCCATCGCGCCGATGGTCTCCTCGACGGGCACGGTCGGGTCGACGCGGTGCTGGTAGTACAGGTCCACGTGGTCGACGCCGAGCCGCCGCAGCGACGCCTCGGCCGCCTGCCGCACGTACGCCGCGTCCCCGCGCGGGCGGCGATCGGGGTCGGCGAGGGAGAACTTGGTCGCGAGGACGACCCGGTCGCGGCGGTCCGCGACAGCCCTCCCCACCAGTTCCTCGTTGGCGCCCGCGCCGTAGACGTCGGCCGTGTCGAGGAGCACGACGCCGAGGTCGAGGGCGCGGTGGACGGTGGTGATCGACTCGCGTTCGTCGCCCGCGCCGTACGACTGGCTCATGCCCATGCAGCCCAGGCCCTGCCGACCCGCTTCGAGTCCGCCCAGCAGCGTCACGCCGTGATCCCTTCCACGAAGGTGTGCTCGATCTGCTCGTAGTGGGAGATCTTGTAGTCCAGCACCTCCAGGCAGGACTGCAAGTCGGCGATCCGCGCCCGCACCGACGCGCGGTGCTCGAACAGCAACTGCTTGCGCCGGCCCGCGGTCGCCGCGCCGCGGTGCCTGAGCTGCGCGTACTCGCGCATCATGCGGATCGGCATGCCGGTCGTGCGCATGCGGGTGAGGAAGTGGAGCCAGCCCAGGTCGTCGTCGCTGTAGGTGCGCCGCCCGCCCGAGTCCCTCGCGGGCGGGTCCACCAGGCCGATGCGTTCGTAGTAGCGCAGCGTGTCGATGGACAGCCCGCTGCGCTGCGCCGCCTGGGCGATCGAGTAAGTCACCGGACGACCGTAGGAGCTGGAGCGCACTCCAGGTCAACCCGTTTCGGGCGAGGACCTCGCCCGGGCCGGGACGAGCGCCGTTCAGTCATCCTTGGGCAGGCCCCACGCCTCCAGGTGGGCCGCCATGCCGGCGACGTCGATCTGCTCCCGACCGAGGGCGCGGACGAGGTCGAGCGCCTCGTCCTCCTCCGCGTCGATCCACCAGCCGTTGATGTCGCACAGCGCGACGGCCGCGACCCAGCCGAGCCGCCAGTTGCCCTCGACGAGGGGACGGGTGCGCACGATCGAGTCGAGCAGGGCGGCGGCTTTCAGCCAGAGCGTGTCGTACGCCTCGACCCCCAGCACTGTTGCCCTGGGACGGTGGGCTGCGGAGTCGAGGAGACCTAAGTCGCGCACGACCAGGTCCCCGCCTGTGACGGCGGTCGCCAGCACGAGCAAGTCGCCGGCGTCGAGGTAGTTGACCACTGCTTGACGCGCTCCCTGTCCTGAAGGGCGGGGACCCCGGGACGGCCACGCCGCCGCCGGCATTCTGGCGCCACCACCCACCCCCTCAGGTCCGTATCGCCTCGCCGCCCGCGCGGCGTCGAGGATGGTGTCGGCCACGCGGCTCGCCGATGCGCAACCCGGACGCGGCCCGATCTTCAACGGCGCACCATACCGGGGCCCCCGGCGGCGTCGTGGACGTTCGCACGGGTGCGCGCGCAGACGGAGCGGCTGACAGTCGTTGAGCTGCACGGATTCATCATATCGAACATGTGTTCGAACGACGAGGGCAAAAGGAGGTGATCACACGATCGAGCAGATCGATTACGCAGAGCTGCGGAAGTCCGCAATACGACGAACGGGGGTCAAGCGGAACCGAGCCGGTCGAGCAGGCCGCGGTACTTGGGGAGCACGCGCCCGAGCACCTCGGACAGCTGCTCCTCCTTCTGCAACCTCGCCCAGCGCTCGGCGAGCGCCAGGCGCACCACCTCTTGCTTGGAACGTCCCTCGGCCGCGGCGAGCTCGTCGAGCCGCCGGTTCTCCTCGTCGCTCAGACGCAGGGTCATCGCCATGGGGAACGACGGTACCAACTTGATACCACGATGGCCAGGAAGTATTTGGTAACGCTGTTTTCATATACACTGCGGGGGTGCCGCGCCCCAAGACGCACGACGACGCTCTCCGCGCCCGCTTGCTCGTCCGCGCAGGCGAGCTGCTGTCCGCGGAAGGGCCGGGAGCACTGAGCTTGCGCAGGCTGGCGGCCGATGTCAACACCTCGACCACCGCGGTCTACTCGCTGTTCGGCGGCAAGCCGGCACTGCTCAACGCCCTCTACGAGGAGGCGTTCCACCGTTTCGGTGAACGGCTGGCGGAGGTGCCGCTGACCGCCGACCCCGTCGAGGACCTCGTGCAGCTCGGTCTCGGCTACCGGCGCGGCGCACTCGCCGAACCGCAGTTCTACCTGGTGATGCACAGCAAGTCCGTGCCGGGCTTCGAGCCGTCCGCCGAGGTGTTCGCGGCCTCCTGCGCGACCGTCGCCCCGCTGCTGGAGCGGGTCCTGCGCGTCCTGGAGGCGGGCCTGTTCGAGGGCGAGCCGACCACGGAGGTCGCGGCGCGGCTCGCGGTGGGCGTGTGGGGCTCGGTGCACGGCCTGCTGACCCTGGAGCTGAACGGCAACCTGCCTGCCACGCTGGACGTGGACGCGATCTACGAGAGCGCCTTGCGCGCCCTCACCGGCGGCTGGCGCCGCCGGTGAGGAAGGTGGGGTCCGAGGGGACGGCCGCCGCGAAATCCCCCCGGACCCCGTGAACTGCCCTTGTCAGGACAGTCCGCTGGTGAGCGCCTTGATCAGCTCGCCGTCGGCGGTGTCGCCGTCGAGCGACCAGATCATCGCGCCGCCGAGCCGCCGGTCCGCCACGTAGCGGCCCTTGCGCTTCATCTCGGTGGGGTCGTCCCAGGTCCAGAAAGTGGTGCCGTCGAACAGCCAGGCGTGCCCGGCCCTGGTGTCGCGGTGCACCGTGAACCGCGGGAGCTGCGCCTTGAGGACGCGGTAGTCCTCGTAGCCCGCCTCGTACGTCGCCGGCGCGGGGCCGGTGGCGTCCTGGAACAGGCCGTTGTCCGCGTTGGTCACGCCGGTCCAGCCGCGGCTGTAGAAGGGCACGCCCATGACGACCTTGTTCTTCGGCGCGCCGTTCTTCAGGTAGTGGTCGATCGCGACCTGCGAGCTGAACGGCAGCGGCGCGGGATCACCCGCGGGCGTGCGGATCGACGACTGCTGGTTGGTCTGCGGGTCCCAGGCGCCGTGGTAGTCGTAGCCCTGGATCGTGCCGAAGGTCAGCAGGCCGAACACGCGGGAGACCTCGAAGCCCCGGTCGACCTGGCGCGGGTCGGCGGGCAGGAACGCGGTGAGGTCGTAGGTCCTGCCGGTCCGCCAGGTGAGCTTGCCGAGCTGCTTGCGGTACTCGACGAGCAGCGCGGTGAAGTTCTCCTTGTCCTCGGGGCGCACGACGTTGCCGGGCGCGGCCTCGCTGGCCGGCCACTCCCAGTCGAGGTCGATGCCGTCGAACACGCCGGCCGCCGCGCCGGGCGCGAGGCCGGGCAGGTCGCCCTTGAGCCACATGTCCACGCAGGACGCCACGTGGGCGGCGCGCGACCGGGGCGTGAGGGCGGCGTTGGAGAAGTACTTCGAGCCGGTCCAGCCGCCGAGGGAGATGTTGATCCGCAGCTTGGGGTACTTGGCCTTGAGCTGCTTGAGCTGGTTGAGGTTGCCGGACAGCGCCTGGCCCGCCTCGTCGGCCTTGCCGCTGACCGACTGCTCGGCGGTGAACGGCCGCTGGTAGTCGGCCCACGGGTCGGAGCTGACGCACGCGCCGCCCTCGTCGAGGAACCCGAACGCGTAGTTCAGGTGCGTCAGGCGCGGCGCGGTGCCGTTGGTGACGAGGTTCTTGACCAGGAAGTTCCGGTCGTAGCCGCTCCACTGGGTGTAGTACCCCACGGTGCGGGTCTTCGTCCCGCCGGCGTGGCGGTCGCCGCCGTGCCGGTCGTCGCCGTGGGCGGCGGCCTGGGGCGCCAGGGAGGCGGCCAGTGCGGTGGCCAGGAGGGCGGGGAACACCCATCTCCTGCTCGACATGCTTCTCCTCGCGGGGGTGCGGCGGCAGCATTCCGGCTGTGGTCTGGACCACGGTAGTGATGAGGTCTAGACCATTGCTACGACCGAACGGCCCAATCCGGTCGTTCCGGCCCCCTGGCCCGATCCCTTGGCCGATCCCCCGGGTCGACCCCTGGGTCGCGCCCCGCCCACCCTGCAAACTTTTGCATGTGCGCGTGACCGCCCGGCCGCGCTAGCTTCGGTACTCAAATTTGAACACCGAGGTTCTAGGGGGAACACGTGACGATCCTGGTCACCGGGTCTACCGGCACGATCGGACGCTCCGTGGTGGAACAGCTCGTGGCGGCGGGCGTGCCGGTGCGGGCGCTCACCCGCGACCCGGCGCGGGCGGACCTGCCGGCCGGCGCGGAGGTCGTGGCGGGCGACCTGACCCGACCGGCCGACCTGCCGCTGGCGGGCGTGACGGCGGCGTACCTGATCGCGGTCGTCGAGTCGGACGAGGCGGCCGCGCACGCCGAGGCGTTCCTGGCGGCCGCGCCCGACCTGCGGCGGGTGGCGTTCCTGTCCAGCAGCGCGGTCACCGCGCGGCGTCCGGGCAGCTACGAGCTGCACCGCGACGTGGAGCGGGTGGTGGAGGCGTCCGGGGTGGCGTGGACGCACGTCCGACCCGGTGAGTTCATGTCCAACAAGCTGGTCTGGGCGCGCGGCATCAGGGAGGACGACGCGGTGCGCGCCCCGTTCCCGGACTCGGTCGGCGCGCCGGTGCACGAGGCGGACGTGGCCGAGGTCGTCGTGCACGCCCTGCTCCACGACGGGCACGAGCGCCGCGCCTACACGCTCAGCGGCCCCGAGGCGCTGACGCACCGGCAGCAGGCGGAGGCGTTCGCGCGGGGCCTGGGCCGGCCGATCCGGTTCGAGCGCCTCACCTACGGGCAGGCGCGGGCCGCGCTGATCCGCGACGAGGGCCTGCCCTACGACGTGGCCGAGTACCTGCTGGGGTACATGGCGCAGCACGCCGAGGAGCCGGCCGACGTGACCCCGGACTTCACCGAGGTCACCGGCAGGCGCGGCCGCACCCTGGCCGAGTGGGCCGCCGACCACGCCGCCGACCTCACCCGCGAGTCGTAACCCCAACCCGCGCGAGTCGCACGTTCACGCCCCGCGAGTCGCACGTTCACGCCCGGCGAGTCGTGCGCTCATGCCTGGCGGTGCGAGCGCGAATGTAGAACTCAGGGGTCCTGAACGTTGGACTCGCGGGTGCCGGGCGTACGACTCGCGCGGGGTGGACGTACGACTCGCGGGTGGGTGGTCAGACGGAGCCGTACTGGCGGTCACCCGCGTCGCCGAGGCCCGGGACGATGAAGCCCGAGTCGTTCAGGCGCTCGTCGACGCTGGCGGTCACCAGGCGCACCGGCAGGCCTGAGTCGGCCAGGTGCTCGATGCCCTCCGGCGCGGCCAGCGCGCAGATCGCGGTCACGTCCGTCGCGCCCCGGTCGGTGAGCAGGCGGATCGTGTAGGCCATGGACCCGCCGGTGGCGAGCATCGGGTCCAGCACGTACACGGGCCGCCCGGCCAGGCTCTCCGGCAGCGACTCCATGTAGGGCGTGGGCTGGAGCGTCTCCTCGTCGCGCGCCAGGCCGACGAACCCCATCTGCGCGTCGGGGATCAGCTTGTGCGCCTGGTCGGCCATCCCCAGCCCGGCGCGCAGCACCGGCACCAGCAGCGGCGGGTTCGCCAGCCGGTACCCGGTGGTGCGGGCGACCGGCGTGTGCACCTTCTGCTCGGCGACCGGGGCCTCGCGGCTGGCCTCGTAGACCAGCATCACGGTCAGCTCGTGCAGCGCGGCGCGGAACGCCGCGTTGTCGGTGCGCGCGTCGCGCATGGTGGTCAACCGCGCACGCGCGAGGGGGTGATCGACGACGAGGACGTCCATGGTCGAACAGTATGTGACACCCCCGGCCGGGTCGCCGCCGTCGGCCGACCGCCCCCGCGCCGGACGCCCGTTCGGCGGCTCGGGGTTGACGAGGCGCTCGCGCGGGTAGCGTCCCTGGCATGACCGACCACGTGCGGATCGGGATCTTGGGTGCGGCGCGGATCGCGCCGGCGGCAGTGGTTCGACCGGCTCGGTCCTCGGCGACGGTCGAAGTGGCGGCGGTGGCGGCGCGGGACGCCGGGCGGGCGCGGAAGTTCGCCGACCGGCACGTGGTCGCCAAGGTGCACGACAGCTACGAGGCGCTGTTGGACGACCCCAACATCGACGCGGTCTACATCCCGCTGCCCAACGGGCTGCACGGGCGGTGGACGTCGAGGGCGTTGGCGGCCGGGAAGCACGTGCTGTGCGAGAAGCCGTTCGCCGCCAACGCCGACGAGGCGGCCGAGGTGGCCGAGGTGGCGAACGCGAGCGGGCTCGTGGTGATGGAGGCGTTCCACTACCGCTACCACCCGCTGGTCGCGCGGATGGTCGAGGTCGTCGGCGAGCTGGGGCCGCTGCGGCACGTCGACGCGCGCATGTCGTTCCCGCTGCCGAGGTTCGGCGACATCCGGTATTCGCTGGGGCTGGCGGGCGGCGCGCTGATGGACGCCGGGTGCTACCCGGTGAACCTGGTGCGGCTGCTGGGCGGCGGCGAGCCCGAGGTGCGGTCGGCGCGGGCGCTGCTCAAGGGCGAGGGCGTGGACCGGGCGATGCGGGCGGGGCTGCTGTTCCCGGCTGGGCACACCGGCACCGTGGTGACGTCGATGTGGTCGCGCTCGCTGCTCAAGCTGTCGGCGAGGGTCATCGGGGAGCGCGGTGAGATGCGCGTGCTCAACCCCTTCATGCCGCAGCTGGGCCACCGGCTCACCGTGAAGCTCGAAGGGCAGCGCCGGGTGGAGCGCTTCGACCGCCGCCCGTCCTACGCCTACCAGCTCGACGCGTTCGCCGACGCGATCCTGCACGGCACGCCGTTCCCGACGACGGCCGACGACGCGGTGGCGGGCATGCGGGTGATCGATGCGATCTACTTGGCCGCCGGTCTCGGCGTCCGCCGACCCAGTAATTCCGCATAATTCGTGTTCACTACCGGATGGAATACAGATCCATTCGAGCGAATGAGCTATTCCTCCTTTCCCCGGCGCGGCTAGCGTGCGATTCACGGCCAATCGTCCGGGGAGGGACATGAGCGGCTTCGAGGTGGACGTCGAGGGGCTGCGCGCGGCTGCCGCGTCGGCGGCGTCGGCGGGGGAACGGGCGCGGCGGGTCGGGTTGGGCGAGGCGGTCGGGCAGGTGCCGGCCGGCCTGCCCGGTTCCCGGTCGGCCGACCGGGCCGAGCGGTTGGCGAGGGCGTGGGACGACCGCGTGGCGGCCTGGTCGCGGGACGTGGGCGCGTTCTCCGCGAACCTGTCGGCGTCGGCGGACCGGTACGCGGCCGACGACGCCGCGTCCGCGCGCGACTTCTCCGGCGTCCTCCCCGGCGGGCTGGTCGGATGGTCCTGAGCTACGGGGACGTCCGCCGGTGGGACGCGGACGGGCTGGAGGGCGCCGCACAGGCGATCCGGCGCCGCAAGGACCTGCTCATCGGGCTGGAGGACGAGCTGGTCGACTCGTTCGGCCCGCTGTTCTGGCACGGTGACGGCGCCACCGCGGCACGCGGCGCGCTCGCCGCCATCAGGGACCGCGCCGAGCACGTCGTCGCCGAGGTCGGGTCGGTGCAGCGCGCGATCCAGGAGGCGTCGGACGCGGTCACCGCGCTGCGCCACCTCGTCGAGGAGGCCGAGTCGGTCGCCCGCGCCCACGGCTTCGGCATCGCGGCCGACGGGTCGGTGCGCGACGAAGCGCCCGGGACGCGGCCCGCGGACGAGCGCACCCGCCTGGCCGCCGAGCTGGCGGACCGCGTGGAACGCGTGCTGGTCACGGCGCGGGCGGCGGACGACGCGCTGGCCTCGGCCTTGGCCAAGGCCGAGGTGGCGCAGGTGTCCGACGGCGGTGCGACGAGCCTCGCCGAGGCCGACCCGACCGCGCGCACCGAGGACGGGCGCTACCGGGTCGGACCGCCCGACCGGCCCGACATCCGGTTCGACGACGATTTCGCGCACGGCTCGGCGGAATCGAACTGGCGGGACCAGGTGTCGAAGGCCGAGTGGTTGGCGAAATTGCGCGGGGCGCAGGCGCTGGGCATGATGCCGGACGCCACCGGGATGTACGAGCACTATTGGAAGAACAGCGGTGAACCGCGCGAGTTCGACTACGACAAGGCGGTCCGGGAGGACTCGGGAATCCGCGCGGGCCTCGACGGCGAGATCACCCGGGCCGCGCGGGCGGCGGAGGAGCTGGTGCGGGCGGGGCACACCGAGTTCCCCCTGACCGGGCAGCCGTCGGCCGCCGACTCGTACCCGAAGACGGAGAACTGGCAGAAGGCCGTCGGGGCGTACCAGGTGTGGAGCCACGGCAACGTGTGCGTGGACGGGAACCGGGTGACGATGACGGTCACCGTGGAGGCCGAGGACCGCTACAACTTCAACCGCGGCCAGGCCGACATCGCGACCGGTGCGGGTGACGACGAGAACGGCAGGTTCACCGAGGTCGGGTGGGCGAAGCCGTTCGACACGCACGGCCAGGCGACCAGGACGGTCACCTGGGAGCTCGGCAACCCGCCGCAGGGCGCGCCCGACGTCGTCGCGCCGCGCGTCGACGAGGACGCGCGCGGCGCGGAGCGCGACCGGGGCCCGACCCCGGACAACCCGAGGGAGCGGCGCTAGTGGGCGGCGTGCCGGCGGAGCGCCGGGTGACGGCGCCCTCGTCGACGGGGGTCCTACCGGCGGGGTCTCGACCGGCGGGGCCCCGGCCGTGGGTGCTCGCGCTGGCCGCGGTGGCGGCGGTGCTGGTGGTGGGTGCGGTGGCCGTGGTCGGCTACCGGGTGCTGGTGGTGGAGGAGGACGAGCCGATGGCGAGCACCGGTGCGGCGGTGAAGTCGGGGACGGGTGAGCTGCGGACCGACCTCGACCCGCTGCTGGCGCGGTTCCCCGTGCTGGGGGCGCCGGAGGGCGCGCGGTGGATGTCGGGCACGTACGGGCGCGCCGACGTGCCCGGTCCCTCGACCTACTGGATCGACGCGGTGGTGACGCTGCCGGCCGACCGGGTGACCGGCCTGGTGTCGGCGCACCACCCGGTCGCGGAGGGCCGCGAGCCGTCGGTGGCGGACGGTCTGCGCGACGCGCTCCCACCCGGCCCGTTCCTCACCGGTGAGGCGTTGACCAGCGCGTTCTCCCACGACCGGTGGCGGGCGACGGCGTACCTGGACGTCGGGACGGGCACGCTCGTCCTCACCGCGACCGGGACGTGACCGGCGCGACCGCGACCGGTTCCGGTGCGATCCCGCGTTCCGTCGTCAAACGCACGACGTGCTCCTAGACTCACCCGTGTGAGCGACGAGCTGGTCCCGGACCCCCGTCAGATGCGCGCTTCGGACGCCGACCGCGAGAAGGTCGCCCGGGTGCTCCAGCAGGCCCACGGCGAGGGCCGGCTCGACCTGGTCGAGCTGGACGAGCGCCTGGCGGCGGTGTACGCGTCGAAGACCTACGGCGACCTGGTGCCGCTGACCGCCGACCTGGGCGTCGCGACGCCCACCGTGCTGCCGGCGCCGCTCCAGCAGAACCTGCCGTCCTCGCGGATCGGCGGCACGCCGGGCTCGGCCACGTCGTTCGCGTTCTGGTCCGGCGTCGAGCGGCGCGGCGAGTGGGTCGTGCCCGCCACGCACAACGCCGTGGCGATCATGGGAGGCGTCCAGCTGGACCTCACCCGCGCCCGGTTCGCGCAGCAGGAGACGACGATCAACGCCTACGCGCTGATGGGCGGCATCGAGATCATCGTGCCGCCGGACGTCACCGTGCGCGTGGACGGCATCGGGTTCATGGGCGCCTTCGAGGACTCGACCCACAAGGGTGAACCGACCATCCCGGGCGGTCCGGTGGTGCGCGTCACCGGCTTCGCGATGATGGCCGGGGTCGAGGTGCGCCGCCCCAAGAAGAAGAAGGTCAAGGGCGTGAAGCGGGATGAGATCGAAGGCTGAGCGGACCCCCGAACCGGCCGTGACCTGCCCGGACCCGCTCACTTAGGACGGCCGTCCCACTCCGCCTAGACTCGGCGGCATGGCTGCTCCATCGACAGAGGCGTCGCTGCCCCCGGTGCTCGCCGACGCCGTCCGCGACGACGCGTCGCTGCGCCGGTTCCTGCACGGGCTGCCCGGGGTGGACCAGGTCGGCGTCGAACAGCGCGCGGCCGGTCTCGGGACGCGCAGCATCAAGAAGGCCGCGAAGCTGTGGGCGATCGACACGGCGATCTCCATGGTCGACCTGACCACGCTGGAGGGCGCGGACACGCACGGCAAGGTGCGGTCCCTCGCGGCCAAGGCGCGCAGGCCCGACCCGGAGCGGCCGGAGGTGCCGAGGGTCGCCGCGGTGTGCGTGTACCCGGACATGGTCGCGACCGCCGTGAAGGAGCTGGAGGGCACGGGCGTCCACGTGGCCAGCGTGGCCACCGCGTTCCCGTCGGGCCGCTCGTCGCTGAAGGTGAAGCTGGAGGACACCGCGTTCGCGGTGGACGCGGGCGCCGCCGAGATCGACATGGTGATCGACCGGGGCGCGTTCCTCTCCGGCCGCTACGGCCAGGTGTTCGACGAGATCGTGCAGGTCAAGCACGCGTGCGGCGACGCGCACCTCAAGGTCATCCTGGAGACCGGCGAGCTGGCGACCTACGACAACGTGCGCCGCGCCTCGTGGCTGGGCCTGCTCGCGGGCGGCGACTTCATCAAGACCTCCACCGGCAAGGTGTCGCCCGCCGCGACGCTGCCGGTGACGCACGTGATGCTCCAGGCGGTGCGCGACTGGCACACCCTGACCGGCGAGCTGCGGGGCGTGAAGCCGGCGGGCGGCATCCGCAGCACCAAGGACGCGATCAAGTACCTGGTGGCGGTGCACGAGGTCGCGGGCCCCGAGTGGCTGACCCCGGACCTGTTCCGGTTCGGCGCCTCCACGCTGCTCAACGACCTGCTGATGCAGCGGCGCACCCAGTTGGACGGCCACTACAGCGGCCCCGATTACGTGACGGTGGACTGAGACATGTGGGAATACGCGCCCGCGCCCGAGTCGCGGGACATCGCGAACCTCAAGCCGACCTACCGGATGTTCGTCGACGGCGAGTTCGTCGAGGGCGGCGGCGAACCGCTCAAGACGATCAACCCGGGCACCGAGGAGGTGCTCGCCGAGGTCTCCACGGCCACCACCGCGGACGTCGACAAGGCCGTGAAGGCCGCCCGCCGCGCCTACGACCGGGTGTGGGGGAAGATGCCCGGCTCCGAGCGGGCCAAGTACCTCTTCCGCATCGCCCGGCTCGTCCAGGAGCGCGGTCGCGAGCTGGCCGTGCTGGAGTCGCTGGACAACGGCAAGCCGATCAAGGAGTCGCGGGACGTGGACGTGCCCACGGCCGCCGCGCACTTCTTCTACCACGCGGGCTGGGCGGACAAGCTCGGCTACGCGGGCCTCGGCCCGGACCCGCGGCCGCTGGGCGTGGCAGGCCAGGTCATCCCGTGGAACTTCCCGCTGCTGATGGCGGCGTGGAAGATCGCGCCCGCCCTGGCCTGCGGCAACACCGTGGTGCTCAAGCCCGCCGAGACGACGCCGCTGACCGCGCTGGTGCTCGCCGAGATCATCCAGCAGGCCGACCTGCCGCCCGGCGTGGTCAACATCCTGCCCGGCGCTGGTGACGTCGGCGCGGCCGTCGTGAATCACCCGGACGTGGACAAGGTCGCGTTCACCGGTTCGACGGACGTCGGCAAGGCCATCCAGCGGCAGCTCGCGGGCACCAACCGCAAGCTCACCCTGGAGCTGGGCGGCAAGGCGGCGAACATCGTGTTCGACGACGCCCCGCTCGACCAGGCCGTCGAGGGCATCGTCAACGGCATCTTCTTCAACCAGGGCCACGTGTGCTGCGCGGGATCGCGGCTGCTGGTGCAGGAGTCGGTGGCCGAGGAGCTGCTGGAGAAGCTGCGCGTGCGCGTGTCCACGCTGCGCGTCGGCGACCCGCTGGACAAGAACACCGACGTCGGCGCGATCAACTCGCGCGAGCAGCTCGTGAGGATCCAGGAGCTGGCGGCGTCCGGCGAGGAGGAGGGCGCCGAGCGCTGGACGTCGGCGTGCCCGCTGCCGGACAAGGGCTTCTACTTCGCGCCGACCGTGTTCTCCAACGTGTCGCAGGCGATGCGGATCGCGCGCGAGGAGATCTTCGGGCCGGTGCTGTCGGTGCTGACGTTCCGCACGCCGGACGAGGCGGTGGCCAAGGCGAACAACACGCCGTACGGGCTGTCCGCGGGCATCTGGACCGAGAAGGGCTCCCGCATCCTGTGGGCGGCGCAGAAGATGCGCGCCGGCGTCGTGTGGGCCAACACGTTCAACCGCTTCGACCCGACCGCCCCGTTCGGCGGCTACCAGGAGTCGGGCTTCGGCCGCGAGGGCGGCCGCACCGGGCTGGAGGCGTACCTCGATGTCTGACCGCATCGCCGTGGCGAAGACGTACAAGCTCTACGTCGGGGGCGCGTTCCCCCGGTCGGAGTCGGGGCGCTCCTACCCGGTGGTGGACGCCAAGGGCGCGTTCCTGGCCAACGCCGCGCAGGGGTCGCGCAAGGACGCCCGGGACGCGGTGGTCGCGGCGCGCAAGGCGTTCGCGGGGTGGTCGGGTGCGACGGCGTACAACCGCGGGCAGGTGCTGTACCGGGTGGCCGAGGTGCTGGAGGGCCGCCGCGAGCAGTTCGCGGTGGAGGTCGCCGCGTCCGAGGGCGTGCCGCTGAAGAAGGCGCAGTCGCTGGTGGACGCGGCCGTCGACCGCTGGGTCTGGTACGCGGGGTGGACCGACAAGTTCGCCACGGTGCTGGGTGCGGCGAACCCGGTGGCGGGGCCGTACTTCTCGTTCTCGGTGCCGGAGCCGACGGGCGTGGTCGCCGTGCTGGCGCCGCAGGAGTCGTCGCTGCTGGGGCTGGTGAGCGTGATCGCGCCGGTCATCGCGACCGGCAACACGGCGGTGGTCGTGGCGTCGCAGGACCGGCCGCTGCCCGCGATCACGCTGTCCGAGGTGCTGGCGACGTCCGACGTGCCGGGCGGGGTGGTGAACGTGCTGACCGGGCGGACGGCGGAGATCGCGCCGTGGCTCGCGTCGCACGCCGACGTGAACGCGCTCGACCTGACCGGTGCGCCGGAGCAGTCCCGCGCGGACCTGGAGCGCTCGGCGGCGGGCACGGTGAAGCGCGTGCCGCGCAAGCGGCCGGCCGAGGACTTCACCCGCGAGCCGGACCTGGCCCGCCTGCGGGCGTTCCTGGAGACGAAGACCGTCTGGCACCCCACCGGAACCTGACCCCGACCCCGACCCCGACCCCGAGAGTCCAACACCCGGACTCTCGGGGGTCGGGGTGGTCCCGGGTCAGCGGCGGGTGGTCCGGGCGGTGCCGGCGAGGAGGCCGGTCACGCCCAGGACCAGCGCGGTCGTGGTGGCCGAGGTGGTGCCGGCGGGTTGCACGGGCCAGCTGAGCAGCTCCTCGAACCACAGGTCGCCGGAGGGGACCACGAGGGTGGCGCCGGTCCACGTGACGGGCAGCGCCCACGCGGTGCGCGAGCCGAACAGCAGCGCGCCGAGCGCGGCCAGTCCGCCCAGGCCCGCGACGTTGCGCCACACGACCGCGTGGTCGGTGACGTCCGGTCCGACGGTGAGCAGCAGGCCGCCGACGAACAGGCCGCCGAGCAGCAGGTGCGCGGCGCGGCGCGGCGGCCAGCCGAACGCCGCGCCGCGGTCGAGCGCCACGTCGTGCGCGCCGAGGCCGAGCGCGAGCGCGGCGACCCCAACGGCGGCGGCGAACGCGGACAGCCGCAGGTCCCCCTCGGGCAGCCCGAGCAGCGTCACCGCCACCACGACGACCGCGGCGGACGCCGGCACCTCCCGGGAGCGGGCGTACAGCACCGCCCAGCGCATCACGACGTCCCGGTGAGCACGGCGTAGGCGTCACCCGAGCACGCGCTCTGCACGTCGCGCGCCGCCTGCACCCGTGCGGCCTGCTCCGCCCCGGGCAGCGCCCGCAGCGCGTCCCAGGCGGACGCGGCCAGCGCGTCGGCCTCGTCCCCCGCCCCCGCCTGGTAGCCGGGCAGCTCCTCCAGCCGCCCGGTCGACCACGAGCTCATCACGGCCCGCGCCGCGGTCTCGCGCACCGCGTCCTCCTGCTCGTACCGGATGCCCAGGCACGTGCGGGTGCCCGCCCCGGCGAGCAGGTGCCGCACCAGCCGGTCCGCCGGCAGGGGGTCCCGCCGGAAGTAGGTGAACTCGTCCAGGGCCACCCACACCGCGTCGGTCGACTCCGGCCCGCGCGGTTGTCGCTGGTGCACGGGCGCCGCGACCTCGCGGACCGAGGTGGGCGGGGACGGCAGCCCCGCCAGCCGCCGCAGCGCCTCGCGAGCGGGTCCGGCGAGGGCGGCCCGCTCGTCCTCGTGGGCCCGGGTCAGGCACAGCCCGTCGGCGCACACCAGTTCGGCGGCGACCGGGTCCACCCGTCGGGCCTCCTGCTCCGAGGTGGGCAGCAGCGGCACCGCGACCGCGCCCGCCAGCAGCACCGGGAGCGCCGCGACCCACCGCCTGCGCAGCGGTCCGACCAGCAGGAACGCCGAGGTGGCCAGGGCGGCCCACCACAGCGCCTGCACGGCGCTCACCGTCCCGGTGACGGACGTGAACGCGCTTTCCGGCTGGGGCAGGAACGGCAGCAGCAACGCCCACCGGAACGCCTCCCCGGTGTCCGCTCCCTGGGCGAAGGCCATCAGCACCATGGCGCCCACCGCCAGGACCGGCGGCAGCAGCGGTGACGCGACGAGCTGCGCCAGCGCCCAGCCGAGCCACGCGGCGGCGACCAGGGCGAGCGCCCCGACGAGCGCGGCGGGCACCCAGCGCCAGTGCAGGTGGTCGGTGGCCGACGCGACCTGCACGCCGCCCACCACCAGCACCACCGCGCAGCCGCCGACGAGACCGACGGCGAGCGCGCCGAACGTCCCGGCCACGCGGTGCGCGCGGGGGCGCGGCGTGGACGAGAACAGCTCCCCGACGCCCGACCGCCGCTCCCGCAGGCCCTGGAGCGCGCCCACGCCGAGCGCGAGCGGCCAGGCGAAGACGAGCATGAACCGCGCCCACTCGGCCATCGTCGACCACTGCCGCGTCCACGCCGTGCTGTTCTTGATCGACGGTGCCCAGTCCAGCAGCCCCACCACGAGCAGCGCCACCGCGGCACCGAGCAGCAGGGCCGAGCCGCGCCGCAGCTCGATCCCGAGGACCCGCCTCACCACGCACCCCCGAGCAGCGCCGAGTAGCCGCGCTCCAGCGGGCTGTCGCCGACGTCGTCCGGGCCGCCCGCGGCGGCCAGCTCGTCGGGCGTGCCCTGGAACACCGCCTTGCCCGCGGACACCAGCGCGACGTCCGTGCACGCCGCCGCGACGTCCTCCACGAGGTGCGTGGAGATCACGACGCACGCGTCGGCGCCGAGTTCCTGCACCAACTCGCGGAACCGGACGCGCTGCGCCGGGTCGAGCCCGGCCGTCGGCTCGTCCAGCAGCAGCACCTCGGGGTCGTTGACGATCGCCTGCGCGATGCCCGCCCGCCGCACCATGCCGCCGGACAGCGTCCTGAGCCGGTCGTCGGCGCGGTCGGCGAGCCCGACCCGTTCCACGGCCCGCTGCACCGCGCCGGGCACGTCGCGCTTGGGCATCTCCTTGAGCCAGGCCACGTACTCGACGAACTCGCGCACCGTGAACCGCTTGTAGTAGCCGAAGTCCTGGGGCAGGTACCCCAGGGACCGCCGCACCGACCTCAGGTCGACGTGACCGGTCACCGACGAGCCGAGCACCTCCAACTCCCCCGACGCGGGTCGCAGCACGGTCGCCAGCGCCCGGATCAGCGTCGTCTTGCCCGCGCCGTTCGGGCCGAGCAGGCCGTGCACGCCGCGGCCGAGCCGCAGGTCCAGCCCGTCCACCGCCATCCGCCGGCCCGCGCGCACGCGCAGGCCCTCCGCCCTGACCTGCCAGGCGTACCCCGTCGGCGCGACCTCCGCCGCACCCACCGCTCGCACCATTTCCTCCTCCGTCACGATCGCGCGTACGCCGCGGACCTGAAGAACACGGCGGCGGCGCCCCCCGTCAGCGCCGCCGCCCACAGCGGCGCCGCACCGGGCGCGAGCACGCCGGGCACACCGCCGAGCACCACCGCCGGGCCGACCACCAGCGCCGCCCACAGCGACGCGGTGGTGATCGCGGCCCGGCGCACGCCGAGGACGCTGCCGAGCGCGAGCGTCACCGAGGTGACCGCCAGGCACGGGAGCAGCCAGTAGGCCGGGGACGCGCCGGTCAGCCACCCGGCCGCCAGCAGGACCGGCAGCACGACCACGAGCACGGCGAACGTCCGGCGCAGGAGCAGGCGCAGACCGGCGCGCGGCGTCGACACGACCAGCTCGTAGGCCGGGTCGAGGGAGCGCGACCAGGCGCCGGCGACGCCGAGCAGCGGCACGACGGGCGCGAGCAGCAGCACCGCCGACGCCGTCACGCCGCTGGGCGCGACGAGGTCCACGAGCAGCGCCAGGAGCACGACGAACGTGGTCATCGCGAACCACGGCACCAGCGCCGGCGGGGCCCAGCGGGCGAGCGGCCGCCGGTGCGGCGCGGGCGTGCCGGGCGGGTCGAGGTCCGCCCACACGGCCTCGGTCAGCGCCGTGACCGGCGGTGGGGCCGCGTCGGCCAGCCGCAGCCGGCACAGCCCGCAGGTCTCCAGGTGCGCCTCGACGGCCCACAGCCGGTCGGCGGGCAGGTCGTCGCCCGCGGCGTAGCGGGCGATCAGGTCGGCGGACGCGTGCCCGTCGCCGGTCCGGGGGTCGTTCCCGGGCGCGTGCTCCCTCATGACAGTGCCTCCCGCATCGCGGTGCGCGCCCGCCGCGCGCGGGTCTTGACGGTGCCCTCGGGCACCCCGAGCAGGACGGCGGTCTCGCGCACGGTCAGCCCGTCGAGCACCATCGCCTGGAGGACCTGCCTGAGCTCGGGGGCGAGGTCGCGCAGCGCGCCGCCCACCTCGTCGCCCAGCGCGCCGGCCAGGACCTCGTCCTCGGCGGCGGGGGCGGGCACCGGGGAGGTGTCGGGCGTCCGGTCCTGCCGGGCCCGCCTGCGGAACGCGTCGACCAGGCGGCGGGCGGCGATCGTCCACAGCCAGCCGACGGCCGTGCCGTCCACCGCCGAGCCCGCGAACGAGCCCGCCGCCTGCCACACCGCCAGGTACGTCTCCTGCATCACCTCGGCGACGACCTGCTCGTCGGAGCACCGGCGGCGCAGGCGCACGGCGAGCCACGGCGACGTCCGCCGGTACAGCTCCTCGAAGGCCGCGCGGTCGCCCCCGGCGATCGCCCGCACCAACCTCTCCTCGTCCACACCCGGCAAGACGACCGGCTCCCCGGACGAGGTTCTCGATTTTACGTGACCTGCATCACATCAGTACCAGCTGTTCTCCTCCGCGGTGGCGCTGCTCTCGGCCTCGGCGGTCGCCCGGTGGGACACCGCGGCGACCGCCTCCGCCAACTCCTTGCGCACGTCACCGCCCTGGTCGGTCTCCACGACGATCACGATCTCGCTCTGCCCGGCGCCGTCCTCGACGACGGTCAGCTCGCCTCGGTAGCCGTTCTCGTCCCACGTCACGACCCGCCTGTCCCGGTCGACGCCCGGCGTCGTCCCGGACAGGCCGGGCAGGTGCTGGGACAGGCTGCCGGGGCGCGCGAGGAACCCGAAGAACTCCTGCGCGGCCATCCCGACCGGCGCGCGGTACTCGTAGCTGGTCATGCCGCCGGGTACCCCGTCAGGCGGGCCTCAAGACCTGGTCGAACACCGCGCGCAGGGCGGCCGGCGGTCCGGTCATGCCCGCGCGGCAGGCGGCCGTGAACGTCACCGGGTCCAGTTCGGCGACCGCGACGCGCCACCCGGCCTCCAGCGCCAACTGCCCGAAGAACGCCCGCTGCGCGCGACCGTTGCCCTCCCGGAACGGGTGCAGCGCGTTGACCTCGGCGAAGTAGAACGAGAACCGGTCCAGGAACCGCGCGCGGTCGAGGTCGCGCAGGTACAGCTCCCCGCGCAGCCCGTCGAACAGCCACCCGGCGTACCGCTCGACGTGCTGCCAGGCGGCGAACGGGGCCGTCCGGGCGATGTTCACCCGCCTGAGCTCACCCGCCCACGGGTAGAGGTCGCCGAAGATGTGCCGGTGGAACGCCCGCAGGTGGGCCAGGTCGTAGGGGCCGGGCAGCGGCCGGATCTCCAACTGGCCGATGCGGATCGCGCTCAGCCGCGCCTCGGCCTCGTCGCAGGCGTGCTCGTCGGTCAGGCCGAGCTTGTTGAGCAGGACCCCGGTGACCGGGTCCGCGTAGGGGTCGCCGTGCCGGGCGTCCCGGGTGCGCGGACCGTCGGCGGGTGGGTCGTCGAGGGTCACGACCCGCGCAGCGCCTCGATCTCCCGCGCGATCGCCTCGTCCACGGTCAGCTCGCCGGCCGCGATGGCCCGCATGGAGGCCACCGTCTCGTCCGGCACGTCCACGCCCTCCAGGCGGACGCTCGCGATCGCGTCGGCGAACGCCTCGTCGGGGGTGCGGGTCAGCCGGCGGAAGTAGCGGGCCATCACGTCGTGCCGCAGCGCCTCGCTGCCGGGCTCGGACTCCGGCAGGTCGCCCCGCGCCACGCGCCACGGCTCCTCCGCGTGCGCCATGTCGCTCAGCTCGTGCCTGCTGAAGTGGCCGTACCGCTCGACCACCGAGCGCACCGCGGCGCGCTCGCGCTCGTCCAGCGCGGCCGGTTCGCCCTCGTCCCACGCGCCGACCTCGGACCGGCCCTGGTGGCGGTGGTAGACCTCGGGCACCACCGGGCCGCGCCGCCACGCCTCGATCCGGGCGTCGAACAGCGGCTCGTCGTGCTCGGCCAGGTGCCACGCCTGGGCGTAGTAGAGGAGCTTCTGGAGCTTCATCGGCGACTCGGGACCGGTGGCGTCGAGCACGGCCGCGGCCACGTCGTGGACGTTCGCCATGCCACCTCCGCGAGGCCGTGAGCTGGGAAGACCCATTCTACCGGATCACCGGTCGCGGCAGGGGCCGGCGGACTAGTTCGTGCGCCAGCCCAGGCGGCCGTCGGTCGTGACGAGCGGTTCGCAGTGGCCGAGCGCGCCGCGGTGCTCCAGGGCCGTGGCGATCCCGTCCAGCATCTCGTCGAGGCTCGTCCACTGCGGCTTGAGCATCTCCCCCGCCTCGCGGTCCCACTCGACCACGCAGCCGGACAGCACGCCCGGCCGCAGGTCCACGGCGAGGGCGTCACCGCAGCCGTCGAACGCGATCGGCAGCCACCGGGGGTGGAACCCGGTGGTCGGCGTGCCCGCCTCCGTGGCCGGGTCGCCGGGCCAGAACCGCTCCTTGAGCCGCCACGAGCGCAGCGAGTCCGACGGGCCGAGCGGGGTGTAGAAGGGCGGCAGCACCTCGGCGAACGCCAGGTCGGCGGTGCCGCCGCAGACGGCCCACCACGCACGCAGGTCGTCGGGCGGGTCGAGTCCGGTGGCGGCCGCCAGCGCCTCGACCGCCGCGGGGCCCTCGGGGGGCGCGAACACCGCTCGGGTCGAGGGCGCGTGATCGTCGAGCCACGCCACGATCCGTTCCCAATGGCGCACAACACCCACCCCCACATGATCAGGTCGCGATACCCCGCCGCGGTACCGCCCATCGGGGACGATCTGCCGGAACCCGGCACGTCGGTGCGCGCCATCGGGCAGGATCGGCTCGCACGAGCACCCCGGCGACCGGGGTCTCGGGAAGGCACCGCGAGGGGGACGTGAGCGTGGAACGGGGTTTCGGCGTCGACACCGCGGCGCTGTCGGCGTACGGCGGCGCCGCCGCGGGGTTGGCGGGCGAGGTCGGCGAGGTCGGCACGTCGACGTTGGCGGGCACGACGGCGTTGGCCGCGGGCAGCTTCGGGAGGATCGGCGACGAGGTCGGCCTGGGCGCCGCCTTCCAGCGGGCCGCGCAGGCCCAAGTGGACGGTGTCGCCGCGGCGGCCGCCGGGTTGACCGGGTTCGCCGACGCCGTGCGGAAGTCGGGCGAGGCGTACGTGGAGCAGGAAGCGGCGACGGGCGCCGACCTCGGCCGGGCGTACCGGGTCTGACGTGGACGTCGCAGGTTTCCTCGCGGGTCTGGTCCGGCCGATGGAGGACCACCTCGCCCGGCTGGAGGGCGACACCGGCGCCGCGTCGGGCGCGGCCGACGCGTTCGGGCGGGCGTCCTCGGCGCTGACCGAGGTCGACGGCAGGCACACCGGCGCCGCGAACGCCGCGCTGGCCACCTGGTACGGCGAGAAGGCGAACGCCTTCCAGGAGCGGGTGTCGGCGTTCTCCGGCGGGGTGGGCGCGTTGGCGCGCAACGCGACGGCCACCCGGGAGGCGGTGACGACGGCGGTGGACGCGGTGACGTCCGGCCGCACCGCGATCCGCGGGCTGATCGACGAGTTCACCGGGTGGGCCTGGCCCCGGCTCGCGGCCGCCGCGGCGGCGTCGGCGCTGGGCGGGATCGGCGCGGTGCTCGCGGTCGCGGCCGAGGTGACGGCCAAGGCCCGGGAGTACGAGGGGAAGACCGGGCGGGAGCTGGAGCGGGTCCGCGGCGAGCTGACCGCGGTCGTCGCCCTGCTGCAAGGGCTCCGGCAGCCGGACTTCGCCGGGCTCGGGGCCCCGCTGGGCGCCGAGGGCGGCACCACGTCCGTGTCGTCGGTCGACGACGGCGGGGGCGGCTCCGGCAACGGGAGCGGGAACGGGTCGGGCTCCGGGAGCGGGTCGGGGGCCGGTGGCGGGTCCGGTGGCGGCGGCGGGTCGGGCGGCGGGTCGGGCGGCGGGTCGGGCGGTGGCGGCGGCAGTGGTCCGCGGCTGCCGGTGGCCATCCCGCCCCAGCCGGGGAGCGGTGTGGGCGTGAACCTGCCGGACGGCAGCTCCGCCGAGGCGCCCAACGAGGTCGCCGCGCAAGCCGTGCGCAACGCGTTGTCGGCGCTGGGCACCCCGTACGTGTGGGGCGGCGCGAACCCGCCGCAGGGAACCGACTGCAGCGGCCTGACGCAGTGGGCGTACGCGGGCGCCGGGTTCGACCTCCCGCGCCCCGCGTCCTCGCAGGCGATGGGCGCGTCCGTGCCGGCCGACCAGCTGCTGCCCGGCGACCTGGTGGTGTGGGACGGGCACGTGGCCATGGTGATCGGCAACGGGCAGCTGGTGGAGGCGGGCGACCCGGTGCAGGTCGGCGCGATCCGCACGAGCAACAGCGGCATGTCCTTCTACGGCTTCTACCGACCGACGGGCTGACGACGTGGACGAGGTGGAGAGGGCGGCCCGGCGGGTCGCCGAGGCGGGGCGGCGGGCCGCCGAGCACGTGGCGCGCACGGGGCCGGTGCTCGGCCGGGCGTCGTCGCCGGACGGCGCGGTCACCGTGGTGGCGGTCCCGGGAGGACCGCCGCGCGAGGTGCGGGTGTCGCCGGCGGCGCTGCGCATGGGGCCGAGGGCGCTGGCCGACGAGATCCTGCGGGTGTCGCGGCGGGCGGCGCGGGACGCGGCGGACCGGGCGCACCGGTCGTTGGAGCGGGTCGTCGAGCCGGAGGCGGTGGCCGCGTTGGCGGAGATCGGGTTCGAGCGCGGTCCGGACGAGGACTTCGGCTTCCCGAGGGGTGCGCGGTGAGCGCGGAGGAGAAGCTCGCCGCCGCCGAGGCCCTGACCCGCGTGCTGGCGCGGACGACCGGCAGCGCGGAGCACCCGTCGGGCCTGGCCCGCGTGACGGCGACGGCCGGCGGCGAACTGGTGGCGCTCGACCTGCACCCGGCGGCGTTGGCGCGGGGGCCGCAGGCGGTGGGCGCGCTGGTCGTGGAGACGGCGGCGCTGGCCACCGGGGTGGCGGTGCAGCGGAGCTACGACGAGCTGGCGAAGTCGCTGGGTGACGGCGTGGCGATGGCGGTGGAGGCGTTCGCCGGGCCGCCACCGTTCGCCCTGGCGGCCCGGCCACCCGCCGCCGCGGTTCCCGCGGCGGCGGCTCCCGCGGCTTCGGGCCCCGCAGCTCCGGGGCCGGTCCCGCCGGGCCCGGTCGCGCACGGCCCGTTCTCCCGCCGACCTCGGCCTTCGCCTCCCGCGCGTCACCTCCGCGACCCCGGGGAAGTCGATGACGACGACTACTTCGCCGACCCTTTCCGTGGTCAACGGCAGTAGTGGGTGATCGACCCCGTACTCTTGCCCCGCATCGCAAAGGGGCATGGCGTGACCGGGAGGTCGGATGGCACAGGACATCGTCCCGATCGAGCTGGGACTCACCCAGGGTGATGTCGTCACCCTGTGGGCTCCCCGCTGGCGGGAAGAGGGCGAGGAGTGGGAAGCGTTCCTCGGCCACGAGGAGGACCTGTACGTCTTTCCCGACGCCGCGCACCTGGCGGCGTTCGTGCGCACGGCCGAGGAGCACGACCTGGTCGACCACCCGGCGTGGCACGTGGTGCCCGCGCTGACGGTCGGTGAGCTGTCGCCGGACGACAACCACCAGTTCGACCTGGTGGGCGTGCCGGAACTGGTCGCCGAGGAGCCCGACACCTGGGTCATCGGCGAGCTGGCCGACGTGATCTCGATCGTGCGCTCGCTGGCGGACGTGTGCGACCTGGAGAAGGTGCACGAGATCCTGGACTCGGCGGAGGGCTTCTCGCTGCTGCCGCAGGGCACGCTGCCGTTCACCGGTCGCGAGGGCCAGGCGCTGTGGACCGAGATCGCCCAGGTCGTCTCCGACAAGTGGGACGAGGTGCTCGACGCGATCGACGAGGTCGTGACGACGCCCGACGTGGACGAGACGACGCTGAAGACCACGCGGGAGGAGTTGGCCGCGTTCGAGGAGGCCAACGCCGCCGCCGCCGGGTCGGAGGAGGACGACGAGGACTCCGACGAGGAGTCGGTCGGCTTCTGGGGCGAGGTCGGCATCGACCCGATCAAGATCATCGCCGGGGCGGGCGAGTACTACACGCTGCGCTGCTACCTGGACGACCAGCCGGTGTTCCTGGGCCGCAAGGGCAAGATCGACGTGTTCGGCTCGCCGCGCGCGCTGGCCCGGTTCATCGTCGAGGCCGACGACAACGACATGAACGAGGTGTCGACCTGGGGCGAGCTGGTCACCAAGGCGACGGGCGGTGACCTGGACGTCGAGGTCGACCCGGACAACGTCTACGTGCTCACCGGCCTGGACGAGGACATCGCCGACGGCCCGGACGCGGTGGACCCGACGCAGCTCGACCTGGTCGTGGAGCTGCTGGAGGACGCCGGCGAGTGGGCCCACGACGACACCGTGAAGGTGGCGCTCAACGGGTCCGAGCGGCTGGGGTGGCTGGTCAACTACGTGCTCAAGCCCGACCCGACGCGGCTGGCGCCCAGTGCGCCGTTCGACGACGAGGTGACGGCGTGGCGCGCGCTCGTGGCGCAGTTCGAGGACCGGTTGAAGGTCCACTAGGCAGTGCCCACCAGGCGGTGGGAAGGGGGGCGGCCTCGCGGGGCCGCCCCCCTTCGCTCACCCGCCCAGTTCGTCGAACGCCGGGTTGATCACGTTCCGGATCAGCGCCCCGCGCTCCTCGTGCGTGATGAACGCGGCCTTCGCGGCGTTCGTGGTGAACGCGCGCACGTCCTCCCAGCCGAAGCCGAAGTGCTCGACCGCGGTGGCGAGCTCGCCGCTCAGCGACACCTGGCTCATCAGGCGGTTGTCGGTGTTCACGGTGACCCGGAAGCCGAGTTCGTGCATCCGCTTGATCGGGTGCTCGGCGAGGGACGCCACGGCGCCGGTGTGCACGTTCGACGTGGGGCACATCTCCAGCGCGATGCGCCGGTCCCGCACGTAGGCGGCCAGCGGGCCGAGCTCGTCGCCCCGGACGTCCTCGGCCAGGCGCACGCCGTGCCCGAGCCGTTCGGCGCCCGCGAGCTGCACGGCCTCCCAGGCCGACTCGACGCCCGCGGCCTCGGCGGCGTGGATGGTGAAGTGCGCGCTCTGCTGCCGCAGGTACTCGAAGGCGGACAGCTCGCGGCTCGCCGGGAACCCGGCCTCGGGGCCCGCGATGTCGAAGCCGACGACCCCCGCCTCCCGGTAGCGGACGACCAGGTCGGCGATGCGCTGCCAGCCGTCGTTCTGGCGCATCGCGCAGAGCAGGGTGCCGACGCGGATCGTGCGGCCGGCGGCCTCCTCGCCCTTGCGGAAGCCCTCCTGGACCGCCTCGACGGCCTGTTCGAGGGAGAGGCCCTTGTCGGTGAACAGCTCGGGCGCGTACCGGATCTCGGCGTAGACGACGCCGTCGGCGGCGAGGTCCTCCACGGCCTCCGCGGCGACGCGGACCAGCGCCTCCTCGTCCTGCATGACCCCGCAGGTGTGGGCGAAGCCCTCCAGGTAGCGGACCAGCGAGCCGGAGTTGGCGTTGTCGCGGAACCACTCGCCCAGCGCGACCGGGTCGGTCGTGGGCAGGCCCTGGTGGCCGCAGGCGTCGGCGAGTTCGATCACCGTCTGGGGTCGGAGGCCACCGTCGAGGTGGTCGTGCAGCAGCACCTTCGGCGCGCTGCGGAGGGCCTCCAGGTTAAGCGGGGTCGGCATGGTCGTCACCGTATACGGGTCGGCCGCGCGACACGTCGTCCCGCTTGCCGCGTGCGATGATCTTGTTCCGGTATGATCACGCCCTTACCTCGGACGGGTGTGTGCAGAACCACTCGATCAGGTTCGTTTGGTTGTTGTGCAGTCGTGATGCAGAACTTTCCGCTACCTCGACCTCGGCTTTAGTCACTCGCACGGCGGATGCTCACGCGACGCAGTCAGGCGCGGTCTGGCGGTTACTTTCGGGTAGGGTCGACCCCGGTAACTCGAACGGACTACACGGAAGGCTGATGCGGGCGGTCCCCGTCGGGGGCTGGTACAGCTTCGAGCCCCAACCTGGTTAGGCTCCCGGAGGTCTCCCCTCCCCTGGACGAAGGCACCCGAGCCGTGAACGAGAACAACAACTCCACGATGTCCTTCGATCGGATGCGCAACATGCTCACGCGCGCCGCGGAGATCCGTGAGAGCGAGCAGCAGCAGATCTTCGACGCACTGGACGAGATCCACGCACGGATGTCCCCGCTCGAGTCGCTGGGTTCCGTTCGCAAGCGCCTGTCCGAGCTGCCCGACCGGACCGAGGTCAGCGTGCTGGCCGAGCGGCTGGACGAGGCGCTCGCCAGGTTGGAGGCACAGGACAACGCCGTCCAGGGCATCGGTCGTGCCGTCGACGGCCTCGTCGACAAGCTGGCCAAGCCGTTCGCGCAGCTCGACGGCCGACTGGACGGGGTGGCCGGTCGGTTCGAGGGCGTCGCGGGCCGCATGGACGGCCTGGAGGACAAGCTCTCCCACATCCACAAGCGGATCGACGACCTCGACCTGCACCTGGACAAGCAGGACACCAAGGTCGACCAGCTCCCGAACGCGATCGTCGCGCCGCTGCGCGAGCGCATCGAGGCCCTGGAGGTCGCGCTGCGCGGTCGCCTGGACGAGGTCGACGAGGGCGTGCACGAGCACCTCGACGGCACCCGCGAGGCGCTCCAGCGGTCGCTCACCGACTCGACGAACGCGCTCCACGGCCGCATCGACGAGACGCGCGACAACATCAACAGCACCCGGGACGGGCTGCACTCCTCGCTCACCGAGACGCGCGACTCGCTGCACTCGTCGCTGGCCGACACGCGGAGCACCGTGACCGGCAAGCTCGACGAGGCGCGCGAGGCGCTGCACGCGGCCCTGGACGAGACGCGCGACCAGGTCGACGCGACGGACCGGCTGGAGGCGCTGGCGCAGCGCCTGGAGCAGGTCACCTCGCGGTTGGACACCATGACCACGCGGCTCGACTCCGTGGAGGACGACTTCGCGGCGCGGTTGGGCGAGCTGTCCGGCGTCGTGGAGCAGGGCATCGCCAAGGTCGAGGGCACGCTGTCCTCGCGGCCCGACGCGGACTCGCTGGCGTCGCTGGTGCGGCGGAGCAACCAGGAGTCGGAGCAGCGGATCGGCGGTCAGCTGGACGAGGCCATGGCCACGTTCGCCGAGCTGATCCTGGGTGGCGGTTCGCCCACCCCGCCGCCGCCCCCCACCGCGCTGCCCCGGCCGCAGCGGCGGACCCGGAAGAACGGGCCCAAGTCCGACGTGCGGGACGACGACGACCTCACGGCCGAGGGCGCCTGACGGTCGGCAGGTCGGCTGACCGCCGGCGGATCGCGCTTCGCAGGGGTCCCGCCAGGGGCCCCTGCTCCGTCGTGCCCGGGGGATCTCGCGATCGCGGCCCTCGCGCGGGCAGGACCCGTGCGAGGGCCGCGATCGCGAGCTGTGCTCAGCCCCTGATGGTGTCGATGACCAGTGGGGTCGAGGGCGGCGGTTCGTCGCCGACGCCGTGGGCGTCCGCGAGCGTGGCCAGGGCTGCCGGGATGGCCTCGGGGGTGTCGGTGTACAGCTCCAGGAGGGGCTGGCCCTCGACGAGCCGCTCGCCCGGTTTGGCCAGGCAGAGGATGCCCGCTCCCGCCTGCACCGGGTCCTCCTTGCGGGCCCGGCCCGCGCCCAGGCGCCACGCCGCCACGCCGATCGCGTAGGCGTCCTGCCTGGTCAGGTAGCCGTCGGCGGCGGCGGTCACCACGTGCCGGTGCCCGCCGCGGGGCAGGGCGGCCTCCGGGTCGCCGCCCTGCGCGCGGATCATGCGCGCCCAGGTCTCGTAGGCCTCGCCCGAGGCCAGGACGGCTGCCGGGTCGGCGGTGATGCCCGCTCGCGACAGCATCTCCCGGGCCAGGGCGACCGTCAGGTCGACCACGTCCTGCGGGCCCCCGCCCTTGAGGACGTCCACGGACTCCTCCACCTCCACCGCGTTGCCGACCGCCCGGCCGAGGGGGGTGGACATGTCGGTCAGCAGGGCGGAGACGGCCAGGCCGTGGTCCACGCCGATGGAGACCAGGGCCGCCGCCAGGGCGCGGGCCTGCTCCTCGGACTTCATGAACGCGCCCGAGCCGACCTTGACGTCCAGGACCAGCGCCTCGGCGCCTTCCGCGATCTTCTTCGACATGATCGAGGAGGCGATCAGGGGGATCGCCTCGACGGTGCCGGTGACGTCGCGGAGGGCGTAGAGCTTCCGGTCCGCCGGGGCCAGGCCCTCGGTCGTCGCGCAGATGACGGCCCCCACCGAGCGGAGCTGCGCCCGGACCTCGTCCACGGAGAGCCGCGCCCGCCAGCCGGGGATGGACTCCAGCTTGTCCAGCGTGCCGCCGGTGTGGCCCAGGCCCCGCCCGGAGAGCTGGGGCACCGCCGCGCCGCAGGCCGCCACCAGCGGGGCCAGGGGCAGGGTGATCTTGTCGCCCACGCCGCCGGTGGAGTGCTTGTCGACGGTGGGGCGGCCGACGTCGAGGTGCAGCCGTTCGCCCGAGTCCACCATCGCGCGGGTCCAGCGGGCGGTTTCCCGCGCGGTCATGCCGTTCAGCAGGATGGCCATGGCCAGGGCGGACATCTGCTCGTCCGCCACGAGGCCCTCGGTGTAGGCGTCGACCACCCAGTCGATCTGCTCGTCGGAGAGGGCCCCGCCGTCGCGCTTGGCCCTGATGACGTCCACGGCGGTGTGGTTCACGGCAGGTCTCCGGGTCCGAAGGCGTCGGGCAGGACCTCGCTCATCGGCTTGATGCCGGACGGGGTGTCGATCAGGCAGGTGGGCCCGCCCAGCTCGTAGAGCACCTGGCGGCACCGGCCGCAGGGCATGAGCAGGTCGCCCGCTCCGCTGCGGCAGGCCAGGGCGACCAGCTTGCCGCCGCCGGTGAGGAAGAGCTGGCCCGCGAGGGTGCACTCGGCGCAGAGCCCGACGCCGTAGGCGGCGTTCTCCACGTTGCAGCCGGTGATGACGCGGCCGTCGTCGCAGACGGCCGCGGCGCCCACCTGGAGGTTCGAGTAGGGGCAGTAGGCGGCGTGGGCGGCCTCGACCGCCCTGGCGCGGAGCGCCTCCCAGTCGACGTCACCCACGGCGGTACACCACGCCGTCGGCCGCGGGCATCCGCAGGCGTTGGGAGGCCGCCGCCAGGACGACCAGGGTCACCACGTGCGGGGCGTAGGTGGTCAGCTCGGACGGCACCTCGTCGACGGTGTAGTACACGGCGTAGAGGGCGCCCGCGGCGACGATGCCCGCGGCCGCGGCGAACCAGCGGCGGCGGACGAGCTGCCAGACGACGATGGCCGCGAGCAGCAGGACCGCGCCGTAGACGAGGGCGAGGAACGTCTTGCCGCCGGAGCGGAGCTGGAGGCCGTCGGCGTAGCCGAACAGGGCCGCGCCGCCGAGGAGGCCGCCGGGCCGCCAGTTGCCGAAGATCAGCGCGGCGAGGCCGATGAAGCCGCGACCGTTGGTCTGCCCCTCCAGGTAGCCCGGTTGGCCCGGGTTGAGGACGAGGGCCGCGCCGCCGATGCCCGCGAGGGCGCCGGAGGCGATGACGGCGACGTACTTGTGCAGGTAGACGTTGACGCCCAGGGACTCGGCGGCGACCGGGTTCTCGCCGCACGAGCGCACGCGGAGGCCGAAGCGGGTCTTCCACAGCAGCAGGTAGCTGCCGACGACCAGGGCGATGGCGAGCATGGTCAGCGGCGAGACGCCGGTGATCAGGCCGCGGACGATCCCGGCCACGTCGGAGATGCCGACGCGCTGCTGCGCTTCGAGGTCGGCGAGCCAGTCGGAGACGCCCGGCGCCGAGTAGGTGTCGAACTTGGGCACCGCCGGGGACTCGCGCGGGTTGTTCGACAGGGGGAAGAAGATCAGGGTGGAGAGGTACTTCGTGAGGCCCGCGCCCAGGAGGTTGATGGCCACGCCGGAGACGATGTGGTTCACGCCGAACGTGACCGTGGCGAGGGCGTGCAGGAGGCCGCCCAGCGCGCCGAACACGGCCGCCGAGACGAGGGCCGCCCAGGGGCCCCACTGGTAGCCCGCCCACGCGGCGCCCCAGGTGCCCATGATCATCATGCCTTCGAGGCCGATGTTCACGACGCCCGCGCGTTCCGCCCACAGGCCGCCGAGGGCGGCGAGGAGGATCGGGAGCGCGAGGCGGACGGCGGTCTGGATGGTGCCGGTGGAGGTGAGCTGGGGCACGCCGGTCAGGTAGGACGTGGTCGAGAGGAGCACCACGGCCCCGGCCACGCCGAGCGCGCCGACCGCCCAGCCGGGGATGCGCCGGGACTTGCGGGGCGGCGGCACCGTGGTGGGCGCCTCGGAGGGGTTCATCAGGGAAGTACTCACGCCGCACCCACCGTTCCGAGCTGCTTGCCGACCTGGCGCTGCTGCGCGGCCAGTTCGAACCGCCGCACCACCTCGTAGGCGACGACGACGGAGAGGACGATCGCGCCCTGCATGATCGTCACGATCTCGCGGGGCACGCCGACGTTGTCCAGGGCCAGGCCGGACTTGTCCAGGAACGCCCACAGCAGCGCACCGAACGCGATGCCACCGGGGTGGTTGCGGCCGAGCAGCGCGATGGCGATGCCCGAGAAGCCCAGGCCGGCGGGGAAGTTCAGGTTGTACGTGTGGTCACGGCCGAGGATCTCGGGCATCGAGACCAGGCCCGCGATCGCGCCGGAGAGCAGCATGGCGATCAGGACCATCTTCTTGGCGTTCACACCGCCCGCGGCGGCGGCCGTGGAGGACTGGCCGGAGGCGCGCAGCTCGAAGCCGAACCGGGTGCGGTTCATCATCACCCAGTAGCCGATGCCCAGCGCCGCGGCCAGGAAGACCAGGCCGAACACGGTGCCGGACGAGCCGAGGGAGATGCCGGGCACCCAGCCGCTCTCCGGGATCTCCGGGGTGCGGATGTTGTTGCCGCGCAGCTCGCCGAACACGTCGGAGCCGATGAGGTAGGCCGCGAGGCCCAGCGCGAGGCCGTTCATCATGATCGTGGAGATGACCTCGTTGACGCCCCGGGTCACCTTGAGGATCGCCGGGACGGCGGCCCACAGGGCGCCGGCGACGGCGGCGGTCAGGATGATCACCAGGGCGTGGATGCCGGGCGGCAGCGCGATCGAGCCGCCGACGACCGCGGCGACGACGGCCGCGACGCGGTACTGGCCCTCGACGCCGATGTTGAACAGGTTCATCTGGAACCCGATCGCGACGGCGAGCGCCGCGATGTAGTACGTCCCGGTGCTGTTGACGATGTCGACGGCCGTGGTGCCCTGGCCGACCTGCGACACCATGACCCCGAACGCCCGCAGCGGGTTCGCGCCGGACACGACCAGCGCGATGCCGCACAGCAGGGCGGAGAACAGGATCGCCAGCACCGGCGGCAGCAGTTTGCCGCGCAAGATTCCCATTACTCGCCTTCCACTTCCGCACCGGGCCGGGCCGCGGTGGCGCCCGTGCCCGCACCGGTCATCGCGCTGCCGAGGTCCTCGGGGGTCACCGCGGCCGGGTCGGCGTCGGCCACGAGCCGGCCGCGCAGCATCACCCGGATGGTGTCGGACAGCCCGATCAACTCGTCCAGGTCGGCCGAGATCAGCAGCACGGCGAGGCCGCGCGCGCGGGCGTTCTTGATCTCGTCCCAGATCAGGGCCTGCGCGCCGACGTCCACGCCCCGGGTCGGGTGGGACGCGATGAGCAGCACCGGGTCGCCGGACAGCTCGCGGCCCACCACGAGCTTCTGCTGGTTGCCGCCCGACAGGGCGGCGGCCGCCACGTCGATGCCGGGCGTGCGCACGTCGAACTCCTCGACGATCCGCCGGGTGTCCTCCTTGGCCCCGGCGAGGTCGAGCCACTGGCCCTTGGCGACGGGCCGGCGGGTCTGGTGGCCGAGGATGCGGTTGGCCCACAGCGGCTGCTCCAGCAGCAGGCCCTGGCGGTGGCGGTCCTCGGGGATGTAGCCGATGCCGGCCTCGCGGCGCTGGAGGGTGCTCGCCCGGGTCAGGTCGCGGTCGCCCAGCAGCACGCGGCCGTGGTGCGCCCGGCGGATGCCCATGATCGTCTCGACCAGCTCGGTCTGCCCGTTGCCCTCGACGCCGGCGATGCCGACGACCTCGCCGGCCCGCACCTCCAGGTCGATGCCGTCGAGGACGGGGCGGGTGCCCTCCTCGGCGACCAGGCCGAGGTCCTCGACCTTCAGCACGACGCGGTCGGTCACGGTGGACTCGCGCGTCTCGGGGCTGGGCAGCTCGCTGCCGACCATCATCTCGGCGAGCTGGCGGGAGCTGACGGTCTTCGGGTCGGCGGTGCCGACGGTCGTGCCGCGGCGGAGCACCGTGACGGAGTCGGCGATGGCGCGGACCTCGTCGAGCTTGTGCGAGATGAACAGGAACGTGAAGCCCTGCTCCCGCATCCCGCGCAGGGTGGCGAACAGCTCGTCCACCTCCTGGGGCACGAGCACGGCGGTCGGCTCGTCGAGGATGATCACCTTGGCGCCCCGGTAGAGGACCTTGAGGATCTCCACGCGCTGCCGGTCGGCCACGCCGAGCCGCTCGACCAGGACGCCGGGGTCCACGACCAGGCCGGTGGCCTTCGCCAGCTCCTGGATGCGCTTGCGCGCCTTGCCGCCGATGCCGTGCAGGGACTCCGCGCCGAGCACAACGTTCTCCTGCACGGTCAGGTTGTCGGCCAGCATGAAGTGCTGGTGCACCATGCCGATGCCCGCCTTGATGGCGTCGGCCGGGGTGCGGAACCGGACCTGTTCGCCGGCCACCTCGATGGTGCCCTCGTCGGGCTGCTGCATCCCGTAGAGGATCTTCATCAGGGTGGACTTGCCCGCGCCGTTCTCACCGCACAGGGCGTGCACCTCGCCGGCCTGCACGCTCAGGTGGACGTCGCTGTTGGCGACGACACCGGGGAAGCGCTTGGTGATGCCCGACAGGACGACGGCAGGGGTGGTAGTGCTCATGGAAGCTCCGTCAGTTCTCCGGCTGCGCCGGGGCTAACCACGCACCGAGCCCTGCGAGGGTGCTCGCAGGGCCCGGTGCGCCGGAGGCCGGATGGGTCAGGGCGTGGACTTGACCGCGATCTTGCCCTCGATGATCTGGGCCTTGTAGCCCTCCAGGACCTCCTGGAGCGCCGCGTCGATCTTGCCGCCGGAGGTGGAGTAGCCGACGCCGTCGACCTTCAGGTCGAACACCTTCGGCAGGCTCGCCAGGTCGTTCTTGGCGACCGCGCCCACGAAGTCGTACACCGCGACGTCGACGCGCTTGAGCATGGACGAGACGATCACGTCCTTGGACTCCGCGACGGTGGTCTGGTTGTACTGGTCGGAGTCGACGCCGATGGCCTTGACGTTGGCCGTCTTGGCGGCGGAGAACACGCCCTTGCCGGACGCGCCGGCCGCGTGGTACAGCACGTCGGCGCCGGCCTCGATCTGGCCGGTCGCGGCCTCCTGACCCTTGGTCGGGTCCTGGAAACCGGTGAAGTCACCGGCCGGGGTGAGGTACTTCTCCTCGATCTTGATGTCCGGCGCGGCGGCCTTGGCGCCCTGCTCGAAGCCCGCCTGGAACTTCTGGATCAGCGGGATCTCCACGCCGCCCACGAAGCCGACGTGGCAGGACTTGGACTGGTAGGCGGCGATGACGCCGGCCAGGAAGGAACCCTGCTCCTCGGCGAACACCAGCGGCGTCACGTTGGCCGCGCCCTCGACGGCGCCGTCCACGATCGCGAACTTGACGTTCGGGAACTCCGGCGCCACGACCTTCAGCGATTCGGCGTACGCGAAGCCGACGCCGATGATCGGGCTGAAGCCCTCACTGGCGAGCTGGCGCAGCCGGGTCTGCTTGGCGTCCTCCGCCTCGTTCGGGGCGGCGGTCAGCTCCTTGACGTTCTCCGGCTTGATGCCGTAGTCGGCCTTGGCCTTGTCCAGGCCCGCCGCGGCGGAGTCGTTGAACGACGCGTCGCCCCGGCCGCCGATGTCGTAGGCCAGACCCACCTTCAGGGCACTGCCGTCGATCTTCTCGCCGGCGTTGGACGCGCTGGAGGTCGCCGAGGCGGCGGCCGGCTTGTCGGCCAGCTTGCAGCCCTCGGCGGTGTTGGTCGACCCGGACCCGCCGGTGTTGCCACCGGTGTCCTTGGCGCACGCGGCCATCGACAGAACGCTGGTCAACGCGACCGCGGCCACCGCTAGGCCACGCATACGACGACGCACAGCTCGTCTCCCTCCCTGCTCAGTGAGCAGACCAATCCCGACGGCCATGTCGGGTTCCGAGTGGCGAACCGTACCCCGTGGTAATGACGCCCGCGCACCTACCGGCCCGCCGTGACCTAATCGTTGGTGCGACCGGGCGACACCGCCACTCGGCGTGATCCCCCGTGTTCCGCGCGTCGCACTCCGTCACGCAGGGTAAATTGCTGAACCACCGCCCGCGCTCCCCCGTAACCCCTGGTGGAGGTCGGGGCCAACGGCGGGGTCCCGGCCTTCGCCTCGCATACGGCGTTCCGCAGCGTCATCGCCCGGTTAGCCCGTTGGTGACGCGTTGGGCGCGCGTTGGCGGGTGGAGGTGCACTCCAGGCTGCACCGGTATCCACCCCAGGAGGACGACCTTGGACCCCCAGCAGTGGCTCGACAACTTCGAGGCAAAGCTGGCCGACCTTCAGCGCAAGTCGGCGGACCTTCAGGAGAACTTCGAGAACTCCCAGGCCACGGCCACCAGCCAGGACGGCTCGGTGACCGTCACGGTCGGTCCGAACGGGGGCCTGCTCAACCTCCAGCTGGGGCACCGCGCCGTCGAACTGGGGGCCGCCCGCCTGACCGCGGTCATCCTCCAGACCGCCCGCACCGCGCAGAAGCAGGCCGCGCAGAAGGTGATGGAGGCGTTCGAGCCGCTGGGCGAGGGCACCGAGGCCATGCGCATGGTCAGCGACTCGATCCCGGACGACGACCAGTCGCAGGTGGACGAACGCGACTACGCCGAGCCGGACCCCGAACCGGAACCGGAGCCCGCCCGCGCGACGCCGCCGTACGCGTCCCGGCAGATGCAGATGCCCGCGCGCCCGGCCCGCAGGGCGCCCGTGGACGACGACGACGAGAACCAGCCCTGGTGACGAGGAAGGTCTGAACCATGCCTGAAACCCCCATCGCCTCGCCCCCGGGGATGGAGATCACCGAGGAGAACAAGTTCAAGGGGTCGCTGTTCATCTCGGCCTGGGACGAGATGATCACGAGCATCGGCAAGGACGCCGAGACCGAGACGGAGAAGGCGCTCGACATCACCTTCGCCGCGATCGGCACGGCGTCGTCGATGGCGATGCTCGCCGTCGACCCCTTCGGCACGATCCTCGGCGCGGGCATCGGCTGGCTGATCGAGCACGTGAGCTTCCTCAAGGAGCCGCTCGACCAGCTCATGGGCGACCCCGAGGAGATCAACGCCAACGTCGAGGCGACGAAGGCGCAGGCCGCCGAGATCCGGGTGCTGGCCGAGGACCACCGCAGCGGGCTGGCCACGTTCGACGGGTGGTCCGGCTCGTCGTCCGAGGCGTTCAAGACCAACATGGACAGCATGGGCCAGGAGCTGGACGCGCTGGCCAACGCGGTCGAGCAGAAGGCGAAGATCGTCGCGATCTGCGGCGTGCTGGTGTCGGTGCTGCGCGACATCGTGCGCGACCTGATCGCCCAGCTGCTCGGGTCGCTGCTGGCGGGCGCGCTGATCGCCGCCGCCACCGCGATCATCACGTTCGGCGCGTCGATCGCCGCCTACATCGGCTTCGCGGTCGGCAAGGCCGTGGCGCTCGGCGTGAACATCGCGTCCCGCATCGCCCGCCTGACCGCCGCGCTCACGCGCCAGATGGGCCGGATCAAGAACCTCGACGAGATCACCGAGAAGGTCGGCAAGGGCTGGAACCGGTTCGAGAACATCGCCGACGTCGCCGAGGTCGGCTACGAGTCGTGGAAGGCGCAGAAGGGCGTCGACCGCGAGATCGACAAGGCGCTCGCCAAGGACGTGCAGGACGACAAGGTCACCGAGGCCAACAACAAGGCCGAAGAGGCCAACAAGAAGTACGAAGAGGCCAAGGCTGCGGAGACCAAGGCCGCCGAGGAGGCCAAGAAGGCCAACGAGGCGCTGAACACCGCCTCGGAGAAGGCCGCCGCCGCGAACGACAAGGTCGGTTCGGCCATCGACGAGGCCAACGCCGCCGCCGCGCGCGGCGACCAGGCCGGGTACGACGCCGCGATGGCGAAGTACGAGTCGGCCAAGACCGAGGCCGACGCGGCCCGCTCGGACGCCGCGAAGGCCGCCGAGGCCGCCGCGAAGGAGAGCCGCGACGTCGCCGACGCCGCGAAGGCCAGCAACGACGCGTTGAACGCGGCGAAGCCGTCGGACGAGGCCGCGAAGGCCGCGTACGAGGAGTACAAGAAGAACAACCCGGGCCCGGACGACCCCGGCCGCACGTCCGCCGAGACCGACATGTCGTCGAAGAACGACGCGGCGAAAGCGGCGAACGCCACGTACGAGCAGGCCAACGTGGACTTCGCGGCGGCCAACGCGGCGGCCGCCGAGGCCAACGCCAAGGCGTTCGCGTCGGGCGACGACGCCGACATCAAGGCCGCGGAGGAAGCGTCGAAGAAGGCCGAGCAGGCCGGCGCCGCGGTCGAGAAGGCGGCGGACGACGCGAAGTCGGCCGGTGAGGCCGCGAAGTCCAGCTACGACGCCTACCAGGAGAAGTACTCCCAGAACAGCGGCGGCACGAACGGCAGCAACTCGGTCACCACCTGAGGCCTCGTGCCCACCGGCCCACGAGGTCCGGTGTCCACGAGAGCCCGGTCACGGTCCAAGAGCGCGGAGAAGCATCCATGGCACGCGGTGGCGGCGCAGACCCCAGTTCCCCGGGCAACCCCTCGGGGAGCCCGTCCTCGCCGCCGCCGTCCGCCCCGCCACCCCCGGCCGGTGGGCCGACCGGGGGTTCCGGCTTCGGCATGAACTCCTCCTCCATGGAGGGGCTCCAGCGCAAGGCCGGTGACTTCCAGGCCCGCCTCGCCGCCATCTCCAGCGGCCTCACGGGGCTCAAGCTGGGACCGAACGCCCTCGGTCCCATCGGCATCGTCGCCGTTCCCGCCCTGAACAACTCCAACGACGCGTCGGTCGCGCAGGCGAACAACGCGTCGACCGCGATGGGCAACGTGCAGTCGGGCCTGAAGGCGACCGCGCAGACCCACGTGCAGAACGACCAGTTCAGCCGCGACCAGTTCAAGGCGATCGACCCGAACTCGAACGCCCAGCGGCAGCCGGGGTCGCCCGGCACCGGTCCGCTCGGGACGAAGGGGCCCGGCGGGCCGCAGGTCTCGCCGGTCAACAACCAGCCGGGCGCGTCCGGGCCCAACGGGCCCGGTGGCGGCAAGACGGCCGGCGGGCCGTCGGTCAGCCCGGTGAAGAACGTTCCCGGGGCTGCCGGTCCGAACGTGCCCGGTGGCGGCAAAACCGCCGGCGGGGCATCGGTCGGGCCGATCACGAACGTGCCGGGAGCCGCCGGCCCCAACGCGCCCGGCGGCGGGAAGACCGCCGGCGGGGCGTCCGTCGGACCCATCAAGAACATCCCCGGTGCCACCGGGCCGAACGTGCCCGGCGGCGGGAAGACCACCGGCGGGGCATCGGTCGGACCGATCACGAACGTGCCCGGCGCCACCGGGCCGAACGCGCCCGGCGGCGGCAAAACCGCCGGTGGGACGTCCGTCGGACCCATCACGAACGTGCCCGGCGCCACCGGCACCACCCCCGGCGGCACTCGCGGACCCAAGGGCGGGGCGTCGGTCGGGCCCATCGCCAACGTGCCCGGCGCCACCGGTGTCAACGCGCCCGGCGGCGGCAAGACCGCCGGCGGGGCGTCCGTCGGACCCATCACGAACGTCCCCGGCGCCACCGGCACCACCCCCGGCGGGACGCGCGGGACCGCCGGCGGACCCGGTGTCGGTCCCATCGCCGGTGTGCCCGGTGCCCCCGGTGCCACGCCGGGTGGTTCGAAGGGTTCGACCGGTGGTCCCGGCGTCAGCCCGGTGACGGGTGTGCCCGGCGCGTCCGGAGCAGGCCCCACCGCCAAGGGCGGCCCGACGCCGGGGGCGGCCCCGGTCACCGGCGTGACCACGCAGCCCGGCGCGGGCACGGCGGCGTCGAAGATCACCGCCGCTCTCGGTGGCGCGCCCTCGACCGTCACCCCGCCCGTGGGCGGAGCCCCGATGGCGGGCGGCCCCATGGGCGGCGCGGCACCCGGCGCGGCGGGCGGCACCGACCGGTCGAGCAAGTTCACCGGCGGCCCCGGCAAGGGCACCTTCGACGCACCCAAGGCACCCGCCGCCGACGGCACCATCACCAAAGCCCCGCCCACCTCGTCGTCCACCCCACCACCGGCACCCAAGCCGACGATCAACACCCCGATCACCCCGAGCATCCCGAGCGTCGGCACCCCGGGCGGTGGGGCCCAGGGTGGCGGCGTCCCGAGCACCGGCGCTCCCGGCAGCACACCCGGCACGCCCACGACCTCCACGCCGTCGACCACGGCCACCGCCCCGCCGACGACGCCGAAGCCGACTGCGGGAACGCCCCCGACCGTCACCCCGCCCGTGGGCGGAGCCCCGATGGCGGGCGGCCCCATGGGCGGCGCGGCACCCGGCGCGGCGGGCGGCACCGACCGGTCGAGCAAGTTCACCGGCGGCCCCGGCAAGGGCACCTTCGACGCACCCAAGGCACCCGCCGCCGACGGCACCATCACCAAAGCCCCGCCCACCTCGTCGTCCACCCCACCACCGGCACCCAAGCCGACGATCAACACCCCGAGCGTCACGCCGCCGCCGAGCCCGGCGTCGACGCCGAGTCCCACGTCGACGCCGTCCCCGGCCGGGCAGCAGCCGAGCACGCAGCAGCCGAGCGCTCAGCAACCGGCCGTGAAGACACCCCAGCCGGTCACGCCTCCCCCGGTCGCGGCACCGCCGATCACCGCACCCTCGACCGCAACTCCGTCCACCGCAACTCCGTCCACCGCGGTGCCGCCAAGCGCGGTGCCGCCGGCTGCCACGCCGGCCGCGACCGCGCCGCCGACCACGGGCAGCACGAGCGGGACCGCCAAGCCGAGCGGCCCGAGCGGCGTCTTCGACGCGCCCAAGCCCCCTGCGGGCGACGGCACGGTCAAGTCCGCCCCGACCGGGTCGCAGGCACCCCCGGCCGCTCAGCCGAGGCCGGCCACACCGTCCATCAGCACGCCACCACCGGTCAGCACCCCACCGGTCAACACCCCGCCGGTCAGCACCCCGCCGGTCAACACGCCATCGGCCGCGAACACGCCGACCCCGAACCAACAGGCCCCGGCCCAACCGGTCGCGAAGACGCCACAGGTCTCGGCACCCCCGGTCGCGCCTCCCCCGGTCTCGGCACCCCCGGTCGCGCCCCCACAGGTCTCGACGCCTCCGGTCTCGACGCCTCCGGTCTCGACGCCTCCGGTCTCGACGCCTCCGGCTCCCACGCCACCGATCTCGACGCCGTCCGCCTCGGCGCCTCCGGCTTCCACACCGCCCGCCTCGAAGCCGTCGATCCCCACACCTCCGGTTTCGACGCCGCCCGTCGCACCGCCGCCGGTGTCGACACCGCCGGTGGCGAGCGCCCCTCCGGTCAACGCGCCCTCGGTCGTCCCGCCTGCCGTCACCCCGCCGATCACCGCACCTCCGGTGACTCCCCCGGCAGCAACTCCCCCGGCGGCGACTCCCCCGGCGGCGACTCCCCCGGCCGCCAACACACCTGCGGCCGGCACGCCGCCGATCGCACCGCCGCCTGCCTCCGCACCACCGGCCTCCGCACCGCCCGCCCCCGTGCCACCTGCCTCGCCGGGAACGCCGAACACCAGCGGGCCCCACAGCAATGCGCCGACCGCCACCGCGCCGCCCACTCCGGGCACGCCGCCGAACTCCGGGGCTCCCGGCGCGTCGCCCAAGGCACCCGCGTCCGACGCGGCACCGGCTGCCGGCGCCGCACCGGACGTCAAGACCCGGCCCGCGCCGGACAACCAGGTGCAGACCCCCGCGGTCGCCGTGGTCGTGCCACCGGTCGCATCGCCGGCACCGGCGAAGAACAAGAAGGTCCGCGGCGGCGGAGCGCCGCCCAAGTTGGACGCCCCCACCGGGCCCCGCGGCAAGGACGTCATCGCCGACGAGTCCTGGCGGCACGACCCGGCCAGGACCGCCGACTGGTTCGCGCCCAGCGACCCCGTGTCGCCGGACGTGTGGGCGCCTCGCCGGGCCGACGCGCACTTCAAGACCGTGAACACGGTCGTCGCCGACGTCACCACCGACAGCACGCCCAGCAAGATCAAGTCCTACCAGGGGTTGGTCAACTACGACCTGCGCCGCATCGAGGTCGCGCCCGGCAAGTTCGTGCAGGACTACACGGTCAAGGTCCACCTCAAGCCCGGCAAGGACCCGGACGTCGACGCGCAGACCATCGCGGACCTCAAGGCCAAGGCGAAGACCGGTGTGGACGACCTGCTCAACCAGGGCTTCCGCCTGCCGAGCGGCGACCAGTTCCACCTCAACCTGGAGTTCACGAACGACCCGAAGGACGCCCACACCACCATCGAGGTCGGCAAGACCGGCACCGACCAGACCCACTGGAACCCGAACTCCAGCCCCAACCTCCTCGCCCACGAGACCCTGCACTACCTGGGCGTCCCGGACGAGTACTCGGACTCCACCCGCGTCTTCCAGCAGCACGCCACCAACTCCGGCGTGCACCTGAACGACGGCGGCATGATGGGCCGCGACGTCCTCGGCAACGACCCCGGCCTGCGCCCCCGCCACCTGTGGCTGGTCGAGCGCGCGGCCAACAGCCAGGTCGCGGTCCCGGACACGCTGCTCGACGACCCGGGTCCCACGTCGAGGCCCCCGACGACGTACGCGCCCCCGGTGACCACGGCACCGGCCCCGGCGCCGGACCCCGCCAACCCGGGCCCGAACGCGCCGAACCCGAACGCCACCCCGCCGGAGACGCCCGGCAGCCGGCCCGCCCCGAGCGGCGGCAAGCGCAAGCGCGACGGCGAGGACGGCGTCGACACCGACATGGACGTCGACACCGACACCGACGCCCGGGACGTGTCGAAGCGCCCGCGCACCGACACGGACCCGATCACCGGTGTGACGTGGGACAACGACGTCAACGCCCCGCTCGACCCGGCGGCCGACGTCGAGATGCCGGACGCCGACGCCACCACCGGCACCGACGCCGCCGGGGACGTGAACGGCCCGGTGGTCGACCTGCAGAGCAACGCGACGACCAAGTTCAACGACGCCTTCAAGGACCTCGCGAACGGCAGGCCGGTCCACCTGCCGACGCCGGGCGGCTACCTGGCGGACCTCGACGCGAACGTCAAGAACGACAAGCCGGTCGGCTTCGTCGTCAACGCCATCGTGCCGATCAAGGACATCGACGCGGACTCGCTGCGGAACGTGATCGGCCAGATCACGGCGGACGCCAAGGGCCTCGACGGCAAGGTCGCGTTCGTGATCGGCGTGAACACCCGGGGCGACCTGGACCCGAACGCGCAGGCTGCGGTCGAGGCGAAGCTGGCCGAGCTGGAACCGGTGCTCGCGGACATCGACGTGCCGGTGGCGCTGACCGGCTTCACCTGGAAGATGCCGTCCAGCGGCAACCTGCCGTACGGCACGATGCGCAACGAGACGCTGGACAGCGCGCCGAACAAGTTCGCGATCTCGGCGATGGCGAACAACGGGAGCCACCCGTACATCGCGGTGCAGGACTTCGACCTGGGCTCGCGCAACGTGCCGTCCGGTCAGCACGTCTTCAACCACGTCATCGACAGCATGAAGGGCCCCGACGGCCTCCCGCCGGCCCGCCCGCTGATGTTCAGCGGCGGCTACCGGACGCCCGACCTCGACACCCTGGTCCAGGACGTGGAGGCCAAGCTCCAGCAGACCGGCGGGACCATCCCGGACCCGGAGGCGTTCAAGAGCGACTTCGCCCGGAAGATCACGCAGGACATGGACGCCCGCGTCGAGCAGGCCAAGACCAGCCCGATGCTGCCGTACACGCCCGAGCCGAACCTGTTCTTCGACGGGGTCGCGCCGATGGTCGACCCGACCGTGCGGTTCGGCGACGGCGGCGCGGAGTTCTCGATGCTCGGCAGGTCGCTGAACAACTTCTTCGCCAACGAGCTCGGCGCCGTCTACGACCAGAAGATCGCCGACATCGAGGCGAACGCCGGCACCGGGGCGGACGGCGACGTCGACATGGACGCCGACGTCGCCGCCGACGTGGCGGACCAGAAGGACGTCCAGCTCTCGCAGCTGGCGGTCGACGCCCAGACCTACAGCCACCCGATCCGGACCCAGGCGTTCATCTCGGACTTCAAGGGCGGCGCGGTCGAGACCGACCTGACGCGCATCGCGGTCACCTACGTCCAGTCCGGCTCGCTCCCCCAGACGCACGCCGCGCTGGGCGGTGTCGCGGACCGCTTCTTCCACTCGAAGAAGGACAAGGGCGGCACGAGTCTCGGTGGCTTCCGGGACAAGTTCCCGCAGCTCGCCGCCATCGACCGCGACCCGACGAACCTCGCGGCCGACCCGGTCCCCAAGCTGAACCCGAACCCCGCGCTGACGGCGCCTCCCAAGGGGAACCCGGACGGACCCCCGCCCCGGCCGTCGACCGCACCCCAGTTCAAGGAGACCGCCAAGGTCGTCAAGGACCTGGGTGTCACCAGCACGCACAAGATCGACCAGGCCATGTCGAAGCCGGTGCCGGGCCATCCGGACGTGATCGCGGGTCTCGACCAGCGCAGCCGGATCGTCAAGGCCGTCGCGGGCGTCAACACCGCGATGTCCGGCCCGGAAGCGTCGATGCAGCGCAGGTTCGCGGCGATGAACAACATCGCGAACCTGCCCTCGACGCTCCCACCCGCCCCGAACGGCCTGTACGACGCGGTGGGCAAGGTGCGGGACGTCGACCCGGCGCAGCTGCGCGACGACGTGACCGGCTACGTGTCGTCCCTCCAGGCCACCCCGGTCACGGGCCCCGGCAAGGAGACGTCCGAGGCCCAGGTCGAGATCCGCAAGCAGCTCGCGAACTTCATCACGGACAACCCGACCACCAACGGCGACCTCGTCAACTCGGTTGTGCAGCCGGGGCCGACCCCGGAGTTCGACCCGTCTGTCCTGCGCGAAGTCCCCGGCGCGAAGTCCCGCGACGTGATGGCGGGTCCTGACGTTCACCCGGACAGCGGACCGGTGGAGACGGGTCCGCTGCCCGACGTGCCGGACCCCTCGCAGGTGAGGGCCGACGCCGAGAGCGCGGCGAACGCCGACCACATCGCCGCCCAGGCGCTCGCGACGCAGCTCCGGACGCCGATCGTGGTGCACCACCCGTCCGGTCCGCCGACGACCTACACGCCGTTCGGCACGGACCTGCCCCAGGTCGCCCCGATCGAGGTGGACGCGGTCCAGGGCCCGACCGGCCGGAGCACCTACACCCCGCACGTCACCCCGGCCTCCGGGCCGGACGTCGTGGGCACGCGCCCCGCGCCGACCCAGGGCGCGCCGGGCACCCGGCCCGCACCGACCCCCGACGTCCCCGGCACGCGGCCCGCGCCGACGCCCGACGTCCCGTCGCCCTCGAACACCACGACGCCGGACACCACCGCCCCCACCAGCACCGCCCCCACCAGCACGGCCCCCGGCACCACGAGCCCGGACACCGCGCCCCCGGGCGTGCCCGACACGCGCTCCCGGGACCTCGGCACCGACACCCGCACCGACACCGACACCGACACCGACGCGGACGTGCAACCGCCCAACGCGCCGCGCCTGCGGTTCCGGCCCACGCCGAACCCGGTCATCCCGATGGCCACGCTCACCCCGCCCAACCCGGGACCGGTCCTCACCACGAAGAACCTCCCGGACTTCTTCCAGGGCAACCAGGCGCTGGGCACGATCGCCCCGGTCGACGTGCAGGGCGCGCCGAAGGTCGCCGGCGCCGTCAACGGCCTGCGGGCCGACGACAAGGCCGCCATCGAGAGCGCCCTGACCTCGGACTTCGAGTCGTTCCTCGGCAACGGCCGGAACTTCCAGGTCAAGATCGGCCGGAACTGGTTCGAGGCCAACGTCCAGGCCACGATGATGCCGCCGGCCGACCCGGCCGCGGCGGTGACGACGCCCGGCACGACCACCAAGGTCGACATGACCGCGCAGAGCGGCACGGCGACGTCCACCACGACCAACCTGACCACGGCGAACGACGTCGGCGCGGCCGCCACGGCGGGTGTCGCGATGGGGCCCTACGGCTCGATCGGCGGCAAGGCCCAGCTGGCGACCCCGGCGACCGGCATCACCAGCTCGACCGCCACCACCGACCAGCGGATCATCCGCTCCGGTGAGGGTTCGACCACGGCGACGGTGCCGGTCAGCTACCGGATCACGCTGACCGACGCGCAGGGCAACGCCCAGCCGCCGATCACGGTCGACTCGGACCCGGCCGGCCCGGTCGACGTGACGCTCCAGATCCCGGACGACCTGTCGACCATCGTGGACTCGAAGCCGACGCTCGCGGCGAACCCGAACGCGCCGCGCGCGGACTGGGGCGCGCGCGTCGAGCACGCCGTGCCCGAGGCCGTCACGGACGTGAACTCGACGAAGGCGTTCTCGGACGTCGCGGCGAAGCTGCACCCGTCGATCACCAAGATCGGCTCGCCGGGCCGCGCGGCGCTCCAGACGTTCCTGAGCCCGACCACCATGCGCGACAACATGGGCGCGATGCTCACCGGCTGGGTGACCTCGCCGGACCTGGTCAGCCCGCACGCGAGCAAGGGCTCGGCGGTCCAGGCGCGCGCGACCCTCAAGGGCGCCGAACTGGTCGGCGTGCACGACGCGTCCCAGCTGCGCCTGCACGACTCGACCTCGTCGAGCACGGGCGTCACCGCGACGACGAAGACCGGGTTCGACGCCACCGCCGGGTTCGGCGGCAACATCGGCCAGGCGGGCGTGCTCGGCGGACAGGTCGGCGTGACGGCGACGTACTCGGCGCGCACCGCGGACAGCTCGAACGCGGGCACGAACACCGTGAACAAGACCGGCATCCAGCTCAAGGGCCAGACCGGCCTCTACAAGGTGACCGCGGACGTCGAGGTGCGCACGCCGAGCGGCGCGAACGTCACCGTGCCCGTCACCACGTACATGCGGCTGGGCCTGCCGGAGGCGGCGGCGCTGGACCTGCCGGTGCCCGACGGCACGCGGAAGGGCACCACCAAGCCGACCGACACGCCCCGCTTCGCGCCGCCGTACCTGGACTCCGCGTTCGCCGCGGGCAACGCGCGCGTCGGCGACTTCGAGCCGGCGAACCGCGTGCAGTCGCAGGTGGAGGCCGCCCTGAAGAACGTGGCCGGGTTCAAGGACTTCCTGCCGAACTGGAACGACCCGAACGCGAACCCGCGCAGCGGCAAGGGGCAGGGCTTCGCGGACGTCGCGCAGCAGCTGGCCAACCAGCGCAAGCTGAACCTGCTGTCGCCGACCGCGCTGAAGTCCAACATGGACAGCCTGCTCGGGCCGGGCGTCAACATCCAGCTGAAGAACTCCGACGCCACGACCAGCACCTACGTCAACGTCACGGTCAAGGCGAAGCTCTCCGGCACCACGCACCTCGGCCAGGCCGACGCCCGCAACATCCGCGGCGCGTCGTCCAGCGGCCCGAAGCTCGACAGCGCCACCGCCACCACGAAGGGCTGGAGCGGCGGCGTCGAGGGCAAGGTCGTGATCCCGGTCAAGACCGCCAACGCGACGCTCACGCCGACCCCGCAGTTCGGCGCCAAGTACAACCACTCGTGGACGTCGAAGAACACCGGCGGCCCGACGGTCAACTCGACGTCGCTCAACGTCGGCAGCCCGGACGCCCAGGTGTTCCAGGGCGACGTGGAGTTCGAGGTCGAGATCACCACGTTCACCCGGCCGCGCTCCTGGGTGCAGCGGGTGACCCCCGGCCTGCCCGGTCGGCAGGCGCCGCAGCCGCGCGTCGTGGCCCGCACCGTGGGCGCGTCGCTCGACCCGGCAGCGCCGAACAACCCCGAGATCCTGCCCGCGATCAGCGGCAAGGTGAACGTCTGGGTGTCGGACAGCTCGGCCCTGAAGGTCGACCCGAAGGGCTTCAAGCCCGGCGACCCGCAGGTCACGACGCTGACCGACGCGCCGACGGTGAAGGACCTGCTGACCAACCGCACCAAGCCGGCGTCGCCGGAGTTCCTGCACGTCGAGGCGGTCGCGAACACCACCGCGCTGCGGGACCAGGCGATCGACGCGCTCAACCGCGCGGCGAACGGCGACTCGGCGCTCACCGTGCCGGGCACCGAGTCTCGCAACCAGATCGACCGCATGTTCAGCCCGGAGAACATCAAGGCGAACCTGCGCAAGCTCGTCGAGACGGGCATGCAGGAGCAGGGCCTCAAGTACGACCGGCGGGTCACCGACCGCACCGGCTCGGTCGGCATGTCGATGACCCTGGGCAACCCGAAGCTCGTGTCGATCGCCGACGACACCGGCACGGAGAACGCCGTCACCGGCGGCTACAAGGCGGGCGACGCGTCGTCCACCAGCCGGTCGGTGGACATCACCGGCGGCGTCAACGTGCCGATCAGGCCGAACGCCACCCCACCGCCCGCCGGCGAGCCGACGCCCACGAGCGGTGCCGGCGGTGTGGCCGCGGTCGGCAAGTACACGCCGTGGGCCGACTCGAAGTCCCAGGCGCGCGAGGTGGCCGGCAGCGTCGACCGCAACGTGGTGACGCCGCCCGCCGCGCGGACCGTGCTGATCCAGCTCGACGCGGACGTGACGATCGTCGGGGAGAGCCGCGCGGGCAACGTCGTCCACGGCGGCACGCCGCGCGCCGAGGGCGCCTCGGTGAAGCTGCCCAAATCGGTGTTCGTGCGGGTCAGCGAGGACGTGGCGCGCGAGCTGGGCGTGCTGCCCAACGTCGCGCCGACGGTCGGCTCGCCGGACTTCGGCGGGATGGCGCCGCCGAAGACGCTCGCCAAGGACGAGCCGGGCTCGCTCGGACTGTCCGCCGTCGACAAGGTGCCGGACCTGTCCGCCGCGGTGGACGACCTCGTGACGCAGGTGAACGCGAAGACGTCGAAGCGGTTCGGCGACCCGCTGGTGCCCGACTCGGTCCTCAAGGACTCGATGAACAACCTCCAGCGCCTGGTCGACTTCTCCTCGCCGGCCTCGGTGAAGGCGATGATCGACAGCGCGCTGGACGGCGGCGTGCCGCTGCTGGTGCACCAGCCGGGGACGTTCGGCAAGGACTCGTTCCAGGTCACGCTGCGCGCGAAGGCGGGCGAGCCGAAGTTCGACCGGGTGGTCAACGACGGCGTCGACGTGGAGCACACGATCGCCGGGGCCGAGAAGGTCACCACCGGGCAGGGCCGGGGCTCCGGCTGGGGCGTGGGCGTCAAGGCGCCGGGCCTGGCCTCGCCGGGCAGCGCGAACCCGAACGTGTCCGGCACCGCGGGCGTCATCGCGTCGGCCAACTACGGGCACGCCAAGTCGAGCACGGTCACCGACGCCACGACGCACCAGTTCGGCCACCTGCGCGCGGGCAGCGGCCCGGCCGCGAAGTACACCGTGCCGGTCGAGTTCGAGCTGGTGGTGGAGCGCGGCGACAAGGAGATCGCCAGGGCGACCACCGGCGCGCAGGAGATGGGCATCCGGCTGCACGCCGACAACCAGCGCGTCGCGGACCCGGCCGCCGGGCCGACGCCGCCGTACATGGCGGCGGCGATCAAGCGCGGCGCCGAGTTCGGCACGCCCACCGCGGCGCGGGCGTGGCAGCAGGCGGGGTCGCCGTCGTCGTTGCCGCCGAACGCGTCGGTGGAGAACCTGCGCGGCGCGAAGGACCTGCGGGACGCGGCGGTGAAGGCGCTGACCGACGCGGGTGCGAAGCCGGGCATCACCGGCAAGGGCAGCGGACCGCTGAACACCCTGCTGGCCACGCTCAGCTCGGAGAACCTCCAGCCGGGCCTGCCCGGCATGCTGGACGGGCCGCTGGACGTGCCCGGCCTGCACGAGGCCGCGCTCACGTTCGGCCAGGACGCCGACGTCAAGGTGTACGCGAAGCTGGTCAACCCCCGGCTCGGCGCGCTCAGCGACGGCGTGAACCTGGAGAACCCGGTCTCGGTGGTCAGCACCACCAGCGGCGAGGCCAAGGTCACCGAGAGCGCCGACGTGTCGGTGGGCTTCGCGACCGGCAGCGCGGCCGTGAAGCAGGGGACGGACCCCAAGGACACGGTCAACTTCACCACCGGCGGCGTCGAGGTCAGGCACGCGGCCGAGGACTCGCAGGCGGTGTCCGGCGGCGCGACCGACAACAAGGTCAACAACCTCAAGGCGCAGGGCCGCACCGGCCTGGTCGAGTTCGACGTCGAGTACCGGGTCGTCGCCACGATCGGCGGCAGGACGGGTGTCGTCGACCTGGCCGTGCCGGGTTCGGCCGCGGTGCGGATGCCCGCGCCCGAGGCGCAGACCGTGCTGGGCAAGGACTTCGACCCGGAACTGGCCAAGGCGCAGGACGACGTCAAGGCCGCGGCGAAGAGCTGGCGCGACGCGGAGGTCGCGGTCGACAAGGCCCGGCACGCGGCGCAGGACGCGATCAACGCCGCCGCCGCCGAACTGGCGAAGACCGACGCCGAGATGCACGCGCTGTCCAACGACCTGAACGGCGTGATCGGCACCGCCGGCACCGAGTCGGGCAAGGTCGACGGCCTGGCGAAGGCCGTGGACGACGCGCACGACTCCGTGGCCGACCTCCAGCAGCGGGTCAAGGACCTCAACACCGAGGTCGGCGAGCTGGACGTCGTCGCCCAGAACGCCGACGAGGCGCTGCGCGACGCGACCGCGGACGTGGAATCGTCCGCCGACACCGTCGCCGACCTGGAGTTCCGGCTCGGCGAGGCGCGGGAGAAGCTCGACACGGCGAAGCAGGACCTCGACGCGGCCGAGAAGGCGCTCGCCGACCACCGGGCCGCGCCGCCGCCCGTCGAGGGCGCGCCGCCGGTGGACCCGGCCGTCGAGCGGGGCCTGGCCGACGCGGTGGACACCGCGAAGAGCACCCGCGACGGCGTGCGGGCCGGCGTGGACCGCCTCGGCGCCGAGCTGGACGACGCGAAGGCGCAGCACTCGACGGACCTCGACGCCCAGCGCGACGCGAAGGACGCGGCCGAGCGGGCCAACGCGGACCTGGAACGGGCCGAGGGCGACCTGAAGACCGCCCGCGACGACCTGAAGACCGCGCGCGACACCCTCGACCAGGCCAAGACCGACCTGCGCGACCAGCAGCGGACCGTCCGCGACACGACGGCGGACCGCGACGCGAAGCAGGCCCGCTACGACGTGCTGCTCGCCGCCCGGGACGCGCAGGAGGCCAGGATCGCCGCGGCCGAGGTCGTGCTGAACGACCGCCGGCAGGAGGCGGACGCACGGCAGCAGGCGTGGTGGGACGCCAAGCGCGTCGTCGACCAGCGCGTCGACACCTACAACGCGACCCCGGCTCCCGCACCGGTCCCGGCTCCCGCGCCGGCCCCCGCGCCGTCGAACGACGGCACCCCGCCGCCGCCTCCCGGGACGCCGGTCGTCACGCCGCCCGCCGCACCGCCGCTGAACCGCGACGTGCCGGTGACGCAGCCGGGCGTGCCCCAGGTGGCCCAGACCGATGCGGCCGGCGCGCCCCCGGCCGCGCGCGCGGTGCGCGGCCCGGGGCCCGAGCGGTCGTTCGACCTGCCGCCCGGCGCCACCGACCTGCCGCCGGCCGACCGCGCGGTGCTCGACACCCTGGCGAAGGACCTGGTCGAGCAGAACGGCATCCGCGACCGCAAGGGCTACCAGCGGCCCACCGTCGCGGTCACCGGCCCGGACGCGCGGCTCGTGGCCGACGCCCTGGCCGCGCACGGCGTCGACGCGACCGTCCGCGACACCACGACGCCGACCACCGACGTGCACGTCGACTGGGAGCTCAAGCGCACCGACGGTTGGACCCCGCCCGCTGCCCCGGTGGGCGCCAAGGTCACCGACACCGTCATCACGTCGTCCGGACCGGCCGCCCCGCACCCGGTGCTGGACGACCCGTCCTGGCGGCACAGCACCGCACCCACCGCCGACTGGTTCGCCAACCCCGCGCCCGCGTCCGACGCCGACATCGGGACCGCCCGCGCCGGCGCGCCGATCACCGGCCGCGTCCGCGGCGAGGACGGCGGTGTCATGAACACCACCACCGTCGGTCGCGACGGCGTGAAGATGAAGGCGTGGCGCGGCCCGATCGCCTACGACACCCGCGTGCTGGACGTCAACGGCACCCCGGTCCGCGACTTCACCGTCAGGGTGCACCTCGACCCGGCAGGCCACGCCGACCCCGCGCAGCTCGCCGACGTGCGCGACCGCACCCGCGCGGGCGTGGATCGCCTGTTCAACCAGGGCCACCGGCTGCCGAGCGGCGAGCAGTTCCACGTCACCGTCGAGTTCACCACCGACCCCGCCGACGCCCACGCCACCGTGAAGGTCGCCGCGCCCGACGGCCGCGCCAACCAGCTGAGCTGGCCCGTGGACACCGACCCGCGCCGCCTCGCGCACGAGGTCGGCCACTTCCTCGGCCTGCACGACGAGTACTTCGAGACCGGCAAGGCGAGGCCGATCTTCCAGCACCAGGACGGCAAGGGCCGGGTCATGGGCGACAACGCGCCCATGACCGACGGCATCGACGAGGCCGACGCGAGCCTCAAGCCGCGCAACCTGTGGCTGGTCGAGAACCGGATGCGCGCGCTGGAGTCGTCCAACGACCCGGCGGCCGTGTGGACGGACCCGAGCGCCGTGGTCCCGGCCCCCGGCACGACGGACGCGGGCACGACGGACGCCGACACGTCCGCGGACCAGGACGTGCGGGCCCCGAACGCGCCGCGCTGGAGGTCCCGGCCCGCGCCGACCCCGGCCGTCCCGCTGGTCACGATCACCCCGCCCGCCAGGCAGGCGGCCGAACTCGACCACCAGCGGGCCGTGCGGGAACGCGCCGACCTGGAGACGCGGATCACCACCGTCCGGACCGACCTGGCGCAGCAGCGGGACGCGGCCGACGTCCAGCAGGCGAACTGGTGGAACGCCAAGACCGAGGCCGACCGGCGACTGGCGACGTTCACCACCCCGTCCACCGGCACCCCGTCCACGGGCACTCCACCGCCCGCCGCCGGGACCACCACCCCCCGGTCCGGCCCGGCCTCCGCGCCCACGCCCGGCGCGCAGACCTTCGGCGCGCAGACCTTCGGCGCGCCGGCGGCCACCGCCACGAGCACGTTCGGCACGCCCACCGCGAGCACCTTCGGCGCACCCGCCGCGGGCGGCACGCCCACCCCCGGCACGCCGACTCCGGGCCCGTCGAGCACCGCCGCCCAGCGGGACGCCGCCGCCGCTGCCCTGACCTCGCGACACCAGTCCGAGCGGACCGCGGAGAGCAACGCCGTCGCGGCCCGCCAGGCGGCCGAGAAGCAGGCCGAGGCGCTGGCGCTCCAGGCGAAGCAGCAGGCCGACTACAACGCCGAGAGCGCCGCCGTGGCCGCGAGGCTCGACGCCGAGCGCCTCAAGGCCGAGGCCGACCTGCTCACCAGGCAGCAGCAGGACCGCGTCGCCGAGAGCAACGCGCTCGCCGCCCGGCTCCAGGCCGAGTACGACCGCGTCTCCGCCGAGCTGGCGGCCAACCAGCAGGCGCACCGGCAGCAGTTCGCCACCCAGGTCCTGGCGAACCAGAAGCTGGAGCGGGAGCAGGTGGAGGCGCAGATCCAGCAGCAGCTCGCCGTCGCGCCCGGGTCGTTCGACCCGGACCAGGTCCGGCAGCAGGTCCTGAACAACCAGGCGGCCTTCCTGCGCACCGTCGAGCAGCAGCTCAACGCCGAGCAGGCCGCCGAGCGGCAGCGGGTCGAGCAGGAGCTGGTCGCCCGGCAGGACCAGGACCGCAAGACCGCCGAGCAGCAGCTCGACCAGCGGCAGCTCGTCGAACGGCAGCAGGCCGCCCAGCAGCTCAAGACCGCCCAGGACGCCGAGCGCCTCAAGGCGGAGCAGGACCTCAAGGCAAGGCAGCTGCTGGAGCAGCGGCAGGCCGAGGCGGCGCTCGACACCCGCCAGGCAGCCGAGCGCAAGGCCGAGGAGGACCGGCTCAACGCCCGGCACAACGCCGAGCACGCGGCCGAGCTGGCCAGGTGGCTGCCGCCGGGCACGAAGCACGCCGCGGCGTTCGCCGACGACAACGCCGCGGCCACGTGGGCGAACACGGCCTACCCCGGCCTGTCGAACGTGAACCGGGTGAACTTCGAGAACAACGTCCCCGGCCACAACGTCAACTGCACGAACTGCGTGATCGCCACCCACGAGACGCTGCACGGCCGCCCGGTCGCGGCGCCGCCGCTGCCCGCACCGGCGCCGGGTACGTACCTGGAGGCCACCTTCGCCTCGACGTTCCGGACCGTCGCGAACTACCACGAGGTGGTCGACCACCTGGCCGCGCAGCCCGGCAGGCACGTCAGCATCGGCATCACCCGCCCCGACGGCACCGGGCACGTCTTCAACGCCTGGAACGACCGCGGCGACATCACGTTCTTCGACTCGCAGAACAACCGCCCGGCCGACCTGGAGCGCGACGTGGTCACGATCCAGTTCATCCCGCTGCCGGACCTGCCGCAGCCGGCCCCGCCGCCCACCGCCGCGGCGCCGACGGCCGGCCCGGTCCCGTAGCGTCGACCGACACCCCCGACCAGAGCAGCAGACATCCGGAACCGATGAGGTGCGCGTGACGCAAGCACGGGACACTGCCGACCAGTGGCTCGACCGGGCCTATGGCGGCACGGTGAAGTCCAGCAGGCACCCGCTGCTGGAGACGTCACGGGTCGCGGTGTTCGGCTGCCGGTTCCGCGAGAGCCGGGACCCGCTGCTGGCCGCCACGATCGCCGTGCCGACGACCGGCGAGGCCCCGTACCCGCTGCCCAACGACCGCCCGTTCGACGACCTGGGCCTGGACGGGGACGCGGCGGACTCGGACGTGGCGGACTGGCACGCGCCGGCCGAAGCCGACTGGACCAGGCGCGTCAACGCGCGCAACTGCGTCATCGCCCTGGACGCGGCCGTCGACCGCGCCCCGGCCTCCGCGCTGCCGTGGCGCCCCACCGACGAACGGCCGGGGTGGTGGGAGCGGCTGCACACCGCGCACTTCCCGGGGGCGGAGGTCGCGACCTGCGCGACGTGGTCCGAGGTGGTCGAGGCGGTGCGGGCCGGCGGGCCGGACACCAGGGGTGTCATCTGGGTGCGGCGGGAACTGGCCGGTGTGGAGGCGACCGGCCACCTCCTCTACGCGCACAACGACAACGGCGAGGTGGCCGTGCTGGACGCCCTGCGGGGCACCCTCGCCGACCTGGAGACGGCGACCGTCGGCAGCCTCGTCCTGGCCCGCTTCCACCGGGCCCGACCGGTCGTGCCCGAACGGGACTTCGCCGGCGCCGTCCGCGCGGCCGAGCGGCACCTGGCGGAGGTCTACGGCGACGAGGTGGTCCTGGTGGACCCGTCCCCGGAGGACGAGCTGTCCAAGGGCTGGCTGTTCGCCTGCACGACCCGCGCCTTCCGGTCCTCGGGGGACCCCCGGGACCAGATGCTCGACGCGGCCCTGGTCGTGCCGAAGGACGCGGGCCGCACCCCCTTCGCGCTGCCCAACGCCGACCCGTGGGCGTGGCTGTCCCGGTGGGACGCGGGCGACGCGGACCTGCCGGCGCCCCCGGCCCCGGGCCCCGCCGCCTGGTTCGCCCCCACCCTCGCCCGCCTGGGCGAGGTCACGGACATCACCACCCACACCCGGTGGGATGACGTGCTGGCCGACTTCACCACCCGCGCGGTCGGCACGGCCGCCGTGATCTGGGTCCGCCGCCACGACCGCCGCGGCCGCGAGTCCGTGGGCCACCTGGTCAACGCGCGCAGGGCCGAAGGCGGCCTCCAACTGGCCGACGGCAGCACCGCGGTCCCCTTCACGCCGCCGGACGAGGGCACGGCCACCCTGCACGTCGTCCACTACCGGTGACGGCGCGCCCCGCGAGGCCGCGGTCGGACGGGCGGACGAGCCGCCGCCAACGGCGCTGATCAGGCCGGGCAGGTCCGCAGTGGACGGTACCGGTCACACGTTCGTGTGTGACCAGCACCACACGTGCTTGCCCTGGCGGCCCGAGGCGAATCGATACAGCGCCCGTGCGGTGTCTCGTCGCTCACAGACGGGTCGGGCCGTTGGGTCGGCCGATGTCCACGGGACTAGCATCGGATGGTCAAGGTCCGAGTACTCAGTCAAGTACCGGAGACCAGTCCACCACTGACGCTGGAGGCCGTAGCTCATGGCCGGCACCACCGCACCCGAGCGGGCGGGCAGCAGCTCCAAAGGGGGCGGAACGCTCTACCGCGGCGACCTGGGCATGTGGTCCTGGGTCGCCCACCGCATCACCGGCGTGCTCACGTTCTTCTTCCTGTTCGCGCACGTCCTGGACACCGCGCTGGTGCGGGTGTCGCCGGACGCGTACGACAAGGTCATCGAGACCTACAAGAACCCGATCGTCAACCTGTTCGAGGTGGGCCTGGTCGGCGCGGTGCTCTACCACGCGCTGAACGGCATCCGCGTGATGCTGATCGACTTCTGGGAGAAGGGCGCCCGGTACCAGCGCCAGATGCTGTGGGCCATCCTGGGCCTCTGGGTGCTGGTGATGATCCCCGGCACCTACTTCATGATGGTCCGCACGATCACGGACATGTTCGGCGGGGGTCACTGACCATGAGCGAACTGATCCTGGACAAGCCGCGCTCCCCGCGCCGCCCCGCCGCCCGCCGCAGCAACTTCGAGCTGCACAGCTGGCTGTTCATGCGCATCTCGGGCGTCGCCCTGGTGGTCCTCGTGCTCGGCCACCTGTTCATCATGAACATCCTCGACGGCGGCGTGCACCGCATCAACTTCGGCTTCGTCGCGGGCCGCTGGGCGTCCCCCTTCTGGCAGATCTGGGACCTGGCGATGCTCTGGCTGGCGCAGATCCACGGCGGCAACGGCCTGCGCACCGTGATCAACGACTACGCCCGCAAGGACGCGACCCGGTTCTGGTTGAAGATGCTGCTCGTCGTCTCCATGGTGCTGATCCTGTTCACCGGGACGTACGTGATCTTCACCTTCGACCCGAACATCACCGACTGACCCGCCGCGGGAGCAGACAGCCATGCAGTTCCACAAGTACGACGTCGTGATCATCGGCGCCGGCGGCGCCGGGATGCGCGCGGCGATCGAAGCCGGCCAGCGCGCCCGCACGGCGGTGCTCACCAAGCTCTACCCCACCCGCTCCCACACGGGCGCGGCGCAGGGCGGCATGTGCGCCGCGCTGGCGAACGTGGAGGAGGACAACTGGGAGTGGCACACCTTCGACACGATCAAGGGCGGCGACTACCTGGTCGACCAGGACGCCGCCGAGATCATGGCGAAGGAGGCCATCGACGCGGTCCTCGACCTGGAGAAGATGGGCCTGCCGTTCAACCGCACGCCCGAGGGCAAGATCGACCAGCGGCGGTTCGGCGGCCACACCCGCAACCACGGTGAAGCCGCCGTGCGCCGGGCCTGCTACGCGGCCGACCGCACCGGCCACATGATCCTCCAGACGCTGTACCAGAACTGCGTCAAGCACGGCATCGAGTTCTTCAACGAGTTCTACGTCCTCGACATCTGCCTCACCGAGACGGAGAACGGCCCGGTCTGCACCGGCGCGGTGGCCTACGAGCTGGCGACCGGCGAGATCCACGTCTTCCAGGCCAAGTCGGTCGTGTTCGCGACCGGCGGCTTCGGCAAGGTCTTCAAGACCACCTCGAACGCGCACACCCTGACCGGCGACGGCATGGGCATCGTGTTCCGCAAGGGCCTGCCGCTGGAGGACATGGAGTTCTACCAGTTCCACCCGACCGGCCTCGCGGGCCTGGGCATCCTGCTCACCGAGGGCGCCCGCGGCGAGGGCGCGATCCTGCGCAACGGCTCCGGCGAGCGGTTCATGGAGCGCTACGCACCGACCATCAAGGACCTCGCGCCGCGCGACATCGTCGCCCGCTCGATGGCCCTGGAGGTCCTCGAAGGGCGCGGCGCGGGCCCGAACAAGGACTACGTGCTCCTCGACTGCACCCACCTGGGCGCCGAGGTCCTGGAGACGAAGCTCCCCGACATCACCGAGTTCGCCCGCACCTACCTCGCGGTCGACCCGGTGAAGGAGCCCGTCCCCGTCTACCCGACGGCGCACTACGCCATGGGCGGCATCCCGACCAACATCCACGGCGAGGTGCTGCGGGACAACGACCACGTCGTCCCCGGCCTCTACGCCGCCGGCGAGTGCGCGTGCGTGTCCGTGCACGGCGCGAACCGCCTGGGCACCAACTCGCTGCTCGACATCAACGTGTTCGGCCGGCGCGCGGGCATCGCCGCCGCCGAGTACGCGAACGGCACCGAGCACGTCGAGCTGCCGGAGAACCCCGCGGCGAACGTCGAGGCGCAGGTCGCCCTGGTCCTGTCCGAGCACGGCGAGGAGCGCGTCGCGGACATCCGCACCGAGCTCCAGGCCACGATGGACGCCAACGCGTCCGTCTACCGCACGGAGGACACGCTCAAGCAGGCGCTGCACGACGTGCAGGCGCTGAAGGAGCGCTACCAGCGGATCACCGTGCAGGACAAGGGCAAGCGGTTCAACACGGACCTGCTGGAGGCCGTCGAGCTGGGCTTCCTGCTGGAGCTGGCCGAGGTCCTGGTCGTCGGCGCCCTGGCGCGCAAGGAGTCCCGCGGCGGCCACGCCCGCGAGGACTACCCGAACCGCGACGACACGAACTTCATGCGCCACAGCATGTACTACAAGCAGGGCGAGGGCCTGGCGTCCGACATCCGGCTCGACTACAAGCCCGTGACGTTCACCCGGTACCAGCCGATGGAGCGCAAGTACTGATGACCGCAACCGCTGAAGTCACGACCGGTTCGCGCGGCAACCAGCCCCCGGTGCCGGACGGCGCGATCACCGTCACCCTGAAGGTCCGGCGCTTCAACCCGGAGTTCGACGACGAGCCCCGCTGGGACAGCTTCGAGATCCCGGCGCTGTCCTCGGACCGCGTGCTGAACCTGCTGCACTACGTGAAGTGGTACCTGGACGGCACGCTCACGTTCCGCCGCTCGTGCGCCCACGGCATCTGCGGCTCGGACGCGATGCGCATCAACGGCGTCAACCGCCTCGCGTGCAAGGTGCTGCTCAAGGACCTCCTCGCGGGCGGCGGCAAGCAGACCACGATCACCGTCGAGCCGATCAAGGGTCTGCCCGTCCACAAGGACCTCCTGGTGGACATGGAGCCGTTCTTCGAGGCGTTCAAGGCCGTCAAGCCGTACCTCATCACCTACGGCAACGAGCCCACCCGTGAGCGCGTGCAGTCCATCGCCGACCGGGAGCGCTTCGACGACACGACGAAGTGCATCCTGTGCGCCGCCTGCACCACCTCGTGCCCGGTGTACTGGACCGAGGGCAGCTACTTCGGCCCGGCGGCCATCGTGAACGCCCACCGCTTCATCTTCGACAGCCGCGACGAGGGCGCCGAGGAGCGGTTGGACATCCTGAACGACGTGGACGGCGTGTGGCGCTGCCGCACGACGTTCAACTGCACCGACGCGTGCCCCCGCGGCATCCAGGTGACGAAGGCGATCCAGGAGGTCAAGCGCGCGCTGCTGTTCAAGCGCGTCTGACCGGCAGGCACGAAAAGGGGCGGGGACCACGTGGTCCCCGCCCCTTTCGGCGTCTCGCGCCGGTCAGGCGGGCGGGCTGGTCCCCGTCGCCGCCGCCGCGCGCCGGGCGCGCGCCGCCCTGGCCCGCCGGGCCCGCAGGTACATGACGAACGCCAGCACGAGGCCCAGCCCGGCCACCGCCGTGAGGGGGCCGCCGACGTTGCCGAACGCCTTGTGCATGGCCGAGTTCCGGGGGTCCTGGCCGGCGTCGGCGGCCTGGCCCGGCGCGGCGCTGGTCGGGTTGGTCGCCCTCGGCTCGGTCTCCTTCTTCTTCGCCTGGGGCGCGCCCTCGACGAGCCGCCCCACCGGGTTGCCCGCGGCGGCCGGCTCCAGGGCGAACCCGTAGTCGAGCAGCCGCGCGGCCTGGTCGGTCATCCGGATCGGCTGCTGCCGGCCGCGCAGCAGCACGACCACCAGCCGCTTGCCGCCGCGCTGGGCCGCGCCCACGTACGTGTGCTGGGCGTCGTCGGTGAACCCGGACTTGCCGCCCAGCGCGCCCTGGTAGGAGGTGAGCAGCCGGTTGTCGTTGACCACCGGCATCGTGCCGTTGCCGTCCGGGGACGGGAAGTCGATGCGCTGCGTGGTGACGGCCTTGGCGAAGTCCGGGTACGTCAGGGCCGCGCGGAAGATCAGCGCCACGTCGTAGGCCGACGTGGAGGTGCCCGGTGCGTCCAGGCCGGAGGGCGTCACGGCCCGCGTGTCCATCGCGCCCAGCTCCTTGGCCAGCGCGTTCATCTTCCGGATCGCGGACGGGATGCCGCCGAGCCGCCGGGCCAGGGCGTGCGCCACGTCGTTGCCCGAGGCCATGACCAGCGCCTGGAGCATCTGCTCGACGGTGTACTCGGCGCCGACCCGCAGGTTGGTGCAGGTGCACTCCTGCGCGGCGTCCTCGGCGTTGACCGTCACGGTGGAGGTCGGGGACAGCTCCTTGGCGACGACCATCGCCAGCAGCACCTTGATCACCGACGCGGGGCGCTGGCGGCCGTGCGGGTTGTTGGCGGCCAGCACGGCGCCGCTGTCCATGTCGGCCAGCAGCCAGCTCGCCGCCGTGATGGAGTCCGGCAGGGGCCGCGCGTTCGGCGGCAGCACCAGCCCGCACTCGCCGAGGCGCTCGCCGCCGACGGGGGTCTCCGGCACCTCCAGCGGCTGGGGCGCCTGCTGACCGGGGGGCACCTGCTCGGACGTGTCCACCGCGGGTGGCGGCGACACCTCGTTCGGGCAGGCGGGCTGGGCGCTCGCGACCGGCACCGCGGCGAACACCGCGGAGGCCGTCAGCGCGCAGGCAGCCAGGACTGTGGCAACGGGCCGTCGGAACGCGGAGGAACGCACCCGTCCAGGCTAGCCACCCCGGATGAGTGACCTTCACCCGCCACGTCCGATACTGCTCGGGTGAAGCTCTCCCGCGGCATGTCCTGGTTCCTGCTCGCCTTCGGGGTGTGGTCCTGGGTGATCTGGCCGAACTTCCTGCGCAACATCTGGAAGGACCCCCGCTCGTGGGACGCCGGGCCCACCGCGTTCTTCACCGTCCACCTGCTGCTCGTCGTCGCCTCCCTCGCCTTCGGCACCGTCATCGGGGTCCTGGGCGTGCGCGGCGTGCGGGCGGGACGCAGCAGGTAACCCACCACACCTGGAGGCTCCGCCGTGGAGTTCGTGCGCCTACTGCTGGTGTTCCTGCACCTGCTCGGCATGGGCATGCTCGTCGCGATGTTCTTCGTCCAGCGCCGCGCCGGGGCGGACGCCCCGATGAACAAGGGCTGGCTGCACGGCAGCGCGCTCCAGCTGCTCACCGGCGTCGCGCTGGTCGGTCTGGCGCCGCTCACGGACCAGGACTACGACCACGTCAAGATCGGGGTCAAGACGCTGGTGCTGGTGGTCATCGCGGCCCTGGTCGCGGTCAACGTGAACAAGAGGCCCGCGTCGTGGCTGACCCCGGCGCTGGCCGGGCTCGTGGTGCTCAACGTGGGCATCGCCGTCTTCTGGACCTGAGCCGTCTTCCGGACCTGAGCCGCCTCGCGGACCCGGGCGACGACCGCGGTCACCTGCGCCGGAACAGGGCGCCCAGCAGCACCCCCGCGCCGACCAGCCCGGCGGCGGCGCGGGGGCCGGGGCCCGAGCGGACCTCCACCACCGGCCGGATCACCGCCGGCGGTGGCGGGGGCGGCGGGTCCCTGAGCAGGTTCTCCCGGGCCGTGGCCGTCCAGGCCGTGATGAACAGCAGGAACTGCGCGACGAGGTTCGCGAAGAACAGCACGCCGATGATCGGGCCGAACGCCGCGCCGGCGGGCGACGCCGTGACGCTGCTCAGGTAGATCGTCCCGGCCTGCTTGAGCACCTCGAACCCGATCGCGGCGGCGGCGGCGCCCTTGAGCGCGCTGCGCAACCCGACCGGCTTGCGCGGGAGCTTGGCCAGCACCCAGAGGAACACCAGCCAGTTCGCGACCAGAGCCAGCATGATCGTGCCGACCTTCAGCATCGCCTGCGCCCACCAGACGCCCTCCAGGCCGATCCACCGCAGCACCAGCTCGGCGAACCCGCTGCCCAGGGCGGTGAGGCCGAACGACACGACCAGCGCCAGCCCCAGGCCGAGCAGGGCCAGCAGGTCCTTCAGGGCCGTCTTCAGGAACGGCAGGTCCGCCTTCGCCTGGCCCCACTGGGCGGTGAGCGCGTCGCGGAGGTTCTGCATCCAGCCGAAACCGGAGTAGACGGCGGTGAGCAGGCCGAGCACGCCGACCGTGCCCTTGCTGTCGATGGCCTGCTCGACCACCTTGTTGATCGTGTCGCCGAGCGCGCCGGGCACCGCCTCGGCGATGCTCACCTTCATCTCGTCCAGCAGTTGGGGCTGGGACGCCAGCACGAAGCCGGCGACCGCGAACCCGATCATCAGCATGGGCACGAGCGACAGCACGCTGAAGTACGTCACCGCCGCGGCGTAGTGCGTCCCGTACTGGTTCTGGTAGCGGTCGAAGGCCCGGAGCAGGTGGTCGAGCCACGGCTTCTCGCGCCGGAGCCGCTGGATCCTCGACTCGGCCTTCGCCTCTTCCGCCACGGCGAGAACGCTAGGCGAGCGGGTGATCACCCGCCACTCGAACGGGGGAGGTCAGGTCCGGGCCAGGAACCCGATCCGCTCGTAGGTCCGCGCCAGCGTCCTCGACGCCACCTCGCGCGCCCGCTCCGCGCCCCGCGCCAGCACCTTGTCCAGCTCGGGCAGGTCCGCCAGGTAGGCGTCCACCCGTGCCTGCACCGGCGTGACGAACTCGGTGAACACCTCGCCGAGCTCCTTCTTCAGGTCGCCGTAGCCCTTGCCCTCGAACCGGGCGACGAGCGAGTCCACCGACTCCCCGCTCAGCGCGGAGTGGATGACCAGCAGGTTGCTGACGCCGGCCTTGTGCTCGGGGTCGTAGACGATCTCGCGCCCGGTGTCGGTGACCGCCGACCGGATCTTCTTGGCCGACCGCTTCGGGTCGTCCAGCAGCTCGACCACGCCCGCCGGCACGGACTTCGACATCTTCGACGTCGGGTCCTGGAGGTCGTAGATCTTCGCGGTGTCCTTGACGATGTACGGCTCGGGCAGCCGGAACGTCTTGCCGTACCGGGTGTTGAACCGCTGCGCGAGGTCGCGGGTCAGCTCCAGGTGCTGGCGCTGGTCCTCGCCGACCGGCACGTGGTGCGCCTGGTAGAGCAGGATGTCCGCGGCCTGGAGGATCGGGTAGGTGAACAGGCCGACGCCGACGCCCGCCTCCTGCCGCGCGGACTTGTCCTTGAACTGGGTCATCCGGCCGGCCTCGCCGAAGCCGGTCAGGCACTGCATGACCCATCCCAGTTGGGCGTGCTCGGGCACGTGGGACTGCACGAACAGCGCGGACCGCTCGGGGTCGATGCCCAGCGCGAGCAGCTGCGCGGCCGACACCCTGGTGTTCTGCCGCAGCACCTTGGGGTCCTGCGCGACGGTGATGGCGTGCAGGTCGACGACGCAGTAGAACGCGTCGTGCGTCTCCTGGAGGGCCACCCACTGGCGCAGCGCGCCGAGGTAGTTGCCGAGGTGGAACGAGCCCGCGGTCGGCTGGATGCCGGAGAGCACGCGGGGGCGGCTCGTCGGCGCGGTGTTCTCGCCGGTGTCCCCGGCGGGGGTCTCAGGTGCCACGGGGGTGATCCTCCCAGGCGGATCAGACCCCGGTGGTGGCGGGCCGCACCTCGGCCTGCGGGGCCGTCGGCGTCGCCGCGCGCACGACCGCGGCCCGGCGACGGCGCACCAGGCCGGCCACCAGGCCGACCGCGCCGAACGCCACCGCGACGATGCCGACCGGGCCGTTCACGGCCACCGGACCGGCGGCGAGCACCGCGCCGTCCGCCGCCACCGCGACGCCCTCGACGACCAGGGAGGACGTCGCACCCAGCACCAGACCCAGGACCGCAACGCGACCGCGCACGTGCCCAGCCTCCTCACCAACACCGCGTGCACCACTACAGGGTGAACATCGTTGACGGACGGCCGCGAACCTACCGACGCTGTGGGGCTGGGGTGTTCGGTTCGGGTAAAGCGACCGGCGGCAGACTAACCACCGCCGGCCGCCCACGGGAACCCCACCCCCGTCACACGTGTCCCGGCAGCCCCGGGCTTCCCGCCCGGCGCACGGCGTCGACGCGCCCGTACGTGGTGGTCCGCTGCCGGGCCGGCCGGCCGGCCAGCGCCGCCGTCGCCGCCAGTTCCCGCGCCGTGCGGGCCGACCCGTGCTCCGAGCCGGCCATCCGGCTGATGGTCTCCTCCATGAGCGTCCCGCCCAGGTCGTTGGCGCCGCCGCGCAGCACCTCGGCCGTGCCCTCGTCGCCGAGCTTCACCCACGAGCACTGGACGTTGTCCACCCGCCCGTGCAGGGCGAGCCGGGCGAACGCGTGCACCGCCCGGTTGTCCCGCCGGGTCGGTCCGGGGCGGGCGACGCCGGCCAGGTAGATGGGTGCGTTGCGGTGCACGAACGGCAGGCCGACGAACTCGGTGAGCCCGCCGGTGCGGTCCTGGAGCGCGGCCAGCGCCCGGAAGTGCCCGAGCCAGTGGCCGGGGTGGTCGACGTGGCCGTACATCATCGTGGACGAGGAGCGGATGCCCAGCTCGTGCGCCGTGCCGACGACCTCCAGCCAGGTCGCGGCGGGCAGCTTGCCCTTGGTGAGCACCCAGCGCACGTCGTCGTCGAGGATCTCGGCGGCCGTGCCGGGGATGGTGTCGAGGCCCGCGTCGCGCAGCTCGGTCAGCCACTCGCGCACGCTCACGCCCGCCTTGGCCGCCGCGCTGACGACCTCCATCGGGCTGAACGCGTGGACGTGCATGCCGGGCACCCGCGCCTTGATCGCCCGCACGACGTCCGCGTAGTAGGTGACCGGCAGCTTCGGGTCGATGCCGCCCTGCATGCAGACCTCGGTGGCGCCCTCGTCCCACGCCTCCCGCGCGCGCTGGGCCACCTCGTCCACGGACAGCCGGAACGCGTCGGCGTCCCGCTCGCGCTGCGCGAACGCGCAGAACCGGCAGCCGACGTAGCAGACGTTGGAGAAGTTGATGTTGCGGTTGACCACGTAGGTGACGTCGTCGCCGACCACGGAGGCGCGCAGCTCGTCGGCGAGCCGGGTCATGGTCTCCAGCGCGTCGCCGTCCGCGGTGAGCAGGGCCATCGACGCCGCGGTGTCCTCCAGCAGCCTCGCCGGGTCGCTCCCGGCCAGGTCCAGCGCCCGCTTCGCGTCCTCGGGCAGCCGCTCGACCGCCGCGGGCACGGTCAGGGACGCCCAGTCGCCGTAGACGCTGTCGAAGTCGCCGCGCCGGTCGCCGGTGCGGCCCTCGGTGTCGATGGCGGTGTTCAGGTCGGCCCGGCCGTACGTGTCGAGCCCACCGTCGGGCTCCTGCCACTCGCGGCCGACGACCGGCGCGTCCGGGTCGGCCAGGCCGTCGGGCCGGGCCAGCGCCGCGACGTGCGCCGACAGCCGGGTGTCGATCCACTGGCCCGGCGCGGCGGTCACGTAGCGCGGGTAGACGGCGAGCCGCTCGCGCAGCTCGAACCCGGCCTCCCGGGTGCGTTCCGCCAGGGCGTCCACCTGCGGCCAGGGCCGCTCCGGGTTCACGTGGTCGGGCGTCACCGGGGACACGCCGCCCCAGTCGTCGATCCCGGCGCGCAGCATCAGCCCGAACTCGCCGCCGACCAGGTTCGGGGGCGCCTGCACGCTGGTGGACGACGGCATGACCAGCCGCGCCACGGCGATCGTGGCGGCCAGCTCGTGCAGGTCGGCGTCGGGCATGCCGCGCATGGCGGTGTCCGGCTTGGCCCGGAAGTTCTGGATGATCACCTCCTGCACGTGCCCGTACTGGCGGGCGACGGCGCGCATGGCCAGCAGCGACTCGGCGCGCTCGGTGACCGTCTCGCCGATGCCGATCAGGACGCCCGTGGTGAACGGCACGTTCACCCGGCCCGCGTCGGTCAGCACCCGCAGGCGCACGGCGGGCTCCTTGTCGGGGCTGCCGTGGTGCGGGCCGCCCTTCTCGCTCCACAGCCGCTCGGCGGTGGTCTCCAGCATCATCCCCATGCTGGCCGCGACCGGCCGCAGCCGCTGGAGCTCCTCCCAGCTCAGCACGCCCGGGTTGAGGTGCGGCAGCAGGCCGGTCTCCTCCAGCACCGCGATGGCGCTCGCCCGCACGTAGTCGAGCGTCGAGGAGTACCCGCGCGCCTCCAGCCACTCCCGTGCCTGCGGCCACCGCTCCTCGGGGCGGTCGCCCAGCGTGAACAGGGCCTCCTTGCACCCCTGCCCGGCCGCGCGGCGGGCGATGTCCAGCACCTCGTCGCGCTCCAGGAACGCGGCGGGCAGCTTGTGCGGGGCGGTGGCGAACGTGCAGTAGTGGCACCTGTCGCGGCACAGCCGCGTCAGCGGGATGAACGCGTTGCGGCTGTAGGTGACGGTGCCCGGGCGGCCCTCGGCGAGCAGGTGGGCGTCGCGCACCCGGCCCGCGGCGTCGAGCAGGGCGTCCAGGTCGCCGCCGCGGGCGTGCAGGAGGACCGCCGCCTCGGTGAGGTCGAGGACGGCGCCGTCGGCGGCGCGGCGCAGGGCGCGTCGCATCGCCGACGGGCTCGGCGTCGGTTCGGGCGGGGTGATCGAGATGTCCACGGCCACGACAACGACCTTAGGGGCGGAAAATTCCTGATCACGCCCGGAGTGACGTCCGGCACGCCGGCTCACCCCGCCGTGGCGGCCCCGTCCGGGCTCAGCGCACGGGCGCGCGTCCCGCCACGACGAGCTCGGTGTTCCGGTCGGTCACCGCGCCCACGGCGGCCGGGTCGGCGTGCGGGTCGTTGAACGCGAACTCGCGGGCCAGCGACGCGAGGCCCGCAGGGGTCGAGTCGTCGTAGCCCGCCTGGTAGGGGGCATCGCCCTCGACCAGCGTGGTGAACAGCGACAGCGTGCCGTCGGCGTTGTCGACCAGTTCGACCACCCGCGCGTGCTGCGGGTGGTCGACGTGCGCGGCCGTGTTGATCTCCCAGAACGCCCGGTCGCCGGTGCCGTGGGGCACGATCCGGTTCTCGTGCGTGTGGCCGTTGACCCAGGCCACCACGTTCGGGAAGCGCTGGAGGAGGTCCACCAGCGCGTCGCCGGTCAACCGGGGGTCGAGCGGGCGGCGGCGGTCCGGCAGGACGTTGGTCATGGTCCAGCTCGTGTGGTGGCTGAACAGCACGAACAGCTCGTCCGTCACGTCCTGGCGGTGCTGGAAGCCGAACGCGTCGAAGTACCGCGAGCTGTTCCGCTTGAGCACCCTCTCCAGCCACAGGTACTGGTGCAGCCCGATCGAGCCTTCGGCGAACCCGGCGTCGGTCGTGGTGTCGAGGCTCACGCCGGTGACGCCGGGCGCGATGCGGAAGGTGTAGAAGACGTCCACGCCGTCCGCGTTGTCCTGGGTGAACCCGTGCCCGACCGGCCCGGGCCCGGTGTTGCGCGGGTCGAGGTGGGCGCGCACGAACTCGCCGGTGCTGAACGGCCTGCGCCGGGGGTCGGGCGTGACGGTCCGCACGAGCCCCGCACCGCTCGCCAGCAGCGCCAGCGCGTCCGGCACGTAGGCGGGGTCGCGCAGCGCCCGCCCGATCACGTCGGCCGCCGCCGGGTCGAAGCCGAAGACCTTGCGGTCGCCGGTGTAGAGGGCATCGATGAACGGGATGCCGTCGGGCAGCGAGCCGACCACGCTGTCGTCGTGGTTGCCGAACGTCGAGTACCACGGGATGCGCAGGCCGGGGCTGTCGAACGGGCGGCGGGCGGCGTCGAGCAGGCCGGGGACCACCGGGAAGCCCTTGGCCTTGTAGTCGTCGGGGGTGGTGCGGTGCGGGTTCCAGTAGGAGGCGACGCCGGAGTCCTGCACGCCCTCGTACCGGCCGGGGTCCCCGGTGTCGGCGGTGATCCGGCCGCCGTTGAGGACGGTCAGGAACCAGTCCAGCTCGACCAGCTCGTGGTTGTCGGTGTTGTCGCCGGTGGTCATCACGAAGTCGATCGGGCGACCGCTGAACGGGCCGTTGCGGATGTCGGCGACCTTGCGCACCAGCGCCGTCGAGGTGTGCTGCGCGAGCGTCTCGTGCGCCCGGAAGGCCCCCGCGCCCAGCAGCGGGTGCGTGTACTCGAAGCGGGCGGGGCTCTGCGCGTCGACCACGTGCATGTCGCTGAACTGCACGAAGCACGCGAGCGGCACCCGCCGGTCGGCCCGACCGCCCTGCGGCGGGGCCAGGTCGGACCGCACCACGACCGGCCACCCGGGTCCGGCCTGGAGCCGCCGGTACCCGGCCGGTCCGACGGCCCGCGCCGCCACGTCCAGGGTGGTGCCCGTGGTGGCGGCCCACGCGGGCCCGCCCCACAGCAGGGAAGCCCCGGCCACCCCGCCCGCCTGCAAGAACCGCCGTCGGCTGATCCCCATCGACCGCTCCCCACGTTCCGGTTGTCGTGAAAACTTCTCACGATTTCGTGAGGAGGTCACCAACTCGGCGTGAAGTGCGTACGAACGAGCGAAGCCGAAGGTCCGGTCGACCGATCGGGTTCCGTGAACGGCGTGCGACGCACCGGGAGGTGCGCGGGGGTCAGGCCGCGTACAGCTGTTCCCCGGTTTCCACCACGCGCCGCCGGAGGTGCGGGTTGCGGATGCCGGCCGCGCTCACGACACCGACCGGTCGGCCGAAGATCCGCTCCAGCCCTTCCTTGAGGGCGGAGTAGCTGCCGAAGTAGTCGAAACCCGGACCGGCGTCGAACTCCACGAGGACGTCCACGTCACCGGACACCACGTCGAACGAGTCGCCGACAGCGGACCCGAACACGTCGAGACGGCGGACGCCCACCACGCGGCACAGCTCCTCGACCTCGGACCGCTTGGCCGCGATGACCTCGTGCACGAACGCCACCCCTCACGGTCGCGCCGGGTCACCGGTCAGCCGTACACCACCGTGACCGGCGCGTGGTCCGACCAGCGCTCGGCGTACGTCGCCGCCCGCTCCACCACCGCCGACGCGGCCCGGGCCGCCAACCCCTCCGTCGCCACCTGGTAGTCGATCCGCCAGCCGGAGTCGTTGTCGAACGCCTTCCCCCGGTACGACCACCACGTGTACGGCCCCGCCACGTCCGGGTGCAGCGACCGCACCACGTCGACGTACCGCGCCTCGCCGAACACCCGGTCCATCCAGGCCCGTTCCTCCGGCAGGAACCCGGCCGACTTCTGGTTCGTCTTCCACGCCTTCAGGTCCTCGGGCCGGTGGGCGATGTTCCAGTCGCCGCACACCAGGACCTCGCGCCCGTCGGCCGTCGCCTTGTCGCGCAGCTCCACCAGGTACGGCAGGAACGCCGCGGTGAACCGCTCCTTCTCGTCCTGCCGGGGCGTGCCGACGTCACCGCTGGGCAGGTACAGCGACGCGACCACGACGTCCGCCAGCTCGACCTCGACGTACCGGCCCGAGTTCTCGAACTCCGCCGCGCCGAACCCGACCCGCACGGCCCGGGGCTCCTCGCGCGTCAGCACCGCGACGCCGTTGCGGCCCTTGAGCTCGCAGTGCGCCTGCGCCACGTGCCACCCCGGGGGCGAGCGCACCTCGTCGGGCAGCTGCCCCGGCTCGGCGCGCACCTCCTGGAGGCACACCACGTCCGCGGACGTCGCGGCGAGCCACTCCAGGTAGCCCTTCTTGACGGCCGCGCGCAGCCCGTTGACGTTGACGGTGGAGACGGTCAGCACCCGAACAGCCTAGCCGCGCCCGACCGTCGCCCAGCCGTGCGGGTAGGCCGCCCCGCACCCCGTGCACGACGCCTCCAGCCCCAGCACCAGCACCAGCGGGCTGCTGCCGCCCGGCGACGGCACGCCCGCCAGCTCGTGCCCGTCCAGCGACGCCCGCAACCCCGGCCACTCCGGCGAGCAGGCGCACGTCACCACGTCCCGGCGGAACGACCGCCACCTGAAGAACATGCGCCCATGACACCACTCAGACGCAGGCGCCGACCGACTCGGGCGTCACGAACTCGTCCTTCACCCACCTGCCGTCGACGAGCAGCCGGAACCCGTTCTCCACCCTCGGCTCGGCGTCGACCACCGCCCCGCGCGGGAGCGTGGCCACGATCGGCTGGGTGTCGGCCGGCCCGGACCGCACGTTGAGCACGTCGGCGGCCACCGTGACGCGGCACCCGCCCGTCCCGGCGCCCTCCGCGCCCAGCTTCTCCCCGCCGTTGGCGACGTACATGACCCCGGCGGTCGCCAGCACCCCGACCACCACGAGCCCCCGCGTGGGAATCCCGAACACAACGCCTCCCCGCACCTCTCCCGAAGTGCAGGTATAGCGCGCACGGCGGCCCCCACACCGCCACCGCGCCCGATCCACCCGACCGTCGAACCGACCGGGTGACGCGGTCACCCGCGATGACGGAGGGCCCGACCGCGCCGGAGCACGATCGGGCCCTTCGCCGAAGAGGGGGGCGGGCTCAGCCGGCCATCCGCTTCTGCAGGTTCTCGTCCAGCGTCGCGAGGAAGTCCTCGGTCGTCTGCCACTCCTGCTCCGGGCCGACGAGCAGCGCCAGGTCCTTCGTCATCTTCCCGCTCTCGACGGTCCCGACGACGACCTTCTCCAGCGTCTCGGCGAAGCCGGTGACCTCGGGGGTGCCGTCCAGCTTGCCGCGGTGCTTCAGGCCACCGGTCCACGCGTAGATCGAGGCGATCGGGTTCGTGGAGGTCGGCTTGCCGGCCTGGTGCTGGCGGTAGTGGCGGGTCACCGTGCCGTGCGCCGCCTCGGCCTCGACGGTCCGGCCGTCCGGCGTCATCAGCACCGACGTCATCAGGCCGAGCGAGCCGAAGCCCTGCGCGACCGTGTCGGACTGCACGTCGCCGTCGTAGTTCTTGCACGCCCAGACGTAGCCGCCCTCCCACTTCATCGCGGCGGCGACCATGTCGTCGATCAGGCGGTGCTCGTAGGTGAGGCCGGCGGCGTCGAACTGGCCCTTGAACTCCTCCTCGAACACCTTCTGGAAGATGTCCTTGAAGGCGCCGTCGTACGCCTTGAGGATGGTGTTCTTGGTCGACATGTAGACCGGGTAGTTGCGCTGGAGGCCGTACGAGAACGACGCCCGCGCGAAGTCCTCGATCGACTTGTTGAAGTTGTACATGCCCATGGCCACGCCGCCGTCGGCACCGTAGTTGGCGACCACGTGCTTGATCGGCTCGGAGCCGTCCTCGGGCGTGAAGGTGATCGTCAGCTCACCGGCGCCGGGCACCTTGAAGTTGGTGGCCTTGTACTGGTCGCCGTGGGCGTGGCGGCCGATGATGATCGGCTTGGTCCAGCCCGGCACCAGCCGCGGGATGTTCGAGATGATGATCGGCTCGCGGAACACCACGCCGCCGAGGATGTTGCGGATCGTGCCGTTCGGCGAGACCCACATCTTCTTCAGGCCGAACTCCTCCACCCGCGCCTCGTCGGGCGTGATGGTGGCGCACTTGACGCCGACGCCGTGCTTCTTGATGGCGTGCGCCGAGTCGATGGTGACCTGGTCGTCGGTGGCGTCCCGGTGCTCGATCCCCAGGTCGTAGTACTCGAGGTCGACGTCCAGGTACGGGTGGATCAACTTGTCCTTGATGAACTGCCAGATGATCCGGGTCATCTCGTCGCCATCGAGCTCGACGACGGTCCCCTGAACCTTGATCTTGCCCATACTCAGGGCGCTCCTCTCGCGACAATGCAAGCAAGACAAGCGTACTGCTATGTCGGGTTGCTTGCGTCCACCCCGGGCCGAAAAGGGAACGGCGTCACACCGCCGGGCGGGGCGGCACGTGTGGTCCGGGCCAATACAACCAGCCCGGCCGCCGGTCCGCCCGTGGGGGCGCGATCGGGTGCCCGGTCGAACACGCGTTCGCCGAATGCCGCCGCACGGGCAGCCCGACCGCTAACCTCGAACCCGGAAGAGTGATCAAGGGGGCAGCGTTGTCGACGGGTCCGACCCACGCCATGAGCGGTCTGCTGGCCTGGGCGGCGGTGACCGCGCTGGCCCCGGAGCACCCCATCGGCCAGCTCACGCCGCAGAGCTGGGCGGTCGGCGCGGTGCTCGCCACGGGCGCCGCCCTGCTGCCCGACCTCGACCACCCGTCGTCGACGATCTCGCGCACGTTCGGGCCGGTCAGCGCGGGCGCGTCGGCCCTGATCAACACGATCAGCTCGTTCGTCTACCGCACGACCCGCACCCGCAAGGACTCCAACCGCGACGGCGGCCACCGCGGGCTCACGCACACCCTCGTGTTCGCGCTGGTCGCCGCCATCGCCACGACGGCCGTCGTGCAGCAGTCGCAGAAGTGGGCGCTGCCCGTGCTGATGTTCGTGTTCGCGGGCCTGGCCGTGCGCGGGATCATGAACGACTGGTGCCCGCAGAAGGACGCCCTGCTCATCACGGGCGTCTCGGCGGCCATCACGGTCGCCTGCGTGGCCTGGACGGCGCAGACCCCGGCCAGCGCGGCGGCGTGCGGGGCGGCCGTGGGCATCGGCTGCGTGGCCCACTACCTCGGCGACGCGATCACCGAGCAGGGCTGCCCGATCCTGTGGCCGATCCCGCTCGCGGGCAAGACGTGGTTCCCGGTCGCCCCGCCCAAGATCATGCGGATGAAGACCGGCGGCAAGGTCGAGATGGCGATCGTCGGTCCGATCGTGACGGCCGCGAGCGCCTGGCTGTCCGCCGCCGCCCTCCAGCAGGCGGGCGCCCTGCCGTTCCTCGGCGGTTTCGACCTCCTGCCCATCTGACCCCGCCGCACGTCCGACCCCGTCACCCGTCCGACCCCGTTACCCGTTCGGATCGGGCCACCCATTCGAATTTCGGATAACGGCCATTCGGCGGCTACCACTTCATCACCCGATCGGACTAGCCTCCACGAATCCCCGCACCGCGCCGATCGCGCCCAGGAGGACTCGTGCCCCACCCCACGCACGACAACGTTGTCGGAGTTGCCGGATGACGACCTGGCTCGGCCTGAACGCCGGTCACGACGACCCGGCCACCGCGGACTCCACCGCCGTCTCGCTGTACGAGACGCTGCTGTTCCACGCGCAGGTCGTCTGCGTGCACCTCGTCGAGGAGCGCCACGCCATGTCGTTCCGGTTGACCGACGAGCCGTCGGAGAACACCGTGTCGACGCTGATCGAGCGCGGTTACGGCGTCGCCGTGCACAACGGCAGGCTCCAGCGCCTGGCGGGTCCCGAGGAGCTGACGCGCGGCGCGCTGCGGGCCGCCCTCGCCCACCGCGACCGGAAGGAGGGGCGGGCCCTGCGGTTCCCCGGCCAGCGCACGCTGCGCGGTCGCTACGGCGTCTCGGACATCATCGCGTTCAGCGCGATCGAGGAGGTCCTGCCGCACGGCACCAAGAGCGTCGACGCGCGCGGCGAACTCCGGCCGTCGTTCGTCAACGGCCGCCTGGTCCTGCACGCGTCCTAGCCCGGGTCCGGATCCCGGCCCGGGTCTAACCGGGGTGGGCGCCCACCGCGTCCCTGATCTCGGAGCCCAGCTCGGCGGCGTTGCGCGCGCAGTGGGCGCAGCAGAAGAACCGGCCCTCGACCTCGACGCCGTGGCCGAGGATGCGGGTCTCGCAGTGCTCGCAGCGCGGCGCGAGGCGCTGGGCCGCGCACTCGAAGCTGTCGAAGGTGTGCACGCCGCCGCCCACCGTGCGCACCTCGAAGGTCATCCAGTAGTCGTTGCCGCACACGTCGCAAATCGCCATGGGCGCAGCCTGCGCCGGTCGTGACCACCCGGCAACTCGACCTCCGGGTCGGTGACCAGCACGTACACCCGTTGGTGGGACGAACCGCCACCGCCGGGGGATGAGCGGACCAGGCCGGACTCGAACCGGCGTCCTCCCTCCCAGGGGGAGGGCGCGTCAACCACTGCGCTACATGGTCCCGAGCCGGGCCGGATTCGAACCGACGTCCTCCCCCGCGCAGGGGGCGCGACAACCACTGCGCTACCAGGCTCCTGGGAACAACCCTAACCATTCCCACACCCCCGAAGACAGTGCCGCTAAGGTCTGCCGCGTGCGCGGGGTCGACTACTACGAACTCCTCGGGGTCGGTCGCGACGCGTCCGAGGCGGAGATCAAGTCCGCATACCGCTCCCTGGCGAAGGTCATGCACCCCGACGCGGGTGGGTCCTCCGGGACGTTCCGGATGCTCCAGGAGGCATATGACACGCTGCGTGATCCCGTGCGCCGGCGTGACTACGACCGGGGCTGGACGCACACCCGACCGGGCTCGCGGCCGTCCTCGCCGACCCGGCCACCGCGGTCCGCCCGCACCGGCCGGCCCCGCAACCTCGGCGACGATCCCGACTTCGTACCCCCGAAGCCCTCGGTCGACCTCGGCGGCGTCCCGTGGTGGCACCTGGTCGACGTCGGCCAGCGCGTCCGGTACGTGCCGGCCTCCGGCCCGGGCCACGCGCCGGCGCTGGCCGCCGTCTGCGGCTGGTTCTTCCTCCTGCTGCCGGTCTTCGCGGTCGACTTCTCGCCGCTGGCGCTGGGCGTGTGGCTGCTGGTCGTCGCGGCGGCAGCGGCGGCGGCGTTCCGCCTGGTGCGGCGCTACCTGCGAGCCGCGCGCGAGGACCGGGCGTTCGCCCGCGGGACGGACCGCGAGGTCGTCCACGGCACCACGGACGACCGGGTCGCCGAACACCTGACCGCCGACCTGCTCAGCCGCTACCTGACCCGCCTGCCGGGCGTGCGCGTCTTCCACGGCCTGGCCTGGCCGGGCTCGGTGTTCGCCGACGTCGACCACGCCGTGCTGTGCGGGCGGCGGCTCGTGCTGATCGAGTCGAAGTCCTGGCTGCCCGGCCACTACGAGGTCGAGGACGACGGCGTGGTGTGGCGCAACGGCCACCCGTTCCGCGGCGGGGGCACCAGGCTCCCCAGGAGCCTGGCCGTGTACCGCAAGCTCATGCCGTGGCTCGACATCCGGTGCGCCCTGGTGGTGTACCCGAGCCGCGCGGGTGCCGTGACGGCGGAGGACCCGTCGGACGCCGTCGTGCCGCCGATGACGCCCGCCCAGTTCGTCGAGCAGGTGGGCGACTGGCTGGCCGAGGACCCGGCCACCGTGGACCGGGAGGCCCTGGACCTCCTCCTGCGCCAGGTCGTGCCGGTGTCGCGCGCCCGGTGATCACCCTTCCGGCCTGACCGGTCAACCGTTCGGCGCACGCAGACCGGGCACGCGACGGGCTACGTTCCCGGTGCCCACCACCGTCGCCGGGAGCGGAGCCTGATGCAGGTCGACGTCTTCAACGAGATCCAGGACCCCCGCCCCTGGCAGGAGGGCCACGAGGGCGCGCGGATCGCCGAGGCGCTGGAGCAGGCCAGGCTCGCCGACTCCCTCGGCTACGGCTGCTGGTGGCAGGTCGAGCACCACGGCGCCGAGGAGTTCAGCCTGTCGTCCGCGCCGGAGCTGCTGCTGGCCGCGATCTCCCAGCAGACGTCCCGCATCCGCCTGGGGCACTCGGCCGTCCTCGCCCCGGCCAACTTCAACCACCCCATCCGGATCGCCGAGCGGGCCGCGGTGCTCGACCACCTCAGCGGCGGGCGCGTGGAACTCGGCCTCACCCGCTCCACCGGGCCGGAGTGGCGGCTGTTCGGCATCGACCCGGCGGACGTGCGGCGGCAGACGCAGCAGGCGTTCGAGATGATCCCGCGGATGTGGACGTCGGAGCGCTTCTCGCACTCCAGCGAGGACTTCGAGATCCGCGACGTGCCCATCGTGCCGAAACCCCTGCAACGCCCCCACCCGCCGCTGTGGCAGGCCGCCGCGAGCCCCGCGTCGTTCGAGGAGGCGGGACGCCGGGGCGTCGGCGTCCTCGGCACCACCATCTGGGAGTCCGCCGAACGCGTCCGGCGCATGATCGCCCTCTACCGCGACGCCGCCGCGGCGTGCACCGACCCGGTGGGCGCGCGGGTCAACGACCAGGTCGCCTTCTTCACGTTCGTGCACTGCGCCGAGACCGACGAGCAGGCGGTCCGCAACGGCGCCGTCGCCGCGGCGGCCTGGTACACGGTCAAGGCCCTCACCTTCTTCGAGGCCGGCGACGCCTTCGCCGCCACCGTCCGCCACCAGCAGGAACTGCTGGACGCCCCCGACGGCGGCGGCCTGACCGGCGACTTCCTCCGGGCGGAAGCCGCGACGACCACCGGGCCGACCACGGCCCAGCAGGTCATCGCCCGGGTCCTGGAGGGCGACGACGTGCCCGACGGGGAGATCTTCGAGGCGCTCAACGAACAGGACTCGCTGATCGTCGGAAGCCCGGAAACGTGCCGCAGGAAGATGCGCACCTACGCGGACCTGGGCATCGACCGCCTGATGACCTTCCACCAGGTGGGCGGCATCAAGCACGAGGACGTGCTGACGAGCCTCCGCCTGATCGGCGACCTGATCCCGGAGTTCGCCTGACGGCGCGCGGGGCGGTAGCCGGCGACGGGTCCGGGACGGCTGGGCACCTCTGTTCCCGACCGACGAGCAGGAGGGGGACTGACGCGTGCGGGTGAAGAGCGGTCGCGAGTTCGGGCGGCACGGCCCGCTTGACCACGACGGCGCATCTCCGGGTCGCGCCCGACGCCCGGCTGAGGCGGGTCACCACACCGACCCCTTCGGCCAGGACGTGCTCGACCGGCCGCACGTCGACCTCGACACCACGCCGGCGCAGCCACTCCGCAGCTCGCCCGACGGGGTGCGCTCGTTCAAAATTTCACCGTGTTCATTTTTCCTGAACACGCGTCGATATTGAACACAGGGCAACCGAGCGCAAGTTCGACCAGCGCAACGCGCCGGCCGTCGTGACGGATGCGAGATGCATCGCCCCATCACGTCAAGGTGTTGACCACGACGGCACCTCTGCCTCGGAGTCACAGACCGTGTGCGTCCTTCCGCACACGCGCCCCAACTGCGCCTGGCCCAGGAGCCGGACGACGAACTGCTGTCCACCGACCTGTTGGCCCGCTCTCCGGCATGCTGCCGGACCAGCGCACCGTCTGATGCGCGACCACTAGCCGGCCTCGCGCCCTTCGAGAAGCCGCGCCGCCTCGGCGGGATCCATGAGGTTGGAATACGCCTGCTCACCAGGCCGAAGCGGCCGACCCGGCATGGCGAACTCGGGATACCAGCCATCCCGGTCACAACCGGGCACGAGGCTCAGGACCACGGCCACCATGTCATCCGGCACCGAACCGGTGATTCGCAGCGCTACATACGTGCCGCGCTCCTCCGAGCCCTGGATAAGCACACCAAGCTCCGCACCCGCGACTTCACCGGCGTGCTCGTGTCCGTCCAGCAGGGAAGCACACACCAGTCGGCGCACCGTGTCCCGCAGCACGCGCAGGATGCGGACACCCGCTTCGGCCCGATACCGGTCGTGGTCTTCCCCCACGGGAAGCCACTGCTCACAGAACGTCTGCGATTTCAACGGTGGGCTGTGCTCGGCGTTGTACCGCGTACGTGCTGCTACCGCCGCAGTGGCGAGCGCTTCGTAAAAATCATCCCGACTACCGTCTTCCCTCACCCCGGCCAGCAGGAGCCAACTCGGCTCCCCCGTTTCGACAACGGCTCCTCGCCACCGTTGCACCTTGACCTTGAACATGACCACGTCGTCCACGGACCGGATGCGCTCACGAGGTCCCGCCGGCACGGCGAACTGGTCGTTGGCTTTCCTGATCAGCGGGTGGTCGATCTCATCCAGCGGATCATCAATCGGCGGCAGTGCGATCCCCAGATCGTCGCGCAGGCACCGCAGGGTGGGACGAACGGTCATCAGCTTTCTCGGACTCCACCCAGTTCATCGAGGCGCTCACGGGACATGCCTGTCAGGACGGCCACCTGACTGGCTTCCGTGCCGTCGATCATCTGCATCGTGCGGCGCAGGGCTGCGTTGATCTCCTCCCGACGACTACGCAGGTACTCGCGAACCGCCGCAGAGAGAAGATCCTTCTGCGACATGTGCAGCGCGGTGGCGGCATGAGCGATCAGGGCGTGCGTCTCTTGATCAACCTTGACCGGAGCGGACTGGGCAGCCATGAAGCACCTCCAAGTACCCAAGGTTACTCGGGTACCAACATTCGTCAATCGGGAAGGGCTCGAACGCCCGAGGGCACGCGCAGTCGCTTCCGACACGACAGCATCATCCAGCGCCTCGTGACCGACGTGGCATCCTTCCGCGCATGAGCCCGAAGCTGTGTCTGGCCCAGGACCCGGACGCCGACGAACTGCTGTCCACCAACCCGTCGGCCCTGCTCTTCGGCATGTTGCTGGACCAGCAGATCACCCTGGAGAAGGCGTTCCGGGGGCCGAAGGACCTGGCCGACCGGATGGGTGGCCTCAGCGTGCACCGGGTCGCCGAGGCGGACCCCGACGAGTTCGCCGCCATCGTCGCCCGGAAGCCCGCCATCCACCGGTTCCCCGGCGCCATGGCCAAGCGGCTTCAGGTGCTCGCGCGGCACCTCGTCGAGAACTACGACGGGCAGGCCGAGCTGATCTGGACGCGTGGCGAGCCGGACGGCGCGGAGGTGTTGCACCGGCTCAAGGGGCTGCCGGGGTTCGGCGAGCAGAAGGCGAAGATCTTCCTCGCCCTGCTGGGCAAGCAGTTCGACGTGACGCCCGAGGGGTGGCGGGAGGCTGCCGGGGCCTACGGGGAGGAAGGGTCGCGCCGCAGCGTCGCGGACGTCGTGGACTCGGCGTCGTTGCGGGAGGTCCGGGACTTCAAGAAGGCCGCGAAGGCGTCGGCGAAGAACGGTTAGAGTCGCCGGCGTGCAGCTGCCGGGACTCACCGACCTCACCCCGTTGGGTCAGGGCGGGTTCGCCACCGTGTACCGCGCCCGCCAGGTCCAGCTGAACCGCGAGGTCGCGGTGAAGATCGACAACCGGGTGCTCCAGACCGAGCGGGACCGGCGGCGGTTCCTGCGGGAGGCGCACGCGGCGGCCCGGTTGTCCGGTCACCCGCACGTGGTGGGCGTGCACGACGCGAACTTCACCCCCCAGGGCACGCCCTACCTGGTCATGGAGCTGTGCTCGGGCGGGTCGCTGGCCGATCTGATCCGCCGGGACGGGCCGTTGCCCGCGGACCGGGTGCGGCAGCTCGGGGTGCAGCTCGCGGACGCGCTGGCCGCCGCGCACGCGGAGGGCGTGCTGCACCGCGACATCAAGCCCGGCAACATCCTGCTCGACCGGTACGGCACGGCGAAGCTCGCCGACTTCGGTCTCGCGGCCCTGCTCGACGCCGAGGGGTCCAGCACCGTCACCCGGGACTCGCTGAGCCCCAGCTACGCGCCGCCCGAGGCGTTCGCGATGGCCCACCCGACGCCCGCCGCCGACGTGTACTCGCTGGCCGCGACCCTGTACGACCTGCTCGCGGGCAAGCCGCCGCGCCCCGTGCCGTGGCCCATCGAGTCGTTCGACCACCTGGGCGAGGTGCTGCGGTCACCGGTGCCGCACGTACCGGGCGTGCCCCAGGACCTGCACGACGCGCTCGTGCGCGCCCTGGAGCACGACATCGCCTACCGGACGCCCAGCGCGGCCCAGCTGCGCCGGGAGCTGGAGGCGGGCGCCGGGGTCCCGGCGACCTGGACACCGCAGCAGTCCCCTGCGACGCCTCCGCCGGTGACGCCCCCGCCAGGGGTGCCGCGGCAGCCGTTCCAGCCGCCGCACTCCGGACCACCGCACTCCGGGCCGCCGCACTTCCGGCCCGCCGAGCCACCGCAGCCCTACCAGCCCCCGCAGTTCCAGCCGCGACCCACGCGCAAGCCGTGGCCGCTGGTCATCGGGGTCGCGGTGCTGGCCACGGCCGTCGCGCTCGGCACGTGGTGGTGGGCGGCACGGGAGTCGGACCGCACCTCGCCCGGCGCGAGCGGGACGGGCACCACGAACCCGTCGGAGGGCAAGCGCCTGCCCCCGCCGCAGCTGGCGGAGTGCGAGACGGGGTACTGCGTCGCCGAGCCCACCTGCTACCGCGGCATCGTGTCGATCGGCGGGCAGCCGGCGTCGGCCCGGCGGGTCGGCAACTGCTCGGAGGAGCACTACTGGGAGGCGTTCGCCGGCGGCTGGCTGAACGGCCCCGTCCCGGACCTGGACTCCGACGAGCTGGCCAGGCAGCCGCAGATCGCCGAGGTCTGCACGGCCGAGGTGATGAAGGCCAACACGCGCCCCAACGTGGACACGTCCGGCTGGCAGTTCACCGCGGTCGGGTTCACGGACGGCGAGGAGTCCTACTTCCACTGCCTGGCGAGCCCGGCGGAAGGCGGCGAGACGGCGACCAGCGCTTTCGGCTCCGAGTAGGACCGGGTCCAGGCCGCGAACACCGGCAGCGCCAGGCCGACGACGGGCGGTGCGTCGACGCGTGGCAGCCGGGCCGGACGGCGACCGCACCACGGCATCCGCCAACTTCGATCAGTATCGTAGTGCGCGCGGGCCCCGGCGGAGCACGCCGAGGGTCTGTCGTGCGGGGTGCTCGACCTCGACGCGCTCTGCCCCGACCTGCTGGACGGTGTCCCGGCGGTCGGGAGGTGACCGGCGCGGACAACACGGACAACGCGGATGACGCGGACGGGACGACGGTGGGCGACGCGAACGACTGGGAATGGGTGCGCGTCACCGCGCAGGGCCGCGTGTACGACGACGGGCGACCGAGCGCCAACCGGTTGGCCTGGGCGGCGGTCGCCCTCGCGGCCTCGCACGGCGGCGAGCGCAGCGGCGTGCGCCGGGCCCGGGCGGTGGTCGACCGGTTCGCGCTGCGCGCCCGGCTCATCCGCAGCCTGGGACCGTGGGCCGCCGACCCGGACGCGCTGGCCGAGGAGGTCATGGCCGAGCAGGACATCCCGGACCGGCAGCGCCGGCTCGCGGCCCGCGCCCTCGAACCGGTGGTCGGCCACATCCGCGACACCGACCTGCGTGCCCGTGCCGAGGACTGGGTGCGCGGCGCGTAACCGGTTCCGCCCGCGCCGGAAAACCGGTTGCCCCCGTTCCTAGGGTCGGAAGACGTGCTCGCCTACGCGCGTCTCGCGCTGGCCGGTTTCCGCAGGTACTCCACCTATCGACAGGCGATGTTCGCCGGGCTGGCGACGAACGTCGTCTTCGGGCTGCTCAGGATGGCCGTGCTCGTCGCGGCCGTCTCGCAGGGCCCCATCGCCGGGTACGACGTCGCCGCCACCGCCACCTACGTGTGGCTCGGGCAGGGCATCATGGCCTTCGTCGTGCTCTGGGGCGACAAGGCGCTCGCCGAGCGCGTCCGCTCCGGCGACGTGGTCGTCGACCTCTACCGCCCCTGGCACCTCCAGGCGGCGCTGTTCGCCGAGGACGTCGGCCGCGCGGGGTTCGCGCTGCTCGTGCGGTTCGTCCCACCGGTCCTCTTCGGGGCGCTCCTCTTCCCCTTCCACTGGCCGCGGCCGGCGGCGTTCCCGCTGTTCGCGGTCAGCCTGCTGCTCGCGCTCGCGGTGAGCTTCGGGATGCGCTTCCTGCTCAACACCGCCGCGTTCTGGCTGCTGGACAGCCGCGGCCTGCTCGGCCTGTACACGCTGGCCACGTGGCTGCTGTGCGGCCTCTCGGTGCCGCTGGCCTTCTTCCCCGGCTGGGCGCGGACCGCGCTGGCGTTCACCCCGTTCCCGTCGATGCTCCAGTCCCCCGTCGACGTGTTCCTCGAACACGGCGCGGCGTGGACGACCCTCGCCCACCAGGCGGGCTGGGCCGTGCTGGTGCTCGCGGCCGGCCACCTCGCGCTGCGGCGCGCGGTGCGCAAGGTGGTGGTCCAGGGTGGCTGAACGCGTCTACCCGAAGCTCATCGGCGCGCGGCTGCGCGGCCAGACGTCCTACCGGGCGTCGTTCGCGCTCCAGTGCGTGTCGTCCGGGCTGGGTCAGCTGGTCGAGCTGGGCGTCATCCTCATCCTGTTCGGCCGGGTCACCTCGCTCGGCGGGTTCTCCGTCACCGAGGTGGTCCTGATGTACGCGATCGCGGGCGTCGGGTTCGGCCTCGCGGACATGGTCGCGGGCCAGCTGGACGAGCTGCCCGCGCACATCCGCACCGGCACGTTCGACGTGGTGCTGATGCGGCCGCTGGGCACGCTCGCCCAGGTGATGGCCTCCGACGTGCACCTGCGGAAGATCGGCCGGATCGTGGCGAGCCTCGTCGCGCTGGTCTGGGCGCTGGCCCACAACGACATCGCGTGGTCGCCCGCCACCGCCCTGCTGGTGGTGCTGGCGCCGCTGAGCGGCGCGGTGATCTTCTCCTCGATCTGGGTCGTGGCGAACGCGGTGTGCTTCTGGCTGGTCGAGGGGCAGGAGCTGGCCAACGCGGTGACGTACGGCAGCGGCTCGTTCACCTCCTACCCCGCCACGGTCTACGGCCCGTGGCTGCGCCGGTTCTTCGCGTTCGTCGTGCCCGGCTCGTTCGTCGCCTACTACCCCGGCCTGGCGCTGCTCGGCCGCCCGGACCCGCTCGGCGGGCCGGCGCTGCTCGGCTGGGTCTCACCGCTGGTCGCCGTCGCCACCGCCGCCGTCGCGGGCCTGGTGTGGCGGTTCGCCGTCCGGCACTACCGAGGGACTGGATCATGATCGAGGTTCGCGACCTGTGCCGGGACTTCACCGTCACGAGGAAGACCGGCCGGTTCCGGCGCGAGAAGCGCACGGTGCGCGCGGTCGAGGGGGTGAGCTTCGACGTGGCGCCCGGCGAGGCCGTCGGCTACGTCGGCCCGAACGGCGCGGGCAAGTCGACGACGATCAAGGTGCTGACCGGCATCCTGGTGCCCACCTCCGGGCACGTGCGGGTGTCCGGCGTGGACCCGTCGCGGTCACGGCGCGAGCTGGCCCGGCGCATCGGCGTGGTGTTCGGCCAGCGCAGCCAGCTGTGGTGGGACCTGCCGCTGGCGGACAGCTTCGACCTGCTCAGGGCCATCTACCGGGTGCCGCGCGAGGACCACGCGAAGCGCCTGCGGGAGTGCGTGGACCTGCTGGAGCTGGGCTCGTTCCTGGACACGCCGGTGCGCCAGCTGTCCCTGGGGCAGCGGATGCGCGGTGAGGTCACCGCGGCCCTGCTGCACGGCCCCGAGCTGCTGGTCCTGGACGAGCCGACGATCGGGTTGGACCTGGAGTCCAAGGAGCGGCTGCGCGAGTTCCTGGCGGAGCTGAACACCCGGCGCGGCACCACCCTGCTGCTCACCACGCACGACCTGGACGACATCGAGCGGCTGTGCCCCCGGCTGGTGGTGATCGACCGCGGCACGGTGCTCGCCGACGGGCCGCTGGAGGCGCTGCGGGCCGAGGTGGCGCCGGAACGGGTCCTCGTCGTGGACCTGGAGGAGCCCGTGGACGACCTGGCCGGCGTGCCGGGCGTCGCCTCCGCCACCGCCGAGCTGAACGGCCTGCGGCACCGGCTGGTGTTCCGCCGCGCCGACACCACGGCCGCCCGGCTCATCGCGGCGGTCGCGGCGCGGGCGGAGGTGCACGACCTGGTGGTCGAGGAGCCGGAAATCGACGATGTGGTGCGTCGCCTCTACGCGCGTCGGTAGAGTCGGACGAAACGGTCACGGGCGGTCAGCCGGCCGTTCCCCACGGGAATCAGGGAGCACTCCATGCGCGCAGGTCGTCCGGTCGCCACCATCCTGCTGGCCCTGGGGCTCGTCGGCGCCGCGACCGGCTGCGAGGCCGTGCAGGAGGCGCAGAACACCGCCAACCAGGTCGGCCAGGCCGCGGACAAGGCGCAGCTGTGCATCGACGCGCTCCGGCTCGCGGGCTTCACGCCGGACGCGACCGACCCGCAGAAGGCCGTGGAGGAGACCCAGCAGAAGGCCAAGGAGCTGGAGGAGCTGGCCGCGAAGACCGGCGACACCACGCTCAAGGACGCCATCACCGGCGTCTCCACCACGATGAGCCAGGTGACGCTGGAGGACCTGAACCCGTCGGGCATCGCGGAGTGGTCGCAGCAGAAGCTGGACCAGGTGGCCGCGCTGTCGAGCGCCTGCGGCTGACACCGGCGGCCATCCCACGTTCGGCTGAACTTGGCTGGTTGAGCGGATAAGCCACCCTGTCGGTACCTCCGGAACAGTCCTACGCTGTGACGCACCGGAGGTGTTGCAGATGCACGCGACAGTAGGCGACCGGTTGCACGTCCACAGCCGCTCCGTGGGCCTCGACGAGAACATCGGCGAGATCCTGGAGGTGCGCGGCTCGGAAGGTGCGCCCCCGTACCTGGTCCGCTTCCCCGACGGCCACGAAGGGCTGGTCTACCCCGGCCCGACGAGCCTGGTGAAACCCCGGACCCCGGAATCCCCCAGGCTCAAGGACTCGACCCCGGTGCGGTAGCGCGGCGCCGGGTCGGGCATCGGCGGTCCGGACCGGCCGGCGGGCGGCACGGCGGGGGCACGTCACCCTCGACGCGCCTCCCCGTGAGCACGCGCCCGATCGGCGGGCACCGGCCCGCGCGGTCGCCGTCACCGCGGCGTGAGCGGAACGGCAACCCGGCGGGGCGTCAGCCGAGGATCGTGGCGATCAGCTCGTCGGCGAGGGCGGGCGTCGCGGCGGCGATGCCCGACCACCGGCGGGACAGGTCGGGGCCGAACGTGAGCGGCCGGCCGTGCAGGTCGAGCAGCACCCCGCCGGCGGCGGGCAGCGTGACCAGGGCGGCGATGAGGTCCATCAACCGGTGGGTGTCCGAGCCGGGATCGGCGAACGCGTCGACCGAGCCCTCCGCCACCAGCATCGTCTCCAGGCACGAGGTGCACAGGACGCGGATGCGGTCGGCCTGGTTCGCGACCCGCATCCACGCGTCCTCGGTGCCGCGCTTGGGGCGCATGAGGCAGACCGAGGCGCCCTTGAGGGCCGTGCGGCCCGTGGTCCGGAACGCCGCCGGCTCCCCCGCCTTGGCCGACCACGCGCGGCCCGTGTCGAACCAGACCGTCAACGCCTCCACCGGCTCCTCGTCGACCACCAGGGCGCCCGCGAAGCACGACAGCGGCACGCCGAGGGACGCGTTGGCCGACCCGTCGACCGGATCGACCACGAGGGTCGCGGCGGAGCCGTTGTCGAGGAACCCGGCCTCCTCGGACAGCAGGTTCACGCCCGCCGCGGCCGCCGCCTCCGCGATCGCGCCCTCCACGAGGGCGTCCACCCGCATGGTCGGCGTGCCGTCCGCACCGTCGGCGACCTCCTCGCGCAGCTCGGCCCGGGTGAAGTCGCGGCGGGCCCGGCCGTAGGCGTCCGCGGCGGCCCGGACGGTCGCGGCGAGCACGGGGTGGACGGAGTCGGGCAGCTGGGGCGCGGGCACGGGCCACGGGTTCTTCGTCACGCGTCCAGCCTCGCACAGGACGCGGAACGCCCCCTCGTCGAACGATCCGACGAGGGGGCGCTCCGCACGCGTGGGCTCAGATCAGGCCGAGGGCCCGCACCGCGTCGCGCTCCTCGACCAGCTCGGCCACGGAGGCGTCGATGCGGGCGCGGGAGAAGTCGTCGATCTCCAGGCCCTGCACGATCGAGTACTTCCCATCGGCCACCGTCACCGGGAACGACGAGATCAGGCCCTCCGGCACGCCGTAGGAGCCGTCCGACGGCACGGCCATCGACACCCAGTCGCCCTCGGCGGTGCCGTTGACCCAGTCGTGCAAGTGGTCGATGGCCGCGTTGGCCGCCGACGCCGCCGACGACAGGCCGCGCGCCTCGATGATCGCCGCACCGCGCTTGGCGACGGTCGGGATGAACTCGTTCTCCAACCACGCCTGGTCGTTCACGGCCTCGGCCGCGACCTGGCCGTTGACCTCGGCCCGGAACAGGTCGGGGTACTGGGTGGCCGAGTGGTTGCCCCAGATGGTCAGCTTCTTGATGTCGGTGACCGACACGTTCAGCTTCTTCGCCAGCTGCGCCAGCGCCCGGTTGTGGTCCAGGCGGGTCATCGCGGTGAAGCGCTCGGCCGGGACGTCCGGCGCGTGCCGCTGCGCGATCAGGGCGTTGGTGTTGGCCGGGTTGCCGACCACCAGCACGCGCACGTCGTCCGCCGCGCCCGCGTTGATCGCCTCGCCCTGCGGCTTGAAGATGCCGCCGTTGGCCTCCAGCAGGTCGCCGCGCTCCATGCCCTTGGTGCGCGGGCGGGCGCCCACCAGCAGCGCCACGTTCACGCCGTCGAAGGCGGTCTTGGCGTCGTCGGTGATGTCGATGCCGGACAGCAGCGGGAACGCGCAGTCGTCCAGCTCCATCGCGGTGCCCTCGGCGGCCTTCACGGCCTGCGGGATCTCCAGCAGGCGCAGGCGCACCGGGACGTCCGCGCCCAGCAGGTGGCCGGAGGCGATGCGGAACAGCAGTGCGTAGCCGATCTGGCCGGCCGCACCGGTGACGGTGACGTTCACTGGCGTGCGGGTCATGTGCCTTCCCGAATGTTGTGGCTCCACGTCCTCGGGCACGACACCACCAGGCAGGCTGACGACCTGTCAGCGGCGGTCTCTACACCGGGACCGCGTGCCGGACGGGGTTGCCCGGCAGGTCGGAGGTTACCAACTGGTGGACGATGACAAGGTGTGACAGTGGACATCATCGGCGAGGACTACTCGGACGCGAACCTGTACGAGCAGCGGTGGGAGGGCCGGTCGTTCGTGCGCTGCGACTTCACCGACGCCGACATGCGGGGCCTGGTGACGTCGAACTGCACGTTCACCGACTGCGTGTTCGACCGCACCGACCTGGGCGAGTCGTCGCACGCCGCGTCGGCGTTCCGCTCCTGCAAGTTCACCCGCGCGGTGCTCGGCGACGCGGTGTTCCGCTCGTGCACGTGGCTCGGCTCGGTGTTCATGGACTGCGCGATGCGGCCCATCACCGTGGAGGAGACCGATCTCACGCTCGTCGGGCTGTCCGGCGCCGTGCTGCCGAAGGCGTCGCTGCGGGGGCTGCGGCTGCGGGAGGCGAACCTGGAGCAGGCCGACCTGCGCGAGGCGGACCTGCGCGACGCCGACCTCACCGGCGCCCGCCTGCTCGGCTGCCGGTTGGCCGGCGCCGACCTGCGCGGCGCGCGGCTGGACGCGGACGGCCTGGCGCAGGCGTCGCTGCGCGGTGCCCGGGTGGACCTGGGCACCGCGGTGGCGTTCGCCGGGGCGCACGGGCTGCGCGTCGACTGACCGTGACCGCCGCCCGACCCGTGACTAGTGCGTCGGCGCTTCCTGGTTGGCGACCTCGACCAGGACGCCGTCGGCGAGCATCTCGTCGACGGTCTTCGGCATCAGGTACGCCGTGCCGCCGCCGGGCTGCTCGAACCACGGCACGGCGATGCCCGTCAGGGCCTCGACCGGGCGGCGCAGCCGGTACACCTTGTACGGGCGGTTGATCCACGACGGCACCAGCGACCGCTCGGCGAACGGCGTGCCCGCGGCGTAGACCAGGTTGCCCGAGCCGTCGCCGAAGCGGTCGACCTCCAGGCCCGGGGGCAGCTCGATCATCTTCTTGTGGCGGAACAGCGTGAGCGGCGGTTCGCCGTTCATCGGCTTGATCGGCCACGTGCGGACGGGCTTGCCCTCGCCCTGCTGGGCGGGCTGCTGGGGCTGCTGGGGTTCGACCGGCGGGCGCTGCGGCGGCGCGGGACGGCGTGGCGGCTCGCCGGCGAACCCGTTGGCCATCGGCGGGCGGGGCCGCTGCGGGGGCGGGGGCGGCGGGAGCAGCGGCGGCGGGACCGGGCGCGGCGCGCGGCGGTGCCCCAGGACGAGCTTCCCGATCAGGTAGGCGGTGGCGTCCTCGACGCGGTCGAAGCGGACCGGGTTGGTCGGGCCGCGGTCGAACCACGACACCTCCCAGTCCCGGCCGTCGACGCGCAGCAGCCACGTGCGGTCGACGGGTTCGCCGAACCGGTAGGCGGCGGGCGGCACGTCCAGCTCGTCCAGGGCGCGGCGGGTGGCGGCCAGCTCCCGCTCCTCGTCGGGGGTGACCTGGCGCGGTTCCTCCGGCGGCGGGGGCGTGACCTGGACGGGCTGCGGCGCGCTCGGCGTCGGGTCCCGGAACGGCTGCGCGGCCTCGGTGAACCGGGGCGACGCCTGGTCGGCGAACGGCGGCGGCACCTGCTCGGCGAACGGGGCGGGCGCCTCGTCCCGGTCCTCGGTCCGGCGGGGCTCGTCGTGCTCGTCGTGGTCGTGGCGCTCGTCCTGCTCCTCGAAGCGGGACTCGACGCGCTCGTCGCGGTCATCGCGCTCGACGCGGTCGTCGTGCTCGCGGTGGTCGTGCTCGCGGTGGTCGTCGTGCTCGGGGTGCCCGGTGAACGACTGCTCGGCGAACGGCTGCTCGGCGAACGGCTGCTCGGCGAACGGCTGCTGCTCGGCGAACGGCTGCTGCTCGGCGAACGGCTGCTGCTCGGCGAACGGCGGCTCGGCGTGCTGCTCGAAGGCCGCGTCCTCGTGGCGGTCGCGGTCGTCGCGCGGCTCGACGTGCGGGTCCTCGTGCCCGTCGTGCCCGTCGAAGCGGGCGTCCTCCCGCTCGTCGAAGCGGGCGTCGTCGTGCGCGACCGGGGCGTAGAGGTGCTCCTGGCCGACCTCGAACTCGGCGGTCACCTCGTCGGGCGCGTGCCCGGTGCCCGCTTCGGCCGGGCGGTCCGCCTCGTCGACGACGGCCCCCACCTCGGCGGTCTCCTCGGCCGCCACCGGTTCGGGCTCGTCGTCGGAGAACGGGTTCCACGCCTGGGTGTCGCCCGGCCCCGGCTCGGGGCGGTCGTCCCGCGCCTCGTGGTCGTCCCGCGCCTCGTGGTCGTCCCGCTCGCCCCGGTCGTACGCGGGCACCGGCGCGAACAGGTCCATGCCGTCCACGTAGGACTCGCGCCGGTACCGGTCGTCGATGACCGGACCGTCCTCCTCGAACCGCACCCGGTAGGGCGGGCCCTCCTGGGCGTACTCGACGACCTCGGGCTTGAGGTCGGTGAGGTTCGCGGTCTGCTCGACGTCCGGGCGGACCTGCTGCGGGTCGGCGGACGGCGGCTCGGGGAGCGGGGCGACGACCGTCGCGCCCACCTCGACCGGCTCGGGCGGGGCCTCCGGCGGCTCGGCCACCGGCAGCTTGGTGCCCTGCGGCGCGGCGGGCGCGCCCAGGTTCGCGGCGGCGGCGACCCGCGCCTCCTCGGACACCTCGGGCAGCACGAAGTCCTGCTGCGCGGCCCGCTCCACCAGCTCCGGCTCCGGCGGCACGCCGTAGGCGCGCAGGTAGTAGCCGACGGCGGCGGGCCAGATCCACTGGCCGTCGGTCTGGAACGCCACCGGCACGACCTGCGGCGCGTCCGGGTTGAGCACGTCCGCGTCGAACCCGCGCCCGACCACGGCGACCGGTGCGCGGTCGAGGTAGCTCAGCAGCAGGTCGCGGTCGGCCTCGGGGACCGGCGGGCGGTTCACCGAGGGGCGGCCGCCGGGACCCGCGCCGTCGAACACGCGGGCCGTGCGGAACGCGCGCGGCGCGGACCCGGCCTCGCGCCCCGTCGGGGGGACCGGGGCGGGGGCGGGCTGGAGCTTGCGGCGCAGCCAGTCCGGCACGTTGTCGTCCGTGCGCGGGAAGAACCGCATCTCGTCGAGGTACGCCTGCGGCGGCGGGGGCGTCTGCCAGGACGGCTCGGCGCGGTCGAAGTCCAGGTTGTAGCTCGACGGGTGGTCGAGCTGGTAGCGGGCGTTGGACCAGCTGCCCCGGCCCTCCCGGTACATGCCCGCGCGCAGCCGCGAGAACAGCTGCGCCACGTCCGGCGGCGGGGACCACGCGCGCACGGCACCGTCGACCGACCGCACCTCGGCGGCCAGCTCGAAGTACCGACCGGTCGCGCGGTACTCGGCCGTCACGTGGCGCCACTCCTCGGGAGCGGCGCGCATCAGCGTGAGGCCGATCTGCTTGACCAGCGCATCCTGCTCGGTCGGGTTCAGCGGCTTCAGCTCGGACACGTGGACCATCTTCCCCCGCGACTCCCCGTGCCCGCACGGGACCCCGCTGGGCCGATCGGACTAATGACGCCCAGCGATCACCCCTGGACCTTCGGTGGCGGTGGCTGCGTCGTCGCTTCCGGCACCTCCACCAGGCTCCCGTCGGCCAGCAGGTCGCGCACCGACGAGGCCAGGAAGTACCCGGTGCCGCCGCCGACCTGGCCGAACCACGGCACCGCGATGCCGTGCAGCGCGGGCACCGGCTTCTGCACCCGGTACACGTGGTAACGACGGTTCAGCCAATCCGGTGGCAGCGAGCGGTTGCCGAACATCGTCCCGGCCGCGTACACGAGGTTGCCCGTCTCGGCTCCGAACCGATCAAGTTCGGTGCCCGGCGGCAGCACGACGGGTTCGCGGTCGCGGAACAGCGACAGCGGCGGCTCGTCGGGCAGCGGCTGGATGTCCGGCACCGGCTGCACGACCGGCGTGCGCCCCGCACCCCGCGCCTGGTCGAGGTCCGACCGCCACAGCAACTCGGCGAGCAGCACCTTCGCCGCGTCGACGGCGTGCTCGTGGACCCGCGGCCGACCGTGCGGGCCGCGGCTGCCGTCCCAGAACTGCACCTGCCACCCGGACGGGCCGGGTGCGGGTTCGAGGACGAGCGCGTCGAGCCTCGGCTCGACGATGCCGTACTCGGTCTCGGCGACCCCGTAGTGGTCGAGCCGCTCCTTGAGGTGCTCCAGCACGCGCCGCTCGGCGTCCGTGATCACCCGCTCGTGGTACTCGGGCAGGGGCGCGCCGTCGGCCCGCCCGGTGGCGACCGCGGCCGCCGCGTCCTCCTGCTCCGGGGTCACGGCCGGCACGGCGTAGCCGTTGTCCCGGATGTGCTGGACGAGCTGCGGCACCGGCGGCACGTGGTGCGCGCGCAGGTAGTGGGCCACGCCGCCCGGCCACACCCACGTGCCGTCGGTGTGGAAGGACAGGGGCACGGACGGCTCCGCGCCCGGGTCGAGCGCGTCCTGACCGTAGGAGCGGGCGGCCAGCACGACCGGCGCGCCCTCCAGGTAGGCGAGCACCGCGTCCCGCTCCTGCGGGTGCACGGCGGGCCGGTGGTGCACGGGGGTGCCGTCGGCGGCGAGGCCGTCGAACACGGGGGCCTCGTGGACGGCGTGACCGGGCCCCGGCTCCGGGGTCGCGGCGGTGAGGCCCGCGCGCTCCCGCAGCCACGCCGGGACCGCGTCGTCGTCGCGCGGGTACAGCTCCAGCTCCTCGACGTGGTGCCGGGGCTCGGGCGCCTGCTTCCAGGCCGGCTCGTCCTCCCGGTCGAACGTCGCCGAGTACGTGTCCGGGTGCACCAGGTGGAACTTCATCGAGAACCACGTGCCCCGACCCGGCACGGCCATGCCGTGCCGCAACTGCACGAAGAACGGCAGCGCCTCCGGCGGCAGCTCCCACTCGAACGCCGAGCCGTACATGGTCAGCCCGGACACCTCGGCCTCCAGGTGGGAGCCGATCATCCGGAGGTCGACCCAGAGCTGCTCCCAGTCACCCGGCAGGCGCTGCACCAGCAGCGTGGTGACCGAACCCAGGATGGCGTTCTGGTCCTCGACGTCCAACTGCGGGGCGGTCATGCGTTCTGCTCCTCGGTGCTCGCGCCGGCCTCGACGAGCCTGGCGCGCAGCCAGTCCGGGACGTAGGCGTCATCGCGGGGGAAGACGTGGAGGTCACGGGCGAAGTCGGCGGCCGGCACCGGCGGGTCGAACAGCGGGTCGTGGTCGAAGTTGTACGTGATGTCGATGCGGACCGGCGCGTTCACCACGCAGCGCGCCGAGAACCAGGTGCCCCGGCCCTGCCGGTACATCACCTGCCTCATCTCCTGGAACGCGGCGTTCAGGCCGTCCGGCGGGACCACGTCGGGCGTGCTCCCGTCCGGCAGGTAGACCTTGAGCGCCACGTCCTGCACGGCGACCGTCATGCGCACCAGCACGTCGATCCGGCGGAAGCCCTCCGGAGCCGCGTCCAGCAGCATGCCGCCGATGTGCTGGAGCAGCTCGTCGTGGCGCTGCTCAGAAGTCGGCCGGCCAGAGGGCTGCGTTGTGCTCATTCGGGTAGCTCCTGACGTAGATCTCGGTCGTGCCGTCGTCGAGCGTCACGCGCCAGCGGGTCTGGTACGTGTGCGGGTGGCGCTGCAGCGGGTCGCGCAGGGCGAACGTGTCGATGATCTCGACCGTACCGCCGGCCCTCATGAACGCCGCGCGGTCCCGCTCCATCCGGTGCCAGGTCTCCTCGGTGACGAACGCCGGCCGCTCGTTGCCCTGGTTCTGGTCCCGCTGCTGGCTCGACTGGTTCGCCGCCTCGCCGGGGCCGCCGGTCTCGTTGCCCTGGTGGTGGCCGCCGTCGGACAGCTTTCGCCCGTTCGAGTCGACCTCGCCGTGCGTGCCGACGTCGAGCTGGGCCGCACCGTCCCGGCGGATCGCGCCGCCCGAGGACAGGTCGGGCCGACCGGTGGTGGCCACCGTCTCGCCGTCGCCGTTCGTGCGACCGCGCCACGAGTCGCCGTCCGCGACCAGCACCGCGTTCGGCAGCGGGTTGTTCAGGTCCGCGCTGAACGGCCGGAACGTGTGGATGTGCGACGTGGCGCCGTCGTCACCCGTCTGGAACGTGCCGTAGCCCTGCCCCCTGTTGTCGTCCAGCACGAACCGGGTGCCCGGCGGCAGGTCGGCCCGGGACGAGAACGGGTTCCTGTTGTCGTACGGCTGGAGCACGGCGTCGCGCTGCTCCGGCGTCCACCCGCTGGTGTCGCCGCCGACCACCCGGACCGAGTACTCCCACTTGCCGTCGACCTTGACGCGCTCCACCGCGAGGTGCACCTCGCCGTTGGCGGGCGTCGGCCACGTCCCCGTCGGCTGCTCCGCCCGGCCGAGGCCGTAGAAGCCGTCCGACGTGACCTGGGCGGACGCCGGGGCCTGCGCGATCTCGTTGTTGACCCGGCTGCGCTGGCCCGAGTGCGTGTCCTCGAACACCACGTGCCCGGACTCGTCGGTGAGGAACCGGCCGCGGTGCTGGCCGTGCTCGTCGCTGACGACGTACTCGGTGTTCGCGTCGTGCACCTGGCCCGGACTGCTGAACGGCTCGCCCTGCCCCAGGCCGGTGACCGGCACCTGCCGGGTGGTCGTCGGCTCCGTGCGCGCGACGGCGTCCTGCGGGTGGCCGTTCGCGTCGGTCCGGTACTCCTGGTGCAGCGGGCCGCGGTCGATGTTGTAGTTCGTGCCCTGCGAGGAGTGCACGACCTCGGGGTTGCGCGTGTCGTCCGCCAGGAAGTCCGGCGCCGACACCCACCTCGGCCGGCCGTCGGCGTCGGTCTGCACCGTGCCGCGGTACGTGCCGCCGGTGTCGTGCACCTCCATGCGGGTGTCCGCCGGCAGGTCCGTGCGGGCGGTGAACGCCTCGCCCGGCCTCGGCGCCAGCGGGTGGTCCGCGCCGATGACCTGGCGGCCGTTGGCGGGCTCCGGGATCGGCTCGATCGACGCGGTCCGCTCGACCGGCACGGTCCGGTCGCCGACCCGGATGGTGTCCTGCGTGACGGCGCGCGTGCCGTCGGCGTTGGCCACGAACACGTCGTGCCGGTGTCCGACCTCCACCCGGTAGTGGGCGTTCGGGATCGGGTTGCGCACCTCGGGGTTGTCACCGTGCCGGGTGTTCGGCGCGACGGCGTCCACGTGGGCGTTGCCGTCGGCGTCGACGTGCACGACCGTGCGGACGGTGCCGTCCTCGCCCTCGATCGAGACGCGGGTGTCGCGCGGCAGGTCCTGGCCCTGGAAGAACGACTGGTCGTCGCCCAGCCGGACGGTCTGCTCGTGCCGGGTCTCCGGGGCCGACCACGGCTCCTGGACCTGCGGCTCGATGTCCTGCCGGCCGCGGTGGGCCTGGTCGTCGTTCGCCAGGTCGCCGGTCGGCTGGTGACCTGGCGGCATGCCGCGCTCGCCGACCGGGCCGTGCGTGCCGTCCGGGTCGAACGCGTGCCAGCCGCCGTCCGGCGGGATCCTCGGCCCGGTGCCGGACTCGTTCGGCGAGCTGGAGTAGACGTTGCCGTGCTGGTCGGACCAGGCGAGGCTGTCCGGCGCGACCACCCGCTGACCGGTCTCCCGCGCGACGTGCGCGGCCAGGCTGTCGGCGCCGCCGACGCCCGCGTCGCAGCCGACGAGCACGATCGGCCGACCGGCGAGGGCCGGGTGGTTGCCGACCAGCTCGACCAGCTCGGCGCGCGTGTAGTGCGTGTCACCGATGCGGACGCCGTCGCCGTCGGTGTGGACGTCGAGGACGACGTGGTCGCCGTTGGCCGGGATGCGGCTCGACAGGTCCCGGAGCCGGTCCTCGGTGTGCAGGGCGACGCCCGCGTCGGTGACCTGGCTGTTGCGGATCGCCTGGTCGACGCGCTGGGAGACCTCGCCCAGCGGGATCGGTCCGTTGTGCGCGACCGGCCCGAGGTCCGGGTTCGGCGCGAGGTCGGCGGCCTGGTTCGCGGGTGCGTAGTCGTCGAACGCGCCGTTGCGCGCCTCGTCGACGGTGACCGTGTCGGGCCTGGAGACGTTGCCGTTCTCGTCGAACGTGCCGAAGTCCGGCGGCAGCACCCGGCCGTCGGCGGGCGGCACGTCCACCTCGTGCAGCACGCCGAGGTCGATCAGGCGCTGCACGCTCATCCGACCGGTGGCCGGGTCGGCGAGGTCCGCGTTCAGGACGGGCTGGAGCTGCCGCGCGCCACCCGCCTGGTCGAACGCCGGCGCGACCGGTGCCAGCTCGACGGTGAGCGGCGCGTCGAGGACGTAGACGTGGTAGCCCTTGCCGAGGCTGTCCGGCATGATCGCGCGCTCGCCGAACCCGTACGCCTGCCCGTCCGGGCTCAACGGCGACAGGAAGTCGCCGCCGGGGCTGCCGAACCGGTCGAGGACGGTGCCGGCGGGCAGTTCGACGACCACCCGGGGGCCGCCCGCGCCCTGGTTGGGCGGCCAGGCGATGCCGCCGTCGGGGGTGGAGTGGGCGGCGCGGAACGGCTCGTAGCTGCCGTGGGGGCCGTAGGGCTGGTAGCCGGGTTCCACGATCGCGGCGGCGCGCTGGTCGTACGTGCCGACCGACTGGTCCGTGGGGCCGGTGGCCTCGTGCACCGAGTGGTAGGGGCCGTCGTGCGAGAAGCCCTCCACGACGCCGGCCGGCTGGTTCCAGACGTTCTTGTGGGGGAACGGGTCGGTCGTGGCGGCGGTGCCGGGGTCGGTACCCGGGTCCGTACCGGTGCTGGTGTCGGTGTCGGCGGGCCACTCGTGCGCGGCGGCGGGCGAGTGCTCGTCACCGGGCACGCCGGTCGTGTCGCCCGTCGTGTCACCGGTGCTGTCCGTGCCCGGCGAGGGGTTGTCACCCGACGCGGGACCGCCGTCGGCCGGGTCCGGAGCCGGAGTTCCGACTGGCTGATCGGCACCCCGCGGAATCGGCGCGGTATCGGGCCGGGTGGTATCGGGCCGCCCTGCGTCGGGCCGCCCTGCGTCGGTTCCCCGGGCAGCCGGAGCGAGGTCGGGTCGAGCGGGGAGAGCCGAGTCCGCGCCGCGTGAGGCGGGGGCCGGTCCGTCGGTCCGGGGAACAGCGGGAGCGGCCCCGTCCGCCCGAGGGGCGACCGGACCACCGGGCTGCTGACCGGCCGGCCCGAAACCACCGGGCGGAGGCTGGTGACCACCGGGCTGGGGCCCGAACGAACCGGGCTGGGGCCCGAACCCGCCCGGCGGGTTCATCGGGGGCTGCTGCGCGGGCGTACTCCCGCGCTGCTCGGGCAGCGCCACCGGCCCGGCGTTCTGGACGGGCTGGACCGGCATGCCGGTCACCGAACTCGCGCTGACCGCATCGGTCCCGCGAACGTCCTGACCACCGGTTCCGCCGTCGGTGAAGAACTCGCCACCGGAGTGCGCGGAAGGTCCGCGCCCACCGCCACCACCGCCGCCCCCACCGGGAGCCCCGGCGGGAGGCGGCGCGAACCCACCGGCGCCACCCGCCATGGGAGCGGGCCCACCAGCGGGAACACCACCACCGGGCGCACCTCCCACAGGTGCGGGACCACCCGCCGGAGGCAACCCGCTCCCCGTGGGAGCCGCTCCTCCACCGGGCGCGACAGGCGCGGCAGGAGCACCGGGCACCGGCCCACCGGTAGCCACCGGCCCACCGGCAGGCATCCCACCGGCAGGCATCCCACCAGCAGGCATCCCACCAGCAGGCATCCCACCGGCGGGCACTCCACCAGCGGGCATCCCGCCGGGTACAGCGCCACCGGGCACAGGACCACCAGGCATGCCACCACCCGGCAGCGGCCCACCTGGCGCGGCAGGCCCACCGGGAGTCACCCCGCCGGGCACGGCACCACCAGCGGGCCCGCCACCGGCAAGCCCAGCAGGGGTCGCTCCCCCGGCAGCAGGACCGCCGGGTGTGCTCCCCCCGGCCGGAGTCCCACCCGGCACAGCACCACCGGGACTCGTCCCGCCGAAGGAACCACCGGGCGAGCCACCACCCGGCATGGCCCCGCCGGGCATACCTCCGCCGGGCATACCTCCACCGGGCCGAAGCCCGGGCGAACCACCCTGAGTCGATCCCCCGGCGGCAGGCCCACCGCCGGCAGGCCCACCGGCGGTCGACCCACCGGGGGCGGCACCACCGACCGGCGCGCCCCCCGAAGACCCGGGCGTGAAAGCCGACCCACCGGTCACCGACGCACCACCGGGCATCCGCGCGGCCGATCCGCCGGGCGACGACCCGGCGCCACCCGGCGCCGCACCACCACCGGCCACCGGACCGCCGGGCGTCGAACCACCGGGCGAAGACCCACCGGGCGAAGACCCACCGGACACCGGCCCGCCGACCGGCGCGGCCACCGACGGTGCCGCACCGGACGTGCCCAACCTGCTCCCGATCGACGACCCGCTCCCACCGGCACCGGGCGCGGTGGGCAACGACGCCCGCCCGGCACCCTGACCGGCGGGCGCACCACCGAGCGACGACGGCGCGCCACCACTCGGCGACGCCCCACCGTGCGACGAGTCGCCCACCGACGGCGGCGCGGCCACCGACGGCCCCGGCGCGGGCGGCGCGGCCACGGACGACGTGGACGTCGCGCCCCCCGGCATCCGGTTCAGCCCGTCAGGGCTCACCGACGGCCCACCCTGCGCACCACCCGTCCCGCCGGACGGCCCACCCGCGGGCGCGCCGCCACCGGCGGGCGGTCCGCCCACGGTCGGCGGCGGCGGGACGGGACCACCGGCCGGCGGTCCACCGTCGGGTCCACCGGGCGTGACGCGCGGCGCCTCGACGGTGATGCCGTCCTTCGCCCCGCCGATCCCACCGGACACGGCGCCCGCCGACGCACCCATGAGCACGTCGCGCGCCGAGATGTCCTGCCCCAGCGCGGCCGCCGTGCCGACGGTCGACACGGCGCCCTCCACCGCACCGCGCGTGGCGCCGACGGCCACCTGCCCGGCCAGCCCGCCACCCTCGAACTTGAGACCACCCGACACGCCGCCGACCAGGCCGGACACCGCACCGGACACGGCGGCCTCGGTGGTCTTGCCCCAGTCCCACGACTCCCGGTCGCCGCGCGCCACCTGCACGGCCTGGATGGCCGCGTCGATGCCGACCGAGATCGCGACCTCCCTGAGGATCGCGATGATCAGCTGTCGGAACGTGAACTGCACGATCAGCCGCGTCGCCTGCTGCGCGATCGGGATGCCCGCGGTGGACGCGCCGAACGTGCCGAACGCCGCGGCGATCAGCGCGGCGATCTCGATCGCCAGCGCGATCAGCGACGCGATGATCGACAGCTTGGTGTACTCCACCTCCAACGCGGTGTTGTCGCAGCTCTCGGCCAGCTGCTCGCAGATCTTCTGGAGTTTCGGCAGGTACGAGTCGTCGCCCTCGGAGAACTTCTTCCAGTACTCCTCGAACGCCTTGACCGCGTCACCGGTCTGGCTGGCGTACACGCTGGACGCGGCGCCGTTGCCCTCGTCGATGACGGACTTCACACCCTGCGCGGCGGTGCGGTAGGCGTCGGCCATGCGCCGCAGCGCCGTCTCGTCACCTTCCGGCCAGCTCTGCCCGACCACGATCGGGAAGAGCCAGGTGACCTCGCTCGGGATCTCGATGCCCACCGCAGTGCCCCTCAGTAAGTCCGGGAGATCCCGGTCGCGTTGCCCTGGTCCGAACCCTCGTACGCGTCGGCGGTCTGCTCCACGCCGGTGCGGATGTCGTCGAGGGCCTGCGCGAGGCTCCCGAACGCCTCCAGCGTCGCCTGCGAGTTGGGCACGTACTCCTTCGCGAAGGCCTGCCCGGACTCGTCACCGCCCCAGCACTGCCCCTCGGCCTGCAAGGCGGAGTTCAAGGCCTGCAGCACGCCGTCGAGCGAATCCCCCGCCGCACCGAACTGCGCCGCACCGCGGCGCAGGCCGGACACACTGACGTCGAAGCCGGTCACCAGCCACTCCTGTCCATGAAGCTGCCGCCCTCGTCGTCGTCCCGGGGCGTGGGGCGCCTGGGCGGCGTCGACGCCTGCGGCACGACGGGCGGCTTCGGGATGAGGTCGGACAGCGACGGCACGCCGGGCAGCATCTCCGACAGGTCGACGCTCGCGCCCTGCTGCGCGGGGGCGAGCACCTCGTTCAGCTCGGTCCGCGCCTTGGCTACGGCCTGCTGCACGGTCTCGGTGGTCAGGCGTGCCAGCTTGTCCGGGGTGGTGCGCTCGAAGGCGCTCGCGGAGAACTCCAGGGACGTCAACGCGCCCGCGGAGTCGACGGTGGCGCGCACCGAGCCGTCCTTCGAGACCGCGCTGGCCGTGATCGCCATGGCCTTGGCCTGGGTCTCGCGCAGCTCGGCCGTCTTCTTGTTCAGTTCGGCCAGGAGGGAGTCGACCTGCTCGCGCATGGCCGCGTTCCGCGCCTCCAGCTCGGCCCGTCGTCCGGTCGGATCGGTCACAGCTGTCCCCTCGTGAGCGGCGTGCAGAGGTGCTGACGCTAACCGAGGGCCGCGGGTTCCAGTGGATGTTCGGCATCCCGCTGTCGGTGCCGGCGGGCAGAGTGTCACCGTGCTGCGCCCCTACCGAGAACTCGCCGGCGTCCCCCACCTGCCGTCGCTGCTGCTGTGGTCGATGCTGGGCCGCACGCACCTGCCCGCGACACCGCTGGCGGTGTCGTTCCTGATGGCCGGGTGGACCGGGTCGTACGCGGTGGCCGGCGTGGTCGGCGGCGCGTTGACGTTGGGCATGGGAGTGGCGGGCCCGGTGCGCGGACGGGCCGCCGACCGCAGTCCGGCCGGACGGCTGCTGCTGGTCACGGCACTGGGCTACGGCACGGGCATCGCGGCGCTGGGGCTGCTGCCCGCGGTGCTGCCCGGCGGCGCGTGGCCGGTGGCGGTGGTCGTCGGCTTCCTGACCGGGTTGAGCACGCCGCCGGTGACGGCGATGAGCCGGGCGAGCTTCCCGCGCCTCGCGAAGGGGGCGGCGCAGTCGGCCGTGTTCACCGTCGAGGCGTCGATGCAGGAGGTCATGTACGTCGTCGGACCGGCGCTGGCCGCGACCGTGGTGGCGGTGTGGGACGCGCAGGTCGCGCTGTGGCTGTGCGGCGTGCTGGCGGTGTTCGGGGCGCTCGGGTTCGCCGGGGCGCTGCGCCGGGCGGGCCTGGACGAACCGGTGGCGGGGAAGAGGCCGGCGGGTGGCCGGACGCTGCTGGCCGACGGTTCGCTGGCGCTCGCGCTGGTGACCGCGATGTTCCTGGTCGCGTCCCTGGTGTCGATCGACATGGTGATCATCGCTTGGGCCCGTGACCTGGGCAGGCCCGCGGTGGCGGGGGCGCTGACGGCGGTGTGGGGCATCGGGTCCGTCGTCGGCGGCCTGATCGCGGGCGGGCTCACCGGGCGGGTCCGGTTCGCCCGGCGGATGCTGTTGATGGCGTTGGGCGTGGCACCGCTGGTGCTCGTCCTGCCGCCGGTGCTGGACCCGTCGTCGGCGTGGCTGATCGGACTCGTGCTCGGAGTGGGAGGGATGGCCATCGCACCCGCCATCGCGGCCAACAACCAGCGGATCAGCGGGCTCGCCCCGGACGACCGGAAGGCCGAGGCGTTCGGCTGGATGGGCACGTTCACCACGGCGGGCTCGGCGTTGTCGCTCCCCCTGGCCGGGACGCTGCTCGACCACGTCGGCCCTGCCGCGGCAGCGGGTGCGAGCGCCGCGCTGGCGCTGTTCGGGGCGTTCCTGGCGAGCCGGGTGCGCGAGCGCGGGACCGTGTCGGTTGGGTGACCGCGTCCGGTTCGCCGGCGCGTTCCTCGCGTTCGTCGGCGGGGTGTTCCTGGCCGTCCAGGGCCGGTTGAACGGCGAACTCGGACTCGTCTTCGGCGATGGTTTCCTGGCCGCGCTCGTGTCGTTCGGCGGCGGGCTGGTGCTGTTGCTGCTGGCTGTGCCGACGTCACGGGCCGGCCGCGCCGGGGTGACCCGGCTGGCGGCGGCCCTGCGCGACGGCCGGATCCGCTGGTGGCAGTGCGCCGGCGGGGCGTGCGGGGCGTTCTTCGTGTCCACGCAGGGCCTGACCGTCGCGACGCTGGGCGTGGCCGTGTTCACCGTGGCGGTCGTCGCCGCGCAGACCGTGAGCAGCCTGGCGGTCGACCGGATGGGCGTCGGACCGGCCGGCCGCGTGCCGCTGACCCCGCCCCGCGTGATCGGCGCGGCGCTCGCCGTGGTGGCGGTCGCGGTGGCCGTGTCGGACGAGGTCGGCGACCCGGCCGAGCTGTGGCTCGCGCTGCTGCCCGCGCTGGCCGGCCTCGGCCTCGGCTGGCAGCAGGCGGTGAACGGCCTGGTCAGAGAGGCCGCGAACAGCACCCGGGTGACCACCATGGTCAACTTCGGCACCGGGACGGCGGTGCTGCTCGTCGTGTGCGCGGTGGACGTGGCGGCACGCGGCCTGCCGTCCGCCGCACCCGCCGAGCCGTGGTTCTACGCGGGCGGCGTGCTCGGCATCGTCACCATCGGCTCGGCCGTGCTGGCGGTGCGGCGGCTCGGTGTGCTGCTGGTCGGGCTGTGCCAGGTGGCCGGCCAGCTCGTCGGCGCGCTCGCCGTCGACCTCGTGGCCCCCGCCGCAGGTGAGCAGCTGTCCGCGGTCACCGTGATCGGCACGGCGTTGACGCTGATCGCGGTGGCGGTCGCCGCGCTGCCCGCCCGCCGGTGATGAGAGGATGAGGCCCGTGACTGCGACGATCCTCAACGGCAGGGCTACCCGGGACGCGATCTTCGAGGACTTGCGCGGGCGGGTCGCCGCCCTGGCCGAGCAGGGCATCACGCCCGGCCTGGCCACCGTGCTGGTCGGCGACGACCCCGGATCGCACTCGTACGTGCGGGGCAAGCACCTCGCGTGCGCCAAGGTCGGCATCACCTCCCTCCGCCGCGACCTGCCCGCGGACACCACGCAGGAACAGCTCGAAGCGGTCATCGACGAGCTGAACGCCGACCCTGCGTGCACCGCGTACATCGTGCAGCTGCCGCTGCCCAAGCACCTCGACCCGAACCCGATCCTGGAGCGCATCGACCCGCGCAAGGACGGCGACGGGCTCCACCCCGTCAACCTGGGCAAGCTCGTGCTCGGCGACGAGGCACCGCTGCCCGCCACCCCGCGCGGCGTCGTCGAACTGCTGCGCCGCTACGACGTGCCCCTGGCAGGCGCCAACGTGACCGTCGTCGGCCGCGGCGTCACCGTCGGTCGCCCGATCGGCCTGCTGCTGACCAGGCGCTCGGAGAACGCCACGGTCACCCTGTGCCACACCGGCACCAAGGACCTGGCCGCCGAGGTCCGGCGCGCGGACATCGTGGTCGCGGGCGCGGGCAGCCCCGGTCTGATCACCGCGGACATGATCAAGCCCGGCGCGGCCGTCGTCGACGTCGGCATCACCCGCACCGAGGCCGGCCTGGTCGGCGACGTCCACCCCGACGTGGCGGAGGTCGCGGGCTACCTGGCCCCGATCCCGGGTGGCGCGGGACCGATGACCATTGCCATGCTGCTGACCAACACGGTCGAGGCAGCCGAGCGCAACCTCGCGACGGCCTGAGGCGGAAGCGGTGGAGCTGTTGCCCGAACAGCGCTGGCGGTCGGCGGCGGGTCGACACCTGCCGTTCGCCCTGGTGCTGGCCATCACCTTCCTCGGATTCGTGCGGATCGTGCAGTACCACTGGCGGCAAGGCGTGGTCCTGATCGGCCTCGCCCTGCTGGTCGCCGCCCTGCTGCGGATCATGGTGACCGACGAGCAGGCCGGCCTGCTCGCCATCCGCAGCCGCAGCGTCGACGCGCTCCTCTACACCGGCCTGGGATTCGCCGTGATCGTGGTCGCCATGACCATCATCGGCGGTCCCCTGGAGCGCTAGGCGCCGCGACCACCGACACGGCACCGTCGGTCGCGGCGTTCACCGGTCGTGCGGCGTTCACCGGCCGCGCGGCCCTCGCCCGACCGCGTGTCGGCCCGCCCCTCCTCGCCGCCGATCAGGTGCGCTCGACGAGCGCGGTGATCAGTCGCGTCATCTCCTCCTCCGGCAGCACGTCGGGCAGTGTCAGGTGCTCCACGACCAGGCCGCTCATGGCCAGGTAGAGCGAGACGACCGTGGTGCGGTCGCCGGGCAGGCCCGCGTCCAGGTGGAAGCGGACGTTCTCCTCCAGGTGCGTGCTGATCGCCTTGGTCAGCGCGGCCTGCAACTCGGGGCGCCTGGTCGCCTCCAGCCGCAGCTCCAGCAGCGCGAGGTACCCGGTCCGGTCCACCTGGAGCCGCCCGAGCAGCTCCTGGAGCAGCCGCACCACGAGGCTCTTGTCCGGCGGCGCGTCCATGGTCTCGGCGAGCCGCACCGCGTCGGGCGTGAGGCGGACGTGGATGTGCTCCGCCACCTGGCGCAGCAGGTCGTCGCGGTTGGCGAAGTAGTTGGACGCCGTGCCCTTCGGCACGCCGGCCTCCACGTCGACCGCCCGGAAGGTCAACCCGCGCGCACCTTCGCGGGCGAGCACCTCGATCGCCGCGTCGACCAGCGCCGTTCGCCTGGTCGGGTTACTGGTCATGATTCCTCCTTGACAACCACTCCGGTCATAGTACTACGGTCGTAGTGGTCGACGCTAGACACGGAGGAATGAGCCATGCGAAACCTGACCTACTTCATCGCCACCTCGCTCGACGGGTTCATCGCCGATCCCACCGGCGGGTACGGCGACTTCCTCTTCGAGGGCGACCACATGACGGCCGTCTTCGAGGAGTACCCCGACACCTTGCCGAGCCAGGCGCGCCACGCTCTGGGCATCGACGCCCCGAACAAGGACTTCGACACGGTCCTCATGGGCCGCGCCACCTACCAGGTGCCGGGCGGGCCACCCAGTCCGTACCGGCACCTGCGCCAGTACGTGGTCTCGTCCAGGCTCAGCACCACCCCTCCTGACGTGCAGGTCGTGTCCGACCCGCTGGCAACGGTCCGCGCGCTGAAGGCCGAGCCGGGCCTGGGGATCTGGCTGTGCGGGGGCGGCAGGTTGGCCGCCACCCTGCTGCCCGAGATCGACGAACTGATCCTCAAGGTCCACCCGATCGTTCTGGGCAAGGGCATTCCGCTGTTCGCGGGCGACTTCCCGACGGCCCGCTTCGCGAAGGCGTCCACGCGAACCTTCGACACGGGCGTCGTGTTCACCACCTACGCCAAGGAGGAGGTCACCTGATCAGATGAACTGTCCTCGACCTGCACCGGCTGCCGACGCGCTTCCCGCGATCCGACTCGACAACCACACCAGCCCGACCGTCGAGCAGCCCCGCTCCTACCGTCCCGATGCGGCGACGCCGGCCGCCGCGCGGTCAGCGGAAGTCTCGGGAACGGGAGGGGATGCGCAGGTCCAGGCGTTGGAGGCGGTCGGCGCGGAGGCTGACGACTCCCTCCGCCGACTCGACGACGCCCCGGACGAGCAGCGCCGGGCTCGTACGGGCGACTCGCCGGTAGCGGGCCCAGAGTCCGGTGGTGCAGACGACGTTGACCATGCCCGTCTCGTCCTCGATGTTGAGGAACGTGACACCGCCCGCGGTCGCGGGGCGTTGGCGGTGGGTGATGGCACCTCCGACCAGCACCCTGGTGCCGTCGGGCACGTCGGCCAGCGCCGCGGTCGACAGGGCGCCGAGAGCGGTGAGCCGTTCGCGGACGAACTCGGTCGGAAAGCTGTCCGGGGACAGACCTGTCGCCCAGACGTCGGCGACGGCCAACTCCACCTCGTCCATGCCGGGCAGGACGGGGGCGTCCGTGCCGACGGCGGTACCGGGCAGGCGGTCGGGACGGATCTTCGCCACGGCGCCCGCCGCCCACAGCGCGGCACGCCGGTCGAGGCCGAAGCAGCCGAAGGCGCCTGCGGTGGCCAGGGCCTCGACCTGCGCGGTGGTGAGTCGGACGCGGGCACCGAAGTCCGCCATGTCACGGAACGGGCCCGCATCCCGTTGCGCGACAACGGCTTCGGCGACCTGCGGCCCGATGGTCCGGATGCCGCCGAGGCCGATGCGGACGGCCTGTTCGCCGTCGACGGGTTCGAGGGTGGCGTGGGTGAGGCTGGCGTTGACATCGGGACCGAGTACGCGCACGCCGTGGCGGCGGGCGTCGGCGACGAGTGATTGGGAGGAGTAGAAGCCCATGGGCTGAGCACGCAGCAGGGCCGCGCAGAACGCGGCCGGGTGGTAGAGCTTGAACCAGGCGCTGACGAACACCAGGTGCGCGAAGCTGAGCGCGTGGCTTTCCGGGAAGCCGAAGTTGGCGAACGCCAACAGCTTCGCGTAGATCTGCTCGGCCAGTTCCTCACCCAGGCCATTGGCCCTGGCGCCCTGGTGGAAGCGTTCACGGAGGCGTTCCATGCGGTGCGTGGAGCGTTTGGCGCCCATGGCGCGTCGCAGTTCGTCGGCCTCGGCGGGGCTGAAGTCGGCCACGTCGACCGCGATCTGCATGAGCTGTTCCTGGAACAGCGGCACGCCGAGGGTCTTGTCCAACGCGCCCGCCAGGCGTGGGTGGTCGTGCCGCCACTTCTCCTGGCCGTTGCGCCTGCGGATGTAGGGGTGCACCGAGCCGCCCTGGATCGGGCCGGGGCGGATCAGGGCGACCTCGACCACCAGGTCGTAGAACTCCCTCGGTCTGAGCCGCGGCAGGGTGGCCATCTGGGCGCGGCTCTCCACCTGGAACACCCCGACGGTGTCGGCGCGGCACAGCATGTCGTAGACGCGCTGGTCCGCCAGGTCGAGTTTGCCGAGGTCCACCTCGACGCCCTCGTGCTCGCGAACGAGCTCGATCGCGTAGTGCAGTGCCGAGAGCATGCCCAGACCGAGCAGGTCGAACTTCACCAACCCGATGGAGGCGCAATCGTCCTTGTCCCACTGCAACACCGTGCGGTCCGCCATGCGGCCTCGCTCGACCGGACACACCTCGCTGACCGGTCGGTCGCAGATGACCATGCCGCCGGAGTGGATTCCCAGATGGCGTGGGAAACCCTCCAACTGCGCGGCCAGTTCCAGCACGGCGCGCGGGATACCGCCTTCGTCCACCGTGGAGCGCAGGGGCCCCTGGCGGTCGATCTGCTTGCTCCACGCGTCCTGCCGGCCGGCGGAGTGGCCCAGGGCCCGGGCCACGTCGCGGACGGCCGACCGGCCGCGGTAGGTGATGACGTTCGCGACCTGGGCGGCGTGGCGGCGGTCGTACTTGTCGTAGACGTACTGGATGACCTCCTCGCGGCGGTCCGACTCGATGTCGAGGTCGATGTCGGGTGGGCCGTCGCGGGCAGGGGCCAGGAAGCGCTCGAAGAGGAGGTCGAAGCGGACGGCGTCGACGTTGGTGATGCCCAGCGCGTAGCAGACCGCGGAGTTCGCGGCCGAGCCTCGGCCCTGGCAGAGGATGCCGTTGCGGCGGCAGAAGTCGACGATGTCGTGCACGACGAGGAAGTAACCGGGGAAGCCGAGTTCCTCGATGATCTTCAACTCGTGCTCGACCTGCTCGTAGGCCCTGGGATTCTCGCCGATGGAGCGGTACCGCTTGGCCGCGCCCGCGTAGGTCAGTTCGCGCAGGTGGCTGTTCTCGTCGTGACCGGGGGGAACGTCGAAGGGGGGTAGTCGTGGAGCGATGAGCTTCAGGTCGAACTGGCACTGCATGCCGAGCACGGCCGACCGGTGCACCGCGCCGGGGAACCGGGCGAACCGGCGGGCCATGTCCTCGCCCGACCGCAGGAAGGCGGTGCGGCCGGGTGGGAGCCACCCCGTCATCTCGTCCAGGCTGCGGCGGGCACGCACCGCGGCCATGGTCGCCGCCAGCCGGCCTCGTCCGGGTACGGCGTAGTGCACGGCGTTCGTCGCCACGGTCGGCAGGCCGAGGTCGTGGGCCATGGCCCACAGCAGGTCGTTGCGCGGGCCGTCCTCGGGATGACCGTGGTCGGTGAGTTCGACGAACACCCGGTCCTCGCCGTACAGGTCGACGAGCCGGCGCACCTGCACGAACGCCGCGTCCGGTCCGTCGCGGTCGAGTGCGCGCCGCACCGCGCCCTTGCGGCAGCCGGTGAGGACGACGCACTCGTCCCGGGTGTCCGCGACCACCTGTTCCAGGTCGTAGACGGGACGGCCCTTCTCGCTGCCGGGGCCGAGCTGGCCGCTGGTGATCGTGCGGCACAGCGCGTGGTAGCCGTCGCGGTCGGTGGCGAGCAGCAGCAGGTGCACGCCATCCGGGTCGGGTGCGCCGTTACGCGGAGCGGACAGGCCGAGGCTCAGCTCGGCGCCGAAGACCGTGCGCACGCCGAGTTCCCGGGCAGCCTCGGCGAACCGCACCACGCCGTACATGCCGTCATGGTCGGTGAGCGCTATGCCGTCCAGTTCGAGCTGCTGTGCGGTCTCGACCAGCTCCTCGGGGTGGCTCGCCCCGTCGAGGAAGCTGAAGTTCGAGTGGCAGTGCAGCTCGACGTACGGCACGCGCGAACGAGTGGAACCCAGTTCGTCGACCTTGATCCCGGAGTCGGCCGGCGCCTCGTACCGGTCGCGGCGGCGGGACCACCCCGGGCCGTCGCCGCCGTCGGGGACGTGGGGCTTGCCGGACAGCGCCTGTTCCAGGTCGGACCACCGGACCGGTGGGTTGTTCCAGCCCATCAGCGCGAGTTGTCCGGGGCGGGCCGCGGGGCCGGGATCAGCGACAGGACGTCGAGCGGCTGCCAGTCGGAGGACGGCTGCGGTGTCGAGGGGCATGCGGTGGGCGGGTGCGCTGGGAGGTGTGACGGCGGCAGGTGTGACGGCGGCAGGTGCCAGGTGTGCGGGTGGGAGGTTGCCGGTGGCGGTGGCTTCCGGGGGACGCGCCTCGGGAGTGGAGGCGTGGTCGACTTCGGCGGGTTCGGAGGTGCGGTCCAGCCGGGGTCCGTCGGGTCGGTCGGTTCGTCGGCGCGTTGTCCGGGCACGGCGAACCCGGTCAACCAGTCGGCCAGGTCTCGGGCGGCCAGGTCTCGGGCGGCCAGGTCTCGGGCGGCCAGGTCTCGGGCGGCCAGGTCTCGGGCGGCCAGGTCTCGGGCGGTCCGCTCGCGGTCGGTGGGGATCGCCGGGCCGGGCGGTCGTAGGTGCTCCGGGTCGCGCCACGTGGTCGGCGTGGACGGCGTGTCGTCGTCGTGGTGGTCCTGGCGACGGTTGTGCTCGGGACGGCTGGTCATCTAGTCGTACACCCCTTCCACGGCCCACTTACCGCCCGCGCGGATCAGCAGGAATGCTTGTTCTTCCCCGTCCGGCGCGGTGCCCAGGACCTGGAGGCGGGCGGCGCGGACGGCGGTGGTTCCGTCCCACCAGCGTTCGTCCACGGGCCACGGGCCGGACCAGGCGATCACCTGGCGGGTCCGTCCCGCGTGGACGATGCGGTGGGGGTCGGCGATGAGTTCGGCGTAGCCGGTGACCACGACGTCCGCGCCCGACTCGTCCACCAGCGCGACCGGTTCGGGGTCCGGGAAGACCGTGGCCGGGGACGGGGCCGGCAGGCGGCCCGGCCAGGGTTGGTCCGGGTCGGCCGCCGGGGTTCGCGCATCACCCCACGGCACCAGGCGGACGCGTTCGACCGGCCCTCGACCACCGCCCAGGACGGGGGTGAGCACGGCGTCGGGGCCCAGCAGGCCCTGGACGTGCACCATCGCCCGTGCCGCGCGTTCGGCTGCTTCGCCCTGGTCCTGGCCCGCGCTCGGCCACAGGCCGGGTTGCAGGGCGGTGGCGTCGACGACTTCCTCCGGGTGGAGCCGGAGGACCTGGATGCCGGTGGTGAGCCGGGCTCGGGTGAGCCACCCGTCGAGCTGCCAGCGCACCCGGTCGGCGATGCCCTGCGGGGTGAGGGGGTCCGCGCAACGCCACACCCGGTGGAGCTGCTCACCGTTCTCGGTGGTGGCCTGGATGCCCAGGCGCGTGCAGGCGAGACCGCGGGCGGCGAGGACGGTGTGCAGGCGTTCGGCCAGGGCCTTGGCGGCGAAGGCCGCGGCGTCGACCCGTTCCACGGGTGGGTCGAGCTGTCCGGTCACCGACAGGTCGGGTGGTGGGCGGCGGCGGGACCTGGGGCGTTCCTCCAGACCGGCGGCTTGGCGCTGGGCGAGCACGGCTCGTCGTCCGAAGCGGGTGGCGACGGCGCGTTCGGGGATCGCGGCGAACTCGCCGAGCGTTCGCAGGCCGAGGCGGCGCAGCAGGTCCACCAGGTCGGCGCGGTCGGCCCGGCGTTCGGCGGGGTGGTCGAGTTCGCGGATGTCGAGCGGTGCCAGGAAGTCGGCGCTGCGGCCGGGCGGCACGATCACGCCCCGGTGGGCGGCCAGGGTCGCCGCGAACAAGCCGTCCGCGAAGCCGACCAGGGCTTCGACGCCGGTGCGCACGGCGATGTGGTCGACCAGGCGTTCGGCCACCTGTTCGGCTGCTCGTCCCGTCGGCTGCTCGGCCGACCGCCCGGCCGGCTGCCCGACGGAGCCGAAGTAGCCGATCGGGCCTTGCGCCGCGACCACGACCAGTCCGGCTCGGACGACCTCGATTCCCGGTGCCAGTTCTTCGACCGCCGCCGCGACCGGTTCGAAGAGGCGCGTGTCGCGAGCCTCGTCGTGGTCGAAGACGACCAGCTCGGGGCACTGGCCCTGAGCCGTGCGCTTGCGCATCCCGCGACGCACGCCTTCGGCTCGTGCGACCGCCGAACAGGCGATGACCTCACCCGAGTCGACGACGGCCGCGGGCACGTGCGGGAGCAGGGCGGCTTCGGCGGACGCGGCCACGACCGGCCAGTCCGGGCACCAGACAGCGAGCGTGTACAGGATTCACCTCTTCGACGGAAATGGCGGGAGGACGTGCACGACGAGCGGGCGGCGGGGTCACACCGCCTTGGGATTGCGGGGTTTCGCCGGCACCGGGGTCAGCGGACGGCGGTGCCGGGAGGGCGATGGGGCCGCGGTGCCCGGGAGGGGGAAGGTGGTGCGTTGCGGGCGCGCGGCGGCGCCCCGACCTGTCGCCTGGACCGTGGTGGGACGGGTGGCCAGGAAGCCGTGACCTCGTGACAGACCTGTCCAGGGGCTGAAGGTGGCGGTGAGCACCACGTCGGCGCCCGGCCACTGGACGGCGAACGGGAGCAGGACGGACTTGCGGTTCCTGGCCCGGGCGGAGAGCGTGCGCGCGGCCGAGTGGGTGACCTCGGTGGCCACGGCCACCAGGTCGAAGCCGTCCAGGAGGGCGGCGATCGTCTTCTCGACCTCGCTCCGGTCCCCGCCGGGGCGGGGGACCAGAGCGAGGCGGTGAACGGCCACCCCCAGTTCGGCCGCCGCGAGCACCCCGCACCGCGGCAGGCCGACAATGGCCGCCCAGCATCCTTCTGCCGTCGCCTCGGCCATCAGCGCGAGCAGCAGCGATGTCGACCCTCGCACCGACACCGTGCTACCCCGCCGCAAGCCGCCCCGGGGAAGGAGCTCTGCCAGTTCCCCGCGAACTGGCAGAGCCCGGACCGGTGCGGTGGTCAGCTCGCCTGCCGCGCCTACCCCGAGCGCAGCCGGCGTCGCCGTTGCCGACCTCGACACCCGCCCTCCCTCACCACTGATCCGCGCGCACCCCTGTGCACGGATCGCCGTGGGAAGTCGGCGACCTGTCTATCGAACACTTGTTCGAATGACATGGTGATCTTATCGCTAGGGAGGCCGTGCGTGTCAATGCCGATCGGGGACACGATCGGGGGAGATCGCGGACGGCGGGCAGGAGGCGGGCCGGCAGACTGCTCGCGGCCCGTCGACCGCAGCACGGCGCGGCCGCAGCAGGAATCGCTCGGAAGCCGGAATCGACCACAGCACGGGGGGAACCGTGAACTCACCTCAGAACTGGCCGCAGCAGACACCGCCCGGGCAGGCGCCTCCCGGCGGGTACGGGTACGTACCCGGTGGCGGCGGGTACGTACCCGGACCCGGTGGCGGCGGGTACGCGGGACCGCCGCCGGTTCGGAAGAAGCGGACCGGGTTGGTCGTCGGGATCGTGGTCGCGGTCGTCGTGCTGCTGGTGGCCGGGGTGGTCGGGAAGCTCTACCTCGACTACGTCGACGAGCCCGGTGGCGGGCCGGGCGGGGAGCCGGTCGCGCAGTGCGCGTTGAGCGACTCGCTGAAGCAGCAGGCGCACGTGAGCAGCTTCCGGCTGATCCAGGCCCCCGCCGAGGCCGAGAAGGGCATGAAGCAGACCCACTGCGCCTGGGAGCAGACCAAGGGCCGGGACGGGCGGAACCCGCGGACGATCCACGTGCTGGTCTACGACTACGCGAAGTTCTCCGACAAGTCCGACCGGAACGAGGAGATGGCGGAGGGCAACTACACGAGCTTCACGTCCTACGCCTCGGGGTCGCAGGCCAAGCAGGTCGACGGCCTCGGCGACCAGGCGATGGTCGTGATCCCCTCCTCGTCGACGGACCTGACCGAGGTGAACCTGCTGGTGCGCAAGGGCGCGGTGGTGTGGAACATCCGCTACTTCGGCCGGGACAAGGGTTTCCTGAGCGACTCGGCGTTCCCGGTGGACGACGCGGAGGCCGTGGCGCGCCGGACGGCCGAGGAACTGGTGCGGTAGCGCGCAGGCGGGGAGACGGGCGGTCACGCGGGAGGGGCCCGACCGGCGGTCAGCCGGTCGGGCCCCTCCTGGACACCCCCTCGGGGCGGTGGTCAGTGGGCGAAGTGCCGCGTGCCCGTCAGGTAGACGGTGGCGCCGGCCGCTTCGGCGGCCGCGATGACCTCGGCGTCGCGGACCGAGCCACCGGGCTGCACGACGGCGCGCACGCCCGCCTCCAGCAGGACTTCGAGGCCGTCCGGGAACGGGAAGAACGCGTCGGACGCGGCCATCGCGCCCTTGGCCCGCTCACCGGCCCGGGCGACCGCCAGGCGGGCCGCGTCGACCCGGTTGACCTGCCCCATGCCGGCGCCGACGGTGGCACCGCCGGAGGCCAGCAGGATGGCGTTGGACTTCACCGCGCGGCACGCGCGCCAGGCGAACGCGAGGTCCGCCAGGCCCTCCTCGGAGAGCGGCTCGCCGCACGCCAGCGTCCACTTGGCCGGGTCGTCGCCGTCGGCCTCGATGGTGTCGGCGGTCTGGAGCAGCAGCCCGCCGGACACGGCGCGCATCTCCGCACCGCCGCGCTCCGGCTCGGGGGCGACCAGGACTCGGATGTTCTTCTTGCGGGTCAGCACGTCGACCGCGCCGTCGGCGTACGACGGAGCGATGATCACCTCGGTGAAGATGTCGGCGACCTGCTCGGCCATCTCCACGGTGACCTCGCGGTTGGCCGCGATGACGCCACCGAACGCGCTCACCGGGTCGCACGCGTGCGCGTTGCGGTGGGCCTCCGCGATGGCGCCCGGACCGTCCACCTTGGACACCGCGATGCCGCACGGGTTGGCGTGCTTGATGATCGCGACGCACGGCAGCTCGTGGTCCCACGCGGCGCGCCAGGCGGCGTCGGAGTCCACGAAGTTGTTGTAGGACATCTCCTTGCCGTGCAGCTGGGACGCCGTGGCGAGGCCGGGCAGCCCGTCGCCCCGCGTGTAGAGGGCGGCCTGCTGGTGCGGGTTCTCGCCGTAGCGCAGCACCTGCTTGCGGTTCCACGTCGCGCCGACCCAGCCGGGGAAGCCTGAGCCCTCGTCGTCGGGCGAGACGACGCTGCCCAGGTAGGAGGCCACGGCCACGTCGTAGGACGCGGTGTGCCGGAACGCGTCGACGGCCAGCCGCTGCCGCTCGGCCAGGGTGAAGCCGCCGGCTGCGACCTGCTCCAGCACCCACCCGTAGCGGGACGGGTCGACCACGACGGCGACACTGGCGTGGTTCTTCGCCGACGCGCGCACCATGGCGGGGCCGCCGATGTCGATCTGCTCGACGCACTCGTCCGGGGACGCGCCCGACGCGACGGTGCGCGCGAACGGGTACAGGTTCACCACGAGCAGGTCGAACGGCTCGATGCCCAGCTCGCGCAGGGTCTCCAGGTGGGCCTCGCGGCGGGTGTCGGCGAGCAGGCCCGCGTGCACGCCGGGGTGCAGCGTCTTGACCCGGCCGTCGAGCACCTCGGGGAACCCGGTCACGCTCTCCACGGGCGTCACCGGCACCCCGGCGTCGGCCAGGGTCTTCGCGGTGCCGCCGGTGGAGACGATCTCGACTCCGGCCGCGTGCAGGCCGGTGGCCAGTTCCAGCAGCCCCGACTTGTCGGACACCCCGATCAGGGCCCGACGAACCGGTCGCCTCTCGGCAGGAGTGGTCACGGGATGCTCACCTTTCGTCCGTTCACGGTGCAGCCCTCGCGGGCCAGGCGGGCGACCACGTCGACGAGCAACCGCCGCTCCACCACCTTGATGCGCTCGTGCAGGCTTTCGACGTCGTCGTCATCGGCGACGACGACCGCTTCCTGGGCCAGGATCGGCCCGGTGTCCACGCCGCCGTCCACCAGGTGCACGGTGGCGCCGGTGACCTTCACGCCGTAGTCGACGGCGTCGCGCACCCCGTGCGCGCCCGGGAAAGCGGGCAGCAGCGCGGGGTGCGTGTTGACCATCCGGCCGCCGAAGCGGGCCAGGAAGGCGGGGCCGAGGATCTTCATGAACCCCGCGGACACCACGAGGTCGGGTCGGTGCGCCTCGACGGCGTCGGCGAGGGCGACGTCCCACGCGGCCCGGTCGGCGTGGTCGCGCAGCTTCGCGGTGAAGGTCGGGACGCCGGCGCGCTCGGCGCGGGCCAGGCCCTCGATGCCGGCGCGGTCCGCACCGACGGCCACCACCTCCACCGGGTAACCGGGGTCTGCCGCCGCGTCCAGCAGCGCCTGCATCAGGGTGCCGGAACCGGAGACGAGGACGACGACCCTGGCGGGGACGGGAAGCCGGAGTGTGGTCGCGGCGCTCAGCGTGCTCTCCTTGCTGGGGACTGTCACAGCAGCTCAAGAGCAGCCTAGGTGGTGCTCACCTCGGCTTGTCGGCCAGGTCCGGGTCGCTGTCCGGGTCGCTGTCCCGACCGTCGTCCGGGTCGGCGCCCGACTCGGGGGCCTGGTCCTCTTCGACCTCGTCGTCGGCGGCGTCCTCGTCGGCGGCGTCCTCGTCGTCGGCGTACTCCTCGGAACCGAGGTCTTCGGAGTCGTCGAGGTCCTCGTCCTCGTCGTACTCCTCGTCCTCGGACTGGTCGTCGTACTCCCCTTCGGCGTCGTCCTCGTAGTCCTCGGGGTCCTCGTCCGATTCGTCGTACTCCTCGTACTCGGCGTCCGAGTCGTACTCGGCGTCCGGGTCGGGATCGGCGTCCGGGTCGGGATCGGACTCCTCGGCGGCGGCCTCGAACACCGGCTGGGGCTCGGGGGTCCGGACGCGCGCCGGCCGGGGGCCGGAGAACCAGGCCACGACCGCACCCGGCACGGTGATCCACGCCATCGTGAGCACGGCCAGCAACCCCGCCGGGATGGTGACCGGGTCGAACGCGCCGGACCCCAGCGCACCACCCGACACGGCCGCCAGCACGAGCAGCCCCACGGCCGCGGTGACCGCCGCGACCAGCACCGCGCGCACCCTGGCGCGGGGCGTCCCGGCGGCGTCGCGCAGCGAGAACCCGATCAGCACGCCGAGCGCGCCCGGCACCACGAGGACCAGCGGCAGGTAACCCGCCTGCTCCTCGGGCAGGGCCGCCAGCAGCGGCACGGCGGGCACGGGGCCACCGACGAACTCCAGCGGGCGCACCACGGCCGAGCCGATGGAGAACCCGGCCCCCACCACGTACGACAGCGCGCCGACCACCGCGTTCGGCAGGTAGGCCAGGCACATGAGCCAGATGCCGAGGCCGGTGCCGATCGTGCCGCCGGTCTGGTCGAACAGCGAGGCGGTCGTGGACCAGGAGAACAGCAGGCCGAGGGTCAGCACCAGCGCGCCCGCGCCGGTCAGGGCGAACAGCGCCAGCGCGCCCGCCCGCAGACCGCGCCGCGCCACCGGGTCGACGCGCTCGAACACGACCTCCACCAGGCCGCAGCGCTGCGCGACGCCCGCCACGGCCGCCACGCCGGACACCGCGGCGCACCCGAAGAACGCCACCGCGGGCGTCGCGCGCACCACGCCGTCGTCGCCCATCAGGAACGCGATCACGCCGCCGACCACGGCGTGCGTGCCGGCGATGCTGAACACCACGGACCGGGCCTGCAACGGCTCGAACAGGCCGAGCCGGTCGGCCGCGCTCGCCGCCGCCCGGTACACCAGCAGCATCACCAGCGCGGTGGGCAGCAGCGGCAGCAGGCCGAGCTGCCCGCCGTCGAACCGCAGCGGCACGTGGTGCGCGACCAGCCAGCCGGGTGCGGCGGCGGTCAGCACGCCGGTGGTCGAGAACGACGCGTGCGCGGCGGTCGACGAGATCAGCGCCAGCAGGGCCGCGACGGCCGCGTACCCGACGACGACGGAACCGGCGGCGGTCGTGGTGAGCACCCGCGCGCGTTCCGCGCGGGAGAACTCGGGCGGGCGCACGGAGTCCGTCACGGCACCGTGTGGAGTCGTTTGCAGCACCGGCATCTGTCCACCATCCCAGTCACGATGGGCCGTTCGGGTGAGGCTCGCCGCACACGCGAAGAGGGGTGGCACCGGAGCACCGGTGCCACCCCTCCCACGTCTGCGTCAGGACTGCTGCTGGGGACCGCCGAACCCGCCGGGCGGCGTGCCCTGACCGGGCTGCTGGCCGGGCTGGCCGAACTGGCCGGGCTGCGGCATGTACGAGGTCGGCTGCGGCTGGCCGGGCTGCTGGCCCTGCTGCGGCTGGACCGGCTGCTGCTGCTGGAACTGGCCGGACGGCGGGCCGTACTGCTGCGGCTGCCCCTGCTGCGGGAACGCGCCGGACTGCGGGTTCCAGCCGCCGGGCTGCTGGCCGTAGGGGTTCGCGGGCTTCGGCGTGAGCTTCAGGACGCCCGCGTCGAGGAGCAGGCTCGCCACCACGGCCGCGGAGAGCAGCAGCGACACGATCAGCAGGACGACCTGCATGCCCTCCACGTCGGCCTCGGTCTTGACGATGCTCTGGAGCAGCACGAGCGTCGGGATGATCGCGAGCGGCACGGCCGCGTAGAGCAGGCCCCGGGGGGCCTTGGGCAGCACGGACAGGCCGGCGAGGATGCCCGCGGCGTACATGAACTCGATGAAGCCCGACGACGGCACGTCGTCGGCGAACGCGAGCAGGAACGCGATCAACGCCAAACCGGCCGCGACCAGCGGCAGGATCAGGTTCAGGTTCACGCCAACCGCCGGCTGCGCCGGTCCCGGCTGCTGCTGAGGGGCGCCGTACGGCTGGGACATGGTGCGGTCTCCTCCACCTGCGGGGTACTGATCGGGACGACAGAACGCTAGCCGATGCACACTCTCCGACGCCCACCGGACTCCCGTGGTTCCCCGGAAAGCACCCGATCAACCGGATCGGCATGTGCCGAAGGCCACCTCCGGGGTGGGAGGTGGCCTTCAGTGTGTTCCACGAACGGGTGAATGTCAGCCGATCGACTGCATGATCTCCCGCATGATGGCGGCGGTCTCGGACGGCGTCTTGCCGACCTTCACGCCGGCGGCCTCCAGGGCCTCCTTCTTCGCGGCGGCGGTGCCGGCCGAGCCGGACACGATCGCACCCGCGTGCCCCATGGTCTTGCCCTCGGGCGCGGTGAAGCCCGCCACGTAGCCGACGACCGGCTTGGTGACGTTCTCCTTGATGTAGGCCGCGGCCCGCTCCTCGGCGTCGCCGCCGATCTCGCCGATCATCACGATCGCCGCGGTCTCCGGGTCGGCCTCGAAGGCCGCCAGGGCGTCGATGTGCGTGGTGCCGATGATCGGGTCGCCGCCGATGCCGATGGCGGTGGAGAAGCCGAAGTCCCGCAGCTCGTACATCATCTGGTAGGTCAGCGTGCCGGACTTCGACACGAGGCCGATCTTGCCCGCGCCGGAGATGTTGGCGGGGATGATGCCGGCGTTGGACTGCCCGGGGCTGATCAGGCCGGGGCAGTTCGGGCCGATGATGCGGGTCTTGTTGCCGGTGGCGACGGCGTGCGCCCAGAACGCGGCGGTGTCGTGCACCGGGATGCCCTCGGTGATGACGACGGCCAGTCCGATGCCCGCGTCGATCGCCTCGATGACGGCGGCCTTGGCGAACGCCGGCGGCACGAAGATCACGGTGACGTCCGCGCCGGTGGCCTCCATGGCCTCGGCGACGCCGCCGAACACCGGGAGCACGTTGCCGTCGAAGTCGACCTTCTCGCCGGCCTTGCGCGGGTTCACGCCGCCGACGATGTTCGTGCCGGAGGCCAGCATCCGCTTGGTGTGCTTGGTGCCCTCGGCCCCGGTCATGCCCTGGACGACGACCTTGCTGTCCTTGGTGATGAAGATAGCCATCGTCAGACCCCCGCAGCCGCGAGCTCGGCAGCCTTGTCGGCCGCGTTGTCCATAGTGTCCACCACGGTGACCAGCGGGTGGTTGGCCTCGGCGAGGATCGCGCGGCCCTCCTCGACGTTGTTGCCGTCGAGGCGGACGACGAGCGGCTTGGCGGCCTCGTCGCCCAGGATGCCGAGCGCGGCCACGATGCCGTTGGCGACCGCGTCGCACGCGGTGATGCCGCCGAACACGTTCACGAACACCGACCGCACGTCGGGGTCGTTCAGGATGATGTCGAGGCCGTTGGCCATGACCTCGGCGGACGCGCCGCCGCCGATGTCGAGGAAGTTGGCGGGCTTCACGCCGCCGTGCTTCTCACCCGCGTAGGCGACCACGTCGAGGGTGGACATGACGAGGCCGGCGCCGTTGCCGATGATGCCGACCTGGCCGTCCAGCTTGACGTAGTTGAGGCCCTTCTCCTTGGCCTTGGCCTCCAGCGGGTCCTCCGCCTGCTTGTCCACCAGCGCCTCGTGGGCGGGGTGGCGGAACGAGGCGTTCTCGTCGAGGGTGACCTTGCCGTCGAGCGCGACGATCCTGCCCTCGGGGTCGCGGACCAGCGGGTTGACCTCGACCAGCGTGGCGTCCTCGGACACGAAGGTGTCCCAGAGCTTCACGATGACGTCGGCGACCTGGTCGGCCACCTCGGCCGGGAACTTCGCGGCGGCGACGATCTCGTCGGCCTTCGCGCGGTCCACGCCCGTGATCGCGTCGACGGGCACCTTGGCCAGGGCCTCGGGCTTGGTCGCGGCGACCTCTTCGATGTCCATGCCGCCCTCGACGCTGGCCATGGCCAGGAAGGTGCGGTTGGCGCGGTCGAGGAGGAAGGAGAAGTAGTACTCCTCCGCGATGTCGGACGCGGGGGTCACCAGCACGCGGTGCACGACGTGACCCTTGATGTCGAGGCCGAGGATGGCCTCGGCCTTCGCCTCGGTCTCGTCCGGGTTCTCGGCGAGCTTGACGCCGCCCGCCTTGCCGCGACCGCCGGTCTTGACCTGGGCCTTCACCACGACGGTCGAACCGAAGCGCTCGGCGATGGCCTTGGCCTCGGCGGGGGTGGTCGCCACGTCGCCCGGAAGTACCGGGACGTCGTGGGCGGCGAAGAGGTCCTTCGCCTGGTACTCGTACAGGTCCACTCGGGTCTCCTGCGACGTCGGTGTCGGACACCGCGCCTCTTCGTGCGGTCCCTCGATGGTCCGGCGCTCCAGGCTGGTGCCTGGTGCCCTCACGTACCAGGCATCACCTGGAACGCCGGCATAGCCGTGGGGGGGACCGGCTCGACGCGGCTTCGCAAGACACTATCGACCTGCCCGGACCACGCCGCACCCCACGCCCGTGAAGTCGGTCATAGAGGTGGTGAGGTCGATCACCACACCGGTTCAGCGGGCGGTGCGGACCGCCGCGGTGACCAGGAGGGCGGCGGTGGCGGCGAGGGCCAGCCACAGCCCCGGTCCCGGCTCGGCCCCGGCCGCGCGGGCGGCGGTGAGCGGGTACTCCAGGGCTCTCGTGCCGGTGACGGCGGCGGCCCCGAGCAGGAGCGCGGCGCCGTTGCCCGGTCGGGCGCGCAGGGCGAGGGCGGCGGCCCCGAGCACGGTCACCAGGGCGACCAGCAGCCCCCAGGAGCCGACGCGCAGGCCGAACGCGGTGATCGGCGCGTAGTCCCGGGCCTCGATCACGGGCAGCGCGAACGCGCCGACGGCGAGCAGGGCTGCGATGAGGGCGCCCGCGATCAGCGGCAGCGGGGCCTCCCCGGACGCGGCGCCCGCCTCGTCCCGCTCCACCGCGCCGGCCAGGGCGGCGGTGACGGCGGCGGCGAGGGCGGCCAGGGCGGCCACGACCGTGAACCACGTGCCGGGGCCGGGCTGGACGGCGTCGACCCGCGTGGCGGCGAACACGGCGTCGAGCGCGCCGGCGGCGGCGAGCGGGACGGTCGCGGTGGCCACGGCGAACGCCGGGCGGGCCGCGCCCCTGGCGAGCAGGGCCGCGCCCAGGACGCCGACGGCGACGGCGGCGGGCCACAGGAGCCGGGCGGCGTAGTCGGTGGGGGCGGGCAGGCCGGCCGGGAGGACGAGCTGGTCGGTCAGCGCGCCCGCGACGGCGGCGGCCGCGGCGACCAGGCCGAGGGCGCCCGCGACGGTGTGCAGGCGGCGCAGGCCGGGCAGCCCGGGTTCTGCGGGGCGGTCGGTGGCCCGGTCGGCGGTGCGGTCGCGCTGGGACCAGGTGAGCAGTGCGGCGGCCGCCAGCACCAGGAACGGGCCGGCGGCCGGGCCGACGCGGTCGGTCACCAGGGCGGTGGCGACCGGTGGGAGCGCGACGGTGACCAGGGTCGCCGCCAGGCCGAGCAGGCCGCCCCGGCGGGCCTCGGGCGTGGTGGCGCTGGCCGCGATCACGGCGAGGACCGGTGCGGCGACGACGAGCAGCAGGCCGCCGAGCATCGACGGGGTGGGCGAGTCGAGCGGGCCGCGTGCCGGGAGCAGCGCGTCGGTCGAGGTGAAGGGTGCGGCGAACAGGCCGGCGCCGGCCAGCAGGCCCGCGACGGCGGGGAGGACGAAGCGGGCGCGCTCGGCGCGCGCGTCCGGCTCGGCGAGGGTGGTCGCGGCCAGCGCGCCCGCTGCGACCAGCAGCACGTGGCCGGCGAGCAGCAGCCACACCCCCGCCGCGGGGGTGGGTGCGTCGAGGGTCGCCGGGCGGAACAGCTCGGGGCGCGCGGTGTCGAGCGGGTCGACGAGGACCTGGAGGTCGACCAGGAGGCGACCCACCGCGAAGACCGCGGGGGCGAGCAGCGAGGCGGCGGCGCTGACCTGGTGGCCGCGCGCGAGCAGGGCGGCGGCCAGGGCGGTCGGCGCGAAGGCGAGCACGGCCAGCAGCGGCCACGCGGTGAACGCCGGGGGCGCGCCCGCGTCGACCACCCCGACCAGCGGGGCCGCCGCGCCGAGCAGCGAGCCGGCGAGGCCGAGCCCGACCGCCGAGCGCAGCCTCGTGGGTGCCGATGAGACCGGGTCCGCGGTTCGGATCACCGGTCGGACGCTAGCAAAGGGGCGGCCGGCGGTCGCGGCGCGCGGGGTGCGCGCGGGGGAATGCGCGCGCGACGCGGCCGGTTGTCGGGGGTACCGCCTACCTTCACTCGTACGGGTGGTCTGAGGGGTCGGTGGGGTCCGACCGTTTCGGGAGTGGGAGGGGCGGGCACCCGAAGTGCACTGGCCCACGGGGTAGCGGGCTTCGGGGTACGGGGTTTTCGGGGTGTGGCACACGACCGGTCCGGGGAAGCGGGACGACCGTTCCGCTCCACCGCGGTGCGTCGGGCACCGCGGTGGAGCGTTCAGGACGTCCCCCGTCGGGGGAACGTCCGCTCGGAGCACGCCGCGCTGCGCGCACCGGAGTACGGGATACGTGATTCAGGTCACCTTTGAATATCGGTTGCCCGTAGCGCTCCGCGTGCAGTAGTGAGCCCAGTCACACGATCGGACCATGCTGCGGGTCACCCCATCGTGCCTGTACGCACCACGTTTCCTGGGGTTCCGATGACCGAAAGTCACAGTTGACAGTTCTGCGCGAGCCTTCGGGCGCTAAACGGTAGACATCGACACCGGGGATTGCCCTTAAGGGTCTCGCCCCGTTATCTTCCCCCGGTCCGTTGTCACGGTCTGGTCACAAGCAGGACAGCGAGTCGGTTACCCCGACCGGCTCGACCGGGATCCCCCGCCCGGTGTCCGACCGGACTCCCCGAAGACGGAAGGCCAGGTTTTGTCCCGACACCGCTCCCCCGGCGGCCATACGAGTTCTGCTGTGCTCGACGAAGCGGTCGAATCCGCCTCGACGCGTGCGGTCAGCACTCACCGGCTCCCGCCGCCGCCCTCGGCGCTGCGCGGCCGGATCGTGGTCGCGGCCGTCGCCGTAGGCGCTTTCGCCGCCGCCGGCGCAGGTCAGACGCTCCACGCGCTCGGCTCCGACTCCCCCTCCTCCGCCGACGAGGTCACACCGCTCGCGAACGCCGCCGACGGCGCCGCCGCGTTCGGCGTCGGCGGCTCCGGCCCCGCGGCACCGCAGGTCCTGCCCGTCGCGAAGACGGTCGACACCGCGGCCGAGGCCCAGAAGCTCGTCAAGAGCCAGCAGATCACCGAGAACCGCGAAGCCGCCGAGATCGAGGCGAAGCGCCCCAAGTACGTGCGCCCCGCCGCCGGCTCCTTCACCTCCGGTTACGGCGGCCGCTGGGGCGAGATGCACTACGGCATCGACATCGCCGGCCCCATCGGCACGCCGATCCTGGCCGCCGCGGATGGTGTCGTGGTCGAGGCCGGTCCCGCAAGCGGTTTTGGCCTCTGGGTCAAGGTCGAGCACGACGACGGCACCACGACCGTCTACGGCCACATGGACACCTTCTCCGTGCGCAAGGGCCAGCGCGTCATGGCGGGCGAGCAGATCGCCCGCATGGGCAACCGCGGCTTCTCGACCGGTCCGCACCTGCACTTCGAGGTCTGGAACCCGGCCGGCATGAAGATCAACCCGCTGACCTGGCTGAACGGCAAGGGCGTCAGCGTCTGACGCGTCGAGCGCCGGCCGGCCGCGCGACGACGCGGACGGCGGCAGCGGACGGCGGAGGACGACACGGACGACAGAGGCCGGGCTGCTCGACGAGCAGCCCGGCCTCACCCCGTGGTCGTGCGACCGCCCCCCCGGCGGCGATCCCCGGTGCGGCCACCGCCCCGACGCGGTGGGCGCACCCGTTCCCCCCTCGCCACCGGCGGCTCCCCCCGACGGCCGCTCGCCCCGAACGACCAGGCCGTCCCGCTGGTGACACCCCTTAGGACGCCCGGTGGCGGCCGGGGTTGCGGGCGAATCCGGATTTACCCGGACAGGTGACGTCAGGCGGCGCCGGAGTCCTCACCCGGCCGGGCGTCGTACGCGGCGCGCGCCGCCGCGACCTCGGGTTCGTGCCGGTCGGACCGCGTGCCGAGGACCTGGTCGACCCGTGCGTGCTCACCCGAGGGCGTCAGCTCGTAGTCGACGCGCGGAGGCGCGGTCGGGGTGCGGTGCTCGGCACCAGCCCGTCGCGCTCCAGCCGGCGCAGGGGCGCGGTCGTCATCGACTTCCGCCACGGCTCCGGAAGACCCGTCAGAGCTTCACCAGGGGCACGCCGCCGATGAGCATGAGCCGCACGGTGCCCGAGCCGCCGAAGTCGATCGTGGCGGTCGCCCGGGGCCCGGAGCCGTCCACGGCCACCACGCGCCCCAACCCGTACTTGTCGTGCGTGACCCGGTCGCCCACGTCGAGCTTGATCGCGGGCGTGTCCTTCCACTGGTTGTTCACCGGCGCGGGACGCGGCGAGGACGACGAGTGGCCCCACGAGGTGGGCGCGGACGGCGCGGACCGCCTCGGCTCGACCCTGCGCCAGTCGACCAGCTCGGCCGGGATCTCGTCGAGGAACCGCGACGCGGGGTTCGCCGACGGCTGGCCCCACGCCGAGCGCACCAGCGCCCGCGACAGGTACAGCCGCTGCTGCGCCCGCGTGATGCCCACGTAGGCCAGCCGCCGCTCCTCGGACAGCTCCGCCGGGTCGCCCAGGGCCCGCATGTGCGGGAAGACGCCGTCCTCCCAGCCCGTGCAGAACACGACCGGGTACTCCAGGCCCTTCGCGGTGTGCAGGGTCATCAGCGTGACCACCCCGTCGGACTCCGCGTCCGGCACCGAGTCGGCGTCCGCGACCAGCGACACCCGCTCCAGGAAGGCGCCCAGCGACCCCTCGGCGGGCAGGCCCTCGTCCTCGTCCGGGACGGGGACGGCCGTGCCCAGGTCGGTGAACTCGCGGGCCACCGTGACCAGCTCGTTGAGGTTCTCGACCCGGGTGTGGTCCTGGGGGTCGTCGCTGGCCTCCAGCTCGGCCCGGTAGGCGGTCCTCTCCAGCACCGCCTCCAGGATGTCGGCCACGTCGTCGCCGCGCTCGACCATCACGCCCAGCTCGTCCATCAGCTCGACGAACCCGGCGATGGCGTTGCGGGAGCGCGGGTTGAGCATCGGCACGCGGCCGACCACGGCGTCGCGCAGGGCCTGGGCGAAGCCGATCCGCTCGCGCTCGGCGTAGGTCGAGACGCACGCCTCGGCGCGGTCGCCGATGCCGCGCTTGGGCACGTTGAGGATGCGCCGCAGCGACACCGTGTCGTCCGGGTTGGACAGCGCCCGCAGGTAGGCCAGGGCGTCGCGCACCTCGCGCCGCTCGTAGAACCGCACGCCGCCGACGACCTTGTAGGGCAGGCCGAGGCGGATGAAGATCTCCTCGAACACGCGCGACTGGTTGTTGGTGCGGTAGAACACGGCGATCTCGCCGTTGTTCGCCTCGCCGGAGTCGACCAGCCGGTCGATCTCGTTCGCGACGAACTGCGCCTCGTCGTGCTCGTTGTCCGCGACGTAGCCGACGATCTTCTCGCCGTCGCCCAGGTCGCTCCACAGCCGCTTGTCGCGCCGGTCCGGGTTGCGCGAGATGACCGCGTTGGCCGCCGTCAGGATGGTCTGCGTCGAGCGGTAGTTCTGCTCCAGCAGGATCGTGGTGGCCTGCGGGTAGTCCCGCTCGAACTCCACGATGTTGCGGATCGTCGCGCCGCGGAACGCGTAGATCGACTGGTCCGCGTCGCCCACCACGCACAGCTCGGCGGGCGGCACGCCGTCGGAACCGGTCCCGACCAGCTCGCGGACCAGCGTGTACTGGGCGTGGTTGGTGTCCTGGTACTCGTCGACCAGCACGTGCTTGAACCGGCGGTGGTAGTGCTCGGCCACGTCGGGGTGGTCCTGGAGCAGCTCGACGGTCCGCATGATCAGGTCGTCGAAGTCGAGCGAGTTCGACTCGGTGAGCCTGCGCTGGTAGCTCTCGTAGACCTCGGCGACGCGGCGCTCCAGGTCGTTGGTCGCGCGGTCCTTGGCCGTGGCCGCGTCCACCAGTTCGTTCTTCAGGTTCGAGATGTGGATGGCGAGCGTGCGCGCCGGGTACCGCTTCGGGTCCAGGTCGAGGTCGCGGGCCACCAGGGTGATGAGGCGGCGCGTGTCGTCCGAGTCGTAGATCGAGAAGTTGGACGACATGCCCAGCACCTTGGCCTCGCGGCGCATGACCCGGACGCACATCGAGTGGAACGTGGACACCCACATCGACCGGGCGCGCGGGCCGACCAGGTCGGCCACGCGCTCCTTCATCTCGGCGGCGGCCTTGTTGGTGAAGGTGATGGCCATGATCTCGCCGGGGTGCGCGCCGCGCTCGGACAGCAGGTGGGCGATGCGGCGCGTGAGCACCCTCGTCTTGCCGGAACCCGCACCGGCGACGACGAGCATCGGCGACCCGGCGTGCTCGACGGCCCGGCGCTGGGCCGGGTTGAGGTCGTCGAGCAGGCGCGCGGACCGGGAGGAGGGGGGACTTGCGGGCAAGTCGAACAAGGCGCTCATCGTCCGTCCACGGTACCGGGTGCCCCCGACAGCGCGGGTGCTGTGGCATAGTGGGAGTTGTGCAGGCGACCCACTTCGAGTTTTTCTACGGGAACCGGATTCCGGCTCCCGTGGGGCGCTAGCGCGACCAAGCCACCACGAAGCCCCGGAGTCCTCGGACCCCGGGGCTTCGTCGCTTCCGGGGCAGGGACTCCCACCAGAGTCGAGAGGTCCTCACGATGAACAGCACCGACGCCGCCCCCACCGACGCCGGCCACGGCGCCGACCACGACATCGACGCGCTCCGCCAGGAGATCGACCACCTGGACGCCGAGCTGCTGCGGCTGGTCAAGCGGCGGATCGAGATCTCCAAGGTCATCGGCGCGGCGCGGATGGCCGCGGGCGGCACGCGGATCGTGCACAACCGGGAGATCGACGTGCTCAACCGCTACCGGGAGCTCGGCCCCGAGGGCCGCGACCTGGCGATGATCCTGCTCAAGCTCGGTCGCGGGCCGATGGGTCGCCAGTGACCGCACGGGCGAACGCCCAGCCGGTGAGCGCGGACCTGGCGCGCGCCAGGTCCGCGTCCACCAGCTGGGTGTCGTCCGGCACGTAGGCCAGCGGGTCGTCCAGCAGCTCCAGCCCCAGCAGCCCCTCCACGAGGGCGTGCAGGCACAGCGCGGCGTACCCGCGCAGGTAGCCGCCCTCCTGCGTGAGCACGGCGGGCAGGCCGAGGCCGGCCACCGCGCCGCCGATCCACCGGTAGCCGGCGGCGGTCAGGTTGTGCCTGCCGTTCGGGTCGAACGCCGAGCCGTCGAAACCCGAGGCGCAGACCAGCAGGTCCGCGCCGAACTCGGTGACCGCCGGGAGCGCCACCTCCTCGAACGCCCGCCGGTAGGCGTGGTCCCCCGCGCCGAGGGACAGCTCGACGTTGACGTTGCCCGGCCCGCTCTCCTCCGGTCCGCCGGTCTGCGCGTGGTTCGCGCCCCACGGGCCGTGCCGCATGTGGACGGAGACGGTGAGCACGTCCGGTGTGTCGCGGAACACCTCCTGCGTGCCGTTGCCGTGGTGGACGTCCCAGTCGAGGACGGCGACCCGGCGTCCCGCGCGGCGGGCCGTCTCGGCGACCAGCGCGGCGTTGTTCACCAGGCAGTAGCCGTCCGCCAAGCCGGGCTGGGCGTGGTGGCCGGGCGGCCGGACCAGCGCGTAGGCCAGGCGCGCCCGCCCCTCGGCGACCGCCTCGTACGCGGCGAGCGCGGTGCCGGCGGCGGCCCTGACCGCGTCCCACGAGCCGGGGCCGACGACCGTGTTGACCTCGACGTTCGTCCGCCGGCGGCAGGCGTCGCGGAGGTGCTCCAGGTACTCGGGGGTGTGCACGCGGGCCAGCTCGTCGTCCCCGGCGAACCGGCCGGGCGACCAGGTGAGGTGGCGGGCGACGGGGCCGTGCCGCAGGGCGTGCCGGAACGTGCGCAGCCGGGCGGCGCTCTCCGGGTGCGGTTCGGGGACGTCGAGGCAGTCCCACTCGCCCGGCAGCTCCCACAGGCCCGAGCCCGGGTCGTGCTCCAGGCAGGCGTCGTGCCAGAAGACCTCCACGCGACGGTGGATATCAGGGCGATCACGGATGGTCCAGCGGGTTTGGCCGCGGGCACACTGTCCGCATGGGAGTCATCGGTCTGATCACGGGCCTCGTCGCGATCCTGGGTGTGCTGGCCGCGCTGGCGCACGACGGCTACCTCGCGATGCTGGGCTCGGCCGCCAAGTCCAAGCGCGCCGCGGGCGCGCCCATCGCGCAGTACGTCCGAAGCCGGTGGACGCTCGCCGGCGTGACCACGATCATCGCCCTGGTGGGCCTGCTCATCACCTCGGGCGAGGGGGTGTCCGGCGACGTCATCGGCGCGCTGATCGCGGGTGGCGCGGGCCTGGCCGCCACCAACGCGCTCCAGGGCACCCGGAAGAGGCTCAACAGCGGGAGCTGAGCGACAGACGGCCAAGATTCACTCTTAAGTGTGGCAGTGGTCGTTACAAGGCTGATCCGGTCGGCTCCACGTGGACCCCGCGCCTACGGTGAGGTGGTCGCGGGGTCCACGACATCCCATCCCCGGTGCCCCGCACGTCACTTGAGCCACACAGGTGAGCTGCCCCTTCCCGGGCGTCCGACCAGGGGGTGGGAGGGGTCTGCACAACATGGACATCGGGGAACAGGAGCGGTCGGGCAGGCACCGGGTCGACGACCGGGTGGCGGTCCGGCTGCCCGACATCGGCGACCCGCCGCCCGCGGCGGCGCTCTCCCTGCCCGCCCAGCGGGCGCGCGACCCGTTCGTCGACACGGACGCGGTGGGCCTGCGGAAGTTCGACATCGGCCTGGTGCCCGCCTCGGTGACACCGCCGAGGACGTGGCGCCGCGCCGCGTGGTTCGCGGTGCTGTCCTCCGCCGCGGTCCTCGTGGGCCTGGCCGTCGTGGCGTCGGAGCTCGTCGGGCCGGTCGGTCCCGCGGAGCGCATCGGGATGCCCGGCTACCCGACCGACGTGCCGCTGCTGACGAGGTTCCCGAGCGGCACGCCGTCGACGGCGGGGACCACGGCCGTCCCCACGCCCGACGACCGCCGCACCGCCCCCGGTCCGCGCGTGGACGTCCTGCGCGCGGGGTCGGGCGACGGCTCCCCGGAGGAGCGCGGCGGTGTGCCCGGCGGCCCGTCCGGCACCCGATCCGGGGGCCGCGCCCCGGACGTCACAGTCCTCCCGCCTTCCGCGCCCGGCGTCACCACCGTGCCCGGCGACTCGGCGCCGCTGGTCGACGTCGAGGACGTCGCCACCCTCACGGAGCGGTTCTACGAGGAAGCGGTGCGGAACGCGGGTACCGCCGTCGCGATGGTGTCGGCGGCGTTCCGACCGGACGCGCGGGCGTTGCTGGAGCAGCGGTACGCCGACGTGTCGCTGGTCGAGGTGAAGCAGATCAGCGTGGACCCGGCCAGGGGGACGACGACCAGCACGATCCTGGTGACCCGCGCGGACGGGTCGACGAGCACCGAGCGGTGGGAGCTGGTGTTCACCACCGGCGACGAGCCGCTCATCGCCGCCGAGAGGCCCGCCGGGAGCGCCTAGCGGTCGTTCGCGGACGCACAGCGGAACGCCGCTGCGTAGCGCTTCGCCCGATCGAGGGACGACTGTTGGCCGCTCACCGCCACGAACGGGTGAACTCGTGCGCCGAACTGGCTTTCCGCTGGTCGGGCACGGTACCTGTCTTGCGTCGTCCAGCCGAGGAGTCCCAGTGCAGCGCTCCACGACGAGCGGTCGCAGGCACAGCCGCGCGGGTTCGGTGTCCGTCGCCGAGCTCATCAGGAAGCAGCCGGCGCCGGTGCGCACCCCCTCACCCGGTCGGGCCGCCGCGCACGGCCCGGTGACAGGCCCGGTGACCGATCCGGTGACCGATCCGGGGGCCGACCCGCCCGTCCGGGGGCCGCGCCCGTCGGCCCGGCGGGGCAGACGGGCGCGGCTCGTCGGCGTGGCCGCCGGTGCGGCGCTGGTGCTGGCCTCGGTGGCCGCCGCCTCGCTGCTGGCGGCCCACCGCGGAGCCGGGCCGGACGAGCCGCGCGTCGAGGCGCCCGGGCCGATCAGCGGTGCGTCCGCGCTGCGCCCCGACGTGCTGGCGGAGCGCCTGGGCGTGAACCGGCCCGACGGGCTCCCGCTCGGCGCGTCCCCGGTCGCCGAGGACCTGCCGTCGCCGCTCGGGGACGACGTGCACGCGATCCTGCCGACCGGGCCGAAGCCGCAGGTGGAAGCGGTCCGCAGGTTCTTCGAGCTGCTGCCCTCGAAGCCCGTCGACGCCTCGCGGCTGCTGTCGCCGGACCTGCTGGGCGACAGCGCCCGGGAGTTCGTGGCGGCGTGGCGCGGCGTGCGGGCGATCACGATCGAGTCGACCAGCCTGCGCCCCGACGGCGCGGTCCTCGCCGTGGTGTCCGTGCAGGAGTCCGGCGGCGACTGGATGCGGGTCGAGCAGCTGTTCCGGCTGACCGACACGACGGTCCCGCGGATCGTCGACGCGGAGGTCCTGTCCGCACAGCGGAAATGACCGTGCGTGACGATCCGCCGCTCTCGATTGACCCTGCGTGCATGTCAACTGTGTTTATGTGTCGGACTTCCCCCAAAGGGGTTACGAACTCGGTCACAATTCGGTATCCATGTCCCGGTCAGTAGCGCAACGCACTCCACCGGGAGAGGTGTCCAGCGGTGTCGAACGACGACAAACGCCGTCGATTGGATGGTGATTCGACGGCGAAGCTGTCGGTCGCCGACCTGATCGCGCGGCGTGAGGCGGAGACGCAGCCGATCCCGAGGATCACCGAGGACCTGCCCGCGCGCGGGTCCGAGGAGACGGTGCGCTTCACGCCCACCGCCAACCTCTCCGGCCGGGAACTGCACGTCACCGAGCTGCTGAAGCGCGAGGGGCGGGCCGGCGAGGAGGAGCGCGGCGGCGGGTTCTCCGTGCCGAAGATCGTCGCGATGGCCGGTGGCGGCGTGGTGCTCGCCGGCACCGTCGCGTTCAGCGCGACCAACCTGCTCTCGTCGCCCGACGAGCGACCGCCGGCGGAGGTGCGCTTCGACGCCCGCCCGGCCGCCCGGGCCACGAACACGCTCACCAAGGACCTCGGCGCGGCCGCCGCCAAGCAGCAGGAGACGCAGCAGGCGCAGGTCGAGACCACGACCACCACGCCGGAGCCGACGACCACCCAGCGCCCGCAGCGCACCCAGCAGCAGGCGCCGAGGCAGACCACCGCGCAGGAGCAGGCCCCGTCGACCACGGCGCAGGCGCCGACCGCCGTCACCGAGCAGACGACCACGCCGCCGCCGAGCACCGGCACGACGACGCCCGCGCCGCCGAGCAGCACCCCGCCCGCCTCGCCGACCTCGTCGTCCACCGCGCCGCCCTCCTCGGACGCGAGCACGCCGCCGTCCTCCGCGCAGCCGTCCCCGACCCCGCCCTCCTCGACGGCGCCGTCCTCCAGTGCGCCCTCCTCCAGTGCGCCCTCCTCCAGCGCGCCGTCCGCCGGGATCGGGGTAGGCCTCGACCTGGGCGGCCTGCTCGACCCGATCGGCGGCTTCGACTTCTTCGCGCCGGGGAACTGATCGCTCCACGCACGCCGCGGGTCGACCCGGGACACCCGGGTGGGCCGTTCGGCGTGCCCTGGTCGCGCGTCCGGCGCGGCTCCGCGGCGGTTGGGCCGTTCGGCCCCAATGTGCGCGGTCTTCGCGGGAACACCTCCCGCCCGACGCCCTCATCGGGTATCCCTTCCCGGTCACCCCTCCACGGGCGTCGTCCCGGCGCGGGTGACCCGCACAACGGTGCGAAAGCCGTCGTCACGACCGGGGTAGGCTCTGCGGGCGAGCGGTGGCCTAGCCTGTTCCGCGCACCGACCCGCACGACGAGGAGCCCCAGCGTGAGACCAGCTGCCCTTGCCGCGGCCACGCAGCGCCCCAGCGAGGTGGTCCGGTGAGCAACGACGGTCGCGTGATCGCCGATCGCTACCGTTTCCTGGACAGGATCGGCAGCGGCGCGATGGGCGTCGTGTGGCGTGCCCAGGACGAGCGGCTCGGCCGCGTCGTCGCGGTCAAGCAGCTGCTGCTCCAGCCCAGCCTGGAGGCGCGCGAGAAGGACGAGGCGATCCAGCGCGCCATGCGCGAGGGCCGCATCGCCGCGAAGCTGCACCACCCCAACGCCATCGCCGTCTACGACGTGGTGGAGGAGGACGGCGCTCCGTGCCTGGTCATGGAGTACCTGCCGTCCTACAGCCTCGCCGACACGATGGCCGAGCACGGTCCGCTGGACCCGCTGGAGGTCGCGCAGATCGGCATGCAGGCCGCCGCCGCGCTGGCCGCCGCCCACGCGGCCGGGATCGTGCACCGCGACGTGAAGCCCGGCAACGTGCTGCTCGCCGACAACGGCCTGGTCAAGATCACCGACTTCGGCATCTCGCGGGCCAGCGACGACGTCACGGTCACCAAGACCGGCCTGATCGCGGGCACCCCCGCGTACCTCGCGCCGGAGATCGCGCGCGGCCAGGACCCGACGCCCGCCTCGGACGTGTTCTCGCTCGGCTCGACGCTGTACGCGGCGGCCGAGGGCGAACCGCCGTTCGGGCTGTCGGAGAACACCCTGGGCGTGCTGCACGCGGTCGCCGCGGGCCGGATCAACCCGCCGACGCTCGACCACCCGCTGACCGACGTGCTGCTGCGGTTCCTCAACTACGACCCCGAGGCCCGGCCGACCATGGCCCAGGCCCGAGACCTGCTCAACGCGGTCGCGCACGGGCGCAACCCGAGCCTGACCGGCCTGGCCCCGGCCACCTCGATCGGGCTGGCGCCGCTGGGCGCGGGCGCGACGACCGTGCTGGACGGCGACCGCACCCGCGTGGTGCGCCCCGGTCCGCGCACGGTCGGCCCGCGGACGGCCGGGACCATCCCGCCGGTGGCCCCGCCGCCGTCGAACAACAACCGGCCGCTGGTGGTCGCGGCGGTAGTGCTGGGCGTCATCCTGCTGGTCGGCTTCCTGCTCGTCGCGCTCGACGTGTTCGACAAGTCGCCGACCACCCCGCCGGCGGGCGGCTCCAGCTCGTCCACGCCCGCGCCGACGACCACCACCACACCGCCGCAGGTGGTGACGACGACCCAGGAGGTGGTCCCCACGACCACGACCCAGGAGGTCGTCCCGACCACCACGACCCAGGAGCGGACCACCACCACGACGACCACGACCACCACCACGACGACGACCACCACCACGTCGACCACCACGACGACGCCACCGACGACCTCGATCTCGGTACCACCGGTGAACCCGGTCGGGTCGTGAACCTCGTATGGTGTGCGTCGAACCCAATCGGGTGATGCACCGTTCTTGTCCTAGTGGCGTCCGGTCGTTCGCCACAGAAGTCCTAGCACTTACTGGGAGCACGCCGTGACCGACGATGGCCGCCTGGTTGCCGGCCGCTACCGACTTGGCCAGCGGATCGGCAGCGGTGCGATGGGCATCGTCTGGCAGGCGCACGACGAGCGCCTGCACCGCACCGTCGCCGTGAAGCAGCTGCTGCTCCAGCCGGGGCTCGCGGAAGCCGACACGGACGAGGCGAAGCGCCGCGCGATGCGCGAGGGCCGGATCGCGGCCCGCCTCCAGCACCCGCACGCCATCGCGGTGTACGACGTGGCGGAGGACGACGGCCAGCCGTGGCTGGTGATGGAGTACCTGCCGTCCAAGAGCCTGTCCACGGTGCTGTCGGAGCGCGGCACGCTGCCGCCCCGCGACGTGGCCTCGATCGGGCAGCAGGTGGCGTCGGCGCTCGCCGCCGCGCACAACGCGGGCATCGTGCACCGCGACATCAAGCCCGGCAACATCCTCCTCGGCAACGAGGGCACGGTGAAGATCACCGACTTCGGCATCTCCCGGGCCACCGGCGACGTCACGGTCACCGCGACCGGCATGCTCGCCGGCACCCCGGCGTACCTCGCCCCCGAGGTGGCCAAGGGCTACGACCCGGGCCCGCCGTCGGACGTGTTCTCGCTGGGTTCGACGCTGTACGCGGCGATCGAGGGCATGCCGCCGTTCGGTCTGAACGAGAACACCATCGCGCTGCTGCACCAGGTGGCGTCCGGCAAGGTCGTGCCGCCCAAGCAGGCCGGTCCGCTGACGGCGCTGCTGATGCGCCTGCTGCGCGCCGAGCCGGAGGACCGGCCGACGATGGCCGAGGCGCGCGAGGCCCTGGCGGCGGTGGCCGCTGGCCGGGCCGCGCCGGACTTCCCGATGCCGATGCCGCAGAGCCACCCGCCGTCGTGGCAGGGCTCGCCCGTGCAGACGCCGCCCGCCGCGGCGACCCGCGCGATGACGCCCGCGTCGGGCATCCCCCAGGGTCACCAGAGCGGGTCGCCCGCCGCGACGCGCGTGGCGCCCGCCGTGCAGGCCCCGCCGCCCGTGCAGCAGCAGGCCCGGCCCGCGGCGTACATCCCGCCGCCGGACCGCCCGCGGGGCGCGTCGAGACCGGCCGGCCGCGGCGGCGCGCTCAAGAGCAAGCGCTCCACCGTGATCACCGCGCTCGCCATCGCGGGCGCGGCCACCGCGGGCATCCTGCTGGCCAGCCTGATGTCGGGCGGCGACGACCCCGGCAACCAGGCGGGCCCGAACACGTCGACCACCGCGCCCGCCGCGGGCGGCGAGCCGTCGACGACGTCGACGAAGAAGGCGCCGGGACCGCCCGCCACCTACACCAGCGCGCCGACGGAGCAGGACCAGGAGCGGACGGTCCGCGAGTACTACCAGCTGCTGCCGGTGGACCTCGACGCCAGCTGGGGCCGGCTGGCCCAGCCCATGAAGGACGCCAAGGGCGGCTTCGAGGGCTACAAGAGCTGGTGGAACCAGTTCGAGACGGTCGAGCTGACGGGCGTGCGGCGGAACTCCGATTTCGCCTACGAGGTCGAGCTGACCTTCACCACCAAGGGCGGCCAGCAGGTCGTGGAGCGCAAGCTGATCGTGCTCCAGTGGGCGCAGCAGAGCCTGTTCATCTCCAACGAGCAGAACCTCGGCCGGTCCTAGGGGGTCGTCGTCCCCTGCGTCGTCGTCCCCTGCGTCGTCGGCCCCTGGCTGGCCGCCGCGGCCCGCAGCGCCTTCAGCAGGCTGTCCACGGCGGGCGAGCCGACGGCGTCCTCGCGCGCGGCCGCGCAGATCGTCCTGGTCGGCTCGGGGCGGCGCAGCCTGCGCACCACCACGCCGGGGTGCACGACGCCCAGGCTGAGCCTGGGCACGATGGTCACGCCGAGCCCGGCCGCGACGAAGCCCTGCGCGGTCGGGTAGTCGTCGGCCTCCACCACCACGGTGGGCGCGAACCCGGCTCCCGCGCACGCGTCGAGCACGATGCCGCGGCACGGCCCCGGCGGCACGACGGCGTCCACCCACGGCTCCCCGGCCAGGTCGGCGAGGTCCAGCACGCGCTTGCGGGCCAGCTCGTGCCCGCGCGGCAGCACGGCCAGGTACGGGTCATCGAGCAGGTGCACGAGGTGAACGCCGCGCGTCGGCTCGTCGGTCGCGTGGCTCACCACGACGGCCACGTCGGCCCGCCCGGCCGCCACCTCGACCGCGGGGTCGTCGGGCTCGGTGAGCTTCAGGTCGAGCGCCACGTCGGGGTGGGCGGCGCGGAACGCGGCCACGGCGGGCGGCACGAGCGCCGCTCCCGCGGTGGCGAAGTACCGCACGCGCAACCGGCCCGTGCGGCCCGCGCGCAGGTCGGCCAGGGCCGCCTCGGCCTCGACGAGCCGGTCGGCGATGCGGGCGGCGTGCTCGGTGAGCACCCGGCCCGCCGTGGTGGGCCGCACGCCGCGCCCGACGCGGTCGAGCAGCGGCAGCCCCGCCTCCCTCTCCAGGGCCGCCACCTGCTGGCTGACGGCCGAGGGCGTGTACCCGAGGTTCTCCGCGGCGGCGGTGATGGAGCCGGTGGAGACCACGGCCCGGAGCACCTGCATGCGTCGTACGTCCAACATGCCGCCACGCTACAGCTCTGCTTAAGCGTCGTGCAGTTCTCTTCACTTGTGCTGATGCTTCGCATGGCTCAGGGTTGACCCGTGAACAGACCCGGCACGCTGATCAGGATGGGCGTCCTCGCCCTGCTGTGGGGCTCCAGCTTCCTGTGGATCAAGATCGCCCTCACCGGCCTGTCGCCGGTCCAGATCGCCCTGGCCCGCACGGTCCTGGGCGCGGGCGTCCTGGTGGTGCTGCTCCGGGTCGGCGGTCGGCGGCTGTCGCGCGACCGGGCGGTGTGGGGCCACCTGGCGCTCGCCGCGGTGTTCGGCAACGTCGTCCCGTTCGTGCTGTTCGCGGTCGGCGAGCAGACCGTGGACTCCGGCGTGGCGGGCGTGCTGAACGCCACCACGCCGCTGTGGGCGCTGGCGATCGGCCTGGTGCTGGGCACGGAGCGCGGCGGCGGCGCGGTGCGGCTCGTCGGCCTCGCGCTCGGCTTCGCGGGCACGCTGCTCATCTTCGCGCCGTGGGAGCGGGCCGGCCTGGCGAGCTGGGGCGCGCTGGCGTGCCTGCTGGCCGCCGCGTCGTACGCGGTCTCCTACAGCTACGTGGGCCGCACGGTGGCCGGGCGCGGCTCCACGCCCCTCCAGCTCTCCGCCACGCAGCTCGTGGCCGCCTCCGGGCTCACCGCGCTCGTCGTGCCCGCGGGCGGCCTCCAGCCGGTGCACCTCGACTGGCGGCCGCTGGTCGCCGTGGCCGTCCTGGGCGTGTTCGGCACCGGCGTCGCGTTCGCCCTCAACTACCGGCTCATCCAGGACGTGGGCGCGACCGACGCCACGACGGTGGGCTACCTGCTGCCGGTGGTCTCCGTGCTGCTCGGCGCGGCGTTCCTCGGCGAGGCGCTCGACGCGCGGGTGGTGCTCGGCATGGTGGTCGTGCTCGCGGGCGTCGCGCTGACCCGGAAGCGGCGCGCCCCGGCGCCCGGCGTGCCGATCCGGGAGTTGGCGACTACGCTCAAGTGACCAGGGATAACGCTGGGTTACCCGCCGGTATGAGCCAGTTGGGACACCCGTCCTGGGCAAACGGGTGGACTTGAGACGCAGGTCTCCCCCGATCGCGTGGTGTTCAGGCGAAGCACGTCCCGATTCGCCCCCTCGGACGTCTCTTCTCATGAAAGGGATGGACGCCGAAGGGAACCCCAAGGACATGAGCACCGAGAGCATCACCACCACGACGACGTTCCACCTCCTCGTACCGGGGATCGCCCCGGCGCCGGTGGAGGCCGAGCTGCACTACGAACCGGAGGACCCGTACGCGGTGGCCGTCCTGTTCCACACCGGGCAGGGCAAGGTCGAGTGGATCTTCGCCCGCGACCTGCTGGCCGACGGCCTGCTGACCGCGTCCGGCGAGGGCGACATCCTCATCCGCCCGGCCGCCGACGACCCGGAGCGGGTCCTGCTGGAGCTGAACGCGCCGACCGGGTTCGCGATCCTGTCCGCCGAGGCCGAGCACATCGCCGAGTTCCTGGACCTCACCTACGACGTGGTGCAGCCCGGCGAGGAGGACCTGTGGATCGACTTCGACCGCGAATTGGCCAAGCTGGTCTCGACCAACTGACCTCGTCGCCTACCCTCGTAACCCGTGACGGGGTCCGGGGGGACGGTAGGCGGTCGGTACGCGCTGGTCGAGCGGGTCGGCAGCGGCGCCATGGGCATCGTCTGGCGGGCGCACGACGAGCTCCTCGACCGCGAGGTGGCCGTGAAGCAGCTCCGCATGCCCGACCTGACGCCGGACGAGGCGGAGGTCGCCAGGGCCCGGGCGATGCGCGAGGCGCGCAACGCCGCCAGGCTGCACCACCCCCACGCCGTCGCCCTGTTCGACGTGGTGGTCGAGGACGGCCGGCCGTGGCTGGTCATGGAGCACCTGCCCTCCCGCAGCCTCGCCGGGCTGCTGGCGGAGGACGGTGCGGTGGGCCCGGCAGAGACGGCCAGGATCGGCGGCCAGGTCGCCGCCGCGCTCGCCGCGGCGCACGCGGCGGGCATCGTGCACCGCGACGTGAAGCCGTCCAACGTGCTGATCGGGCGCGACGGCACGGTGAAGCTCACCGACTTCGGCATCTCCCGCGCCACGGGTGACGGCACGCTGACCGACAGCGGCATGATCACCGGCACCCCGGCGTACCTCGCGCCCGAGGTGGCGCGCGGCGAACAGCCGGACAGCGCCTCCGACGTCTTCTCCCTCGGCGCGACCCTGTACGCGGCGACCGAGGGCAGGTCGCCCTACGGCGAGTCGGACAACAACTTCGGCCTGCTCTACCGGGCCGCCGCCGGCCGGATCGAGCCGCCCACCCGCTCGGGCGGGCTGACGGACCTGCTCACCCGAGTGCTGTCCCCGGACCCCGCGGAGCGGCCGACCGCCGCCGAACTGGTGGACCTGCTGGTCGCGCACGCACCGGCGACCTCGCCGATGTCCGCCCCGAAACCGGCGCCGGGACCCGAGCCGGAGCCCGAACCCGCCGAGGTGCCCGCGGCGGAACCCGCCCCCGGCCCACGCCGGCGCGGGGTGGTCGCCGCGCTGTTCGTGGCCGTGCTGCTGGTCGCGGGCGTCGTCGGGTACACCGCGGTGGACCTCGACGTGGTGGACCTCGGCAACGCGCTGGGACTCCACGACGGCCGGCCGCCGGTCGAGCAGTGGGTGCCGTCCCCGGCCGACAACGCCGTCGAACTGGTCCGCGGCCACTACGAGGTGCTGCCCGAGGACCCGTCGAGAGCGTACGAGAACCTCGCCGAGTCCTACCGCCTGCCGTTCGAGGAGTACTCCGCGTTCTGGGGCCGGTACGAGGACGTGCGGATGTCGCTGATCGAGGCGGTCCAGGACGGGGCGACCGTCCTGGTGCGCACCCGGGTGGTCTTCGTGGAGGCCGGGGTGGAGACCAGCGGGGACTACGAGCTGCGGGTCGAGCCCGGCCCCGGCCGACTGGTGATCACGGGCTCGCAGCAGTTCGGCTAGACCAGGCGGCGGTCCGACGCCCAGCGCGACAGCTCGTACCGGTTGGACAGCTGCGTCTTGCGCAGCACGCTCGACACGTGCGTCTCGACCGTCTTCACCGAGATGAACAGCTCCGAGGCGATCTCCTTGTACGCGTAGCCGCGCGCCAGCAGCCGCAGCACGTCCCGCTCGCGCGGGGTGAGCAGGTCCAGCTCCGGGTCGCTGATCGGGGCCGCGCCCGGCCGGTCCGCGAACGCGTCCAGCACGAACCCGGCCAGCCGGGGGCTGAACACCGCGTCGCCCTCCGCGACCCGCACGACCGCGCGCACCAGCTCCTGGCTGGAGATCGTCTTCGTCACGTACCCGCGCGCGCCGGCCCGGATGACCGCGATGACGTCCTCGGCCGCGTCGGACACCGACAGCGCCAGGAACACCACCTCGGGCAGCGCCGTGCGGACCTGCCGCAGCACCTCCGCCCCGCCGCCGTCGGGCATGTGCACGTCGAGCAGCACCACGTCGGGCCGGTGGTGGCCGATGCCGACGACCGCCTCCCCGACGGAGCCGGCCTCGCCGACCACCTCGACGTCGTCCGTGATCGAGTCCAGCTCGGCCCGCACGCCCGCGCGGAACAGCGCGTGGTCGTCCACCAGGAACACCCGTACCGCCACGGTCCGGCCCCCGTCTCCCACTCGTCAGCCGATCACTTGTCGGCTGCCTTCCTCGGCATCATCAGCTGCACTTCCGTCCCCTCGCCCAGCGAGGTGCGGATGCGGACTTCACCGCCGTGCCGCTCCATCCTCCCCCCGATGGAGTCCGCGAGGCCATGCCGGTCCTCCGGGACGGTCTCCGGGTCGAAGCCCTTGCCCCGGTCGCGCACGAACACGGTCACCCGATCGGGCTCCACCTCGCCGTACACGCTGATCTCGGCGACGCCCGCGTGCTTGGCCGCGTTGACCACCGCCTCGCGGGCCGCCTGCACCAGGGCGTACAGGTCGGGGTCCAGCTCGCAGTCGCCGACCACGACCGGCTGCACGGACAGCGCGAACTGGTCCTCCACCTCGCCGGACGCGGCGGTGAGGGCGGCGGACAGCGTCCTGGGCCGGGTGCTGTCCTCCACGACGTTGCCGTACAGCCACTCGCGCAGCTGCCGCTCCTGGCCGCGGGCGAGGCGCTTGACCTCGCGCGGCTGCTCGGCCTGCTTCTGGATCAGCGCAAGCGTTTGCAGGACGGAGTCGTGCAGGTGGGCGGCGATCTCGGCGCGCTCCTCGGTGCGGATGCGGACCCGGCGCTCCTCGCCCAGGTCGTTGATCAGCTTGATCCACAGCGGCACGGTGAGCACCGCGACGCCGCCGAGCGTGGCGACCACCGCGAGCAGGGCGAACCGCAGCTGGTCGATGCCGTAGCTGTTGACCAGCAGCACGCCGATGCCGATGGCGACCAGGGCGACGCCCGCGAGCACCCGCACGACCGTGGTGCGGCCGGTGCCGAGCAGCCCGGACCGCGCGCCGTCCCGCCAGCGGCGGCGCTGGGCCTCGTCCGCCTCCCGCCACACGACGGCCGCGCCGACCATGGCCACCGCGAGCGGCCCGGTGATCCAGCCGCTGACCGGGCCGGAGACCAGGCCGGTGAGCACGGCCGCGCCGATGCCCAGGGCGAGCAGGCCCAGCGCCTGCTGCCGCTCCCTGGGGTTCGGGGGCTGCTCGGGCACGCCCGCCGCCTGCTGCGGCACGAACAGCCACAGCAGGCCGTAGGCGATGGCGCCGACGCCGTTGAGCGCGGTCAGCGCGGCGAACACCGCGCGCACCCAGAACACCTCGACGCCGAGGTGGTCCGCGACCCCGCCGGCCACACCCGCGACCACGCGCCCCGTGCGCCTGCGGCGGACCGGCTCCGTGGCTTTCGCCTTCGTCTCCACGCTCACCCGACGATCGTCACACGCGGGTGGGGGCAGGTCATCAGGGTTCCACCCCATGCCCGGTTCAGGGTGCGTCCCGGATGTGCGGGGCGGCCCCCGTCCAGCAAGCTCGTCATCGTGAGCGGGAACATCAGCGCAGCGGGCGTCGAGGAGACGCTGAAGGACTTCTGGGTCAGCCGACCCAGGCGGCCACACGACGGTCGCAAGATCGCCGGTGTCGCCGCCGGTATCGCACAGCGGTACCAGATCGACCCGGTGATCGTCCGGGTGGCGTTCGTCGCGATGGCGCTGTGCAACGGCGCCGGCGTGCTCGTCTACCTGCTGGGCTGGCTGTTCCTGGCCCAGGAGGGCGACGAGGCCTCGGCGGCCGAGGCGCTGGTCGGACGGGGGCGCAGCTCGACGCCGACGCCCCTGACCGTGGCGCTGGGCATCGCCGTGCTGCCCGCGACGGGGTTCTTCGTCGACGGCGGGTTCACGATGGTCGGCGGCGTGCTGCTGTCCGTCGGGGGGATCTACCTGCTGCACCGCGGTCGCGGGCAGCTCAACCGACCGGCCGCGCCACCGACGCTGCCGGCCTACGACCCGGGGGTGCCGGTGCAGGACCAGACGACCGAGCGGGTGACGCCGCCCGCGTGGGACCCGCTGGGCGCGGCCCCGTTCGCGTGGGACCTGCCGGAGCCGGCGGGCGTGCCCGAGCCGGTGGTGGCGCGGTCCCGACCGGTGCGGCGCAGGTCGAGGGCGGGCGTGGCCACGTTCGGCGTGGCGATGCTGGTGCTGGCCGGTTCGGTGATCGCGGCCGACCACTGGGCCTGGTTCACCGTGCCGCACGTCATCGGCCTGCTGGTCGCGGTGATGGGCCTGGGCATGGTGGTCGGCGCGCTGCGCGGCGGCGGCGCCAAGGGCCTGCTGTGGTTCGTCGTGCCGCTGTCCCTCGTCGGAGTGGGCATGACCGCCGCCGACCTGGAGACCCTCCGGACCGACCGGATCGGCAGCCACCGGCCCGCGCCCACCGCGATCGAGCAGGTGCAGCCGCGCTACGAGACGGGCATCGGCGAGGTCGACCTGGACCTGACCGGTCTGCCGGACACGGGATCGGTGAAGACGGTCGTCGAGGTCGGGGTGGGCAGCGCGCGGGTGACGGTGCCGGCGAACGCGGACGTGGTGGCGACCTGCCGCGCGGACCTCGGGTCGACGCGGTGCCTGGGCGCGGAGTCGGGCGGCGAGGACCGGCTGGAGACCGTCGACGACGACGGCGCCGACGGCCCGGGCGGGTTGAGGATCGAGCTGGACGTGCGGAGCGAGCTGGGAGAGGTGGTGGTGAGCCGTGGCTGACCAGGATTCGGTCGAGAAGCGCGGGGTCGACGTGGTGGGGCTGGTGCTCGCGGTCGCGGCCCTGGTCGCCGCGACCTACATGCTCTCGGACGGCGCCTCGTGGCCCGCCTTCCTCGACCTGAGGTGGGCGCTGGCGGGCGGGGCCGTGGTCATCGGCATCGGCCTGCTGGCGGGATCGGCCCGGCGACGGGGGTAGCGACCGAGGGGGTCGGTGGAAGAGCGGAAGGCCCGTCCCGGGTGGGACGGGCCTTCCGGCCGTTCAGGGGAGGGTCACTCCCACTCGATGGTGCCCGGCGGCTTGCTCGTCACGTCCAGCACGACCCGGTTGACCTCGTCCACCTCGTTGGTGATGCGGGTCGAGATGCGCTCCAGCACGTCGTACGGCAGGCGCGTCCAGTCCGCGGTCATGGCGTCCTCGCTGGACACCGGCCGCAGCACGACCGGGTGGCCGTAGGTGCGGCCGTCGCCCTGCACGCCGACGCTGCGCACGTCCGCCAGCAGCACCACGGGGCACTGCCAGATCTGCCGGTCGAGGCCCGCGGTGGTCAGCTCCTCGCGGGCGATGGCGTCGGCCTTGCGCAGGATCTCCAGGCGCTCGGCGGTCACCTCGCCGATGATGCGGATGCCGAGGCCGGGGCCGGGGAACGGCTGGCGCTGCACGATCGTCTCGGGCAGGCCCAGCTCGGTGCCGACCCGGCGCACCTCGTCCTTGAACAGCGCGCGCAGCGGCTCGACGAGGGCGAACTGGAGGTCGTCCGGCAGGCCGCCCACGTTGTGGTGGCTCTTGATGTTCGCCGCGCCGGTGCCGCCGCCGGACTCGACGACGTCCGGGTACAGCGTGCCCTGGACCAGGAACCCGTAGTCGCCCTCGGCCTTGAGGTCGCGCTCGGCCTGCTCGAAGACGCGGATGAACTCGCGGCCGATGATCTTGCGCTTCCGCTCCGGGTCCGTGACGCCGGCCAGCGCGTCGAGGAAGCGCTCACGGGCGTCCACGGTCACCAGGTTCACGCCGGTCGCGGCCACGAAGTCGCGCTCCACCTGGGCGCGCTCACCGGCGCGCAGCAGGCCGTGGTCGACGAACACGCAGGTGAGGCGGTCACCGATGGCGCGCTGCACGAGGGCCGCGGCCACCGCCGAGTCGACGCCGCCGGACAGGCCGCAGATGGCCTTGCCGTCGCCGACCTGCTCCCGGATGCGCGCCACCTGCTCGTCCACGATCGACGAGGTCGTCCACTGGGGGCGGATGCCCGCGATGTCGTGCAGGAAGCGGCGCAGCACCTCCTGGCCGTGCGGGGAGTGGCCCACCTCCGGGTGGTACTGCACGCCCGCGAACCGGCGCTGCGGGTCCTCGAACGCGGCCACCGGCGCGCCCTCGCTGGTCGCGGTCACGGTGAAGCCCTCGGGGGCCTTGGTGACCGAGTCGCCGTGGCTCATCCACACCGGGTGGCTGGCGGGCAGCTCGTCGTGCAGGAGGCCCCCGTCCTGCCGGACGCCCAGCTCGGTGCGGCCGTACTCGCGGGCGCCGGTGCGCTCGACCGTGCCGCCCAGGGCGCCCGCCATGGCCTGGAAGCCGTAGCAGATGCCGAACACCGGCACGTCCACCTCGAACAGCTTCGGGTCCACCTGCGGGGCGCCCGGCTCGTAGACGCTGGACGGGCCGCCGGACAGCACGATGGCGGCCGGGTCGCGCTCCAGCAGTTCCGCCACGGGTGTGGTGTGCGGGACGACTTCCGAGTAGACCTGCGCCTCCCGGACCCGTCGGGCGATCAGCTGCGCGTACTGCGCGCCGAAGTCGATGACCAGCACGGGGCGGTTGCTGCTCTCAGCCACTGCTGCAAAACCTCTCGTCTCGCGGGTTCGCGCAGGTGAAGGATGTCATGCGTGGAAGAGGAACCGCTCACCGGAGGCGGCCTGAACGAGGTCGTCCGGATCGGGTCGACGGTGCGCCGCCCGACCGGGCCGTGGACGCCGAACGTGCACCTGCTGCTGGAACGCCTTGCGCCGCTTGGCATCGCGCCGCGCGCGCACGGCGTGGACGAGCGCGGCCGGGAGGTGCTGTCGTACCTGCCGGGTGAGGTGGGCCACCCGCCGCTGCCCGGGGCGATGCGGTCCGACGACGTGCTGGTGGCCGCGGCGCGGCTGGCCCGCCGGCTGCACGACGCGTCGGCCGGGCTCGCGCACGTGCGGGAGGGCTGGCAGTTCCCGGCGCTGTCACCCGTCGAGGTGATCTGCCACAACGACCTGGCGCCGTACAACACGGTGTTCCGGGACGGCCTGCCGGTCGGGTTCATCGACTTCGACGGGGCCCGGCCGGGGCCGCGCTGGTGGGACCTGGCCTACACCGCGTACTGCCTGGTGCCGATCTCACCCGAGTGGGGGACGCCCGACGAGCAGTGGCGGCGCGCGGAGCTGTTCTTCGCCGCCTACGGCGCCGAGGTCACGGGCCTGGGCGCGCGCGTGCTCGCCCGGTTGGACGACATGGTGACCATGATCCGGGAGCGCCCGGAGTTCCACCGGCAGCGCGCGGAGCGGCACGACGAGTACTACCTCGGTCACGCGCGGTACGTGGAAGAGCACTTCCAAGATCGATAGTCGAACCAACCCGGACGGGCATACGGTGTGGTCCATGGACGCCACCACCCCCGAGCCGAGGCCCTGCTGGATCGCCGGACGCGCCGAGCAGGGCGTGCAGGCCATCACCGTCTTCCACCCGTTCGACGGCACGGAGGTGGCGTCGGTCGCCGTGCCCGGACCGGACCAGGTGGAGCGGGCCGTGGCCGCCGCGGCGGCCGTCGCGAAGGACTTCCGGCGCACGCCCGCGCACGTGCGTGCCCGTGCGCTGATGCAGGTTTCCGAAGCGCTGGCCGACCGCGCCGAGGAGATCGCCGAGACGATCACCGCCGAGAACGGCAAGCCGCTGCGGTGGGCGAACGCCGAGGTGCGGCGGGCGGTGAACACGTTCCGGTTCGCCGCCGAGGAGGCCCGGCGGTTCACCGGCGACCTCCAGCGCCTGGACACCGACCCGAGCGGCGAGGGGCGGCTGGCCGTCGTGCGCCGGGTGCCGCGCGGCCCCGTGCTGGCCGTGGCGCCGTTCAACTTCCCGCTGAACCTGGTCGCGCACAAGGTCGCGCCCGCCCTCGCGGTCGGCGCGCCGGTGATCGTGAAGCCCGCGTCGGCGACGCCGCTGTCGGCGCTGCTGCTCGGCGAGCTGCTGGCGCGGACCGACCTGCCCGAGGGCGCGTTCTCCGTGCTGCCGGTGCGCGGCGGCGACATGAAGGCGCTGGTCACCGACGAGCGGCTGCCGGTCATCTCGTTCACCGGGTCCACCTCGGTCGGCTGGTCGCTGATGGACGACGCGCCGCGCAAGCACGTGGTGATGGAGCTGGGCTCGAACTCGGCGGCCATCGTGTGCCCGGACTGGCCGGACCTGGACCTGGCGGCCTCGCGGATCGCCACGTTCGGCAACTACCAGGCCGGGCAGTCGTGCATCGCGGTGCAGCGGGTGATCGTGCACCGGGACGTGGCCGGCGAGTTCGTGCCGAAGCTGGTGGCTGCCGTGCGGTCGCTGCGGACCGGCGACCCGCACGACCCGGAGGTCGAGGTCGGGCCGCTGATCGACGAGGACAACGCGCGCCGCGTCGAGGAGTGGGTGGCCGAGGCCGTGTCCGCCGGGGCGACCCTGCACGTCGGCGGCGGGCGGACCGGCACCACGGTCGAGCCGACCGTGGTGCAGGACGTGCCGGAGACGGCGAAGCTGTGGCGCGAGGAGGTGTTCGGGCCGGTGCTCGCGGTGTCCGTGGTGGACTCGGTCGCGGAGGCGTTCGAGCAGGCCAACGCCACCGACTACGGGTTGCAGGCCGGGGTGTTCACGCGCGACGTCGGCATCGCCTTCGAGGCGGCGGCCGAACTGGAGGTCGGCGGCGTGATCATCGGCGACGTGCCGTCCTACCGGGCCGACCAGATGCCGTACGGCGGCGTGAAGGGGTCGGGCACCGGGCGCGAGGGCGTGCGGTCGGCGATGGAGGACTTCACCGAGGAGCGCACGCTGGTGCTCACCGGCATCACCGTGTGAGCGCCTTGGCGATCGCCATGAGGCCGTCGACCAGGTCCTCGGGGTCGGAGCCGGTGGACAGGGCGCGCAGCTTGAGCCCCATCACCATGGCGACGACGGCCCCGGCGACCTGGTCGGCGTCCTCGACCCCGATGGACGCCAGCACGGTCGAGGCCAGCTTGTCGTAGGCGGCGAAGCAGTCGGCGGCGGCGGCGCGCAGCTCCGGGTCGCGCCCGGCGTTGAGGTACAGCTCGTAGGGCGCGATCCGGTCCGCGTCCGCCCGCGTGGCCCGGCCGACCTGGCACACGACCTCGACGACCTGCTCCAGGTCGTCGCAGCCGGCCTGGTTCTGCCGGGCCAGCTCCGCGAACCGCCGGGTCTCGTCGGCGACGAAGTGCAGCATGCTCTCCCGCAGCAGGTCCTGCTGCGTGGCGAAGTGGTAGGTGATCGAGCCGAGCGAGACGCCCGCCTCCTGGGCGATGCGCCGGTTGGTCACACCGGCGACGCCGTCCTCGCCGATGATCCGCAGCACGGCGCCGACGATCCGCTGCCGGGTTTCGACGGGCTTGGTCATACCCCCATTGTCCCCTGCCACCCGCTCTCCTCCCGCCACCGGCCGTGCGCTGCCGGTGCTACTGTTCGTTCGAACGAACAGTACAACTCCGGGAGGGCTCATGCACGTCAGGGGAACCACCGCACTGGTCACCGGGGCCACCGGCGGGCTCGGGCAGGCCATCGCCCGCGCCCTGGCCGACCAGGGCGCGCGACTCGTGCTGACCGGGCGGCGGGTCGCCGAGCTGGAGCGGGTCGCCGACGCGACCGGCGGCCGCGTCGTGGCCGCGGACCTCGCCGACCCGGCCGACGTGGCGCGCCTGGTGGAGGAGGCCGGCGAGGTGGACGTGCTGGTCGCCAACGCCGCGCTGCCCGCCAACGGCGCGCTGCTCGACTTCACCCCCGAGCAGGTCAGGCGGGCCCTCGCGGTCAACCTGGAGGCGCCGATCGCCCTCACCCACGCCCTCGTCCCGGCGATGGTGGCGCGCGGGCGCGGGCACGTCGTGCACATCGGCTCGCTCGCGGGCAAGGTCGCCTCCGGCCACTCGTCGCTCTACAACGCGTCCAAGTTCGGCCTGCGCGGGTTCGCACTGGGCATCCGGGAGGACCTGCGCGGCACCGGCGTCGGCGTCTCCGTCGTGGAGCCGGGCATGGTGCGCGACGCCGGGATGTTCGCCGACGCGGGCGGCGTGCCGCCGAAGGGCGTGCGGACCGTGTCCCCGGCGCAGGTCGCCAAGGCCGTCCTGGACGCCATCGCGAAGGACCTGGCCGAGGTCGCCGTGGCACCGCCCGAGCTGCGGTTCGCCGCGACGCTCGGCGGCGCGTTCCCGACGTTCTCCTCCTGGTTGCAGCGGCGGATGGCCACCGACGAGATGCAGCGCCGCATGGCCGAGCCGAACAGGGCGAAGCGCTGATGGCCCGCCCCGCGCCGACGACGGGCGCCGGAGCGGTGGACACCACCGCGATCCCGCACCCCCGGTGGCGGCTGCCGGTCGTCGGCGACGTCGTGGGCACGAGCCGCCGCACGCCCGTGCAGGACTCGATGCGCCTGGGCCGCGGCCTCGGGCCGATCTTCACCCGCAAGTTCCTGGACCTGGAGATCGTGTTCGTGGCCGGCGGGGCGCTGACCGCCGAGCTGGCCGACGAGACCCGGTTCGCCAAGCACCTCGCGCCGGGCGTGGAGGTGCTGCGCGGCATCGGCGGCGACGGCCTGTTCACCGCCTACAACCACGAGCCGAACTGGCGGGCGGCGCACGACGTGCTGGTGCCCGGGTTCACCCGGGGCGCGATGCGCGGCTACCACCGGACGATGGTCGAGGTGACCGCGCGGCTGGTGGCGAAGTGGGACCGCGGCGGCGAGGTCGACGTGTCGGCGGACATGACCACGCTGACCCTGGAGACCATCGGACGGGTCGGGTTCGGCTACTCCTTCGAGTCGTTCGAGCGGTCCACCGCGCACCCGTTCGTGAGCGCCATGCTCGGCTCGCTGCGGTACGCCCAGCGCCGGAACTTCACGTTCCCGCTGGTCCGCGCGCTGTTCGGCGGTCGGGCCGAGGAGCGGTACCGGAGGGACCTGGCCCACCTGGCCGAGGTCGTGGACGAGGTGGTCCGGGCGCGGCGCGGCGAGGGCGGCGGCGGGTCGGACCTGCTCGGGCTGATGCTCGACTCGGGCGCCCTCGACGAGGTGAACATCCGCAACCAGGTCATCACGTTCCTGATCGCCGGGCACGAGACGACGTCCGGTGCGCTGTCGTTCGCCCTGCACTACCTGTCGCGCCACCCGGAGGTGGCCGAGAGGGCGCGGGCCGAGGTCGACGCGGTGTGGGGCGCGGCGGAGGTGCCGGAGTTCGAGCAGGTGGCCAGGCTGCGGTACGTGCGGCGGGTGCTGGACGAGGCGCTGCGGCTGTGGCCGACCGCGCCGGCGTACGCGCGGGAGGCGCGGCACGACACCGTGCTCGGTGGGCGGTACCCGGTCGAGGCGGGCCAGTGGGTCCTCGTCCTGCTGCCGCTGGTGCACCGGGACCCGGAGGTGTGGCCGTCACCGGAGTCGTTCGACCCGGACCGGTTCGCGCCGGATCGGGTGCGGGCCCGGCCGGCGCACGTCTACAAGCCGTTCGGGACGGGTGAGCGGGCGTGCATCGGGCGGCAGTTCGCGATCCACGAGGCCACGCTGGCGCTGGGCACGCTGCTGCGCCGCTACGACCTGGTGGCGTCGCCGGACTACCGGCTGCGGGTGGCGGAGGCGCTCACGCTCAAGCCGGAGGGCTTCACCCTCACCCCCCGCCGCCGCTGACCGCCACCGCCGACCACCACCGGGGGGGGCGCGCGGGCGGGGTCACCGGAGTGCTTCCCGCACCGCGCGCTCCCGTTCCGGCGTCCAGATCCGCGGCCAGTCCACGCCGTCGCACTCGTCCCAGTAGCGCTGCACGTCGAACGGCAGGCACCGCTCGAAGGCAGGCGACCGGCCGTGGCGCGGGGCGAGGGCGGCGTGCGCCGCCCGGAACGCCTCCTTCACCGTGCCGCCGGCGACGTGCACCGACCCGACCGCGCGGCGCAGCTCGTCCAGGAAGTGGCGGGACCGGGCGATCGCGGCCTCCACCCCGGCCCGGTCGCGCGCCGGCGCGCCCCGGCCGCCGACGAGCTGCTCCGCGCCCAGGGCCGCGACCCGGTCCAGCGTCGAGGTCGCCCACTCGTCGTGGAACGCGTCCCCGGTGCAGGGCGCGGCCCCACCCCCGACCAGGTCGCCCGCGAACAGGACGCGCTGGTGCGGCAGCCACGCGAGGACGTCGCCCGCCGTGTGCCCCCGACCGGCGTACCGCAGCTCGATCACGCCCCGGTCGCCGCCGAGCGGGATGGTGAGCCGGTCGGAGAACGTCATCGTCGGCCAGGTCAGGCCCGGGATGCCCGCGGGCTCCTCGAACAGGGCGGGCGTCCGCCCGTGCTCGTGGGCCCGGTCGGCGCGACCGCGCTCGGCGATCAGCGTGCGGGTGTTCTCGTGCGCGATGACCTCGGCCGCCCCGAACGCGGAGGCGCCGAGCGCGCGCACCGCGTGGTAGTGGCTCAGGACCAGGTGGCGGACCGGTTTGCCGGTGTGCCGGCGCAGCACGTCGAGCCAGCGGCGCGCGGCCTTCGGCGTGGCGCGGGCGTCCACGCAGACCAGGAAGTCCTCCCCCTCGATGGCACCCACGTTCGGGTGTCCCTCGGCGGTGAGGGCGTAGACGCCCTCGGCCAGTTCGACGAAGACCTCGTCCTCGGGCGCGAGGTCTGCGTCGGACGCGAACGGCTTCGGTGCCACACCTCCCACCATAGGCGGTTTTGGTCACCACCAGTGATTGCCCGTTGACGCAGCGGTCATCCGGACGAGCGGACCTCCACGATCGGCAACCGCAGCGCGCCCGGCGCGTGGACCGGGACGGCCGGGGCCGCCGGCGTCACCGGCGCGATCCGCCGGTACCCCTCGCCCTGCGCCGGCCGCAGGTCCCGCTCCCCCTTGTTCGGCCACAGCGAGAAGGCCCGCTCGGCCTGCGCCGTGATGGTGAGGGACGGGTTGACGCCGAGGTTGGCCGAGATCGCGGCGCCGTCGACGACCGACAGGGTCGGGTAGCCGTAGGCGCGGTGGTACGGGTCGATGACGCCCGCCGCCGGGTCGGAGCCGATGGGGCAGCCGCCGATGAAGTGGGCGGTGAGGGGGATGTTGAACAGCTCGCCCCACGTGCCGCCCGGGATGCCGCCGATGGCCTCCGCCGCCCGGAGGTTCGCCTCGTGCCCGGCCGGGATGAACGTCGGGTTCGGCTCGCCGTGTCCCTGCCGGGAGCCGAGCTTCCGACGGCCGAACAGGCCCCTGCCCGGGTACGTGGTGATCGAGTTGTCCAGGCTCTGCATCACCAGCAGGATCACCGTCCGCTCGCTCCACCGGTGCACGGACAGCAGCCGCGCCAGGCGGACCGGGTGGCGGACCGCCTGCGCCAGGAACTGGAGCAGGCGCGGCGTGGACTTCGCGCCGTCCGTGGCCAGCGTCTGGAGCAGCCCCATGACGTTGCTGCCCTTGCCGTAGCGCACCGGCTCGATGTGGGTCTGCTCGTCCGGGTGGATCGACGAGGTGATCGCCACGCCCTGGCTGAAGTTCCGGTCCTCGTCCACGGTGTAGCGGCCCGCGCCGATGATCGCCTCGGAGTTGGTCCGGGTCAGCTCGCCGAGCCGGTCCGACAGGCGGGGCAGCGCGCCGGTGCTCTTCATCCGGTGCAGGAGCTGCTGGGTGCCCCACGTGCCGGCGGACAGCACGACCTGTCCTGCGGTGATCGTGCGGCGGCCCTTGCGGAGCTTGCCGCCGGTGCGGCGGGTGCCCACCGCCCACGTGCCGTCCGACGCCTGCCGCAGGTCGGTGACGGTGGTGAGCGGCAGCACGGTCGCCCCGTTCCGCTCGGCCAGGTACAGGTAGTTCTTGACCAGGGTGTTCTTCGCGCCGACCCGGCACCCGGACATGCACGCGCCGCACTCGGTGCAGCCGGTCCGGGCGGGGCCCGCACCGCCGAAGTAGGGGTCCTCGGCCTGCCGGCCCGGCTCGCCGAAGTACACGCCGACCGGCGTCGGGTGGTAGCTGTCGGACACGCCCATCTCGGCCGCGACCTGCCGCATCACGTGGTCCGACGGCGTGGTGGTCGGGTTCTCCACGACGCCGAGCATCCGCGACGCCTGGTCGTAGAACGGCGCCAGCTCGGACTCCCAGTCGGTGATGTGCGCCCACTGGCGGTCCCGGTAGAACGGGGCGAGCGGCCGGTACAGGGTGTTCGCGTAGACCAGGGAGCCGCCGCCGACGCCCGAGCCGGCCAGCACCATGACGTTGCGCAGGGCGTGGATGCGCTGGATGCCGTAGCAGCCGATCGCGGGCGCCCACAGGTAGCGGCGCAGGTTCCACGAGGTCTCGGCGAACTCGTCGTCGGCGAACCGGCGGCCCGCCTCGACGACGGCCACCCGGTAGCCCTTCTCCACCAGCCTGAGCGCGGCGACGCTGCCGCCGAAGCCAGAGCCCACGACCACGACGTCGAAGTCGGTGTTGTTACCGGCGAGTTCACCCATGTCCGCGAGGTTAGGCGTAACTTCCGGTAACAGCTAGTTCTCGATCGGTTCAGACGTCCGCGCGGAAGAGCCCCCGCCGAGGACGACGGGGGCTCCTGGCGCGAAGCGGGTCAGCCTCGGATGGTCAGGCCGACCTTCTGGAACTCCTTGAGGTCGGAGTACCCGGTCTTGGCCATCGCCCGGCGCAGCGAGCCGAACAGGTTCGTCACGCCCCGCGGGTCCACCGACGGGCCGAACAGCAGGCTGCGCAGGTCCACGACCTGGTCGACGCCGGTCGACACGTGGCTGCGCGGCACCGACGGGTGCGCGGACGCCGCCGTCCAGTACAGCCCCTGCGCGGGCGCCTCCGCCGCGGCGGCCAGCGGCTCGCCCAACATCACCGCGTCCGCACCGCAGGCGATCGACTTCGCCACGTCACCGCTGGTCAGCACACCGCCGTCGGCGATCACGTGCACGTACCGGCCACCGGTCTCGTCCAGGTAGTCCCGGCGCGCGGCGGCCGCGTCGGCGATGGCCGTGGCCATCGGCACGCCGATGCCGAGCACCGCGTCCGTCGTCGTCACGCCCGGCGTGTAGCCGTAGCCGACGATCACGCCCGCCGCGCCCGTGCGCATCAGGTGCATCGCCGTCCGGTAGTCGCCGACACCGCCCGCGATCACCGGCACGTCCAGGTCCGCGATGAACGACTTCAGGTTCAGCGGCTCGCCGTCGCGCGACACGTGCTCCGCGGAGATGATCGTGCCCTGCACGACCAGCACCTCGACGCCCGCCGCCAGCAGGTCCGGGGTCAGCTCGGCGGCCCGCTGCGGGCTGACCCGCACCGCGACCGTCACCCCCGACTCGCGCACCTGCTTGATCGCCTCGGCGATCAGGTCCATCCGGACCGGAGCGGAGTGCAGCTCCTGGAGCACCCTGACCGGCGCGGCCGGGTCGTCGGTGTCCTCCACCGACTGCACCAGCCGGAACAACGCCTCTTCCACGTCGCCGTGCCGGGCCCACAGGCCCTCCGCGTTGAGGACGCCCAAGCCGCCCAGCTCGCCGATCGCGACCGCCGTGCCCGGCGACACGATCGCGTCGGTCGGGTGGGTGATCAGCGGGATCTCGAACCGGTAGGCGTCGATCTGCCACGCCGTCGAGACGTCCTTCGAGGACCGGGTCCTCCGGGACGGGATGATCTCGACGTCGTCCAGCTCGTAGGCCCGCCTCGCGGTCCGGCCCATGCCGATCTCGACCAGATCGCGCACCTCAGTCGTCCTTCCGTGGAGCCAGCAGAACCAGTGGACCTTAGCTCAGTGCGACGCGGTTCAGCGGGTCGTGTAGTTCGGCGCCTCGACGGTCATGGTGATGTCGTGCGGGTGGCTCTCCTTCAGGCCGGCCGCCGTGATGCGCACCAGCTGCTTCTGCTGGAGGTCGGCGATCGTCTTCGAACCGGTGTAGCCCATGGCCATCCGCAGACCGCCGACCAGCTGGTAGGCCACCTGGGACAGCGGGCCGCGGAACGGCGTGCGGCCCTCGATGCCCTCGGGCACCAGCTTGTCCTCGGACAGCACGTCGTCCTGGAAGTAGCGGTCCTTCGAGTAGGACTTGCTGTTGTCGCCGCGCCCGCGCAGCGCCGCCAGCGAGCCCATGCCCCGGTAGGTCTTGAACTGCTTGCCGTTGACCAGGACGACCTCGCCCGGCGCCTCGGCCGTGCCCGCGAGCAGGCTGCCCAGCATGACCACGCTCGCGCCGGCCGCGATGGCCTTCGCGATGTCGCCGGAGTACTGGATGCCGCCGTCGCCGATCACCGGCACGCCCGCCGGGCCGCACGCCAGGTTCGCCTCGTAGATCGCGCTGATCTGGGGCACGCCCACGCCCGCGACGACGCGCGTCGTGCAGATGGAACCGGGGCCGACGCCGACCTTCACGCCGTCCGCGCCCACGTCCACCAGGGCCTGCGCGCCGGCGCGGGTGGCGACGTTGCCGCCGACCACGTCCACCAGGTCGCCCAGCTCCTTCTTCACCCGGGCGACCATCTCCAGCACGTTGCGCTGGTGGCCGTGCGCGGTGTCCACCATGATCACGTCCACGCCCGCCTCGGCGAGCGCCGCGGCGCGGGCGAAGCTGTCCTCGCCGACGCCGATCGCGGCGGCGCACAGCAGCCGGCCGTCCGGGTCCTTCGAGGCGTTCGGGTACTGCTCGGTCTTGACGAAGTCCTTGACCGTGATCAGGCCGCGGATCTTGCCGTCACCGTCCACGATGGGCAGCTTCTCCACCTTGTGGCGGCGCAGCAGCCCCAGCGCGGCCTCGGCGGACACGCCCACCTGCGCGGTGACCAGCGGCCCCTTGGTCATGACCTCGCTGACCTTGCGCGAGTGGTCGACCTCGAACCGCATGTCCCGGTTGGTGATGATGCCCACGAGCTTGCCGCTCTCGTCGGTCACCGGGACGCCGGAGATCCGGTAGCGGGCGCACAGCTGGTCCACGTGCGCGATGGTGTCGTCGGGCGAGCAGGTCACCGGGTCGGTCACCATGCCCGCCTCGGAGCGCTTCACCGTCTCCACCTGGCGCGCCTGGTCCTCGATGGACAGGTTGCGGTGCAGCACGCCGATGCCGCCCTGGCGGGCCATCGAGATGGCCATCCGCGCCTCGGTCACCGTGTCCATCGCGGCCGAGGCCAGCGGGATGCCCAGGGTGACGTTGCGGGACAGCCTGGTACCGGTGTTCACCGCGCTCGGGATGATCTCCGATTCGGCGGGCAGCAGCAGTACGTCGTCGAAGGTCAGTCCCAGCATGGCGAACTTGGGGGGGACTCCGTCAGCGTTGAGCTCGCTGGTCATGGCGGCTGGCTTGCCTTCCGTCGTGCGGTGATCCCGCCGGCGCGGATCGGGTTTCCACAGGCGGCGATGGGTTCAGCCCATGGTATCTGGACGTGGTCGGGGGTCAGCCCGGTACCGTGCGGGGTCGTGCCGCACGACGCGTTGCCACCAGACCCGTTCGCAGGTGATCCGGACGACCCGGCCAGGGCGCTCGGCGAACCCGAACCCGATCACGACCACCCGCCGATGGACGACGAGGAGCGGGCCGAGCTGGTCGGGGACCTCAGCGACCTCGCGGTGTACCAGGCGCTGCTCGAACCCCGTGCCGTGCGCGGGATCGTGGTCGACTGCGGCGAGTGCCAGGAGCCGCACTACCACGACTGGGCACTGCTCAGGTCGAGCCTGGAGCAGCTGCTGGCCGACGGTCGCATGCGCCCGCACGAACCCGCGTACGACCCCGACCCGGCGGCCTACGTCAGCTGGGAGTACTGCCGCGGTTACGCGGACGGGGTCACCGCGACCGAGAGCGCCCGCTGACGGTGTGACGAAGCCCGCCCCCCGACGGGGGGCGGGCTTCGTCACACGCGGTTCGCGCTCACCGCTCGGAGGTGCTCTGCGTCTCCGCCTGGCCGGCGGACTGCCCCGAGTTGCCCGGCGACTCCGTCTCGCCGCGCGAACCCGTCGGATCACCGGACACCCCGCCGGTCGGCAGGACCGGGGCGGTCGTCGTGGTCGTCGTCGGGACCGTCGGCTCGGTCGGCTGGACCGGGAGGACCGGGGTGGTGGTCGGGGACGTCGGCGACGGCAGGTCGCTCGGCTTGACCGGGACCACCGCCGTGCTCGACGGGACCGGCGTGGCCGGCGTGGTCGTCGGGGTCGCCGAGGTGCTCTCCAGCATCTGCTTCTTGAGGGACTCGTGCGTCTGGGCCAGGTCGTCCTTGCCGTCGTCGTGGGAGACCGACCCCAGGTACTGGTCCGCCTTGTCGAGGGCGTCCTTCGCCTCGTCGTAGCGGCCCTCGCGCAGTGCGACGGTCGCCCGGTCGAGGTCGCTCCTGACCGTCACGGCGGCCTCGACCGACCGCGCGCGGTCGGAGTAGAGGACCCTCGTCAGGCCCCAGAGCGTGTCGCCGGGCTGGGCGTCCCTCGCGACCAGGCTCATCCCGGTGAACGCGATGGCCAGCACGGCGGCGGCGCTCGCGAGGGGGATGAGGAAGCGGTGCCTGCCCCGCGCCCGGGGGCGTGCCGCGGCGATGGTGGCCACGGCGGTGTCGGTGTCGACGAGCTCGCCCACCGGGCGGCTGTCGACCTCGCGCCGCCACGCCAGCAGCAGCGCGTTCAGCTCGTCCCCCGCGAGCGCGTCCGCCTGCTCGGTGTCGCGCCCACCGAGCGCGTCCAGCAGGGCGTCGTCTGCCCGGATGCCCGCGAGGTCGTCCCCAGGACCGACCAGGGTGTCATCCGGTTGCGGCGGTCTCTCATCTCGTCCGCGCACGACTTCTCCGTTGCCCTTCTCGTGCTGGTCAGCCACTCAGACCACCTCCTCCGAAGCCAACGTCTTGCGCAGCCGGGCCAGGGCGCGGTGCTGCGCCACCCGGACCGCGCCGGGCGTGGACCCGACCGCGTCGGCGGTCTCCTCGGCCGACAGGCCGACGACCACTCGGAGCAGCAGGATCTCCCGCTGCTTCTCGGGAAGGACTTTCAGGAGGACGGCCATCCGGTCGGACAGCTCACCCTGCATGGCCCGCTGCTCCGGACCCGCCTCCGTCTCGGGGGCGTCCGGCACCTCCGGGACCGGCTCGGACCGGTTCCGGGCTGCGGAGCGATGTGCGTCGGCCACCTTGTGCGCGGCGATCCCGTACACGAACGCCAAGAACGGCCGACCCTGGTCGCGATAGCTGGGCAGGGCCGTCAGCACCGCGAGACACACCTCCTGGGCCACGTCGTCCGCCGAAGCGAAAGACCTCTCCTGCCTTCCGACACGGGCGCGGCAGTACCGCACCACCAAGGGGCGGATGGATGCCAGGAGCCGCTCGATCGCGTGGCGGTCGCCTTCGACGGCCGCGCCCACTTCGGCGTCCAGTCCGTCCCCCAAGTTGGTCATCGCAGACAACAGCCCTGGTGTTACGCGTAGGCGTACCGACAACGAACGGCACGGGACGATCTACGTCGCCCGCACCGGTGACGCTTACCGTACCGGTACGAACGCCGAGTGTCGGGCAACGGGTACGCGGAGTGCGCGTGACCAGCGGACACGCCGTACGCAACGAGCCGGCCCGGCGACGATGACGTCGACCGGGCCGGCAAGAGGAAGGAGCCGGTGTGACCCGCCTTACGAGACGAGGCCGCGCCGGAAGCCGTGCGCGACGGCCTGGGCGCGGTCGCGCACGCCGAGCTTGCGGAACAAGCGCCGCGCGTGCGTCTTCACCGTGTCCTCGGACAGGTAGAGCTCGCGCCCGATCTGCCCGTTGCTCTTGCCCTGGCTCATCCCGCGCAGCACCTGGAGCTCGCGCTCCGTCAGCTGCACGCCCGGGTCGGACGGCTGGCGCGGCGCGGGCACGCTGGTGCTCGCGAGGGTGTGCGCCAGCGCGGCCACCAACTCCGGGCGCGAGGCGTCCCAGCGGAGGTAGCCGCGAGCCCCGCCGGCGATCGCGGCGGCGATGCTGCCCGCGTCGTCCGGTGCGCCGAAGACGATGACGTTTGCCTGCGGGTTGGCCGAGACGAGTCGCCGGGTCGCTTCGACCCCGGTCGGCACGGCGCGCTGGGTTCCCACCAGTACGACGTCCACCGGCTGCCTGGAGAAGCGAGCCAACAACTCGTCACCGTGCGCTACGCAGTCGATGCGGCTAACCCCGGGGACAGCCGACATCACGCGGGTGAGACCCTCCCGCACACTGCGCCGGTCGTCGCAAATAAGGACCGTGGTCACGGGGACTCCTTCCTGCAGCCGAGTGACGTTCCATATCCCCTATCGGACGCTAGGGGCCGAACCTTGACACGATCCGGTGCTTAATCCGTCAAGAACTTCGTCTCAGCGTCTGCGTTCGGGGGTTCCCCGGAACGGAGCAGCGAAGTCGGGACCCACGGCGAGTGGGCCGCCAATCGTCGGCTGATCGGATCAGCTCTGCGCAACACGCAGCTCAGAGCGCTTTTCGCACTCTTCCTCACGTTCCAGTTGTCCGCAGAAGTGCGGTCTGCCTGGGCATTTGCGAGCACGAGTGCCGCCGGCCAGGACAACGAGAGAAGGCCCATCCGGTCAGTGTGAGTTAGGTCACAGTGCAGCATTCGGGTTCCCCTGTCAACGCTTTCGGGGGTCCCGACGACCACCAGGGCGGTACCCAGGACGAGGTCCGACTTGAGGGTGTGGCGCAGTGCGCCGGCCTCGCGTGCGAGTGACGCGGCCGTCTCAGCCGGGGCAACGGCTCGCTCCGCGTGACCAGCGGCCAACTCGACCTCGGCGGCCACCCAGGCGTGGCGCACGCGCGCCCGCCAGCCGACCGGCTCGACCCGGGCGTGCAGCCGACGCGCCTCGGCGAGCCTGCCCGCGCCCAGCGCGTCGGCCGCCAGCCCGAGCAGGGCGTCGGTCCGCGCCCCCGCCGCGTCCACCCCGTCCGCGTCCACCCCGTCCGCGTCCACCCCTCCCCCGCGCGGGGCGCGCGCGAGCGCCACCGCGTCGAGGCGGCGCGCGGCGGCGTGGCCACCCAGCTGGCGGCGATGCGAGGCGAGCGTCGAGGCCGCCAGCGAGCCGAAGAGCCCGCCCGCCCCGATCAACTCCCCCAACGCGGTGGCCGCCGCCGCGTAGTGACCCTGCCCCCCGAGCACGACGGCGGCCAGCCACCGCTCCTCCGGGCCGCCGAGCAGCCCACCCCACACCTCGGCGTCGGGCCGGTCGCCGAACGCGGCACGTCTCAGTTCCACTCCCCCATCCTGCAACCACCCCCCGACAACCCCGGCCGCCGAACCTGAACGCAGAACTCACCGCCCCCGAACGTAGAACTCACCAGCCCTGGACGTACGACTCGCGCGACCTGGACGTACGACTCGCGCGAGAGTCCAACGTCCAGGTCGCGCGAGTCGTACGTTCGGGTCGCGCGAGTCGTACGTTCGGGTCGCGCGAGTCGTGCGTTCGGGTCGCGCGAGTCGTGCGTTCGGAGGCTCTGAGTTCTGTGTTCGGGGTGTCGGTCAGGGGTGGCAGACGGCGCGTTCCACGGCGGTCGCCGCCGCGGCCGGGTCGGTCGCGCGCTCCGCCGGGTGGGGCACGACGCCCCGCCGCCAGCCCGGGCCGCCCGCGAGTACGCGGAACTGCTGGCGCGTGCGGGGCAGGGCGGCGATCACGGCCGGGTCGGCGTAGCGGGGCAGGTGGGCCCACACGACCACGGCGGCGGGGGCGGTGCGGCGGACCGCGGCGACCAGGGCGGTCACCGGGAGGGCCGGTCCCAGGTTGCGGACGTCCACACCCCGGCGGGCCAGTTCGGCGGCCAGGGGGTGGAGGGGCAGGTCGTACCGCTCGCCGGGGGCGCAGGCGAGGAGGACCGGTCGGTGGTTGCGGGGCTCGGTGACGATCGGCGCGACTCGGGCGAGGGTCGCCCGGACGCACTCCTCCAGCAGGTGCGACACCTCCGCACCTGCCCCCGAGGGCTCCCGGCGGGCGGTGACCGCCGCCAGGACCGGGCTGATCACCCCGGTCCAGGTGGTCAGCACCCCGTCGGCCTCCACCGCGTCGGCCAGGAGGGTCTGCGCGGCCGCCTGGTCCAACCCCACCACGGCACGGGCCAGGCCGCCGGCCAGGCGGTTCGCGCCACGGAGGCGCAGGGCGCGACGGCCGGGCGGTGACGGGGTGGCCGGCGAAGCGACGGTGGCGGTGGCGGTGGCGGTGGCGGTGAGGGCGTACTCGGCGGCTTCGGCGGACGACGCACCGCGCAGGAGCGCCTGCTGCATCAGCTCCAGGCGGGCCACGTCGCGTGGCGCGTACTTGCGGTGTCGCCCGGTTGTGTGATCACCGGGTCCGAGGCCGTAGCGGCGGTCCCATGTGCGGAGCGTGGCCGGCGCCACGCCCAGCCGGCGGGCCACGGCGGCCACCGACAGGGTCAGCGGGTGCTCCGGATCACCTTCTGCCGCAACGCTTCCCCCCTCTTCCCCGGGCGGAGTGGCGGCGTGGTCGGGGGGCGTGGTCACGCGGCCATCGTCCGTTCACCCGAAGTCACCGGCAAGTCCGGGTTTCAACCGAATTCCAACACCCTTCGAATGAATTGACGCCCATACGTCCTCCGCCCCCTTGAACAAGTTTTGGCGCGGTTCTACGGTGGATCATCGTTAAGCCGAATGGAGCAGTTCAGGGCCATGGGCCAAGGAGGCGGTCTCGATGGCGGACACCCGTAGGCTTCCCGGTCCCAACGCGGATTTGTGGGACTGGCAGATGCGCGGCTCGTGCCGCGGGATGGACAGCGCGTTCTTCTTCCACCCGGACGGTGAACGCGGTCCGGCACGGGCACGGCGGGAGGCGCGGGCGAAGGCCGTGTGCCTGTCGTGCCCGGTGCTGGAGATGTGCCGGCGGCACGCACTGGCGGTGCAGGAACCGTACGGGATCTGGGGAGGGCTCTCGGAATCCGAACGGGACGGCATCATCAAGGCCAGGAAGCGGCACCTGACGCCTGCCTGAGGGCCGGGTCGGACGCGCGGCGCGGAACGAAGAGGGGCGGCACCCGGTCGGGTGCCGCCCCTCTGCCAGGCTCGGATCGAGCCCCGGGTCGGAGACCTCAGTGGCCGTGGCCGTGACCGTGGCCGTTGCCGGCCGCGGAGGACTCGTCTTCCTTCTTCTCCACGATGGCGCTCTCCGTGGTGAGCACCATGCGCGCGATCGACGCGGCGTTGGAGACCGCGGAGCGGGTCACCTTCACCGGGTCGATGATCCCGGCCTCCAGCAGGTCGCCGTAGGTCAGGGTGGCGGCGTTGAGACCGAAGCCCCAGTCGCCCTCGCGCACCTTGTTGACCACGACGGCGCCTTCGAGGCCCGCGTTCGCGGCGATCCAGAACAGGGCCGAGCCCAGCGCCTCGCGGACGATGGCGACACCGGTCGCCTCGTCGCCCGACAGGTCGAGGCCGTTGTCGAGGACCTTGGCGGCGTGGATCAGCGCGGAGCCGCCACCGGGGACGATGCCCTCCTCCACCGCGGCCTTGGTCGCCGCGACGGCGTCCTCGATGCGGTGCTTGCGCTCCTTGAGCTCGGTCTCGGTGGCCGCGCCGACCTTGATGACGGCGATGCCGCCGGACAGCTTGGCCAGCCGCTCCTGGAGCTTCTCGCGGTCCCAGTCGGAGTCGGTGGCCTCGATCTCGCGGCGCAGCTGCTCCGCGCGACCGGCCACGTCGGCCTTGGTGCCGCCGCCGTCGACGATGGTCGTGTTGTCCTTGGAGACCACGACGCGGCGGGCGGAGCCCAGCACGTCGAGACCCGCCTCGGACAGCTTCAGGCCGACCTCGGCCGCGATGACCTGGCCGCCGGTGACGACCGCGAGGTCGTCCAGGAACGCCTTGCGGCGGTCGCCGAAGTACGGCGCCTTGACCGCGACCACGCGCAGCGTCTTGCGCAGGGCGTTGACCACCAGGGTGGACAGCGCCTCGCCCTCGACGTCCTCGGCGATGATGACCAGCGGCTTGCCGGCCTCGGCGACCTTCTCCAGGATCGGGAGCAGGTCGGCCAGCGCCGAGATCTTCTCGCGGTGCAGCAGGATGCGGGCGTCCTCGAACACCGTCTCCTGGGCTTCGAGGTCGGTGGCGAAGTGCGCCGACACATAGCCCTTGTCGAACTGCACGCCCTCGGTGATCTGCAGCTCGGTCGCCATCGAGGAGGACTCCTCGACGGTGATCACGCCGTCCTCGCCGACCTTCTCGATGGCCTCGCCGAGCAGCGCGCCGATCGACTCGTCGCGGGACGACACGGTGCCGACCTGGGCGATGTTGTCGCGGCCCTTGACCGGGGTGGCCTTGCCCTTGAGGGCGTCCACGACGGCGTCGGCGGCGGCCTGGATGCCGACCCCGAGCGACATGGGGTTGGCGCCGGCGGCCACGTTGCGCAGGCCGACCCGGACCATGGCCTGGGCCAGCACGGTCGCGGTGGTGGTGCCGTCACCGGCGACGTCGTTGGTCTTGGTGGCGACGCTCTTGGCGAGCTGGGCGCCGAGGTTCTCGAACGCGTCGTCCAGCTCGATCTCACGGGCGATGGTGACGCCGTCGTTGGTGACGGTCGGCCCACCGAACTTCTTGTCGAGCACCACGTGCCGGCCGCGCGGACCGAGGGTCACCTTGACCGTGTCCGCGAGCTTGTTCACGCCGCGTTCGAGAGCCCGACGAGCGTCCTCGTCGAAGCTGATCTGCTTGGGCATTGCTTACCTCTCCTGGATGCGAAACGCCCCGGTAGCCCCGGTGATGGGGTCGCCGGGGCGCCTTGCCTGACAGCCGGACGTCAGTTGACGACGGCCAGCACGTCGCGGGCGGAGAGGATGAGGTACTCCTCGCCGTTGTACTTGACCTCGGTGCCGCCGTACTTGGAGTAGATGACGACGTCGCCGACAGCCACGTCCACCGGGACGCGGTTGCCCTTGTCGTCGATCCGGCCGGGGCCGACCGCGAGGACCTTGCCCTCCTGGGGCTTCTCCTTCGCGGTGTCCGGGATCACGAGGCCGGAAGCGGTCGTGGTCTCGGCCTCACTGGCCTGGACGACGATCTTGTCCTCGAGCGGCTTGATGTTCACGCTCACCGGGCTGACCTCCACGGTCGTCGAAAGCGTTGGCAGGTTGCGTTACGGCTCCTGCCACCCCGCCGTCGCGGGGGTCGGGGCGGTTGCTGGTGCCGTGCATCTAGCACTCTACCCATGCGAGTGCCAACGCTTCAACGACCCCCCGTCACTCGTCCCGGGGACCGGGCCGCGCCACGCCGTCGGGATCGGCGCGGAACCGGTCGGCGTGCCCGTCCGGGACGTCCGCGCGGGCACGCCGATGTGGAACAGCTCGGGCGGGCTGCTCCGCGGACGGCGGCTCACCGCCTGAGGTCGGCCTGCCGGAGCGGCCTCGCGCGGTGGTCCGGTGGTGGCGGTCTCGGGAACCCGGTCGGGCAGGTGGGCGGGTGGCGGGCCCGGCGGGGTCAGAGGACCTGGATGGTGCCCACCGGCAGGCCGGGTGTGGTGGACAGGTCCATCGGGGACGGCTTCGCGCCCGCCGCGACCAGGTGCGCGCCCAGGGCGGCGATCATCGCGCCGTTGTCGGTGCACAGGCGGGGACTCGGGACGCGCAGCAGGATGCCCGCCTCGGCGCAGCGCTCCGCCGCCAGGCCGGAGAGGCGCGAGTTGGCCGCCACCCCGCCGGAGATCACCAGGGTGTCCACGCCCAGGTCCTTGCACGCCCGGATCGCCTTGGCCGTCAGCACGTCCGCCACGGCCTCCTGGAACGACGCCGCCACGTCGGCCAGCGGGACCTCCTCGCCGGCCCGCTCCTGCCGCTCCACCCACCGCGCGACCGAGGTCTTCAACCCGGAGAACGAGAAGTCGTACTTCGAATCGCGGGGACCGGTCAGGCCGCGCGGGAACGCGATCGCGCACCCGTTGCCCTGCTTGGCCAACTTGTCGATGGGCGGGCCGCCGGGGTAGGGCAGGTCCAGCAGCCGGGCCACCTTGTCGTACGCCTCACCGGCCGCGTCGTCGACGGTCGAGCCGATCTCGGTGATCCGCTCGGCCAGGCCCTCCACCAGCAGCAGCTGCGAGTGGCCGCCGGACACCAGCAGCGCCAGGCAGCGCTTCGGCAGCGGGCCGTGCTGGAGGGTGTCCGCGGCGACGTGCCCGGCCAGGTGGTTCACCCCGAACAGGGGCTTGTCCAGCGCCGCCGCGTACGCCTTGGCCGCCGACACGCCGACCAGCAGCGCGCCCGCGAGACCCGGTCCGGCGGTGACCGCGATCGAGTGCACGTCCCGCAGCTCGACCCCGGCCTTCTCCACCGCCCGGCGCATGGTCGGGACCATCGCCTCCAGGTGCGCCCGGGACGCGACCTCGGGCACGACGCCGCCGAAGCGGGCGTGCTCCTCGACGCTGGACGCGACCTCGTCGGCCAGCAGTTCCATCGCGCCGTCCGGGCCGAGCCGGACGATGCCGACGCCGGTCTCGTCGCACGAGCTCTCGATACCGAGGATGAGCCGGTCAGTCACGGTTCGCGGGCCTTCCCATCGTGTACGCGTCGGCGCCCGACGGCTGGTAGTAGCGGCGGCGCAGGCCGAGGTGCTCGAACCCGTGCGCCAGGTAGAGGTTGATGGCGGTCGCGTTGTCGGTCCGCACCTCCAGGAACACCGGGAGGCCGGTCTCGTCCGCCTTGGCCAGCAGGGTGCGCAGCAGCGCCTTGCCGACGCCCGTGCCCTGCTGCCCGGCGACCACGGCGATGGTGTGCACGCTCGCCTCGAAGTCGGTCAGGCCCAGCCCGGCGTACCCGATCAGGACGCCGTCGAGGTACGCGCCGACGTAGAAGGCGCCGTTGTCCAGCTCGCTGCGGAACGCGCCCTCGCTCCACGGGTCGTCGCCGGGGAACAGGTCCTGCTCGATCCGCGCGCACCGCGGCGCGTCCTCGTGCCGCAGCGGGGCGATCGTGACGGTGCCGGTGCTCACCCCTTGGTCACCCGCTTGCGGCCGACCGGTTCGACGGCGTCGGGTCGGCGCAGGTAGAGCGGGGTGAGGGCGGCCGGGCGGGCGCCGGCCAGCAGCTCCTCCGCCGCGGCGGCCACCAGGGACACCGGCGACGGGTAGCGCGCCGCCACGACCGGCAGGCCGAGCACGTCGGCGTACAGCGAGGCGCCCTCGCCCGCGGCCGAGGCGACGGCGGGCAGCTTGGCGGCCAGGTCGGCGGGCCGGTCCACGTGCGGGCCGTCGGTGCGCCGCCCGGCCGCGTCGTAGGCGGCCCAGTAGACCTCCTTGCGGCGGGCGTCGGTGGCCACCAGCAGCGGCTTGCCGGTCGCCGCGTCCAGCGCGACGGCGTCGGGCGTGGGCACCGGGTACACCGGCCGGTTGAGCGCCTGGCCGAGCGCGGCGGCGGTGACCAGGCCGACGCGCAGGCCGGTGAACGGCCCGGGCCCCGAACCGCACACGACGGCGTCGAGGTCGGCGAGGGTGCGACCGGCTTCCGCCAGCGCCTCCTGGAGGTGCGGGGTGAGCAGCTCGCCGTGCGCCTTCGCGTTGACCGTCACCCGCTCGGCGAGCAGTCGCGGGGGCGAGTCGGGGGTCAGTTCCACGACACCGGCCGTCACGGCGGGGGTCGCGGTGTCCAAGGCGAGCACCAGCACAACGGTCAAGGATAGAGGTGCCCCCGGCCGCCCGGGACTCGGCGACCCGGTGCGCGGCCCACACTGGACTTGACGTCCACGTCAAGTCGGAGGATCGGCACCGTGCGCATCGGAGAACTGGCGCGGCGGGGTGGGACGACCACCCGTGCGCTGCGCTACTACGAGTCCCTGGGCCTGCTGCCGGACCGGCGCGGGGCGAACGGGCAGCGGGAGTACGGCGAGGACGACCTGCGGCTGGTCGCCGAGATCCGCTCGTTGACCGGCATCGGCTTCGCCCTGGAGGACACCCGGCCGTTCGTGCAGTGCCTGCGCGACGGGCACGCCAGCGGTGACGCCTGCCCGGCGTCGGTCGCGGTGTACCGGCGCAAGCTCGCCGAGCTGGACGAGTGCCTCGCCCGGCTCGGCGAGGCCAGGGAACGGGTGCGCGCGCAGTTGGAGGACGCCGAGCGGAGGAGCAGACCGTGCGCACGCTGACCGAACTGACCGACGACACGTTCGCCGAGGGGGTGGCCACCGGGACCGTGCTGGTGGAGTTCCGGGCCGACTGGTGCCCGCCGTGCCGGATGCTCGAACCGGTGCTTGTGGAGATCGACGCCGAGCGCGACGACCTGACCGTGGTGAAGCTCGACACGGACCGGAACCCGCGCACGGCGCGCGACCAGCGGATCATGTCCGCGCCCACGCTCCAGCTCTACAAGGACGGCGAACTGGTGGCCCAGGTCGTCGGCGCACGACCGAAGATCCACCTGATGGCGTGGCTCGAACCACACTTGTGATGCGCCAGGCGGTTCGGCCGGTCACTGTGGGTGGATGCTGCTGCCGGCGTTGGCCTCACCGTCGTCGAAGACCGCCCTGCGCTTCCCCGGGCGGGAGCTGACCTACGAGCGGTTGGCCGACGAGGCCCGCCGCGTCGCGCGCGGGGTGCGCGGGATGCGGCGGGTCGCCGTGTGGGCCCGCAACACGCCCGAGACGTGCGTGGCGGTCGTCGGCGCGCTGCTCGCGGGCGTGCCCGTGGTGCCGCTGAACCCGAAGCTCGGCGAGCGCGAGCTGGCGCACGTCCTCGCCGACAGCGCGCCCGACCTGGTCGTGGACGACGAGCTGCCGTCCGGGCCGGCGTGCGAGCTGCCCGAGCCGGACGCCGAGGCGCCCGCGCTGATCGTCTACACCAGCGGCACCACCGGGCCGCCGAAGGGCGTGGTGCTGCCGCGCCGGGCGCTGGCCACCAACCTCGACGCGCTGGCCTCGGCGTGGGCGTGGACCGCCGACGACGTCGTGGTGCACGGCCTGCCGCTGTTCCACGTGCACGGCCTCGTCGTCGGCGTGCTGGGACCGCTGCGGCGCGGCGGCACCGCGCACCACCTCGGCTCGTTCGGCGTCGCGGCCGCGGCGGCGGCGCTGGAGGCCGGCGGCACGATGCTGTTCGGCGTCCCGACGATGTACCACCGGATCGCGAACGAGCCGGAGCACGCGGCGGCGTTCGCCCGCGCCCGGCTGCTGGTGTCCGGTTCGGCCGCGCTGCCCGCGAGCGTGCACGAGCGCATCGAGCGGCTGACCGGGCAGCGCGTCGTGGAGCGGTACGGCATGACCGAGACCCTGATGAACACCAGCGTCCGCGTGGACGGCGACCGGCGGCCCGGCGCGGTGGGCCCGCCGCTGCCCGGCGTGGAGCTGCGGGTCGTCGGCGACGAACCCGGCGAGATCGAGGTGCGCGGCCCGAACCTGTTCCTGGAGTACCTGAACCGGCCCGACGCGACCGCCGAGGCGTTCCGCGACGGCTGGTTCCGCACCGGGGACCTCGCCGTGGTCGACCCCGACGGGTACGTCCGGATCGTCGGCCGCCGGGCCACCGACCTGATCAAGAGCGGCGGCTACAAGATCGGCGCGGGCGAGATCGAGAACGCGCTGCTGGAGCACCCCACCGTGGCCGAGGTCGCGGTGACCGGCGAACCGGACGAGGACCTGGGCGAACGGGTCGTGGCCTGGGTGGTGGCGCGCGGGGAGGCGCCCGCCCCGGAGGAGCTGGGCGACCACGTGGCGCGACTGCTGTCGCCGCACAAGCGCCCGCGCGTCGTGCGGTACGTGGACGCGCTGCCGCGCAACGACCTGGGCAAGGTGCTGAAGCGGGAGCTGCGGTGAACGCGCCCGACCCCCTGGGCTGGCCGGGGTACCGGGACCAGGTGGCGCGGGCCCGGGAGCGGACGGGCGGCGTCGAGTCGGTGTCGTGGCGGCGGACCCGGCGCGCGGTGGAGGTCGTGTTCGACTTCCGGTTCCTCGGCGGGTCGGTCGGCACGGCCACCGGCGACGTGGTCGAGGAGGCGTTCGGGCAGGCGCGGGCCGCGCGCCTGCCGGTCGTGTCGCGGATCGCCACCGGCGGCAGCCGGATGCAGGAGGGGATGCTGTCGCTGCGGCAGCTCCAGCGGGTGGCGGCGCTGTGCGCGCGGCACCGCGCGGCCGGCCTGCCGCACGTGTCGGTGCTGGGCGACCCGACGACCGGCGGCCTGTGGGCGTCGCTCGGCGCGGGCGCGGACTACGTGATCGCGGTGGCCGGGGCGCAGGTCGGGTTCGCGGGCAGCAGGGTGCGCCCGGCCGACGATCCCGCCTACACCGCCGAGGGCCAGTTCGCGGCGGGCGCGGTCGACGTCGTGGCGGAGCCGGGCGACGTGGACGCGCTGGTCACCGCGGTCCTCGAACTGCTGACCCGGGGCGACGCGGTCCCCGCCGAGGTGCCCCGCGCCCTGGGCGCCGAGGACCTGCCCGCGGACGGGTGGGGCGCGGTGCTGCGGGCGCGCGCCCCGGAACGCCCCCGCGCGGCCCGGTACCTCGACGACTACTTCGACCTGCGGGTGCCGGTCAACGGCGACCGGGCCGGGGGCGTGGACCCGGGGGTGCTGTGCGGCATCGGCCTGCGGGGCGAGCGGCCCGTCGCGTTCGCCGCGCAGACCGGCACGGCCACCACGCCGGCCGGGTTCCGCACCGCGTCCCGGCTGATCCGGCTGGCCGAGCGGTTCGCGCTGCCCGTGCTCACGCTGGTCGACACGCCGGGCGCGGCCAACGACCCGGCCGCCGAGCGCGCGGGCGTCGGCCCGGCCATCGCCGAGCTGTTCACCGCCGTCGCCGAGAGCCGCGTGCCCGTCACGACCCTGGTGATCGGCGAGGGCGGCTCCGGCGGCGCGCTCGCGCTGGCCTCACCCGAGCACACGTGGATCACGCCCGACGCCTACTTCTCGGTGATCGCGCCGGAACTGGCGGCGAACATCCTCAAGCGCGACGACGTGCCCGCGCTCGCCGACGACCTGCGGCTGCGACCGCAGGACCTGGTCGAGCTGGGCGTGGTGCGCGGGATCGCGTCACACGGGTAGCCCGCGGGTCACACCGGCAGTTCCCGCTCGGCCCACGCGCCGTGCGGGCTCAGGTGCGCGACCCGCACGTCGTCGTCGCGCCGCTCCAGCGTGATGAGCAGGTGGTCCTCGTTGAGGCGCTCGGCCACGCCCTCGCCCCACTCGACGGCGACCACCGCGTCCACCAGGTCGGTGTCCAGGTCGAGGTCGTCCAGCTCGTCGAGGTGCCCGCCGAGCCGGTAGGCGTCCACGTGCACCAGGGCCACGCCCCGGCCGCCCGGCGCGGGGTCGTGCACCCGGGCGATGACGAACGTCGGCGAGCTGACCCGCCCCGTCACGCCCAGGCCCGCGGCGAGGCCGCGCACCAGCGCCGTCTTGCCCGCGCCCAGCGGACCGGACAGCAGCACGAGGTCGCCACCCCGCACCAGCCCGCCCAGCCTGCGCCCGAAGTCCTCGGTGTCCGCCACCTCGGGAAGCATCACGCTCACGCCCGTCGCCACCACTGCCGACCGCCCTCCGACCGTTCGGCGGCACTGCGCCGAACCAGACCGACCAGGTGCCCGGTGACCAGGTCTGCCTGCTCCAACATGAGCATGTGGCCCGCGCCGGGCACGCGGACCAGTTCGCCGTGCGGCATCTCCTCGGCCATCCGCTCGGCGTGCGAGAACGGCGTCAGCTTGTCCGCGTCGCCGCTGATCACCAGCACCTCGCAGTGCCGCAGACCGGCCAGCGCCTTGTAGCGGTTGTGCGTGCCGAGGGTCTCCAGGAACTCGGTGAGCGCCTGCACGGTGACGCCGTTGATCATCCTGCCCATCAGGTCGACCATCGACGGGCTGACGTGCCGGTCGCCGAACGCCAGGGTCCGGATGCCGCTCCAGGTGAGCGTCGAGGCGCGTCGCCGCACCCACTCGACCAGACCCGGCTGGAGGCCCGCCAGGCGACCGACGCCCAGCGTCACCGGGTTGTGCCGGGACAGCACGGACCTGGGCAGCCCCGCGCCGCCGACCTCGCCCGCCGCCGTGCCGACGAGGGCGACGCCGCGCACCCGCTCGGCGAACAGCTCGGGCCGGTGCTCGGCCAGCGCCATGATCGTCATGCCGCCCATCGAGTGCCCGACGAGGACCAGCGGGCCGTCCGGGGCCATGCTGCGGACGACCGCGTCGAGGTCGTGGGCGAGCTGGTCGATCGTGCTGGACCCGGGCGCGGCGCGGCCCGAGCGGCCGTGGCTGCGCTGGTCGTAGAGGACCTGGCGGACCCGCGGGTCGGTGAGCTTCGCCAGGTCGCGGCGCTGGAAGTGCCAGCAGCGGCGGTCGAGGGCGAAGCCGTGCACGAGGACGACGGTGAGGTCGGGCCTGCCGCCGTCCGCGGGATCGACCTCCTCGGCCGACAGCGGCACGCCGTCGTCGGCGGCCACCGTGGACTCGCGGTTCGGGGTGAGCCCGCCCAGCGGTTCGTCGGCGAACGGGTCGTCGGCCTCGCGGTCGTGCGAGACCTTCTTCTGGTTCGCGGCCACGCCGACCGCCACGCCGGTCACCGCGGCGCCGAGGATGCCGCCCGCCCAGCCGACGGCCTTCCACAGCGTGTTCACCGGTACACCCTGGTCACGCGCGGGCGGTACATGCCGGTGACGATCTCGTAGTCGATGGTGCCGGTGGTGTCGGCCCACTCGCGGACCGTGGGCTCACCGCGCTCGCCGGCACCGAACAGCACGACCTCGTCGCCCTCGGCGGGCCGGTCGTCACCGCAGTCGACCACGACCTGGTCCATGCAGACCCGGCCGACGACCGGGCGGCGCCGACCGCCGAGCCACACGTGCATCCGGTTGGACAGGGCGCGCGGCACGCCGTCCGCGTACCCGACGGGGACCAGGGCCAGCGTGGTGTCGGACTTGGCGGTCCAGGTCATGCCGTAGGACACGGACTCGCCGACCGCGATGCGCTTGGTGAGGGCGACGGACGAGCGGAACGTCATCACCGGGCGCAGGTCGGCCGGGACCGGGACCGGGTTGAGGCCGTAGACCGCGATGCCCGGCCGGACGAGGTCGAAGTGCAGGTCCGAGCGGGTGAGGAGGGCGGCGGAGTTGGCCAGGTGGCGGAGCGGGTCCAGACCGGCGGCGCGGGCCTCGCGGAAGGCGTCGTCGAAGCGCGCGGCCTGGGCGTCGGTGCCCGGGTGGCCGACCTCGTCGGCGACGGCGAGGTGCGACCAGACGGCGTGGACCCGCACGTTGGGGGTCCTGGCGGCCTTCTCGACCAGTTCGGGCCAGTCGGCGGGCGGGCAGCCGCCGCGGGAGAGACCGGTGTCGACCTTGAGGTGCACGCGGGCCGTGCGGCCGGCCCTGGTGGCGGCGTCCGCGATGTCGTCGAGCTGCCGGGGTGAGGACGCCGACAGGTCGATCCCCTGCTCCACGCCGGGCGCGTAGTCCGTTCCGGGCGGGTCGAGCCAGGCGAGGATCGGCGCGGTGAGCCCGGCGGCCCTGAGCCTCAGCGCCTCGTCCAGCGAGCAGGAGCCGAGCCAGGCGGCCCCCGCCTGCACCGCGGCCCTCGCCACCTCCACCGCCCCGTGGCCGTACCCGTCCGCCTTGACGACGGCCATGGTCCCGGCTCCCGGCGCGAGCGCGTCGAGGTGGGCGACGTTGTGCCGGAGGTTGTCGAGGTCGATCACGACCTCAGCGCGAGGAGCAGCCATAACACCGCTCATGGTGACACAGCCCGCGAGTCGTGCGTTCAAGCCGGGCGAGTCGTACGTCCAAGCCGCGCGAGTCGTGCGTCCAGGTCCGGTGAGTTGCACGTTCAGGTCCGGTGAGTTCCATGTTCAGGTCGGGAGGCCCTGGTCCCGAACGCAGAACTCGGTGGTCCTGAACGTACGACTCGCGCGGCGCGAACGTACGACTCGCGCGGGAGGAACGTACGACTCGCGGGTCAGGGGGTGCGGGTGGTGCGGATGGCGTCGGGGAGGGCGTGGAGGAGGGCGGAGGCGGGGATGGGGGCCCCGTCGGCGGCCAGGGCGGCAGCGAGGGTGTGGACGCGGGTGGCGCAGGCCGCGGCCAGGGCGGGGTCCAACCCGGCTGCCAGGAGGGAGCCCAGGACGCCCGACAGGACGTCGCCCGAGCCCGCGGTGGCGGCCCAGGAGTTGCCGGCCCGGTTGACGAGGGTGCGGCCGTCGGGGGACGCGATCACGGTGGCGTGCCCCTTGAGGAGGACCACGGCGCCGAACTTGTCCGCGGCACGTCGGGCGGCGGCCACGCGGTCCTCGCCCACCGGGCCGGCCAGGCGTTCGTACTCGCGATCGTGCGGGGTCAGGACGAGCGGGGTGTCGGGGTCGCGCGCGTCCCACAGGTCGGGGTTGTTGGCGAGCATGGTGATGGCGTCCGCGTCCGCGCACACCGGGACGCCCGCCTCCAGGACGGTGCGGAGCACCTGCTCGGACCCGAGGCCGGTGCCGAGCCCCGGACCGACGACCCACGCCTGCACGCGGCCCGCGTCGGTGATCGAGCCCGTGCAGATCGCCTCCGGCCAGTGCGCCCGCACGGCCTCGGCCGCCGGACCCGCGTAGCGCACCAGCCCCGACGTGGACAGCAAGGACGCGCCGGTGGCCAGCACCGCCGCACCGGGGTAGGTCGACGAACCGGCGGCGACGCCCGTCACGCCCTGCGTGTACTTGTCCGAGTCGGGGCCGGGGACGGGCCAGGCCGCGCCCACGTCCGCCGGGTCGAGTTCGAGCAGGTCGGGACCGGGGAGCGCGTCGGCCAGGCCGATGTCGACCAGCCGCACGTCGCCGCAGTCGGCCAGCGCGTGCACGGGCTTGAGGCAGCCGAACGTCACGGTGGTGTGCGCGCGCACCGCGGGTCCGGCGACGTGACCGGTGTCCGGGTCCACGCCGCTCGGCAGGTCCACGGCCAGCACGGGCGCGTCCAGCCCGGCCACGTGGGCGGCGGCGTCCGGGCGCAGCGGGCCGCGCGCGGACAGGCCGACGATGCCGTCGACGACCAGGTCCACCGGTCCCAGTCGGTCCACGACCCGGCCGCCGGCGCGGCGGAACGCGGCCAGGCCCTCGGCGTGGGCGCGGGACGGTTCGAGCAGCACCGCGGTCACGGTCACGCCCCGCTTGCGCAGGTGGTACCCGGCCCACAGGGCGTCGCCGCCGTTGTTGCCCGCGCCGACCAGCAGGCCGACCCGGCGCCGCCCGGCGAGCAGTTCCGCCGCGACGACGGCCACGCCGAAGGCCGCCCGCCGCATCAGCGCGCCCGGCGGCACGGCCGCCATGACGCGTTCCTCCGCCGCCCTGACCCGTGCCGTCGTCCACAGACCCCGCATGGGGTCAAGCCTGCCCTACTCGACGGTGACGGACTTCGCGAGGTTGCGGGGCTTGTCCACGTCGTACCCGCGGCTGCGGGCGATCTCCGCGGCGAGCACCTGGAGCGGCACGGTGGAGATCAGCGGCTGGAGCAGCGTCGGCACCGCGGGGATCTCGATCAGGTGATCCGCGAACGGCCGCACGGTCTCGTCGCCCTCCTCGGCGATCACGATGGTGCGCGCGCCGCGGGCCTGGATCTCCGAGATGTTGGACACGAGCTTCGAGTGCAGCTGCGCGCGGCCCTGGGGCGACGGCATGACCACGACGACCGGCAGGCCGGGCTCGATCAGCGCGATCGGGCCGTGCTTCAGCTCGCCCGCCGCGAAGCCCTCGGCGTGCATGTACGCCAGTTCCTTGAGCTTGAGCGCGCCTTCGAGCGCCACCGGGTAGCCGACGTGGCGGCCGAGGAACAGCACGGCCTTGGAGTCGGCCAGCTCGCGGCCCAGCGCCCGGACCCGCTCGACGGTGCCGAGCACCTTCTGCACGGCGGCGGGCATGGCCTCCAGCTCGTGGAACTCGCGGGCCACCTCGTCCGGGTACTTGGTGCCGCGCGCCTGTGCCAGGGCCAGGCCGACGAGGTAGTTCGCCGCGATCTGGGCGAGGAACGCCTTGGTCGACGCCACGCCGATCTCGGGCCCGGCGTGCGTGTAGAGCACGGCGTCGGACTCGCGCGGGATCTGCGCGCCGTTCGTGTTGCACACCGCCAGCACGCGGGCCTTCTGCGCGCGGGCGTGCCGCACGGCCTCCAGCGTGTCGGCGGTCTCGCCGGACTGGGAGACGGCGACGACGAGGGTGTCGCGGTCGAGCACCGGGTCGCGGTAGCGGAACTCGGACGCCAGCTCGACCTCGACGGGCAGGCGGGTCCAGTGCTCGATGGCGTACTTGGCGACCAGGCCGGAGTGGTAGGCCGAACCGCAGGCCACCACGAACACCTTGTCGACGTCGCGCAGGTCCTGGTCGGACAGCCGCTGCTCGTCGAGCACGATCCGGCCGTCGCGGAAGTGGCCGCGCAGCGTGTTGGCCAGCGCCTCGGGCTGCTCGTCGATCTCCTTGAGCATGAAGTACTCGTGGCCGCCCTTCTCGGCGGCGGACAGGTCCCAGTTGACCGTGAACGGCTTGGCCAGCGCCTCGTCACCGTGGAAGTCGGTCACGGTGTAGCCGTCGCGGTCGATGACCACGACCTGGTCCTGCCCCAGCTCGACGGCCTCGCGGGTGTGCTCGATGAACGCCGACACGTCGCTGGCCACGAACGTCTCGCCGTCGCCGACGCCCACGACCAGCGGGGACGAGCGGCGGGCGGCGACGACCAGGTCGGGCTGCTCGGCGTGCGTGACGACGAGGGTGAACGCGCCCTCCAGGCGGCGGACGACGGCGCGCACGCTGGCCGCCAGGTCGCCCTTGGTGTCACCGTCGGCGTAGGCGCGGGCGACGAGGTGGGCGGCGGTCTCGGAGTCCGTGTCGCTCGCCATCTCGACGCCGTCGGCCTCCAGCTCGGCGCGCAGCGCGGCGAAGTTCTCGATGATGCCGTTGTGGACGACCGCGACCTGGCCGGTGACGTCCCGGTGCGGGTGGGAGTTCCGGTCGACCGGCGCCCCGTGCGTGGCCCAGCGGGTGTGGCCCATGCCGGCGGTGCCCGCGAAGCCCTCGCGCCCGACCTCGTCGAGCCGGGCCTCCAGGTTGGTCAGCCGCCCCGCCTTGCGCTCGACGGCCAGGCCGCCCGCGCCGTCGAGGACGGCGACGCCCGCCGAGTCGTAGCCCCGGTACTCCAGTCGCCGCAAACCGTCGAGCACGACGTCCAACGCCGACCGGTGGCCCACATATCCCACGATTCCGCACACGCCGCACAGCGTAACTAGACCAGGAGCATCACCCAAAAGGGCCACCTCAACGCGTTTGCGCAGGTGAGGGTGCGATTTGGTATAGACCAATCGTGAGGTGCACCCGGGTCGGCGCGATCGACTACCGTTCACGCGGTGAGCGGTTACTCGGCGAAGCAGGTGCTCGACCAGCTCGGCAGGCCCGGCCCGCACCCCGTGCTGCGCGGCGACCTCGCCCTGGTCGGACTCCCCGGTCTGGTCTACACGCCCGCGTCCGGCCTCGGCCTGCCCGCGGTCGCGTTCGGGCACGGCTGGTTGCAGCCCGTCGAGCGCTACCGGGCGCTGCTGCGGCACCTCGCGTCCTGGGGCGTCGTGGCCGCCGCGCCCGGCACGCAGCGCGGTCCCCTGATGTCCGCCCGCCTGCTCTCCGGGAACCTGCGCACCACGCTCGACGTGCTCACCGGTGTCCGGCTCGGCGACGGCGGGATCAGCGTGGACACCGAGCGCCTCGCCGTGGCGGGGCACTCGATGGGCGGCGGGGCCGCCGTGCTGGCCGCCGCCGACGACAGCCGGGTGCGCGCGGTCGTGACGTTCGCCGCATCCGAGACCCGACCGTCCGCACTGGACGCCGCCCGCCGCGTCACCGCCGCCGGCCTGCACCTGGCCGCCGGCGAGGACCGCATCGCACCGCCCGTCGGGCACGCCGAGGCCATCGCCGACGCCTGGCAGGGCCCCGTGCAGCTGCGGTCGCTGCCCGGCACCGGCCACCTCGGGTTCGCCGAGGGCAGGCACTGGAGCGAACTGCTCCTCGACGGCAAGGGCGAGCGGTCCACCCAGAGGATCGCGCGAGCGCTGACCACCGCGTTCCTGCTGCGCCTGCTGAGGGGCGAGAAGCAGTGGGACGCCCTGCTCGACCACGACGTCAAGGGCGCGCGGCTCGACTACCAGCGCGGTCCGCTCGCCCGACGCTGAACGCGCGACGGCCCCGGTCCTCAGTGGACCGGGGCCGTCGCACGCCTCACGTCAACCAGCTCTGCCCGCCGAAGTCCTCGTCGTCGTCCACCGGCGCGGGACGCCGGGGAGCCGGCCTCACCGCGGGCGGCGGCGGGGGCGGCGGAACCGGGGCCGCCACCGCGGGGAACGGCGTGGTCGGGGGTGTCGGCGCGGGCGTGGTCCACGTGGTGCCCGGTGCCGGCGCCTCGTAGGTCGGCTCGTCGTCCTCGGCGCCGAAGCGGAACTCGCCCGGCTTCTTCTCCGTGGCGGCCTGCGTGCCCCAACCGCCGGCGGCCTTCCGGCGCGCTTCGGTCTCCTCGATGCGCTCGACGACCTTCTGCGCGACCTGCCCCTGCTTCGAGAAGCTGTCGGCGGCCTTCTCCTTGGCCTCGCGCGAACGCCGTTCCCGCAGCTCACGCCGGTCGGCGTGCTCCCGCGAGATCTCGTCCAGGCGGCTCTTGGCCGCGGCCAACCTCTCCGACGCGACGCTCATCGGCGCTCCTCACCCAGCACGCCCTGGACCCGGCTGAGGGCGACGTCGTCGTCGAACAGCGAGCCGGTCGTGCGCCACTGCCCGGGGCTGCTGCGCTCGTTGTCGCCGCCGCCGCCCTGCTGGCCGCCGGCGGCGGGCATCCCGCCGGCCATGCCGCCCATCATGCCGCCGCCGACGGCCGAACCGCCCGGCTGGCCCGCGGTGCTGCCGTCGTGCATGGACGGCAGGGTCGCCGAACCGGCCTGGCCCGCCTGGGAGGCGTTGGTGTCCGCCGCCAGGCCCTGGTCGGCCGAGTTCGGGGCGCTCCACGTGCCGTCCGAACCGGACGACGAGCCGCCGAGCACCGAGTCGGCCCCGTTGAAGCCGCTCGGGCCGCCGCCGAGCACCGACGCGCCGGACGTGGACGTGGTGCCCTCGGTGTTGTACTGGCCGGGGCCGTCGAACGCGGGCCCGGCGCCGAAGCCGCCGAACCCACCGCCACCGCCGGGACCACCACCGCCGGCGGGCAGCGGGACACCGGCGGCGGGCGTGGGCGCGCCCGAGGGCTCGGTGAAGCCGCCCGCGAACCCGCCGCCCCCGACCGCACCACCGGCCGCGCCGCCGTCGGCGACCGGCACCGGCGCGCCCTGCGGCTCGGTGAAGCCGCCGGCGAACCCGCTGCCGGCCGGCGTGCCCTGGGGCTCGGTGAAGCCGCCGTCCGGAGCCGGCACCGCGACCGGCTCCGGCGCGGTGAAGGCGGGTGCGGGCTGACCGATCAGCGGCTCGGCCGGCGCGGGCATCGTGGTCACGTCGCCGGGCCGGTCCGCGCTCGGCAGGTCGGGCATGACCGCCGCGTCCGAACCGGAGTCCGGGGTGTCCTCGCCGAACTCCACGCCGTACTGCTCCGGCGACCCGTCGCCGTCGTCCACGGTCAGGTTGATCTCACCGGTCAGCGGGTCGACCTCGGCCGTGATGGCCAGGCCGTCCAGCTCGATCAGCGCCTTGCCGTCCGCGCCGGCCTCGATCGGGATGGCGCCGTCCGCGCCCGCTCGGCCGCCGTCCTCGGCCGCGGCGAACAGGGCACTGGCCGCGCCGGCCTGCGACCCGCCCGGCACGCCGCCGCCGGACACCGGGGTGGCGCCCGCCAGCGCGCCGGCCAGCGCCGTGCCGCCGTTCTGGCCCATCAGGGCCTTCAGCGCGTCGGGGTTGTCGCTGAAGTCGACGTCGTAGGTCTTGGGCTCGCTCTGCGGCGTGTCGACGGTGATCCTCACGTGGCCGTTCGCGTCCGGCTCGGTGATCCTGATCTCGTTGTCGCCGCTCTTGATGGTGACGGTCTCGGGGTTCTCCTCCTCGCCCTTGAGGCCGTCGGGCTTGCCGCCCTGCTGGTCGTCCGGCTTGCCGTCGCCGTCGAGGTCGTCGGGCTTGCCGTCCCCGTCGGTGTCGCCCGGGACCTCGATCCCGTCGGGCTTGCCGTCGCCGTCCTTGTCGAGCGGGTTCTCCGGCTTCGGGATCTCCGGCATGGCGCCGCCACCACCGCTCCCGCTGCCGCCACCGCCGCTGGGCATGCCGCCACCGCCGCCGGCACCCGTGCCGCCGCCCGACCCCGTGCCGCCACCACCACCGGTGCCGGTGCCGCCGCCGGTGCCGTCGCCGCCCGTGCCGGTGCCGTCGTCACCCTGCCCCGACGAGGGCTCGGGGAACGGGCTCTCGAACTCGGCCATGTAGTTGGCGAGGGTGTCCCACTGCGCGTCGACGGAGGTCTTCGTCTCCGCGCAGCACTGCTTGAACTGCTCGTAGAGGGCCCAGAACTCGGTGTTGAACGAGTCCCTGATCCACTTCTTGCACTGGTTGATCGCGTAGTCGCGGTTCTCGTCGTTCAGCGAGCAGTCGTCGGAGTGGATGCGGTCCGCGATGTTGCTGCCGGTCTTCGAGTCGACCCAGCCCGCGATCTCCAGCACCCGGTCCTTGGAGTAGTCGCCCTCGCCGCGCGCGAACGAGACGACCTTCTCCGCCATGAACGTGTCCGCCTGGCCGATCTGCTCCCGGTACATGCCGAGCACCTCGTCGGCCTTGCCCTTGCACAGCTCGTACACGCCGCTGACGGCGGTGCGGGTCAGCTCGGCGGCCCCGTTCAGGGCGTCACCCAGTTCGGTGATCTTCGGCACGATCTCACCGCTGTAGTGCTCCCGCGACGCCTGGGACGCCGCGCCGTCCCACTCGCCGTACAGGGCGTTGAGCTGCGTGTCCACGTCCGACTTCATCTCGTCGACGCGGGACTTCGCGCCGCTGAACTCGTCGGCCTCCATGAGCAGCTTGTGGAAGTTGATCCCCCGCTGCTCGTCGTACGGCCTGTTGACGTGCTCGGCCATGTTCAGCGAGTGCGTGTTGCCGACGCAGTCGCCGGGCCGGTTGTTCCAGATGGGCTCGAACTTCTCGAAGACCTTCAGGCCCGCCTTGCCCGCGTCGAACAGCTCGTCGGACAGCTTCACGCCGGTGCCGGCCGAGGTGGGGGCCTGCGAGCCGTCCAGGGACGCCTGCCCGTCCTCGACCGCCTTGGTCTGCTCGCGGGAGTTGTAGCTGTTGGACTCGCCCTCGGCCTTGGCCTCGTCGTAGCGGCTCTGGAGGCCGTCGTCCGCGGACGCGCCGTCGCCCCAGTTCCAGAAGCTGGAGGTGTCGTAGCGGTCCTTGTAGGCGTTGGCGTCGTCGGGGATGTTCCACGGCGCGGTGTCGGAGACGTAGGCGTGCATCAGCTCCGCCTTCTTGTCCTCCGACACGTTCGGGTCGTCGAGGACCGCCTTGACGTCGTCCCAGCTCGGCGTCGCCATCAGTACTGGCTCCCCACGTTGCCCGCGTTGGTGGACTCGACGTCGTCGTAGGTCGCGGCGCCGGAGCCGATCTTCCCGGCGAACCCGGCCAGCACGCCGGTCATGTTCGCGATGCCCTTGCCGAAGTTGTCGATCCCCGTCTTGTACTTGGCGAAGTGCTGCTGGTGCGCCTCGCCGAAGTCGCGGGAGATCGTCTCGGTCTGGCCGACCTTCTTCAGCTCGTCGGCCGTGTCCTTGGCGGCATCGGAAATGCCCTTCGAGGCTTTACGCATCGCCTCGGTACTGGTGCCGTAACCGGCCACGGCGATCCACTCCCCTCCGTGGCACGAAGGCCACGACCCTCTCGACCGACTCGCCCGGTACGACGCGGGCGTGCGGCTCGTGGTTCCCATCGTGGCAGCTCGCGCGACTGCCCGGACGCCTTTCCGGTCTCGTCGCACGTGTGGACGACCGGGTGGGTCACCCCTGCCGGGGCGGCTGCGGCGGCTGACCGGGCGGGTACGGCGGCCGGCCGGGCGGTGGGCCGTACGGCGGACCTGCCTGTCCCGGCGGGCCGTACGGCGGACCTGCCTGCGGCGGGCCGTACGGCTGCCCGTGGGGCTGACCGGGGTGCCCGTGCGGCGGCTGGGGACCGGGCCTGTTCCGGCCCTTCTTCACCAGCACCACCACGAGCACGACGACGGCGATCACCACCAGCGCGATGATCGCCATCGAGGCGTAACCGAACCGCACCATGCGGACCCCCGGGCGTGAGACGTCAGTGCACCGAGGAAACCACACCGGCGAGGCGCTGCGCGGCGGACTCGGCCAGCTCGTGCGTCGCCGCCTCCACCATCACCCGGACCAGCTGCTCGGTGCCCGACGGGCGCAGCAGCACCCGGCCGGTGTCGCCCAGCTCGGCCTCCACGGCGGCCACGGCCTCCTTCACGGCGGCGTCCGTCGCCACCGCGGCCTTGTCGGCCACGACGACGTTCAGCAGCACCTGCGGCAGCCGGTGCATCACCGACGCCAACTCGGCCAGCGGCTTGCCCGTCTCGGCCATGCGGGCCATCAGGCGCAGCGCGGTCAACAGGCCGTCGCCGGTGGTGGCGTGCGCGGGCAGGATGACGTGCCCGGACTGCTCGCCGCCGAGCGCGAACCCGCCCGCGCGCAGCTCCTCCAGCACGTACCGGTCGCCCACGGCCGTGGTCCTCAGGGCGATGCCGTGCTCGCGCATCGCGATGTGCAGGCCCAGGTTGCTCATGACGGTGGCGACCAGCGTGTCGTCGGTCAGCTCACCGGATTCCTTCATGCCCAGCGCCAGCACGGCCATCACCTGGTCGCCGTCCAGGTCGTTGCCGTCGGCGTCGACCGCCACGCAGCGGTCCGCGTCGCCGTCGTGCGCGATGCCCAGGTCCGCGCCGTGCTCCACGACGGCGGCGCGCAGCAGCGCAACGTGGTTCGACCCGACGCCGTCGTTGATGTTCAGGCCGTTCGGCGCGCAGTGCATCTCCACGACCTCGGCGCCCGCGCGGCGGTAGGCGTCCGGCGCGGCGACGGACGCGGCGCCGTGCGCGCAGTCCACGACGACCTTCAGGCCGTCCAGTCGGTGCGGCGTCACCTTGACCAGGTGCTGCACGTACTGGCCCTCGGCGTCCTCGATGTCGCGGACCCGGCCGATGCCGGCGCCGGTCGGGCGGTACGGGCGCTCGCCCATCTTCTGCTCGATCTCGTCCTCGACCGCGTCGGGCAGCTTGTGCCCGCCCGCGGCGAAGAGCTTGATGCCGTTGTCGGGCATCGGGTTGTGCGACGCGGAGATCATCACGCCGACGTCGGCGCCCAGCGCGGACACCAGGTAGGCCACGGCCGGCGTGGGCAGCACGCCCGCGCGCAGCACGTCCGCGCCCGCCGACGTGAGACCCGCCACCACGGCCGCCTCCAGCATCTCGCCGCTGGCGCGCGGGTCCCGGCCGACCACGGCGACCGGGCGGTGCGACCGGTCGTGCTCGGCCAGCACGCGCGCCGCGGAAGCGGCCAGCGCCAGCGCCAGCTCGGGGGTCAGGTCCGCGTTGGCGAGACCGCGTACGCCGTCGGTACCGAACAGGCGGGGCATGATCGCCGTGACCTCCACGTGAAGTGCGCAACACTGGGCTGGCGGAACGGACTGACAGGACTCTCGCTGGAAAAAACACCGCGGGAGCAGCAGTTCGACGAAGAACGAAGAACTGGCTGCTCCCGCGGGGTGGTGCTCGCGGACCCGGGTGGGGTCAGCGCTTGCTGTACTGAGGCGCCTTGCGGGCCTTCTTCAGACCGTACTTCTTCCGCTCCTTGACCCGCGGGTCACGGGTGAGGAAGCCGGCCTTCTTCAGCACCGGGCGGTCCTCGGAGTCGACGGCGATCAGCGCACGCGCGATCGCGAGGCGCAGCGCACCGGCCTGGCCGGTGGTGCCGCCGCCGCGCAGGGTCGCGATGACGTCGAACGTCTCCGGCTTCTCCGTCGTCACCAGGGGCTCGCGGATGAGCTGCTGGTGCACCTTGTTCGGGAAGTAGTCGTCCATCGACTTCCCGTTCAGGGTGAACTTGCCGGTGCCGGGGAGGAGCCGCACGCGGACGATCGCCTGCTTGCGGCGGCCGACGGTCTGCGCGAGGTGGTGCGCACCCGCGTTCAGGGTGTGGCGCACGACGGTCGCGGCCTCGGCGTCGGTGTCGTCGGCGCCCTCGGCGTCGGCGTCACCCTCCGCCTCGACGACGTCGGCGTCGGCGTCGACGGCGTCGGTGGCCTCGGCGTCGCCGGCCTCCGTGGCGTCGGCCTCGGTGCCCTCGACAGCCTCGGGGGCGGTCTCGTCGGCGTCGGTCTCGACGGCGTCGAGCTCGGCCTCAGGGGTCGTCACGTCGGTGTCCTCGGTCTGCTGCGGCTCGGTCACTGGCCGACCTTCTTGATCTCGTACGGCTGCGGCTGCTGCGCAGCGTGCGGGTGGTTCGGGCCCGTGTAGACCTTGAGCTTGCCGGCCATCGCGCGGCCGAGGCGGTTCTTGGGCAGCATGCCCTTGATCGCCTTCTCGACCAGCCGGTCGGCGCGGGTGTCGAGCACCTCGCCGAACGAGCGCTGGCGCAGGCCGCCCGGGAAGCCGGAGTGCCGGTACACGAACTCCTGATCACGCTTCTTGCCGGTCAACGCCACCTTGTCCGCGTTGATGACGATGACGAAGTCACCGGTGTCAACGTGGGGGGCGTAAGTCGGCTTGTGCTTGCCGCGCAGCAGCGTCGCGGCCTGGGTGGCGAGCCGACCGAGCACCAGGTCCTGGGCGTCGATCACGTGCCAGGCTCGGGTCACCTCGCCGGGCTTCGGGCTGTACGTGCGCACGGGTCTACCTCGTCGTCAACTTGCGTCTGGGGTCATTGCGGCGGTTGCTCAGGCCAGAGACCCCAGGTGGGCAGAGGACCAGAACACGAGGCGCGCATGGTGCACACCGGGTACCGCACAACAACGTAGGAAGATACCGGGTGGGATCGGGGCGGTCAAAACGGCCCCCGGTCAACCCGGTTCCGGAACCGCTCGCGGACGTCGCCCGCGAGCGGCCGGGGTGGTGCGGGTCACACGTGCGCGGGCCCCGGGACCACGTGGGTCCCGGGGCCCGCGATGCGCGGTGGGGCCGGACTCAGCCCCAGCGGCCCTCGTTCTTCCGCTCCGCCGCGTTGTACGCGTCGTTCGCGGAGGCGACGGCGGTACCGATGGCGGCGAGCACCTGCTGGAGGCCGGCGGCCGACTCGTTCCACTTGTTCTGCGCGACGTTGTACGCGTCGGACGACGCACCCTGCCACTGGGCGATGACCGGGTTGATGCGGTCCTTCAGCTCGTCGAGCTGCTGCTGCACCTGGCTGGCCTGGCCCTGGATGTCGCCGGCGGCCGTGGACAGCGCGCCGAAGTCAACCTTGATCTCGTCGTTCATGATTTCCCCTCGGAAGTCGTATCAAGCAGAAGAGGTATTACCGGTGAAGCTGAGGAAAACGCGGGGGAAAACATCAGCCGCCGAGGCGACCCATGATGTTCGACATCTCCGCGGCCTGCTCCTCTTCCTGCTGCACGTAGGTCTGCGTCGCGCCGCTGATCTGCTCGGCGATGGAGACGAGCGCCTCCTGGAGCTTCGCGGCGTCGGTGTTGAAGCGGTCCATCAGGTTCTTGAACGCGTCGGCCGCGCTACCCCGCCACGCACCGCTCACGGCGTCGATCGTGTTGCGGAGCTGGTTCAGCGTGGCCTGGGTCTGGTCGTTCACGTTCATGATGTCGGTAGCCGCGTTCTGGAGCTCCGGAACACCGGTTGCGTAACCGCTCATCGGGCGTGACCCCCTAGGTCGTCGATCAGGCGTTCTTGGTCCGTACGCCTCTTCCGACGCAGACCCTCCCACGAACGGTTCCGCCGTGTCGCGACTTCCTCCGAAGTAGTTGCGGTAGTAAACGCACCTTCGGGTCAGTAGAGGATTCGCGCTTGCGAAAAGTCCTCGTCATCGTCGGTGCGGGACGGGAGTTGGCCGCTGGGACCCGCCGCCGGACGAGAACCCGAGAACGGCGGCGAAGGAACCGGATTTGCATTCGCGTCCGTTTGCTCGCGCGATTTCTCCACCGGCGGAGTGAGCAGTTCCACACCGGTGGGCAGTTCCTCGACCGGCAACCCCCGGTGCTCGCGGAACCCGGTGGCGACGCGCTGGACGTCCGAGGACGTCGGGGCGTGCCCGTCGGGCCGCACGCGCCGCTCGCGCGCCCGCTCGGCCAGCTCCCGGTTCCGGTCGCGCTGGGCGGCGGTCCTCGCGCCCGCCTCGGCGGCGGCGCGGCGGGCCCTGGTCACCGCCGCGTCGAGGTCCGAGCGGAACCTGGCCACGGCCTCCGGGATGCCGGTCATCACAACCCCCACGCGGTGTTCGGCCGGCCGGGGCGCGGCCCGGTCGCGGTCTGGCTGGTCACGGTACGGCTGGTCACGGTCTAACCGGTCACGGTGAGCGTGCGCACGACCTGCTCGCACGCGGGTCGGACCCGGTCGCGCCCGTCCTCCGGGTACTGGCACCCGACGCTGACCTGGACCGAGCCCTCGAACAGCACGTACCACTCGATGGTCGCCGCGCCCGCCGCTTCCCGGTAGTAGACGACATCCTTGCCCGCGAAACCGGCTGAAGCGTCGAAACCGGACAGGTTCGCGCCCTGGTCGTACAGCGTGCGCAGCTCGGTCTCGGCGCGGGCGCGGTCGGCGGTGGCGTCGTAGGCCAGCTTCTGCTCCTGCACCGCGATGACGTCCAGGTCGAGGTCCGCCGAGTCGGGCTTGAGCAGCACCTTGCGGGTCTCGACCTGGCCGCCGGTCTGCTGCCAGCCGACCGGCGCGGTGAAGCTGTAGTCGTACTGGGCGATCGTCTTGCCCGCCGAGGAGGACGTCGCGGCGGAGGACGTCGTCGTGGTGGTGGTGGTGCTCGTCGGCTGCGCGGTGCCGCCGTCGCCGTCCCGGCTCAGCGCGTACGCCACGGACCCGCCGACGGCCGCGAGCACGACCACGGCGCCGAGCACGACCAGCGGCAGGCGGTTCCGCCCGCGCCGGGGTGGCGGCGGCGGCGGGAGCGGCGGCGGTCCGAAGTGGACGGGCCGGGGGAAGCCGGCCGGCGGCGACGGCGCGGTGATCTTCCGGGTGATCTTGCGGGTCCGGTCGCCGATGATCTTCTGCGTCACGTCGCCCTGGCCCGGCGGCGGGATCGCCCCGGTGCGCAGCGGGTCCACCCGCACGGCCCGCAGCGCGCCGCGCGCGACCACCGTCTCCGGCTGGTCGATGCTCGTGGGCACCACCCCGGACTGCTCCAGCACGAGCCGGGCCACCAGCGGGATGCGGCTCGACCCGCCCACGAGGAACACGCCCGCGAGCCCGCGCGGTTCCAGGCCGGCGTCGCGCACGGCCGTGACCACCAGCGCGGCGGCCCGGGTGAGCGGGGTGGTGACCAGGCGTTCGAGGTCGGTGCGGGTGACGTGCGCGTCGGGGAACGGCGGCGGCATCGGCACGTCGGTGTAGGCGTGCCGGGACAGCGTCTCCTTCGCGCCCCGCACGTCCTGCCGCAGCACCCGCCGACGCCGGCGGTCGATCAGCTCGCGGCCCTCGACGAGCTGCCGCCACGCCTCCGGGTCGCCGGGCGCGACGAGCGAGCCGATGTGCTCCAGCAGCGCCTGGTCGACGTCCGCGCCGCCGAAGCCGGGATCGCCCTTGGTCGCGAGGACCTGGAACGCCCCGCCCCGGCGGACCACCACGCTCGCGTCCGCCGTGCCGCCGCCGAGGTCGAGCACGGCCAGCGCCGCGCCGTCCCGGACGGCGTGCGACGCGGAGTGGAACACGGCCGCCGCGACGGGCTCCGGCACCAGCCGGACGTCCCGGCCCAACCCGCGCCCGGCCCGGAGCAGCACGCGGGTGCGGATGGCGCCCCAGTCGGCGGGGTGGGTGAGCACGAGCAGGTCGACCGGCGCGCCGCCCGCGACCCGCCGCGCCTCGTCCACGGCCCGCGCCAGCACGGCGCGCACCACGTCCACGACCGGCAGCACGGACGTGCCGAGCAGCAGTTCACCCTCGTCGACCCGGCGCTTCGGGTGGGGCTCGTAGCGAGCCGGGTCCACGGCCGCCTGCCGCTCCGCCTCCTGCCCGACGAACAGCGTCCCGTCGGCCGCGGCGAACACGGCGGAGGGCACGATCGGCTGACCGTCGACGACCACGACCTGCGGTTCCCGGCCGTTCAGCGACATGGCGACGCAGGTGCTGGACGTGCCGAAGTCCACCGCCACGTGCAAGGTCATCCGTCATCCCCTCGTCGGCCGGGGTCCGCCTGCCCGCATATGCATACCCCACGGCGCGGGCCGCCCGTCGGCTAACCCGGCTCATCCCAGCGCCGCAGGCGGGCCCTGAGCTCGTCGGCGCGATCGCCACCCAACCGGTCGTAGAGGTCGATCGCGCGGCGCAGGTGGGCGACGGCGGCGGACCGGTCGCCCCGGCGGTCGAGGCCCTCCGCGATACCGGTCAGCGCGGCGGCGTGCTCCCAGGGGATGGTGGCCTGGTCGAGCGTGCCGAGGGTCCGGTGGAAGTACTCCATCGCCTCGTCGAGCCGCCCCGCCCTCAGGTGCACGTTCCCCACGACGCAGGCGGCCTCCGCGGTGGCGGTGGCGTCCGCCTGGCACTCCAGCTCGCGCAGGCCCTCGACCGCCGCGTCGAGCGCCTCGTCGTGCCGGGCGAGGGCGCTCAACGCGCGGGCCGCCTCGATGAGCACGGTGGCCGCCTGGTGGAGGTTGCCCGCCCGTCTGCTCACCTCGACCGCCTCCGCGTACAGCTCGACGGCCTCCTCGCCCCGACCGAGGCGGTTCATCGCCGATGCCGCGTTCCGCATGGTCGAGGCGAGCTGCCGGGTGTAGCCCAGCTCCCGCTGGAGCCGCATCCCGCGCTCGGCGTGCTCCAGCCCTTCCTCGACGCGGCCGAGGTGGTCGAGGGCCGCACAGATGTTGCCCAGCAGGACGGACGCCGGCTCGAACTCCCCGCCTGCCTCCATCAGCGCGTGCGCCTCCAGGTACAGGTCCAGGGCCTCCTCGTTCTGCCCGCACGCCCAGTGGCCGCCCGCGAGCCCGCTCAAAACGCGAGCCCGCACCCGATCGTCGCCCAGCCGGGTCGTCACGTCCAAGGCGATCCGGTGGGTCTCGATCCAGTCGGCGACGTGGCCGCCGTGGTAGTAGAAGCCCCACAGCAGGTAGGGCAGCTGCCAGGCGTGCTCGTCGAACCCGGCGCGGGCGGCGTGCCGGACGGCGGCGGCGATGTTCTCGCGTTCCGACTCGAACCAGTCGACGGCCTCCGCGACCTGGGTGAACGCGGGCAGCTCCACCGTCGCGGGCGGCGTGCGCACGGCCAGGCGCGGCCGGTTCGGGTAGAGCGCCTGGTCACCGGCGTGCACCGCCGCCAGGTAGTAGTCGAGCAGGCGCGGCACCGCGTCGTCGCCGGCCTCGGCGGCGCTCCGGGCGGTCTGCTGGGCGAACTGGCGGACGAGGTCGTGCAGCCGGAACCGGCCGGGATGCGGCTCCTCCACCAGGTTGGCCTCGACCAGCGCGCCCAGCGCCTCGTCGACCACCGGCACGGGCAGGTCGGCGAGCGCCGCGCCTGAGTACCGGTCGACGTCCTCGCCGACGTGGCGACCCAACGCCCGGAACACGCGCCGCCGGACGTCGTCGAGGGTGCGGTAGGACACCGCGAAGGCCGAGGCGACGTCCCGGTCGTCCACCGCGAGCTCCCGCAGCCGCGACCGCTCGTCGCGCATCCGGTCGGCCAGGTGCTCGGCGGTCCACGACGTGCGGTGGTTGAGCCGGGCCGCCGCCAGCCGGATCGCCAGCGGGAGCCGGTCGCACATGTCGACCAGGTCGGAGAGGGCGGCGTCGTCGATCGCCGCGCGGTCCGCCAACCGCCGGAAGAGATCGGCCGCCACGGCGCGGGGCAGGACCGGCAAGGACAGGGCCTGGCCGCCGTCGAGCCCGACCAGCCTGCGGCGGCTGGTGATGATCACCAGGCAGTCGGTCGAGGTCGGCAGCAGCTCGCGGACCTGGGCCGCGTCGAACGCGTTGTCGAGCACCACGACGGCGCGCAGGGTGGCCGTCTCCGCGCGCCACAGGGCGATCCGCTCGTCGAGGTCGACCGGGACGCGTTCGCGCGGCACGCCGAGGCAGTACAGCAGCACGGCGAGCGCGTCGGCCGGTTCGCGCGGCGCCCGCCCGTCGGTGTAGCCGTGCAGGTCGATGCAGAACCGGCCGTCGGGGTAGCGGTCGGCGAGCAGGTGCGCCGCGTGCACCGCGAACGCGGTCTTGCCGACGCCCGCCATGCCGTCGACGACGCAGACCAGCCCGCGGTCGGCGACCCGCGCGACCTCCGCCAGCTCCTCCGCCCGACCGGTGAAGTCGGGCAGGTCGCGCGGCAGGTGGTCGCGCGACCTGCCCGACGGGCCGTCCCCGGCGAGCAGGTCGGCGTGCAGCGCCCTCAGCGCGGGACCCGGTTCGACGCCCAGTTCGTCCGCGAGCACGGCCCGTGCGGCCGCGTACTCGGCCAGCGCCTCGGCCTGTCGACCGGAGCCCGCCAGGACCAGCATCAGCTGGCCGCGGAACCGCTCGCGCAGCGGGTGCTCGCGGGTCAGCGCGCGCAGCTCGGGGACGAGCCCGTCGGTGCGGCCGGCCGCCAGGTCCACGTCGACGCGCCGCTCCAGCACCGCCAGGTGCTCCTCCAGCAGCGGCTCGACGTCGTCGCGGTGCAGGACCTCCGACGGCACGTCCGACAGCGGTCTGCCGCGCCACAGCCGCAGCGCCTCGGCGAAGCTCCCCCGCTCGGCCAGGGCGCGGAAGCGGTGCAGGTCCAGGGCGTCGGGCGGGAGGTCGGCGAGGTAGCCGCCGGTGGTCGTGCGCACCACGTTCGCCGGGCCCAAGGCCTGGCGAAGCCGCCGGACGACCATCTGGAGGGTGGCCCTCGCGCGGTCCGGGTTGGGTGCGCCGCCGTCCCACAGGCGGTCGACGAGCTCCTCCGCCGTCACCGGTCGGCCGGCGCGCAGGAGCAGGGTGGCGAGCAGCACGCGGGCGCGGCCCGCGGGAACCGCCACGGGCTCGGCCCCGTACCACGCCTCCAGCGGTCCGAGCACGTTGAACCTGATCACGAACCCCTCCCCGCGCCCCATCCTACGAACGGGCGGCCTCACCCGACGGACGTGCCGTGGGCGAGCAGGCGCTCGCCGGGCTCGCGCATCTCCGGCGCGCCCAGCTCGCGGAAGACGACGAGCGCGTCGCGCCAGTGGCGGCGGGCGGTGGCGGTGTCGCCCGCCGCGTGCCGGACGTCGCCCAGGCGGGTCAGCGCGAGCGCCTCGTTGTGGCGGTCGCCGACGGCCCGGCTGTGCTCCAGGGAGCGGTCCAGCGCGAGCGCCGCGGCGTCCGGGTCGGACAGTTCCAGGTGGATCAGGCCCAGGTTGGCGAGGTTGATGCCGGCCGAGTAGCGGTCGCCCGCGCCGAGGTTGAGGTCCAGCGCGCGTTCCAGGCACTCCAGCGCCCGCTCGCGCTCGCCGTCGGCGCGGTGGATCGTGGCGAGGGTGTCCAGCAGGATGCTCTCCCCCGGCCTGCCCTCCTGGCGGTGGCAGATCTCCAGGGCGCGCAGCAGGCAGTCGACGGCCAGGTCGTTGCGGCCGGTCGCGCTGTGCGCCATGCCGAGGTTGTTGAGGGCCTTGCGCAGGATGCGGTCGTCGCCGTGCGCCTCGCTCAGCTCCACGCACCGCGTCGAGTGCGCGATCGACTCGTCGAACCGGCCGAGCCTGCCGCACACGCTGCTCAGGTTGATGCGGGTCACCGTTTCCGCGTGCGCGTCGCCGAGGCGCCGGGCCGCCTCGACGCCCAGCCGGCCGAGCGACAGGATCTCGGCCCACTTCGACCGGGTGTTGAGGAAGTTCCACGAGACGACCGACATCTGCGGCACGTACTCGCACCGGCCGCGGTCGGCGGCGGCGCGCGCCAGCAGCACGAAGTTCAGGTGCTCGGCCTCGAACCACGCGGTGGCGGCCTCGAACGAGTCGAACTCCTCCGGCCGCACGCCGTCGAGCACCGGCAGCCCGGGTTCGACGTAGTCCGACGTCATCCACCGCTTGGCCCGGTGGCCGGTGTGCAGGTACCAGTTGAGGACGCGGTCGGCCGCCTCGTCGGCGTCGGCGTCCTCGGCGGCCGACAGCTCCGCCGCGTACCAGCGCAGCAGGTCGTAGGTGGAGTACCGGTCGGGGCCGTGCTCGAACAGCAGGTGCGCGCGGGTCAGCTCCTCGATCGCGGCGACCGCCCCGGGCAGCGGCACGCCGGCCAGCGCGGCGGCGGCGGGCGTGGACAGCGTCACGCCGGGGTGCCTGCCGAGCAGCCGGAACAGCCGGGCCGCGGCCGGGCCCAGGTGCCGGTAGGACCAGGAGAAGACGTTGCGGACGCTCGCGTCCGGGTCGCCCGCGTCGAGGAAGTCGAGCCGGTCCTGCTCGTCGGCCAGCTCCTCGACGACCAGGCCGATCGGGAAGTGCGGGTTCACGGCGGCGCGCGCGGCCACCACGGCCAGCGCCAGCGGCAGGCCCGCGCAGTGCCCGACCAGGGCGTCCGTCGCGGCCTCGTCCTGCTCCAGGCGGTCCCGGCCGAGCCTGCGGGCGAGCAGGGTGCGCGCCTCGGCGTCGTCGAGCATGTCGAGGGTGAGCGGGTGGGCGCCCTCGGTGTCGCACAGCCCGGCCAGCCGGTCCCGGCTGGTGACGACGACGAAGCAGCGCGAACCGCCGGGCAGCAGCGGGCGCACCTGCTCGACGTCGCGGGCGTTGTCCAGCACGATCAGCAGCCGCCGGTCGCCGACCGCGTCCCGGTACAGCCGGAGCTGGCCCTCGGTGGTGGCCGGGATGCGGGCGGGCGGGACCTCGAACGCGTCGAGGAAACCGCGGACGGCCTCGCCGGTCGGCACCGGTTCACCGGTCGGGTCGAAGCCGCGCAGGTTCACGTACAGCCGGCCGTCGGGGAAGGAGTCGGCGACCTGGTTGGCCCAGTGCACGGCCACCGTCGTCTTGCCGACGCCCGCCGTGCCGCTGATCACGACGAGCCCCGGGCCCGCCGCGCGCCGGGCGTGCGCGGACAGCTCGGCCAGTTCGTCCTCCCGGCCCACGAAGTGCGGGCTGCGCGCGGGCAGCAGGTGGGGCACGGCGACCGGCTCCGACCGGGCTGGCGGCGCGGGCGCCAGGTCGGGGTTGGCGATCAGGATGCGCTCGTGCAGCTCCCGCAGCGCCGGGCCCGGTTCGACGCCCAGTTCGGCGGCCAGCACCCGGCGCGCGGCGCGGTAGGCGGCCAGCGCCTCGGCCTGCCGGTCAGACCGGTACAGCGCGAGCATCAACTGGCCGTGCAGGCGTTCCCGCAGCGGGTGCAGCCGGACCAGCGAGCGCAGCTCGGCCACCAGGTCCCGGGCGGCGCCGGCGGCGAGGTCGGCCTCGACGCGGTGCTCCAGCGCGGCGGTGCGCTCCTCGTGCAGCGGCGCCACGTCCTCCGCGTGCAGCACGTCGGACCGCACGTCGGACAGCGGCTCGCCGCGCCACAGCGCCAACGCCTCGGCGTACCGGCCCCGCCGCACGAGCGACCGGAAGCGGTGCAGGTCGAGGGCGTCGGGGGCGACCTCGGCGACGTACCCGCCGGGCGCGGTGCGGACCACGTTCGCCGCGCCGAGCGCCTGGCGCAGCCGGGTGACGGTCATGTGCAGCGTGGCGCGTGCCCGTGACGGGTCGGGCGCGCCGCCGTCCCACAGCCGGGCCACGAGGTCGTCCACCGGCACGACCTCGCCCGCGCGCAGCAGCAGCGAGGCCAGCAGCACGCGCGCCTTGCCCGCGGGCACGGTCACCGGGGTCCCCGAGTACCGGACGGACAGGGGGCCGAGCACCCCGAACTCAGCAGTCAACGAGCCCTCCCCCACCGGCGACCCGTCCCGGAACGACCACCGCCAGTCTACCCGTGGGATCACCTGCCGTGACGGGCCGGCGACAGCCGGTCGACCTCCTCGCGCACCGCGGCGGCCTCCGCCGGGTCGAGGCCGTCGAACAGCTCCGCCGCCCGCTCCAGCGCGGCCAGGGCGGCGGGCACGTCGCCGCGGTCCCGCTCGGCGTGGCCGAGCCGGCGCGACGTGCGGGCCTCCTCGTCCTTCGCGCCGGTGTCGCGCCACAGCTCCACGGCCTCGCGGAACC